>NZ_PPXQ01000061.1 GCF_004798585.1 Massilia sp. Mn16-1_5
TTCGTCAGCAGAAGCGACAACGCGATCACGAAGGCCCGGATAAGTGCGACAAAGTAGCTGACGCATTTCTTCCATATGGATCATTCAGGTATTCCAGAACAAGTTTGTGAACGACCGCTGGTGGCCGATCTCGGCCGTTTAGCGTATAGCAATTGTCGACTGCAGTCCGCGATCATAACAGGCGACCGGCCAGCCTCTGCTGCAGTCGGCTAACGGCCGGGTCAGACCTCGGTCTGCTCCGCGATCTCAAGGGCATCATCGACCTCGATCCCAAGATATCTCACGGTGCTCTCGAGCTTAGTATGCCCAAGAAGCAACTGAACTGCTCGAAGATTTTTAGTTCGCCGGTAGATGAGAGTCGCTTTTGTTCTGCGCATCGAATGTGTTCCGTAAGCGGTCGCATCTAGGCCGATCGATTCCACCCACTTAGTGACGATGCGCGCGTACTGGCGGGTAGACAGGTGTGGCGACTCGCTCACTCGGCTTGGGAACAGATACTGGCTTCCGGACAGCTGGTGCCGATCGATCCAGGCAAGCACCGAGTGAATCGCCCCGGGTTTTGTAGAGGCTCCATTGTTTGAGAGAATGGAGCTATGAAAAAGCAACCCAAGTATTCCCCTGAAGTCATCGAGCGCGCCGTGCGCATGGTCAGCGAAGCCGGCAGCCAGTA
>NZ_PPXQ01000063.1 GCF_004798585.1 Massilia sp. Mn16-1_5
GAAACTGAGAATCAAATCTAAAGCTTTTTGGATTGGAGTCGTTCCGCTGGTCATCTTGTTGATTCAAGCGATTGCAGCGACTTTCGGATACACATTAGATTTATCTTCGTACGGCGATAAGGCACTAGCTGTTATCAATGCACTTTTTGCGTTGCTAGCGTTTCTAGGCATCACTGCTGATCCAACAACAAATGGATACTCTGATAGCACACAAGTGCTAGATTATAAGAAACCTCGAAAGGTTGATGAATAATGTTTAAAACAGGAACGTTAGTCACAGCAATCGGATCATTCATTGTCAAGAACAACGGTGACTAATACATTGAGTTCGATTCATTTGGCAAAGGCGGAGTCGAGATCACAGAAAACTATGATGAAAATGGTTTTTCTGAGATCACAGCAGAAGGCATTGAAAAGGAATTCGATGGCTTTGCGGTCGGGGATTTCTTTAAACTGAATGGAAAGTATGAAGTCATCCGTTCGAATGATATTTTTACCAAAGTGAAAGCTGGCGATTATATG
>NZ_PPXQ01000064.1 GCF_004798585.1 Massilia sp. Mn16-1_5
GGGGACGCCGTAGAGCTGACCCTCGTAGCGGAAGCCGTCGAGGGCCGCCTTGTTGAGGTCGCCGGTGGCGTCGCCGAGCTCGACGGGGGCGACGACGCCGTTCTTGACGAGGTTGCCGGTGTTGTCGTGGGCGATGACGATCATGTCGGGGCCCTTGCCGGTGGGCACCTGGGCGGCGAAGTCCTCCGCGATGTCGCCCGAGGGCTTCTGGACGACGTCAAGCGTGACGCCGGTGTCGGTCTTGAACTGCTCGCCCAGCTTCTTGAAGCCGGCGATGCGGGTCTCATCGACCCAGATGGTCAGCTTGCCGCCGTTGGCCGGCGGGGCCGAGGTGGTGGGGGTCGCCTGGTTGGTGGCGCCGCCCCCCGCAGTGGGGGAGGCCGGGGTGGTGGATCCGCCGCAGGCTGTCAGTGCCAGCGTCAGGCCGGCAGCCATTGCGGTTGCGATGATGCTTCGGCGCATCGGTTCTCTCCTTGAGTCAGAGGGTGGCAGCGAAACAACGCTGCTCTGCTGCTGGGCAT
>NZ_PPXQ01000006.1 GCF_004798585.1 Massilia sp. Mn16-1_5
TACTGGCTGCCGGCTTCGCTGACCATGCGCACGGCGCGCTCGATGACTTCAGGGGAATACTTGGGTTGCTTTTTCATAGCTCCATTCTCTCAAACAATGGAGCCTCTACAAAACCCGGGGCGATTCATAATGTAGTCGTCCGGCTTTAGTACGGTCGCGTTTGACTCAGAAAGGAATTCCTGCAACCGGACTTCGCATATTTTGTCAATTGGCGGAAGTTTGCTCAGCTCAGACTCGATAATTGAAATTGATTCAGTCGTCGCACCTAAAAGTGAGCAGACGTTTCCAACAAGGGAGAAGCGCGTATTGCTCTTTGTGAGTCGTTCGCGGTAATGACGGTCGATCTCTTTAAGAACCACCTCGGAGATGATTAGCTGCTGGGGATGCACCTTAAATTGCCGTAGCTGGCTAAAGATACCTTTGTCGTAATCTTTTCCACTGTCATCGAAAGTGGTAGTGTCTACCGAAATAGCATTGATTTTATAGCTCTCAATCAGCTTCTTCAGTTCTGCAAGCGTCGCAGCAGAAGATTCTTTAGCTTCTTTCGGTGAAGTGATTGACATAGGAAATCCATAGGGTCGAATGCTCAGTCTAGCACACGAATAACCACTATCTATGTTTGGATTCTTGCCACGGCCGATAGCGCATGGAATGCGGCTGTTCGGACCCTGTAGTTGCAGAAGTGTACCCTTGCCTTCCGGCCGAACTGAACCTAAAGTGCACGGCAATGGTAGATGACTGCCTCGCTTACGCACGGCTGTTATATAGGTGAGGCTTAGAACTCAGACCGGTACAGGAGCCTCGCGTCCGCACGGCTCTTATATAGGTGAGGTTAGGAAGTCAGCACTCTCGACGCTGTCTGAGATCGCGCATGAATCCAGTTACGATCACGCGCAGGACCATCGCTACCTTCTCTGAATGCGGTTTGCTGAACCCCATGAGCTCCCGCACTCGCATTGGCGAGATAACCTCAAGAGACTGTAGCATCATGAACATCACGTTCCTTCTTAGCGGTCGGGTGTTTCCGCCCATACTAAGTGCCAGTGCGCCAGTAAGGATGTTGTCAAGGCCGGGGTAGACCTCACGGGCATCGTCCAAACGTGCGTAGTTCTCAAGATGAACCTTGGCTGTGTTGTCGAACCGCTTCCTAGACTTATCGGCGGTCGCAATAACTTTTGCTGCCTGTTCGGGTGCTGCGATCTCAGGCAGTGGTTGCGTCCAGAATGGTTCTTGGTCGGGCGCATCTGGGTTACGCCTGGCCTTGAGCTTTGGCGCGGCCCGCCTGTATTCATGTGGTGCCACTTCTCCAGTCTCAAGATTGATCTTGGCATCTTGCAGCCTGCCGCTCTCATCGAACATGTACGTTCGAAGGGTCTTGCGTTCTAGGTCGACCTTGGCTCTAGGCTCAGCGGTGCGTAGTTGTCTGAGAAGGATTGGGGAGGAGGGAACGTCTGTCGGCCGAGGCGCTGAAACTGGCCTGAACGAAGCGTACTGTGGCGCTTCATAGAAGTTGTAGGGCAGGAAGGGTGGGTACTTACCGCGTTGGAGGGGGGATGCAATTTGGGTCATGTGTGTCCTTTCGATTGATGCCGCGAACGGCGGTTGTTTTCTTGTACATAGCAAGCTTTCAAGGTGTAAAAAAACCGAACCGTCCAGTTAAGGAGCTCGTTCGGGTCAGTGGAAGGAAGGTAAGGGCGTTGTGCTGCCGTGCTATCTCTGCCACGAGAAGTGAATTTTCGCACGTTCTCGTTGGTAAGTCAAAAAAATACTTGACGATCCACTGAAACTGTGATCAAAGCGCTAGACCCCCGTTTAGGGTTTTGATAGAGAAACGCGTCGCAACCGTGCCATCGCATATAAACGGCTATGTATCTGATGAGCAGAGTGTTGACCAAAGGTGTGGTTTGCTGAGCAAATGGCGGTTGCTCTGTATGTTCGATAAAGGTCCAGTGGAACTTGCAGCGCTAGGAGCGACGCTACCCCTCAACGATAGAGCAAACATACCCTGCCCGAGGGGGCTGTTAGAAGCGCTGAGGGCGTTTTGCGGTCACGGCTGCCATTGCCACGCGCAACGCAGATCCGTGGCGTGGCGGTTCCTTATAACGCGTTTGCGCTGTCTCGTCGGGTGGATTGGACGAGTAGCCAGGGAAAGCTTAGTAGTCTCGGCTGTCGTGGCCCTCGCTCTCGTACTCAGGTTCCTCTCCGTCATCATCGTCATCGTGAGGAAGGATCGGTGTCCACGTACCGTCCTGTCGCTGGATGACGCCGGATATCTCGCTGTTACCGGGATAGGCCAGGAATTTTTCGGCTTCCTTCTGCACGAGGTCGAGCACTGGCACGCCAGCCTTGCGAACATGAAACCGTCGCTGCTCGCAGTCGATACCCACTTCCACCTGTAACCGTTTCAAGATGCTGTTAGCCCGCGATCTGCCGGGGAATGATTTCAAGTCCAGCCGTGCGAAGAAGTCAGCCTTGTCGATAATCTGGTCTGCGGCGAGGTCGGCAAGGTGCTGCTGTTCTTGTTCCACCAGTGCGGCAATACGATCTTCTGTTTCGTACAGCAGATCGCGGATAGTGTCGGATCGTCGGGCGGCATAGTCGGCCTTGAAGTCCTCCAGCTTGGCACGCTCGGCTACTAGCTGGCCTGTCACCACTTCCAGCTTTGCATTGATTGCGCTAGCGCTGCTCTGCACCAGTGCAAGGATGTTCAGCTTGGCTAGTATTTCCTTGAATGTGGGTTCCATGCTGCACACTCCAATGCTCCCGGCTTCGCACTTTCCCTTCTTCGCCTGATAACAGCGCATCCAACGTGGCGCAGTCTCGCCTTCCTTAGGCTTCCTGCCGTTGCCATACGTGTGCATGGCGCTTCCGCATAGCTGGCACTTGGCGATACCCTGCCATAACTGGAACTCTGGCGTCTGCTTACGGGCCTTGCCAGCGTTGCGGCCTGCTACTGCGGCCCGTGCGGCTTCAAATGTGTCCCGGTCGATGATAGGCGGGTAGAACATGAACGGCTCCCCGCGTGGCACTCGCTTTCCTTCTTCGGTCGTTGTATGCGGCTGGTACAGGCCCAAAACGGCTTCGTTGTTCAAGATTTGATGAATGGTCGAGGCTCCCCAGCCTTCTTTCGTGCGGAAAGCGGGGATGCCTTGTTCGTTCAGCATACGGGCTACCACGTTCCGTCCGTAGCCATCGCGGGTAAGCCGGAAAATCTTATCTACGATAGCAACCTTGGCCTTGTTCTCCTTGAACCCTATGGGCTTAGCTTTCGGGGTAGGCGGCTCGGTGCTTCCGTTGGCGTCGTACACCAGATCAAGCCATGCAGGCTTACTCTTGCCCAGTGGGATACCTGCCTTGGCTTGCTCCTGCTTGTCATGCCAACGGGATGTAATGCGGCGTGACTTCGTTTCCGATTCGGAGTGAGCGCGCGACATTTCCATAATCGATTGGAAAAGGTCGAACTGGTCGTAGTTGTCGGCGTGGTAGGTTTTGTCACCGTGCAGGGTATGTATCGTTATCCCAGCGTTGAGCAAGTCCATGAACCGGGGCAGGGCTTGGCGTACGTGCTCCCGGCTCAGCCGGTCGAGGCTTTCGACAATGAGAGTCGAGCCGGGACGAATCTCCCCGGCCTGCACCAGTGACAGGAACCGGGATAGCTCGGTGTTGTCGTCGCGGAGCTTGCCGGAGTAGGCAGAGATGCCCTTATCGAAGAACATGTACTCGCTGTCGCTGACAAGCTGTAGATTGTTCTTATGGCAGTAGGCGAGCGTGTCTGCAAGTTGCCGTCTATAGCTGTCGCCCTCGGCCTGTCGCGGGTCGGAGAATCGAATGTAGGAATAAACTTTGTTCATGGTGTGCAGTCTATCAGAGGTCGGTGCACGTCTGGCAGCACCAGCTCGGCTACCCGGTGCGCCTGCGCGGCGCCGTGCGCATCGGCCTGCCTTACCACTACGAGCTGCATGAAGACGCGACGCTGTCGGACTACAACATGGAAGCGCAGGGCGACCTGCTGGCGGATTACTTCGTGCTGAAATTCCTGCAGCGCCCCGAGGCGATGCGGCAGCGACGGTATGCAGGGCAACTAGCGCTCTACGAACGGGTGCTCGCAGATTTCCTGGCCAATCCCGCTAGCCGCCAGAACCTACACCGCGGCTTCGCACGCCGGCTCGCCATGCTGCCGCTGCGCCGCCGCGCGAGGTAGGGTGGTCGGCTATACCTTACTCTTTGCATCCACGCTGCCTCACCGCCGCCCACGCGTAACGCTTGCATCCACGCTGCCCGACACTGGCAGCCCTGTTGTTCCGCCCCCTGGGATCTGGACGCCTGCCCTCCCAAATTTGATTTTCCTCAATACTGCTGCACGGCAACAAATTAGGCTTATTCCTGCCCGTCCTTCCTGCATTCTGAACCGATCATGAAGTTGATTCCGACCTTGCTCCTCCTTGGCCTGCTGCTCCCCGCGCAGGCCGCGCGCCGCATCGGCGACGCACAGGTACGCATGGACGCGAACGGTCAGCCTTGCTTCACGATTTCCGAGCGCGAAGAAAAGCGCAGCGGCACGCCCGACTTCCAGGCCATCACCGTCAGCGAAGGCACACGCGTCCTCTGGCACATGGCCATGCCGCCCGATCGGACTTTTCCGGTCAGCTTCAGCATGTGCATTCCCTATGGGGGGCGGGTGACGGCCTTGCCGCAGACGCCGGCGCTGGACCTGGGGGAGGGCAAGATGTATCTGGTGCAGTTCGACGCCAGGCCGGGCAAGAATCCGCTCACGCCACTGCGCTACCAGGCGCAGTTTTGCCTGGACGCCAAACGTAGGCGCGTGTCGGCTTCCTGCCGTGCTCCCTAGCCGCTTGTCCGGTTGACGGGAATGTCGAAGTGCAGCACCTCCTCGCGCACCCCGAGTTTGCTGTAGAGCGCAATCGCCGCTTCATCCTCGGGCGCGGTATCGGCCTGCACGAAGATGACCCAGGCGCCGCGCGCGGCGGCGATGTCCTGCAGTGACCCGATCAGTGCGGTGGCGATTCCCTGCCGCCGATGCGTCGCGGCGACTGCGAGATCGTAGATGTAGATCTCGCTGCGCTCCTGCTCGAACTTGCGCAGTTCGTAGGCGCACAGGGCGCCCGTGACCTTGTCGCCTTCCAGCGCCGCCAGCGCGATGAAGCTGTCGCCGCCAAGCAGCGAACGCAGGTAGTCCGCGCCGGGACGCTTGCTCATATACGAGGCCGGATCGCCGAAGGCCTCGGCGAAGAAGTCCAGTACCGCGTCCATGAAAGCGGCGTCAAGAGGGCCGAGCCGGCGAACCGTGTGCGCAGTTCTATTCATGTCTCAGGCAATCCACCGGCAACAAGCGCGACGCCCTGCGCGCCGGATAAAAGCCGAAGAATACCCCGACCGCACTGGCAAACGCACACGCCACGATCACCGCGTTCAGGCCGACCCTGACGTCGAAATCGGCCGCCGCCGAGATCGCCATCGCCCCGCCCGCCGCGATCGCGATCCCGACCGCGGCGCCCGCCAGGCAGATCACCACCGCCTCGACCAGGAACTGCAGCAGGATGTCGCGCGGCTTGGCGCCGATGGCCATGCGGATGCCGATTTCGCGCGTGCGCTCGGTCACCGAGACCAGCATGATGTTCATGATGCCGATGCCGCCGACGACCAGCGAGATCCCCCCGATCACGCCCAGCAGGGCGGCGATGCCGGTCGTGATCTTGCCGGCGGTGGCGGCGAAGGTCGCCATGTTCTGCAGGCGGAAGTCGTCCGGGTCGTCGAGCTTGATGCGGTGGCGGTCGCGCAGGGTTTCCTTCATGTCCTCCACGGCGTCGGCCAGCACGCCCTCGCTCTTGCCCTGCGCGGCGATGTAGTGGACGTTGTCGGGGAAGGGCCCGCGCACCATGTAGGCGCGCGCCGCCGTGATCGGGACCAGCACCATCTCCGACAGGTCGCCGCCGTCGAGCTGGCGGCCTTCGCCCTGCAATACCCCTACTACTTGGAACGCGACGTTCTCGATGCGCAGGTAGCGCCCCAGCGGGTCCTGGCGGTAGAAGAACTGGTCGGCTACCTTCTGGCCGACGACTACCATGCGCGACGCCGCGCGCACGTCGTCGTCGGTGAACATGCTGCCTTGCTCGACCTTCCAGTTGCGGATCCTGAACATGGCCGGCGTCACGCCGTGCACGATGCTGGTCGAGGTCTCGTTGCCGGCCGCAAGCTTGAAGCTGCCCTGCAGCGCCGGCGCGGCGCCGGCCAGGGTCGGCAGGCGGTCCAGGGCGTCGGCGTCGGCCACCGTCAGCGAAGGCGCCGCGCCGCTGCGGCTGCGCTGCTCGGCGATGCGGTCGCCGCCCGGCATGATGTAGACCATGTTCGTACCGAGCATCTCCATCTCCTTCTTGATGAAGCGCTGCATGGTGGTGCCCAGCGCCAGCATCAGCACCACCGAGGCGATGCCGATCACGATGCCGAGCATGGTCAGCGCGGTGCGCAGGCGGTTCGCCGCCATTGAGCGGAAGGCTTCCACCATCACCTGGTAGAGCTTCATGCCGGGCTCCCGGACAGCAGCTGTTCGTGGCTGGCCGCGAGCTGGCGCAGCCCCTCGGCGGACGGGCCGTCGTACAGCACGCGTCCATCCTTCAGGCGTACCAGCCTGTGGCTCCAGGCGGCGATGTCGGGTTCGTGCGTGACCAGCACGATGGTGATGCCGCGCTCGCGGTTCAGTGTCTGCAGGCCGCGCATGATGTCGTCGCTGGTGTGCGTGTCGAGATTCCCGGTCGGCTCGTCGGCCAGGATCAGCGGCGGGTCGCCCACCAGTGCGCGCGCGATGGCGACGCGCTGCTGCTGGCCGCCCGAGAGCTGGTTCGGCGTGCGCTTACCGAGTTCTCCGAGGCCGACGCGTTCCAGTTCCTGTTTCGCCTTCGCCAGCGCCCGTGCGCGCGGCACGCCCGCATAGATCAGCGGCAGGGCGACGTTCTCGATCACGCTCATGCGCTTGATGAGATTAAAGCTCTGGAACACGAAGCCGATCGTGCGGTTGCGGATCTCGGCCAGTTGGGGACGAGACAGGGAACGGGTGTCGGCGCCGTCGAGGCGGTATTCTCCGCCGCTGGCCTGGTCGAGGCAGCCGAGGATGTTCATCAGCGTCGACTTGCCCGAACCCGACTGGCCCATCACCGCGATGAAGTCGCCGCGCTCGACGCGCAGGTCGACGCCGAACAGCACCGGCGTCTCGACGCTGCCGGAGACGTAGCTCTTCGTGACAGCCTGGATGTCGATCAAGGCTGCCGTCATCACATGTCCTCGGCCGGCTTGATCGAGCGCGTCACGACGCGCTCACCCGCTTTCAGGTCGCCGCTCACCACTTCGGTATACCGGAAGTTCGACAGGCCGATGCGGATGTCGACCGGATGCGCCTCGTTCTTCGCGTCGAGTTTATAGACCTTGAACATGCGCGCGGTCTCGTTCGCGGTGCGGAAGGCCAGGTCGTCCTCGAGCGGCGGCAGCGTGGCCTTGGCCGGTTCCTTGGCCGCCTTCGCCGCCAGCTCCTTGCGTTCCTTTTCCTGCTCTTCTTCCGACAGGCGGAAGCGCAGCGCCGCGGTCGGGATGCGCAGGGCCTTCGGCCGGTTGTCGACCACCAGCCGCACCTGGGCCGTCATGCCGGGCTTCAGCAGCTCTTCCTGGTTGTCGACGTCGAGCACGACGTTGTAGGTGACGACGTTCTGCACCACGTTCGGCGCCAGGCGGAACTGGCGCATGGTGGCGTTAAACTCGCGGCTCGGGTAGGCGTCGACCACGAAGCGTGCCGGCAGGCCGTCCTTCAGCGCGCCGACGTCGGCTTCCGAGACGCTGGTATCGATCTGCATCTTGGTCAGGTCCTTGGCGATCTGGAACAGATTCGGCGTGTTGAACGAGGCCGCCACCGTCTGCCCGAGGTCGATCGTACGCTTGATGATGACGCCGTCGATCGGGCTGCGGATCACGCTGTTGTTCAGGTCCGCCAGCGCGCGTTCGAGCTGGGCCTGCGCCAGCTGGCGGTTGGCCTGGGCGACGTCGAGCTCGCGGCGCGACTGGTCGAGCGCCAGGCTGGAGACGAAGTTCTGCGCCACCAGCTGCTTGTTGCGCTCGAAGCTGGCCTGGGCCAGGCGCAGCGAGGCCTGGGCCGAGGACACGCTGGCGCGCGCCTGGCCGACCTGGGCGTTGAAGATGGTCGGGTCGAGCTTGAGCAGCACCTGCCCCTTTTTGACGCGGTCGTTGAAGTCGGCGTTCAGCTCGACGACGGTGCCCGACACCTGCGAGCCGACGTTCACCAGCGCCACCGGATTGATGGTGCCGGTCGCCGTGACCGTATGCGTGATGCTGCCGGTATCGACGGCGCTGGCGCGGTACTTCAGCGGCGGCGTCTTGTCCTCGCTGCTGCGCTTGGCGTAGGCAAAGGCGGCCGCGCCCGCCACGAGCAGGACGCCGGCCGCGAGTACCCGCTTCTTGGTGAAGATTTTCATCGTGTCCCTGTCTGGAGAGATGGCAAATGAGATGCCAAATTGCAATCAATTCAGTGTCAGGGAATTCGCAGCGTTCGGCAATACAAAATGGATATGCACACGGCTAAATCGAATATGCATGTGTTGCGTGGATGCTTGGCGACGAAGGGCGCCGGCGATCCGTTAAAATGTCGCCATTCCTTCTTACCATTGCAGACATCATGACTCAGGACGAACTCAAGCAAGCCGTGGCACGCGCCGCCATCGATTACGTGGTCGACGGCGAAATCATCGGCGTGGGCACCGGCTCGACCGCCAACTTCTTCATCGACGAACTGGCGAAGATCAAGGACCGCATCAAGGGCACCGTCGCGTCGTCCGAAGCCACCGCGGCGCGCCTGCGCGGCCACGGCATTCCGGTGTTCGACCTGAACGAAGTCGAATCGATCGCCGTCTACATCGACGGCGCCGACGAGATCACCGGGCAGGGCGCGATGATCAAGGGCGGCGGCGCGGCACTCACGCGCGAGAAGATCGTCGCTTCGGTGTCGAAGCGTTTTGTCTGCATCGCCGACGGTTCGAAGCTGGTGAACACGCTGGGCAAGTTCCCGCTGCCGGTGGAGGTGATTCCGATGGCGCGCGCCGCCGTGATGCGCCGCCTGGCTGCCCTCGGCGGCCAGCCGCGCCTGCGCACCAAGGCAGGCAGCGATGATGCCTTCATCACCGACAACGGCGGCGAGATCATCGACGTCGCCGGCCTGCAGATCGCCGATCCGAAAGCGCTGGAGACGGAGATCAACGGCATCGTGGGCGTGATCGCGGTCGGCCTGTTCGCGCTGAGCGGCGCCAACGTCTGCCTGCTGGGCACGGCGGACGGCGTCAAGACCCTGAGCTTCTGATCCTGGCGGAGACGCAATGAAAGCACTGCTGGCACTGGTGGTGGCAAGCCTTCTGGGCGGCTGTTCGATGTTCCGTGCGCAGGCACCGGCCGCGCCGGTGGCGCCCAAGCCGGCTCCGGCCGCGGGGCTGGTCGACGCGAACGGCGTGCCGATCGAGCGCGTGCCGTATCGCATCGGCGTCTCGTCGGTGACAGTCGAGCAGCTGGCGCGCCAGCATGCCTGCGTCGGACAGGGCGCGGGACTGATCACCGAGCCGGGGCCGGTCGAGGTCTACCGCCTGCAGTGCAGCGACGGCAAGGTGTTCATGGCGCGCTGCGAGCTGCGCCAATGTCGCAAGATGTGAGTTATTCCCGAACGGCGCCTTTCACGGCGCCGTTTCTACTTCTTGCAATGTGCGCGCCAACGTCGACACGCTCGGATTGTCGACGAACACGCAGCGTTTTCCGGTACGCTTGCAGTGGTCCTTGACGCGCCAGTAGGCGCCGTGGCTGATGCAGCCGGTCTGGCAGATCACGAGGTCCGCCGCGGCCAGGCTGGCGTCGAGCATGCCGCTGCTGTCTTCCAGGCCGCCATCGTGGTGCGCAAAGCGGGCGCCGACGCGCTCGACGATGCTGCGGTAGATCGGCACGTTGCCGCTGCGGCCGCCGACGCACAGGATGCTGCGTTCCGCCAGGTGGACAGGCTGTGAGGGCAGGGCGGCCGGTTCCGGCAGCACTTCCGCTTCTGCCTCTACTTGAGGCGCCGGCTCTTCCCTCAGCGCGGCCAGTTGCGCTCGCAACGCTTCTTCGCGCGCTTCCATCCTTGCCAATCGATTGGCGAGCCGCTTGCGCGTTTCCAGTTCCGGAATCGAGGCGCGCAACGCCGCCAGTTCGGCGCGCGCCGCCTCGGCGTCGGTCTCCTTGCCGATCACCAGCGCGCGCAGTCCCATCAGCGCCGTCTCGTGTTCGCGTGCCGCGTTCGCCTTGTCCCGGACGAGCGCATTGCAGCGCTCCCGCGTGCCGGCCAGCTCGCGCTGCAGGCGGGCGTTATCGAGCAGCAGGGCCTTGTACTTCTCCATATCGACCCGGGCGCAGGCGCCGGCCTGGTGCTGCACCATGTGGATGTCGCGCGTCATCTGCTCTTCCAGGGCGCCGGTGCAGCGGGCATGGGTGAGACCTGCCCAGAAGGCGCCGGCGACGTTGCCCGCAGCGACGGCCTCGTCCCACAAGGCTTTCAGCGCGGCCGTGCTGCGCGCCTTGTGAAAGCGCGCCACCTCGGCCGCATAGCGCCGGTCGAGTTCCTTCTGCAGGGCTTCCGACAGGGGTTTGCGCGTCATGCATTCGTTAACGACGCCAACGTGCAGCTCGTAGTCGTCATGCTCGGGCAGGGCGCCGACCACCTTCTCGGTCAGCTTGCGCAGTCCCTGCATCGACAGGCCAACGCCGATCAGCGGGCAGTGGCAGGTATGGGACAGCTCCCATAAACGGCGGCGGCGCGAGCCCTGCGGGTGCAGGCCGTCCTCGGCGGAAGTGAAACGCGTGTGTTTATCGCACATGGCTTTCCTTTGGCTTAAATGCGAATGATTCTCATTTATATTCTAACGCGGATGAGGGAGGACGCAAGCGGAATTTATGGCGGACGAGACATCTGACTTGCTCGAAAAGTAATGAAGCTCGTACACTGGGCTATCAAGGTCTGCAAAAAGACCAGGAGCCGACCTTTCGACCAACGTATATGAGGTGCTCGATGAAATTCAAAGGAACTTCCGCCTTGGCTGCAGCAATGCTAACGGGTAGTGGCAGTGCATATGCGGATCAACCGACACCCGCTGTTGTAGCGGTTCACTACGTGGTAAATGAGCAATTGGCGGAGCATCTGGAAAAGTCGGTACTCGATCCGCTTGAACGCACTTGTATTGCGCTTCCGCGGGTATCGAGAGTGACTTCGACAGCAAGTGACGGTTACGTCGATCTCGAGGTCCAGTTCGAGGGAGGCGCTTCCGAGCAGGATCGCGAGACAGTGAGCAGGCGGGTCGAGGAGTTGGCAGCCGAGGTGGTGGCGACGTCCCGCACGGTGCGTCTCGCATCGCCACGCTTATAAGATTGCTTGGCCTAAAGATCAATCCTCATGGCCGGTCAGGCAGGCGCGACAGCTTACCGAATGCGTCTCGCTCGATCAAGCAGCCTATGCCAGTCCGCCGCCGCTCCGGTATCATACGGGGATGAATCAGATTTCTTCCCCCCCGTTTGTCATTGGTGTCGCCGGCGGTAGCGGCAGTGGCAAGTCAACGGTGACCCAGCAGGTGCTGGCTTCCTTCGGCGCCGAGATGGTGTCGGTCGTGATGCAGGACGATTACTACCGCGACCAGTCCGACCTCACCCCGGAAGTGCGCCGCAAGCAGAATTACGACCATCCCGATGCGTTCGACTGGCCCTTGCTGGTGCAGCATGTCCAGGCCCTGCGCAACGGCGAAACGATCCAGATGCCGGAGTACGACTTCACGATCGACAACCGCTCCGACAAAACCATTCCCGTCAAGCCGGCCCCGGTCATCGTGATCGAAGGCCTGTTTGCCCTGTATGACGCAGATTTGCGCAAGATGATGTCGCTGAAGATCTTTGTCGACACCGCCGCGGACGTCCGTTTCATCCGCCGCATGCAGCGCGATATTGCCGAGCGTGGCCGCACGACGGAGAGCATCGTCAACCAGTACCTGGAAACGGTGCGCCCGATGCACAAGCAGTTCATCGAGCCGACCAAACGCCACGCCGACGTCATCCTGCCGCACGGCGCGAATGGCCCGGCGGTCGACGTGATCACCACCAAGGTGGCAAGCGTCATCGGCCAGCTCAAGCGGTCCTGATTATTCGCTGACCCTGCCGCGCAGCGCCTTGATCTGGCCGCTGCGCGTTTTTTCATCCAGCCGGCGCCGCTGCGAGCTGCGCGTCGGCTTGGTCGGCCGGCGCACCGTCGGCACCACGGCCGCGGCGTCGATCAGCGCCTGCAGGCGCTGCAGGGCGTCTTCCTTGTTCTGTTCCAGGCTGCGCGACTGCTGGGCTTTCAGTACCAGCACGCCTTCGCGCGTGATGCGGGTGTCGCGCATCTCGAGCAGGCGTTCCTTGACGTAGTCCGGCAACGAGGACGCCCTGACGTCGAAGCGCGCGTGCACGGCACACGAGACCTTGTTGACGTTCTGGCCGCCCGGGCCCTGGGCGCGGATGGCGATGAACTCGACTTCGGAGGGGAGGAGGGTAGAAACCACGGTGCTTCCGTTTATCTGAAACGCATGACTGGCATGCATGCTAACAAAATGATGCAAATGTAACAACTGTAACGTGCGGCCCTTGTCCGTGGAAACGTGTAATCTGACCATAACAATTTGATAAGGAGCTCACCATGAACAAGACTGCCATTTCCGCCCTGATGTTTGCTGTTGCCATCGCCGCTACCGGTTGCAAGAAAGCCGACAACGATCCATCGACCGGTCCAGCCCAGGAAGCCGGCAAGGCCATCGACAATACCGCCGCCAACGCCGCCCAGGAAACCCGTGAAGCAACTGCCGCTGCCGGCGCCGCTGCCGAGCGTGCAGGCGACCGTATCGAGAACGCCACCGATCGCGCTGCCGCCAACGTCGACGCCGCAACCGACCGCGCCGCTGCCAACATGAAGGAAGCCGGCGCCGAGATCCGCCAGGAATCGCGTGAAGCTGCGCAGGACGTGAAGGAAGGCGCCGCGAATGCTACCAACTCGGCCGGCAAGGCAGTGGAGCGTGCCGGCGAAAAGATGCAGGACGCCTCGAAGTAAGTCTAGCCCGGCATTTGAAGAAGCCCGTGCACCCGCCAAGGGTTGCGCGGGCTTTGTCGCGTCTGCTCAATCCTGCGCGATGTGAATCTTGCTCTTGATGTGCTTGAGGCTGGCGACAATCGTGAAGGTCATGATCACCAGCAGCGACCACGAACTCCACTTGCTGATGTGGACGGCGGACCAGGCGCCCAGCTGGTTCGGATAGCGCCAGATGCCCCAGAAGGTGCTGATGTTTTCTGCCAGCCAGATGAAGAAGCCGATCAGGATGAAGCCCAGCATCAGCGGCATCTGGCGGTCGCGGTCGAGCGGGCGGTAGATGACGGTGGTACGCGAATACAGGCCCAGCGCGCAGGCCGCCAGGTACCAGCGGTAGTCGCCGATGTAGTGGTGGGTGAAGAAGTTCGCGTAGATCAGGATCGCGATCGTCGCCGCCATCCAGTAGGGCGGGTGGTGGCGGATGCGCAGGTCGAACATGCGCCAGGCCTGCACGATGTAGCTGCCGACCGAGGCGTACATGAAGCCGGCGAACAGCGGTACGCCGAAGATCTTGGTGTACGCAAAATCCGGATAGCTCCAGGACTGGATGCTGCCCGACACCTTGAATGCCTCCAGCGCGAACCCGACCATGTGGAACAGGCAGACGGCCTTCAGTTCGTCCCAGGTCTCGAGCTTCGCGTACACCATCCAGAACTGGATTCCCAGCGCGACGATCAGCAGCAGGTCGTAGCGCGGGATGCCGAACAGGCCGGCGCGCGGCATGACCAGCACGGTAGCCATGAAGGTGAAGACGAACAGGCAGGAGCGCGCGTTCTTGAAGCCGAAATAGAGGAACTCGACCAGGCCGCGGCGCAGGCTTTTCAAATCGCGCGGGCGGTCGTCCATCAGCAGGTTGTCGAATGCGGCGAGCATGTTCATCTTTTTCTTTGAGGCCGGATGGCGGTCCGTCGATTGTACGACGGGCTCCGCGGCGCCAGCCAAATCTCAGCGGCGCGACAATCGGATTTCGTCATCGGGAGTTGTATCGTGAACACGGACATCGTTTGCACTATCGGCCACTCGAACCGGCCGATCGAGGAATTCATCGACCTGCTGCGCCAGAACGAGGTGGTGGTGCTGCTCGACATCCGCACCGTGCCGAAGTCGCGCCACAATCCGCAGTTCGGCCAGGACCAGCTGCCGTTGTCGCTGAAGGAGGCCGGCATCGAGTACCGGCAAATGCCCGGCCTGGGCGGCCTGCGCCGGCCCAAGCCCGACTCGGTCAACAGCGGCTGGCGCAATACCTCCTTCCGCGGCTATGCCGACTACATGCAGACGCCGGACTTCGCGAAGAACGTGGATGCGGTGATCGACCTGGCAAGTAACACGCGCTGCGTGCTGATGTGCGCCGAATCGGTGCCCTGGCGCTGCCACCGCTCGCTGGTGGCCGACGCGCTGCTGGTGCGCGGCATACCGGTCGAGCACATCATCAATCCGGGCAAGAGGAAACCGGCCACACTGACGCCGTTCGCCAAGGTGGAGGGGACGCGGATTACCTATCCGCCCGAAGGGGGCGAGCAGATCGGACTGGATTTCGGGTGATGACGGTAGGGTGGACGGGTTCCCCGTCCACGCGTTCAACCGGCTGGTGATATGCCGCGAATGATCCGAGGGTTGTGGGACGCGTGGACGGGAGACCCGTCCACCCTACGGATGGGGGAGCGGCTTGCGTAAAAATCAGGCGGTTGGCGGCACGTAACCGACGGCCTGGTCGGCGCCTTCGCCGAAGAAATGCTTTTCCATCTGGGTCGCCAGGTACTTGCGTGCGCGGTCGTCGGCCAGGTTCAGGCGGTTCTCGTTGATCAGCATGGTCTGGTGCTTGAGCCAGCCCTGCCAAGCTTCTTTCGAGACGGACAGGTACAGTTTCTTGCCCATTTCGCCAGGGACCGGCGGAAAGTCCAGCCCTTCGGCTTCCTTGTTCAATTTAACGCAGTGGACGGTGCGGGCCATGTAATGCTCCTGATTCGGTGTAAGGTAAAGCGCAATTATAAGTTCTTGATGAAGATCTGTGACTTGCGCTGCCAGTTATACATGTGCTGGCGGTCCTTCGGCAGGTCGTCCACGGTCGCGGGCTGGAAGCCGCGCTTCTTGAACCAGTGCGCGGTACGCGTGGTCAGCACGAACAGTTTCGTCAGGCCCGCCGCGCGCGCGCGGTTTTCCATGTGCTTGAGGATGCGTTCGCCGTCGCCCTGGGCCTGCACGTCCGGATTCACGGTGAGGCAGGCCATCTCGCCCATTTTCTCTTCCGGGAAGGGGTACAGGGCCGCGCAGCCGAAGATCACGCCGTCGTGCTCGATGACGGAGAACTGCTCGATCTCGCGTTCGATCAGTTCGCGGCCGCGGTAGACCAGGGTGCCGTCGGCTTCCAATGGTTCGATCAGCTTGATAATTCCGCCGACGTCCTCAATTGTGGCTTGTCTCAGGCTTTCCAGGTTCTCGTGGCTGATCATGGTGCCGACGCCGTCGTGGGTGAACAGCTCGAGCAGGGCCGATCCGTCCATCTCGAAGGGCACGATGTGGGCGCGGTCGACGCCGCTGTTGCAGGCCTTGATCGCGTGGCGCAGGTAGAAGGCCGCGTCGGGCGGCAGGAAGTTCGCCTGCAGCACGGCTTCGGCCTGGTGCGAAGACAATTCGCGAATCTCGGTGCCGGCGGCATCCGACATCATCGGCGTTTCCGTGATGTAGATAAGCTTATCGGCATGCAGGGCGATCGCGGCGGAGGCGGCCACGTCTTCCATGGTCAGGTTGAAGACTTCGCCGGTCGGCGAGAAGCCCAGCGGCGAGAGCAGCACCAGGTTGTCCTCGAACTGCAGGATCGGGGCGATCTTCTCGGCCGAGATCTTGCGCGTCACGCCCGTGAGTTCGAAATCGACGCCGTCGATCACGCCCAGCGGACGGGCGACCACGAAGTTACCCGAGACGATGCTGATCTGCGCGTGCGACATCGGCGTGTTCGGCAAACCCTGGCTGAAGGCCGCTTCGATATCGAGGCGCAGTTCGCCCGCCGCTTCCTTGGCGCATTCCATGGCCGCGGTGTCGGTGATGCGTACGCCGTTGTGGAAGCGTCCCTCGACATTGCGCAGCGCGAGCTGCTCGGCCACCTGCGGCCGCGAGCCGTGCACCAGCACGATGCGGATGCCGAGTGCGACCAGCAGGGACAGGTCTTGCGCCAGCACCGGCAGGGCGCCGGCGGCGACCAGTTCGCCGGGAAAAGCGACGACAAAGGTCTTGCCGCCAAAGGCATGAATATACGGCGCGACAGAGCGCAGCCACTGGACGAATTGGGTAGGGTTTTCCATTTGCCGCATTATAATTCGCTGCGCGACTTGCGCACCAAATACCTCGTAAAAACAATGTCTGAACAGAGTAACAAGCCTTCGCCGGAAGCGGCGCGCGCAGCAGTCCCAGCCAGTAATAACAAGCCGCAGCGCGAGCCGCGCAGCGAGTTACGTGCGCCGATGACGCAGACGCCAGAGGGCCGCCTGGAGACCAAGGGCGAGCGCCGGCATGCGGGCGAAGGGCGTGGACAGGCGCAGCGCGCGCCGCGGCCGCAAGGGGAACGCGCGCCGCAAGCGCGGGGCGAGCGCAAGCCGCAAGGCGAGCGCGCCCCGGGCGAGCGCGCACCGCGCGATAACGCCAAGGCGCCGCAGGCACCGCGCGCGCCGCGCGTACAGACGCCGCTGCCGCCGATAACCTATCCCGAAGACTTGCCGGTTTCTAGCCGGCGCGAGGAAATCGCCAAGGCCCTGGTCGAGAACCAGGTCATCATCGTCTCGGGCGAAACCGGTTCCGGTAAAACCACGCAGCTGCCGAAGATCTGCCTGCAGCTGGGCCGCGGCGAGAAGGGCCTGATCGGCCACACCCAGCCGCGCCGTATCGCCGCCTCCTCGACCGCGAAACGCATCGCGCAGGAGATCGGCACGCCGCTGGGCGAACACGTCGGCTTCAAGGTGCGCTTCAACGACACGCTGCAGCCGGGCGCCTCGATCAAGCTGATGACCGACGGTATCCTGCTGGCCGAAACCCAGACCGACCCGCTTCTGAAAGCCTACGACACGATCATCATCGACGAGGCCCACGAACGCAGCCTGAACATCGACTTCCTGCTCGGCTACCTGAAGCAGCTGCTGCCGCGCCGTCCGGACCTGAAGGTGATCATCACCTCGGCGACGATCGACGCCGAACGCTTCGCGCGCCATTTCGCGGCGAAGGACGGCAAGCCGGCGCCGGTGATCGAGGTGTCCGGCCGCCTGTACAAGGTCGAGATCCGCTATCGTCCGGTCGATCGCGATCCTGTGGTCGTGGGCGGCGGCGTCGATAACAAGCCGGCCCCGAAGGCGCAGCAGGCGCGCGAAAAACGCGACCTGATGGATGCCGTGGTCGACGGCGTCGACGAGTTGTGCCGCCTGGGGCAGGGGGACGTGCTGGTGTTCCTGCCGGGTGAACGCGAGATTCGCGACTGCGCCGAAGCGCTGCGCAAGCACCATCCGCCGCACGTCGAGATCCTGCCGCTGTTCGCGCGCCTGTCGGTCGAAGAGCAGGACCGCGTCTTCCGCACGACCAACGCGCGGCGCATCGTGCTGGCCACCAACGTGGCCGAGACTTCGCTGACCGTGCCCGGCATCCGCTACGTGGTCGATGCGGGCCTGGCGCGCGTAAAACGCTACAGCTTCCGCAACAAGGTCGAACAGCTGCAGATCGAGCCGATCGCGCAGTCGGCAGCGAACCAGCGCGCCGGCCGTTGCGGCCGCGTGGCCGATGGCGTCTGCATCCGTTTGTACGAGGAAGAGGATTTCAACCAGCGTCCGAAGTTCACCGACCCGGAGATCCTGCGTTCCTCGCTGGCGGCCGTCATCCTGCGCATGAAGTCGCTGCACCTGACCGACGTCGAGACCTTCCCCTTCATCGAACCGCCGCAGGGCCGCGCGATCGCCGACGGCTACCAGCTGCTGCAGGAAGTGGGGGCAGTGGACGAGACCAACGAGCTGACGCCGCTGGGCCGCAAGCTGGCGAGACTGCCGCTCGACCCGCGCGTGGGCCGCATGATCCTGGCCGCGCTCGACAACCACTGCCTGAGCGAGATGCTGATTATCGCGTCTGCCCTGTCGGTGCAGGACCCGCGCGACCGGCCGATGGAGTTCCAGCAGCAGGCCGACGAAAAACATAAAAAGTTCGCCGACGAGAAGTCCGAGTTCCTCAGCTTTATCAAGATCTGGAATTGGTTCGAGGACGCGATCGAACACAAGAAATCCAATCGCCTGTTGCAGGAAAACTGCCGCGCCAACTTCCTGTCGCAGGTGCGCCTGCGCGAGTGGCGCGACGTGCATTCGCAACTGCTCACCATCGTGCGCGAGCAGGGCTGGCGCCTGAACGAGTCCAGCGCCACCTACGAGCAGCTGCACCTGGCGCTGCTGACGGGTCTTCTCGGGAACATCGGCTTCAAGGCCGAGGACGAGCCGGGCGGCGCCTATCTCGGCACGCGCGGCATCAAATTCCACATCTGGCCGGGCTCCTCGCTGACCAAGAAGCCGGGGCGCTGGATCATGGCGGCCGAACTGGTCGAGACCACGCGCCTGTACGCGCGCTGCATCGCGCAAATCCAGCCCGAGTGGGTGGAGAAGATCGGTGCGCACCTGCTGAAAAAATCCTGGGGCGAGCCGCGCTGGGAAAAGAAACCGGCGCAGGTGTCCTCGCTGGAGCGCGCGACCCTGTACGGCATCGTCGTCTACAGCGGCCGCCGGATTAATCATGCGCTGCATAACCCTTATGAAGCGCGTGAGATATTCATCCGCGACGCGCTGGTGGCGGGCGACTACGAAACGCGCCAGCCCTTCTATGCACACAACCACAAGCTGATCAAGGAGATCGAGAACCTCGAACACAAGTCGCGGCGCCAGGACGTGCTGGTCGACGACCAGCTGATCGCGGCCTTCTACGATGCCGAGATCCCGAAGGACGTGGTGAACGGCGCCGGCTTCGAGAAGTGGTACAAGGATGCGGCGCGCGACAACCCGAAGCTCCTGTTCCTGAACCGCGAAGAGCTGATGCGCCACGAGGCGGCGGGCGTCACGACGGAGCTGTTCCCGAAAACGATGAACGTCACCGGCATCGAGATGGGGCTGTCGTACCACTTCGAGCCGGGCAGCCCGCGCGACGGCGTCACCCTGGCCGTGCCGCTGTTCGCGCTGAACCAGATCCCCCACGAGCGCGCGGCCTGGCTGGTGCCGGGCATGCTGAAGGAGAAAGTGCACCTGATGCTCAAGTCGCTGCCGCAAAAACTGCGCCGCCACTGCGTGCCGCTGCCGGACTACGCGGCACGCTTCGTGGAGCGCATCCATGCGGCCAATGCATTCGGGCGCGGCGATTTGATCGACGTGCTGATCGCGGACGTGCGCGCGGAGACGGGCGTGAACGTGCTGACCGGCGACTTCAAGCTGGAGACCCTGCCGACCCACCTGTTCATGAACTTCAAGGTGATCGACGAGAACGGCCGCCAGCTCGAGATGGGCCGCAACCTGGCCAGCCTGCAGGCGGAACTGGGCAGGCAGGCGCGCGAGAGCTTCCAGAAGATGGCGGAAGCGACGCCGGCGGCAGTAGGCGCGGTGCGCGCGCACGTGGCCACGCCCGCGGCCTGGGGCGGCGGCAAGGGCAAGGCGCCGGTGACGGCGCCTGTGACTCCACCTGCGCAGCAAGGCAAGGGGAAGGGCGCTGCCGCTCCTGCGCCGGCCGCGGCGCCTGCGGTGAGCCAGCACACGGGATTGACCAGCTGGACCTTCGGCGAGCTGCCGGAACTGCTCGAAATCACGCAGGGTAAACTGACCCTGATCGGCTTCCCGGCCCTGGTCGACAAAGGCACGCATTGCGACCTCGAAGTCTTCGATGACCCGAATGTCGCCGCGCGTACCCACCGCGTCGGCCTGCGCCGCCTGTTCGCGCTGCAGTTGAAGGATCAATTGAAATTCGCCGAGAAGAACATCCCCGGCCTGCAGGGCATGGGCATGCAGTTCATGTCGGTCGGCTCGCAGGAAGAGCTGCGCGACCAGATCATCCAGAAGGCGATCGACATCGCCTGCCTGCAGGATCCGCTGCCGACCGACGCCGCATCCTTCAACAAGCGCAAGGACGAGGGCAAGGGCCGTATCGGCCTGCTGATCAACGAGATCGCGCGCCTGGTCGGTTCGATCCTGTCCGAGTTCCACGGCATGCCGAAGCGCCTGAAAGGGCTGCCGCCGGCCGTTGCCGCCGACATGCAGGCGCAACTGGAAGGCCTGGTGCACAAGCGCTTCATCGCCGACAACGAGTACAGCCAGCTGGCCCACTTCCCGCGCTACCTGAAGGCGATGAACGTGCGCCTGGAAAAGCTGCGCGGTAACCCGTCGCGCGATGCGCAATTGATGGCCGAGTGGCAGAACGCCGCCAGCCAGTGGCAGCGTATCTCGAAGCAGCCGGGCAAGCAGAACGACCCGCGCATGACGGAGTTCCGCTGGATGCTGGAAGAGCTGCGCGTCTCGCTGTTCGCGCAGGAGCTGCGCACGCCGATGCCGGTGTCGGCCAAGCGCCTGCAGAAGGTGTGGGAGTCGATGATTCGCTGACGAGCAGGATGGCCACGCATCCTGTACGCTATCCCTGTTCAATAACAATGAAAAGGGAGTCATCGATGGACCTCGACGAAGTCATTGCCAGCTGGGAGCAGGAAGAACAAAGCGTGCGCGCGCGCTTGATGGCGCCCGGCGTCGCGTCAACGGAGCAGGTCCGGTCGCTGTCGGGCATGGAGATGTTCAAGGCCATCTTCGCCGGAGAGTTGCCACCGCCGCCCATCGGCGAGACACTCGACTTCGTGCCGATCCACATGGAACCCGGCGTCGCCATCTTCCAGGGCCGTCCCCAGCTCCGCCACTATAACCCCCTCGGCACCGTGCACGGCGGCTGGTTCGCCACGCTGCTCGATTCGGCCGTGGGCTGCGCCGTGCACACGACGCTCCCTGCGGGCAGGGGCTATACGACGCTGGAACTCAAGGTGAACATGGTGCGCGCCCTGAACAAGGACGTGCCATTTGTCCGCGCCGAGGGCAAGGTGATCCATGCGGGGAAGCAGGTGGCGACCGCGGAGGGACGGATCGTCGGGCCGGATGGGAAGCTGTATGCGCATGCGACGACGACTTGCCTGGTTTTTGGTTGAGAATGCCTGACCCGTACACTGACCGGCCGAGATCTGCCAAGAACGGAACATTCCACATCACGTCATATGCCAACGACTTCTTCAGACAAATTCATCGTTTCCGTTCTTCTGTCCGCTCTGACTGCAGCGGGACAGGCGCAAGGGGTAGATACGCGCTGGCAGCTGTACGTGGCGGACTTGAAGCACGAAGTTAAAGTTGAGGCGACGGTCCGATTTGTTGAAGAACCAATTGCCGAATCGTGCATGGGCGGCACATGGAAGCGTGTGCTGGTCGAGGCGAAAACCACTTTCGATGAGAAGTTTTTTCCGTTGACTGAGCCAATAGCTTATCAACTAGAGAATGGTGAACTCACTCTCGGCCGAACTGCAGTGTGTGACGGCTACTTGCTACTCTCTGGGAAATCCGATGACTCAACTATCCACGGAGACTACGACGCGGTGAGCATCGCTGCAGGTCGAAAGTTGGGCTATTTCACTTTGAAAAGGCTTCCTTAACCTCGTTTCGTCTGCCTTGGAGGCTTACTGAAGTGAGGTAGTCCGGCTCTCTCGTGATTCGGTTTTCTCAACACGTCGAGCGAGATTATTCAAATCGATACGTTTAACGGCGTTGTTGTTCCTGGCAACGGCTTTACCTTCTATCCGATGGGTTCAGAGCCAGAGAACCAAGTGTGAGACTAGACACATCCTCGACGATAGCCGTACGTAAGGCGGGCACGACGCACTGCGCTATCAGCGCGGATAAGTAAAACCAGTCCGAATATCCATCGGCACCAGCCGCCCACCCTCGCGCACCATCAACTTCTGCGGCGGCTCCTCGCCCGCCAGCACGCGCGACGCGACGGGCAAGCCTTCGCCCTTGCGCAGCAGCGGGTCGCAGCGTTCATACACGTTCGGGCAGCCGGTCGCCTTGAGCAGCGCCTGCACCACCGGCACCTTCCACAAATCGACACCACCGGCATTGAACTGGCAGATCAGGTAGCCTTCGACGCCGCCATAGCCGTGCACCAGCAGCCCCGGCAAGCCGTCCTTGTCGCCATCGACCAGCAGCACCAGCGCCTGCGGATCGGCCGCGCGCCAGGCATCGAGACGACGCTCGACGGCGGCCTGTACGCGCCGCTTCATCATCGCGTGGTCGACCGGCTCGTCTTCGCGCAGGGTCCAGACGCGGGCGGCGATCTGCGACTTGGCGTTGTAGGCGGCGCGCGCCAGGAAGCGGCGCGATGAGGACTGCACGATCGCCGTCGCGCCGGGCTTGTTGCGCTCTTGCGGCTTGCCGTCGACCTTCTCGATGGCGGAGAGATAAATCCACGGGTCGCCGGCCAGCAGGCCTTTTTCCTTACCCTGTTTGATGGTGATGATGAGCATGTGCGGCTTTCGTTAACAGGTGCGGGATGATACAGCAAGCCGCACCTGCCTCCGTCGCCGCATGTTCCTCCTTGAACACAGGCCTAGCCGATATTGCTGCCGCGAATATGGCTCAGGTTCTTGTCGTCTCCGCCCGTGCCGGGACTGGGATCGAGGCTGCGGCTCTTGCCCAGTCCCGATCCGGCGCCGGTCCCGGCCGTGCCGCTGCCGGCGCCGACATCGGCGCTGCCGGCATGGCCCGCGCCCAAGCTCGACCCAGTCGCACCCATGCCGCTGCCCATGCCGGCGCCGCCGACCATTCCGCCCGACGTGCCCGGACCCATGCTCGGGGCGCCGCTGCGGTTCGGGTCGGTACCGTAGAAGGTGTGGACCTGGTTGGCCCAGTTCATGTCGCTCATGTCGGGCCAGGCGTCCTTGTTGAAGCCGGGCGCGGTTTTCAGGCGTTCCTTCTCGATATTCAGCACGAAGCGGTGGTTGACGGTATCGAGGTGCAGGGCCTGCCAGGGCACGGCGAACAGTTTCTCGTGCATGCCGAGGAAGCCGCCGAAGGCCAATACGACATAGGCCACCTGGCCGGTGCTCATGTCGAGCATGATTTCCTTGATGTCGCCCAGGTCTTGCTCGAGGCCGTTGACGACGCTGTCGCCGATCAGCGTGTCGGCGCCCATCAGGGCAGGGCCCGCACCGGCGCTGCCGCTGCGTTTGTACATCCCGTACTTGTCGCGATCTGCATAGCTCATCTCGTTCTCCCTTGTCTCCGTTCGCATCGCAAAGCCAGCCATGAGGGTAGGCCGAAGCCTTGCCGCACCCATGATAGGACTCAAACGTGCAGGGGTGCGCGCGCTTGTCACGAGGGCGTCATGGTGGAGCCGCACACTATGCGAACTGGCGCACAGAGCGAGCTCAACAATGTGACTATCCTGATAAGCAATGTTTCGGAGACTACAACATGACCATCACCTCGCGCTGCAACCATCCAGGCCCGCTGGCCAAGCTGATCCCGACCGTGTCGGTTACCTCGCTGCTGGCGCGACTGCTGCGCAAGCGCTGATCCGCACCCGGCCGGTCTGCCAGCGGCCGCTCATGGATTACCTTGGCCCCCCGCCACGCCATACACCTGCCCGGTCGTATAGCTCGACTCGTCCGCCGCCAGCGTGACGAAGGCGAGGGCCAGCTCGGCCGGCTGTCCCGGGCGGCCCAGTGGCGAATCTTCGCCGAACTTCTTCAGGTTCTCCTGCGTCTGCCCGCCCGAGACCTGCAAGGGCGTCCAGACCGGTCCCGGCGCGATCGCATTGACACGGATTCCCTTCTTGCCCAGCTGCTTGGCCAAGGCCTTGGTGAAGGCCACCTCGGCTGCCTTGGTCTGGGCATAGTCGAGCAGGTTGGGCGAGGGGTCATAGGCCTGCACCGAGGCGGTGTTGATGATGCTGCTGCCCGGTTTCATCAGCGGCACGGCCGCCTTGGTGATCCAGAACATCGCATACACATTCGTCTTGAAGGTCCAGTCGAACTGCTCGGTCGTGAGGTCGAGGATGGAGTCGGTCGAATGCTGGCGGCCGGCGTTGTTGACCAGGATGTCGAGCCCGCCGAGCTGGCGCGCCGCCTCGGCAACCAGCTTGCGGCAAAAGGCTTCGTCGCGGATGTCGCCGGGCAGCGCGACCGCCTTGCGGCCGGCATCCTGGATCAGTTTCACCACTTCGCGCGCATCGGCTTCCTCGGCAGGCAAATAGTTGATGGCGACGTCGGCCCCTTCGCGCGCGAAGGCGATGACGGCGGCGCGGCCGATGCCGGAGTCGCCGCCCGTCACCAGCGCCTTGCGTCCGGCCAGGCGCCCGCTGCCGCGGTAGGTGGTTTCGCCATGGTCGGGCCGCGGCGTCATCTTGCCCGCGAGGCCAGGCCAGGGCTGCGACTGGTTCTGGAAGGGCGGACGCGGATAACGCGCCGCCGCTTCGCGGGCGCGTCCGGCGGGCGGCTGTCCCTGGACCGGGTCGCCCGTCTGTGCGGCGGCCGGCAGCGTCGCGGCGGCGGCAAGGCCTGTTGCGACGGTGCCGACGAAGCGGCGGCGCGAGGGTTGGGTGCCGGCGTCCGGCGTCTGTTCGTGCGCATCCATGCATGCTCCTTGATAAGTGGTCGTGTGTAATTGATGGTAGCGAGCTTCGATTTTGCGTGGCATACGGCAGGATTCGCTTGCCGTACGAAGTGAACCGATCGGTTAGACTTGCAGCTTCAGCAATAAGCGGATGGCTGCAGTGAACCGAACAACGAAGATCGCATCCCTGGCCGGCGCCGGCGTCCTGGCCGCCGCCCTGGCCGGGTATTTCATCGCAGGCCAGCGCGAATCGGGCGCACCCGGCCAGCCGGCCATGCTGCTGGCCAAGCCGGCGCCCACCAAACCGTTCTGGGCCGCACGCGTGTCGCCGCTGGCCGGCGACGGCCTGGACGGCGTGCTGGACGGCGCGGCGGCGCAAAGCCGCTTCAGCGATCCCTTCGGCGTGGCCGTCGATGCGCACGGCGTCGTCTACGTGGCCGACGGCGGCGACAGCAACCGCATCCGCCGCATCGATCGCAATGGCACGGTTTCCACCTTCGCCGGCGGAACCGAAGGCTTCGCCGACGGCAAAGGCAGCGCCGCCTCCTTCCATACACCTTCCGCGCTGGCGCTGGACAGCTTCGGCAACCTGTACGTGGCCGACACCGGCAACCACGCAATCCGTAGAATCGCACCGGACGGCAGCGTCACCACGCTGGCGGGCGACGGCCAGCCGGGCGATGCCGACGGCCAGGGCCGCGCCGCGCGCTTCCATGCGCCGGTCGGGCTGGCGGTCGACAAACGCGGCAACGTCTACGTGGCCGACACCTATAACGACCGCATCCGCCGCATCGCGCCCGACGGCGTCGTGACCACCCTGGCCGGCGGCGCGCGGCCCGGCAATGCCGACGGTCCCGCCATCGACGCGGCCTTCGACACGCCGACGGCGATCGCGGTCGACAAGGACGGCGTCCTGTACGTGGCCGATACCGGCAATCACGCGATCCGCCGCATCGGCCCTGACGGCGTAGTGTCGACGCTGGTTGCCCCACTAGAAGGCGAGCGCCAGCCGCTGCTGCGGCGCCCGGCAGGCCTGGCACTGACCCATGACGGCTACCTGTACATCGCCGGCGGCGGCGGACGCATCCTGCAGCTGGCGCCGGGCGGTGAAATCCGTGCCCTCGACGACGCCGACCATCCGCCCGAGTCGAGCTTCGGCGCCGACGGCAAGGTGCATTTGTACGGGCCGCACGGCGTTGCCGTCGAGCGCGACGGCAACCTGCTCGTGGCCGATGCGCTGGCGCTGCGCGTGCTGCGCCTGGCGCCGCCGAAGCAGGGAGAACCGATGCCCGTCATCGCACCCCCGAGCCAGGCGGCACGCAACGCTCCGATGCCCTGGCCGGTGGGACCACAGGACGCGCCGCACGAAGTCGTCGGCCTGATGGGCGAAGTGCGCGGCAGCTACGACGGCGAAAGCCGCGACCATTTCCACGCCGGCCTCGACGTACGCGCCGACATCGGCACGCGCGTGCTGGCGATTTCTCCCTCGAAGATCAGCGACCCGTATGCCAACTGGGGTTTCGGGACGCTCAGCGAAGGCATGGCCGTGGGAGCGCTCTCGTACATCCACATGCGGGTCGGACGCGATAGCCGCGACAAGCCGCTCGATGCGCGCTTCCAGGTAGTGAAAGACCAGCGCGGCAAGCCGGAGCGCGTGCGCGTGCCGCGCGGGACCCGCTTTGCGGTGGGCGACGCGCTCGGCACCATCAACAGCATGGCCCACGTCCACCTGGATTACTACCCGGGCGGCACGTTGGTCAATCCGCTGACCCTGCCTTTCCCCGGCGTGCAGGACAGCATCGCGCCGCGCATCCAGAACGTGGCGCTGTACGACAGCATCGGCCGCCGCCTGGGCGCGAAGAAGGGCCAGCCGGTGCGTATCGAACGCACGCTGGGCGAGGTCTCGATCGTGGCCGACGGCTACGACCAGATGGACGGCAACCTGGCGCGGCGCCGACTTGGCTTGTACAAACTGGGCTACCAGCTGCTGCGGCCGGATGGCAGCGCGCTGCCCGGTTTCGAGCAGCCCCTGATCACGCAGGTCTACGACCGCCTGCCGCGCGAGCGCGAAGCGGTCAAGCTGCTGTATGCGCCGAACAGCGGCATCACGGTGTATGGCAGCAAGGTGACGCGCTTTGCGTATGCGGTGAATAACACGCTGCAGGGCGGGCGCGTGGCGCCGGGGAGCTGGAAGGTGGGAGAGCTGACGCCGGGTGAGTACATCCTGCGGATCTATGCAGCGGATTATGCGGGGCACGTCGCGCTGGAAGGGCGGGACCTGGCGGTCAGGGTGGAGTAGGGGAGTAGGGTGGGCGCCCCGTGCCCACCAGAACGATGGGCAGACGCGGCGCATGCAATTGGTGGGCACGGGGCGCCCACCCTACGCTGCCACGCGTTCAGCGCAGCAGCTTCAACCCCGGCGGCAGCGCTTCGCCCAGCATGCGCGTCTCGCTCGCCTGGTCCAGCTCCACCACCTCGCGCACCATCGCCAGCCAGTGGGCCGGCGCACCGATCGACGCCAGGCGCCGCAGCACCTCGGCGCGCACCGGCTCGCCCACGTCGCGCGAGCGGTCGCCTGTCATACGTGCAATGTGGGTGGCGGCGAAGCCCGCTGGTTCGATCTTCTTCCAGTCCAGCTGCAGGAGCTTACTTAGCCATTCCTCGGCCACGCCCAAAGGCGCGACCTCATGGGCGCTGGCGTGGAAGCTCTGGCGCGCGCCGACTCTCCCGAGCGCCCACAGGTAGCGCGTGTAGGTCGCGAGCGCCTTCGCATCGAGCTTGACGGCGGCGCGCGGAATGGCCTCGATCCGCTCCATCATCCAGTTGCCGATCTCCGCCTTGTAGGCCGAAGGAATGCGCTCGAGCGAGGCGCCCAGGCGCAGCATGTCGTCTTCGCTGGCGTCGACCAGCGTGATCGGGCGCTTGCCGCGCTCCGACGCATCGGCCTGCAGATTGAAGGCGAAGTCGTCGAGCAGGCGCAGCTGCGCTTCGGTATCGAGGCCGCCGGCGACGCGGCGCCACAGTGTCCACCATTCGGCGCGCACCTGCGTGTCCTTGTGATACTGGACGCCGGAGTCGAACATGGCCCACAGCTGCTCGATGCGCCAGCTGTCGAGCGCATCGCCGAAGCCGGGACGCAGGCAAAAACCCGCCAGGTTGAGCCAGGCACGCTCGTGTTCGGGCGACCGGCGCCGGCCCTTGGCGCGCTCCATCAGCGCGTCGAACAGGCGCCGAAGCAGCGGCGTGGCCCAGGCTTCGCGCCTGCCCAGCAGGTGTTCGAGACCGGCGCGCAGCTGGCGCACTTCCTTCGGATCGACCGCCTTCGAGCGGGTGCCGAAGACGCGCTCGATCTTGTCGACCGCGGCATCGAGTTGCGGTGGGAGTTCTTCGACTTCGACGGCTTCTTCTTCGCTTGCCGCGTCGCGCAGTTCGAAGGCCAGCTGCCAGCGTCCGCTGCCGTCTTCGGCCACGCAATGCACTTCCAGCGAACCGACTTCGCTCAGCGAGGCCGCCAGCTGCACCGCGATCTCGCTGCGCGGCGCGGCACCGGGTTGGGCGCGCAGCACGGTCGCGATCGGCGGCAGGCGCACGACGTCCTCGGGCGCCAGGTCGACCAGTTCGCCGGCCTTGACGGCGTGGCCAGCATCGGCCACCGTCGAGACCAGGTGGAAGCGCACCGGCCGCCCCAGGCGCAGCGCGAAGCTGCGCTCATGCAGGCGCACTTCGTGCGCAGCCGGCGTGCCGCGCGGGAGCAGGCAGACGGCACGCAGGCCGTTCGCGGCGCGTTCGCCTTCGAGCAGCAGATAGTAGCTGCGCGCCGCACCGCTTTCGATGCCGGGCGCCGCACCCTGGCGCGCCAGCGAATAGGCGACGCCGCCGCGCGCGACGGCCACGTCCGGATCGACGTTGTGCAGGATGCGCAGGGGCGCGCCGCGCCAGCCTGCCAGGCTTGCGGCCAGGCGCTCGGCCAGCGCCGTGCCGCGGAACACACCACCGTTCAGCAGCAGGGTGTCGGGCACCGGCAGGGTCGCATCGGTGTCGGGCAGGCCGAGCGCCTCGCGCGCCGCGGCCGCATGCTGGCGCAGGAAGCTGGCCAGGTGGCGTGTGACGGCCGGATCGCTCGCATACGGCAGGCCGAATTCGACGATGCCGGCGCGGGCGCGGCGTGCCGGTTCCTGCGCTTCGTTGAGAGGGAAGAAGCCGTCCAGCACCACGCGCTCGATATCTTCGCGGCGCAGCTCGGCCTTGCGGCTGGCACCGATCAGGCGCGAGCCGGCGCCCAGCAGCGTGACCGTCACGCTGTCCGGCGCATCGGTTGCCAGCAGCTGTTCCTTGGCTGCGCGGCAGCGCTCCGTAAGTTGGGCGAGACGAGAGGCGGACAGGCGCTGGCGCGGGGCGCCTTCGCCTGTCCGCTTGCCGTCCTGTTCGGCCATGCGCGCCTCGACCAGGTGCGCCAGGGCCAGGTCCATGTTGTCGCCGCCGAGGATCAGGTGGTTACCCACGCCGATGCGGGTGAGCTTCGGCTCGCCCTCCTCGAGTTCGACTTTCACCAGACTGAAGTCGGTGGTGCCGCCGCCGACGTCGGCTACCAGCACGAGCTTTGTCTCGCTCAGGTCCTCGGCCAGCGTGTCACGGTGGCGGTACAGCCAGTCGTAGAGGGCGGCCTGCGGCTCTTCCAGCAGGCGCAGGCCGGGCAGGCCGGCCAGCTTCGCCGCCTCCAAGGTCAGCGCGCGTGCGCCTTCGTCGAAGGAAGCAGGCACGGTGAGCACGGCCTCCTGCCGCTCCAGCGGATGCTGGGGGAAGCGAATGTTCCAGTTGGCGCGCAGGTGGGCGAGATAGCTGGCGCTGGCGGCCACCGGCGAGACCTTCGGCACTTCGGGCTCGGCGCCCCAGGGAAGAATGGGCGCCATGCGGTCGACGCCCGGATGCGAGAGCCAGCTCTTGGCGCTGGCGACCAGTCGTCCCGGCGTGGCCGCGCCCAGGCTGCGCGCGAGGCGGCCGATGGCGACGCGCTCGACGCCGGCGACGTCGGGCAACTGCCAGGGCAGCTGCAGCTGGCCTGGCCCCAGTTCTTCTTCGGCGAGATGGTAGCGGTTCGAGGGCAGCAGCGGCGCGCCGGCGACTTCGCCGGGCGCCACCAGCTGCTCGATGGAGAACAGTTGGACCTCGGCCGCCCCGGGCTCGGCATAGGCCAGCACCGTGTTGGTGGTGCCGAGGTCGATGCTGACCAGCCAGGGTGTCACGATGCCGAACGAACGTCGAATTCGACCTTCCAGCGCTGGCCGTCACGTGCCACGGCCGCCAGTTCCAGCGTGCCCGCTTCGGTGGCCAGCGCGTGCAGGGTCACCTGCACCACGTCGCCCGGCGTACGGCCATCGGCCGGCAAGGTCGCCTGGATCTCGTTCATTTCCTGCAGCTCGTCCGGACCCCAGAAGTCGAGCACGTCGCCGATCTGGTCCTGGCGCCGCGTGGTGGAGCCGAAGAAGCGGAAGGTGACAGGCTCGCCCACGACCAGGCCGAATTCCTGGCCCGGCAGTTCGAGTTCGGTGCCTTCTTCCATGCCGAAAGGCGCCACGCACAGGGCCTGGATCGGCGGCTCCATGCCGGGGATGGCCGGCATCGAGGATTCGACACCGACGTAGTAGGAACGCGCCGTGCCGCCGCGGATGCGCACGCCGCCGCCGCGCCGCGCGTAGCTGTAGTAGGCCGCGCCGCGCGCCACGGCGAGGTCGAGGTCGGCGCCTTCAAGCATGCGCGCCGGTTCCGCGCCCTCCATGTAGAGCCAGTCGTTGATGGTGTCCATCACGCGCTGGGCCAGGATGTTCGACTTGAAGACGCCGCCGTTGAACAGCACCGCGCTCGGATGCAGGAAGCTGTGTTCCGCGTTGACGCGGCCTTCGAAACCTTCGAGTTCGGCGGTGGCGCCGGCCTGGCGCGCCAGGAAAGCGCTCAAGTGTTTCGTGACCGCCGCATCCTGCGCGTAGGGCAGGCCGATTTGCGTCAGGCCGGCGCGGGTACGTACGGCAGGCCGTGCGCTGGCTTCGACGCGCGGGAAGAAGCCATCGGTGATGAAGCTGGTGACTTCCTCGCGCGTGAGTTCGGTGCGGATCGAACCGCCGATCAGCTTCGAGCCGCGGCTCGGCACGACGATCGGCCAGGTGGTGGCGTCGGCGTCGGCCAGCAGGTGCTCCTTGGCGCCGCGGCAGCCGTAGGTCAGGGCGCGCATCTGCCAGGCATCCAGTTGCGTACCGTTCGCGGCCAGTTTGCGCGCGACCAGGTGCGCGAGGGCCAGGTCCATGTTGTCGCCGCCGAGCAGGATGTGGTCGCCCACGGCCACGCGGTGCGGTTCCAGCTTGCCCTCGCGTTCGAGGATGGCGATCAGCGAGAAGTCGCTGGTGCCGCCGCCCACGTCCACCACCAGCACGATGTCGCCGGCTTTTACTTGCTTGCGCCAGGCGCCGCCACTGCCCTGGATCCAGCTGTAGAGGGCGGCCTGCGGTTCCTCAAGCAGGGTGGCCGAGGTGTAGCCGGCATTCCTCGCCGCTTCCGCGGTCAGTTCGCGCGCGCCCGGATCGAAGGAAGCAGGGATGGTGACGGTGACCTGCTGCTCGTCGAAGGGCGCTTCCGGATGGGCGCTGTCCCAGGCGCGGCGCAGGTGCTGCAGATAGCGCGTGGAAGCTTCCAGTGGCGAGACGCGCGTGACTTCTTCCGGCGCGTCGCTCGGCAGGATGGCGGCGCGGCGATCCACGCTCGGATGCGAGAGCCAGCTCTTGGCGGACGACACCAGGCGGATCGGCGTGGTGGCGCCGCGGCTGCGCGCCATCTCGCCGGCGACCGAGGTCTCGCCGTCCGTATTCCAGGGCAGGGCCAGTTCGCCCGGCGCCAGTTCGTCCGGATGCGGCAGATACAGGAAGGAAGGCAGCAGCGGCAGCGCCTCGACGGTGCCGGGTGCGCTCAGCTGCGGGATCGGCAGCACGCCGTGCGCGGTCTTCTCGCCGTCGCTGGCTTCCAGGTCGACATAGGACAGCGCGCTGTGCGTGGTGCCGAGGTCGATGCCGATGGCGTAACGAGCATTCACAGGCGCGCTCACAGTTCCACCTCCGCCGGCGCCAGCACGCTGGCGTCGTGTTCTTTCGCGAGCTGCGGCAGGCGCACATCCGTCGCCTTCCAGCCGCGGTGCGACAGCGTGCCCTTGAACGGCGCCTTGCCGACTACGTTGCCGGTCAGGCGCACGCTGGATGCGTCGAAACCTTCTTCGAGGGTGACGCGCGATCCTTCGGCTTCGGTCCGTATGGGTGCGATCGTGAAGTGCTCCTTCAGCACGCGCGCGCAGCCTTCGTGCACGACGCGGGCGGCGGCGCCGATGTCGGCGTCGGCATAGGCGGACAGGTTCTCGTGGGCGAAGTCGATCAGGCGCGCTTCGCGCTGCAGCAAGGTCAGCAGCTGCAGCGCGGCGTCGGGCGTGGCTTCGCGCAGCTGGACCGGGACCGGCGCGGGCGCCGCGGCAGGCGTCGGAACAGGTGCGGGTGCCGGTGCGGCAATCGGGCCGACCTGGTCATCGCGCACGCGCGCGGCGAACTCGGCGTCGCCGATGGTCTTGAAAAAGGTGCCGAAGGCGAGGGAGAGCCGGCTCCAGAAAGAGGGCAGTTGGGTCGGTGTGCTCATTCTTGATGTTCTGTAGAGTAAGGGACCAGCGGACTGTCAGACAGCCTCGGGATCGTGGTCCGGACAAACGCGAATGATACCAGTTCGATCACGGGGCATGCGCGCACGCGGCGGGCGCAAGCGGCCGCCGTCCGGCCCTATATGCTTGCCAAAACTAAAATTACAATGGCTGACCGGCTGCACCTGCCCAGCGCAGCCGGTGTCACCGATGAACCGACGCCTCAGCCGCGTACCGCCGCCTCGATCTTGGCGATGTCGATCTTCCGCATCGTCATCATCGCGTCGAAAGCGCGCTTGGCCACTGCCGGGTTCGGGTTGGCGATGGCATCGGTGAGGACGCGCGGCGTGATCTGCCAGGACAGGCCCCACTTGTCCTTGCACCAGCCGCATTCGCTTTCCTGACCGCCATTGCTGACGATCGCGTTCCAGAGGCGGTCGGTTTCTTCCTGGTCGTCGGTTGCGACCTGGAAGGAGAAGGCTTCGCTGTGGGTGAAGACCGGACCGCCGTTCAGGCCGAGGCAGGGAATGCCCATCACCGTGAACTCGACCGTCAGGATGTCGCCCTGCTTGCCGGCGGGATAATCGCCCGGTGCGCGGTGCACGGCTTGCACTGCGCTGTCAGGGAAGGTTTTCGCATAAAACTCGGCGGCGTCCTGGGCGGTGCCGTTGAACCAGAGGCAAATCGTGTTCTTGCTGGCCATGTTCGTCTCCTGTGGGTTGGATTAGTCCTTGATTTCCGCTTCAACCAGTTTCGCCAGCAATTCCAGCGACTCTTGCCAGCCGAGATAGCAGGCCTCGGCGGGTATCATCGACGGAATGCCTTCCTGCGTGATCTTGAGTTCGACGCCGCAGAACACCTCGCGCAGCGTCACCGTGGTCTGCATGCGGCCAGGCAAATTCGGATCGTCGAACTCGGCCGTGTAACGCAGGCGCCGGCCCGGTTCCAGCTCCAGGTACTCGCCGCCGAAGGCATGGCTGTGGCCGCTGGTGAAATTCGTGAACGACATCCGGTAGCGGCCGCCGACCCTGGCATCGAATTCGTGGATGGTAGCAATGAAGCCGTGCGGCGGCAGCCATTTGGCGAAGGCGCCAGGGGTGGTGAAGGCGCGGTAGACGTGGTCGGCCGTGGATTTCAGGACACGGTGCAGCTCGACTGTGTTCGTGGACATGATCGTTTTCCTTTTCTTGCGCAAAGGCAGAGGACGTCCCTCTGATGGTACGACGAACATGGTGTCCGGATTTCGACATCCGGTGCGGGTTTTTATTCGCGCCTGGTTCAGCGCCCGCTGTACAGCTTTCCGGTGGCCTTTTTCAGGTCGGCATGCGGCAGGAACTGATCGGCAATCGTGAGGATGGCGTTCAGGTTGTTGGTCAGCTTGTCGAGCTCGATATTTCCGGGTTGGAGTGCCGTCTGCAACAGGTGGATCGCCATGTCGGCCAACAGCAGGCGCTGCTTTTCCCGCCACGCGTCCGGCTCGTTTCTGGTGGCAGGGTCGCAGTGGTAATGCTCTTCGACGACGCCGTGGATGTCCCAGCCCATTCGCACGAGTTCGCTTCGCTTGGTGTCGTCCATGTCGAGTCTAGAAGAGTTCGTCCAACAGCAGGTGGAAGCGCAGCTTGTTCCGATCCGGATCGGGAAAACCGTAGTGGTTCAGGAAGCGCTCCTGGAGCGGAACGCCGAACTCGCCAAGGCAATTCCACATGATGGCCAGATCCTGGTAGCGATCGGCAATGCCGACCCGTCCGACATCGATGCAGCCAGTCACGACGCCCTCCTGGATGAACAGGTTATCGAGCGAAAAATCCCCGTGCGTGACGACGGGGTCGGCCGCGAGCGGCAGCATGGCTTGCAGCGCGTCCCACACCTGCCCGGCCGTCCAGCCCTGTCGTTCCTCGTCGAAGTCGTCTTCGTCGACCAGGCCCGCATCGATGCGCTCCCAGGCGAGGGCAAGGCGGTAGGCATGGCCGCTCGTGAAAGGACAGGTGTGCAGGGGAATCGCGTGCAGCCGGCGCAGGAAGGCGGCCAGCGCGTCCACGACCTCGTGCTGGAGCGCGGGATGCGTGTCCAGGAGCTGGTAAGCGGTTTTCCCGGGCATGGCGCTCATCAGCAGCCATGCCTCATCGAGTGTGCGCGAGAAATGCAGGACGCCTGGTGCCGGCAGGTGGCCGGCGAGCCAGCGCAGTCTTGTCATTTCGTCGCTGATGTCGTCGGCCACGGCACCCTTGCCGTGTTTCAAATACAGATCGGGCGCACCGGCCTTGCCGTGCAGCCGGTAGACGGCGCCGCCGGATTCGCCGACCGTGCTGCGTGCCCAGGCATAGCCGCCGAGCTGGCCGGCGATGCCGGCAGGCGTGGGAAGAGGCGCGCACGCCTGTTCGCGATGCGTGTCGATCACTGGGCGACGGTTACCGGCATCGGGGTATGCGGGCGCACCTGGTTGCGGCCCTCATTCTTGGCAAGGTAGACGGCGGCATCCGCTGCGGCAAACAGCGCATGAATACTCTGTCCTTTTTCCATCGTGGCGACGCCAATGGATACCGTTGCCTGCACGCGCGGTTTGCTCAGCAGGGGAGATTGTGCAATACCCTTGCGGATACGCTCGCCGACTTCCAGCGCCGTGGCCAGGGAAGTTTCCGGCAAGACGACGACGAATTCCTCGCCGCCGAAGCGCGCGCAGAAATCCGCCGAACGGAGGAACTCCCTCAGCCTTTGCGCGAAGGCGCGCAAGACGTCGTCGCCGACCATATGGCCGAATTCGTCGTTGATCTTCTTGAAAAAGTCGATGTCGAGCATCAGGATCGAAAAGGGGATGTCGGACGAGACATGCCGCTCGAGCTGCTGCTTGAGGACTTCGTCGAGTGCCCGCCGGTTCCACTGTCCCGTCAGCGCGTCGGTCGCGGCGTCGAGCTCGACCTTTTGCAGCGCCGTGCGCAGTTGCGTGGCGAGCGAGCCGTTCGCATGCTGCAGGCGTATGCCTTCCAGTAAGCGCTGCGAGATCGCGCGCGTGTAGTAGGCGGTGAGCGTGATAAAAACGGTCAGGCCGACGGCATAATCGAGCGCCCTGACGTTGTTGTCTCCATGCAACAATCCGAGCACCGATATGGCCCAGAGAACGCCGATCTGCCCGTAATAGGCGACGACATAGGTGCCATAGACTTGTGCATTAATGGACATGACGCCGCACAGCAGCGCCATCAGGGTGGCGTCGAGCACGGGGTCGTATCCGATCAGGAACCAGGTCAGCACGCCCCAGCCGAAGCCATCCAGTCCGGCAACCCAGTGCAGCCGCCTGCGGTGAATGGCCAGCTTCGAACCGTTGACGATCATGTGCTGCAGCACCACCAGGCTGCCGGCCCATACCGTGAAGGCGGTTGCCAGCCACAGCATGATGGACTGGGTGGGGACGCGGCCCCAGCAGAACCAGACGGCGAGCGCCCATCCGACCGGCGTGGTCGACAGGGCACGCCGAAGTGCGATCGCACATTCGGCAAAGCCGGTTGCACGCGCAACGGATACGTCGGTTTCGCTGATGGACTGGTTGGTGGTCACGACATGCCTACGCGCTGGGTGAGGAATGTTTCGTTGCTGGCGCCATGCCGGGAAGCGTATTTACGAAGCGAGCTAGTTTGTAAAACGACAAGCAACATGAAAGAAGTTCATTATCTTCTCAGGCTTGTAGAAAGATGTCTAGAAGAAATATGCGACGAAGGTGGTGGACCGAGGCCATCGGTCCACCTTTGCCCGGTCAAAAGCGGTACGCCTGCCCATCCTCCGGCACCAGCACCCGCGCTGCGTCCATGCCGTTTTGCGCCACATAGTCCCGCAATTCGTGGCGTGATTGCATCATGTGATTGAAGGCTTCCATGTGGATGCCCACGATCGTCGCGCCCGGCGCCGCCTTGTAGGCGCGGCCCAGGTCTTTCTTGCCCATGATGATGGAGCCGTCGAAGCCGGCAATCTGGGCGTAGCCCGTGTTGAGGATGATGATTCCGGGTTGATAGCCGGCGATGGCCGCATCCACGTCCGGCGTCCAGATCGTGTCGCCGGCAATGTAGACCGTTTGATGGCCTGCGCACTGCAGCACCACGCCGACCGTCTCGCCGAGGAAATTGCCGATCATGGCCATGTGGGTCTCGCTGCCGTGCTGGCCCTTTACCGGGCTCAAGCGCACGCCGCGGAATTCGCTGCCGGCGCCGATCACGCGCACATCGCTGAAACCTTGCTTGCGGATGTCGGCGGCATCGTTGTCGTTCTGCGCGAACAGGGGAATGTCTTTCGGCAGGGCCGCGATCGCCGCCGCATCCCAGTGGTCCGGGTGGATGTGGGTGACGATGACGGCGTCGGCCCGGACGATCTCCTCGGTCGGCAGCGGCAGCTCGACCGTCGGGTTGCGCAGGTGGCTGTTGACCGTGCCCGGGAAGCCGGGGAAGCTGTCCTTCGGCGCCAGCATCGGGTCGACCAGGAAGGTGGTGTCGCCGAAGCTGAGCTTGATGGTGGCATTGCGGATCAGCTGGAAGCCGACGGTGGAAGCGTGCGTCATGGTGATGTCCTCTTGTAGTGAAAGTGGAATCATTTTCTGCCCGCTAGCTCATCGATAACAGTGGCCCGAAGGTCGATGTTCGATATAATCGGGCCATGGATAAACCCGCCCAACGCATCGCCGTCATCGCCTTCGAGGGCATGACGCCGTTTCACCTGTCCGTTCCCTGCCTCGTCTTCGGCACCAGCGTCGACGCGGGGCCGCCGCCCTTCGAGGTCGTGGTCTGCGCCTCGGAAGGCAAGTCTTTGCGCACCTCGGCGGGATTTGCGATTGCGGTCGAGCGCGACCTGTCCGCGATCGACGAGGCCGACATCGTCGTCATGCCGGCCTGGCACGAGGACTGCCGGCGCGCGCCGCCCGAGCTGATCGCGCATTTGCAGCGTGCCCATGCACGTGGTGCGCGCATGGTCGGCTTGTGCCTGGGTGCCTTTCCGGTGGCGCAGGCCGGCTTACTCGACGGGAAGCGCGCGACGACGCATTGGGAACTGGCCCACGTGCTGGCGCGCTTTTATCCGAAGGTGAAGGTCGACCGCGAGGTGCTGTACGTGGACGAGGGCAAGGTCCTGACTTCGGGCGGCATGGCGGCGGGCCTGGATTGCTGCCTGCACCTGCTGCGCGAACTGCGCGGGGCCGAGCTTGCCAACCGCGTGGCGCGGCGACTGTTGATTGCGCCGCATCGCCAGGGCGGCCAGGCCCAGTTCATCGAGCAGCCGCTGCCCTCCACGCCGAGCGAGGGACGTTTTTCGGAGGTGCTGGACTGGGTGCTGCACAACCTGGCCCAGCCGCACAGCATCGACACCCTGGCCGGGCGCGCCGCCATGAGCCGGCGCAATTTCACGCGCCACTTCCGCCAGGCGACGGGCACCTCGTTCAAGCAATGGCTGCTGAGCCAACGGCTGGCCCAGGCCCAGCGCATGCTGGAGTGCACGAATGCGACGATCGAGGTGGTGGCGGACGAGGCCGGCTTCGGCACCGCCCTGTCGCTGCGCCAGCATTTCCGAACCAACCTGCACACCTCGCCCTCGGATTACCGCAAGCAGTTTCGGGCAGGTAGGGTGGACATTGTCCACGCGTGACGCTCGCATCATGTTGGCGGGGTCTTTCCTCAAACGAAGCCAGCACAGTGCGACATTCAATATGTGGCGGGGGTCCTATTTCGCCCAGTAATCGACCACCAGCGAACGCGCCAGGCAGGCGCCCAGTGTCGACACGAAAGCCGTGTGCGCCGGATGGTCCAGGTAGACGTCGCGGTCTTCGTTGCGGGCGAAGGTCAGCGTGAAGCAGTGCGTAAAACCGTCGTTCAGGCCTTCCGGGCTGACGTTCGTTCCCCATTCGTAGGAAACGATGCCGGGAATGGCTTGCGGCAGCGCCGAGAAATCGCGGACGACGGTATCGATCTGTTCGGCAGTGGCCTCGTCCTTGAAAGCGAACAGGACGACGTGGCGCAGGGTGGAAGCGGTCATGGTGAACGAAGGTGGATGAGATAAGCGATCTTACATGGCCTGCCTCTACGCCCGCCGCACGTTTTATTCCGCCAATCCCAGTTCCGTCGTCACCTGCTGCCGCAACAGATACTTCTGGATCTTGCCCGTCACCGTCATCGGAAAACCGGCAACAAAACGGATATGGCGCGGCACCTTGTAATGCGCGATCTGCCCCTTGCAGAAATCGCGGATCTCGTCCTCGTTCGCTTCCATGCCTAGCCGCAGCACGATGCAGGCGCACAGCTCTTCGCCGTATTTCGCATCGGGCACGCCTACGCACTGGACATCGAGGATTTTCGGATGCTTGTACAGGAATTCCTCGATCTCGCGCGGATAGATGTTTTCGCCGCCGCGGATCACCATGTCCTTGGCGCGGCCGACGATGGTGGCGAATCCCTGTTCGTCGATCACGGCCAGGTCGCCCGTGTGCATCCAGCGCGCGGCATCGATCGTCTCGCGCGTCTTTTCCTCGTCGCCCCAGTAGCCGAGCATCACGGAATAGCCGCGCGTCAGCAGTTCTCCCTTCACGCCGCGCGGCACGATCTTGCCGTCGGCATCGACGATTTTGACTTCCAGGTGCGGATGCACGCGGCCGATGGTGGCCACGCGCAGCGGCACCGGATCGTCGGTCGAGCTCTGGAAACTCACCGGCGAGGTCTCCGTCATGCCGTAGGCGATCGTGATCTCGCTTAGATGCATTTTCTCGATCACGCGGCTCATCACCTCGGCCGGGCAGGGCGAGCCGGCCATGATGCCCGTCCGTAGCGTCGATAAATCGTATTGGGCGAACTCCGGATGATCGAGCAGGGTGATGAACATGGTCGGCACGCCGTGCAGGCCGGTGCAGCGTTCGGCCTGCACGGTCGCCAGCACCGATTGCGGTTCAAAACTTTCGCCCGGGAAGACCATGGTCGCGCCATGCGTCACGCAAGCCAGATTGCCCAGCACCATGCCGAAACAGTGATACAGCGGCACCGGGATGCAGAGCCGGTCGATGCTACTGAGCTTCATCGCCTCGCCGACGAAAAAGCCGTTGTTCAGGATATTGTGGTGGGTCAGCGTCGCGCCTTTCGGGGCGCCGGTCGTGCCCGAGGTGAACTGGATGTTCACCGGTTCGTCGAACTGCAGTTCGGCTTCGATGCGCGCCAGCTCCTCGAGGCGCTGGTCGCCCTCGGGCACCAGCACGTCGTCGAAGTTGAACATGCCCGGGGTTTTGTCGGCGCCGAGCCGGATCACATGGCGCAGATGCGGCAGGCGCGCCGAGTGCAGCTTGCCGGGTGCGCTATTGCCTAGCTCGGGCACCACATCGCCCAGGATCGCCAGGTAGTCGCTCGATTTGAAAGCGGGCGACAGGATCAGGGCCGCGCACTGCACCTTGTCGAGCACGTATTCGAGTTCGGAGCGGCGGTAGGCCGGATTGATGTTCACCATGACCAGGCCGGCGCGCGCGGTGGCAAATTGCACCAGCACCCATTCCGCGCAGTTCTGCGACCAGATGCCGATGCGGTCGCCCGGCTTCAGTCCCAGCGCCAGCAGGCCCGCCGCCAACCGGCTCACGCGCGCATCGAATTCGGTGTAGGTCCAGCGTACATCCTGGTGCGGCACGACCAGGGCTTCGTTGTCGCCGTACTGCTGCACGATCTTGCTCAGGAAAGGCCCGATCGTGTCGCCGATCAGGGGAACGTCATGTGCTCCGTGTACATAGCTCAGGTTCTGATGCATGTGGTCTCCATGTTTTTATGGGCGGGCCTCACTCGTCTTCGGAGCGGCCGGCCGCTTCGCGATTGTGTTCGTAACGATGGGCGAGCGGGAAGGGCGGCAGCCAGGATTCGCGCCGCACGGTCCAGTTTTCGTAGGTAGGCGTCAATTGGTTGGGCGCATCGAGGGCGCCCAGGTGGACTTCGATCTCGTCCTCGCTGCGCGCGAACACCGAGGAGCCGCAGCGGGGGCAGAAATGGCGCCCGCCGTAGTGATGCGTGCTGCCTTCGATCGTCACCGCATCCTGGGGAAAGATCGCGGCCGCGTAGAACAGGGCGCCGTGGTGCTTGCGGCAGTCGAGGCAGTGGCACAGGCCGATGCGATACGGGCGTCCCGTTGCTGCGATGCGGACGTCGCCGCACAGGCAGCCGCCGGTAAACTGATCCATGCTGTCTCGCTTCAGGATGGCATGGCTTGCAGGCGCTGGACGCCGGCGCCGATCCAGATGACCGTGCCCAGGATCGACAGCGGCGTCAAGAACAATAGCGGCACGGTCAGTTCGGGATGCCTTGCCGCGGCCCAGGCGCAGCCGGCGTTCACGCAGACGGGCAGCAGCAGGCGTGCCGCGGCATGGCGGTTGATGCGCGCGACAGGGACCGTGTCGTAGTCGACGAAGTTCAGCAGCCTGCGATCGGCTGCGCTGTAGAGCAGAATGACCAGTCCAAACAGAATCAGTGCAATGACCAGAAAGACTTCCGACATAGTTCTGTCTCCAGGTTAGGACAAATGCGTCGCGATGGCTGGTGCTTACTCCGGTTCCCGCGTATCCGGCAGGGTCGCCGCCCTTGTCAGTAAGGCCTGGTTGTAGGCCGCGAAATCGTCCAGCCCGCGCTTGATGATCGTGACCAGGGCCGGCAGCGGTGCCGCCTGGTAGTCCCATTCGGCGCGGCAGAATTCGCCGGTACGTTTCAGGTCTTCGCCCAAGGTGGCGTCGATCCAGCCATTATCCACCAATATACTGATGACCTCGCGTTCGTCGAAAGGTTCGCCCAGCTCGGCCATGGCGATCACGTAGTCTCCCATTTCGACCGCCGCTTCCCAGGCGCGGATCACGTTCAGCGTAGCCGCATCCTGGCGCGTCAGGTCGCCCACAAAAGTGGTCGGGTCCTTCTCGTATTCTTCACGCGCGCGCCGGCAGCAGCGTTCGATGGTGGCGGTCTTGCCGATCAATACGGTGTCGTCCATGTGTTCTCCTCTAGATCAGGAACAGGATTGCGGCCACGATGGTCGGTCCCAGGGCGCCGCCGAGCAGGCCCAGGGCGCCGATCGATTCGTCTTCGAAGCCGTTGCGCAGCAGCGCGGCGCCGGCCGGGTTCGGCGCATTGGCGATCACGGTCAGGCCGCCGCCGGCCACGGCGCCCGCCACCAGCATGTATTTCGCATGCTCGGACAGGCCGGCGATCAGCGAGCCGAGATAGGTCAATGCCGCATTGTCCGTGATCGCGGTCAGGCCGAGCGCACCGAAGAACAGGGCGGTAGGCGCAAGGCTGGACACGATCGGCTGCAGCCACCATTGCTGCATGCCGCCCAGCACCACGAGGCCGGCCAGGAAAAAGCCGACCAGCAAGCCTTCTTTCAGGATCAGGGGATCCTGGTGGCGCTGGTAGGCCTGGGTAAAGCCCAGGAACAGCAGGAACAGGCCGAGGAAGAGCACCGGATGGTGCGCCAGCAGCACCACCGCGGCCAGGAAAGCCAGGTGGATCAGCGACACCTTGAACGGCACCGTCTTGCTCTCTTGGGCGGCGGCCGGCGCCAGGTGTTTTCTCAGAAGCAGGGTGACGACGCTGGCGTTGATGAGCACGGCCAGGGCCGCGCGCCAGCCAAAGTGGGTGAACATATAGGCACTGTCCCAGCCCCAGGTCGAGGCCACCATCAGCACCGGCGGCGCGGCGTAGGAGGTGAGGGTGCCGCCGATCGAGACGTTCACGAACAGCACGCCCAGTGCGCCATATTTCAGCGGCTCCGGAATGCCCGGGCGGAACACCTGGGGCGCGAGCATGAGGGCGGCCAGCGTCATCGCGGCCGGCTCCGTGATCAGGGAGCCGGCGAGCGGCACCAGGGCCAGTCCCAGCCAGGCGAGCGCGACTTCGGTACGCAGCGGCACCAGGCGCGCAATCGTGGCCAGCAAGGCGCGCACGGCGTCGAGGACGGGCTTCGAGGCGGCGATCACCATGACGGTGAACACGAACAAAGGCTCGGTGTAGTGGCGCGACTCGACATAGTCGATGGCGCTGTCTCCGCCCGCGATCAAGGCCATCGCCAAGACCAGCACGAAGGCCCAGAAACCGAACACGACCTCGACTTCGCCGAGCAGGTGGAACAGGCCCTCATGGCGCGGATGGCGGTCGGCCAGGATTTCGAAACCCTTGGCGGCGAAGGTGTGGACGAGGGCGCAGGCGAAGAGGATGGCGCCGACCAGCTGGATCGTGGTCATGGGCGGCGTCCCGGGTGGAATGCAAAAGCGGTCATTGTCAGGCGAATAATGAATGAAGACCCATTATTTCACCTTTTGATGCAGACCGGATGGCTTATAAGGGCGAGTTCGCTCGATGACGCAGTCTTGTGCCTACACAAGCACAAGGTTAAATCCTGTGTTTTCAAGTTATACATATCTTGCCAAAAGCTGAACGAACAAGTACTGTATATCCATCCAGTACTTTTGCATTACCCCTAATCATGTCTTGCTTACAACACCTTGCTGCGCCAGAAGATTTGCACCCGTCCTTGTGGCGCGCTTCCCAGCTGGCGCATGCAGATACGCGCTGCGTGGACACCGGCCACCCGGCCTTGTCGAAGCAATTGCCCGGCGGCGGCTGGCCGACCGGCACCCTGGTCGACCTTCTGCTGCAACAGCCCGGCATCGGAGAAATGCGCCTGCTGCGCCCGGCGTTGGCCGCGGCCGCGTCGCGCCGCATCGTGCTGCTGCAGCCGCCCCATCCGCCGCAGGCGCTGGCCTTGGCCGCGCTCGGCGTGCCGCCTTCCCAGCTCATCTGGCTGCGCGCCGAGCGCGGCGCCGACGCCCTGTGGGCGGCCGAGCAGGTGCTGCGCAGCGGCAGTTGCGGGGCGCTGCTGTTCTGGGCCAACCATGCGCGCGGCGAAAGCCTGCGCCGCCTGCACCTGGCGGCCCAGTGCGGAGAGACCCTGTTCTTCATGATGCGTCCGCTGGCCAGCGCCCAGGACGCCTCGCCGGCGCCGCTGCGCCTGTCCCTGCGGCCCGCCGCCGGAGGCCTGGACATCGGTTTCATTAAACGCCGGGGACTGCAGCGCGACGCGCCGCTGTTCCTCCCACTCACTCCTTCTCTGCTTCAACGCCATGCGACTGTGGATCGGCCTGTACCTGCCCCGGCTACCGCTCGAGGTTTTCAGCCCGAACTGGTCAACTGACAGCGGCTGCGTCGTGCTCGAGGGCGAGCGGGTGCTGGCCGCCTCGCCCCTGGCGCGTGCCGCCGGCATCAAGAACGGCATGCGCCGCGGCGGCGTGCTGATGCTCATGCCCGAGGCGCGCATCGTCGAGCGCTCGCCCGAACGCGAGGCGGAAAGCCTGCATGCGGTGGCGATGGCGCTGCTGCAGTACACGCCGCAAGTCACGCAGGCCGAGGAATCGACCCTGTTGATCGACATCGGCGCCAGTCTGCGCCTGTTCGGCGGCATCCGCGCCCTGTGCCGGCGCGTGCGCGCCAGCCTGCGCGCGCTCGGCTTCTCGGGCTATCTCAGTTGCGCACCCACCGCGCGCGGCAGCTGGATGCTGGCACGCCAGCGTGCCGGCCGGGTGCTCACCATCGAATCGCTCACGCGCCGCCTCGACCGCCTGCCGAGCACACTGCCACCGCCGGCGCGGCCCTACGCCGGCTGGTTCGAGGGCATCGGCTGCTTCGACATCGGCGCCATGCGGCGCTTGCCGCGCCCCGGCCTGCAGCGTCGCTGCGGCCGCGCGCTGCTCGACGTGCTCGACGCCGCCTACGGCATGCTGCCCGAGCTGTTCGAATGGATCGAAGCGCCGACAAGCTTTCACGCAAAAATAGAATTGTTCGACCGTTTGGAGAACGCCGAGGAGTGCCTGCAGGGCGCCGAGCGCCTGGTGCAGCAGCTGACCGGCTGGCTCTGCGCGCACCAGCTGGCGGTGGAGCGCATCACGCTGCTGCTCGAACACGAGCGGGGCAGGGTGGCGCGCCCGGCAACAAAGGTCGAGATCGCGCTGGGCGAACCGACCTGGCGCGACGAACACCTGGTGCGCCTGCTGCGCGAACGCTTGGCCAAGACCGTACTTGACGCCCCCGTCATCGCCCTCGCTTTGGAAGCCGCGCAGCTGCAGCCGATGGCGCCGCCGAGCGAATCGCTGTTTCCCGAACCAGGCGGCAGCGAGGAAGACCGGGTGCGCATGCTGGAACTGCTGGTGGCGCGCCTGGGGCCGGACAATGTTTTACAGGCGCTGCCCCAGGCCGACTACCGGCCTGAAGTCGCCAACACCTGGGTCCCGGTACAGCAGAAAGTGCGCGAGTCGGTGCGTGCCGCGCAGCTGCCGGCCGACGTGCACAGCCTGCCGCGCCCGACCTGGATTCTCGCCAAGCCGATCGCACTGCTCATGCGCAATCACCGGCCGTTTTATGGTTCGCCGTTAAAGATGGCGTCGACGCCGGAACGCATCGAAGCGGGATGGTGGAGCCAGTCGCAGACGCGCGACTATTTCATCGCGGAGGGACAGGACCACACGCTGTACTGGGTGTACCGCGAGCGCATCGTGGGGGCGGGCGAGGATGCGGAGCCGAGGTGGTATCTGCATGGCTTGTTTGGGTGAGCAGAGCTGAGCTTAGCTTGCGCCATCGGGCCGGTAATGTACCTCGATCGTCGCGTGCACGATTTCTTCGTGAATCCCCAGTTGCTCGCGTAGCTTCGCCGGGGTCAGGGCCGGGTCGTTCGTCACCAGGCTCAGGGCGCAGGAATAGAACTGCTTGCCGACGCGCCAGACGTGCAGGTCGACCAGTTTGGCGTAGCCTGCGTTTGAGGCGGCTGCGACGACTTCGCGGATTTCCTCGACGACCGGCGCGTCCATTTCGCGGTCGAGCAGGACTTTGCCGGTTTCGACGATGAGGTTCTTGGCCCACACCGCGACCAGCACCGCGCCGACGATCCCCATCACCGGATCGAGCCAGGACCAGCCGAAGGCCCAGCCGCCGGCCAGCGCGCCGATGGCCAGTACCGAGGTCGCGGCATCCGCGATGACGTGGATGTAGGCGGACTTCAGGTTCAGGTCGTGGTGACCATGTCCGTGTCCGTGGTCGTGCCCATGATGATCGTGATGGTGATGCCCGTGGCCGTGGCCGTGATCGTGGTGGGCATGGCCCAGGATCAGCGCGCAGACGACGTTGACGACCAAGCCGATCACGGCGATGACGATCGCTTCCCGGTAGTGGATGGGTTCGGGCGCGAAGATGCGCTCGACCGAACTGAACGCCATCATTGCCGCGATCCCGAGCAGGAAGACGGCGCTCGTATAGCCGGCCAGGACTTCGATCTTCCAGGTGCCGAAGGCAAAGCGCGGATCCTTCGCATACTTGCGTGCGGCGGAGTAGGCGAATGCGCTCAGGCCGATCGCCAGCGCGTGGGAGCTCATGTGCCAGCCGTCCGCCAGCAGAGCCATCGAGTTGAACCACCAGCCGGCGGCGATCTCCACCACCATCATGACCAGGGTGATCCACATGACGAGGCGCGTGCCGCGCTCGGCCGCGTTGCTGCCCTGGTCGAAGATATGCTCGTGCGCCAGGTCGTCGACAGGATGGTGATGCGTCAGGTCTTGCATGGTTTCCTCAACCGGCCGTGCTAGCGGCCGGCCAGTTTTTTCTCGCGCCGCGCGCGTTCGTTGATGATCTGGTGCCTGCGGTGATCGGTCATCTTCTTCCACTCGCGCGCTTCGTCGCGCGTGCGCAGGCAGCCGGTGCACAAGCTTGTCTTGCCGTCGAACTGGCAGAGTTCGACGCAGGGCGATTTGACGGCCATCGCTGCCTACTTTAGGTAAGCCCGAATTACCGCGAGCAGCTCGTCCGCGCCTTCGGTACGCGCGGCTTCGCTCAGGTCGCCCGCGGCGACGTGTTCCCTGACGTGATCCTCGAGCACTTCGGCCATCAGGCCGTTCATGGCGCCGCGGCTGGCCGCCAGCAAATGCAGGACTTCGCTGCAGCCGGCTTCCGATTCCAGTGCGCGTTCGATGGCCTCGACCTGGCCGCGGATGCGGCGGACGCGGGCGAGCAGCTTCGCCTTTTCTCGAGCGGTATGGGACAACAGGGCACCTTCGTTGATAGGGTAGGGGGGTATCCTAACAGATAATACGAAGTGAAGGCGCGATCCGGCAGCGGTGGCGCCTGCCGGATGCCACGCGCACAGCCGATTACTCTACTTTTTGCAGCTGGACGACGGTGATCGCGCCACCGACGCGATCGGCCGAAAAGCTGACCTTGTCGCCAACCTTGATCTCGTCGAGCATGGCGGCATTCCTGGTACGGAAGACCATCGTCATGGCCCCCATGTTGAGGTTTGGGATCTCGCCGTGGCGCAGCGTGATCTTGCCGGTCTCCCTGTCGATCTTTTTCACTTCGCCGTCGACGAGCGCCAGCGCGGGTGCCTGCTGCGCCGCAGGGGCGTCATGGCCGGCGTGATCCTGCGCGGAAGCGCCTGCCACGGCGGCAGCCATGGCGAGGGCGAGAGCGAATCGGGAAATCTTCATCATGTCGGCTCCTTTTTCAGTTGTAGTGCTTGTACACCGTGGTGTGCCCGTCCGGGTGCACCAGCAGCACATCGTACGGATCCTTGCGCGGTCCTTCCATGCCTGGAGAGCCGAGCGGCATGGCGGGCACCGCCAATCCTTTGGCCTTCGGCTTTTCCTTCAGCAGGCGCTTGATCTCGCTGGCCGGCACATGGCCTTCGATCGCATAGCCGCCGATCATGCCGGTGTGGCAGGACCCCAGCTCGTCCGGGATGCCGCCGCGCTTGCGGTAGTCGGACGGGTCGTCGACATTCTTGACGCGGGGCGTGAAGCCGTTCGCCTTCAGGTGCTCCACCCAGCCTTCGCAGCAGCCGCAAAACTCGCTCTTGAAGACGTCGATGACGGGCGCGGCGGCCATCGCCACAAGCGGGATGCTCAGGCTCACAGCCAGCGCGGTACGGGAAACGATTTGTCGGATCATGATGGCTCCTTGAAGTGAATGCTCAGTGATGGCCTTGGTGGCCGGTCGGTTTGCGGACGGTGACTTCGATCGTCGCCTTGGCGTCCGGTTTGCCGCCGGCGCTGTCGTGGCGCACCGCGCCCGGGGACGCGCCTGTCCATTCGTAGGCGACGGTACCGGGCGGATGCTTGTACCAGCCCGGGTCGGTGTAGTCGCCCGGCTTCTGGTCCTTGCGCACTTTTACGACGGTGAACATGCCGCCCATCTCGATGCCGCCGAACGGGCCCTGGCCCGTCATCATCGGCAGCGTGTTGTCGGGCAGCGGCATTTCCATGTCGCCCATCGAACCGCCCTTGTCGCCCATGACCATGTAGTCCGGCACCAGTTTCGCGATCTTCTCGGCGACGCCACGGTGGTCGACGCCGATCATGTTCGGTACCTGGTGTCCCATCGCGTTCATGGTGTGATGCGGCTTGTGGCAGTGGAAGGCCCAATCGCCGGGCGCATCGGCGATGAATTCGATGGCGCGCATCTGGCCGACGGCGATGTCGGTGGTGACCTCGGGCCAGCGCGATTCCGGCCGGGTCCAGCCGCCGTCGGTGCCGGTGACCTCGAACTCGTGGCCGTGCAGGTGGATCGGGTGGTTCGTCATCGTCAGGTTGCCGGCGCGGATGCGCACGCGGTCGCCCTGGCGCACGTTCATCGTATCGATGCCCGGGAAGGCGCGGCTGTTGAAGGTCCACAGATTAAAATCGGTCATCTCGTTGACCCGCGGCGTATAGCTGCCCGGTTCGATGTCGTAGGCGTTCAACAGGAACACGAAGTCGCGGTCCACCGCATGCTGCGCCGGGTTCTTCGGGTGCGTAACCCAGAAGCCCATCATGCCCATCGCCATCTGCACCATCTCGTCCGCGTGCGGGTGGTACATGAAGGTGCCGGGTCGCCGAGCGACGAACTCGTAGACGAAGGTCTTGCCGGGCATGATGGGCGGCTGGTTCAGGCCGGTGATGCCGTCCATGCCGTTGGGCAGGCGCTGGCCGTGCCAGTGGATGCTGGTCTGCTCGGGCAGGCGGTTAGTGACGAAAATCCGCACGCGGTCGCCCTCGACCACCTCGATCGTCGGCCCCGGACTCTGGCCGTTGTAGCCCCACAGGTTGGCCTTCATGCCGGGCGCGATCTCGCGCACCACCGGTTCGGCGATCAGGTGGAACTCCTTGACGCCGTTGTTCATGCGCCAGGGCAGGGACCAGCCGTTCAGGGTGACGACCGGATGGTAGGGCCGGCCGTTGGGCGGCGATGGCGGCGGCTGCGTCGCCGCGCTGCTCATGATCGGCGCTTCCGGCAGCGTCGCGGCGCCGGCGCGGCTGACCAGGCCGGCCCCGACCAGGGCGGCAGCGCCGGTGAAGAAATCTCGACGAGAACTCATTGTGTTTTCAATCCTTGATCAATGTTCGGCGGCGGCTGAGGCAGCGGTGGCGCCGGCGCCAGTCATGCCGACTGTCGCGCCGCCGCTGCCGTTGATGGCGGCCTGCAGGTCGGTATCGGCGATCCAGTAATCGCGCTGCGCTTCGATGGAGGCATTCACGCCGTTGATTTGCGCACGGGCGTCGGCCAGCAGCTCGAATACGCTCATGAGCATGCCGTTGTAGCGCAGCAGGGTCTCTTCCGAGATCTTCTTCCGGAGCGGCACGATCTCGTCCCGATAGTGGCGCGCCACGTCATAGCTCGTGCGGTAGGCGGAGTAGGCTTCCCGCACCTGGGAGCGTGCGCTGATGGCGGCATCGGCCGTGCGGTGCACGGACTGCATGTAGATCGCCTCGGCTTTGGTGACGCGCGCGCCGCCCCAGTCGAACAGCGGCAGCGCCAGCTCGATCTCATAGCCGTTCTCGCGCGGCGCGCCGGATTTGCTCGCGTTGACGTAGCCGGCGTCGAGCACGTTGACGAAGCCGGTCGCCCGGCTCAACCCCAGCGCCCGCGCCGTGGCTTGCGTATTCAGCCTTGCCAGCTGGACGTCCAGGCGCTGCCGCATCGCCAGCGCTTCGATGTTGGCGGACTCGCGCGCTGCGCCCGGCAACTCGGGCAGGCGGGCGGGCAGCTGGAAGGCCGTGTGCCCGCCCCAGAGACCCATCAGGCGGGTCAGCCGTTCGCGCGCAGCGGTGGCCTGGTGGCGTGCACGGGCCAGCTGGGTGCTCGCTTCAGCGGAAAAGGCCTGCTCGCGCGCCTGATCCAGCCTGCTCAAGTTGCCGACCTTCGCCATGCGCGCTGCCAGATCGGCGCTCGCTTGCGCGGCCTCGCGCACCTGATCCGCGTAGCTGGCCGATTGCGCGGCCGCCACGGCATTGAACCAGGCCTTGCGGGTGTCGGCTGCCAGGCGCACCGCCTCCTGCGCCGCCACCAGCTTGGCGCCTTCGAAGCGGCGCGCCTCGATGTCGCGGCGCAGCGGAATGGTCAGCAGGCCGACCAGGTCGAACATGACGCTGCGTTCGATCTCGCTCTCGCCGCCACCCGACTTGCGGCTGAAACCAATACTTGGATTACGCATCCGGCCCGCCTGCACCAGGTCGGCCTCGGCCACGCCGAGCGCGGCGAGCGAGGCGCGCAGGCCGCGGTTGTTCAGGAGCGCGACGCGCACCGCGTCGTCGGCCGAGAGCGGGGACTGCAGGAGCCGTGCGAGTTCGACGCTGGCCGGGCCGGCGTCCGCGGCTTGCGGCAGGCGCAGGTCCTGGCCGGTGCGCTCGGCGGTCATGGCGGAGACCGCATCGAGGCCGCCGTCTTTCGAGAACGTGGCGCAGCCGCTCAAGGCCAGTGCCAGTGCTGCAGCGGCGACCGTGCGTAGCGGCGCGATAATGGACTGTGTGGTCATTGTGCCTGCCTAGTGATGTTTGCTGTGATCGACAGGGGCCGGCTGGCGTGCCGGCGCCGGTACGGGAGCGGCCGGCGCTGCCTGGTGCGCCGCGTGACCGGCATGACCGGAAGGCGCCGCCACGGCCTCGTTCGCCGCACGCCAGAGCTTGTCCGGCGTCGGCGCGCTGCCCTGCGGCTCAGCCGAGGGACGCGTGATGGCCGATTCGTAGACGATCGGCCTGACAGGCGCGGCCGGATCGGCGGGATCGGGCGTGCGCGGGGATTGCTGGGCCAGTGCAGCGAAGGGCAGGGCCAGGAGGGCGCCAAGGAGGGCGGCCCGGGATGTCTGATGCATGATCAGTCCTCGAAATCGGCAACGGAGCGTGCGTGTGCACGCGTGCAAGCGCAGGAGGCCTTACCGGGCTTGAAAGCGCCGCGGCCGGCTCCTGCTTCGATCAGGAGAGCTGAGGCCGGGGAGGACGTTGCAGACCGTCCGGGATGAAGCCCGGAACGAGGGTCGCTGGAGAGATGAGGAAGGCGTCGCTGCCCTCGAATGCCGGCACGGCCAGGAAAGCCGAGGGCGGTGCGGCCGCGCCGATACACAGCACCGAGCAGGCGCTGCAGGAGGAATGGGTTTGCTTCTCCGCCTTGTCATGCGAAGCATGGTCGACGGCGCCCGCCTGGTCGGCGTCGCTCGCATGCGCGCCGTGATGGGCATGCATGCCGGCGTCCGCATTGTGATGGGAGGCGGCGACGGCTTCGACATGCTGGCTGAGCTGGCGCTGACCCGGCACGCAGGACATCCCGACGCTGGCAGCCATCGCATGCAGCGGTAGTATGGCCATCAGCAGCCAGACCAGGAATGTCTTGATCGAACGGTTCATAGGTGCGCCGAGTATAGCACGGCGGTTTTTGGCCTGAAAACAGGCGTGGCGCTTCTTGCACAGTGCCTCCATCCGGTGCAGAGTAGCGCCTTCATTGCAACAGAAAGACAACATGTTCACAGAACGCGTCGAGTTCCAGGGACCCCACGGCAAACTCGCGGCCAAGCTCGATATGCCGGACGGCACGCCACGCGCCTACGGCGTCTTCGCCCATTGTTTTACCTGCAGCAAGGACGTGCTGGCGGCGAACCGCATTTCGCAAGGCCTGGCCGAGCGCGGCGTCGGCATGCTGCGCTTCGATTTCGCAGGCCTGGGCGCCAGCCATGGCGATTTTGCGGACACGAATTTTTCCTCGAACGTGGAAGACCTGGTCGCGGCCGCCGGTTTCTTGCGCGAAAAGTTCGCCGCACCGCGCTTGCTGGTCGGGCACAGCATGGGCGGCACCGCCGTGCTGGCTGCGGCGCACCTCATCCCCGAATCGAAGGCCGTGGTGACGATCGCCTCGCCCAGCGATCCGCATTATGTCGTCAACGCCTTGTTGTCCGAGCACCTCGATACCATCGCCCAGCTGGGCGAGGCGCGCGTCAAACTGGCGGGTCGCGATTTCAATATCCGCCAGCAGTTCGTCGAAGATGCGAGCGGGCACCAGTTGGCGGACAGGATCGCGCAGCTGGACCGTGCGCTGTTGGTGATGCATGCGCCGAACGACGATACGGTGGAGATTGCGAATGCGTTGCGGATCTTCGAGCTGGCAGCCTACCCGAAGAGCTTTGTATCGCTCGACGGGATGGATCACCTGGTGACGGGGAGGGAGGATGCAGCACAGGTGGCCGCGATGATTGCGGCGTGGAGCGGGCGGTATATCGATGGCGTTTGAACGGGAATGCTGGCGAATGGTGGGCACGGGGCGCCCACCCTACGGCGCTGCGATGGCCGGTAACGTCGAGATACCGTAGGGTGGGCGCCCCGTGCCCACCATGCCGGCGTCGATCGAGTTTATTCGTCGAACTCTTCCGCCAGGTTCTTCCACCCGCGGCTCTTGGCAAACGGCGCAAACTCCTCCGGCGCCTCGAGCACGATCAGCTTGCGCTCCTGCAGCCCCGGATCGCTGAGGCCGAAGTCCGGCCCCTTGTAACCGAGCGCGCGCAGGCGGTCGATGATGGCCTTCACGAGGACCTTGTCCTGGTGCAGGCCGGCCTCGATGGGTGCAGCGAAATCCACGTACACGTCGATGATCCCGTAGCCCTCGTCGAAAATGCGGATCGCCTTGACGTCGTGGGAACGGCCGGTGCTATCAACGGCCTTGAACGGGCCGGACAGTTCAATGTCGGTATCGGTAGTCATGGCATGCAGCATAGCACCGGCTATGAAAAAGGGGCGCCGAACCCAGGTCCGGCGCCCCTTTATGCAATAACGCTGAGCTTACTTGAGCGCCTTGTAGATCGATTCCAGGCGGTCCGGCGTGCCGTTGATGCGTTCCAGGCGCGGGTAGCGCAGGCCGCCGTGGTAGTCGAGCGAGATCGTGCGCAGGTTGTTGCCCTTCCTGACCAGCAGTTCGATCGGCGCCTTGCTGTCCTTGGACGCCTTCACGGCCGCCTTCAGCACTTCCGGCTTGAAGACCTTGTTGTTGACCGCGACGATGGTCGTGTTGCCCGCGAGGCCGGCGCGGAAGCCGACGCCGTCCCACTGCACGTTGCTCACGCCGCCGTCGGCGCGCACCGAGAAGCCCAGCGAATAGCTGAAGTCGGCCGACTTGCTGCGGTCCTCGGCGCTCTTGATGTAATCGGTCGGGGTCTCGGTGTAGACCAGCTTCCAGCCGGCGCGCTGTAGGCCGTCGAGCGGGGCGCCCGGGCCGTGGCCGTCCAGGCGCGTGCGCAGGAAGGGCGCCCAGTCGAATTTCTGGACGCGGTTCAATGCCGCGACCACGTCCTCGAAGGTGTAGAAAACCGGCAGATAACTGCCGTCGTTGATGCCGTAGAAAGCGCGCGCGAAATCGTCGAGCGAGCGCTTGTCGCCGGAGAGTTCGCGGATCTTGGTGTCGACGTCGAGCCAGATCAGCGCGCCTTCAGAGTAATAGTCCTCGCCGCGCTGCCAGTTGCTCCAGCCGAGGGCACGGCGGGCGATGACGATCGGGTCGTTCACCGTGTCCTGCACTGCGCGCCATGCGCGGCCCTGCACGTTGTCGTAGCGCGCAGCGGTGGCCGCCAGCGCATCGCGTGCGCCGGCTTGCGAGACCAGGCCGGAACGCGCGCCCAGCACGCCGCCCCAGTACTGGGTCTGGCCTTCGTACACCCACAGCAGTTCGTTCTGCAGCGGAGTGTTGAAGTTCGGGACGTTCTGGCCGGCCGGGCGGCGGAACTTGCCGTTCCACGAGTGGGTGTACTCGTGCGGCAGCAGGTCGCGTCCCGCTTCGCCGCGCGCCCACTCCGTGAAGTAGCCCGGCTTGACGCCGTTCTCGCTCGACTGGTGGTGTTCGCGGCCGATGCCGCCGAAGTCGTCCGACAGCGCCAGCAGGAAGTCGTAGTGGTCGTAATGGTGCGAACCGAAGAGTTTTTTCGCCTGGGTGACCATTGCGCGGTGGGCGGCGATCTGCTCCGGCTTGGCTTCCAGGCTCTCGGCATTGTCGGCCACGACGTTCAGCGAGACGCGCACCTTGGCGCCCGGATCGAGGTCGAACTGCTTGAAGTGGCGGCCTGCGAACAGCGGCGAGTCGATCAGGGTTTCCAGGTCGTGCGTCTTGAACTGGACTTCGTCGCCCGTGCGGGTGGCCGTTTCCAGCGCCGTGCCGTACTGCCAGCCGGCGGGCAGCTTCAGCGAGGGCTGCACCGTGATGCGGCGCGCCACGTAGCCGGCCGGGTACAGCGTCACCGACGGCCATTGCAGGCCGAGGATGTCCTCGGTCAGGACGATGCGGCCCTGGCTTGGATCGAGCGGCGACAGGAACTGGTATTCCGCTTCCAGGGTCGTCACGCCTTCCGGCACGTTGACGTGGAAGGCAAAGACCTCGACCGGATCGCGCGTCCATTCCACCGGCTTGCCGTTGGCCGTGAACTTGAGGCCGGCCAGCTGTGTCAGCGGACCGCTCGGACCGTGGTTTGCCGGCAGCCATTGCGGATACAGGAAGGTCATCGGGCCCGGCTTGACCGGCACCGTCATGTGCATGCGGAAGATCTGCTGCGTGAGGTTGGTCGCATCGACTTTCAGGACGATGGTGCCGGGGTAGGGCTGGTCGACCGGGGCAGGGACGGCGGCGTGTGCAGGGAAGGCCAGTGCGAGTGCGAGGACGAGGCTGGAAGCGGTCTTTGCAGCGAAGGAAGAGGTCATCTTGTAGTCGGTGTGGAGGACAAAACCGGACGAGTGTAGCACGCAGGACTTGCTCAAAAAGTAGCAAAATACTTTGAAACAAGAGTGCAAATAAAATTTGCAAAATGGCCTAAAAATCCGTATTTCGTATCCCTTGAAAACAGCTTGGCGTGGCATTAGATTGGTCCCAACGGATGCTCACGATGAGGTCCGTCAACTTATCGCTTAACTTTTACAAGGATATTTATCATGCGTACTTTTGATCTCGCACCCCTGTACCGTTCCGCCATCGGCTTCGACCGCCTGGCCAGCCTGCTCGAGCAACGCGCCGAATCGCAGCCGAGCTATCCGCCGTATAACGTCGAACTGCTCGCCGAAGACAAGTACCGCATCGTGATGGCCCTGGCCGGCTTCACCCGCGATGAAGTGGAAATCGTCTCCGAGCGCGACACCCTGCACGTGACCGGCCGTAAGCAGAAGGACGCTACCGAGCGCACCTACCTGCACCGCGGTATCGCCGCCCGCGATTTCGAACAGCGCTTCCAGCTGGCGAACCACGTGAAGGTCACCACCGCGTCCTTCGACAACGGCATGCTGACCATCGACCTGGTGCGCGAAGTGCCTGAAGCACTCAAGCCGCGCAAGATCCAGATCGGTGATGCGAATGGCACCGTCGACAATGTTCAGCAACTGGAACAGCGTCAGGCAGCCTAAGGGCACGATGTAAGCAGTACAGTAGTAGAGAAAAGGGTGCCCGCAGTTGGGGTGCCCTTTTTCACGTCTCGTGGCGGACAGTTTTGTCCGGGCGACGCATTTCGATCGTTCGGCGTCCGAACGCGTGGGCATGCCCACCCTACGTTACACCTCGGCCGCTGGCTGTTGCGCACCGTAGGGTGGGCATGCCCACGCGGGAACGGTGCACAGACGCGGCGCCCAATGGGCCTTCAGGCTTTCTTAAGGCAGAGCTTAAGCATGTTCTAAGACGAATAGTCGAAACTAGCAGCATCGATACACCGTTATCAGCCAACCCTTTCATCCAGGAGCACGTCTATGCAAACCGAAGGTGCAGTCACCGCCATCACCGCAAAACGTCTCACGCTGGCGCTGTGCGCAGCGGGCGTTATCGGCGGGGCGGTCGGAGCGATTACCGTCAACCATAACAATGCCACCGCCCAGGGCGCGCCGGCTGCCGTGGCGCCTGCGCCGGCACCTGTGCAAGCTCCGCCCGTGGCCGCGGGTGCCCCGGCTGCCACCGTGACCCTGCCCGACTTTACCCGCATCGCCTCGCAGAACGGCAAGGCGGTCGTGAACATCCGCGTCGTCGGCAGCACCAAGACCAGCGCGCGTGGTGGTCCGCAAATGGATCCGAACGATCCTTTCTATGAATTCTTCCGACGCTTCCAGGGCCCGCAATATCCGCGCGGCGGTGGTGGCGACGTTCCCGTTTTCGGCGCCGGATCGGGCTTTATCGTAAGCCCGGACGGCGTCATCCTGACGAATGCACACGTGGTGCAAGGCGCCAACGAAGTCACGGTCAAGCTGGCCGACCGCCGCGAATTCCGCGCCAAGGTCCTCGGCTCCGATCCCGCGACCGACGTGGCGGTGCTGAAGATCGATGCGAAAAACCTGCCGACCGTCCCGCTCGGGAACGCACGCTCGCTGCAGACCGGCGAATGGGTGCTGGCGATCGGTTCGCCCTACGGCCTGGAGTCGACCGTGACCGCCGGCGTGGTCAGCGCCACCGGCCGCAACCTGGGCAACGAAAGCCAGGTGCAGTTCATCCAGACCGACGTCGCCGTCAACCCCGGCAACTCGGGCGGCCCGCTGCTCAATACCCGCGGCGAAGTGGTCGGCATCAACTCGCAGATCTACAGCCAGACCGGCGGCTACCAGGGCCTGTCCTTCGCGATCCCGATCGACGTCGCGGCGCGCATCAAGGACCAGATCATCGCCACCGGCAAGGTGCAGCATGCGAAACTCGGCATCGCGATCCAGGACGTAAACCAGGGCTTCGCCGATTCCTTCAACCTGGCCTCGCCGGAAGGCGCGCTGATCGCCAACGTGGAACGCGGCAGCGCCGCCGAACGCGCCGGCCTGAAGGCGGGCGACGTGGTGCGCAAGGTGAACGGCCAGGCCATCATCGGCTCGGGCGACCTGCCGGGCATGCTGGCGGTCTCGAAACCGGGCGACAAGGTCGCGCTCGACGTCTGGCGCGACGGCAAGATCGTGCGCCTGAACGCGACCCTGGCGAACGCCAGCGACAAGGCCGCACCAAGCGAGCGCGAGGACGTGGCCGGCATCGACAAGGGCGCCAAGCTGGGCCTGGCCCTGCGTCCGCTCGACCCGACCGAACGGCGCCAGAGCGGCATCGCTTCCGGTCTCCTGATCGAGGATGCCGGCGGTCCGGCGATCGCCGCAGGCGTGCAGCCGGGCGACGTGCTGCTGTCGGTGAACGGCAAACCCGTCTCTACCGTCGAGCAGGTGCGCGACATGGTCGGCAAATCCACGAAGTCCGTGGCCTTGCTGATCCAGCGCGGGAATGACAGAATCTTCATTCCGGTGCGGATTGGCTAAGACGCCTTCGCCAGCGCGGCCGGATCAGACAACGAGAGGTAAGTGATGCGGCTGCTCCTGGTAGAAGACGATACGATGATTGGTGAGGTAGTGCTCGACCTGCTGAGGGCCGAGCACTACGCCGTCGACTGGGTGAAGGACGGCGAAATGGCCGACACCGCCCTGGTGCAGAACCAGAACTACGACCTGGTGCTGCTCGACCTGGGCCTGCCCCGTAAGGACGGCCTCGACGTGCTGCGTGCCATGCGCACCCGCAAGGACCGTACTCCGGTACTGGTCGCCACCGCGCGCGACTCGGTCGCCCAGCGCATCGCCGGGCTCGACGCCGGCGCCGACGACTACGTATTAAAACCCTACGACCTCGACGAACTGCTGGCGCGCATCCGTGCGCTGCTGCGGCGCGCCGCCGGGCGCGCCGAACCGGTCTTCGAATACAAGAACATTTCGATCAATCCCGCGACCCGCGAAACCCTGGTCGATGGCGAGCCGGTCTCGCTGTCGGCGCGCGAATGGGCGGTGCTCGAAGCGCTGGTCTCGCGTCCGGGCGCGGTGCTGTCGCGCGCCCAGCTCGAGGAAAAGCTGTACAGCTGGCGCGATGAAGTGAGCAGCAACGCGGTCGAGGTCTACATCCACGGCCTGCGCAAGAAGCTCGGCAGCGAACTGATCCAGAACGTGCGCGGCGTCGGCTATATGGTTCCAAAAGCATGAAGGTTACCCACTCGCTGCGCGGGCGCCTGTTGTGGTTCCTGCTGGCGGCCATCACCCTGGCGGCCCTGGCGCAAGCCTCGATCGCCTACCGCACGGCGCTCGACGACGCCGACCAGATCTTCGACTACCACATGCAGCAGATGGCGCTGTCGCTGCGTTCCAGCACGCCGCTATCGAACACCGAAGCGAACGAACGCGTGGAATCGGCACCCGGCAACGACGACCTCGTGGTGCAGATGTGGTCCCCCGACGGCGTGCAGGTCTTCCACAGCGTCTCTCGCGCGCGCCTGCCGCAGCGCGCGGTGCTCGGCTTTTCCAACGTGAAGGCCAACGGCACCACCTACCGCGTGTTCTCGATCCAGACCAACAACCAGACCGTGCAGGTCGCGCAGGACCTGGCCGTGCGCCGCAACATGGCGGGTAATCTCGCCTTGCGTACGCTGGGGCCGATCGCGGTCATGATGCCGATCCTGATGCTGGTCGTGTGGTGGGTGGTCAGCGGTTCGCTCGAACCCGTGGCGCGCGTGCGCAAGCAGGTGGCGCGCAGACAAGCCGATGACCTGTCGCCCGTGTCGGAAGCGGGCCTGCCGGACGAGGTGCGCCCGCTGGTGCACGAATTGAACCTGCTGTTCGGGCGCGTGCGCACCGCCTTCGACGCCCAGCAGCACTTCGTCGCCGACGCCGCCCACGAGCTGCGCACGCCGCTGGCCGCGCTGCGCCTGCAGGCGCAAAGCCTGGACCGTGCCGCCGATCCGGAAGCGAGAAAGGTGGCCGTCGGCCGCCTTACCGCCGGCATCGATCGCGCCACGCGCCTGGTCGAGCAGCTGCTGGTGCTGGCGCGCCAGGAAGCCTCGGCCGCCACTGGCGCTGCCCGCCAGCAGGTCGACCTGGCCGAGCTGGCGCGGCGCACGGTGGGCGACCTGGTGGGACTGGCGCAGGCCAAGGACGTCGACCTCGGCCTGCAGCACGCCGACGCCGCCTGCATCGACGGCCAGCCCGACGCCTTGCACATCCTGCTGCGCAACCTGGTCGAGAACGGCGTGAAGTACACCCCGAACGGCGGCACCGTCGACATCGCCGTGCGCGCCGCCAAGGACAGCGTCGAGGTCGTGGTCGAGGACAGCGGTCCCGGCATCCCGCCGGAAGAACGCGAGCGCGTGTTCGACCGCTTCTATCGCGTGGCCGGCAGCGAAGCCGCCGGCAGTGGGCTGGGACTGGCGATCATCAAGGCGATCGCCGAGCGGCATGGGGCTAGCTTGAAACTCGATAAGTCGGAGCGCCTGGGCGGGCTGGCTGCGACCGTGCGCTTCCCGCTGTAGGGGTGGTCGAGGCCAGTGGCCTCGACCACGGGTTCATCGGGCGCCCCGTGCCCACCAAAACGATGCGCCAACGCGGCGCGAATATTCGGTGGGGTATTTGATGCCATTGGCATCAAATACCCCACCGTACAAAAAAAGGGACTGGAGCAATCCAGTCCCTTTTTCGTTTGCGGCTAAGCGTAGGCGTTTAATCCACCGTCGCGCCGCTGTCCTTCGCCACCTTCGACCACTTGGTCGATTCGGCGTGCACGAACTTGGTGAAGTTTTCAGGCGTATCGGCCAGCATTTCCGAGCCCGTCTCGGCACGCACCTTGGCGAATTCCGGCGACTTGATGAACTTGACAGTCTCGGCATTGATCTTGTCGATCACGGCCTTTGGCGTCTTGGCCGGCGCGAACAGGCCGTACCAGGCGTAGGACTCGAGCTGAGGAATACCCAGTTCGGCGAAGGTCGGCACATCCGGCAGCAGCGGCGAACGCTTGGCGCTGGTGATGGCGATCGGCTTCACTTTGCCGCTCTTAATGTGCGGCATGATGGCGATGGTGCTGTCGAACATGATCGGGATATGGCCGCCCAGCAGGTCGGAAATCGCCGGCGCCGAACCCTTGTACGGGACGTGCACCATGTCGAGCTTCTGGACGCTGTTGAACAGTTCGCCGGTCAGGTGCTGCGGGGTGCCGTTACCCGAGGAGCCGAACGAGAACGAACCCTTCTTCGACTGGATGTAGGCCATCAGTTCCTTCAGGTTCTTGGCCGGCACGTTCGGATTCGCCACCAGCACCAGCGGCACGCGCAGCAGGTTGCTGATCGGGGTCAGGTCCTTCAGCGGATCGAAGGTCATGCCTTTGTAGACGCTCGGATTGATGACGATCGGCGCGCTCGAGGTGATCAGCAGGGTGTTGCCGTCGGCTGCGGCGCGGGTCACGGCCGCGGTACCGATGTTGCCGCCGCCGCCGGCGCGGTTATCGATGACGAAGGATTTGCCGAGCGTCTCGGTCATGTGCTTGGCCCATGGGCGCGCAGCGATGTCGGACGGGCCGCCCGGCGGCCATGGCACGACGACCGTGACCGTCTTGTCCGGCCAGTTCTGGGCCATGGCGCTCAGCGATACGACCGAGGCAGCGAAAGCGAGGGCGAGCGATTTGGTGAATAGCTTCATATCCGACATCCTTTGGTTGATTGTCCATCTGACCAGCAGATTTTACACGAACCAACACCCACACAGAATACCGCTACTGTTCCCCGGTCACGCGATTCGTTGCCTCAAAGCCAGCGCTTCGGGTATCTTCTTGTTTTGCCTGTAAGACAATTTCATTCAGTAATGTAATTAACCGGGCCCGGCGCACCTGCAGCCGCGGCCATGCCAGGGGAAGAAGTAGATGAACGAGTTAGTCAGCAGCATCAACGGTATTATCTGGAGTCCGGCCCTGATCGCCCTGTGCCTGGGCGTGGGCCTGTATTTTTCGCTGCGCTCGCGCTTCCTGCAGGTGCGCCACGCGAAGGAAATGATTCGCCTGATGTTCGAGGGTAAGAGCTCGGCCCAGGGCGTCTCGTCCTTCCAGGCCCTGAGCATGACCCTGGCCGGCCGCGTCGGCACCGGCAACATCGCCGGCGTCGCCACCGCCATCACCTTCGGTGGCCCGGGCGCCGTGTTCTGGATGTGGGCCGTGGCCTTCCTTGGCGCCAGCTCGGCTTTCGTCGAATCCACGCTGGGCCAGGTCTACAAGGAACAGATCAACAAGGAATACCGTGGCGGCCCGGCCTTCTACATCGAGAAGGGCCTGGGCATGAAGTGGTACGCGCTGACCTTTGCGTTTGCCACCGTGCTCGCCACCGGCCTGCTGCTGCCGGGCGTGCAGGCCAATTCGATCGCCGAAGGCCTGCAGACGGCCATGGGCATCGACCGCACCGTCACCGCCGTCGGCCTGGCCCTGGTGCTGGCCTTCATCATCTTCGGCGGCGTCAAGCGCATCGCCAACTTCGCCGAGGTGGTCGTGCCCTTCATGGCGCTCGGCTACATCCTGGTGGCTGTCTTCATCATCCTGCTGAACATCGAGCGCCTGCCGGAAGTCATGTCGCTGATCTTCCGCTCCGCCTTCGGCATGGACGCCGGCTTCGGCGCCATCCTCGGCCTCGCCATCCAGTGGGGCGTGAAGCGCGGCGTGTATTCGAACGAAGCGGGGCAGGGCACCGGCCCGCACGCATCGAGCGCCGCCGAAGTGAGCCACCCGGCCAAGCAGGGCCTGGTGCAGGGCTTCTCGGTCTACATCGACACCCTGTTCGTCTGCTCGGCCACCGCCTTCATGCTGCTCATCACCGGCCAGTACAACGTCGAGGGACCTGACGGCAAGGCCATGTTCACTGGCGTGCAGGGCGTGGCCAGCGGCCCGGGCTACGTGCAGACGGCGCTGGAAAACGTGATGCCGGGCTTCGGCGCGATCTTTGTCGCGGTGGCGCTGCTGTTCTTCGCCTTCACCACCATCGTCGCCTACTACTACATCGCCGAGACCAACATCTCCTACATCGATCGCCACGCGAAATACCCGTGGCTGAAGTTCCTGCTCAAGGCCGCCATCATCGGCGCCACCGTCTACGGCACCGTCAAGACCGCGGACCTGGCCTGGGCCCTGGGCGATATCGGCGTCGGCCTGATGGCCTGGCTGAACCTGGTCGCGATCGTCCTGCTGCGTAACGTGGCGTTTAAATGCCTGCGCGATTACGAGGCCCAGAAGGCGCAAGGCAAGGATCCGCAGTTCGATCCGGTGGCGCTGGGAATCAAGAATGCGGATTACTGGGAGCGACGCGTGGCCGGCATGGACGGGACGAAGCCGGACGAGCGCGAGAAAGTAGTCGCCTGATCGGACAAACGGCAGCTTCGGCTGCCGTTGTCGTATCGGCCGTATCAGGACCGGGCAACCTGCGCCAGGATCGCCGTCAGCTGGTCCATGTCGGCCGGCTTGACCAGGTGGTGCGCAAAGCCGGCCGCGAGCGACTGGCGGCGGTCGCTTTCGTGGCCGTAGCCGGTGATGGCGATTAGGACCGCATCGCGTGACTCCGGCTGGGCGCGCAGGCGCTGGGCCAGTTCGTTGCCGTCCATGTCGGGCAGGCCGATGTCGAGGATGCAGGCGTCGAAGCGCTCCTGGCGTGCGCGCGCCAGGGCGGCATGCGAGTCGTGCTCGACGCCGACCCGGTGTCCCAGGCTTTCCAGCACGAGGGCCAGCATCGCCGCGGCGTCGGCATTGTCGTCGACCACCAGCAGGTGCAGCGCCTGGCCCGCCGGCGCGGCGGCCGCAGCGCCGCCACTGGAACGGACGGGAGCAGTGTCGGCCAGGCGCGGCAGGCTGACGCAAAAGCGGCTGCCCTGTCCGGGTCCGGCACTGTCGCAGCTGACACTGCCGCCATGCAGCTCGACCAGGCTCCTGACCAGCGCGAGGCCCAGCCCCAGGCCGCCGGCGGAGCGGTCCGAACTGCGTTCCGCCTGCGCGAACAGCTCGAACACATGTGCCGTCAGGTCGGGCGTCATGCCGATGCCGTCGTCGGCGATCTCGATCGTCACGCGCTCGTTCCGGATCCCGGAACGCAACGTGATCGTGCCGCCTTCCGGCGTGTACTTGGCGGCGTTGTTCAGGATGTTGGTGACCACCTGCACCAGCCGCTTCTTGTCGCCCATGACCCGCGTCGTGTCGGGCGCCATGAAGGTCTGCAGCCGGTGGCGCCGGGCCTGGATCAGCGGGGCCACCTGCTCGATCGCATCCTGCACCACATGGCGCATGTCGAGCGGCTCATTGTCCAGCTCGACCAGGCCGCGCGTGACCCGCGAGACGTCGAGCAGGTCGTCGATCAGGTGAGTCATGTGAGCGACCTGGCGTCCGATGATCTGGCTGGTGTGGCGCACCCGGCCCTCGTCGAGCCTGCCCATGCTGAGCAGCTGCGCCGCCGCGCCGATCGGCGCCAGGGGATTCCTCAGTTCATGCGCCAGCATGGCGAGGAATTCGTCCTTGCGGCGGTCAGCGTCGCGCAGGCCGGCCTGCGCGCGGGCGCTGTCGACGGCAAACCAGGTGCGGTCGACCATGTCCTCGGCCATGGCCAGCTGCTCGTCCGTCCAGTGGTGGACCGCGTCGTCGTGCACGCTCAGCACTGCACGCAGACGGCCGTCCTTCATCAGCGGGATCGCCAGCACCGCGCGGATACCCAGGGCGGAATAGTTCGCGATATGGGGCAGGGCGGCCGATTCGCGCAGGACGTCGTCGATGACGAGATTGCGGCCGGCGCGCAGGATCTGCACCACCGCCACGCCGAAGTCGTCGAGCGTCAGGGACATGCCGGCCAGCGAGGCCATGCTGCCGTCGGTCCAGTCGCGCTTCAGCGAGAGGGTGGCACCGCTATCGTCGGCTTCGGCGTACGCCACGCGCCTGGCGCCGAGACGGACGCCGAGCAGCTCGCAGGCCACCGCCGTCACCTCTTCCGGATCGAGCAGGGGACGGATGCGGTCGGCCAGCGCCAGCTGGAAGGCGTGGCGTCGCTCCGCCACTTCGAGCGCCATCTTGACCGTCTTTTCCTCGTGGATGTCGGTCGAGGTGCCGAACCAGCGCTCGATCCTGCCCTCGCCGTTCAGGAAGGGTTCGGCCCGGACCAGGAACCAGCGATACTCGCCCGTTTTCGAACGGATGCGGTGCTCGACATGGAAGGCGTGATGGTGTTCGTAGGCCTGCGCCCAGGCCGTCATGGTGATGCCCTGGTCGTCGGGATGAACGAACTGGTTGGCGACATCGGCCGGCGTCGAAGAGGCGATCGGAACGCCGGTGTAGTCGTCCCATTGGCGGTTGAAGTAGACTGCCTCGCCCGAGGCCATGACGATCCAGATGATCTGCGGGACCGAGTCGGCCATCAGGCGGAAGTTACGCTCGCTCTCGCGCAATGCCTGCTGTGTCGCCACCTGTGCGCTGACGTCGCGAAAATAGAAGGACAGGCCGGCCGCGGTGGGCGCGATCCGCACTTCGTACCATTTGTGATGCTCGGGATAGTAGGCGGTCACCTCGGCCGTGGCATGTTCGCGCATGGCTTCGCGGTAGACGGGCTCGAAGGTGCTGCCGGCCAGGCCGGGAAACATCTCCCAGATCGACTTGCCGGCCGCTTCATGGCGCATGACGCCGAGCAGACGCTCGGCGCGCTGGTTCAGGTACACGAATTGCCAGTCGGCGTTCACCGAAAAAAAGCCGTCCGAAATGCTTTCCAGGATGGCCGCCGCTTCGTCCGCCAACTGCTGCGGGGTGCCATTACTGACGTACATGCGCATTCCTTTCGGCGTTTTCCTGATTTCCCGATTATAAATGGATGAAGGTTCGGCCGTTCCTAGCGCGGCCGGAACATGCGGAACAGCTGCTCCGGTCCGATCGAAAAATAATCCGCAGGCCCGCCGCCGCGCAGGATGTGGCCGGCGCCGGCCGTATCGTAGATGCCGTCCCTGAGCAGGGCTTCGTCAATGTGCACGCCCACGACTTCGCCCAAGGTCAGCCAGGTCGGCACCGCCTCGCCGCCGGCGCCCTGCAGCTGGATGATCTGCGTGACGCGGCATTCGAAGGAGACCGGGCTCTCGGCCACGCGCGGCGGTTTGACCAGGCGCGAGGGCGCGGTGCCGAGTCCGGCCAGCGCGAACTCATCGACTTCCGGCGCGGCCGCCGTGCAGCTGAGGTTCATCGCTTCCGCCAGGGACCGGGTCGCGAGGTTCCAGACGAATTCTCCGGTGGCCCGCACGTTGTGCAGCGTGTCCTTTTCGCCGATGCTGGCAAAGCCGACGATGGGCGGGACGTAGTTGAACGCGTTGAAGAAACTGTAGGGCGCCAGGTTCGGCACCCCGTCCAGGCTCAGGGACGAGATCCAGCCGATCGGGCGCGGTCCGACGATCGCATTGAAGGGATCGTGCGGAAGGCCATGGCCGTTCTTCGGTTCGTAGAAATGGGTCGACATGGGCTGGATTATGCGATTGAAAACATGAAGGATAACAGCGCAAGGCGAGGGCTGCTCTGCCGTCAAGGCCCCGGCGTCGCCGCCAAGCGTGCGCACCGGTCACGCCCGGCGTTTCATACTGTTTGCCTCCGACGACGCGCAAAGGATTAGCCATGTCACCAATCAATCTGGACGAACTCGAAAGCGCAGCCATGGCGGTCGAGGACGGCGGCGGCACGGTCACCGCCCTGGTGTCGCGCGAAACAGGGATGATCCACGTCCTGAACGACGAGTACGTGGACGAGGAGGCGCCGGCGCCCTCGGCATCCGGCGGCAACGAGGATTATGCGCGCGTTCCGCCTGCGGGCACGCTGGGCATCGGAGACGGGTTGGTGCTGCGCTTTGCCGCCACCCACCTGGCCGGCGAGCAGGACACTGTGCGCGACCTGTTCCGTGACCGGAACACCGATGGCTTCGCCCGCTTGCTGGAAGAGCATGGGGCGGGCGAGGCTTGGGAACGGTTTCACGAGGAGGCAACCCGGACCGCCCTGCGGCACTGGTGTGAAGAGAACGGCTTGCAATTGGCCGGGTGAAGGTTGGACCTGAACTTCGCTTTCTAGAAGTCGTAACGCAGCCCGACGGCAAGCGCGCGGCCGCCAGCCATGCGGGCGTCGATGTCGGCCAGGCCGCCCCGGCGCGCGGTGAGGGCGGCGGTATCGGCTTCACGATAGAGCTCGGCAAATAGCGTGTGCCGGTCCGAGAGCGCGTAGTCGATGCCGGCATGCACGATGTTACCGCCGTAGTTGTCCAGTCTCGCCAGCATCAGCTTGAACGTGCTTTTTCCCAATACATAGCTGCCGAACAGATTGATGGCGCGGTTGCCGTCGCTCGAAAAACTGCCGGGATGGCGGTTTTTCGTATCGAATATCTCATATTTGAGCGCCAGGTACAGCTTGTCGATCTTGTGGCTGGCGGAGAAGCCATAGATCCGGTTGCGCCCGCAGCCGGCATCGCCGCGGTCGTCGATGCCGGCGGCAATGCGGGTGTCGCCAAGCGTGTAGCTGGCAACGGCCTGCCAGCGGCGCGCGTCGATGCGCGAAGTCGAGCTCAGGTTGGCGCGGCTGCCCGCATACGCCGCGCCCACGGAAAAGCCGTTCAGGTCCGGGCTGGCATAGGCCAGGGTACGGGCGACCCGGAACACGGTATAGGTCGCAAAGCCGCTGTAATACGTGCTGAACATGTCCACCGGTGCGGCGACCGCGTTGTAGTAGGGCATCCACTGTTGGCCATAGCTCAGCGAGCCGAAGCCGCCGCGCAGGCCGATGCGGGCAATCCGGATGTTTTCCCGCTGGTCGTAGGGATCGCGCAGCCTGAGGTTGACGGAATCAAAGGGCAGTTCGAGCTGGCCGTCGAGAGCCAATGTCGCGTTCAGGGGATAGTCGAACTTGACGCCAAGCCGCGAATAGGCGTCGCGCAGGGAGGTATAGGCGCCCGTTTGTTCGCGCTTATCCGGACGCACCGATTCCAGTTGCGTGCGCAGCGAACCGTAGAAATCGATGCCCAGGCTGTCCTGAGCGCTTGCGTGGTGAGAATAGATGCCGGCCGAGAGGGCAAGCGCAATGCTTGCCGAAGTGATGCGGGAAATCGTCATGTCTTTGTAAAAGGAGTGCCGGGAGGGCGGAGAAGCAGCGCGTCGATCGTCGTCGGATAGGGCGAAAATGGCGTCAGTTCGAGCACGAGTTCGCGCACGCCGTCCCACACGATCTGCACGCCGAGGCAGAGCAGGATGAAGGCCGTCAGGCGCAGAAACACCGCCGTGCCGGCGTCGCCAATCAGGCGCAGGAAGTGCTCGCCATAGCGGAAAGCGAGATAGAGCAGGACGCCGATGACAGCCAGCGCCAGCAGGGCGGCCCCCATTCGGGCCAGCGAGATCATCAGCTCCACGTCGTGCAATGCGACGCCCACCGTGATGGCGACGGAAATCGAGGCCGGCCCGCAGCTGATGGGAAAGGTGAGCGGATAAAAAGCCTGCCGATACGCTTGGTCCGGCGTAAAGGCCTCGGCCAGGGCGGTCCGGCTGTCGTGGTTGGCCGGTGTTGCGCCGAGCAGGCGCCACGCCACGGACGCCAGGATCAGCCCGCCGCCGACGCGCACGATCGGCAAGGAAATGCCGAAGAAATCCAGCACGTAGGACCCGATGAGCATCGAGCCCGCCATGAGCCAGAACATGTTGCGCGCGATACGGCGCGCCAGCAAGGTGCGAGTGGCGGGCGAGGCGCCTTCGGTCATGCTCAGGAAAATTGGTGCGGTCGCGGCCGGATTAAGAATGGGTAACATTGTCACCAGCACGAACAGGAAGCTTTTGGCGGCCGCCACCATCAGGTCGACTGTCATGGCAAACCGGACTGCATAGGGAACTGGCGACTGTCGCGGGCAGGGCCGGGACAAGCGGCGCGGCCGGAGATGAACTGCATTGCTGACTTTCCTGGGAGACGGGAGCCATCCGGAAACAGGATGGCCGGGCCTGGGCGGGCAGGCCGGATAAATGCGTACTCTACATGAAGAGCCGGATCGATGGTCACACGAATGGGCGGCGCCAAAGACAAACGGGGCGCTTGCGCGCCCCGTCGTTCATCCTGCCAGCTTCAGCAAGCCCACATCAGAACTTGTGCCACAGGCGGGCAAAATATGCCGCGCCGTTCAGCCCGAACTGTACGCTCTCGTACTTGAAGCCGTTGTCGGTCTCGTTCGGATCCTGCGCGGTCGGCTTCACGTTGAAGATGTTGCTGCCGCCCACCGTCAGCTTGGTCTTGTCGCTGAACGACCAGGTGAAGGAGAGGTCGGCCGAGGTCTTCGCTTCGTAGTGCGCGTTCGGGACCGGCGGGCCCGAGAAGGTGCCGAGGGTCTGCGGGCCGAAGTGGATGATGCGGAAGTCGGTGCCGAGCTTGCCCTGGGTGTACTCGAAGCCGAGGGTCGCCTTGCGGCGCGGGCCGCCCTGTTCGATGAACAGGCGCTCGCGCTCGGACAGCAGCACGTCCTCGAAACCGGCCAGCGCGCTTGGCGCGTGCACGCCCGTCACTTCGGTCTTGCTGAAGTTCAGCGCGAGGAAGGTGTTGAGGCGACCAGCGGCCAGCGGCATGCGGTGCGAAGCCGTGATATCGAGGCCCTTGGTTTCGGTGTCGACCGAGTTGACGAAGAACTGGGCCTGGCCCACGCCCAGGGACTGCAGGGTTGCGCCCAGCGCCGGGTAGTTGTCGGCGTCGAAGCGGCCCGACAGCACGATGCGGTCGTCGATGTCGATGCGGTACAGGTCGGCGGTGAGCGAGGTCGATTGCGACGGCGTCCAGGTCGCGCCAAGAGTCGCGCTCTTCGACTTCTCTTCCTTCAGGGCCGGGATGCCGGCGGCATTGGCGACGGCGCCGCCGTTCGGCGCCAGCACCACGTCGAGCGGCTGGCCGTTGACGAAGTCGGTGAAGGTCGAGGAGAAGTAGACCTGCTGCAGCGACGGCGCGCGGAAGCCGGTGCTCACGGAGCCGCGCAGCAGGACGTCGCCGCCCAGCTTGAAGGCGGCGGCGAGCTTGCCGTCGGTGGTCGAGCCGAAGTCCGAGAAGCGCTCGTGGCGCAGCGCGGCCTGCAGTTTCAGGCGGTCGGTGACGTCGGTCTCGAGGTCGATGTAGGCGGCCGTGCTGTGGCGGCTGCGGTTGGTCGCGTCGCCCGGCTGGAAGCCCGGGAAGCCCTGGCTGCCGGCATTGCCGCCGTTGCCGACGCCGTCGGCGTCGATGTAGGAGCCCGGTTCGCCGGCGAAGATCTTGTAGTTCTCCTTGCGGTATTCGAAGCCGAAGGCCGCGTTCAGGCCCTGGAACACGCCGGGATAGAAGCGGCTGAAGTCGGCGTTGGTGGTCAGCTGGCGGAACGAGAAACCGCCGGCGCCGAAGGAGTTCGCGCTCACGCCGCGGCCGCCGCGCTCGAGGTCGAGGTTGGCGATCGAGGCGTTCAGGGTATTCGCGATCGTGTAGTCGAGGCGGTTGTAGCCGTAGGTCTGCGAGAAGTCCGCATTCCACTCGCCGAACTTCAGGCGGTAGCCGAGGGTGCCGTAGCGGTCGTCGAGGTCGCCGTTGATGAAGGGGACGAAGCCGTTCGGGTACATCGCGGCCGAGTTGCGCGACGGGATGTCGTCGGAACCGACGCCGCCGCGCGCGAAGGCGGCCGAGGAGGCGTCGCGGCGTTGCACGCCGAGCGTCGTGTACAGGCGGCCGGCGCCCAGGGGCATGTCGCCATTGATATAAACCGTTTGGTTCTCGGTCTTGCTGTCGCCGATGATGCGCGGATTGTCCGCTTCGGCGCGGTTCGAGCGGTCGCGGTGCAGGTATTCGGTGGTGATGCCGAAGCTGCCGCCGCCGAGCGCGACGCCGCAGTAGGCCGAGGCCAGGAAGTTCTCGCCGTCGCCCGCCGAATACTGGCCGTAGCCGGCCACGGCTTCGCAGCCCAGGCTCTTCTTGAGTTCGATGTTCATCACGCCGGCGATCGCATCCGACCCGTACTGGGCGGCGGCGCCGTCGCGCAGCACCTGCACGTTGCGGATCGCCAGCAGCGGGATCGCATTCATGTCGGTGCCGGTATTGCCGCGGTTGCGCGCGCCGAACAGGTTGACCAGGGCCGTCGTGTGGCGGCGCTTGCCGTTCACCAGCACCAGGGTCTGGTCCGAGCCGAGGCCGCGCAGGGCCGCCGAGTCGATCAGGTCGGCGCCGTCGGCGCCGCTCTGGCGGGTCGAGTTGAACGAGGGCGAGATATTCGTCAGGGTCTGGGCCAGGTCGAACTGGCTGCCCTGTTCGGCCAGGCGCGTCATCGGAATGATGTCGACCGGGACCGGGGTGTCGGTGCTCGATGCGGCGCCGGTGCGGCGGGTGCCGACCACGTGCACGCTTTGCACGGCGTCCGCCTGGGCGGCGTCAGGGCTAGCGGTCTGGGCGAAGGCCGCAGGGGCCAGCGTCAGGGCGGCGCTGCCGTACAGGGCCAGCAGCACGGCGCGGCGCAATTGTTTTTGTTTGAGCACGCAACTTCTCCAAAGGTCAAATTTGCATGCTAATCAATATTTACGGACTCAACCACTGGATGTGTCACAAACGCAACGATTGCACCGAATTGGTGCGTTTCACGGCGCCTGAACGCCGTGTTTGTGACACGGATCAATCGAGGGAGATTCCTTTGGCCTTGATCACCTTGCCCCACTTTTCGCGCTCCGATTTGGCGTAGGCCGCCATCTCTTCCGGGCTGCCAGGAATCGCTTCCAGGCCGAGGGTCTGGAAACGCTCCTTGACGGCTGCGGTCCCGACGGCCTGCACCAGGGCCTTGTTCAGCGCCTGCACGGTCGCGGCCGGGGTCCTGGCCGGCGCCACCATGCCTTGCCAGGCATAGGCTTCGAAGCCGGCCAATCCCTGTTCGGCCAGGGTCGGGATGTTGTCGAACTGCTGCACACGCTTCAGGCTGGCCACGCCGATGGCGCGCAGCTTGCCGGCGCGGATGTGCGAACCGCCGGCCGCGGTGTCGACGAACATGAAGGGCACCTGGCCGCCGATCACGTCCTGCACCGCCGGCGCAGCGCCCTTGTACGGGGCGTGCAGCAGCTTCAGCTTGGCGACGTCGGAAAACAGTTCCGTGGCGAGGTGGTGCGGGCTGCCGGCGCCCGGGCTGGCGTAGGCCGGCGCATTGCCTTGCGCCTTGGCCCAGGCGATGAACTCCTGCAGGTTCTTCGCCGGCACCTGGGGATTGACGACCAGGATCATCGGGAAGCGCGCGATCAGGCCGACCGGCGCGAAATCCTGCTCCGCGCTGTAGCCCGGCTTGGTGTACAAGAACTGGTTGGTCGAGAGCGTCGCCGTGTCGGCGGTGAGCACGACGTGGCCGTCGGCTTTGGCCTTGGCCGCGTAGGCCGCGCCGATGTTGGTGCCCGCGCCCGGCTTGTTGTTGATGACGATAGGCTGGCCGAGGGTCTTGGTCATTTCGGAAGCGATCACGCGCGCCACGACGTCCGAGCCGCCGCCGGCGGCATAGGGCACGACCCATTCGACGGGGCCGGTCGGGAAGGCGAAGGCGAGCAGGGGAGCGGACAAGGCGAGGGCGCCGATGCAGCGGCGGGCGAGTGTCGAAAGGGTCATGCGGTCTCCATATGCGTTATGTTTGTATTAATTTAACACGCCTCGACGTGCCCGCCGACCAGCACGGTGTCGCCGTCCAGCCGCGTGCGGATCACGCAATCATGTCCGACGGCGCGGCCCTGGCGCAGCGTCAGGCCATGCCCGAGCGCGACCGTCAGCGCGCCGGCCGCGACGCCGGTCGCGCCGTCTTCCAGCAGCGGATCGAGGTGGTTGAAATTGCGGCCTTCGAATTCCTGCCCGCGGCGGCACCAGGCGTAGCAGCCGCTGACGCCGTGCTCGCGACCCCAGGCGGCGATCGCTTCGAGGTCGGGCGCCAGCGCATACAGCGTCTCCACGTCTGCCACCTCCAGCAGCAGCTTGGGACTGCCGACCGAGGCGAGGCGTGGCGCGCCGGCCAGGGCTAGCTGCGGCGCCGCCAGCAGGCCCCTGGCCAGGGCCTCGTCGGCGGCCACCTGCGGCGCTTCCTGCCGCGCCAATCCGACGAATACCGTCTCGCCCTCGCGCGACAGGCTCAGGCGCTGGCCGCGCATCGCCGTGCTCACGGTCAGGGGCGCGGCATCGCCATGGCGTGCAAACAGTACCTGGGCGGCCGCCAGCGTCGCATGCAGGCACAGCGGACTGCGCATGTGGGGATAGACGAAGTCGAGCGTGGCAACCGCGCCGGCCTCGTTTGTCGCATCGATGAACACGTAAGTGAGCGCCCGCTCACGCGCCAGCCGGGTGCGCTGCGCCGGGTCAGGTGGACCATCCTCGACGGCGAGGGCGGGATTGCCGCCGCCGTGGGCAGCGCCGAAGCAGGTGAAGAGCTGTGTATTCATGTGGCTGAGCAATCGATGGAGGTTCGAGTCTGCCACAGCCGGGCGCTTCCCGCACGGGCCGGACTGCCGCGAAAAGAAGCTGCTATACTGGACCCGTCCCGTCCAACGACACCTTTATGCTGCGACGAGCTTTCGTCATTTTCCTGATCCTGCTGTTCCCCCTGAACGTCTTCGCGCTGTCCATGTCCGTCGCATCGGACCGGCACGCCGCTGCGGTGGAGCAGGTCATGCCGGCGGCCCTTGCCGATGCCGGCATTGATGTCGATCAGCCCTCGCTGGGTGAGCTCGATCCGGACGAACCTCCGTCCGGCATGGATTACCACGATTCCGTGTCCGGGGAAGGGCAGCCGGCGCCGCCGCTGCCGCCCGAAGGACCAGTCCCCCCGCACGTGCCGCTAAGGCATGGTCTCGCGCCTTTCCCCCCCATAAAGCCGCCTCCCGTCCGCTGACCCGCGGCCGCGCCGCGCGCATTCCTTGCGCGCCTGGCGTGCGCCGTTCGTCGCGCATGGTGCGCCGTGCCATCCGGCCTGAGCCGGGGCCTGCGCGCCGCATTTTCTTCATTTGAAATTCACGAGGTAAGTAACATGGAATGGCTATTCGACCCTGCAATCTGGGCGGGATTGCTGACACTCGTCGTGCTCGAAATCGTCCTCGGCATCGACAACCTGATCTTCATCGCCATCCTGGCCGACAAGCTGCCGCCGCACCAGCGCGACCGCGCGCGCCTGATCGGCCTGTCGCTGGCGATGCTCATGCGGCTGGGCTTATTAACGATCGTCTCCTGGCTGGTCACGCTCACCGCACCGCTGTTCTCCGTCGGGCCGCTCACCTTCTCGGGGAGAGACCTGATCCTGCTGATGGGCGGCCTGTTCCTGCTCTTCAAGGCCACCACCGAACTGCACGAACGCCTGGAAGGGGTGACCCACACCCAGACCGACTCGAAAGCCTATGCCGCCTTCGGCGCCGTGGTGGCGCAAATCGTCGTGCTCGACGCCGTGTTCTCGCTGGACGCCGTCATCACTGCCGTCGGCATGGTCGACGAGCTGGGCGTCATGATGGCGGCGGTGATCATTTCGATCGGCGTCATGATCCTGGCCTCGAAGGCCCTGACGCGCTTCGTCAACGCGCATCCGACCGTGGTCGTGCTGTGCCTGAGCTTCCTGCTGATGATCGGCCTGTCGCTGGTAGCCGAGGGCCTGGGCTTCCACATTCCGAAGGCTTACCTGTACGCGGCGATCGGCTTCTCGATCCTGATCGAGGCCCTGAACCAGTTCGCGCGCCGTAACTCGCTCAAGCAGGAAGCGCGCGTGCCGCTGCGCGAACGCACGGCGGAGCGGGTACTGCGTTTGATGGGCAGCCGCAAACGCAGTGCGGCCGCCACCGAAGCCGAAGACGCGCAGGCGCCGGAGGAAACCGCCTTCGCCGCGGAGGAACGCAACATGGTCAGCGGCGTGCTGGCGCTGGGCGAGCGCTCGATCCGCTCGGTCATGACGCCGCGCTCGGAGATGTCCTGGGTCGATCTCGACGACGAGCCGGCCGCCATCCTGCGCCAGTTGCAGGACACGCCGCACAGCCAGCTGCCGGTATGCCGGGGCGAGCTCGAAAACATGCTCGGCATCGCCCGTACCAAGGATTTGATTGCCGACCTGGCGCTGCGCCAGGCCATCCTCGAATCCGGCGCAGGCAGTCCGTTGCGCGCGGCCATCGTCCTGCCCGATACGGCGGGCGTGCTGCGCGCCATCGAGACCCTGCAGCGCGCGCACGGCCAGCTGGTGCTGGTAACCGACGAATACGGCGTGGTCCAGGGTCTCCTGACTCCGGTCGACATCCTGGAAGCGATCGCCGGCGAATTCCCCGACGAAGACGAGCAGCCGGCCATCCAGGCCAAAGCTGCCGGCGAATGGGAAGCCAGCGGATCGGCCGACCTGCGCCAGCTGGAGCAGGTGCTCGAGACCGACGCGCTGGTCGGCGAGGGGAGCGACTACACCTCGCTGGCCGGCTTCCTGCTGGCGCGCTTCGAAGGTTTTCCCGAAGCCGGGCAGCAGATCGAACTCGATGGCCTGCGCTTCGAGATCCTGGCCGTCGACGAGCGACGCATCGTCAGCGTGGCGATCCGCCGCATCGCCGAACCCGTGGCAGCGGACGCCGCCTCCTGAACCACATTTTTTACCGCACCAAGAAAGCACATCATGAAACGCATCGTCCTGTTCCTGGCCACCAACCTGGCCATCGTCCTCGTCCTGAGCCTCACCGCCAGCCTGCTCGGCGTGAACCGCTTCCTCACCGCCAACGGCCTCGATCTCGGCATGCTGCTCGCCTTTGCCGCGCTGATGGGCTTTGGCGGCGCCTTTATCTCCCTGTGGATGTCGAAGCCGATCGCGAAATGGTCGACCCGCGCGCGGGTGATCACCCAGCCTGCCAACTCCACCGAACACTGGTTGGTGGAGACCGTGGGCGCCCAGGCGCGCAAGGCCGGCATCGGCATGCCAGAGGTGGCCGTGTATGACGGCGAGCCGAACGCCTTCGCCACCGGCGCCACCAAAAACAGCTCGCTGGTCGCGGTATCGACCGGGCTGCTGGCCTCGATGTCGAAGGAAGAAGTCGAGGCCGTCCTCGCGCACGAAGTGGCCCACATCGCCAACGGCGACATGGTGACGCTGACCCTGATCCAGGGCGTGGTGAACACCTTCGTGATCTTCCTGGCCCGGATCGTCGGCTACTTCGTTGACGGCATGCTGCGCAAGAACGACTCCGAGCAGTCCGGCCCCGGCATCGGCTACATGGTGACGGTGGTGGTCTGCGAGATCGTGTTCGGCATCCTCGCCAGCATCATCGTCGCCTGGTTCTCGCGCCAGCGCGAATTTCGCGCCGACCGCGGCGCCGCCGGCATCCTCGGCCGCCCGCAGCCGATGATCGCGGCATTGCGCCGCCTCGGCGGCCTGAGCGAAGGAGAGCTGCCGAAGAACATGGCCGCCTTCGGCATCTCGGGCAAGGGCGGCGCCATGGCGCTGTTCTCGAGCCACCCGCCGATCGAAGAACGCATCGCGGCCTTGCAAGGTGCCTGATGGGCGCGCGCGAACCAGGAGAGGAGACGCTGAAGTCAGGGGCGAGTGGCCCGCCCCTGTCGGATGTTCTCGAACAGCTGGCTGAGGACGGTGCGCGCGAACGCATCTCGGTAGGCGACCTGCTGAACGCCTTGTCCGACCGGGCGCTCGGCGCCTTGCTGTTCGTGTTCGCCTGCCCGAACGCGCTGCCGGCGCTGCCCGGCACCTCGGTAATCCTGGGCGCGCCGCTGGTGCTGCTGGCGGCGCAGCTGGCGTTTAAACGCAAGCCCTGGCTGCCGGGCTTCATTGCGCGCCGTTCGATGGCGCGTCCTGATTTCCAGGGACTGATCGCGCGTATCTGTCCGTGGCTGCGGCGCGCCGAAAAGATGCTGCGGCCGCGGGCCAGTGCCTGGGCGCTGCCACCGATGGAATACGTGGTCGGCCTGGTGTGCCTGCTGCTGGCGATCGTCGTTTTGCTGCCGATCCCGCTGGGGAATATGCTGCCGGCGCTGGCGATCAGCATGCTGGCGCTGGGCGTGCTGGAACGCGATGGTTACTGGATCGTGGCCGGGTTGATCGTGGCGGCGGGGTCGGCGGTGCTGGTCTCGGGCGTCGTGTTCGCTGCCGTGAAAGCTTTGCTCTACGTCGTGGTCAATTTCATTGCATAGAGAAATGGCGCTTGAGCTGATGAGCAAGCCGTGTCGGGGATGGGTTGACATTCCCGGCCCGGCTGAATGCCTTGTCTAGCGCCGCACCAACTGGACCGGCACGCCAGCCCGAACTGTGTTGTGTATTTCGGCTACTGCGTCGGTTTCGCGCAGCAGCTGCTCGATTGCGGAACTCGAGGCGGACGAGGACACGCTTGCCCGGTAGGTGATATTGGTTGCTGCGAGGCCGATGCCTGGAAACTCAGCGCTTGCCTCCACTTCGACGCCTTCGATCGGTATGGCAAGGCGCTTGGCTTCGCGGTACAGGTCATTGCAGTAGCAGGTTGCCAACGCAAGCATGAGGAACTCGCCGCCATTGATCGCTGAGCCTTTGCCCAAGCTCTGTGGCGGCACATTCAAGGTTTGGGCCGAGTCGTCGGTCTGCACGATGACGTCGTGTCCAATGGCTGAGTTTGTGACAATTGCTGTGATCTGCACAATGTCCTCCGTGGGCATCAAATATTCCCGAACTTGCATCTCTGAGCATAGCGTGAAGCATATACCTTGGAAAGTTCTAGACAATGCAAGGCAGGGCGGTTTGGATAAACCTTAACGGGGCACGTGACATAAACGTTTTAGTAGACGCACGGAAATCATTGCCAAGTTGACCTCGTCGGTTATACTGTGTTTTTATACAGTAGTTTGTGAACTCACAAGCCCGACCTGCCGATGCCGTCCGCGCTGCCGCCTGCTCATTTGCCCGCTCATTTGCCGGATTATGCGGAATTGTTCTGCCTGTCGAACTTCAGCTTCCTGCAAGGCGCCTCGCACGCCGAGGAACTGGTGGAGCGGGCGGTGCGCCTCGGCTATGCGGCGCTGGCGCTGACCGACGAGTGTTCGCTGGCCGGCGTGGTGCGTGCCCATGCGGAAGCGAAAAAGGCGGGTCTGCCCTTCATCGTCGGCGCCCATTTTCACCTGCACCATCCGGGCGGCGATCCGGCCCTGTCCCTGATCCTGCTGGCGCAGAACCGCAACGGCTACGGCAACCTGTCCGAGTTCATCACGCTCGGGCGCACGCGCAGCGAGAAGGGCACCTATTTCCTGACGCCGGACGACATCGCCAACCCGGCGCCCGAATTCGCCCACCTGAAGGGCATGCCCGACTGCCTGGCGATCCTGCTGCCGCACTATCCGGGCCACGAACCGAAGGATGTCGACCGCCTGCACGAACAGGCGCGCTGGGTGGCGGCGCAATTCCCGGGACGTGCCTGGCTCGGCCTGGTGCTGCTGCACCGCGCCTTCGACGATGCGCACCGCGTCACGATCGAGGAAGTCGGCTGGCAGCACGGCCTGCCCATCGTGGCGCTGGGCCACGTGGTGATGCATGTGCGCTCCAGGAAGCCGCTGCAGGACACGCTCACCGCCACGCGCCTGAGCAAACCGGTGGCCGAATGCGGCTACGGCCTGGCCCAGAACGCCGAACAGCACCTGCGCGCGCGCCTGCGCCTGGCGAACATCTATTCGCGCGAGGCGCTGAACGAGACACTCCGTATCGCTTCCCTGTGTAGCTTCTCGCTCGACGAGCTGCGCTACGAGTACCCGAACGAGGTGGTGCCGAAGGGGCACACGGCGACCAGCTTCCTGCGCGCCGAAACCTATATCGGTGCGCACCGCCGCTTCAAGGAGGGGATACCGGCCAGGGTGCAGGCCCAGATCGAGCACGAACTCGGCCTGATTGCCGAGATGGGCTACGAACACTACTTCCTCACCGTCTACGATATCGTCCACTTCGCGCGCTCGAACAACATCCTGTGCCAGGGCCGCGGCTCGGCCGCCAATTCGGCCGTGTGCTACTGCCTCGGCATCACCGAGGTCGATCCGGCTCGGGCCAATTTGCTGTTCGAACGCTTCATCTCGAAGGAGCGCAACGAGCCGCCCGACATCGACGTCGACTTCGAGCATCAGCGCCGCGAAGAGGTGATCCAGTATATCTACCAGAAGTACGGCCGCACCCGCGCCGCGCTGGCGGCGGTGGTCATCAGCTACCGCCCGAAGAGCGCGCTGCGCGACAGCGGGCGCGCGCTAGGTGTCGATCTCGGCATCATCGAGAAGGTCTGTAAAAGCCATCGCTGGTTCGACAACAAGGCCGACCTGCTGAACCGCCTGGCCGAATCCGGCCTCGATCCGGAAGCGCCGCTGTCGCGCCAGTGGGCTACGCTCGCGACCCAGTTGTTGAATTTTCCGCGCCACCTGTCGCAGCACCCGGGCGGCTTCGTCATCGCGCAGGGCAAGCTCTCGCGGCTGGTGCCGATCGAGAACGCGGCCATGGCCGACCGCAGCGTCATCCAATGGGACAAGAACGACCTCGAGGAACTCGGCCTGATGAAGGTCGACGTGCTGGCGCTGGGCATGCTGTCGATGCTGCGCCGCGCCCTCGAACTGGTGAGCCTGCGCCACGGCAGCCTGTTCGAGATGCAGGACATTCCGCCCGACGACCAGGCCACCTACGACATGATCTGCGCGGCCGACACGGTAGGCGTGTTCCAGATCGAATCGCGCGCGCAAATGAGCATGCTGCCGCGGATGAAGCCGCGCGTTTTTTACGACCTCGTGATCGAGGTGGCGGTGGTGCGCCCGGGCCCGATCCAGGGCGGCATGGTGCACCCGTATCTGCGCCGCCGGCAGGGCCTGGAGCCGGTGGTGTATCCGAGCGAGGAAATGAAGGCGGCGCTCGGGCGCACGCTGGGCGTGCCGATCTTCCAGGAACAGGTGATGCAGGTCGCGATCCTCGGCGCCGGTTTCACCCCGGGCGAGGCCGACCAGCTGCGCCGCGCGATGGCGGCCTGGAAGAGAAAAGGCGGCCTGGAACAGTATTACGACCGCATCGTGCGCGGCATGCTGGAGCGCGGCTACGAACTCGCATTCGCGGAAGCGATCTTCAGCCAGATCCAGGGCTTCGGCGAATACGGTTTTCCGGAGTCGCATGCGGCCAGCTTCGCGTTACTCGCCTATGCCAGCTCCTGGATGAAATGCCACGAACCGGCGGCCTTCCTGTGCGCGCTGCTCAACAGCCAGCCAATGGGTTTCTACAGCCCTTCGCAGCTGGTGCAGGACGCCCAGCGCCACGGCATCGAGGTGCGGCCGGTCGACATCACGGTCAGCGGCTGGGAATCGACGCTGGAAGAGCTGCACGATCCTACGCGCCAGCCTGCAGTGCGCCTCGGGCTCTCGCTCCAGCGCGGCATGAGCTTCGAGGCGGCGGCCCGCATCGAGGAGGCGCGTGCGATCAGGCCTTTCGACAGCGTGGCCGACCTGGCGCGCAGGGCCGGGCTGGACCGCGGCGACCTGCAGGTGCTGGCCGGCGCCAATGCGCTGCGTTCGCTCGCGGGCCATCGGCGCGAAGCCTTGTGGCAGGCCGTCGGCGCCGTGCCCGACAAGGATTTATTGCGTCCGACCACCCCAAGCGAGGAGATGCCCCTGCTGGCCGCACCCTCGGAAGGCGACGAGATCGTCGGCGACTACCGCGCCCAGGGCCTGACCCTGGGCCGCCATCCGATCGCGCTGCTGAGAAAGCAGCTGCTGGCGCAGCGCTTCATGCCGGCCTCGGTGCTGAACGAATATGCCGACGGCCAGCTCGCGCGCGGCTGCGGCCTGGTGACCGTGCGCCAGCGGCCCGGCACGGCCAAGGGCGTGCTGTTCATCACCCTGGAAGACGAGACCGGCAACGTCAACGTGATCGTCTGGCCGGACCTGGTCGAGCAGCAGCGGCGCGAGGTGCTGGGCGCGAACCTGCTGGGCGTGTACGGGATCTGGCAGAGCCAGGGACAGGTCAAACACCTGGTGGCCAAAAGGCTGGTGGACATGTCGCACTTGCTGGGCAAGCTGACGACGGGGAGCCGGGATTTTTGCTGAACGCTCAGCGCGCAGCCTTGTCGTCCGCCAGGCGCAGCTTGTACCAGGCAATCCCGATCAATTCATAGATTGCATACCACGAGCGCCGCATCCCTTCGGCGCTCGGCAGCCAGGAGCCCACCGACAGCGGCTGCTCGCCGAAGAAGGCGGTGGGCGCCTCGACCACTTCCAGTCCTGCGCGCTCGAACACGGCGCGCGAGCGCGGCATGTGCATCGCATCGGTCACGAGGAGGATGCGTTGGACGCCGTCCGCACGCAGCAGCGCGGCGCTGAATTCCGCGTTCTCGAAGGTGTCGCGCGAGCGCGCTTCGAGCCACTTCACCGGCACGCCGAAGTCCTCGCGCAGCGCCACGGCCATCGCGTCGGCCAGGGGAGGCCTGTCTGCAGTCGCGCCGGAACGGCCGGCCTTGGCCCCCAGGCCTCCGCTGACGAGAAGCGGCAACCCGGTACGCCGCTGCAGGTGCGCCGCATAGCGCAGGCGTGCGAGCGCGACGTAATCGGGGATGTCCTGCCCGCCGTACTCCGGCGCCTGCCGCAGGCGTCCGGCCGCGAGCACAACGATCGCCTGCGCGCCGGCCCGTTCCGGCGCCCGCAGCGGCGCGGTCATCCGTTCCAGCGGCGCGACGAAGAAGCGCGCACCGGCTGTGGACGAAAGAAAAGCCAGCAGCGCGAATCCCGTCCCGGCCAGGATGCGACCGGTGCGCGGCCAGCGCCGCCAGAGCGCCAGGCCAAGCAGGATCAGCAGGAACAGGTTGGCAGGCGGAAGAATCAGTTCGCGCGGGATGGCGTTCAACAGATCGAGCATTGGTGCGGAATTCCTGGAAAGCGTTCGTGGAGGCAGGCGGCTGAGTAGAACGCAGTCGAGAGTGCGGCGTCAAGGGCAAGGCGCGCTGCCGGACGCTCAGTCATCTCCTCCATGGTACGCGATGTCGCTGCACGTCGGGTCGATATCCTTGACATGGTCCACCCGCGGGCTCTGAAACAGCGGGACCACGTCACGGCTTAGGTAGAGTGCACACCATGCCCCGCCTAGCGGCACGAGCAGGATCATCACGGCTTGCGCCCAGCGTTGTCCAGGCTCGTAGAACGGGGACGCGAGTACCTTTCGTATTGCATACGCGTCGAGGCCAAGCGTTGCGGCGACGAGCGCGAGGAAAATCCATCCGACTGACGACATATCCGTCGTCACTTCGGGCCTACGCCCTTGAAACGTTCGGGATCGAAGTCGGCGATATCGATCTTCCCGAAATGCCGCGGCGGCCGATACGTCTTTGCCTCCAGCTTCTCCGGTTCGGACGCATGGAAGGAGGATTCGTCGACCTGGACAAGCTGCCAGCTCGCATCCCGTTTCGAGTACTTGAAGGTGTAGGTATTCGACCAGCGCCAGCCGCTGCCCCCGTAATGGCTGACCGAGAACGTATTTTTCGATGCCGATAAGCCGGCGAAGGGATCGCCGAAGGCGCCGCCGCAACCCCTGCACAGCACGACGCGGCTGCTCTCTTTTACGACGTTGAGGGAGCCGTCCGGTGCACGGATGGCGATCTTCAGCGTGCGTGTACCGTCGTCTTCCTCCTCGGCGCCGTCGTTCGCCTGCAGCGGTTCGACGATGAACACGACGTCGCGCAGGCCGTCGCCATTCAGGTCCGCCGCCTCGAAGGCCAGGATCGATTCACCCTTGGCGACGAAGCGATCGAGTTCGGCGGGCGGCTTGCCGGCGTCGGGCGCAGCGGCGTTTGCGAGGAGCGGCAGCGAAAGAAGGGAACAATACAGCAGCGTCGTGGCTGGTCGCATCATCGAAGGTCCACCTCTGCTCAGCGCGCAGGCAGGAAGGCCTTCACTTCCTGCTGGAAGCGCTGCGGCTGGTCCCACATGATGAAGTGGGCGCTGTCGGAAATGCGCTTCAGGCTCAGGTTTTTCACAGGCGCATAGCCGGCCTTGTACACGGCGTCGAACTGTTCCGCCGGCAGCGGCACGTTCTTCGGCTGGACATACAGCACCGTCATCGGCACGCCGATCTTCGGCAGCTCCGGAATCAGGTTCGTGACGATCAGCTCGCGGTAGGCGCGGATGCTCACGTCCGGGTCGCTGCTCATCGAATCCTGGATCGCGCCCTCACGCATCGCTTCGGTATTTACCATGCCGGCGATGGTGTCGTTGGCGCGTTTGCGGCGTTCTTCGGGCGCCGCGCTGCGCATGCCGGCGACGACCCCGTCGGCCACCGCCTCGACCCTGGCCGGCGCCGCGCCGGGACCGGCGAAGAAAGTGCCGAGGAATGGATACATGTCTACCACCATCAAGCGAGACAAGCTGTCCGGATGGCGGCTCGCCAGCATCATACCGATGGTGCCGCCCATCGAGTGGCCGATAACGGCGGGCTGCTGCAGCTTCGATTCCCGGATATAGCGGGCGATCTCCTCGGCGACCGGGGCCGCCACAGTGCCTTCCTTGTTGCCGCCCGCCGGCTGGCCGGCGAAGCCCGACACGTGGACCAGGTGATAGCGGTAACCCGGCAGCGCGGCCACCGTCGAGGCCCAGGCGCGCGGCGAGGAGTTCAGGCCGGGGATCAGGACCACGTCGGGTCCCGAACCTTCGGTGCGCACCGTGATGCGGTTCGACTCGAAGGGAGCGGCGAGCGCGCCCGCCAGGGGAAGAGCGGCCAACAGGGCCACCGTGCTTGCCAGCCAGATGCGGCGCGACTTCATCTTGGTATCCATCCAGCCTCCTCAGCCTTATCCAGGCAGTCAGTGTAGTGGATAAACGTTGATAAAAAGTCACAGATTGTCACCTGTTCGAGCGCATTCGTGCTTTTTCGGCAACGCTTTCGAGTGCTGTCAATACGCGGCGCTATACTTGCTATGCATTTTTCATCACAACCAGGAGACAGCCATGAAAGCGATTCACCCCGTACTCGCAGCACTGGGCACTGTACTCGTGTTATCAAGCGGCGGCGCGCTCGCGCAGTCCGGCCCCAAAATGACTGACGGCGTATTGGCCGACGCCTCCGGCATGACGCTCTATACCTTCGACAAGGACACCGCCGGCTCCGGCAAGAGCGCATGCAACGGCGAGTGCGCGAAGATGTGGCCACCGGTGCCCGCCAACGTCAAGGTCATGGAGCCATACTCGGTCGTCACGCGCGACGACGGCAGCAAGCAGCTGGCCTACAAGGGCAAGCCGCTGTACCTGTTCGCCAAGGACACCAAGGCGGGCGAGCGCAAGGGCGACAAGATGAAGGATGTGTGGCACGTCGTGACGGACTGAGTCGCCGTCGCGATGGAAGCGGCGGGCGCGCTGTCCGCCGCTCAGCGCAGCCAGGCCTTGAGCACCTCCGGACCCTGCTCCATGCCGACTTTCAGGCGCTCCTGCGCGTGCTGCGTGCATTGATCGAGCGTGCCGACGCCCTGGGTGGCGGCCTGCGCGGCGATCGCCTTGCTGGCGATGCCGAAGGCGGTGATGGCCTGGTCCCAGCTCAATCCGGAAGCGAGAGCTTCTTCCACCACGTGGGCGGCGAGGGCGCCCAGTTTGTCGATCAGTGCGGGGTCGGTTCCCATTCTTAGCATAGTCAGCTCCAGCAGAAAGTCGGCAGATGCTGGAATACTACGACAAGGCGGGTTTCGGCCTGGCACGGCAGGACGATCGGGTAAGGATCAGTCCAGCCCCAGCCACCTCCGGTACTGCCCATAGTGGTGAATCACGAAGCCACCGAACGGCTTCATGCCGCCCACCGTCTTCGCGGTGATCCCCAGTTCGCGCTCCATGTCCGCTTCCCGCAAGTGCTCGAACGAGACCTTCTTGATCGCGTTCGGCAGCGTCTCGACGCCGATCAGCACCTGCTTGCCCACCTTGTCGGCGTAGGTCAGCTCGTCCATCGCATGGCTGACGATGCCGTCGCCGCCCAGGGCGCGGTCGCGGTAGTCCATCAGGGCGACGTAGTCGTACAGGTCCTGCACGTGCTGGCTGACGGGTTTCGTTACGCCCTTGTACTCCACATTCAGGCCGTCGAGCCAGAACGGAATCGCGGGGCCGATCGGCAGGGCCTGGCCGGAGGCCTGCTTGGCCGCCATCAGCGCGCTTGAGAGTTCCACGAACTCGCGCAGCAGCGCCATCTTGCGGGTCGACCATTCGGCCAGGATGTGCGGCTCGATGTCGACGTTGATGCCGTCAAAGCGTTCCTCGGGCGCAGCCGCCTTGTTGTAGTCGAGGACGCGCTGCAGCATGGCCAGGGCCTCGGCGCGGTGCTTGGGCAGCACGTAGCGTTCGGTGTGCAGGTAGCCGGAGCCGAGCAGGGCGTAGGCCTTCATGCCGGAGGCATGCAGGCGCCGGATCAGGCGCCTGTAGAGCTGCGGCTGTTCCTTGATGAGATTGCGTCCGCCGAAGGCGTCGGCATACAGGAAGACGGTATCGATCGATTTCGACTTCAGGAAATCGATCGCGCGGCCGGCGGCGGCCGGCTGTTCGAGCATCGCGTACGAATCCTCTTCCCAGGTCCAGATCGCGCGCGGCGCTGTAGGTTCGGCATGCGCGGCTGCGAAGGCCGAAGCGAGCAGCAGGGCGGCGAGCAGTCGCTTCACAGCTTGGCCTCCACGTGGTACTGGCCGACGCCGAGCGAGCGCCCGGTTTCCGGATGCGAAGGCAGGGCCGAGACGAAATAGGTGCCGGGGACGACCTTGCGCAGGTCGGGCTGCCAGGTGACGGTGGCCGATTCGCCGGGTTCGAGCGTGCGCGCCGGCGCCGCGGTTTCGCCCAGCTCCAGGCCGTGCTCGTTGGCGACGACGAAGAGCGGCACGAATGGCGGCGAGCGGGTCGCGGCGTGGTTGGTGAAGGTCGCCTGGAACGCGATTGCGGGACCGGTCGCGCGGCGCACGCCGGTCACGCCGATGTCGCCCGCCATCGCGGCCAGCGCCACGCCGCGCAGGGTGCGTTCGCCGCCATAGGCCGCCAGCTTCGCCTGTCCCTGTGCCTGCGGCGCCAGCGCGGCGCTGCGTCCGGCCGTGCCGTTCGCTTTCAAAAAGGCGCGGAACTGGGCCTGGGCACGCGCCAATGCCTCGGGATCCTTGTTATGGTCCGTTTGCATGCCGTCGCCCAGCGTGTAGAGCTGGCCTTGCGCCAGGTAGGCGGTGCCGGAGACGAAGTCGCTCATCTCGCTCTTGGTCTGCTTCAGCGGAATCGCGTGCAGGTTGCGGAAGGATTCCTCGGTGTCCAGGCCGGTGCCGACCCAGGTCACGTCACGCGGCGACTTCAGGCCGTAGCCGTTCGAGAGGAAGGCCAGCAGCGAAGGCGCGATGTCGAACTGCGAGGACACCGAACGGATGCTGCGCGGGCCTTTCAACAAAGGCGAATACACGATCAGCGGCACGTGGTAGCGCTCGATGCGGGTGTCCATCGGCAGCTCGGGCAGGCGGTGGTCGCCGGTGATGACGAAGACCGTGTTCCCGAAACCCGGCAGTTTGGAAGCGCGCTCGAAGTACATGCGCAGCGCGTCGTCCGTGTACAGGATGCTGGCGAAGATGTCGCGGCCGTTGCGGTACACCGGATTGTCCGCCAGCTTCAGGGCGCGCATGCGTTCGTCGACGCGGCGCAGGTAATCGTCCTTGCCCGGGAAGGTGAAGGGGCTGTGCATGCTGGTTGTCTGGATGATGCCGACGAAGGGACCCGCCGGCGCCTGCGCTTCGCGCGCCAGCGTCATCTCCATCAGGTCGCGGTCGGCGTAGCCCCAGTCGTTGCTGCGCTGGTAGGGCGGCTTGAAATCCTGCTCGCTCACCAGCTGGTCGACGCCCTGGCGGCGCAGGAACAGGCCTTCGTTGTCGAACTCCAGGTTCGAGCCGGAATAGAAGCGCAGGCGGTAATCCTGGGCTTTCAGCACCGACAGCAGGGAATCGTGCCGCGGCAGCTTGTCGCCCAGCGCAGCCAGGCCGCTCTCGCCGAAGGGGAGCGAGCCGAAGACCGTGGTCAGCACGCCGAAGGTGCGGCCCTGGCCGGACAGGAAGTTTTCGAAGTACAGGCTGCGTCCCGCCAGCTCGTCGAGGAAGGGCGTGAAGCTGCCCAGGCGCGCACCCGGGCCAGAGAAGCTGCGGCCCAGGCCTTCGACGATGATGAAGACCAGGTTCGGCGGCGGCGCGTCGGCGCGCACGTTGAACAGCGGACCGAGGGTGTCGGGCGTGCGCTCGGCGTGCAGGAAGGGGTAGCGTGGATCAGGTCCCGACCACGGCGCCTGCGCCTTGACGCGCGGGGTCGCGGCCTCGTCTTCCGGGTTGCGCAGGCGGGCCAGGTTGCTGTCGATGAAGAAGGCGGTCTTGTTGGACAAATACGCCAGGTCGGCGTCGGTATGCGCGACCGGCGGCGCGAAGCGCTGCGGCGCGAGAAGGAAGGCGAGCAGGCTGAGGGCCAGCGCGATATAGACCGTGCCGGTGCCGGCGCGCGGCCACCAGGCGCGCACGCTCAGCGACAGCATGGTCCACAACACGGCCAGCGCCGCCAGCAGGGCGATGCCGAGCAGGGGGCTGAGCGACCAGCCGCCGGCGACGGTCGCCGCGACTTCCTTGCCCGAATACGCGAACAGGTCGGCGCCGAGTGGCACGCCCGAGATCCAGTGGTATTGCAGCAGCGCGGCATGCGCGAACAGCAGCGCGCTCCAGACCAGGCCAAGCGCGAGCGTGCGCCAACGCAGCGAAGGAATCAGGGCCAGGGGCAGGGCGCCGAGCAGGAACACGAAACCGAAGCGCAGCAGCGACAGCAGGTCGTTGCCGAGGCCGGCGCCGAACAGGGTGGCCTGCGGCACGCCGGCGGCACTGGCATGGACCGCTTCGCCGATACGCAGGCAGAGCCAGGCCAGCACCAGGGCCGGAAGCGCACCGAAGGAAAAGGCGAACGCGCGCGCAAGGCGCTCCGCTGCCGCGCGCAGACGGTCCGGCATTACCATCGGCGGTACAGCCCAACGGAGATGCCGCGCTCACGCACATCGTTGGCGCCGCGCGAGAAGCTGGCGCCGACCTTGCTGCCCCAGTTGTCCGACCAGTAGCGTACCCAGGTGACGCTGCCGCCGCCCGAACGGGCACGCCCGCCCGACAGCGACAGGGGATCGTCGCTGCGGCCGCTGTTCGCGGTCGCCTCCAGGTAACTGTCGGCGTCGCCCGCATAGTAGTAGCGCACCAGCAGGCGCTGGCCGTTGCTGTGCGAGCCTTCCGACACGATGGCCTGGTGGCGCAGCTGGACATACCAGTTGCCCACGTACTTGCCGAGGCCGAAGCCGTAGATGTTCACGCGCGAATCGAAGCCCAGCACGTCGTCGGCGAGCGAGGCTTCCCAGCCATTCCCGAGCGACTGGTAGACCTCGATGCGGCCCGAGTTCGCCGGGAACAGGCGCGCACTCGGGGCGCGCTGGTAGCGGATGTTGGCGTAGGCGCCGTTCCACAGGTCGGCGTAGGCGTCCAGCGCCCAGGCGTGGCCCGTCTGGTCGAAGCGGTGCGCGCGCAGCGTCTCGAAGCCGATCGAGCCGCCCTTCATGTAGTGGCGCACGCTGGCAGTCTGGTCGTTCCAGCGCGGGCTTGATCCGACGTCGGTCCAGCTGCCCGACAGGCTGGCGGCCCAGGTATAGCCGGCGGCGAGCGCCGCTTCCGGATTGCCGGCGCGCGGCTGCAGCTGCGGTTCAGGACGCGGTTCCAGCGCAGCGATGGCTGCATCGATCTCGGCGCCGTTCGCGCCCAGCGCGCGGGCCTTCTCGAGAGCCGCGCGCGCTTCGGCCGTGCGGCCGGCGCGGCGGTGCAGGTTGCCCAGCGCGAGCCAGACGTCGGCGTAACCGGGCGAGGCCTTGGCCGCGGCGTCGAGATCGGCCTGCGCCTCGCTCCAGCGCTCCATGCGCGTGTAAACGATGCCGCGCCCGAGCAGCACGTCGACGTTGCCGGGCGATTGCGCGAGCAGGGCGTTGTAGGCGGCCAGGGCCAGCGCCGGCTGGCCGCTGTTGGCGAGCGTGCGCGCTTTCTCGTACTGTTCGTCGAAAGAGGCCGGGCTGGCGGTTTGAATTTGTGCGGTCGGGGGAGCTTGGAAGTCGATGGGCATGGAAGAGGACAAGTACGCACTATGGATAGTGCCATGGCGCAACTCTGCCCCAGCAACGAGTGAGCGTCAAGACGTGCATGCCTCGATGTCGCGCCCAGGCTTCAAAGCGTGGTCAAGCTGGTCACGAAACTTGATGGAACAATACGCGAGATGTCGCTTCGATACTGCCTGCCGTTCCAGGCAGGCAAAAAAAAACCGCCCGGCGAGGCGGGCGGTCAGTAGCGGGGCTTGCTCAGCCGTTTAGAAGGTTTCCCATTCGTCGGCGTCGACGCGTGCCTTTGCCTTGGCCGGCGCGGCCTTGGCCACGCGCACGGCCGGGGTCGGACGGGCCAGGGCAGGGGCCGCCTTAGCCGGTGCCGCTGGGGCCACTGGTGCCGCCGCTGCCTGGCCGGCCAGCTTGAACACACCCACGACCTGCGCCAGCTGCGCGGCCTGGTCCTGCATCGAAGCGGCTGCCGCGGCGGCTTCCTCGACCAGGGCGGCGTTCTGCTGGGTGACCTGGTCCATCTGGCCGATGGCCGAATTGACCTGCTCGATGCCGCCGGTCTGTTCCTGGCTGGCGTGGGTGATCTCGGCCATGATGTCGGTGACGCGGCGGATCGAGGACACCACTTGTTCCATCGTCGCGCCGGCCTGGTCGACCAGCTTGGCGCCGACGTCGACCTTGTCGACCGAGTCGCCGATCAGGGCCTTGATCTCTTTCGCCGCAGCGGCCGAGCGCTGGGCCAGGGTACGCACTTCGGAAGCCACGACCGCGAAGCCGCGGCCCTGTTCGCCGGCGCGCGCCGCTTCCACTGCCGCATTCAGCGCCAGGATGTTGGTCTGGAAGGCGATGCCGTCGATGACGCCGATGATGTCGACGATCTTGCGCGAGGATTCGTTGATCGAGCCCATGGTCGTGATGACCTGGCCGACCACGGCGCCGCCTTGCGCCGCCACTTCGGACGCGGCGATCGAGAGCTGGTTGGCCTGGCGTGCGTTGTCGGCGTTCTGGCGCACGGTGGTGGTCAGTTCTTCCATCGAGGCGGCGGTTTCTTCCAGCGCGCCGGCCTGCTGTTCGGTACGGGCCGACAGATCGAGGTTACCGGCCGAGATTTCGGCCGAACCGGTGGCGATGGTGTCGGTGCCGTTGCGCACCTGGGACACGATCTTGACCAGGCTGTCGTTCATGTGGCGCAGGGCGCGCAGCAGGGCGCCGGTTTCGTCCTTCGTGGTGGCATCGATGGTGCGGGTCAGGTCGCCGGCGGCCACGGTCTCGGCCAGTTCCACGGCGTCGCGGATCGGACGGGTGATGCCGGTGGTGAGCAGCCAGGACAGGATCGCGCCGAGCAGGACGGCGCCGGCGGTCAGCAGCGTGATGTTGGTGCTGGCGCGGGCGGCCGTGGCGTCGATCGCCTTGGCGGTGCTGTCGATGCTCGAGCGCTGCATGACGACCAGCTCCTGCAGCAGTTCCTGGTACAGCTTGGCGGCCGGGGTGAACTTCTCTTCCAGCAGGCGTGCCGCCTCTTCTTCGTTGCCGTCGGCCTTGGCCTTGACGGCGCCGTCGCGCGAGGCGCTGTAGGCCTTGCGCTGCTCGAGGATCTTCGCGAACAGGGCCTTCTCGGCGTCGCCGTCGATCAGCGGCTCGATCTGTTTGAGCAGCTCGGCGGCTTTCTTGACCGATGCGGCCGAGTCTTCCTTGAAATAGGGGCCGAGCGCCGGGTCGGTGCTCTTGACGATCGCGGCGGTACGGCGGATCGAGGCGAAGTTCAGGCTGTACCAGTCGGTAATCAGGCGCTCCTTCGTGAGCGGAGCTGCCATCATGTTACGGGTGGCACCGGCCACCTCGTTGAGTCGCCATACGCCGGCGAGCGCGATCAGCACGGTCATGGCCAGGATCAGCGCGAAGCCGAGTCCGAGGCGCTTGCCGATTTTGATATTCGAGATGAAACCCATTACAGCTTTCCTTGTCGTAGGGGAAGTAGAAGGCGTGGCGGCCAGGAACGCGGACGGCGGAAAAGGCAGCGTCAACACACGCATGGAGGATGCGGATTTTACGGTGGTTTCCATGGGGAAATCCATAAAAAAGTGATGTAGGGAAATTTTTACGACACTTTTGCTGATAGTCGTACCACGTTAATTGTTAAATATTGCTTTAGAGAATTTGAACTGTTACGCTCCTGAACCTTTGAAATCTGAAGTAGATTTCACTTTTCCCCGCGTCCTGGTGGCGCTCTTTTTGTGAAGACCATGAAACCATCCAACCGCCTTCTGAAACACCTCCTGCTGGCCGGCGTCATCACTGCCGGTAGCGCCCACGCAGCGGCCCTGCCACCTGAATTCACGGCCCAGCTGGACAAGGACTACCCGACCATCGAAGCGCTCTACCAGGACCTGCACCGCAATCCCGAGCTGGCCTTCAACGAAGTCCAGACCGCGAAAAAGCTGGCCGAGCGCGTGAAGGCGCTGGGCTTTGAAGTCACCACCGGCGTCGGCGGCACCGGCATCGTCGCCATCCTGAAGAACGGCCCGGGCCCGATCGCCATGCTGCGCACCGAACTCGACGCGCTGCCGGTGCAGGAAAAGACCGGCCTGCCGTTCGCCAGCACCGCCACCGCCAAGAACGCGGCCGGCGAGACCGTCCCGACCATGCACGCCTGCGGCCACGACGTCCACATGTCGGCCTGGTATGCCACCGCCAAGCTGCTGGCTGAAAACCGCAAGGCCTGGAGCGGCACCCTGATGCTGGTCGGCCAGCCGGCCGAAGAGCCGCTGAAGGGTTCCGAAGCGATGCTTAAGGATGGCCTGTTCAAGCGCTTCCCGAAGCCTGACTACGCGATCTCGATGCACGACGAAGGCACGCTGCCGGCGGGCCAGGTCGGCTGGCATGCCGGCCACTTCCGCGCGTCGGCCGACACCGTCACCATCACCATCCACGGCCAGGGCGGCCACGGCGCCACGCCACAGGAAACCCGCGACCCGGTCGTCATGTCGGCACGCGTCGTGATGGCGCTGCAGACCCTGATCTCGCGCGAAAACAACCCGGCCGACCCGGTCGTCATCACCGTCGGCAGCATCCACGGCGGCACCCAGGCCAACATCGTGCCGGACCAGGTCAAGCTGCAGCTGACCGTGCGCACCTTCAAGCCGGAAGTGCGCCAGCGCGTGCTGGCCAGCATCGTGCGCGAAGTCGAGGGCGAAGCCCAGGCCGCCGGCGCGCCGAAGAAGCCGCAAGTGGACATCGTGCCGGGCGCCGACTCGGTCTACAACGATCCGGAACTGACCGCACGCGCCGTCACGGCAGTGCAGGGCGCGCTGGGTGCCGACAAGGTGGTCGAGATGCCTGCCAAGATGACCTCGGAAGACTTCGCGAACTACGGCCAGGCCGGCGTCAAGGCCGTGCTGCTGCACGTCGGCGCCGTCGAGCCGAAGAAGCTGGCCGATGCGCGCAAGGCCGGCAAGTACCCGCCAGGCACGCACTCGCCGCAGTGGGCGCCTGACTTCAAGCCGACCGTGCGTTCGTTCATTCAGGCGGAAACGGCGATCCTGCTGGATCTGCTGAAGCCGGGCCAGAAGAAGTAAGGTAGTAGGGTTGTAGCGAAAGCGCCGGCCTGATGCCGGCGTTTTTGTTTGTGGAGAAGGCGCTGGTGTGCGTGCGGTGATACCGCGTGGGCACGGAGTGCCCACCCTACGAGCAGCCATGAATCGTAGGGTGGGCACTCTGTGCCCACGCGGTATCAACATTCGCAAACCCGCGGCGCAAAAAAAACCGCCCGACATGCGGGCGGCCTTCATCGATTGCGACTTACACCGCGATCAGAACTCTTCCCACTCGTGCTCCGTTGCTGCCGCCTTGGCGCGCGGCGCAGGATTTACCGGCGCCTTCGTAACGGCAGGCTTCTTCGACAGCGCCACGACCGCACGCGCCGGCGCCGCTTTCGGCACGACGACCGCTTGCGCGTCGAGCTTGAACACACCCACGACTTGCGCCAGCTTGGCAGCCTGTTCCTGCATCGCGCCCGCCGCCGCCGCCGATTCCTCGACCAGGGCCGCGTTCTGCTGGGTGGTCTCGTCCATCTCGCCGATCGTGATGTTCACCTGTTCGATGCCGGTGCTTTGCTCCTGGGTCGCATGCGTGATCTCGGCCATGATGTCGGTCACGCGGCGAATCGATTCCACCACCTGCTCCATCGTGGCGCCGGCCTGGTCGACCAGCTTGGCGCCGGCATCGACCTTCTCGACCGAATTGCCGATCAGTTCCTTGATCTCCTTGGCTGCCGCGGCCGAGCGCTGGGCGAGCGTACGCACTTCGGAAGCCACGACCGCGAAGCCGCGGCCCTGTTCGCCGGCGCGCGCCGCTTCGACGGCCGCGTTCAATGCCAGGATGTTGGTCTGGAAGGCGATGCCGTCGATGACGCCGATGATGTCGACGATCTTGCGCGAGGACTCGTTGATCGAGCCCATCGTCGTGATGACCTGGCTGACGACGCTGCCGCCTTCGACGGCGACGTTCGAGGCCGTGATCGCCAGCTGGTTGGCCTGGCGCGCATTGTCCGCGTTCTGGCGCACGGTGCCGGTGATCTGCTCCATCGATGCAGCCGTCTCCTCTAACGAGGCGGCTTGCTGTTCGGTGCGCGAGGACAGGTCCATGTTACCGGCGGCGATTTCGCTGGAGGCGCCGCTGATGGTGTCGGTACCGCTGCGCACTTCGCTGACGATTTTCACCAGGCTGTCGTTCATGTGGCGCAGGGCGCGCAGCAGGGCGCCGGTTTCATCTTTCGTGGTGGCGTCGATCCGGTGCGTGAGGTCGCCGCTGGCCACGGTTTCGGCCAGGCTGACTGCTTCGCGGATCGGACGCACGATGCCGCGCGTCAGGAACCAGGAGGAGAGGGCGCCGAGCAGGACCGAGAAGGCCGCCAGCGTGGCAAGCAGGGTCTCGCTGCTGTCGGCGCGTTCGCCGATGGTACGCGCCGTTGCCGAAATGTTCGCGGCCTGCATGGCGACCAGTTGCTGCATCGATTCCTGGTAGGCCTTGGCGGTCGGGGTGAAACGTTCGTCGAGGATCTTCGCGGCCAGCGCTTCGTCGCCCACGGCCTTGGCCTTGACGGCTTCGTCGCGCGCGCTCGAATAGGCCTTGCGCTGCTCGGTGATCTTGTCGAACAGGGCTTTCTCTTCGGCGCCTTCGATCAGGGGCTCGATCTGCTTGAGCAGCTCGGCCGAGCGCTTGCCGGTCTGGGACGCGTCTTCCTTGAAGTAGGCGCCGAGGGAGGCATCGCTGCTCTTGACGATGGCGGCCGTCCGGCGTACCGCCGCGAAGACCTGCATGTACCACTCGGTGATCATGCGTTCCTTGGCCAGCGGTTCGGCCAGGACTTCCGCCGTGCTGGCGGCGCCGCTGTTGAGGCGCGCGATGCCGACCGAGGCGATCAGGATCACCATGGCCAGGGTCAGTGCGAAACCGGCGGCGAGGCGCTTGCCGATATTGAGGTTGTTAAAAAAGCCCATTCCGATCCTGACTATACAAATAAGAGAAGGACGAATGTAAGCTTGTCTCGCGACAATTGCAATTGCCCGTAGGATATATGTTGAACGTGAAGCCGATTGTGGCGCATGCGTGTTGTCTTTACGAAACAGTTCATGTGCCCACCACCGCTATAGGGGCGGATAAAACGGCCGCGTCAATCCGGCGCCAGACTTGTCATGACAATGTTTGCGCTCGTTTAAGGTATAATTTCAATTTCCCGCGCGTGCCGTTCGGCACCTTCAGCACAATGACCAAATTTGTATTCGTCACTGGCGGCGTCGTGTCTTCCCTGGGCAAGGGGATTGCGGCCGCCTCCCTTGCCGCGATCCTCGAATCGCGTGGCCTCAAAGTCACCATGCTCAAGCTCGATCCCTACATTAACGTGGATCCGGGCACGATGAGCCCGATGCAGCACGGCGAAGTCTTCGTGACCGACGACGGCGCCGAGACCGACCTCGACCTGGGCCACTACGAGCGCTTCATCAGCACCCGCATGAAGAAGGTGAACAACTTCACCACCGGCCAGATCTACGAATCGGTGATCCGCAAGGAGCGCCGTGGCGAGTACCTCGGCAAGACCGTGCAGGTGATCCCGCACATCACCAACGAGATCCAGGACTACATCCGCCGCGGCGCCGAAGGCGTGGACGTGGCGCTGGTCGAGATCGGCGGCACCGTCGGCGACATCGAGTCGCTGCCCTTCCTCGAAGCCGCGCGCCAGCTGTCGCTGCGCGCCGGCCGCAAGTCGACCGCCTTCGTGCACCTGACCCTGGTCCCGTATATCGCCTCGGCCGGCGAGCTGAAGACGAAACCGACCCAGCACAGCGTGCAGAAGCTGCGCGAGATCGGCATCTCGCCGAACGCGCTGCTGTGCCGCGCCGACCGCCGCATTCCGGACGACGAGCGCGCCAAGATTTCGCTGTTCGCCAACGTCGAAGAGCAGGCCGTGATCTCGGTCTGGGACGTCGACACCATCTACAAGGTGCCGGCCGTGCTGAACGAGCAGGGCCTGGACGACATCATCCTCGACGCGCTCGACCTGCAGGCGCCGCCGGCCGACCTGTCGATGTGGGCCAAGCTGATCCACACGCTGGAAAACCCGAAGCGCGAAGTCACCATCGGCATGGTCGGCAAGTACGTCGACCTGACGGAATCGTACAAGTCGCTGACCGAGGCGCTGCGCCACGCCGGCATCCACACCGAGAGCCGCGTCAACATCGAGTACCTGGATTCGGAAGAGATCGAAGCCAAGGGCTGCGACGACCTGGCGAAATACGACGCCATCCTGGTTCCGGGCGGCTTCGGCAAGCGCGGCGTGGAAGGCAAGATCATGGCCGCGCGCTATGCCCGCGAAAACAAGATCCCGTATCTCGGCATCTGCCTGGGCATGCAGGTCGCGCTGATCGAATATGCGCGCCACATGGCCGGTCTGCCGAACGCGAACTCCACCGAATTCGATCTCGAGACCGACCAGCCGGTCGTCGCCCTGATCAACGAGTGGCAGAACCACGACGGTAAAGTGGAAAAGCGCGACGAGAACTCGGACCTGGGCGGCACCATGCGCCTGGGCGCGCAGACCTGCGCGGTCAAGCCGGAGACGCTGGCCGCCGAGATCTACGGCAGCGTCGTGACCGAACGCCACCGCCACCGCTACGAAGCCAACAACTTCTACCTGCCGAAGGTGGAAGCGGCCGGCATGGTCGTCGCGGCGCGCACCCCGAACGAAGACCTGTGCGAAATCATGGAACTCCCGCGCACCGGTCCGAATTCGCACCCGTGGTACATGGGCGTGCAGTTCCACCCTGAATTCAAGTCGACCCCGCGCAGCGGCCACCCGCTGTTCACGTCGTTCATCCAGGCTGCGCTCGCGCACCAGTCGGCCAACGCCAAGACTGCCGCGAACGCGCCATCCGCTTTGCAAGGAGACGCAGCATGAAGCTTTGCGGCTTTGAAGTAGGCCAGGACCAGCCGATCTTCCTGATCGCCGGTACCTGCGTGATCGAATCGCGCCAGATGGCGCTCGACACCGCCGGCACGCTGAAGGAAATCACCTCGGCACTCGGCATCCCGTTCATCTACAAATCGTCCTTCGACAAGGCGAACCGCTCGTCGGGCACCTCCTTCCGCGGCCCTGGCCGCGAGAAGGGCCTGGAGATCCTCGCCGATGTCAAGAAGACTATCGGCGTGCCGGTGCTGACCGACGTCCACACCGAGGAAGAGATTCCGGAAGTGTCGAGCGTCGTCGACGTCCTGCAGACCCCGGCCTTCCTGTGCCGCCAGACCGATTTCATCAACGCCTGCGCCCGTTCGGGCCTGCCGGTGAACATCAAGAAGGGCCAGTTCCTGGCCCCGGGCGACATGAAGAACGTGATCGACAAGGCACGCAATGCGGCACGCGCCGCCGGCCTGAACGAAGACAACTTCATGGCCTGCGAACGCGGTGCCTCCTTCGGCTACAACAACCTGGTCTCCGACATGCGTTCGCTCGCCATCATGCGCGAATCGAACTGCCCGGTGGTCTTCGACGCGACCCACTCGGTGCAGCTGCCGGGCGGGCAGGGCACGTCCTCGGGCGGCCAGCGCGAGCACATCCCGGTCCTGTCGCGCGCCGCGGTGGCCGCCGGTATCGCCGGCCTGTTCATGGAAACCCACCCGGATCCGAAGAACGCGCTGTCCGACGGCCCGAACGCGGTGCCGCTGGGCCGCATGAAGGAACTGCTCACGACCCTGGTCGAGATCGACCGCGTGGTCAAACGTGCGGGCTTCCTTGAGACGGACTTCAAGGCATAATACTGTTGAGCTAATGAAGCATGAAGACGAGGCGCCCCCATTGGCGCCTCGTCTTTCATGTGCGACACGATTTTTACCCTTTGGAGATGTAAACATGAGTGCTATCGTTGATATCATCGGCCGCGAGATCATTGACTCGCGCGGCAATCCGACCGTCGAATGCGACGTCCTGCTGGAATCCGGCGTGATGGGCCGTGCCGCCGTGCCGTCGGGCGCGTCGACCGGTTCGCGCGAAGCGATCGAACTGCGCGACGGCGATCCGAAGCGTTACTTCGGCAAGGGCGTGCTGCAAGCCTGCGAGAACATCAACACCGAGATCAGCGAAGCCATCATGGGCCTGGACGCCAACGAACAGGCCTTCCTCGACCGCACCCTGATCGACCTGGACGGCACCGAGAACAAGAGCCGCCTGGGCGCCAACGCGATGCTGGCCGTCTCGATGGCCGTCGCCAAGGCCGCCGCTGAAGAAGCGGGCCTGCCGCTGTACCGCTACTTCGGCGGTTCGGGCGCGATGCAGATGCCGGTGCCGATGATGAACGTCATCAACGGCGGCGCGCACGCCGACAACAACCTGGACATCCAGGAATTCATGATCATCCCGGTCGGCGCACCGAGCTTCAAGGAAGCGATCCGCTACGGCGCCGAAGTCTTCCACACGCTGAAGAAGATCCTGCATTCGAAGGGCCTGTCGACCGCGGTCGGCGACGAAGGCGGTTTCGCTCCATCCGTGGCGAGCCATGAGGACGCGATCAAGCTGATCATGCAGGCGATCGAAGACGCGGGCTATGAAGCCGGCAAGGACATCGCCATCGGCCTCGATTGCGCCGCCAGCGAGTTCTACAAGGACGGCAAGTACCACCTGGAAGGCGAAGGCCTGGAGCTGAGCGCGACCGACTTCACCAACATGCTCGCGACCTGGTGCGACAAGTACCCGATCATCTCGATCGAGGACGCGATGCACGAGGGCGACTGGGAAGGCTGGGCCACGCTCACCGCCGCCCTGGGCAAGCGCGTGCAGCTGGTGGGCGACGACCTGTTCGTCACCAACACCAAGATCCTCAAAGAGGGCATCCAGAAGGGCATCGGCAACTCGATCCTCATCAAGATCAACCAGATCGGTACCCTGACCGAGACCTTCGCCGCCATCGAGATGGCCAAGCGCGCCGGCTACACCGCCGTGATCTCGCACCGTTCGGGCGAGACCGAAGACTCGACCATCGCCGACATCGCCGTGGGCCTGAACGCCCTGCAGATCAAGACCGGTTCGATGTCGCGTTCAGACCGCATGGCCAAGTACAACCAGCTGCTGCGCATCGAGGAAGACCTCGGCGACGTCGCCAGCTATCCTGGCCGTGACGCCTTCTACAATCTGAAGTAATCTGTCGTACCCGCGCGGGTCCGCCATCGTGGCGCGGCCCGCGTTCCCTTACTGCTCCACATGCGCATCATCACCCTCGTTCTCGCCGCACTGCTGCTGTTGATCCAATACCCGCTGTGGCTCGGGAAAGGCGGCATGCTGACCGTCGCCGACCTGACCGACCAGGTCGAAAAGGCGCAAGCGCATACCGACGGGCTCAGGGCCCGCAACGCCAAGCTCGAATCCGAAGTGCGCGACCTGCGCGAAGGCCTCGGCTCCGTCGAGGAACGCGCGCGCCTGGAACTGGGCATGATCAAGCAGAACGAAATCTTCGTGCAGGTGCTGCGCAAGAACGAAAAGCCCGTCGAATCGATGACGGTCCCGCCGCCACCGCCGCCGCCGAAAGCCGGCAAGGGCGAGCACCCGCCCGTCACGCACTGAACCCATGACGCTCGACCCCGCAGCGCAGCTGGCCACGCTCGAGGCCCTGGCCGCCTACCTGGCCGCCGCTTTCGAGAGCGGCGATGGCGGCGTGTTGATGGAGGCCTTTGCAGCCGCCGCGCGCGCCGAAGGCACGACCCACCTGGCCGCCGCGGCCGGCATCCCCCAGCTCGAACTGCGCCAGGCTTTTGCCAGCGGCGAGATGAGCATGTCGACGACGCTGGCGATCATGAAGGTGATCGATTTGTACATGCCGGGCGCGGCGCACTAATCTACTCCGCATACCTGCCGCGTCATGTCGACCGTGCGTTGAACGCGTGGACGGCGCACACGTTGCCGTGACGCGCACGCACGGGCGGAGCCGGCCGGTGAAACCGTGGTCGAGGCCATTGGCCTCGACCACCCCTACATCGAGTTGCGACAGGTGAACGCAAGCCGGCCGGATTGTCCTAGAATGTTCGCTATCTCTTCACCCACAAGGAAGCCGATCATGAGCCAGCAACATGTCGCAGGACCATTCGATGTGACCGTCACTCCGCAGGGTCAACCCGAGGTGCGTGACGGCGTCACGACCGGCCGCATGGCGATCGACAAGCAGTACCACGGCGAACTCGAAGGCAAGGGCGTCGGGGAGATGCTGTCGGCGATGACGACCACCGAGGGCTCGGCCGGCTACGTCGCCATCGAGCGCGTGACCGGCACCCTGCAGGGCCGTAGCGGCAGCTTCGTGGTCCAGCACACCGGGACCATGGCGCGCGGCGCGCAGTCGCTGTCGATCACGGTCGTGCCGGACTCGGGGACCGGCGAGCTGGCGGGCATCTCGGGCAACATGCGCATCCGCATCGAGGAGCGCAAGCACTTCTACGAGTTCGACTACATCCTGCCGCAAGCCTGACGATCAGGTGCCGCCATCGGCCCCGCCGGATTCGACGAAATCCTTGAGCCGGCCGAGCGCGCTTTCCCACTGGCGCCCGATCGCATCGAGGCTCTGCCGCGCTTCGTCGATGCGCTCGGGCGCCAGCTGCCAGCGCCGCTCGCGCCCGATTTTCAGATCGCGCACCAGTCCGGCATCGGACAGCACCTGCAGGTGCTTGGTGACCGCCTGGCGGGTGAGCTCGGTGCCGCTGGTGAGCTGGGCGATCGAGAACAGGCCGCCGGCGCAGAGCAGGGAGACCAGGTGCAGCCGGGTCGGGTCGCCCAGCGCCGCGAAGACGCCGGCCAGATTCTTATCCGCCGACATGGCGTGCGATGTTGCCGACCTGCGCATCCCAGCCCTGGCTGTTCATGCGGAAGGCTTCCAGGCGGCGTGCCGCCGGCACCTTGTCGAAACCGGATTCGACGACCGTCAGCCGGGTTCCGCCGTTCGGCCCGTCTTCCAGCGTGAAGCACACCAGGGTCGGCTCTTCCTGCGCATAGTCGACGGCCGGATCGATCGCATACGGGTGCCAGTAGAACGACAGTAGCCGTTCCGGCTCGATGCGTTCGACGCGTGCCTCGAACTGCAGGTGTTCGTAGCCCGGGTGCGTGATGTGTCCGCGCACGCGCTCGCCGGCCACGAAGGACTGGCCCTGCAGATTGACGCCGAACCAGCTGCCGAATTCCCTGGCATCGGCGAGGGCGCGCCAGACCCGCATGCGCGGCGCCCGGATGTCGATGCTGCGTTCGATACGGTCGGTCTGGGTATTCATGTGTCGTCTCCTTGTATGCTCTTGTGATATGCAACCAGATGGTTGCCTTTTAATGTAATGCGAAAGCGCACGCAGGACAAGAGGCTGCGCCGTCGCTACGCCTCTGCCTTGTTGCGGACTGGCAACCAAAACGCATGATGTGTTGGAATTTCCGTCAAGAAATGGCGTATTGACTTTTCTTAGGGTTATATTTGTTTCCGTAAGATAAGTCCTACAGCGGCCCACCGCTGGGTTTCAATAAGCAATCATAACGAGACAAAGACCCATGAACCGATTCTTCCAACACATGCGCATCGGCACCCGGCTGACGCTGGCCTTCGCGCTGATCCTGATCCTTGCCACCATCGCCACCACGTCGGCCCTGTACGCGGCCCGTGCCAGCGCCCGGGCCACCGAGGAAATGATGGCCGTGCCGCTTACCAAGGAACGCCTTGCTTCCAGCTGGAATACCATGACCTATTCCGCGATCGCCCGCACCTCGCTGATCGCGCGCAGCACCGATACCACCCTCAGCACCGTGTTCGCCAAGACGATCGCCGACAGCGTGAGCACCTCGACCGAGCTGATCAAGCAGATCGAGCCGCTGCTGACTTCGGACGACGAGAAGCGCAGGCTGGAGAACATCAAATCGCTGCGCGCCAAATACCAGGCCTTGAAAGTGCAGGTGATGGATGCGAAAAAGGCGGGCGACGCGGCCGGCGCCGAGCGCCTCTACACGGAAGGCTTCGAGCCGGCGGCGCAAGCCTATTCGGCGGCCCTGCAGGACCTGCTGGCCCTGCAGCGTGCGACCATCGACCAGATGACCGCGGCCATCCGCACGGACTACGAACGGCGCGCCAGCCTGTCGCTGCTGCTCAACGGCCTGATGCTGGTGCTGGGCGCCCTGGCCGCGGTGGCGATCACGCGCTCGATCACGCGTCCGCTGCAGGAGGCGGTGCAGGCAGCCGAAGCCGTTGCCGGCGGCGACCTGACCCATCGCTTCGAGCGCCAGCGCGGCGACGAGGTCGGCGACCTGCTGCGCGCGATGCAGTCGATGAACGAGGGCCTGACGCAGGTCGTCTCCGAAGTGCAGCACGGCACCCGCGCGATTGCCGGCGCCTCGACCGAGATCGCCAGCGGCAACCTCGACCTGTCGAGCCGTACCGAACAGCAGGCCGGCGCGCTCGAGGAAACCGCGTCCTCGATGGAGGAGTTGACGGCGACGGTGCGCCAGAACGCCGAGAGCGCAACCCAGGCGAACCGCCTGGCGCAGGATGCCTCGCAGGTCGCGGCGCGCGGCGGCGAGATCGTCGGCCAGGTGGTCGACACCATGGGCGCGATCGATTCGGCCTCGCGCAAGATCGTGGACATCATCGGCGTCATCGATGCGATCGCGTTCCAGACTAATATCCTGGCCCTGAACGCGGCGGTGGAGGCGGCGCGCGCCGGCGAGCAGGGACGCGGCTTCGCCGTCGTCGCCAGCGAAGTGCGCAACCTGGCGCAGCGTTCGGCGACGGCCGCCAAGGAAATCAAGGGCTTGATCGGGGATTCGGTGGCACAGGTCGACACCGGAACGAACCTGGTTCAGCAGGCCGGCGCCACCATCGGCGAGGTTGTCGCCAGTGTCGCCCGCGTGACCAGCATCATGGCCGAGATCACGGCCGCCAGCCGCGAGCAGAGCATCGGCATCGACCAGGTCAACGAGGCGATCCTGCAGATGGACCAGACGACCCAGCAGAACGCCGCATTGGTCGAAGAGGCGGCCGCAGCGGCGGCCAGCATGCAGGAGCAGTCTGCGCACCTGGAACAGCTGGTGTCCCACTTCCGCCTTGCCGGCCGCCCGGTCGTGCAGGCGCCGACGCCGGCGCGCGCACGTCCGGTGCTGGCGTCCGCGCGCCGCGCCGCGGCTACGTAAAAGCTGCTTCTCGTTGCAGCCTTCAGGGGCTAACTCAGTCCGAGGAAGCCTCGCCCTGCATCGATCCGGCGCCCTGTTCGAGGAAGGAGCGCAGCATCCAGGCGTTCTTCTCGTGCACTTCCATGCGGGTGGTCAGCATGTCGGCGGTCGGGAAGTCGTCCAGGTCGTCGGCGACCTTGACCGCTTCGCGCATCGTGCGCACCAGGACTTCGTTGCCGTCGACCAGCTGGCGGATCATTTCCTTGGCCGACAGCACTTCCGGCTCTTCCGAGATGTTCGACAGCTCGACGTAGCGCTTGGAGGTGGCCGGTGCAAAGTGGCCCAGCGCGCGGATTCGCTCGGCGATCTCGTCCAGCGCATTCCACTGTTCCGTGTACTGTTCCTCGAACATCACGTGCAGGGTCGAGAACATCGGCCCGGTGACGTTCCAGTGGAAATTGTGGGTCTTCAGGTAGACCATGAAGGCATCGGCCAGGACGGTCGAGAGCGATTCGACGATTTTCGCGCGGTCTTCGGTGCTGATTCCAGTATCCATGTGCATTGCATTTCTCCTGTAGTAAGAGGCAGTGTTTTGCGGAAATGACAACACTGCCAACAATGCAACAGCTTAGCATCGCCCCAATAATGCTGTAGCACGGTGCCCCGTTTCAAATCCGGGACAGTCGAGCGTGCGTCAGCGCGGCAGGGCTTGTGCTACGGTCGGGTGTGTACACACAGCCTACGGGAGAAGCGGCATGGACAGGTTTCTGATCGTGTTTCGGGGTGCGACCATCGGGGAGTCGGAAGGTCCGCGGCATGAACCGGCGCGCTGGGATGCGTGGTTCAGCGAACTGGGAGGAGCGCTGCTGGATCGCGGTGCCCTCAGCCATGGCAGCGTCGAGGTGCCGAGCCGGCTGCTCGGTCCCAAGATCAGCAGCAGCGCGATGTCGGGTTATTGCGTGATCGGCGCCGCCGACTTCGACGAAGCCGTGCGCCTGGCGTCGAGCTCACCGATCTTCGACGAGAACGGTTCGGTGGAAATCGCGCACCTGCGCGCTTAAGAACTCTGCAGGCTCGCCAATACGTCCCGCACGGCCTGCGGGATCGGCACCGACTTGTTGCTGCGGCGATCGACATAGACGTGCACGAAATGCCCGGCTGCCGAGGGCAGGGGCTCGTCGTTGCGGAACAGGGCCAGTTCGTAGCGCACGCTCGAATTGCCGAGCTTGGCCACGCGCACGCCGACATGGATCAGGTCAGGGAAGGAGATCGAGCTGAAGTAGGAGCAGCTGGTCTCGACCACGAAGCCGACGACCTCGTCCTGGTGGATGTCGAGCACGCCGCGGTCGATCAGGAAGCGATTGACCGCGGTGTCGAAGAAGCTGTAGTAGTTGACGTTGTTGACATGCCCGTAGCTGTCGTTGTCCATCCAGCGCGTGGGCAAGGCCAGCAGGTGGGGGAAGGCGGAGCGGGGCGTGTCACGCATCGTCGACAGTCTCTCGTTTAGTGTTTTACGTCGGCAGCCGGCGTCAGCGCGTCGGCGGTGGTAGTGGTTGCGAACAGCTGCGCGCAATCGACCTTGTCGAAGGCGTAGTGCTTGCCGCAGAAGTCGCAGTTGATGCCCAGTTCGCCGAGGTCCGCCAGTGCCGACTCGACTTCCGGCTGGCCCAGCATCTTGAGCATGTTGCCGACCTTCTCGCGGGTGCAGCTGCAGTGGAACTGCGGGTGCTGCGGATCGAACACGCGAATCGTCTCTTCCCAGAACAGGCGGTTCAGCAGGGTTTCGATATCCGTGCTGAGCAGCTCTTCCTGCTTCAGCGTGCTGCCGAGCATGACGGCGCGGTTCCAGGTTTCCAGGTCTTCTTCTTCGGAAGCCTGGACGGTCTGGTCGTCCTTTCCGCTGTGGCGCGGCAGCTTTTGCAGCAGCAGGCCGCGCGAGACCTTGTCGTCGGCCGCCAGCCACAGGCGCGTGTCCATCTGCTCGGAACGCAGCATGTAGTTTTCGATGACGGTCGCCATGCTCTCGCCGTCGAGCGGGACGATGCCCTGGTAGGGCTGCTGGCCCGGCACTTTGTCGAGCGGATCGAGCGTGATCACGAAGCGGCCGTGGCCGGTCGCATTCAGCAACTCACGCAGGCTGGCGTCGTCGGCCACCTCGGCATCAGGTGCCAGCTTGGCCGTGGCGCGGATGCGCAGCTCGGCGTCGCACTCGACCACCATCAGGCGCACCGGACCGTCGCCGTGGATCTGCATCACGATCGAGCCGTTGAACTTCAGGTTGGCCGACAGCAGGGCGGCGGCGGCCACCATTTCGCCCAGCATCGAGCGCACGGCTTTCGGGTAGCCGTGGCGGGCCTGGATCTCGCGCCAGGTGTCGGAAATCTCGACCAGTTCGCCGCGCACGGCGGCGTTGTCGAAGATGAATTTCTGCAGGGTGTCCTTGGTGTCCGTTGTCGTCATTGTCTATCCGATTTGCTTGAGCTGCGCCTTGAACAGCTGGCCGCGCGCCACGTAACTGGCGGCGTTGCCTTGCAGGCGCAGCAGGTCTTCTTCCGTGAGCGTTCGCACCACTTTCGCGGGCGAACCCAGTATCAGCGAGTTATCCGGGAACTCTTTTCCTTCGGTTACCAAGGCGCCGGCGCCGACCAGGCAGCCTTTGCCGATCTTTGCGCCGTTCAGGATCACGGCCTGGATGCCGATCAGCGAGCCGTCGCCCACCGTGCAGCCATGCAGCATCGCCTGGTGGCCGACCGTCACGCCCTTGCCGAGGGTAAGCGGGTAGCCCATGTCGGTGTGCATCACCGTGCCTTCCTGGACGTTGCTGTTTTCACCGATCGTGATGCGCTCGTTGTCGCCGCGAATCGTGACCCCGAACCACACCGAGGCGTTCGCCTCCAGGGTCACTTTGCCGATCAGGTTGGCGGAATCGGCCACGAAAGCCGACGCATCGATCTCGGGGGCATGCTCGCCCAACTGGTAAATCGCCATGGATGTGCTCGCGGAAGGGTTGAAATAAGGCTATTTTACGCCCTAGCGTCCGCCTTCCGTTACACGTCGTCGCGATCAGCCCAAAATGGGGATAGCCGGCAGGAATACAAGGGCATGGGTATAATCCGAACGATCGTACTTTTTTTCTTCGCCCACTCTCAGCCATGACACCTTCCCGTTCCGAATTTCTCACCATCCGCGGCTTGCGCACCCACGTGCGCCACTGGGGCCGCGAGGGCGCCCCGAAACTGTTCATGTCGCATGGCTGGATGGACATGTCGGCCTCCTTCCAGTTCGTCGTCGATCACCTGCAAGGCGACTGGCACGTGATCGCCAACGATTGGCGCGGCTTCGGCCTCTCCGAGCGCAGCCATTCGGATACCTACTGGTTCCCGGACTACGTGGCCGACCTCGACGCCTTGCTCGAGCACTATTCGCCGGACGAACCGGTCAATCTGCTGGGTCACAGCATGGGCGGCAACATCGTCAGCATGTATGCGGGCGTGCGTCCAGAACGTGTCAAAAAGCTGATCAATTTAGAGGGCATCGGACTGATGGGCGCGAAGCCCGAGCAGGCGCCGAAACGCATCGCCAAGTGGCTGGAAGAGCTGCGCAATCCGCCCGTGATGCGCAGCTACGCCAGCCTGGAAGAGGTGGCGGGGCGCTTGCAGAAGACCAATCCGCGCCTGCCTGGCGAGCGCGCGGCCTTCCTGGCCCAGCACTGGTCGGCGCAGAACGATGCCGGCGAATACGAAATCCTGGGCGATCCGGCGCACAAGATGAGCGGGCCCTTGCTCTACCAGCTGGAGCAGATGATCGCGATGTGGAAGCGGATCACGGCGCCCGTGCTTTGGATCGAAGCGGCGCAGACGGAGATGTGGCGCTGGATGGGACCGCAGGAAGAGATGCGCGCCGAAGTCGATCGGCGCCTGGCCTACATGGCGTCGGTCGAGCCGCACATCGTGCCCGACGCGGGGCATATGGTGCACCACGATCAGCCAGCCGTATTGGCGCAGCTGATCGAGGCTTTCCTGGCCAAACCTTAAGTCGCCATCTGCTCTTCCGGGCGCAGGGTCAGCACGCGCACCCCATGGCGGGTAACGGCGACCGTGTGCTCGAACTGCGCCGACAGCTGACCGTCGCAGGTGACGACGGTCCAGCCGTCGTCCTCGGTACGCACCGCGTGGCGGCCCTGGTTCAACATGGGCTCGATGGTGAAGACCATGCCTTCGCGCAGCATCAATCCCGTTTGCGGCTTGCCCCAATGCAGGACCTGGGGCGGCTCGTGCATCTCGCGGCCGATGCCGTGTCCGCAGTATTCGCGCACGACCGAATAGCCGTGGCGCCGCGCATGGCGTTCGATCGCGTGGCCGACGTCGCCCAGGCGCGCGCCCGGCCGTACCGCCTTGATTCCCTTCCACATGGCCTCGTAAGTCACCTGCACCAGGCGCTTGGCCGGCGTCGACACCTGGCCGACCAGATAGGTCTTGCTGGAGTCGGCGATATAGCCGTTCTTTTCCAGCGTGATGTCGAAGTTGACGATGTCGCCGTCTTGCAGAAGCTCGTCGGTGGAAGGCACGCCGTGGCACACGACCTGGTTGCGCGAGGAGTTCAGCGCGTAGGCGTACCCGTACTGGCCCTTGCTGGCGGGCCGCGCACGCAACGTGTCGACGATCATGCGCTCGACCCGGTCGTTGACTTCCATGGTCGACATGCCGATCAGGTCCAGGGTGTCGAGGTGGCTGAACACGGCTGCCAGCAGACGGCCCGATTCGGCCAGCAGGGCGATTTCCTCGGGGCGCTTGGTCATCTAAGCGGCCCTGATGGATTGCGGCACGACGCCTGCGGCCCTCAGCTCGCGTGCGACGAGCTCATTGAACGGCACGGTCGGGTTCATTTCGGCCAGCATGCCGATGCGGATCCAGAAGGCCGCCTGCGCGTTGATCGAGCGGCAGCCGACAACACTGGCCTTGCGCAGTTGATCGTGCAGTTCCTCGTCGATATTCACGATGCCCATGATGTATTCTCCATATACGAAACGTATATGGATCATATATTCATATTGGTGGCTGTGCAAAGAATATTTGCATCCCGGGCCAGGGATGCAAAGAATATTTGCAGGTTACAAATGGCGGATTTCCGCGGGCGGAATTTCCCATTCGTCGTTACGCCCGTCAAAATAGCGTACCGGCGCCGCAATCAGCTCTTCCACCGGTACGTCGTCCAGGCTCGCCACCGTAATCGCATGAAAATCGCCGAGGCGCGCCGAATGGCCGGTCGAGAAGACATTGATGCCGCAACGCCGGCAAAAACAGTGGCCGTCGCGTTTCAGGTGAAAACGGTATTCGCTCAGCGCCTCGCCGCCTGCCAGCAGGCGAAAGGCGCTGCTCGGCACCTGCACGGCCCAGAAGCGCATCTTTGTGCAGATCGAGCAATTGCACTTGATGGTGCCGGCGGCAAGGTCGAGGTCGGCTTCATAACGGATCGCGCCGCAGTGGCAGCTGCCGTGGACAGTCTTCATGGCCTAATGTAGTGAGGAAAATGCCAACTCTACCATTGCGCGCAACGGGAGCGGACGGCGTCGCCGCCCGCGCCAATGCGGCGTACAATGTTTGCTCGTCCGGAAAATGCGCGTACTTACCATGTTGAAAGTCGATCTGCACTGCCACTCCAATGTCTCCGACGGCGTCCTCGCGCCCGAGCCCCTGGCCGCCTATGCGCGCAAAGGCGGTGTCGACGTCTGGGGCCTGACCGACCACGACGAGGTCGGCGGTATCAAGCGGGCGCGGATGGCGGCGCAGGAGCAGGGCATGCGCTTCGTGCCCGGCGTCGAGATTTCCGTGACCTGGGCCAACCAGACCGTGCACCTGGTCGGCCTGCAGGTCGACGAGGACAATCCCGAGCTGCTGGCCGGCTTGGCCAAGACCCGCGCCGGCCGCGATGCGCGCGGACGGGAAATTGCCGCGCAACTGGAAGAAGCCGGCATTCCGGACGCCTATGAGGGCGCCCTGAAATACGTCGGCAACCCGGACCTGCTCTCGCGCACCCACTTCGCGCGCTACCTGGTCGAATGCGGCAAGTGTTCCACGACCACCGAGGTCTTCAAGCGCTTCCTCACCGAAGGCAAGCCGGGCTACGTGCCGCACCGCTGGGCCTCGCTGCCGGAGGCGATGAGCTGGATCCGCAGCGCCGGTGGCGTGCCCGTGATCGCGCATCCGGGGCGTTATAAATTTTCGCAGACGGCGGAAGATGCGCTGTTCGAAGAGTTCCGCCAGCTCGGCGGGAATGCGATCGAGGTCGTGACCGGCAGCCATACGCCGGACCAGTACGCGACCTATGCCGAGGTGGCGCGGCGCTACGGTTTTCTTGCTTCGCGCGGGACGGATTTTCATGCGCCGGGGGAAGCAAGGGTGGAGTTCGATGCCTTGCCGCCGCTGCCGGCGAACGTCACGCCCGTCTGGCACGACTGGTTTTAATTGCGCATGGTGGGCACGGGGCGCCCACCCTACGCCTGTTCCGCGTGTCGCGGTATTCAGGTTGTAGGGTGGGCGCCCCGTGCCCACCAAGTTTAAGCCGGCCATAAGCCCCGCGCCCTTGAATTTTCCACTTCGCAGCCTTATCTTGGCAGCCTGTTAATTCGTTCCTGCCCCGGAGGCATCCCCATGAAGCGCATCGTGTTGTTCCTTGCCACCAACCTCGCGGTTGTGCTGGTGCTGACGGTCGTCCTGAACCTGCTCGGGGTTGGGCGGGCGGTGAGCGCGGAAGGAATCAATGTCGGCGCGCTGGCCGTGTTCTCCCTGGTCGTCGGCTTCACCGGCTCGATCATCTCGCTCCTGATGAGCAAACCGATGGCCAAGTGGTCGACCGGCGCGCGCGTCATCGAGCAGCCGCAGAACTCGACCGAACTCTGGCTCGTGAATACCGTACGCCAGCTGGCCGACCGCGCCGGCATCGGCATGCCCGAAGTGGCCGTCTACGAGGGCGAACCGAACGCCTTCGCCACCGGCGCCTTTAAAAACTCGGCGCTGGTCGCCGTCTCCACCGGCCTGCTGCAAGGCATGAACCGCGACGAAGTCGAGGCCGTGCTCGGCCATGAGGTGGCGCACATCGCCAACGGCGACATGGTCACGCTGACCCTGATCCAGGGAGTGGTGAACACCTTCGTCGTGTTCCTGGCGCGCGTGGTCGGCTTCTTTGTCGACAAGGTCCTGCTGCGTGGGAACGAGGACCGCGGTCCCGGCATCGGCTACATGGTGACCGTGTTCGTGTGCGAAATCGTGTTCGGCCTGGTGGCCTCGATCATCGTCGCCTGGTTCTCGCGCCAGCGCGAATTCCGCGCCGATGCCGGTTCGGCCAACTTGCTGGGCAGCACGGTGCCGATGCAGAACGCGCTGGCCCGCCTGGGTGGCCTGCAGCCGGGCGCCTTGCCTTCGTCGATGAGCGCCTCGGGCATTTCCGGCGGTGGCGGCGGCTGGGGCGCGCTGTTTTCGACTCACCCGCCGATGGAAGAGCGCATCGCGGCATTGCAAGCACTCAGGTCAACTTCGCAGGGAGCATATTGAATGGGCCAGTTCTTCCACATCCACTCCGAAAACCCGCAGAAGCGGTTGATCGCGCAGGCGGCGCAGATCATCCGCTCCGGCGGCGTCGTCGCCTTGCCGACCGACTCGGCTTATGCGCTGGTCTGCCAGCTCGACGACAAGGGGGCGGTGGAAAAACTGCGCCGCGTGCGCGGCATCGACGACAAGCACCACCTGACCATGCTGTGCCGGGATCTCTCGGAGATCGCCCAGTACGCGCGCGTCGACAACGTGCAATATCGCCTGCTGAAGGCGACCATGCCGGGGCCGTACACCGTGATCCTGGAAGCGACGAAAGAGGTGCCGCGGCGCCTGTCGCACCCGTCGCGCAAGACGATCGGCCTGCGCGTGCCGGAAAACCTGATCACGCTGGCCCTGCTCGAGGAACTGGGCGAGCCGCTGATCGGCACCACGCTGCAGCTGCCGGGCGACGAGCACATGCTGTCCGATCCGGACGAGGTGCGCGAGCGCCTGGAAAAGCAGATCGAGCTGGTGATCGACGGCGGCGCCGGCACGCTGGAACCGACCACGATCGTCGATCTCACCGGCTCCGAACCCGTGCTCGTGCGCGAGGGACGCGGCGACCCGGCTGCCTTCGGCCTGTAACAGGCCTCTCACAAGGAGCCGGGCTGTCGAGTCCGGCTCTGCTAGAATCGCTCCCTTATGGATGAAATCATTCGCAACATCGCAGTCTATGCGCTGCCCGTTCTTTTCGCGATCACCCTGCACGAAGCCGCCCATGCGTATGCCGCCCGCTATTTCGGCGACAACACGGCCTATGCGCAGGGGCGCATGACGCTCAACCCCCTGTCGCACGTCGATCTGTTCGGGACCATCATCATCCCGATCGCCCTGTACCTGATGTCGGGTTTTGTGTTCGGCTACGCCAAACCGGTACCCGTCCAGTTCGGCAACCTGCGCAATCCGAAGCGCGACATGGCCTGGGTGGCGCTGGCGGGTCCCGCCGCCAACTTCATCATGGCCTTGATGTGGCTGATCTTCGCCGTCCTGCTGATCGCCCTGAACGTGGACGAGGAATTTCCGCACAAGGTGGCGCAGGCAGGCGTGGTCACGAACCTGCTGATCTTCGCGTTCAACCTGTTCCCCTTGCCGCCGCTGGACGGCGGGCGCGTGCTGACCAGCATGCTGCCGAACCGGCTCGCCTTCAAGTTCGCCAAGATCGAGCCCTATGGCTTCTTCATCCTGCTGGCGCTGCTGTACTTCGGCGTGTTGTCGTTCTGGGTGCAGCCGCTCATGTGGATCGGCGGCCAGGCGGTGAAGCTGCTCGCCTCGCCCATCACGATGCTGCTGACCTGATGCACGCACCGCTCGACAACCCGTCTTCCTGGGTACGCCGCTTCGCCGCCAGCGTGCCGGCCGGCGAAGTCCTCGACCTCGCCTGCGGCAGCGGCCGCCACGCGCGCCTGTTTGCGCAGCTTGGCCACCCGGTGCTGGCGGTCGACCGCGATCCGCAGGCGCTGGCAGCGGCGGCCGGTCCCGGCATCGCGACCCTGCAAACGGACCTGGAAGAAGCGGGCGCGCGCTGGCCCTTCGAGGCGGGCCGTTTCGCCGGCATCGTCGTCACGAATTACCTGCACCGGCCGCTGCTGGCCGACCTGGTGAAGAGCCTGGCGCCGAACGGCGTGCTGATCTACGAAACCTTTGCGCTCGGCAACGAAATCTATGGAAAGCCGTCGAATCCGGCCTTCCTGCTGCGTCCGGGCGAACTGCTGGAGATGGCGGCCCAGGGCGGCCTGCGGGTGCTGGCTTTCGAGGACGGCGTGATCGCCGAGCCGAAGCCGGCGCGGGTGCAAAGGCTATGCGCCGCAGGGCAGGCCTTCCTGCAAACCGAGGTAAAGCTCGACCATTTAGTTGGTCGGGAATGAACCATATTGGCGGACGATCCGCTACAATCAGATTTTTATTTCTTGGCACGTTCCACTGATTATGATTAAGGGCAGCATTGTAGCAATCGTCACGCCGATGTTCGAAGACGGCAGCCTCGACAAGGATGGCCTGCGCAAACTGATCGACTGGCACGTGGAAGAGGGCACCGACGGCATCGTGATCGTCGGCACCACCGGCGAATCCGCCACCGTCACCCCGGAAGAGCACGTCGAATTGATCAAGCTGACGGTCGACCACGTCGCCGGCCGCATTCCCGTCATCGCCGGCAGCGGCGGCAACTCGACCGCGGAAGCCATCGCACTGACCCGGGCCGCCAAGGAAGTCGGCGCCGACGCCTCGCTCCAGGTCGTTCCTTACTACAACCGTCCGACGCAAGAGGGCATGTATCGCCACTTCAAGGCGATCGCCGAAGCGGTCGACCTGCCGGTGATCCTGTACAACGTCCCGGGCCGTACGGTTGCCGACATGAGCAACGAGACCATCGCGCGCCTGTCGACGATTCCGAACATCGTCGGCGTGAAGGATGCGACCGGCAACATCGGCCGTGGCATCGAACTGCTGCGCATGGTCGACAAGTCCTTCGCCGTCTACTCGGGCGACGATCCGACCGCGATGACCCTGATGTTCTGCGGCGGCGCCGGCAATATCTCGGTGACCGCGAACGTCGCGCCGCGCGCCATGCACGAACTGTGCGTCGCGGCCATGGCGGGCGACGTCAAGCGCGCGGTCGAGATCAACAACCGCGTGCTCGACCTGCATGCCAAGCTCTTCGTCGAGCCGAACCCGGTGCCGGTGAAGTGGGCCCTGGCCGAGATGGGCAAGATGCCGTCCGGCCTGCGCCTGCCGCTCGCACCGCTGTCCGAGCCGTTCCACGACACCGTCCGCGGCGCCCTGCGCGCTGCCGGCCTGGTCCAGTAATCCCGATGGCCTTCCGGTTCACCGATCCGTTAATCGATCCGAAATACGATATGACTAAAAGCAACAAGACGACCTCTCTTTCCACGCCTCTGCGCGTGCTGGCCGTGGGCGCAATGGCGCTGAGCATGGCCGCATGCACCACCGTTTTCGAATCCGACAAGGTGGACTACAAGTCGTCCAAGAAGGCTGCACCGCTCGACGTGCCGCCGGACCTGACCCAGCTCCAGAAGGAAAATCGTTACGCCGTGCCGGACGCCCGCGGCGTCGCCACGGCCTCCGGCATGCAGCAGGGTGCCGCTGCGCAGGCGGGTTCGGCCGTCATTCCGGCCGCCGGCAGCGCGGTCGTCGGCCCGATCGCGACCGATGCCGTGCGTGTCGAACGCGCCGGCGACCAGCGCTGGCTGGTGGTCAAGCAGACGCCTGAACAGCTCTGGCCGCAGGTGCGCCAGTTCTGGCAGGACGCCGGCTTCAACCTGGCCGTCGAATCGACCCAGACCGGCATCATGGAAACCGAGTGGAACGAGAACCGCTCGAAGATCCCGCAGGACTTCCTGCGCAACACCCTCGGCCGCGTGTTCGACCGCGCCTACTCGACCGGCGAGCGCGACAAGTTCCGCACCCGCCTCGAGCGCCTGCCGGACGGTTCGACCGAGATCTACATCAGCCACCGCGGCGCCGAGGAAGTCCTGACCGGCGCCCAGAAGGAAACCACCACCTGGACCGTGCGTCCGAACGATCCGGCCCTGGAAGCCCAGTTCCTGGCGCGCCTGGTGGCGCGCCTGACCGGCGCCACCGAGCCGGCCCAGGTCGCGGCTGCCGAGACCACGGTCGCCAACGCCGTCGTCGCGCCGCAGCACGCCAAGCTGCTGGGCGACCGCGTCGAAGTCGACGAAGGTTTCGATCGCGCCTGGCGCCGTGTCGGCCTGGCGCTCGATCGCGTCGGCTTCACCGTCGAAGACCGCGACCGCGTGCAGGGCATCTACTTCGTGCGATACGTCGATCCGGACGGTTCGAACAAGGGCGGCTTCTTCTCGCGCATCTTCGGCGGTTCGGACAAGGACAAGGAAGCCCAGCGCTACCGCGTGCTGGTCAAGGCCGAGCCGAACGCCAGCGTGAGCAGCGTGACCGTGCAGGATGGTACCGGTGCACCGGATGCGACGCCGACCGGCAAGAAGATCCTGTCGCTGTTGAACGAAGAGCTGAAGTAATCGGCTTCGAATAAGAAAAACCGGCCTCGGCCGGTTTTTTTTCGTCGTTGTAGGGTGGGCATGAATGCCCACCCTACAACTACAAAACCCTAAACGAAAAAAAACCGGCCCGAAGGCCGGTTCTCAAATCAGAAAAGATCTGATTACTTCTTAGCAGCGTCAGCAGCAGCGTCAGCAGCGGTCGAAGCAGCCGAAGCGGCTTCCGAAGCAGCAGCCGAAGCGGTAGCGGCAGCAGCAGCAGCGTCAGCGGCTGGGGTGGTAGCAGCTGCGTCGGTGGTGGTGGTAGCAGCTGGAGCAGCAGCGTCGGTGGTGGTGGTGGTGGTTGCAGCAGGTGCTTCAACAGCAGCTGGGGTGGTGGTAGCAGCTTCTTCTTTCTTCGAGCAAGCAGCCAGAGCAACGGCCATCAGGGAAACGATCAGCAGGGATTTTTTCATGGTTTTTCCTTAATTAAGTAAGTACTTGTTGTTGCGATGAATAATTACCGGTAATTATCGCTCGTTGGAATTCTCGTGTACTTTCATACTGGTAACAGTGCCTGATAGACAACGGAACCTTCCTAACCCGATATTATAGCCAAATTTACTGAATCGCAATAGAAAACACATGCCAAAATGGAAGTATTTTGTGAATTAATAAGCTTCATTTTGTTACAAGATGCTACAAACATCAAGATTAGTTTGCGTGTGTTGACATACCTCTAATTTACAGCCCCGTGATCGTCGGCGCCAGCGTTAAAACCGACTCTTCCCACAGCGCTTCAAAGCGGTGCGCGGGCAATTCGACTTCCGCCGGCGCGTCGAATGCCGCTTCGCCACGCAGGTGGTCGCAATGGAAGCGGCGCACCACGTGCAGGCCGTCGGCAAGTGCGAACGAGTCGCTCAAGTGGCGCAGCGAGCGCGGCGTCTGGCGGCACTCCACCCGGTGGCTGTAGTCGCGTACGGCGCGCAGGAAACGCGGACAGGCGCGCTCGATGTGCCTGCTATCGTGCAGCGCCAGGCGCAGGCTGCCGCCGGCGTGCAGGAAGGCGCGCAGGCGCGCCTCGGTATCTGGCGAGCCCAGCGGCCAGACCGCGAAATCGGGATCGAACAGGTCGAGCCGGCCCTGCGCCCGCGCCAGCAGCGCGTACCAGTGCGCCTCGAGCTCGCGGCGCGTATCGAAACGGGCGATGGCCGGCTCGTTCACGATTCAGCCCAGTTCGACCCAGCCGTCGCTGTACCAGGTGTACAGCGCTTCCAGCACGTCGTCCGAGCCTTGCGCCAGCTGTTCGCCCGTCAGGCGGCGCTCGTTGGCCAGCACGTCGAGGACAATCTTGTCCGCACGGCTGACCGCGAAGGATTCGCCGTTGATGAAGACGTGCTTGCCGCGGTAGAGCATCAGGGTCTTTGCCGACAGCTTCAGGCCGCGCTTGGCGGCCGTTTCCATGAAGCGGCCGACGGTGAGCGGCTTGGCAGGCGGCGTGAAGAACACGTTGTGCTTCGGCTCGGACATGTACTCGCCGAAGAAAACGGTCACGTCTTCCTCGTCCCAGCGCACCTTGTTGAGTTCCTCGGTGATGGACGTCAGCATCTCGCGCGGGATCTCGGCCGGGTTCTTCGCGGGCTGCAGCTCCGGGTCGGCATAACGGCCGGGCAGGTCGATCGAGTCGGCCATGAACTGCAGGAAGGCTTCGCCGATTTCCTGGAACGAAGGGGAGCGGAAGCCGATCGAATACGTCATGCACTCGCCTTCGGCGATGCCGTCGTGGGCATAGTGCGGGGGCAGGTACAACATGTCGCCCGGTTCCAGCACAAATTCTTGTTCCGGGGTAAAGTTCGACAGGATCTTCAGCGGCAGGCCTTCGACCAGGGAAAGGTCTTGCTGGGCGCTGATCTTCCAGCGTCGCTTGCCGTGCGCCTGCAGCAGGAACACGTCGTAGGAATCGAAGTGGGGACCGACGCCGCCGCCATCGGTGGCGTAGCTGACCATCAGGTCGTCCAGGCGTGCATCGGGCAGGAAGCGGAACTCGCGCAGGAGGGCGTCGGCTTTTTCGTCGAACAGGTTGACGCCTTGCACCAGCATGGTCCACTCGCGCTGGGTGCGCGGCGGCAGTTCGGTCAATGGGCCGTGCTGCATGTCCCATTGGCCGTCGCTGAGCGTCACCAGGCGCGATTCGACGTGGTTTTTCGTGGCGGCTTCAGCCAGCTTCGAGAAGGTGAGTAAGGGCTTGAAACCGGGGATGGCGTTGCGGATCAACAGGGGCTTCTTGTGCCAGTAATCGCGCAGGAATTGGGCAGGGGTAATGTTCCCGAGGAGCTGTAATTTTTTCATGCATCATTATAACCAGCCCGGCATGGCGTAGCAGCGCGGGCGGCAGCGGAGGAAGGGTATAATCCGCTCCTTACAACGAAAGGAAGTGCGATGAAGATTGCGAAGAATACGGTCGTGACGGTGAACTACAAGCTGTCGGATGCCCAGAACAACCTGATCGAAGAAGGCGCACAGCCGATGGTGTACCTGCACGGCGGCTACGAGAACACCCTGCCGAAGATCGAAGAGCACCTCGACGGCAAGGAAGTCGGCTTCACCTCGCAGCTGCAGGTCGAACCGGACGACGCGTTCGGCGACTACGACGCCGAGCTGGTCAAGGTCGAAGACCGCAAGCGCCTGCCGGAGCCGCTCGAAGTCGGCATGCAGTTCGAAGGCATGGCCGACGGCGCGCCGGACGAAGAGCCGATGATCTTCACCGTCACCGAAATCGCCGACGACAAGGTCGTCCTCGACGGCAACCACCCGCTGGCCGGCATGGCCCTGCGCTTCGAACTTTCGGTGGTCGACGTACGCGCCGCGACCGACGAAGAGATCGCCCACGGCCACGTGCACGGCGCCCACGGTCACCACCACGGTGAAGACGAAGGCGGCGACGACAGCGAGCCGGGCGATCATTTCCGTAGCCAGCCGCTGCATTAAATAGAATCGGGGACCTTGGTCCCCGTTTTGCATTTGGTGGGCACGGGGCGCCCACCCTACGGCTGCGGCATTTGTAGGGTGGGCGCCCCGTGCCCACCTTGTTCCGACGATTACTCCCCCGCGTCCTTCACGGTAAATAAGGCCTTCTCCCCCGGCGTCACCTTGATCTCGACCGCCTCGCCTCCCACCGACACGTGCCCGATGTTGTCGCGCCACTCGATGCGTGGATGCGCCTTCTTCGGCAGCGCCGCGCTGTCCACCAGCAGCACCTTGCCGTCGAATTTCTGGGCCAGCGCCTGCAGCTGCTTGCGCGTGGCCGCGAAGCCGTCCTGCGTGCTTGGGGCGCGCCGCAGCAGCGAGCGCAGGCCGGTCGGCTCGGCCAGCGGTTTCACATCGCCCTCGGTGAACAGCACGATCGCATCGACCTTGTCGCCGCGCGCCAGCGCGAACAGGCGGTTCAGCCAGAAGCGGGTCGCCACCAGCCGGTCTTCGTACTCGCTGTTGCGCCCGGCCGCGGCCAGGTAGTGGTTGTTGTTGGCGGGGAGGTTGACGGTGGCGTAGAGCACCGAGTCCACCGTCCAGTGGGCGTTCTCGGCATAGCTGCGAAAACGCGGGCTGGTCGAGAGACGGGTCAGCGCCAGCTTTTTGACGCCCAGCGATTGCGGATCGCCGTGGAACAGCTCGCGCAGCCGGTTCAGACGCTCGATCGCGTTGGTGCGGCCGGCCGAGTTGCGGCACTCGGTCCAGTCGCTACCGGCCGGCAGCACGATCATGGGGCGTTTGGCTTTCTCGACCAGTTCGCGCCTTTCCTGGTACAGCTTGTCGCCGCAAGGCTCGCCCGCCGCCTTGATGCCGGTGACGACGACAAAGGAGAGCGACTTGTCGTTGGTGCGCGCCAGCGCCTTCCTGAAATGCTCGTCGCCCGGCTTGTCGAAGCTGTGGCCGATGACGCCGAAGCGGTGGGCGTCATGCGTCTCGCGTCCGTCACGCGCTGTGGCCTGCAGCGGCGCCGACAGCAGGGCGCACAGGGCGGTGGCGAGGACGAGCCGCGGACTGTACATCAGGCGGCGAGGCGCTTCAGTTCGTACAGGCGCTCGAGCGCCTCGCGCGGGCTCAGGGCGTCCGGATCGAGGTCGTCGAGGGCGGCCAGCAGCGCGGGCGGCACAGCTGCGACCTCCGGCTGCGGCGCCTCGGCTTCCAGCTCGGGCTCGTCAAGCGGCTGTGCGAACAGGTCGCGCTGCGGCGTCGCATCCAGCGCCTGCGATTCGAGCCGCGCCAAGTGCTTGCGCGCGGCCTTGATCACGCTTGGGGGCACGCCCGCCAGCTGCGCCACCTGCAAGCCGTAGCTTTGCGACGCCGGCCCGTCCTGCACCGCGTGCAGGAACACGATGGTGTCCTTGTGCTCGACCGCCGACAGGTGCACGTTGGCCGCGCTCGGGTGGCTTTCCGGCAGCTGGGTCAGTTCGAAATAGTGGGTCGCGAACAGGGTAAAACTGCGGCTGATGTCGATCAGGTGCCGCGCGATGGCCCAGGCCAGCGCCAGGCCATCGAACGTCGAGGTGCCGCGTCCGACTTCGTCCATCAGCACCAGCGAATGCTCGGTGGCGCCGTTCAGGATCGCGGCCGATTCGGTCATCTCGACCATGAAGGTCGAACGGCCGCCGGCCAGGTCGTCGTTGGCGCCGATACGGGTGAAGATGCGGTCGATCGGGCCGATGGTGGCGCTGGTAGCGGGAACGTAGCTGCCCACATAGGCCAGCAGCACGATCAGCGCGGTCTGGCGCATGAAGGTCGATTTACCGCCCATGTTCGGGCCGGTAATCAAGAGCAGGCGGCGCTCGTTGGAGAGCCGGCAGTCGTTGGCGATGAAGCGTTCGATCTGTTTTTCGACGACCGGATGGCGGCCCTCGACGATGTTCAGGCAGGGCGCGTCGACCAGTGTTGGTGCGCACCAGTTGTGGCGCATCGCGTGGCTGGCCAGCGCGACCAGGGTATCGACCTGGGCCAGGCCCTGGGCAATCGTCTGCAGCTCGCCGATGTGCGGCGCCAGGCAGGCCAGCAGCTCGTCGTACAGGGCTTTTTCGCGCACCAGGGCCTTGTCCTGGGCCGACAGCGCCTTGTCCTCGAAGGCCTTCAGTTCCGGCGTGATGTAGCGCTCGCAGTTTTTCAAGGTTTGGCGGCGGCGGTAATCGTCGGGGACTTTGTCGGTCTGGCCGTTGGTGACCTCGATATAAAAGCCGTGCACCTTGTTGTATTCGACACGCAGGTTGGCGATGCCGGTGCGGGCGCGTTCGCGTGTTTCGAGGTCGACCAGGAACTGGCCGGCGTTCTCGGATAGCGCGCGCAGCTCGTCGAGTTCGGCGTCGAAGCCGCGCGCGAACACGCCGCCGTCGCGCACCATCGCGCTCGGCTCCTCGGCCACCGCGCGCTGCAGGAGGTCGAGACAGGGCACCGGCGTATCGATCGCTTCGTGCAGTTCGCGCAGCAGGCAGGAGTCGCCTGGGATGAAGCAGCGCGCCAGCTGGCGGCGCAGTTCTGGCAACTGCTTGAGGCCGTCGCGCAGGCTGGCCAGGTCGCGCGGGCGCACCGATAGCAACGCGATGCGCGTGGTGATGCGCTCGATGTCGGGCACGTCGTTCAGCGTGGCGGACAGGCCGCCTGCTGCATCGGCTTGCGCCAGCGCTTCGATCGCCTCGTGGCGCGAACGGGCGACTGCCTGGTCGCGGCGCGCATGGTGCAGCCAGTGGCGCAGCATGCGCGAACCCATCGCGGTGCGGCAGCCGTCGAGCAGGGAAAACAGGGTCGGCGCTTCCTGGCCGCGGATGGTTTCCGTCAGCTCCAGGTTGCGGCGGGTGGCGGCGTCGAGGCCGATGAATTCGTTTTCGGACTCCACCGCGAGACTCTTCACGTGCTGCAGGCCGCGTCCTTGCGTCGATTGCGCATAACGCAGCAGCGCGCCGGCCGCGCCGAAAGCGGCGCCGAGGCCGTCGGCGCCGAAGCCGGTGAGGGTGGCCACACCCAGCTGTTCGAGCAGGGCCTTGTGGCCTTTCACCACGTCGAAATGCCATTCCGGCACGCGCTGCGTGTGGGCGACGGGGTTGTCCTCGAACAGGTCGCCGTCGTCGGCGCGCAGGATCTCGGCCGGAGAAATACGCTCCAGTTCCTGCGCCAGGCGCGACGCCACCGTGCGTTCGTCGCCGGAGAATTCCATCAGGCGCAGCGCGCCGCTGGCCAGCGACAGCCAGGCCAGGCCGACGGTGGCGGACTTGCGCTGGGAGACGGTGCACAGGGCCAGCAGCGAGCGTTCGGCCTTTTCGGGCAGCAGGTCGGAATCGGTCAGCGTGCCGGGCGTGACCACGCGCACCACCTTGCGCTCGACCGGGCCCTTGGACAGGGCCGGATCGCCGATCTGTTCGCAGATCGCGCAGGACTCGCCCAGCTTGACCAGCTTGGCCAGGTAGGGATCCAGCGAGTGGAAGGGCACGCCCGCCATCTTGATCGGATTGCCGCCGTTGGAGCCGCGCGCGGTCAGGGTGATGCCGAGGATGCGTGCGGCCTTCTCGGCATCCTCGAAGAACAGCTCGTAGAAGTCGCCCATGCGGTAGAACACCAGCATGGTGGGGTAATCGGCCTTGATGCGTAGGTACTGCTGCATCATGGGCGTCACTTTTTCCGACGTTGCACGTGCGGCGGCGGCATTGATTTCGGTGGGAACGGTGGTCATTTCTGTTGAATTCGGTAAGGCCGGGCGAACAGCCGAGCCAAGACCGCCATTTTACAACCATCGGCTGGGCAGCAGCATGTCGGACCGGTCATGCCGGTGCCGCAAGGAGGGAACTCAGCTACGCAGCAGCTGCATGATCGTATCGAGCCGGTAGGGCTTGGCCGTGAACAGGTAGCTGCGCGCGCGGTCCAGCATCATCTCCGGCACCGTGAAGCCGGAAGTGAGCACGATCTTGACGCGCGGGTAGAACTCCGAGACGGCGTCGGCCAGCTGCAGGCCGTTCATGCCCGGCATCATGATGTCGGAGAAGACGGCGTCGATGTCGCCCTCGCTGCCGAGGAGGCGCAGCGCGTCCATCGCCGAGTAGGCGACCACGACCTCGAGCCCGCGGCTGCGCAGCAGCGCTTCGGCCAGGTCGGCCAGGTCTTCCTCGTCGTCCACGACCAGCACCTTGCGCACCAGGCCGGCCGTGCCCGCGAAATCGTCCTGCGCGGACGCATCGCGGCCTTTCACGCCGGGCGGGACGGCGTTCGACGACAGCCGGTAGACAGACGACGTACCAAACACGACAGCTCCTTCGGAAATGCGGGTGTTCCCCATGGAGGGCAGTATGCAGGAATGTGGAAATGCACCGCGAACGATTGCCCGTTCGAATCGTGCCGTGCGGAACGCTGCCAAAATAATTCGGCTGGCTGCCCTTGATTTTTGCGAAACAGGCGTAACCCCAAGCATATGCCCAACCATCGCAAAACGATTCTCGTCCTGTATCCAACTGCTTCCGATGCCGCCAGCCTGCGCCGCCTGTTCGGCAAGCTGGGGCATATCGCGGTCACGGCGGACGGCCCACGTGCCACGCTCAAGGCGCTCGACACCGTGCGCTTCGACATTATCCTGACCAGCATCGGCGCGGCCCGTGCCGGCAAGCAGTTCAGCTTCGTGCAGGAATTGCGCGTGGCCGCGCCCGGAAGCGCCGTGATCGGTATCAGGGAGGCGGGAGGAGAAGCCGTGAACGAGGCATGGCTGGGCGAATGCGATGCATCCGTGCCGGCGCCGCTGTCGCCGTCGCGGATGCAGTGGGTGCTCGATTTCGAGCTGCGTTATTTCGGCAGCTGAACCTGCCTGAATCAATCAGCAGGACGGTTGAGCGCGACGGTCGCAGCGTCGAGCAGCAGGTTGTGCAGTTCGGCCACCAGCTGGTCGCCCATGACCGGCTTGGCCAGGACGCGCACGCCGGGAATGGTGGTCTTCAATTCGTGGCCGAATGCCGAGACCATCATGGCCGGCAGGCCGGGCTGGCGCGCGCGCAGGGCGAGCAGCAGGTCGTCGCCGTTCATGCCCGGCATGCGGAAGTCGGTGATGACGGCATCGACCGCATGTGAGGAATGCAGGGCCAGCGCGTCGCGGCCGTTGTCGGCCATGAGGACGCGAAAACCCGCTGCGTCGAGGTAGCGCCGGAACACGTAGCTGACGGCGAGGTCGTCTTCGACCAGGAGGATGTTCTTCATGCTTATCCTTCGTGCTGGAATCCCGCCGCTTCCTGGCGCGGCGAGACCTCCAGCGCCAGGCGCACACGCTCGGTCAGGTCGCTGAGGCGATAGGGCTTGGACAGCACCGCGAAACCCGAGGTGGCGCCCGTGGACGGCGGCAATTCGTTCATGTAGCCGGTCGCCAGGATGACCGGCACCGTGCTCTGGCGTTCGCGGATGATTTCGGCCAGCCGGATCCCGTTCATCCCGCCCGGCATGATGATGTCGCTGAACAGCAGGTCGATGTCGCCATAGCGCTCGACCAGTTCCAGCGCCTCTTCGCCGCTCTGCGCGGCCAGCACCCGGTAGCCCAGCGCGCGCAAATGGGTTTCGGCCAGTTCGCGCACGTCGTGGCTGTCGTCGACCACCAGGATGGTGCGCCGTCCGAGGATCGCGGCCGGCGTCCAGTTCAGGCCCTGGCCTTTGCTGCGCTCGCCCATCATCTCGATGCCGGACTGCTGGGCCAGCGGGAAGATCATGCGGATCGTCGTGCCCTTCTGCGGGGTGCTGTCGATCTCGAGCCGTCCCAGCGATTGCTGCACGAAGCCGTGCACCATCGCCAGTCCCAGTCCGGTGCCCGGCCCCTTGGTCGTGAAGAAGGGTTCGGTGGCGCGTTCCGCCACTTCGGGCGGCATGCCTTCGCCTTCGTCGATGACGCAGATCACGACGTAGGTCCCGGGCGGCAGTTGCAGGCGCTCGAGGCGTTCGCTGTCGGCCAGGGTCGAGGTCGCGATCGTCACACGGCCGCCACGCGGCATGGCGTCGCGCGCATTGATCAGCACGTTGAGCAGGGACATTTCCATGTGCGTGGCGTCGAGCGTACAGGAGGGCAGGCCGGGCTTCAGGTCGAGGTGCAGGTCGACCTTGTCGCCCAGCGTGCGCACCAGCATCTCGCTGAATTCGACGACCAGGGCATTCAGGTTCAGGCGCTTCGGCTCGAGCCGCTGCTTGCGCGCGAAGCTCAGCAGCTGCTGGGTCAGCTTGCCGGCCTTGTCGCCGGCCAGCTGCGCGCGTGCGATCGCCTGCAGGCTCGCCTCGCGGTCGTCGATCGAGGAGGTGGCCACTTCCAGGTTGCCGGCCACGACCTGCAACAGGTTGTTGAAGTCGTGCGCGAGGCCGGCGGTGAGCTGGCCGATCGCTTCCATCTTCTGCGCCTGCAAATACGACTGCTCGGAGACGCGGCGCCGCGTGATGTCCATCTGCGAGGCGAACCAGTACAGCAGCTTGCCTTCGGCATCGAAGACTGGGCCGGTGAACAGGCCGTTCCAGAACGGGCGACCGTCGGCCTTGTAGTTGAGGATGTCGACGGCCACGGCGCGCTGCTCGCGTACGGCATGGCGCAGCTCGGCGACGGTGTTCTGGTCGGTCTGTTCGCCCTGCAGGAAGCGGCAATTGCGTCCCAGGACCTCGTCCTCGCGGTACTGGGTCAGGTCGAGGAAGGCGCGGTTGACGAAGACGATCGGATTGTCGGGCTGGTTGGGATCGGTCAGCACCATCGGCATGCGCGTCATCTCGATGGCGGCGAAGAAGATGTTGCCGCGCTCGTCGAGGCCGGGGCGTGAAATCTGGCTCGCCTGCCAGTGGCGCACGCCGGGATCCCCCAGCGGGTTATAGCTGCTGCCTTCGAGCTTGCCGGCGGCCGGGATGCCGACGCTCTGGCCGCCGCCTTCGGGGTCGCCGGGCAGGCGCTCGCGCTCGTCTTTCGAACTGCCAGTGGTCATGCGTCCTCCGTGATCGTCTTGGTTCGAGGTCGCCAGTTCGGACCCATGGCCTGCCTCGGGCACGGATTATAGCAAGATGCAATTTGCATATCGTTCCCCTGCGTGCAGCCCCCGGGCAGGAAATGGTATCGTTCCCGGTCGCGATCTGTTTCTGACGCACATTTTATAGACTCGAAACGAATGCCCATGCTCCAGCTGCCTGTCTTCGCCGCCCGTTCCCCTGTAGCCATCCACTATGCTGCCGCCCGGCACGCCGGGAGGGCCGCATGACCGGGGGCGCTGTGCCGGAAGCCGACGGCAGGTTCCGCGCCTTCTTCGACCAGGCCACCCACTTCGCGGCCATCCTCGACCTGGAGGGCCGCATCCTCGACATGAACCGCGTCTCGCTCGAACTGGGCGGCTATGCGCGTGCCGACGTGATCGGGCGTCCGCTGTGGGAATGCCGCTGGTGGGACCATTCGGACGAGCTGGTCGCGACCGCGCGCGCGGCCATGCTGGCGGCCTCGAACGGCGAAACGGTGCGCCGCGTGCTGCCTTACCGCGCGCCCGACGGCAGCGAACGCTATGCGGAGGTCGTGGTCGCGCCGGTCAGGGATGAGGAGGGCGGCATCCTGTTCCTGGCCGCGACCGGCGTCGACGTCACCGAGCGGCGCCGCGTCACGCAGCGCCTGCGTTTGCTCGACGAGATCGGCGAGGCGACCCGCATCGCGCTCGATCCGAGGGCGATCATGGCCGAAGCGACGCGCCTGCTGGGCGAGCACCTGGGCGTGACCCGGGTCGCGTATGCCGACCTGGAACCCGACAACGACCGCTTCACGATCCGCTACGACTGGCGTGTCGAAGGCGTGATGAGCACCGTCGGCACCTATTCGCTCGACCTGTTCGGCTCGCGCGCGACCTCGAACCTGCGCGTCGGCCGCACGCTGCTGGTGAGCGACGTCGACCGCGAACTGGCGGCCGCGGACGGCGCCGACATGTTCAACGCGATCGGCATCAAGGCCATCATCTGCTGTCCGCTGGTGAAGGATGGGCGCCTGGTGGCGATGATGGCGGTGCACCAGCGCGAGCCGCGCGCCTGGAGCGAGGACGAGGTGGCGCTGGTCGAGGCCGTGGTCGAGCGCTGCTGGGCCCACATCGAGCGGGTGCGAGGGGCCGAGGCGCTGCGCGAGGCCGATCGCCGCAAGTCGGAATTCCTGGCCACGCTGGCGCACGAGCTGCGCAACCCACTGGCGCCGATCCGCAACGGCCTCGAGCTCTTGCGCCTGGGGACCACGAAGCCCGAGTTGCAGGCGAATGTGCGCGCGATGATGGAGCGCCAGGTCGGGCACATGGTCCACCTGATCAACGACCTGCTCGACATCGCGCGTGTTTCCAGCGGCAAGGTGGTGCTGAAGGTCGAGCCGCTCGACGTGCAGGCGGTCGTCGCCAGCGCGGTCGAGACCAGCCTGCCGCTGATCGAGGCCGGCGGCCATGCGTTCGAGGTCGACCTGCCGCGCGAACCCTTGCCGGTCGAGGGCGATGCCGTGCGCCTGAGCCAGGTGCTCGGCAACCTGCTCTCGAATGCGGCCAAGTACACGCCGCAGGGCGGACGCATCACGGTGGCGGCGCGGCGCGAGGGAGAGGAGGCCGTCATCGCCGTGAGCGACACCGGCATCGGCATCGCCGCCGAGTCGCTGCCGGACGTGTTCGAGATGTTCACCCAGGTCTCGCGCAGCATCGACCGCGCGCGCGGCGGCCTGGGCATCGGCCTTGCGCTGGTGCGGCACCTGGTGCAGCTGCACGGCGGCAGCGTGAGTGCGGCCAGTGACGGCATCAACCAGGGCAGCACCTTTACCGTGCGCCTACCGCTGGGCAGCGCGCGTGCAGGGCAGGCGCCGGCGCTGCCCCCGTCCGTGCAGGCACGGCCGGGGCGTGCGCAGCGCGTGCTGGTGGCCGACGACAACGTCGACGCCGCCGATACCCTGAGTGCGCTGCTGCGCCTGGACGGCCACCTGGTGCAGGTGGCGCATGACGGCGCGGAAGCGGTGCACATGGCCGAGGCCTTCCGGCCCGAGACTGCCTTCCTCGACATCGGCATGCCGCGCCTGGACGGGTATGGCGCGGCGCGCGCGATCCGTGCGCTGCCCGGACTGCAAGGCCTGCGCCTGGTCGCCCTCACCGGCTGGGGCGCGCAGGAAGACCGGCGCCGCTCGCGCGAAGCCGGCTTCGATGCGCACCTGCTCAAGCCTGCGGTACCGGAGGAAGTACGGGGCCAGCTCGCCTACGGGAACGTTTCCGATCTTCCCGGAAACGTATGAAAACTTTCACAGTTTAGCCAGAATACATAGCGAATCGACTACCCTCGCAGTTCCTTTTCTCGCTTTAAAAACATGTACGAATCCGCCGACGCACCCAGCATGCCCAAGTCCCCGGGCACGGTCCGCAGCAACCTCGATTTCCCCGTAATCGGTATTGGCGCGTCGGCCGGCGGCCTGCTCGCCCTGTTGCACCTGTTCGAGAACATGCCGGCCTCGCACGGCATGGCCTTCGTCGTCATCCTGCACCTCTCGCCCAAGCATCCGAGTTCGGCCGATGCGATCCTGCAGCGCGCCACGCGCATGCCCGTGATCCAGGTCACTTCGCGCGTGACGATCGAGCCCGGGCACGTGTACGTGATCGCGCCGAACCAGCAGATGTCGATGATGGACGGCCTGCTGCTGGTCGATGAACTCGACCGGCCGCGCGGGCGCCACGTCGCGATCGACATGTTCTTCCGTACCCTGGCCGAAACCCACCGCGAACGCGCGGTGGCGATCGTGCTGTCGGGTACCGGCGCGGACGGCGCGGTGGGCCTGGCGCGGGTCAAGGAGCAGGGCGGCGTGACCCTCGTGCAGTCCCCCGAGGACGCCGAGCACGAAGGCATGCCGGCGGCGGCCATCCTCACCGGCGCGGTCGATTTCGTGCTGCCCGTGACCGAGATGCCGCAAAAGCTGATCGAGCTGTGGGACAACGCGCGCGCCATCGAATTGCCGCCGGCGGGCGACGGCGAGGCGCCGGTCGCGCGCACGGTCGATCCGGCCGATACGGCCGAGGCGGAGAGCGCGCTGCAGGGCATCATCGGCCTGCTGCTGAGCCATACCGGCCACGACTTCCGCCACTACAAGCGCGCCACCGTGCTGCGCCGGATCGAACGGCGCCTGCAGGTGCGCGGCGTGCGCACGCTGCCAGAATACCGGGCCCTGCTCGAGACCGACGCGGCCGAGCACAAGGCGCTGCTGGGCGACATGCTGATCGGCGTGACCAACTTCTTCCGCGACCGCGAAGCCTTCGAGTCGCTCGAACGCGACATCATCCCCGAACTGTTCAAGGACAAGGGCCCGACCGACGAGGTACGGGCCTGGGTGGCGGCCTGCGCCACCGGCGAAGAGGCGTATTCGATGGCGATGCTGCTGGCGGACCAGGCCGCGCAGTCGGAGCGTCCGCCGGGCTTCCAGGTGTTCGCCTCGGACATCGACGAGCGCGCGATCACCAGCGCGCGTGGCGGCAGCTTCCCGGCCGCGATCATCACCGACGTCACGCCGACCCGCCTGCGCCAGTATTTCACCAAGGAAGACAGCCGCTACCGGATCCGCAAGACCTTGCGCGACCATATCCTGTTCGCCTCGCACAACCTGCTGCGCGATCCGCCGTTCTCGCGACTCGACCTGATCTCCTGCCGCAACCTGCTGATCTACCTGAACCGCGACGTGCAGGTGCGCGTGCTGCAGACCTTTCACTTCGCGCTGAAACCCGGCGGCTACCTGTTCCTCGGCTCATCCGAATCGGCCGAATCGGTGGCCGACTACTTCATCCCGGTCGACAAGAAGAACCGTATCTACCGCGCCCGCGGCGGCATGCGCTCGATGCAGTACCAGCCGGCGCATGCGGCGGCGGCCAATCCGCGCCTGGCAGAGGCGGTCCGGGCCAAGGTGCCGGGCAAGCGCCAGTACTCGTACGCCGCGCTGCACCAACGCGCACTGGCCCAGCTCGCGCCGCCGTCGGCCGTGGTCGACCACGAAGGCAATATCGTGCACATGTCGGAGCAGGCCGGTGCCTTCCTGCGCATGGCGGGCGGCGAGCCCTCGCGCAGCCTGCTGACCCTGGTGCTGCCGGAACTGCGCCTGGAACTGCGCTCGGCGCTGTACCAGGCGACGCAGAACGGAAGCCGGGTCGAATGCCGTCCGATCCAGCTGCCCGAGAAGAAGGAACTGGGCACGATCGCCATGACGATCAGCCCCTTCCGCGACGAGGACGCCGAGACCGACTTCCTGCTGGTGCTGTTCAACCGCGTCGAGCAGGCGCCCGACCGCGCGGCGCCCTTGCTGCAGAACGGCAGCCAGGACGTGGTGCTGTCGCAGCTGGAAGCCGAACTGCAGCGCAAGCGCGAGCAGCTGCAGGAAACGATCGAGAATGCCGAGATCTCGACCGAGGAACTGCGCGCCTCGAACGAGGAACTGCAGGCCATCAACGAGGAGTTGCGCTCGGCCACCGAGGAGCTCGAAACCAGCAAGGAAGAGCTGCAGTCGGTGAACGAGGAACTCGTCACCGTCAACTACGAGCTGAAGGTGAAGGTCGAGGAAACCGGCAAGGCCAACGACGACCTGAACAACCTGATCGCCTCGACCGACATCGCCACCATCTTCGTCGACAGCGGCCTGCGCATCAAACGCTTCACGCCGCGCGCGGCCGACCTGTTCTCGATCATCGCCTCCGACATCGGCCGTTCGTTGCTCGACCTGACCCACCGCCTCGACTACGACCAGCTGGCCGAGGACGCGAACGCCACCTTCGAGACCCTGCGCCTGGTCGAGCGCGAGGTGCGCAGCAACGACGGCCGCTGCTACATCGTGCGCCTGCTGCCCTACCGCACCAACGAAGACCGCATCGAGGGCGCGGTGATGACCTTCTTCGACATCACGGCGCGGCGCCAGGCCGAGGACCAGGTGCGCGCCAGCGAGGAGCGCATGCGCATGGTGGCCGAGAGCGCCGACGACTACGCGATCATCACGCTCGACGAGGAGGGGCGCGTCACCAGCTGGAACAAGGGCGCGCAGCACCTGTTCGGTTTCCGCCCCGAGGAGATGCAGGGCCAGCCGATCGAGCGCGTGTTCGTGCCCGAGGACGTCGCCGCCGGCGTGCCCGCCGAAGAGTTGCGCCGCGCGCGAACCGACGGCCGCGCCGAGGACGAGCGCTGGCACCTGCGCAAGGACGGCAGCCGCTTCTTCTGCAGCGGCGTGACGACGCCGCTGCGCAACGGCGTTTTCCACGGCTACGCGAAGATCGCGCGCGACGCCACCCGGCGCGAGCGCCAGGGCCTGGAACGCGAACAGGCCTCGCGCGACCGGGAAGCGGTGACGCGTTCCGAGACGGCCAATACGCTGGCCCTGAAAGACGAGTTCCTGTCGGTGATGTCGCACGAGCTGCGCCATCCGCTGAACATGATCAACATAAACGTCGAGCTGCTGGCCCGCATGCCCGAGATCCGCAAGTCGCTGCCCTTCATGCGCGCGGCCACCATCATCCGCAATGCGGTGCTGAGCCAGGCGAAGATCATCGACGACCTGATGGACATGTCGCGCGTACGCACCGGCAAACTGTCGCTGGCGATGGCCCCGGTGGCCCTGGGCGCGGTCCTGCAGAACATCGCCGACGTCCAGCGTGCCGACCCGGCCACGGGCGACATCCGGATCGACGTGATCGACGAGGCCGAGGGCGTCTACGTGCTGGCCGACCTGGTGCGCATCGAGCAGGTGGTCATGAACCTGCTGAGCAATGCGGTCAAGTTCACACCAAGCGGCGGCCATATCGAGGTGCGCCTCGGCCGCGAGGAAGGTGGCGTGCGGGTCGACGTGATCGACAGCGGCCAGGGCATCGCCCCCGACTTCCTGCCGCACGTGTTCGACATGTACGGCCAGGGCGTGTCGGTGACGACGCGTTCGAAAGGAGGGCTGGGTATCGGGCTGGCGCTGGTGCGCGAGATCGTCGCGCTGCACGGCGGACGGGTCGAAGCCTTCTCGGAAGGTATCGGCAAGGGTGCGCGCTTCAGCTTCTGGCTGCCGCCGCTCGACCGCCATGGCGCACCCGTCCACGGCGCTGAAAGCGAGGCCGGCGATTCGCTGGCCGGCCTGCGGATTCTGGTGGTCGACGACATGGAAGAGATGCTGATGGTCTTCAAGTCGCTGCTCGAGGTGAGCGGGGCGACCGTGTTCGAGGCCACCAGCGCGCGTGCCGGACTCGCGATCCTCGAACGCGAGGAGATCGACCTCCTGATTTCTGACATTTCGATGCCCGAAATCGATGGCTACGAGTTCCTGGCCCGCGTTCGCGCCAATCCGAAGCTGGCCGCGTTGCCGGCGATCGCGATCAGCGGCATGCGGCGCGACGTCTCCAAGGCGCGCGCCGCCGGCTTCTCGGCCCACCTCGGCAAGCCGGTGTCCTTCGACCGCCTGAACGCGATCGTGCACGACCTGCTGCCGCGGCGCGCTGCGCCGGACGCTTCCTGAACGCAATTTATGTCAACTGCATGTCGGCGGATCTTACAATTGCGAGATGGGAATACGGAGCTGTGGCGCTAAGCGCCTGATAAGGCTACGGTTTCCCTGGTTGGCGCAAAAATTGCTTTTATGTACACGCCAACCATAAGGAGAACCCATGCGCCACGCCCGTCAGTTTGCCGCCTTCCTGTTTGCCATCGTTACCTGCGCCAGCGCATCGGCCACGGTCGTCGCCACCAACAACAGCTATGCCAACGTCGACGGCAGGGAAGTCACGCGCGCGCTGAACGTGACCGAGCGCGGCACGATCCGCGACGTGAATATCGCCGTCGAATTCTCGAAATGCGACGACCCGCCAATCGGCCCGAACGGCGTGGCCTGCCGCGGCGCCGGCATTCCGTTCAACGACGAATTCACGATCGTGCTGATCGCACCAAGTGGGCAGCAGGTGACCCTGGTCGCGCCTTTCGAGACCTATTCGGTCGGCCGCGTGGGCGCCGGGCGCGAGTTCGTGGTGTTCGACGACGAGGCGGCACGCGCCGCCGGCCCGAACATCGAGTCGGGCCTGTTCCGTCCGGCCGAGATGCTGTCCCTCTTCGACGGCATGGACCTGTACGGCAGCTGGACCCTGTACCTGCAGGATTTCGTTCCGGGCGACCCGCTCGAGTTCTTTTCCGCCTCGCTCGACATCAGCTATGACCCGGCACCGGTGCCCGAACCGGCCACGCTGGCGATGCTGGGCCTGGGGCTGGCAGGGATGGGGACGGCGCGGCGCCGCCGCGGATGATCAGCGCAGATCAGCGAGAAGCGATCAGCTTCGCGCCCAGCGCGATGAAGACGGTGCCGGCCAGGCGGTCGAGCCATTTGCCGGCGCCGGGTTTGCGTTCCAGCCAGGCGCCGATGGCGCCGGCAAAATAACCCAGCAATCCGAACAGGACCGCTGCCTGAAGCGTGAAGGTCACGCCCAGCGCCAGCATCTGGCCCGGCACGTTGCCGTTCGCCGCGATCACGAACTGCGGCAGCAGCGACAGGAAGAACAGCACCACCTTGGGGTTGATGGCGTTCGCCAGCAATCCCTTCATGAACAGGCTGCGCAGCGACTGCGGCGCGCCGTCCTTCCTCGCCGCCTGCCCGCCGGTGCTGCGCAGCGCCCCGATCCCCAGCCACACCAGGTACAGGCCGCCGCCGATGCGCAATGCCGTAAAGGCGGCAGGCGAGGCGGCAATGATGGCGCTCACGCCGATCACGGCCAGGAAGGTGTGGCTCAGGCAGCCGAGGGCGCAGCCGAGGCCAAAGACCATGCCTTGCTTGCGGCCCTTGGACATGCCCAGGCCCAGGACCATCAGGTTGTCGGGACCGGGGGAGGCGGTGAGCAGGATGGCGGCGAGCAGGAAGCCGAGGAATTGTTCGGGTGCGAGCATATGTTAGTAGGGTGGACGGGTTCCCCGTCCACGCGGTGATAGTTAGCGGCAAGATCATCCGGCACGATAGCGGAGCCGTCAACCATCACCGCGTGGACGGCAGAGCCGTCCACCCTACGCTTCAGCAACCCGCTTGGCGATATGCGCCAGCGCCTCGTCGACCTGGTCGATCAGGATCAGGCACAAATCGCCCTCGGCCACGCGTTCCAAGGCACGGTCGATGGCGACGAACTCGCCGTTGATCTCTTCGATGTGGCCGGTGCGCGTGGCGCCGTTCAGGCCCTCGCGCAGCAGGCGCACGACTTCGCCGTCGGCGCGGCCGCGCTGGCACTGGTCCTGGTACAGCAGCACCTCGTCGAAGGCGCTGCCCAGGATCTGCGTCTGCTGGGTGATGTCCTGGTCGCGGCGGTCGCCGGCGCCGCTGATCACGACGTGACGGCGCTTGGCCGGCATGTTCTCGACCGCCGACACCAGGGCCGCGATCGCGTCCGGGTTGTGGCCGTAGTCGGCGATCAGGGTCGCACCTTTGTAATCGAAGACGTTGAAGCGGCCTGGCGCGTTGTCGCTTTCGCCGACAAAAGTCTTGAGGCCCAGGCGAACCTTGTCCCAGTCCATGTTCACGGCCCAGGCCGCGGCCACGGAGGCCATCACGTTCTCGACCTGGAAGCCGATCACGCCACCGCGGGTGATCGGCACCTCGGCGAGGTCGATGCGGGTTTCGTTCTTACCCTGGGCGCAGACCAGGAAGCCCTTGTCGACGTAGACGACGCGCTTGCCCTGGGCGCGGTGCATGGCCATCAGCGGATGGCTGCCGTCCTGGGCGAAGAAGGTGACCTCGCCCTTGGTGTGTTCGGCCATCTCGGCCACCACCGGGTCGGCCGCGTTCAGCACGGCCATGCCGCCGTCGCGCACGTTCTGGACGATGACGCGCTTCAGGACCGCCAGGTCTTCCAGCGTGGTGATGTAGTTCAGGCCGAGGTGGTCGCCGGCGCCGATATTCGTCACCACCGCCACTTCGCAGCGGTCGAAGGCCAGGCCTTCGCGCAGCAGGCCGCCGCGCGCGGTCTCGAACACGGCCGCATCGACGTCCGGGTGCAGCAGCACGTTGCGCGCGCTGCGCGGGCCGCTGCAGTCGCCGCTGTCGATGCGGCGGCCTTCGATGTAGACGCCGTCGGTGTTGGTCATGCCGGTACGCAGGCCGGAAGCGGTCATCAGGTGTGCGATCAGGCGCACGGTGGTGGTCTTGCCGTTGGTGCCGGTGACGGCGATCACGGGAATGCGGCCGTCGTCGCCTTCCTTGAACAGGGTGTCGATGATGGCTTCGCCGACGTCGCGGCCCTTGCCGAAGGAAGGAGACAGGTGCATGCGCAGGCCCGGCGCGGCATTGACTTCGACGATGCCGCCGTGCTGCTCTTCGATCGGTTTCAGGACCGAATCGCAGACCAGGTCGACGCCGCAGATGTCCAGGCCGACCATGTGCGCGGCGGCGATCGCGCGCGCCGCGACTTCCGGATGGACGTCGTCGGTCACGTCGGTGGCGGTGCCGCCGGTGGAGAGATTCGCGTTGTTGCGCAGGACGACGCGCTGGCCCTTGTCAGGGACGGACTCGGCATTCATGCCCTGTTTCGCCAGGCTGCCGAGGGCGATGTCGTCGAAACGGATCTTGGTCAGCGAGGTCGAGTGACCATTGCCGCGGCGCGGATCGAGGTTCACCTGGTCGACCAGCTGGCGCACCGTGTGCACGCCGTCGCCGACCACGATCGGCGGCTCGCGGCGCGCGGCGGCGACCAACTTATCGCCGATGACCAGCAGGCGGTAGTCGTGGCCCGGCAGGTAGCGCTCGACCAGGATGTCGTCGCGGAATTCGGACGCCGAGTGGAAGCCGGCGGTGATTTGCTCCTTGGTCGTGATGTTGACCGTCACGCCCTTGCCCTGGTTGCCGTCCTTCGGCTTGATCACGACCGGCAGGCCGATTTCCTGGGCTGCGGCCCAGGCGTCCTCGGGGTCGCTCACGGTACGGCCGAGCGGCACCGGCACGCCGGCGGCGTCCAGCAGCTTCTTGGTCAGTTCCTTGTCCTGGGCGATGGTTTCGGCGATCGCGCCGGTGGCGTCGATCTCGGCGGCCTGGATGCGGCGCTGCTTGCTGCCCCAGCCGAACATCACGAGGCTGCCTTCGGTCAGGCGGCGGAAGGGGATGTTGCGCTCGACGGCGGCCTGCACGATCGAGCCGGTCGAAGGGCCAAGGCGCACGTCCTCGTCGAGGTCGCGCAGCTGGGTCAGCGCAGCCTGCAGGTCGAAGGGCGCATCATTGCGCGCGGCTTCGATCAGCTGCTGCGCCAGGGTCAACGCCAGGCGGCCGACGTCTTCTTCGGTGTATTCGACCACGACCTGGTAGATGCCCGTTTCGACGGTGGCGGTAGTGCGGCTGAAGGTGACCGGGCAGCCGGCTTCGGCCTGCAGGGCGAGGGCGACGATTTCCAGCACTTCGGCCATCGGCACCGGATCGAGTACGTCTTCTTCGTGGCCGAAAGGCTGCAGCTGGCCGAGCTGGGGAAAGCGCGAGCGCAGGCGCGTCTCGAAGCCGGGCAGGGCGGCGATCGATTCTTCCTCCGGGGTGCAGGCGACGATCGCCTCGACCGAGGTGTGGTGGCTCCAGAGGTTAGGGCCGCGCAAGGCCCGTACGCGAGATACTTCCATAAACCTTCATTCCTTTAAGTGGGGATTGGCCCGCCATGCTTGGGCGGCGGGCTCCCTTGGACTCCGGCGAACCGGGTACTGCTGTTCAATAGGCTGATTTCTTCGTTGCGTCGAAAGCGCGCAGGCCGCCGCAGATCAGGTCGTGCGGCAGGTCCAGCGCCCAGGCGGCGGCCACCGCGGCCAGCACGCTGGCCGGATGCTTGACCGTGGCCGGCTTGATCTTGCCGAGGTCGAGCAGCGGGGTTTCCTTGCCGCCCTCGGCCAGCATGATGTGGTTGTTGCGCGCGAAGACGATGCGCTCGCCGGCTGCACGATGCTGGGCCATCACCGGATTGGACTCGTCCATTCCGTAAAAGATCACGCGTCCGTCCGACAGCTCGGCCAGCTTCACTACCTCCGGATCGGCGGCGTTCAGCACGGCCGCGCCGCTCGAGAGGATCACGTCGACCTGGCTGCGCACCACGTTGGCCAGCGCTTCCTCGTCGCGGATGTGGAACTCGGCCACGTCGGAAAGGGGGCCCATGTCGGTCACCACGCCCACCGTGCAGCGGTCGTAGGGCAGGCCCTCGGCCAGGATGCTGCGCGCGTTCGATTCGAACACGGCCGCTTCGATATTCCGGTTGATGAGCAGGCGTTCACCAAGCGCGAAGCCGGTGCAGTCGCCTTTTTGCACCTGGCGGCCGTCGAGGTACAGGCCCTCGCCGTTGGCCACGCCCGCGTGCCTGCCGGCCGCGTGCAGCAGGCAGCCGAGCAGGCGGGTGATCAGGCTGGTGCCGAGCGTGCCGGTGACGCCGACCAGCGGGATGCGGCCGTTCTCCTTTTCACCAAACAAGTGGTCCACGATGGCCTTGCCGACGTTGCGCGGCTCGCCCGAGGCCGGCTTGATGTGGGCCAGCAGGCCCGGGCTGGAATTGACTTCGATGATCGCGCCGCGCTGCTCGTGCAGCGGACGCGAGATGTCTTCGCACACCAGGTCGATGCCGGCGATGTCCAGGCCCACGATGCGCGCCGCCAGGGCCGCCATGTGCGCCACTTCCGGATGCATCAGGTTCGTGACGTCGTCGGCGACGTTGCCGTTCGGCTGGATCAGCACTTTCTGCCCAAGCTGCGGAACCGACTCGGGCATGAGGCCCTGGCGCTTCAGGTCGAGCAGGATTTCGTTGTCGTGCGGGTTGACGCGGCCGAGCGGGAATTCTTCGCTCTCGCCGCGGCGCGGATCGGTGTTGATCTGGGTGTCGCAGAGTTGAATGACGGTCGACGTGCCGTCGCCCGTTACCCACAGCGCTTCGCCGCGTGCGGCCGCCACGACCTGGCGGCCGACCACCAGCAGGCGGTGCTCGTTGCCGGGAATGAAACGCTCGACCAGCACTGCGCTGCTGTCGCCCGCTTCGGAGGCGATGTCGTAGGCGGCGCGCACGTCGGATTCGGTCATCAGGTTCAGCGTCACGCCGCGGCCGTGGTTGCCGTCGACGGGTTTGACCACGACCGGCAGGCCGATGTCCTGGGCTTCGTCCCAGGCCGCGTCGGCGCTGCGTACCAGGGCGCCTTCCGGCACCGGCACGCCGCAGGAGGCGAGCAGGGTCTTGGTCAGGTCCTTGTCGCTGGCGATCGATTCGCCGATGGCGCTGGTGCGGTCGGTCTCGGCGGTCCAGATTCGGCGCTGGGCGGCGCCGTGGCCGAGCTGCACCAGGTTGCCTTCGGTCAGGCGGATCGAGGGGATGCGGCGCTCGGTTGCGGCATCGACGATGTTCGCGGTCGAGGGGCCCAGGCAGTAGCGGTCGACCAGCTCGGTCAGCGATGCGACGGTGCCGGCCATGTCGAAACTCTCGTCATTGACGGCAGCCATCAAGAGGCGGTGCCCGGCTTCCAGGGCGGCGCGGCCGACGACGGCGTCGCGCGTGCGGAAGGCCATCTTGTAGATGCCATGGTCGCCGGTCGAACGGGTCTTGCCGAATCCGGTCTTCATGCCGGCCATGTTCTGCAACTCGAGCACGACGTGTTCGAGGATGTGGCCAGCCCAGGTACCGCTGTCGAGGCGCTCGAGGAAGCCGCCGCGCTCGCCGACGCCGCAGCGGTGCTCGATCAGGCCGGGCAGCCAGGCAGTCAGGCGCTCATTGAAACCGGGCAGTTTATTCGAAGGAAAGTCTTCCAGCTCACCAATATCGATCCAGGCCTCGATGACCGGACGGTAGGTCCAGACGTTCGGGCCCCGCAGGTGAGTCACACGGAGAAACTTGATATCTTTCTTCTTTGTCATGTAGTGATGTCTTGCCGCCAAGGTCCGCTCGTGCACCATGATGGCGTTGCCTATGTTTGCCTGCCTGTGCGCTACCGCACCCAAATACGGTTATGCAGCGCACATGTTGTATACTTTTGCCGGCCCGAAGCTTACAGTGCCGGCCCAATTTATGCCAAATGGCATACTGGCTGGCATCGGAGCGCTCGGTCCGCAGGGGACTTTTTCCTCTGATCCATGTAAACCGCCGAGCCGGTCACCGCGTTACCCCTCTATTCAGAACATGCCTGTCACAGGGCGGCAACTTAATGACAACTCAACAACTTGCTATTCCGACATCGCTGGCGGCTACCGCCGGCTTCCTGCCTGACGGCTGGGACAGTGACGTCCGGAAACAGCTTGCACCAGGGGAAAACGTTCTAACCGGCGTGGAGGTTGACCTCGATTCGAAATTACGTTTCACCAAGGGTCTGTTGGTGGTGACAAGCCGCCGCCTGCTGTCGCGCGCGCCGGGCGACACGGCCTGGCGCGACTGGGGTTTCCGCCCCGGCCTGGTCCTGCGCCACCACGATCATGCCGGCGTCGGCCATCTGGAACTGGTGGACCAGCAGGGTTTGCTGGCTTCCTGGCGCTTCACCCTGGGCCAGAACCTGCACGCGATCCGCGTCGCCGATGCCTTTGCCGACCAGATCAAGAGCGTGGAAACGGGCCTGCCCGTCGTCCCGCCGGAACAGCACACTTGCCCGAGCTGCAAGGCGCCGCTCGAACCGAACCAGGAAGAGTGCCCGATCTGCGCCAAGGTCGTGCATACGCCGCCGTCCACCTGGACCCTGTTTCGCCTGTGGCGTTTCGCCAAGCCGTACAAGATCCAGCTGCTGATGGGTTTTCTGCTGATGCTGGGGTCGACGGCGGCACACATGATTCCGCCTTACCTCACCAAGCCGCTGATGGACAACGTGCTGATTCCTTATCAGAATGGCCAGACCATCGACGTGACGCTCATCTACTTGTACATGGGCGGCCTGTTCGGCGCATCGATGCTGGCCTGGGCGCTGGGCTGGGGCAAGACCTATGTGCTGGCCCTCGCGTCCGAGCGCATCAGCGCCGACCTGCGCTCGACCACCTATGAACACCTGCTGCGCCTGTCGCTGGAATATTTCGGCGGCAAGCGCACCGGCGACCTGATGAGCCGCATCGGCAGCGGTTCGGACCGGATCAGCGTCTTCCTGTCGCTGCACCTGCTCGACTTCCTGTCGGACGTGTTGTTGATCATCATGACCGGCGTGATCCTGTTCAGCATGAACCCGTGGCTGGCGCTGGTGACCCTGGTACCGCTGCCTTTCATCGCCTGGATGATCCACGTCGTGCGCGACAGGCTGCGCACCGGCTTCGAGAAGATCGACCGGGTCTGGGGCGAGGTCACCAACGTGCTGGCCGATACCATTCCCGGCATCCGCGTCGTGAAAGCCTTTGCCCAGGAAAAGCGCGAGGCGTTGCGCTTCCGCGAGGCCAACAAGCACAACCTGGCCGTCAACGACAAGCTGAACCGGGTATGGTCGCTGTTCTCGCCCACCGTCTCGCTGCTGACCGAACTGGGCCTGCTGGTGATCTGGATCTTCGGCATCTGGCAAGTGTCGCAGGGCGACATCACGGTCGGCACGCTGACCGCCTTCATCGCCTACAGCGGCCGCTTCTACGTGAAGCTCGATTCCATGAGCCGCATCGTCTCGGTCACGCAGAAATCGGCCTCGGCGGCCAAGCGCATCTTCGACATCCTCGACCACGTCTCGAGCGTGCCGGACCCGGTCAACCCGGCGAAGGTGCAAAAGGTCGAAGGCAATATCGAACTGCGCGAAGTCGGTTTCCGCTACGGTAACCGCGCCGTCAACCGCGGCATTTCGCTGAACATCAAGGCCGGCGAGATGGTCGGCCTGGTCGGCCACAGCGGATCGGGCAAGTCGACCCTGGTCAACCTGATCTGCCGCTTCTACGACGTGGCCGAAGGCGCGATCCTGCTCGACGGCGTCGACATCCGCTCGTTTGCTGTCGCAGACTACCGCCGCAACATCGGCCTGGTGCTGCAGGAGCCTTTCCTGTTCTTCGGCACGATCGCCGAGAACATCGCCTACGGCAAGCCGGATGCGACGCGCGAAGAGATCATCGCGGCCGCCCGCGCCGCCCATGCCCACGAATTCATCCTGCGCCTGCCGCAGGGCTACGACTCGATGGTCGGCGAACGCGGCCAGGGCCTGTCAGGTGGCGAGCGCCAGCGCATCTCGATCGCGCGCGCTCTGTTGATCGACCCGCCGATCCTGATCCTGGATGAAGCGACGTCCTCGGTGGACTCGGAAACCGAAAAGGAAATCCAGAAGGCGCTCGACAACCTGGTGCAGGGCCGCACCACGATCGCGATCGCGCACCGCCTGTCCACGTTGCACCGCGCCGACCGCCTGGTCGTGCTGGACCGCGGCGTGGTGGTGGAAGAGGGCAGCCACGACGAGCTGATGGCGCGCGAGGGCGCCTACCACCGCCTCTACGAAGCGCAGGCGCGCAACGTGGACCAGGACATGGACGACGCGGACAAGGACGATTGATTTTATGAGCACTGACATTCAACTGCGCCGCGATGCGTTCGGCAAACTCGTGTTCACGGGAGACGATGGCGTCGACGTCGTCGGCGTCGTCCCCGTGCGCGCCTTCCCGATCCAGGCCCCGACGCGCGGCATCTCGCTGGTGCGCGACGGCGGCAAGGAAGTCGCCTGGATCGACGACCTGGCCAACGCCTCGGAGCAGGTCCGTTCGCTGGTCACCGAAGAACTCGAAGGCCGCGAATTCATTCCCGAGATCCTGCACATCACGGACGTGTCGAGCTTCGCCACGCCCTGCACCTGGTTCGTCAAGACCGACCGCGGCGAGACGCAATTCGTGCTGAAGGTCGACGAGGACATCCGCCGCGTGGGTGAGGCCTCGCTCCTGATCGCGGATAACCACGGGATCAACTTCCTGGTGCGGGATATGTTCAGGATCGATAAGCACAGCAGGAAGATCCTCGATCGGTTCCTGTAATCGTTCGAATGTACGCGACGCTGATCCCGACCACTAAGCTCGGCGCACCGTAGGGTGGGCATTCATGCCCACGCAGTACGCACGTTCGCGGTTCGAATCCACATTTCGACTGCATAAACTCTGCACCGCGTGGGCATAAATGCCCACCCTACGAATCCCTCACCTCGAGCACCGCCTCTAAAATCCGAGCGTTTTTGAGCCATCGCACTGCTTCGGTGTTAATGTCGTTAACACGTTAACTATCTCCCGTGCCGCGATGACTCCCGAATCCCACGCGATCCCGACCGCCAATGGCGCCACGCTTGCCGCGACCCTGTTCAACGCGTCCGCACCAAAAGCCCTGGTCCTGATCCATCCCGCCACCGCCGTCACGCAAGCCTTCTACGAACACTTCGCCCGCCACCTGGCCGGCATCGGCCTCACGGCGCTGACCTACGACTACCGCGGCACCGGCGCCTCGCGCGGGCGCAGCCTGCGCGGCGAAACGCTCACCATGGCCGACTGGATGCTGGAAGACGTCCCCGCCGTCACGCGCTGGGCCGCCGAACGCTTTCCGGGTCTGCCGTTGCTGGCCGTCGGCCACAGCGTCGGCGGCCACGCGCTGGTGCTGTCCGGCGACGGTCACCCGGTGCGCGCGGGCGTGCTGGTCGCCTCGCATGCCGGCATCACACGTACCATCCGCGGCCGGGCGGAGCAGGCCAGGGTCTGGTTCGTGATGCGCGTGCTCGGGCCGCTGCTGTGCGCCCTCAACGGCTACATGCCCGGCCGGCGTATCGGCCTGGGCGAGGACCTGCCGAGTGGGGTGATGCTGCAGTGGAGCCGCTGGGCCACGCTGCCGCGCTACTTCTACAACGATCCGGCGCTGGACGCCGTGCGGCGCGCCGCGGCAGTGCGCATGCCCTTGCTGGCGCTTGGCTTCGATGACGATCCTTGGGCCAATCCGCACGCGATGGACATCCTTCTCGAGCCGGTAAGCGGCGCGCCGGTCGAGCGGCGCCAATTCGATCCGCGCGGGCTGGGCCTGGGAGGCATTGGCCACATGGGCTTTTTCCGCAAGCGCTGCGGGCCGGCGCTCTGGCCCGCGGTCGACGAGTGGCTGCTGGCCCGGGCCGCTGAGCGGGAGCGCGTATGAGCGCGGTGAAACGCGCGCCGCGCTTCGTCTTCCTCGTCAACCGCGCCCAGCGTGCGATGATGCGCTGGATCGAAGGCCGGCCCGCCGCCTGGGAAGGGGCCAGCGCCGCCCAGGCCGGCCTGCTGTTCCTGCTGGCCGGACGCCCGTCCGCGTCGGATGCGGCATCGATCGGCGAGATCGCCGCGGCACTGGAGGTGGCGCCGGCCGCCGTGACGAATCTGTCGAAGCGGATGGAGGCGGCGCGGCTGGTCGAGCGCGTCGCCGATCCGCTTGACGCCCGCATGACGCGCTTGCGCCTGAGCGCGGACGGGATGGCGGCCAGCCTGCAGGCGAAGGCGGTGCTGGCGCAACTCAACGCCAGGCTGTGCCGGGGCTTCAGCACGGAAGAATTGCAGATCGTCGCGCGCTGGCTCGAGCACTCGGCCGCCGTCTTGAGCGAACCGGACGATTCCTAGTTCGCGCTGCGCTTGAAGCGCGGCGCGGGCTACTTTATGCTGATTCCAGTCCAACATCAGCGGAGGCGAGTATGTTGCTTGGTGGCTGTTATTGCGGCGCGGTGCGCTATGTCGTCGACGGCGAGATCTTCCACAACACCTTGTGTCACTGCAGCGATTGCCGGCGCATCGCCGGGGCGCCGGCCGTGGCCTGGTTCAGCGCGCACATGAACGCCCTGCGTTTTACCAAGGGCAATCCCGCCACCTTCCGCTCCAGCGAGCACGTGCTGCGCGGCTTTTGCGCCACCTGCGGCACGACGCTCACCTACCAGGACGACCGCCAGCCCGACGAGATCGACATCGCCACGGCAAGCCTCGACGATCCGGAAGCGGCGGCGCCGCAGGACCATACTTTCGCCGGCGAGCGGCTGAGCTGGATGCGCATGGCGGACGGCTTGCCGGCCTATCCGCGCACCCGGTCGGAGGGATACGGATGAACTCGTTTTGTCCCGCGTTTTTTCCTCTCTTGCGGCAAACAGCGTGAAGCCGTTCACAGACGCGTACACAGCAGACCCGTAATGTCGTTCCATTGCCAACCACCGAGGAAGCCGACATGGATTCGATCAACCGCAATCAGCCCGAACTCAACCGCCGCGACCTGAGCGGCGAAGAAGCGCGCAAGCGCATTCGCGAAACGGCCAAGGAAGCCAAGACCTGTTTCTTCTGTACCGCCAACGGCACGGGTGCGGACGGCGGCGTGCGCCCGATGAGCGTGCTGCAGGCCGACGAGGCCGGCCACCTGTGGTTCCTGAGCGCCATCGACAGCCACAAGGACGCCGAACTGCTCACGAACCCGCAAGTCAAACTGTATTTCCAGCGCAGCACCCATGCCGGTTTCATGGAGCTCGACGGCATCGCGACGGTGTCGCAAGACCGGGCCAAGATCAAGGAGTTGTGGGACTTCACCCTGAAGACCTGGTTCACCGAGGGCGAGGATGACCCGCGCATTTCCGTCATCCAGGTGGTGCCGAAAAGCGGCTACTACTGGGACAACAAGCACGGGCAGGCGGTTGCCGGCGCCAAGATGCTGGTCGGCGCGGCGATCGGCAAGACCCTCGACGATTCGATCGAAGGGACGCTGACGCCATAAGGCATCGCAAGCGTGGGGGAGGGAGGAATGATCGAGCTCGACCATGTAATCGTGTCGGCACGCGACCGGGTGGCGTCGGCCCGGCTGCTGGCCTCCCTGTTCGACGTGCCCTGGGACGAGACGGCGCTCGGCATTTTCTCCGCCGTCTACGTCAACCCCGGGCTGACGCTCGACTTCATCACGACCGACGAGGACTTCCCGGTCGAGCACTTCTGTTTTCGCGTCAGCGATGCCGAGTTCGACGCGATCCTCGACCGTCTGGAAGCCGCCGGCATCGGCTGGCGCGGCGACGTGCGCGGCCGCAACGACGGCCAGGTCGGCACTGCGCACGGCGGACGCAACATCTATTGGGACGAGCCGGACAATCATCGCTGGGAGATCCTCACCAAAAGCTATGCGCGACGGCCTGGCTGAGCCGGCTCCCCCCGTTTTTCATTGCCGCGCACGCCATTGTCAGCCTGCCGTTAGAATGGGCCTCACTGAAAAACGCAGGAGCAGCACATGCAACGTAAGGCTTTGGTAGTAGGGATCACGGGTATCGGCGGCAATCACGTCGCGCGCGAATTGCTGGCGAACGGCTGGGAAGTGGTCGGTTTGTCGCGCCGCGCGCCCCAGGATTTGCCGGGCGTGCGCCACGTCGCCGCCGACTTGCTGGATGCAAGCGGATTGCAGGCCGCACTGGCAGGGGTGGAGCCGACCCACGTCTTCATCACCACCTGGATGCGCCAGGATACCGAGCAGGAAAACATCCGCGTCAACGCCGCGCTGGTGCGCAACCTGCTCGACGCGCTGTCGCCGCAGAAGAGCGTGCGCCACGTGGCGCTCGTCACCGGCCTGAAGCATTATCTCGGCCCCTTCGAGGCCTATGCCAGCTCGGGCACGCTGCCCGACACGCCGCTGCGCGAAAGCCAGCCGCGCCTGCCGCTGGATAATTTCTACTATGCCCAGGAAGACGAAGTCTATGCCGCGGCCGCGCGCGACCGCTTCACCTGGAGCGTGCACCGTCCACACACCATCATCGGCCTCGCGGTCGGCAACGCGATGAACCTCGGCACCACGCTGGCCGTGTACGCCACCATCTGCAAGGAGACCGGGCGTCCCTTCCAGTTCCCGGGTTCGGAGGCGCAGTGGAAAGGCCTGTCCGACGTCACCGACGCGCGCATGCTGGCCAAACAACTGGTCTGGGCCGCCGATACCGACGCGGCCAAGAACGAAGCCTTCAATATCGTCAACGGCGACGTGTTCCGCTGGAGCTGGCTGTGGCCGAAGCTGGCGGACTGGTTCGGCGTCGAGGCAGCCGGCTACAGCGGCCGGATCCAGCCCCTGGAAGCGGCGATGGCGCAGGATGCGCCGCTGTGGCGCGAGATCGCGACCCGCCACAATCTCGCCGAGCCCGACCTGGATCGCCTGGCATCGGCCTGGCACACCGATCTGGATCTCGGCCGTCCGCTGGAAGTCATGACCGACATGGCCAACAGCCGTCGCCTGGGCTTCACGGCCTACCAGGCCACCGACGCCTCCTTCTTCGATTTGTTCGAACGGCTGCGTGCCGAGCGCCTGATTCCCTGAGCAAGTCAGGACTGGCATGGACGGGAAGGCCAAGCAGCCGCGCCATATTGTCCTGGTGACGATCGGCTCGGCAGGCGACCTGTTTCCCTTCCTGCGCATCGCGCTGGCGCTGCGCGAGGCCGGACACCGGATGAGCTTTCTCGGCCCGGTCCAGCACGAAGCTTTCGTGCGCGAGGCCGGCTTGCCCTTCCACGGCTTGCCGGCCGACCCGGCCGTGCTCGACCATCCCGACCTGTGGCACCCGACGCGCGGCTTTGGCGTCGTCTGGGAAGCCACGCGTCCGGCAATGGCCGCCGTTCCCGCCTTCATGGCCGCGCTGCCGCCAGACGAAAAATGCACCATGTTGGTGCATCCGCTGGCCTTGCCGGAAGCGGACCTGTGCCGCGCCGCGCGTCCGGGCCTGCGCATCGCCGCCGTCTTCCTGGCGCCGTCGAATCTGCCGACCGTCCACGACCCGCTGATGCTCGGTCCCTGGCGCGTGCCGTGCTGGGTCCCGATTGGTGTGCGCCGGCGCCTGTGGCGGGCGGCGGCCAAGCGCTTCATCGATCCGGTCGCGCTGCCCGGCGTGAACGCGGCGCGCGCCTCGGCCGGCCTGGCGCCTGTCAACACGCTCATCGACAGCATCACCGCTATCGCCGACCTGTCGATCGCGCTCTTTCCCGACTGGTTCGCGCCGACGCAACCGGACTGGCCGCGTCCGCTGGTGCGCAGCGGCTTTCCCCTGTTCGACCCGCAGCCGGACGCCGCCCTGTCCGGCGAATTGCAGCATTTCCTCGGGCAGGGCGGACGCCCGCTCGTGTTCACGCCCGGCACCGGCAACCGCCAGGCGCGTGCCTACTTCGCCCACGCCATCGAGGCCACGCGCCTGCTGGGCGAACGCGCCGTCTTCCTCACGCCGCACCGCGACCAGCTGCCCGCCGAGCTGCCGCACCACGTGCTGTGGCAGGACTACGTGCCCCTGCGCGCCTTGCTGCCGCAGATCGCGCTGCTGGTGCACCACGGCGGCATCGGCACCACGGCCGAGGCGCTGCACGCGGGCACGCCGCAGCTGGTGGTGCCGCTCGCGCACGACCAGTTCGACAACGGGGCGCGGGTCGAGGCATTGGGCGTGGGCCTGTCGCTGCCCGCCACGCGCCTGAATACGCGCAGGCTGGTCGCCGGGTTGGAGGCCTTGCTGGACGACGATGGCCTGCGCGGGCGTTGCCGGGCGGTAGCAGCCAACTTCAGCCACGATGCCGGGATCGGGGACGTACTGGACGCGCTCGAGGCACTGGCGCGCTAAGCCCGTGTCGATCGCCGCAGGCGGCGCTTTGGTGTGTCAACGCACCGTCAATGTTCCCTGGGCACGGTTAAATGAGGCGATCGACAGCACAGCGACGGAGCGGGCGATGCGACGCAAAGCGGAAGGCCATGACACGGCAGGTGCCAACAGGGACAACCCGGCCGGCGGCAAGACGGGAGGCACAACGCGCCCCGGCTATGTACGCGTACGCGGCGCGCGCGAGCACAACCTGAAGAACGTCAGCCTCGACATCCCGCGCGACGCCCTGGTCGTGTTCACCGGCGTGTCCGGCTCCGGCAAATCCTCGCTCGCCTTCGGCACCCTGTATGCCGAAGCCCAGCGGCGCTACCTGGAATCGGTCTCGCCCTATGCGCGCCGCCTGTTCCACCAGATGCCGGTGCCGGAAGTCGACGAGATCGACGGCCTGCCGCCGGCCGTCGCCCTGCAGCAGCAGCGCGGCTCGCCGACCACGCGTTCCTCGGTCGGCAGCGTGAGCACCTTGTCCAACTCCTTGCGCATGCTGTATTCGCGCGCCGGCGACTATCCCGAAGGGCAGGAGCTGCTCTACGCCGAGTCGTTTTCGCCGAACACGCCCGAAGGCGCCTGTCCCGAGTGCTCGGGCCTGGGCCGCGTATACGAGGTGACGGAACAGTCGATGGTGCCGGACGATTCGCTGACCATCCGCGAGCGCGCGGTGGCCGCCTGGCCACCGGCCTGGCATGGCCAGAACCTGCGCGACATCCTGGTCACCATGGGCTACGACGTCGACACGCCCTGGCGCGACCTGCCGAAGAAGGACCGCGACTGGATCTTGTATACCGACGAGACGCCGACCGTACCCGTCTACGCCGGCCTGACGCCCGAGGAAACCAAGCGCGCCCTGAAACGCAAGGAGACGCCGAGCTACCAGGGCACCTTCACCGGTGCGCGCCGTTACGTGCTGCAGACCTTCGCCACCACGGAAAGCGCTTCGATGAAGAAGCGCGTGGCGCGCTACATGGTCAGTACCGAATGTCCGCTATGCCGCGGCAAGCGCCTGCGCCAGGAAGCCTTGTCGGTCACCTTCGGCGGCGTCGACATCGCCGACATCTCGCGCATGCCGCTGGCGAGATTGCACGCCATGCTGCTGCCTTATGCCGGCGGCAAGGCGGCCGACGACAAACGCCGCGCCAAGCTGCACCCCGAGCAGTTGATCGTCACCCAGCGCATCGCCGAAGACCTGGTCGCGCGCCTGGAGGTGCTGCTGGCCCTGGGCCTGGGCTATCTGGCCCTGGAACGCAGCACGCCGACCCTGAGCCCGGGCGAACTGCAGCGCCTGCGCCTGGCGACCCAGGTGCGCTCGAACCTGTTCGGCGTCGTCTACGTGCTGGACGAGCCTTCGGCCGGCCTGCATCCGGCCGATACCGAAGCCCTGCTGACGGCGCTCGACCAACTGAAAGCCTCGGGCAACTCGCTGTTCGTGGTCGAGCACGCGCTGGACGTGATCCGCTGCGCCGACTGGATCGTCGACGTCGGGCCGGCCGCCGGCGAGAAGGGCGGCGAGGTGCTGTACAGCGGCGAACCGGAGGGCCTGAAGAAAATCGAAGCGTCGCAGACCCGGCGCTACCTGTTCGACGAGGCGCAGCTAGCGGTGCGCGAGCGGCGCGAACCGGCCGGCTGGCTGCGCCTGGAAGGCGTCACCCGCAATAACCTGAACAAGCTGAAGGTCGAATTCCCGCTCGGCATACTGACCGCCGTCTGCGGCGTGTCGGGTTCCGGCAAGTCGAGCCTGGTCAGCCAGGTGCTGGTCGACCTGGTCGCACGCGAGCTGGGGCAGGGCACCACGGCACTCGAGATGGAGGAAACCGACGAGCTCGAACAGGAGGCGGCCCTGCCGCTGGAGGGTCACATCGTCGGCGGCATGGAGGCGATCCGGCGCATGGTGCGGGTCGACCAGAAGCCGATCGGGCGCACGCCGCGTTCGAACCTCGCCACCTATACGGGCCTGTTCGACCAGGTGCGCAAGCTATTCGCCGCCACCAAGCTCGCCAAGTCGCGCCGCTACGACGCCGGCCGCTTTTCCTTCAACGTCGCCAAGGGCCGCTGCGAAAACTGCTCCGGCGAGGGCTCGGTGATGGTCGAGCTGCTGTTCCTGCCCAGCGTCTACGCGCCATGCCCGGTCTGCGCCGGCGCGCGCTACAACGCCAAGACGCTGGAAGTGACCTATAAAGACAAGAACATCGCCGAAGTGCTCGGCATGACCGTCGATGCGGCGGCCGAGTTCTTTGCTGGTGAGCCGCTGGTCGAGCGCTCGCTGGAAGTGCTGCGCGAGGTGGGCCTGGGCTACCTGCGCCTGGGTCAGCCGGCCACCGAACTATCGGGCGGCGAAGCCCAGCGCATCAAGCTGGCCACCGAACTCCAGCGCACCGGCCGCGGCAATACCTTGTATGTGCTGGACGAGCCGACCACCGGCCTGCACCCGTCGGACGTCGACCGCCTGATTGTCCAGTTGGAGCGCCTGGTCGACGCCGGCAACACGGTGGTCGTGGTCGAGCACACGATGCGCGTGGTGGCTGCCTGCGACTGGGTGCTCGACATCGGACCCGGCGCCGGCGACGAGGGCGGCACCGTGGTCGCGGCCGGCACGCCGGAAACGGTGGCGGGCGCCGCGAAAAGCCGCACTGCGCCGTATTTACGTCCGGCGCTGGGCCGGTAAACACAGGGAAGGAGCGCACGGTTGAAGTGACCAGAAAGGTGTCATTTGCGTTACACTTAAGAACTTTTTTCTTAAAATAAACGCAACACATGACCGGCACCTCGCTCGATAACTCCCAGTTCCGCCGCATTCTTGCCCGTAACGTTGCCCTCCCGCTTGGCCTCTCGGTCCTGAGCGCGATTGTGTTCGTGGCGATCGTCGCCTACCTGGTCAGCGTGCTGAACTGGGTCGAGCACTCGCAGGAAGTCATCGGCAAGGCCAACGAGGTCAACAAGCTTGTGTCCGACATGGAAGCGGGGATGCGTGGCTACGTGATCTCCGGAGACGAAAGTTTCCTCAGCCCGTACACGGTCGCCAAGCCCAAGGTCGCAGTCGAGATGGATGCCCTGCTGCGCCTGGTCGGCGACAACAACGCCCAGGCCGACCGCCTGAACCGGGTGCGTGGCGCCCATGCCGAGTGGCTCAAGTTCACCGAGGACATGATCGAGCGCCGCCGCGAGAAGCAGGATGTGGTGCAGTCGATCATGAGCGGCCGCGGCAAGAGCCTGACCGACGACATGCGTGCGCAGTTCGCCGCCTTCGTGAACAATGAAAACGCGCTGCTGGTCGAGCGCGGCGAAGATGCACGCTCGGTGATCGCCTGGTCGGTCGGCTCCTTCCTGATGTTCACGCTGGTCGTGGGCGGCTTGCTGGCCGCCTTCGGACGGCGCGAACTGGTGCGCCTGTCGACCAGCTACGACGACATCCTGCGCCACGAGAACGAACACAATGCCGAGCTGCGCCACCTGAGCTGGCTGCGCAGCGGCCAGACCGAGCTCGCATCGAAGAGCATCGGCCTCAATTCCCTGGAAGCGCTGGCCGAGGCCGTGCTGGACCACGTGGTGCGCTACCTGGGCGGCTCGGTGGCGGCCATGTATTTCCGTAACGAAGAAGGCACGCTGCGCCGGATCGGCGCGTACGGGTTCTCGGTAGACGAGGAGCGCGCGAAAATCATCCCGCGTGGCGCTTCGCTGGCCAGCCAGGCTGCCAACGAAAACCGCCTGGTGCGCATCAAGGAATTGCCCGAGGATTACGTCAAGGTGATGTCCAGCCTGGGCGAAACGGCGCCGCGCGAAATCGTGATCGCGCCTTTCAACAACTTCGGCAAGGTCAAGGGCGTGATGGAAATCGGTTTCCTGCACCCCGTGCGCGACCGCGACATCGAATTCCTGAAGCTGGTCGGCGACGCCATCGGCGCCTCGGTCGGCGCGGTGGTGTACCGCCAGCGCCTGCAGGATGCGCTCGACGAGAGCCAGGCCCTGAACGAAGAGCTGCAAGTCCAGCAGGAAGAACTGCGCACCGCCAACGAGGAACTCGAAGAACAGTCGCGTGCCCTGGAAGAATCGCAGACCAGCCTGGAAAACCAGCAGGCCGAACTGGAGCAGACCAACGACCAGCTGGCCGAGCAGGCCCTGAACCTGGACATGAAGAACGCGGCCTTGACCGAAGCCCAGGAGCAATTGCGCGCACGTGCGATGGACCTGGAACGCGCCAGCCGCTACAAGTCGGAGTTCCTGGCGAACATGTCGCACGAACTGCGCACGCCGCTGAACAGCTCGCTGATCCTGGCCAAGCTGCTGGCCGACAACGTGCCGGGCAACCTGAACGAAGAGCAGGTGCGCTTTGCCCAGACGATTTATTCGGCCGGTAACGACCTGCTGCACCTGATCAACGACATCCTCGACATCTCGAAGGTCGAGGCCGGCAAGCTGGAGCTGCTGCCGGAAGACCTGCCGATCCGCCGCACCGTCGAGGGCCTGGGCCGCACCTTCGAGCCGCTGGCCAAGCAGAAGGACCTGCGCTTCAGCCTGACGGTCGAGCCGAACGTCCCACCGACCCTGCACACCGACCGCCAGCGCCTGGAACAGGTACTGAAGAACCTGCTGTCGAACGCCGTCAAATTCACCGAGCAGGGCGAGGTCAGCCTGACAGTCAGCGCGACCGACGAAGGCTGGGTCCAGTTCACGGTCGTCGATTCGGGCATCGGCATTGCGCCGGACCAGCAGGAACGCATCTTCGAAGCTTTCCACCAGGCCGACGGCACCGCGAACCGCCGCTTCGGCGGTACCGGTCTCGGCCTGTCGATCTCGCGCGATCTGACCAGCCTGCTGGGCGGCACCCTGGTGGTGTCGAGCACACCGGGCGAGGGCAGTACCTTTACCCTGAGCATGCCGAGAAACGGCATGGTTTCGGCCGCGCCACCGGCCCCGCGCGCTGCGGCGCCCGCTCCCCGTCCGGCGCGTCCGCTGCCGGCCCCGGCACCGGAGCCCGTCGAACCGGTCGAGGAAGCGCCAAGCCGTTCCTCCTTCCCGGATGACCGCGCCCAGAGCCCCGAGGGCGTGCGCACCGTGCTCGTGATCGAGGACGAACCCGACTTCGCGCGCATCCTGTTCGACCTCGCGCACGACATGGACTACCGCTGCCTGGTGGGACTGACGGCGGGCGAAGGCCTCGAGCTGGCCGCCAGCGAAAGCCCGGACGCGATCCTGCTCGACATCCGCCTGCCGGACAGTTCCGGCCTGTCGGTGCTGCAACAGCTGAAGGACAACCCGGCCACCCGCCACATCCCGGTGCACGTGGTGTCGAGCATGGAAAACGGCGGCGAGGCCCTGCACCTGGGTGCGATCGGCTATGCGCTGAAGCCGACCAGCCGCGAGCAGCTGGAAGACGTGTTCCGCAAGTTGCAGGAAAAGAGCGCGCAGCAGATCAAGCGCGTGCTGCTGGTCGAGGACGACGAGCGCCAGCGCGAGAGCGTGGTGCAGCTGATCGCCGACGAGGACGTCAAGATCGACGCCGTCGGGTCCGGCGAGGAAGCCCTGGCCTTGCTCCGCAGCGAGATTTTCGACTGCATGATCATCGACCTCAAATTGCCCGACATGCAGGGCAAGGAATTGCTCGAGCACATGTCGCAGGAAGAGCTGGTGTCTTTCCCGCCGGTGATCGTGTACACGGGACGCAACCTGACGCGCGACGAAGAAGCCGAACTGATGAAGTACTCGCGTTCGATCATCATCAAGGGCGCCCGTTCGCCCGAACGCCTGCTGGACGAGGTGACGCTGTTCCTCCATAAAGTGGAATCGCAGCTCTCGACCGAGCGCCAGCACATGCTGAAAACCGTGCGCGGCCGCGACCGCGTGTTCGAGGGCCGCACCATCCTGCTGGTGGACGACGACGTGCGCAACGTCTTCGCCCTGACGAGCGCGCTGGAGCAGCGCGGCGCCAACGTGGAAGTGGCGAGAAATGGCTTCGAAGCCATCGCAAAAGTCGACGAGGTGGCAGGGATCGACCTGGTGCTGATGGATATCATGATGCCAGGCATGGACGGCCTGGAAGCGACGCGCCGCATCCGCGCCGACGGCCGCTTCAACCGCCTGCCGATCATCGCCATCACGGCGAAAGCGATGAAGGACGACCAGGAGCAGTGCCTGGCCGCCGGCGCCAACGACTACCTGGCGAAGCCGATCGACCTGGCGCGCCTGTACTCGCTGCTGCGCGTATGGATGCCGACCATGGAGCGTATCGGCTGATGAAGCACCCTCCGGACAATATCGACATCGAACTGCGGATGCTCGTCGAGGCGGTCTACCTCAAGTACAATTACGACTTCCGCGACTACACTGGCGCCTCGCAAAAGCGCCGCGTGCTGGTCGCGCTGCGTGAAATGGAATGCGCGACCGTCTCCGAGCTACAGGCGAAAGTGCTGCACCAGCCGGAAGCGTTTGCACGGCTGCTGCAATATCTCACCATTCCCGTGACCGAAATGTTCCGCGACCCCGAGTACCATGCGGCGCTGCGCAGCCAGGTCGTGCCGCACCTGTCGACTTACCCGTCGCTGAAGCTGTGGGTGGCCGGCTGCTCGACGGGCGAGGAGGTGTATTCGCTGGCGATCCTGCTGCACGAAGAGGGGCTGCTCGAACGCAGCATCATCTACGCCACCGACATCAATCCGGAATCGTTAGAAAGCGCGCGGCGCGGCGTGTTTCCGCTCGACCGGATGCGCCTGTACACCGAGAACTACCAGAAGGCGGGCGGCAAGCGCGCGTTTTCCGACTATTACACGGCGGCCTATGGCGGCGCGCTGTTCGAGCGTTTCCTGGTCGACAACGTGACCTTCGCCGACCACAGCCTGGCCACCGACAGCGTGTTTTCGGAAACGCATTTCGTCAGCTGCCGCAACGTCATGATCTACTTTAACCGGCGCCTGCAGAACCGCGTGCTGGGCCTGTTCCACGACTCGCTCTGCCACCGCGGCTTCATGGCCCTGGGCAGCAAGGAAAGCATCGACTTTTCGACCTACGCGAACAAGTTCGAGCCGATCGCGCGGCGCGAACGCATCTTCCGCAAGGCGGCGGAATGAAGGCGAAGGTGGACACCGCCGCGCAATCGGCGCAGTCTGTCGAGGATGCCCTCGCGGGCCGCCGTATCGAGGCGATCGTGATCGGCGCCTCGGCCGGCGGCGTGGATGCGCTGGTCGAGCTGCTGCCGGCGCTGCCGCCGGATTTCAGGCCGGCCACGGTGTGCATCCTGCACGTGCCGTCCGACCGTGAAAGCCGCCTGGCCGAGCTGTTCGCCGCGCGCCTGGCCCTGCCGGTGCGCGAAGCGGTCGACAAGGCGCCGGTGGAAGACAATACCGTGTATTTCGCGGGCGCGGGCTACCACCTGTCGATCGAACAGGACCGCGTCTTTTCCCTCAGCTGCGAGCCAAGCGTACACTATGCGCGTCCGGCCATCGACGTGCTGATGGAGTCGGCCGCCGACGCCTATGGCGACGGCCTGGCCGGCATTCTGCTTACCGGCGCCAACATCGACGGCGCCGAAGGGATGCAACGGATCAGGCAGCGCGGCGGCCTGACCATCGTCCAGGACCCGGCAGGGGCGCAGGCGAGCGCCATGCCGGAAGGGGCCATCCGGCTGTGCGCCCCGCACCTGGTTTTGCCGCTGGCCGCGATCCGCGCGCTGCTGCCACAGCTGGAGACAACATGAGCCTACAAGAACCAAGCAAACTCCTCATCGTCGACGACCTGCCGGACAACCTGCGCGCCCTCGATGCCCTGATCCGCGACGAGCAGCGCCTCGTGTTCCACGCCCACTCGGGCGAGGAGGCGCTGGCGCTGCTGCTCGAGCACGAGTTCGCGCTGGCCATCCTCGACGTCCAGATGCCGGGCATGGATGGGTTCGAGCTGGCCGAGCTGATGCGCGGCACCGAGCGCACGCGCCACATCCCGATCGTTTTCGTCTCCGCCGCCGGCCGCGAGCTGAACTATGCCTTCAAGGGCTACGAGACGGGTGCCGTCGACTTCCTCTACAAGCCGCTTGACCCGGACGCGGTGCGCGGCAAGGTCAACGTGTTCGTGGCCCTCGACCAGCAGCGGCGCGAGACGCGGCGCCAGATGGAAGCGCTGGAAAAGAGCCGGCGCGAACAGGAAATCCTGCTGCAGGAATTGAACGCGACCCAGGCCGAGCTGCAGCGCTCGCTGCGCATGCGCGACGAATTCATGTCCCTGGTTGCCCACGAGCTGCGCACGCCCCTGAACACCCTGTTCCTGGAAACGCAGATGCGCACGCTGCATTTGAAACGCGGCAATCTGCAGGCCTTTGCCGGCGAGCAGATGGGCGCTATGATCAAGCGCGACGAGCGCCAGATCAAGGCCATGATCCGCCTGATCGACGATATGCTCGACGTCACGCGCATGAGGAACGGCACCCTGTCGGTGCGTCCGGCCCAGGTCGAACTGATGGGCATGCTCGAGCGCGTGGTCAGCGACCTGTCGCTGCAGGCCGCCGCCAGCGGCTGCGCCATCACGCTGGCGCCGCACCCGCCGGTCACCGGCGTCTGGGACGAGTTCCGCATCGAGCAGGTCGTCGTTAACCTGCTCACCAATGCGCTGCGCTACGGCGGCGGCTGCAATGTCGAAGTGCAGGTCGTGGTAGAAGGCAAGTGCGCCCGCATCGACGTCATCGACCAGGGCAAGGGGATTTCGCCGGAAGACGTCGAGCGCATCTTCCAGCCCTTCGAGCGCGGCGCCCGCAACGGCGAGCCGAAAGGCCTGGGCCTGGGCCTGTACATCTCGCGCCAGCTGGCCGTCGCCCACGGCGGCGAACTGAGCGTGACCAGCACGCCGGGGCAGGGCTCGACCTTCAGCCTGGCGCTGCCTTGCGATGTGGCGGTGGCCTGCGCCGCGGTGTCCGCCTGAACCGGCAGAAGGACCAGCGAGCCGCCATGGAAACGCCCTCCGATCCGATGGCACAGCCCGCGCTGGATTTCAAGGCGCTGTTCGACGCCATACCCTCGCCCTGCCTGGTGCTGTCTCCCGAGCTCCGGATCGTTTCGGTAAATCAGGCATATCTGAACGCAACCAGTACGCGGCCCGAGGATCTGCTGGGGCGCGGCATGTTCGACGCCTTTCCGGACAACCCCGACGATGCCTCGGCAAGCGGCGTGGCCAACCTGCGCGCCTCGCTGCAGCGCGTCCTGCATACCGCTTGCGCCGACACGATGGCGATCCAGAAATACGACATCCGGATTGCGACGGAGGGGAACCAGTTCGAAGAGCGTTTCTGGAGCCCGGTCAATACACCGGTACTGAATGCCGACGGCGTGGTCACGCACATCATCCATCGTGTGGAAGACGTGACCGATTTCGTCCGGACGAAAGTCCGTAGCGCCCTGATGGCGTCCCGGCTCGACGACCAGGCGGTCGAGATCGAAATCGCGAACCGGCGGCTGCGCGAAGCGAACGAGACGCTCGAGCAAAGGGTGGCGGCCCGCACCGAAGCGCAACGGCTGACGAAAGAAAAACTGCGCGCCAGCGAACTGCGTTTTCGCCTGATGGCCGACTCGATTCCGCAAATCGTCTGGATCGTCGACGACCGTGGTCATGGGGTGTACTTCAACAAGCAGTGGGCGGCGTATACAGGCATTACCCTGGACCCGACCGATCCCGCCGAAGTCTCGGCGCAATTCGTGCATCCCGACGATCACGTGGTCACGATACGGGCATGGGACGCCGCGCGCGCGGGTGGCGGACATTTCAGCGTCGAGCACCGGATCCGGTCCGCGGCCGGCGAGTATCGCTGGTTCCTGGTCCGCGCGGAGGCCTACCGCGATCCGCAGTCGGGGCGGATACTGATGTGGTTCGGCACCTCCACCGACGTCCATGACCGCAAGCTGGCCGAGGCCGAGCTCGGCGCGCGCGAAGAACAGCTGCGCCTGGCCACCGACGCCGCCGACGTCGGCGAATGGGATGTCGACCTGGCCAGCCAGACCATGTACTGGCCCGCCCGGGTAAAGGCCATGTTCGGCATATCGCCCGATCGTCCCGTGACGCTGGCGGACTTCTACGCCGGTGTGCATCCGGAGGACCGGGAACGCACCTTTGCCTCCTTCGAGGCGGCCGCCGATCCGCAGCTGCGTCTCCAGTACGACGCCGAATACCGGACGATCGGCAAGGAAGACGGGCGCGTCCGCTGGGTCGCCGCCAAGGGCCGCGGGCTGTTCAACGAGGAGGGCAAATGCGTGCGTGTGATCGGGACGGCCATCGACATTACCGGACGCAAGGCGAACGACGAAGCCTTGCGGGAGAGCGAAGAACGCCTGCGCCAGGCCGATCGCCGCAAGGACGAGTTCCTGGCCATGCTGGCGCACGAGCTGCGTAATCCCCTGGCGCCGATCAGCGCGGCTGCCGAGCTGCTGCAAATGGGGAAACTGGACGAGGAACGCATGCAGCGCACCAGCCGCATCATCGGGCGCCAGGTCAGGCACATGACAGGTCTGGTGGACGACCTGCTGGACGTATCGCGCGTGACGCGCGGCCTGGTGGAGCTCGAGATGCTGCCGGTGGACCTCAACCACGTCATTGCCGACGCCGTGGAGCAGGTCACGCCGTCGATCCGCGCGCGCCACCACCACCTGGAAATGCGCTTGACGCCGCAGGCGACGCTGGTGCAGGGCGACAAGAAACGGCTGGTGCAGGTACTTGCCAACGTCCTCAACAATGCTGCCAAGTACACGCATGAATGCGGCAACATCCGCGTGCGGACCGATGTGCGGGACACTTCCTTGCTGGTCGAGGTGTTGGACGACGGCATCGGCATGACGCCGGAACTGGTGTCGCGCGCCTTCGACCTGTTTGCGCAAGCCGAGCGCTCGCCGGACCGCTCTTCAGGCGGGCTCGGGCTCGGACTGGCGCTGGTCCGCAGCCTGGTCGAGCTTCACCACGGTACGGTGAGTTGCGCCAGCCCGGGCCCCGGCCAGGGCAGCACCTTCACCATCTGTCTGCCGCGCCTGGAGACCCAGGGGAGCGGTCACGCAAGCGATGCAAGGACCAACGACGCTTCAGATCGGCAGGCGCGCGGCCTGCATATCCTGGTCGTGGACGACAACGTGGATGCGGCGGCGCTGCTGGCCATGCTGCTGGAAGCATCCGGGCACGTGGTCGTGGTCGAGCATGCCGCACGCCGGGCGCTGGCACGGGCCAGGGAAGAGGCGTTCCAGGTTTGCCTGCTCGATATTGGCCTGCCCGAAATGGATGGAAACGAACTGGCACGCCAGTTGCGCACCTGCCCGAGTACCGCCGGATCGGTACTGATTGCCGTTACCGGCTACGGCCAGGAAAAAGACCGCGAACAGACCAAGGCTGCCGGGTTCGATCATCACCTCGTCAAGCCGGTCGATAACCATATGCTCGCTTCGATACTGGCGACGGTGAAACCGTCCTGAGCCGGGAATACGCCTGCGCGGCTCCTATCGCGCTCATCCACAGGTTTCGACATAGGCCACTGCGGGTTGCAGGCCCGCACGCATCTTCGTCACCTTACCGCCCGTCACTTCCAGGATAATGGCGGCGCGGCCGTCGGCGCTGGGGAAGCTGACGTAGTTTCCGTTCTCGTCGTATTTGTGGGCGCTCACCTGCGCCTTCGGATGGCGGCTGCGGACCTGCTCCAGCGTATCGCCATAGGAAACGCCTACCGCATTGTCGACACCGGGCCCGGCATCGGCACGCGTCACGATACCGTTCTCCACCATGAAGCGGAGATTCGGCAGGGCGGGAAAGCGCACCATGCTGCAGGCCGGATCAAAGGCTTGCGGCAATGCGGCCTTGCCGCCCGTGGCCTGTTCGGCCTGCGCGAGGGACATGCCGAAGCGAATCGGACCGATTCCCCCGGCGCTCAGCAGCGCTGCCGCCGGCGCGGCGGGTAACGGGGGCGAGGACGGCATCTCCCTTGAACATGCGCTCATCAGCGCGATCATCCCAAGCACCAGATAAGTTCGCATCGTCCAGCCTTTCCTCGTGATCGATGTCCCGACTATACGGCGAACGCTACATGGATGGCGCGGCGTCCAATCGGACCCGCGGTTGCAAAGACCGTGGGTTTCCCTCACACTGGCGAGTCTTGCGAGAACGATAGGAAACTGATCCCTGCCAACGACGGCCGGCCCTTTTTCCTCCTCGCGATAGTAGAAATTAATCGATTGGATGAGATCAATTAATTTTACAAACGGATGTGAGCGCTCTACACTTGCATCCATCAACTTTGATTCACAACACAACAGGAGCTTCCATGTCCCTTATCAACACCGAGATCAAGCCATTCAAAGCAACCGCTTACCACGCAGGCAAATTCATCGACCTGACGGAAGAGAATTTCAAGGGCACCTGGTCCGTCCTGATGTTCTACCCGGCCGACTTCACCTTCGTTTGCCCGACCGAACTGGAAGACCTGGCTGACTTCCAGCCTGAATTCGAAAAGATGGGCGTGAAAGTCTACGGCGTGTCGACCGACACCCACTTCGCCCACAAGGCATGGCACGACACCTCGGACGCCATCAAGAAAGTCAACTACCCGCTGATCGGCGACCCGACCGGCACCCTGGCACGCAACTTCCAGGTCATGATCGAAGAAGAAGGCCTGGCACTGCGCGGCACCTTCGTCATCAATCCTGAAGGCCAGATCAAGGTCATGGAAGTGCACGACAACGGCATCGGCCGCGACGCGTCGGAACTGATGCGCAAAGTCAAGGCTGCCCAGTACGTCGCCGCTCACCCAGGCCAGGTGTGCCCAGCCAAGTGGACCGAAGGCGCAGAAACCCTGACCCCTTCGCTCGACCTCGTCGGCAAGATCTAAGCAGTCAGTAGTACGTAGTTAGCAGTACCGGGATGCCGGCCAGGGAAACCGCCGGCATCCATTCTTCACCGAATAAAAGGAAAAACCATGCTGGATGCAAATCTCAAAAAGCAGTTACAAGCCTATTTGGAAAAAGTGGTGCAGCCGATTGAGATCGTTGCATCGCTCGATGACTCGCCAAAAGCGCGAGAAATGGAAGAGCTGCTCAAGGAAATTACTTCCCTGAGCGCCAAGATTACTTATCGCGATGACGGCAAGGGCGCACGCAAGCCGTCCTTCGCCATCAACCGCGTCGGCACCGACATCGGCATCGAATTCGCCGCGATTCCGCTCGGCCACGAATTCACCTCGCTGGTCCTGGCCCTGCTGCAAGTCGGCGGCCACCCGATCAAGTTCGACGACGCGGTGATCGAACAGATCAAGAACCTCGACGGCGACTACGTCTTCGAAGCCTTTATTTCGCTGTCCTGCCATAACTGCCCGGAAGTCGTGCAGTCGCTGAACTCGATGTCGATCATCAATCCGCGCATCAAGGTCACGACCATCGACGGCGGCCTGTTCAAGGATGAAGTCGAGTCGCGCCAGATCCTGGCCGTGCCGATGATGTTCCTGAACGGCGAGCACTTCGGCCAGGGCCGCATGAGCGCCGAGGAAATCCTCGCCAAGCTCGACACCGGCGCCGGCAAGCGCAAGGCCGCCGAACTGAGCAAGAAAGAAGCCTTCGACGTGCTGATCGTCGGCGGCGGTCCTGCCGGCGCGGCCGCGGCGATCTACGCCGCCCGCAAAGGCATCCGTACCGGCGTCGTGGCCGACCGTTTCGGCGGCCAGGTGCTCGACACCCTGGCGATCGAGAACTTTGTCTCGGTCAAGGAAACCGAAGGTCCGAAGTTTGCCGTCTCGCTGGAAGAGCACGTCAAGCACTACGAAGTCGACATCATGAACCTGCAGCGCGCGGCCAAGCTCGAGAAGAACGAGGACGCCAAGTTGTTCGAAGTGACGACCGAGGACGGCGCCGTGTTGAAATCGAAGTCGGTGATTATCTCGACCGGTGCCCGCTGGCGCGAAATCAACGTGCCGGGCGAAAAAGAGTACAAGAACCACGGCGTGGCCTATTGCCCGCACTGCGACGGTCCGCTGTTCAAGGGCAAACGCGTGTCGGTGATCGGCGGCGGTAACTCGGGCGTCGAAGCGGCCATCGACCTGGCCGGCATCGTCGAGCACGTGACCCTGATCGAATTCGGCGCCGAACTGCGCGCCGACGCGGTCCTGCAGCGCAAGCTCTATAGCCTGAAGAATGTGGACGTGATCAAGAGTGCCCATACCACGGAAATCCATGGCGACGGCAAGAAAGTCACGGGCCTGTCGTACAAGGACCGCAACAGCGGCGAGGTCAAGACCATCGAGCTGGCGGGTGTGTTCGTGCAGATCGGCCTGGTGCCGAACGCCGAATGGCTGAAGGGCACGATCGAGCTGTCGCCGTATGGCGAGATCGAAGTCGACGTGCGTGGCGAAACCTCGCTGCCGGGCGTATTTGCCGCCGGCGACGTCACCACGGTGCCGTTCAAGCAGATCGTGATCGCCGTGGGCGAGGGCGCCAAGGCTTCGCTGGCCGCCTTCGACTACATGATGCGCCTGCCGACCGACGAGACCGATGCGGTCGATATGGAAGCCAAGGCTGCCTGATCGATTGCTTCACAAAATAAAACGCCATCCCGGTGCAAGTCGGGATGGCGTTTTTTTCGGCCGCGCCGCACAGAAAACAAAAACGCCATCCCGATCGGATGGAGTTGCTCTTTTATTAATTGCCGGTTCGTACGCTGAACCGGTCTGAAACTATTGCCCGGCGTTATCGTGCGCCGGGACAGGCCATGTTTTGCGACAATAGATTTCAGCCAGACATCACTGGCGAAACCTGTCGCACATGGCGCAGGATTCAGTGAAACATCAGGACCGCTGCGCTCTGCAGGGTGTTCGTTTCGAAGATCAGCCAGGCAGCGGCGCTGGCGAGGGCAAGTTGGAGCGCGGTCAGGGTAGTGGGGATCGAGCGCATCATGATTGTTTCTCCGGGTCTTCACATTTCGCGTTGGTATGGTGCCATTCTGAGGCCAGGGCGCTTTGCGCGGCATCGGCGGGGATTCCTCCGTTCTGTAGGAATAGACCTTGCGCAACTGTCTCAACAGCGAGAAGGGCCACCAAGTGCCGCTCCTACGCCGCATCTAGCCGGCGTCCTATAGTCGTGCTCGCGGCCGCATCTTAGAGTGCGGGCATGACCCGACACGACCCCCAACTCCTGCATAACGGCCTGCTCGCAGTGCGCCGTCACTCCATCAACAAGCTGCTGCGCTCCGTGTTCGGCATCGCACGCCTACGCGACGGCCAGCAGCGCGTCATCGACAGCGTCCTCGACGGCAAGGACACGCTGGCGATCATGCCCACCGGCGGCGGCAAGTCGCTGTGCTACCAGATTCCAGCGCACCTGCTCAAGGGCCTGACGGTCGTCGTCTCGCCGCTGATCTCGTTGATGAAGGACCAGCTGGGCAAGCTGGAGGAGCTGGGCATCGGCGCCTGCCAGGTCAACAGCAGCCTGCATGCCGACGAAGAACACGCAGCGCTGGAAGCCATCGCCGCAGGCACCTGCCGTATCGTGTTCTGCACGCCCGAACGATTGTCTTCGCCGGAATTCCTCGCCGTGCTCAAGCAAACCGACGTGGCCCTGGTCGCCATCGACGAAGCCCATTGCATTTCCCAATGGGGCCACGATTTCCGTCCGGCCTATATCGAGATGGCGGCCGCCATTGCCGCGCTCGGCCATCCGACCGTGCTGGCCCTGACCGCTACCGCCACCGATGAAGTAATCGAGGACATCGGCCGCCAGCTGAACCGGCCACGCATGAAGGTCATCAATACCGGCATCTACCGCCCGAACCTGCACTACAGCGTGGTGCAGGTCACCAATCCCGACGAAAAATTCTCCGAAGCCCGGCGCCTGGTGGCCGACACCGAGGGCGTCGGCATCGTCTACGCCGCCACCGTCAAGGCGGCCGAAGAGATGCACCGCATCCTCGAAGAGGCCGGCGAATCGGTGACGATCTACCACGGCAAGCTCTCCAGCGCCGAACGCAAGGCAAACCAGGACCTGTTCATGAACGACGAGCGGCGCGTCATGGTCGCGACCAACGCCTTCGGCATGGGCATCGACAAGAGCGACACCCGCTTCGTGATCCACCTGCAGATCCCGGCGAACCTCGAATCCTATTACCAGGAGTCCGGACGGGCTGGGCGCGACGGCAAGGATGCCCAGTGCACGCTGCTCTTCCTGCAGAACGACAAGCGCCTGCAGCAGTTCTTCCTCGTCAAACACTATCCGGACGCCGACGAGATCCGCTCGGTCTACGAGGCCGCCCGCGAACTGGCGGAAGAGGGCACGGTCACGACCGAAGGCATCGAGGAAAAGCTGGGCGACCTGAACGAGGCGAAGATCAAGGTCTGCCTCAAGCTGCTGAAGGACGGCAAGTTCGTGCGCCAGAACCGCAAGCTCGAGTTCGTCATCACGGCCAACGAACCGAAGGCGGCCAACTTCGCGCAGCTGGCCGAGATCTACGTGCAGAAGCAGGAGCACGACCGCGAATCGCTGGAAAAGATGGTCGGTTATGCCGTGAGCGGCTTCTGCCGCTGGAAACTCATGCTCGACTATTTCGGCGACGAGGTGGAAGGCTTCGAGAAGTGCTGCCGCTGCGACAACTGCAAGAATCCACCGGCGCTGGCGCTGGAAGACATCGAAATCCGCGACGACGAATTCGATCACACGCCCGAGCCGGAACCGGCCGGCCCCCATTTCGAAGCGGGGATGAAGGTGAAGGTGCCGAAGTACGGCGCGGGCGTGGTGGCCTCGGTAGCCGGCGACCAGGTCAGCATCGACTTCCCGGACGGCGAGCAAAGGAGCTTTATGGCAGACTTTGTCGAGATCGTTTAAGCCGGAAAGGTCCGCATGGGAGATATGGTCGTCGTACGCAAGGAGGGGCTGTACTGCGTCCCTGGCGGTTTCTATATCGATCCCTGGCGCCCGGTCGAACGCGCCGTGATCACCCACGCCCATGGCGACCATGCGCGCTACGGCCACGGCAAATACCTGACCGCCGCCAGTGGCGTGCACGTGCTGCGCTCGCGCCTGGGCGACATCAACGTCGACGGGCTCGAGTACGGGCAGACCGTCGTCCATAATGGCGTCACCATCTCGCTGCACCCGGCCGGCCACGTCCTTGGCTCGGCACAGGTGCGCATGGAATACCAGGGCGAAGTCTGGGTCGCCTCCGGCGACTACAAAATCGAGCCGGATAAGACCTGCGCGCCCTTCGAACCCGTGCGCTGCGACACCTTCATTACCGAATCGACCTTCGGCCTGCCGATCTACCGTTGGGAACCCGAGCAGAGCATCTTCGACGACATCAACCGCTGGTGGAAGAAGAACGCCGAGGAGGGGCGCTGCAGCGTGATCTTCGGCTATTCCTTCGGCAAGGCCCAGCGCATCCTGTCGGGCCTGGATCCGGCCATCGGTCCGATCGTCTGCCACGGCGCCGTGGAACCGCTCAATCGCGTCTACCGGGAAGGGGGCGTCCTGCTCCCGCCGACCCTGATGGTGAGCGATGTCGACAAGGCGGCCCTGAAACAGGCCATTGTCGTGGCGCCGCCGTCCGCTTCCGGTTCGCCCTGGATGAAGCGCTTCGGCGACTACAGCGACGCCTTCGCCAGCGGCTGGATGCAGCTGCGCGGCGCGCGCCGGCGGCGTGGGGTCGACCGCGGCTTCGTGTTGTCCGACCACGCCGACTGGCCGGGCCTGATGAGCGCGATCGCCGCCACCGGCGCCCAGCGCATCATCGTCACCCACGGCTCGATTCCCGTCATGGTGAAATGGCTGTGCCAGCAGGGGCTGGATGCCGCCGGTTTCGACACCGAATACGGCGACGACGATGACGACGTCGGCATTGCCCCGCAGCCGGCGGCGGAGGGTGAAAAGGCAGTAGAACAGCAGGAGGCGAAAGATGCGTGAATTCGCCCGCCTGTTCGCCGAACTCGACGAAACGACCGCCACCAACCGCAAACTCGAGGCCCTGCAGCAGTATTTCTCGACAGCCGCGCCCGAAAACGCGGCCTGGGCCGTGTACTTCCTGGCCGGCGGCAAGCCGCGGCAGGCGGTGCCGACCAAGCTGCTGCGCCAGTTCGCGATCGAATACGCGGTACTCGACGAGTGGCTGTTCGACGAGTCCTATCATGCGGTGGGCGACATGGCCGAAACCATCGCCCACATCCTGCCAGCGCCGGAAAAGCACAGCGACGTCGGCCTGGCCGAGTGGATGACCGAACGCATCGGCCCCTTGCGCGGCGCCGACCCGGGCGTGATCCGCGAAGCCCTGTTCACTTATTGGAACGAGCTGACCACGCCCGAGCGCTTCCTGTTCTGTAAACTGATCGGCGGCGGCTTCCGGGTCGGGGTCTCGAAACTGCTGGTCACGCGCGCGCTGGCGAACATCGCCGCCGTGGACAGCAAACTCATCGCCCAGCGCCTGATGGGCTGGACCGACGGCAGCGTGCGCCCGACCGCCACCAAGTTCCTGCAACTCATCGCCGCGCAGTCGGACGAGGAACACAAGTTGCGCGGCGGCCAGCCGTATCCCTTTTTCCTTGCGCACCAGCTGCAGGGCGACCCAGCTGCGCTGGGCGATTTGCACGACTGGCAAGTCGAGTGGAAATACGACGGCATCCGCGCCCAGCTGGTGCGGCGGGGAGGGCAGAATTACCTGTGGTCGCGCGGCGAAGACCTGATCAGCGAGCGCTTCCCCGAGCTGTGCAGCGTGCGCCTGCCCGAGGGGACGGTGGTCGATGGCGAGGTGCTGGTCTGGGACCACGCGAACGATGTGCCGGCGCCTTTCGCCGAACTGCAGCGGCGCATTGGCCGCAAGACCTTGTCCGCCAAGCTGCTGGCCGAGCTGCCGGCCGTGCTGGTCTGCTACGACCTGCTCGAACTCGACGGCGTCGACCTGCGCCAGCTGCCCCAGCACGAACGGCGCACGCTGCTGGAAACGCAGGTGGCCGCCATCGACCAGCCGCAACTAAAAATTTCGCCCGTGGTCCGGGCCGACAGCTGGGAAGCGCTGGCCGCCCTGCGCGAAGAATCGCGCAACCGCGGCGTCGAGGGCATGATGGTCAAGGCCAAAAGCGCCCAGTACGGCGTCGGGCGCACCAAGGATGTCGGCACTTGGTGGAAGTGGAAGGTCGATCCCTACTCGGTCGATGCGGTGCTGATCTACGCCCAGGCCGGGCATGGCCGCCGCGCCTCTCTCTATACCGACTACACCTTCGCCGTCTGGGACGACGACGAAGGGCATGGCGAGCGCAAACTCGTGCCTTTTGCCAAGGCGTATTCGGGCCTGACCGATGCCGAGATCGCGCAAGTCGACAATGCGATCCGCAAGACGACCATTGAAAAATTCGGGCCGGTGCGCTCGGTGAAGCCGACCATGGTGTTCGAGATCGGCTTCGAGGGCATCGCGCTGTCCTCGCGCCACAAGGCGGGGATTGCCGTGCGCTTCCCGCGGATTTTGCGGCGGCGCGACGACAAGACGGTCGAGGATGCGGATACGCTCGATACCTTGAAAGGCCTGCTGGCGGCGGCAAGTGCATGAGCGGACCGACGCAAAAAGCCGTCAAGGATTGGTTCGCTTCACGCGGCTGGAAGGCTTTCCCGTTCCAGAAGGAAGTGTGGCAGGCGGCGCTGGCCGGCCAGTCCGGGCTGCTGCATGCGAACACGGGCGCGGGTAAAACCTATGCCGTGTGGCTGGCGGCCTTGCAACGCGGGGCGCTGGCCAAAGGACGGATGAGCGGCTTGCGCGTGCTGTGGATCACCCCGATGCGCGCGCTCGCCGCCGATACCCAGCGCGCGCTCGAAGAGTCCGCAGCGGCGCTGGCGCCCGAATGGACGGTCGGCGCCCGCACCGGCGACACCGGTTCGGCCGAGCGCGCGCGCCAGTCGCGCAAGTGGCCGACCAGCCTGGTCACGACCCCGGAAAGCCTGTCGCTGCTGCTCAGCCACGCGGCGGCGGCCGAGCAGTTCAAGCACCTCGACATGATCATCATCGACGAGTGGCACGAGCTGATGGGCAGCAAGCGCGGCGTGCAGGTGCAGCTGGCGCTGGCGCGGCTGCGTCACTGGCGCCCGGAACTGGTGGTCTGGGGCGTGTCGGCGACGATGGGCGACCTCGACCTGGCGCGCCAGGTGCTGCTCGGTGGCATGGAGGGCGTGCTGGTCGAGGGCGATACCAAGAAGGAAATCGTCGTCGATTCGCTGATCCCGAAGGATGTCGCGCGTTTCCCCTGGGGCGGCCACCTGGGCTTGCAGATGCTCAAGCCCGTGATCGACGAGATCGAGCATTACGACGCGACCCTGGTGTTCACGAATACGCGCGCCCAGTCGGAAATCTGGTACCAGAACATCCTGGAAGCGCGGCCCGACTGGGCCGGCCTGATTGCGCTGCACCACGGTTCGCTGGCGCGCGAGGTGCGCGACTGGGTCGAGCTGGGCCTGAAAAAGGGAGAATTGAAGGCGGTGATCTGCACCGCCAGCCTCGACCTGGGCGTGGACTTCCTGCCGGTCGAGCGCGTGCTGCAGGTCGGCAGCGCCAAGGGCATCGCGCGCCTGCTGCAGCGCGCCGGCCGCAGCGGCCATGCGCCGGGGCGGGTCTCGCGCGTGACCCTGGTGCCGACCAACAGCATGGAGATCCTGGAAGCGGCCGGGGCCAAGAAGGCGGTAGCGGCGCGCAAGATCGAAGGGCGCTACGTGCCGAATAAACCCTTCGATGTGCTGGTGCAGCACCTGGTCACGGTGGCGCTGGGCGGCGGCTTCCGCTCCGAGGAATTTTTCAATGAGGTGCGCCGTGCCTGGTCCTACCGGCATCTCACCGAGGAAGAGTGGCAGTGGGCGCTGGATTTCGTCGCGCGCGGCGGACAAAGCCTCACCGTGTATCCGGAATACCGGCGCGTGCTGCCGGACGAGGAGGGCGTCTACCGGGTGCCGGACACGGCCATTGGCCGGCGGCACCGGATGGGCATCGGCACCATCGTCTCGGACGCGACCATCCAGGTGAAATACGTCAGCGGCGGGCGCATCGGCAGCATGGAGGAATCCTTCATCGGGCGCCTGAAACCGGGCGACCATTTCCTGTTCGGCGGGCGCATCCTCGAATTCGTCCGGGTCCACGAGATGACGGCGTTTGTAAAACGCGCGACCGGCTCGCGCGGCGCGATCGCACGCTGGCAGGGTGCGAAGATGCCGATGTCCTCCGAACTGGCCCATGCCGCGCTCGAGCAGCTGCGTCAGGCGGCCGAGGGCCGTTTCGAGGGGCCCGAGATGCAGGCAATCCGGCCGCTGCTCGACATCCAGTCGAAGTGGTCGGCGCTGCCCACGCTCGACACCCTGGTGCTGGAATCGATGAAGAGCCGCGAGGGCTACCACCTGTTCGTGTATCCCTTCGCAGGACGCTCGGTGCACATGGGCCTGGCCTCGCTGTTCGCCTACCGCATCGGGCGGCGCCAGCCGATTACCTTTTCGATCGCGATCAACGACTACGGTTTCGAGCTGATGTCGCCCGAGCCGGTCGACTGGGAGCAAGAATTTTCAAGCGCGACCGGGCTGGACGTGCCGCTGTTCGATACCGAGCACTTGCTGGAGGACGTGCTCGACAGCCTGAACGCGACCCAGCTGTCGCAGCAGCGCTTCCGCGAAGTGGCGCGCATTGCCGGCCTGGTGTTCCAGGGCTACCCGGGCCAGCCGAAGTCGAACCGGCAAGTGCAGGCCTCGTCCTCGCTGTTCTTCGAGGTGTTTCGCAAGCACGACGCCGGCAACCTGCTGTTGACGCAAGCCCAGCGCGAAGTGCTGGAGCAGGAACTGGAATTGACCCGCCTGCGCGATACGCTGGCCGAGCTGCATGCGCGCAAAGTCGCGTATCGTGTCGTGAAACGCGCGACGCCGTTCGGCTTTGCGCTGATGGTCGAGCGTTTCCGCGAAAAAGTGAGTACCGAGAAATTGAATGACCGCGTGGCGCGCATGGTGCGCGAACTGGAGAAGGCTGCAGCTGTATGACGGGTTCTGTTGTTGACATTGCTGGCGAGCGCTTGCTGCTCTTGCCTGAAAAGGCCGTGTTCTGGCCGGCCGAAAAGATGCTGATCATCGCTGATATTCATTTCGGCAAGGCGGCCTCCTTCCGCGCCCAGGGCATTCCGGTGCCGCGCGGCACCACCACCGAAAACCTGTTCAAGCTCGATGCCCTGATCGACATTCACGGCGCCGAACACGTCGTCTTCCTCGGCGACTTCCTGCATGCGCGCGCCGCTCATGCGTCCAGTACCCAGCAGGCGATGCTGGCCTGGCGCGAGCGGCGCCGCGAGCTGCGCCTGACCCTGGTGCGCGGCAACCACGACAAGCATGCGGGCGATCCGGCGGCGGCGCTCGGCATCGAACTGGTCGACGAGCCGCATGCCGTTGGCCCGTTTTCCTTCTGCCATCACCCCGACCTTGAGACTGGCGGCTATGCCCTGGCCGGCCACGTGCACCCCGCCTGGGTGCTGGCGACGCGCTTCGACTCTCTGCGCCTGCCGTGTTTCGTGGTGGGCAAGGGGCGCATGATCCTGCCGTCCTTCGGCTCGTTTACCGGCGGCCACGTCGTCACGCGCGAGCCGGGCGACGCCATCTTCGTTACCTCAGGCGAGGCCGTGCACAGCGTTCGTTAGCGCACCGTTTCCTTTCAGGCATAGGCGTACCTTGTAATTACGATACGAACATTGTCTGACCGATCTAAAGGAGACATGCCATGAAGCTGAGACTCACCCTGGGCGCGACCGTGGTCGCGCTGTTGCCCTTGTGTTCAATGACGCTGGCGCCGGTCGCTGCGCAAGCGCAGCAGTACGCGCGTGACAACCTGCCGAGCCCGGTGATCCGCGGCTTCAACGTCGAGGAAGTACGGCGCCTGGCGCCCGGCGTCGAACTGCATTTCGACCTGTACGGCACGCCCGGTGGCACCGCGACGCTGCGCATCGACGGTGCCACGCGCAACGTGTACATGACGGAAACCGAGCCGGGCCAGTATGTCGGCACCTACACGATCGGCGCCCGCGACCGCATCGCCAACAACAGCGCCGTCACCGCCAACCTGCGCGTGGGCAACCGTGTGGCAACCGACGTGCTAGCCGAATCCGTCGTGCGCGACGGCGCGCCGCGTCCAAACCGCCGCGGCGACCTGGCCACCGTGCCGAAGATCGAACGCTTCGAGGTGCGCGCCAGCGACGAGCTGGTGCCGGGCAGCGATCTCGGCTTCACTGTGTTCGGCACCCCGGGCGCACGGGTCGAGCTGACGATCACCGGCGCGCGCGGCGTGTTCTTCCTGCCGGAAGTGCGTGCCGGCGAGTATGCGGCCGACTACACGATCCGCCGTGACGACCGTATCGCCCCGGACAGCCGGGTGACGGCGACGATTCGCGCCAACGGCCGCTATACGAGCCAGGTGCTGGGTCGTCCGCTGCTGGCCGGGGCGCCGCGTCCGGTTGCCGGTACTCCCACGACCGCGCCGCGCACGGCACGCTACTGCACCAATTGCGCAACGGTGGAGGCGGTGAACGTGGTCGAGGTCAGCGGCCAGGGCAATTATCTTGGCACGGCGGCTGGCGCCGTCATCGGCGGCCTGCTGGGTAACCAGGTCGGCAGCGGCAGCGGGCGCACGGCGGCCACGGTGGCCGGGGCCGTTGGCGGCGGGTTGGTAGGCAACAACATCGAACGCAACCGGAACCGCTCGCAGCGCTATGAAGTCGTGGTGCGCTACACGGGCAATGGCGCGACGCAGACACTGCAGTACGAAAACGACCCGGGCTTCCGCGCCGGTGATGCGGTGCGGGTGAACAACGGCGTGCTGTCGCGGGATCAATAAAACAGATAAAACAGGCCGAAGGCCTGCATCAATGTAGCGTGAGCTCCCGAGCCCACGATTCACGTTACATAACAGAACGGCTCCAGCATGCCGGAGCCGTTTTACTTTACATGGGCCGGATCGCTTCGGCGCCGAATCCTCAGGCCGTCGCCAGCACCTGGTCGCCACCGGCTGCGTCGAGCTCGGCCTTCTTGGCGCCGGCTGCCTTGGTGCGCGAGCGCGACGGTGGCAGGCGGCGCAGGGTCTTCAGCGCTTCCGGATCCTTGATGCCGATGGTGCGCTGGTCGACCGTGATCAGGCCGATTTCATTAAAGGCCGACAGGGTGCGGCTCACCGTTTCCAGCGTCAGGCCCAGGTAGCTGCCGATCTCGTGGCGCGTCATGCGCAAGTTGAACAGCTTGCTCGAGTAGCCCATGGCGGCGAAACGGTCGGCCAGCGAGACCAGGAAGCGGGCCACGCGTGCCTCGGCGGAGAGGGCGCCAAGCATGCCGATCATGGCCTGTTCGCGTACCAGCTCGCGGCTCATCACGCCGTACATCAGGTTTTCCAGCTCCATGTGCACGCGGCCCAGGGCGGTCAGTTTCTTGAAGGGCAGCAGGATCAGGTCGCAGTCGGACAGGGCCACGGCCTCCGAGGCGTAGTGGCGGGTGTGGATGCCGTCGACGCCGAGCATGTCGCCCTTCATGGGGAAGCTCAGCACCTGTTCGTTGCCGAACTCGTCGATCAGCACCGTTTTCAGGAAGCCGGAGTTGACGATGTACAGGGTGTCGAAAGCCTGGCCGATCGTGTGGACGCGCTGGCCGGTCTTGAACTGTACGTGCTGGAACAGCAGTTCTTCGGAATTGATGGAGACGGCGGCCGGGATGTGCAGCAGGTCGCAGACTTCTTTCAGGTTGGACCACAGGCGGCCCTGGCGTTGGCGGCCTGCTTCCATAGGAGTGGAATGCATGGTCGACGAGGCGTTGCGTTGTTCTGGCGTTTGCTGGGACTGCATGCTTTTCTCCAGTGAAGAATTCGAGCTGGTGCGGCGTGGTGGGGGCCGCTACCGGGTGCTTCAATAGGATTCATCAAGCGGCAGGCTTGGCTTACGGAGAAAAATTAGATCGCAAGCAAGTCGATACGCTGAATTCAGTATGCCAACACGAGTTCGGCATTGGTATCAGCAATGGCTGAATGTGTAGGTAGGAGGGGAACTAGGGCTGTAAGAATATTCTTACCACAGCGGGGCGTCGTGTCAAGGAAGCGGAGAGGCGCCCTTGCTGCCGGCTCTAGGGTGGCCAGTAAGCCCCGTGGCGCGCATGGCACAAATGACTACGAAGCCTTGTCAAACGTCTTTTGAGCCCGCAGCGACAAGGCGCCTGGGCCCGCAACCGGCTTGCAGCCGGGCCGTTCAGGCTTTCAGGGGAGCCAGCAGCCGGTGGGCAACGGCGTATTGCACCATTTCCGATAGCGAGGTCATGCCCATCTTCTGCATGATGCGGGTCTTGTGGGTGCTGACGGTCTTGACCGACAGGTGCAGGTTGTTGGCGATCTCGGTGATCGACTTGCCGCCGACCAGCAGCGAAAACACTTCGAATTCGCGGTCCGAGAGCTGCTTGTGCAGCAGCTGTTCGTTCGGCGCCATGATGTTCAGGGCCAGCTGCTCGGCCACTTCGGTGCTGATGTAGGGCCGGCCCGAGGCCACCTTGCGGATCGCCCCGACCAGCTGGGTGCCCGCGCTTTCCTTGGTGAGATAGCCCTGGGCGCCGGCGCGGATGGCGCGCACCGCATACTGTTCTTCTTCGTGCATGGTGAGGATCAGGATCGCCAGTTTGGGCGCTTCGCTGCGTACTTGCCGGATCAGGTCGACACCGCTGCGTCCGGGCATCGACAGGTCGAGCAGCAGCAGGTCGAAGCCGCCCTGGCGCACCAGCGACAATACCTCGAAACCGTTGGTCGCTTCGCCGACGATTTCGACGTCGAGCGCACCGTCCAGGATGCGCTTGAGCCCCTCGCGCATGATCGTATGGTCATCGGCAATGACGATTCTTATCATGTAGTCGTTCCCCCATGCCGCGGCGCGCCGTGGCTCTTCTATATAGTAGGCGCCGCGCGCAGGCGCGGCGGCGTCCATGTCAGGCAGCGGCCGGCTCGTGGATCAGGCGGTGCACCAGTACCGGCTTGGTCGTATGCGACAGCACTTTATTGGTGACGCTGCCCAGCAGGATCTGGCCCCAGCCGCTGCGGCCGTGCGAACCCATGAAGATCAGGTCGCAGCCTTCCTGTTCGGCGACGTCGACGATCTTGAGCGCGGTGGCGTCGGAAAAGGCAGTCATGCAGCTGTGCTGCAGGCCGGCGCCGGCGCAGGAACGCATGATCTTGCCCATGTAGTCTTCGCCGGTGCGCCGCATTTGCGCGATGTATTCGTCCTCGCTGGGGTAGGAGGGCGGAATGATTTCGACGTACACCGGATACTGGTATTCCGGTGCGACGAACAGGGCCAGCACCTCGGCCCCCATCTGGTGCGCGAACTTGACGCCGGCACAGGCCGTGTGCTGCGAGACGGCCGAGCCGTCCGTGGTGATCAGAATCTTCCGGTACATGATGAGCCCTCCATACGCCACGCCATTGTGGCTTCTGAATCGCGTTCCGGGCTTGTGACCGCGCAAGCTGTTGACTTTGCTCAAACACGAGCTCGCCTGCTTCGGAACGCCTCGAAAAACGGTGCACAATCGACGCGACCACAAAACAACACCTGACTTGCGAAAATATTCAGGAACTGCACGGTTTTATTGTCGCGGAATTAAGTTTCCTTGTCCATTTCGTTGTATTGCTTTTTCCGAGATTTACCTACGGCAACTACGCTGCTAAACTCGCTTACTGAATTTACGGGCTTCCAGTGGCTGCATGACGCGCGCGGAAGTCCTATCCAACGGACCGAAGCACGCAGATTGCGACACACTCATATTATGGAGAAGCAGGAATTATGACCGACGCCGCCGACGATTTCGACGCCTTATTCGAGGAAGTGGCAGCCCAGCGCGCCAGCGCGCCGGCGCCTGCTGCGCCGGCCGCATCGGCTAGCCCGGCAGCACCTGCCGCGGCCGACGAAGACGACCTGGAAGCCCTGTTCGACCAGGTCGCGTCCAGCCAGCCGGCCGCAGTGGCCGAGGCACCGGCCGCCGCACTGGCGACCGCCGCCGTGGCCAGCGTCGCCGTGGCCAACGTCGCCGCCGAAGAAGGAGCGGAAGGCGACAAGAACATGTACGAACGCCTGGGCGGCATCGTGCGCCTGCTGCACGACTCGCTGCGCGAGCTGGGCTACGACCGCGCGCTGACCGAGGCGTCCTCGCAGATCAACGACGCCCAGGACCGCCTGGAATACGTCGCCACGCTGACCGAACAGGCCGCCAACAAGGTACTGAATACCCTGGACGACGGCATGCCGGCACAGGACAAGCTGTCGAAGCAGGCCTCCGAGATGGAAACCCGCTGGGCCGACCTGTTCGCGGGCAAGCTGAGCCTGGACGAATTCAAGGCCCTGGCCGGCGATTCGCGCCAGTTCGCGGCGACCGTTTCGGAAGCCACCGAGGCGGAAAAAGCCCGCCTGCTGGAAATCATGATGGCCCAGGACTTCCAGGACATCACCGGCCAGCTGATCAAGAAAGTCGTGGGCATCACCAAGACGGTGGAAAACGAACTTGCCCAGCTGCTGCGCGACAACGCACCGCCGGAGACGCGCGCCAAGCTGGCCGAAAAGGAAGCGGCTCCCGCTCAATTGATGTCCGGTCCGTCCATGCCGTCCGCGGCGCTGGACCAGGATAACGTCGACGACCTTCTTGCCGATCTGGGATTCTAATGGACGATATGCTCAAGGACTTCGTCGTCGAGGCGATGGATCTGGCTGTCAATGTTGAAGAACACCTCCTGCGCCTCGAACGCGATCCGGAAAACAAGGAAACGCTGAATGCGGTCTTCCGTTCCTTCCACACGATCAAGGGTGGTGCCGGTTTCATGGGCTTGCCCGCGCTGGTCGCGGCCTGCCACCTGACCGAGAACCTGTTCGACGCCCTGCGCACCGGCGCCGCGCCGGTCACGCCCCTGTCGATCGAGGCGGCGCTGCAAGCCTCGGGCTTCGTGGCCGACCAGCTGAACGACCTGAACAACGGCACCGCGCCCGAAGCGCTGGCGCCGATGCCGCAAGACCTGGAACGCATCCTGATGGACGCGATCGAAGGCAAGACCGAGGCGGCGCCCGCCGCGGCTCCGGCCGCCGCACCGGCGCCGGTTGCCGAAGTGGCTGCACCTGCCGCCGCGCCCGCTGCCGTGGCAGCCCCAGCGGTCGGTGAAGACGGACTCGACTGGCCTGCGATGTACAACGCCGTGGTGCCGGCCAGCGCCGCCATCGCGACGGCGGCCCCGGAAGCCGCTGCTCCTGCCGCTCCTGCTGCCGCAGCGCCGGCCGAAGGCGCCGCAGCGGCAGCCGCGCCTGCCGCCAAGGCTGGCTGGGATGGCGTCGACCGCCGCGCCAGCGACGGCAAGGCCGCCGCCGCCGCGCCGGCCAAGGACGAAAGCATCCGTATCGATGCCGTGAAACTGGACGCGCTGCTCGAAGTGGCGGGCGAATCGGTGCAGGCCGCCAACCAGGCCGCCGTGCTGCTGGAACGCCTGTCGCAGTTCAAGTTCGAAGGCCAGGCCGCCACCCTGATGGCGACGCTGACCGAAACCCTGGAACGCGCCTCGCGCTACTCGGCCGAGCTGCAGCGCGCCACGCTGGCGACCCGCATGCAGCCGGTGGGCCGCCTGTTCCAGAAGTTCCCGCGCCTGGTGCGCGAACTGGCGAAGGACCTCGGCAAGGACGTCGAGCTGACCATCGAAGGCGCCGAGACCGAAGTCGACCGCGTCGTCGTGGACAGCCTCTACGATCCGCTGGTGCACATGCTGCGCAACGCGCTCGATCACGGCGTCGAATCGCCGCAGGAACGTGTCGCCGCCGGCAAGCCGGCGAAAGCCTTCATCCTGCTGAAAGCCTGGCAGGAAGCCAACAGCGTCATGATCGTGCTGCAGGACGACGGCAAGGGCATGGACCCGGTCAAGCTGCGCCGCAAGGCGATCGACAAGGGCCTGATCGGCGAGAACGGCGCCCAGAGTGACGAGGATGCCTACCAGCTGGTGTTCCTGCCGGGCTTCTCGACCAAGGAAGTGGCGTCGTCGGTCTCGGGCCGTGGTGTCGGCATGGACGTCGTGAAAACGGCGGTTGAAAAGAACCGCGGCGCGATCCGCATCGATTCCTCGCTCGGCCACGGCACCAAGTTTGCGATCCGGCTGCCGATCGAACTGTCGATCGTGCCGACCATGCTGGTCTCGACGTCCGGCGCTTCGCTGGCGCTGCCGATGGCGGTGGTCGAGCGCGTGGTCGAGCTGCCGGAAACCTTCTCGCAGGTCGGCGGCGCCCCGGTGCTGAAAGACCAGGGCCGTCCGCTGCCGGTGCGTTCGCTGGCCGGCTCGCTCGGCTACGAGGAAGCGGCGGAACGCGTCGGCATCGTCATCAACGCCCCGCAGCCCTACATCCTGGCGGTGGAAGCGGTCGATGGCACGGCCGACCTCGTCATCAAGCCGATGACGGCGCTGACGGTGGAAGGCATCACCGGTACCGCGCGTTCGGCCGAGGGCGAACTGGTGCTGGTCGTGGGCCTGTCCTTCCTGATGGACGGCTGCCGCAGTTCGGTGCGCATGGCAGCATAAAACGCACGATTTCAGTGAAAAAGGGCGAAATCAGCCCTTGCAATAAAAGCCTGCGCATCGGATGTGCAGGCTTTTTTTATTTAAATTTCGGACATTGGATGCAAATAATATTTGCACATGAGCTCGCCTATTGGCAGGATCGTGCAAAATGCCCCTATTACTGCCGCAGTGCACAATTATGGCATAATCAAAATCCCCCGCTTCCGGTGGCCGCTTCAACAGGGATAAAAGCATGTTAAAGACGCTCTACGACAAACTCTGGGAATCGCACGTCGTGCGTGCCGACGCCGACGGTACGACCGTGCTCTACATCGACCGCCACCTGGTGCACGAGGTGACCAGCCCGCAAGCCTTCGAAGGCCTGCGCGAAGCGCACCGCGGTCTATGGCGCACTGCCGCGAACCTGGCCGTTGCCGATCACAACGTGCCGACCACCGACCGCCGCGAAGGCATCGCCGATCCGACCTCGCGCCTGCAGGTCGAGACGCTGGATGCGAACGCGAAGAGCTTCGGGCTCACCTACTTCAACATGAACGACAAGCGCCAGGGCATCGTCCACGTGATCGGGCCGGAGCAGGGCGCGACGCTCCCCGGCATGACCGTGGTCTGCGGCGACTCGCACACCTCCACCCACGGCGCCTTCGGCTGTCTTGCGCACGGCATCGGTACCTCGGAAGTCGAGCACGTGCTGGCGACGCAGACGCTGCTGGCCAAGAAATCGAAATCGATGCTGGTGCAGGTCGACGGCGCACTGCCGAAAGGCGTCACCGCCAAGGACATCGTGCTGGCCGTGATCGGCAAGATCGGCACGGCCGGCGGCACCGGCTACGCCATCGAATTCGGCGGCTCGACCATCCGGTCTCTGTCGATGGAAGGCCGCATGACGGTCTGTAACATGGCGATCGAAGCGGGCGCGCGCGCCGGCATGGTCGCCGTGGACGACACCACGATCAATTACGTCAAGGGCCGTCCATTTTCGCCCGTGGGCCCGCAATGGGAGCAGGCCGTCGCCTACTGGCGCACCCTGCACACCGATCCGGGCGCGAAATTCGACATGGTCGTCACGCTCGACGCCTCCCAGATCCGCCCGCAGGTCACCTGGGGCACCTCGCCCGAGATGGTGACCTCGATCGACGGCCGCGTGCCCGATCCGGACCTGGAAAAGGATGCCGTGCGCCGCGACGCCATGGAAAAGGCGCTGACCTACATGGCCTTGCAGCCGAATACCCCGATCGAGAACATCCGCATCGACAAGGTCTTCATCGGTTCCTGCACCAATTCGCGCATCGAAGACCTGCGCGAAGCGGCGGCAATCGTGCGCGGCCGCCAGCGCGCTTCGAACGTGAAGCTGGCGATGGTCGTGCCGGGCTCGGGTCTCGTGAAGGAACAGGCCGAGCGCGAAGGCCTCGACCAGGTGTTCAAGGCCGCCGGCTTCGAATGGCGCGAGCCGGGCTGCTCGATGTGCCTGGCGATGAACGCCGACCGCCTGGAACCGGGCGAACGCTGCGCCTCGACCTCGAACCGCAATTTCGAAGGCCGGCAAGGGCAGGGCGGACGCACCCACCTGGTGTCGCCGGCCATGGCCGCCGCGGCCGGCATCGCCGGTCATTTCGTCGACGTGCGCTCGCTGTAAAGCATTGTTGTAAATCGTTTATTTCAATACCTTAGGACCATCATGAAAAAAGTTTTCGCCCTCTCCCTCGTCGCTCTCGTCCTCGCAGGCTGCAACACGATCTCCGGCATCGGCCGCGACGTGCAGAAGGTCGGCCAGGTCGTCACCGGCGCCGGCGGCAAGTAAATAAATTTTTACGAACGGGGAGAGGCAATGGACAAGTTCACGATACATGAAGGACTGGTGGCGCCGCTCGACCGCGCCAACGTCGATACCGACGCCATCATCCCGAAGCAGTTCCTGAAATCGATCCGGCGTACCGGCTTCGGCCCGAACCTGTTCGACGAGTGGCGTTATCTCGACCACGGCGAACCGGGCCAGGATTGCAGCGCCCGTCCGCTGAATCCGGACTTCGTGCTGAACCAGCCGCGCTACCAGGGCGCCTCGATCCTGCTGGCCCGTAAGAACTTCGGCTGCGGCTCTTCGCGCGAGCACGCGCCCTGGGCCCTGCAGCAGTACGGTTTCCGCGCCATCGTCGCGCCCAGCTTCGCCGACATCTTCTTCAACAACTGCTACAAGAGCGGCCTGCTGCCGATCGTCCTGAGCGAAGCGCAGATCGATCAGCTGTTCGACGAAGTCAAGGCGACAACCGGGTTCAAGCTGGTTGTCGATCTGGAGAACCAGGTGCTGCGCACGCCGGACGGCCGCATCGGCTTCGAATTCGCGATCGACGACTTCCGCAAGTACTGCCTGCTCAACGGCCTGGACGACATCGGCCTGACCCTGCGCCACGCCGACGAGATCCGCGCCTTCGAGGAACGGCACCTTGCACGCCAGCCCTGGCTGGCCAACACCATCTGAAAGGCAGCATGACCAAGATTGCAATCCTGCCGGGCGACGGCATCGGCCCCGAAATCATGGCGCAAGCCGTGCGCGTGCTCGGCGCGCTGGGCGAATCCTTCGAGATGGAGCGCGCGGAAGTGGGCGGCGCGGGCTTCGCCGCGCACGGCCATCCGCTGCCGGAATCGACTTTGAAACTGGCGAAGGAAGCCGACGCCGTGCTGTTCGGCGCGGTCGGCGACTACCAGTACGACACGCTCGAACGTGCGCTGCGTCCGGAGCAGGCCATCCTCGGCTTGCGCAAGGAACTCGGCCTGTTCGCCAACCTGCGTCCGGCGATCCTGTATCCGGAACTTGCAGGCGCCTCGACCCTGAAGCCGGAAGTCGTGTCGGGCCTGGACATCCTGATCATCCGCGAACTGACCGGCGACATCTATTTCGGCAAGCCGCGCGGCGTGCGCGAGTGCCCGGACGGCCCGTTCAAGGGCCAGCGCGAAGGCTTCGATACGATGCGCTATGCCGAAGGCGAGATCCGCCGCATCGCCCACGTCGCCTTCCAGGCTGCGCGCAAGCGCGACAAGCGCGTGACCAGCGTCGACAAGGCCAACGTGCTGGAAACCTTCCAGTTCTGGCGCGACATCGTGACCGACGTGCATAAGGAATACAAGGACGTCGAACTCGAACACATGTACGTCGATAACGCGGCCATGCAGCTGGTGCGCGCGCCGAAGAAGTTCGACGTCATCGTGACCGGCAACATGTTCGGCGACATCCTGTCGGACGCGGCCGCGATGCTGACCGGCTCGATCGGCATGCTGCCCTCGGCTTCGCTCGACGCCAACAACAAAGGCCTGTACGAACCCTCCCACGGTTCGGCGCCCGACATCGCGGGCAAGGGCATCGCGAATCCGCTGGCGACCATTTTGTCGGCCGCGATGATGCTCCGTTATTCGCTGAATAAAGCCGAGCAGGCGGACCGCATCGAGGCCGCCGTCAAGACGGTCCTCCAGCAAGGATTGCGGACTCCGGATATATTTGAGGATGGCACCCAGCGTGTCAGTACAGAACAGATGGGCGACGCCGTGGTGCGCGCGCTTGCATGATTTACAAAACAAACGGGAAATAAAATGAAATTGGTAGGCCTGGTAGGTTGGCGCGGCATGGTGGGTTCGGTCCTGATGCAGCGCATGCAGGACGAGGGCGATTTCGACCACATCGAGCCGGTGTTCTTCACCACCTCGAATGCGGGCGGCGCCGCGCCGAAAATGGCGAAGAACGAAACCGTCCTGAAGAGCGCGCATGACATCGCCGAGCTGTCGAAATGCGAGATCATCATCTCCTGCCAAGGCGGCGACTACACCAGCGAAATCTTCCCCAAGCTGCGCGCCGGCGGCTGGAACGGCTACTGGATCGACGCCGCATCGACCCTGCGCATGAACGACGACGCCGTCATCGTGCTCGATCCGGTCAACAAGGACGTGATCAAGAACGCACTCTCGCGCGGCGTGAAGAACTACGTCGGCGGCAACTGCACCGTGTCCTGCATGCTGATGGGCCTGGGCGGCCTGTTCGAACAGGGCCTGGTCGAGTGGATGACCTCCATGACCTACCAGGCCGCTTCCGGCGGCGGCGCCCAGCACATGCGCGAACTGCTGACCCAGTTCGGCACCATCAACGGCGCAGTCAAGCCGCTGCTGGACGACCCGGCCTCGGCCATCCTCGAGATCGACCGCACCGTGCTGGCGACCCAGCATGGTCTGTCGGCTGAAGAGACCAAGCAGTTCGGCGTGCCGCTGGCCGGCAACCTGATCCCCTGGATCGACAAGGACCTGGGCAACGGCCAGTCGAAGGAAGAGTGGAAGGCCGGTGCCGAGACCAACAAGATCCTCGGCCGCGGCGAAGGCTTCGGTACCTCGGCGATCCCGGTTGACGGCCTGTGCGTGCGCATCGGCGCAATGCGCTGCCACTCGCAGGCACTGACCATCAAGATGACCAAGGACGTGCCGTTAGATGAGATCAACGACATCATCGCCTCGCACAACCAGTGGGTGAAGGTGGTGCCGAACACGCGTGAAGCGTCGATGCGCGACCTGTCGCCGGCAGCGGTGACGGGCAGCCTGACGATCCCGGTGGGCCGCCTGCGCAAGATGTCGATGGGTCCGGACTACCTGTCGGCCTTCACCGTCGGCGACCAGCTGCTGTGGGGCGCGGCCGAGCCGCTGCGCCGCATGCTGCGGATCGTGCTGGACAAGTAATGACAACGCCCGCGGATGCGGGCGTTTTTGTAGGGGTCATTGGGGCCAATGGCCTCAATGACGGTTTCACCGGGCATTCATGCCCACGCGGTACGGCGGTCGATTGGATGCTAATGGCGTTTCGACCGATCAAGCGCTCTATACCGCGTGGGCGTAAATCAGTCCACTGGACTGATTCACTGCCCACCCTACAATTAGCGAAGCAACCACACCTGTTAGCGCCCCGATAATCAAGCATTGCAACAGCCGATGTCGAAAGATTATCGATAGCTCATCCATCCCACAGATTCGCAAGCCTACGCCCCGCAGAGCTTGCATGCTCCAGTGCATGATGATATGTTGAGACCTCCGGGAAACCGTCCTTTCCCTCCTGCCAACCATCTCGCATCGAACCCTATGCCACTGAACCGCCGCCCTCAGATCATGTCGTCCGCGTTGAAAACGCTTACCGCCGCGGTCGCCAGTGCTGTGCTGTTGTCGTCGGTGGCTAACGCGGCAGGACTGGGCAAGCTGACCGTCCTCTCCGCGCTGGGCCAACCGCTGCGCGCCGAGATCGAACTGACCGCCGTCTCCGCCGAGGAAGCATCGGGCCTGGTCGCGAAACTCGCGTCGCCCGAGGCCTACCGCGCCGCCAACGTCGAATTCAATCCGGCCCTGCTGTCGCTGCGCTTCGCCGTCGAGCAGCGCGGCGGACGCCAGTTCGTGCGCATCACCTCGCCGCAGCCGCTGAACGAACCCTTCGTCGACCTGCTGCTGGAGCTGTCCTGGAATAACGGCCGCCTGGTGCGCGAGTACACCTTCCTGCTCGATCCTGCCGAACTGCGCGCGACCCAGTCGGCGCAGGTGACGCCAGCCGCACGTCCGGCACGCGACACCGCGGCAGCACCGGCGCAGGCACCGGCGGCCCGCCCGCAGCGCGGCGCCCGCGCCGACGAATCTGCCAACACCTCGGCAGGCGAACCAGCCGACGCAAATGCCTCGCGCTACCGCGTCAAGTCCGGCGATACGCTGAGCCGCATCGCCGGCAAGCTCAAACCCGTCGACGTCTCGCTCGACATGATGCTGGTCGCCCTGTACCGCGCCAATCCGGATGCCTTCATCGGCAACAACATGAACCGCCTGAAGTCGGGCCAGATCCTCTCGGTCCCGACCGGAGAGAGCCTGCGCAGCCAGGACGCCGGCGAAGCCCACGGCACCGTGGTCGCGCACGCGGCCGACTTCAACGCCTACCGCGCCAAGCTGGCCGGCCAGGTCGCCACCAGCGCCCCGGCGCGCGAGGCGCAAGCAGGGCAGAGCGCGACCGGCCGCATCACGGCCAAGGTCGAGGAACGCCCGACCGCCGCCAACGAATCGCAAGACCAGCTGCGCCTGTCGAAAGCGCTGCCGCCGAAAGCCGGCACCGGCGTTGCCACGGCCACCGCCGAAGACACGGTGGCCAGGGAAAAGGAACTGGCCGACGCGCAGACCCGCGTCAAGGAGCTGGAAAAGAACGTCAACGACCTCGAGAAGCTGATCACGGTCAAGAGCCAGACCGGCGCCGCCGCGACCCAGCGCGCCGAAGGCGCCCCGGCGATCAAGCCGATCGCACCGGCCGACCCTGTCGTCGCCCAGGCCGATACCGCGCCAAAGGCGGCACCGAAGATCAAGACCGCACCGAAGGCCGCACCGGCGGAACCGGCGCCAGCCGAGACCAGCCTGGCCGACACGCTGATGGACAACATCGTCTACCTCGGCGCCGGCGCGGCCGTGCTGCTGCTGGCCGCGCTCGGCCTGTCGCAGCGCCGCAAGCAGAAGGTGGTCGTCGAGAAAACCCCGAACACCCCGACCATCCTCGGCAGCGCGGCCCAGCCGGCGCAGGCGGTGTTCGCGGAAACGGGCGGCCAGAACGTCGATACCCACGACAGCGTGTTCAACTCCAGCTTTGCGCCCTCGGCCAGCCAGCTCGACACGAATGAAGTCGACCCATTGGCCGAAGCCGAGCTGTATCTCGCCTATAACTTCGACACCCAGGCCGAGGACATCCTCAAGGAAGCCCTGCGCAACGATCCGTACCGCCATCCGGTGCGCCTGAAACTGCTCGAGATCTACGCGGCGCGCAAGGACGTGCAGGCCTTCGGTACCCAGGCCAACGAGCTGTACAGCCTGACGGGCGGCAAGGGCGACGAGTGGGCGCAAGCCGCCGCGCTCGGCCACACGCTCGACCCGAACAATCCGATGTACGCGCAAGGCGCGGGCACTAGTGGCGCCGTCGCTGCGGGTGCCGCGGTGGCCGGCGCCGGCCTGGCCGCCGCGAGCGTCGCCGACGATGCCGGCCCGCAGACGATGCTGTCGCAACAGCTCGAGCAGGCCTTCCGCAAGCGCGGCGACAGTACCGAGATGCTGGAGCCGGAATCGACCGTCGACGCCGTCACCGGCGCGCCGCTCGACAGCGGCTTCAATCTCGACAGCCTGGGCCTGGACCAGGACGCCACCGCGCTGCCGCAGCTGGCCGATGCCGACGCGACACCGGCCGCCAGGGCCGACGACAACCTGCTCGACTTCGACCTCGGCGGCCTGAGCTTCGAGCCGGTCGCCGCCAGCGGCACCGAGAATGCCGTGCACGACGACGCCACCGCCGTGCCCGACCTGCAGTTCGACATGGAGCCCTTCGCCCCGCTCGAACCGGCCTCGGGCACGCCGGCCGTCACAAGCAGCGACAGCCTGGACGATCTCGCCTTCGACATGAACTTCGACGCGCCGGCGGCCCAGCCGGCCGCCGCGCCAAGCGTGGACGAGGACGACGCCTTCGTGCTCGACCTGTCGAAGAACGGTCCGAACACCGATATCGACATGGCGCAGCTGGCCCGTGAATTCGAACTGCCGCCGCTGCCGGAAGCCCCGGCCACGCCGCCGGCATCGGACCTGAAGGATCCGCTGTTCGACCTCGACGCCATGGACTTCGGCCTCGTCGATGCCACGCCTGTCACCCCGGTCGGCGAGAAGCAGGAGCCGGTCTTCGATTTCGGCTCGACCGACCTCGACCTGACGCCGGCCGAACCGGCCACCCCTGAGCTGGCTGCTGAAGGGAAAGCGGAAGCGGAAGCCGCCAAGGACCCGCTGTTCGACCTCGACATGATGGACTTCGGCCAGCCGGCCGCGCCCGCCGCGCCGCAGGACGATCCGTTCGCGCAAACCGAGGTGCCGGCCATCCCGAACCCGGGCACCCCGGTGCCCCGTTTCGACATGACCGGCCTCGACCTCGACCTGCCGGCTAACGACTTCGCGCTGACCGAGCCGGACACCGCGCCAGCTGCCGCCGAGCCAGCCTCGGCCGAGCTGACCCCGGCCCAGATGGAGATGGAAACCAAGCTCGACCTCGCGATCGCCTACCAGGAGATCGGCGACAAGGAAGGCGCACGCGAATTGCTCGACGAAGTGATCAAGGGCGGTAACGTCGAACAATCCAGCCGCGCCAGCGCCATGCGCGCACAGTTGGCGTGAGGCGCATCGCACTCGGACTCCAGTACGTCGGCACCGGCTGGAATGGTTACCAGAAACAGCCGAGCCGTGACACCGTTCAGGACGCCCTCGAGATTGCCCTCGAGAAGTTTGCCTGCACCAAGCTAGCTACCACCTGCGCCGGCCGCACCGATGCCGGCGTGCATGCGGTCGAGCAGGTCGTGCACTTTGACACCGAGCTCGACCGTTCGATGCAAAGCTGGGTGCGCGGCACGAATACCTTCCTGCCCGATTCGATTTCCGTGCGCTGGGCCGCCGATGTGCCGCCCGACGCCGAAGGGCAGGACTTCCACGCCCGCTTCTCGGCACGCGCGCGCACCTATCATTACGTGCTGTACAACAACCCGAACCCGTCCGCGCTGCTGGCCGGGCGCGCCGGCTGGGTGTTCCGTCCGCTCGACGTCGAACGCATGCGCCAAGCTGCGCGCCACCTGATCGGCCTGCACGATTTTTCCTCCTTCCGCGCTTCCGGCTGCCAGGCGAACACGCCGGTCAAGGACATGCAGGAAATCAGCATCGAGCGGCGCGGCGACATCATCGTCTTCACCGTGCGCGCCAGTGCCTTCCTGCACCACATGGTGCGCAACATCGTCGGCGCGCTGATTTATGTCGGCCTTGGGCGCAACGAGCCGGACTGGATGGCCGAGGTGCTGGCCGCGCGCGACCGCGACGCCGCCGCGCCGACCTTCATGCCCGACGGGCTGTATTTCGCGAAAATCGATTACGATCCGAAATGGGGGCTGCCGCAGGAGGCCGTCTCACCACTGCCCTGGCTGTAAGGATCGACATGCACCGTACCCGTATCAAGATCTGCGGCATCACGCGCGAGGAAGACCTGCGCGCGGCCGTCAACCTGGGCGCCGACGCGCTCGGCTTCGTCTTCTATCCGAAGAGCCCGCGCTACGTCACGCCGGAACGCTTCGCGGAACTGACGCGCGGCCTGCCGCCCTACGTCAGCTCGGTCGCGCTCTTCGTCAACGCCAGCGTGGACGAGGTCAGAAAGGTGGTCGATGCGGGACCGGTGGCGCTGCTGCAGTTTCACGGCGATGAAACGATGGAAGAGTGCGCACGCATCGCCGCCGCGGTACAGCGGCCTTTCGTCCATGCCTACCGCGTCAAACCGGACACAAGCCCACGCGATTTGCTAGAATGCGAACTCGCATACCGCGCTGCCAGTCCCTGGTTTTCGAGCCTGTTGCTCGACACTTATGTAGACGCCTACGGCGGCGCCGGAAAGGTCTTCGATTGGTCTCTTATCCCAAAAGAGCTCGCGCCTCGGGTCGTTTTGAGTGGTGGCTTGAGCGTGCAAAACGCGACTGACGCAGTCGCGCGCGTACGCCCCTGGGCGGTCGACATCAGCAGCGGTGTCGAGGCCGCCAAGGGAATCAAGGACGCCCGCAAGATCGCGGACTTCATCGCCGCGGTGCGGGCAGCCGATGCCACCATTGAAAGCGAGCACCCTCATGAAAGCAGTACAGGAAGCAGCCCTGGAGCGCCAGGAAGCAGCAGCTGAACGCGGCCCCGACGCCCTGTTCCAGACCACCGATTACCAGTTCCCCGATGCGCGCGGCCACTTCGGCCCCTACGGCGGCAGTTTCGTCGCCGAAACGCTGACCCACGCGCTGGCCGAACTCAACGAGGCTTACGCGCGTTATTCGCACGACCCTGAATTCCTCGAAGAATTCCGCTACGAACTGGCCCATTTTGTCGGCCGTCCGTCGCCGGTCTATCACGCCAAGCGCTGGTCCGAGCTGGCCGGCGGCGCGCAAGTGTTCTTCAAGCGCGAAGACCTGAACCACACCGGCGCCCACAAGATCAACAACGTGATCGGCCAGGCCCTGCTGGCACGCCGCATGGGCAAGCAACGCATCATCGCCGAGACCGGCGCCGGCCAGCACGGCGTTGCTACCGCCACCATCTGCGCCCGCTTCGGCCTCGAATGCGTGGTCTACATGGGCGCCGAGGACGTCAAGCGCCAGGCCCAGAACGTGTACCGGATGAAACTGCTGGGCGCGACCGTCGTTCCGGTCGAGTCGGGCAGCAAGACCCTGAAGGACGCGCTCAACGAAGCGATGCGTGACTGGGTCACCAACATCGAAAACACCTTCTACATCATCGGCACCGTGGCCGGGCCGCATCCGTATCCGATGATGGTGCGCGATTTCCAGTCCGTGATCGGCGAGGAATGCCGCGTCCAGATGCCGGAGATGACGGGACGCCAGCCGGACTACGTGGTCGCCTGCATCGGCGGCGGCTCGAATGCGATGGGCATCTTCTATCCCTACATCGACGAGGCAGGGGTAAAACTGGTCGGCGTCGAGGCGGCGGGTGAGGGGCTCGATTCGGGCAAGCATGCGGCGTCCCTGACGGCAGGTTTCCCAGGCGTGCTGCACGGTAACCGCACCTATCTGCTGCAGGATATCAACGGACAGATCATCGAGACGCACTCGGTCTCGGCCGGCCTGGATTACCCGGGCGTCGGTCCGGAACACGCCTGGCTCAAGGACTCGGCGCGTGCCGAGTACGTGTCGATCACGGACGACGAGGCATTGGCGGCTTTCCACGACTGCTGCCGCATCGAAGGCATCATTCCGGCGCTGGAATCCTCGCACGCGATCGCTTACGCGGTGAAGCTGGCGGCGACGCTGCCGAAGGACAAGTTGATCCTGGTGAATCTGTCGGGACGGGGCGACAAGGACATGCACACGGTGGCGCAACGCATGGGTTTGGATTTCGGCTGAGTTTGGCGCACGCGTGGACGGGGGACCCGTCCACCCTACAGCCCACGCGTTCAACGCGCCGACGCACACCCGGCTGTCACCTATAACCCAAACGAAAAAACACCATGTCCAGAATCGAACAAACTTTCGCCGCTCTGCGCGAACAAAACAAAACCGGCCTCGTCACCTTCATCACCGCCGGCGATCCCGGTCCCGACCTGACCGTCCCCCTGATGCACGCGCTCGTCGCGGGCGGCGCTGACGTCCTCGAACTGGGCGTGCCGTTTTCCGATCCGATGGCCGAAGGCCCGGTCATCCAGCGCGCCTGCGAGCGCGCACTGACATTCGGCATCGGCCTGAAGGATGTCTTCAACTACGTGCGCGAGTTCCGCGAGACGGATACGGAGACGCCCGTGGTCCTGATGGGCTACGCCAACCCGATCGAGCGCATCGGCCCAGACGAATTCATCCGCTGCGCGAAAGAGGCGGGCGCCGACGGCGCGATCGTCGTCGACTATCCACCGGAAGAGTGCGAGGCCTTTGCCGACGCCATGCGCGAGAACGGTCTCGACCTGATCTTCCTGCTGGCGCCGACCTCGACCCAGGAACGCATCCGGCAAGTCGCGCGCTACGGCAGCGGCTTCAGCTATTACGTCTCGCTGAAAGGCGTCACCGGCGCCGGCAGCATCGATACCGAGGACGTGGCGCGCCGCGTGGCCGCGATCCGCGAGCACGTCAGCCTGCCGATCGGCGTCGGCTTCGGGATTCGCGATGCGCAGACGGCGAAAGCGGTCGCTTCGGTGGCCGATGCGGTGGTGATCGGCAGCCGCATCATCCAGGAAATCGAGAACGTCGGTGCGGAGGCGGCCGTCCCGGCGGTCCAGACCTTTGTCGCCGGGATCCGCACGGCGCTCGACGGCTGAGCCAGGCCGCAGACGACAGCCGGCAGTGGAGAGTTGCCTGCCGGCTTTTATTTGTCTTCTTACTATGGAGTACGGTAAATTACCTGTATTCAATCCATGTGGAAGGCAACATGAAAAAGCAAATCGTCCGCGTCTCCATCATGCAAAACGCCAAGCTGATGGCCGCCCTGTACTTCGTCATCTCGATTCCCCTGGTCGCGATGATGGCGATTCCCGTCCTGATGACCGAGGGCGCCGGCGGCTCTCTGCTGGCCATGATCCTGATGCCTGTGCTCTACACGGCCTTCGGTTTCGTGTTCACCCTGTTTGGCGCATGGGTGTATAACGTAGTCGCAGAGCGCGTGGGCGGTTTCGAATTCACGACCGTCGAGATCGGCAGGGATTGACTGCCACAGGAATGATTGCCAGACTGGCAAGCGGTGACAAGCCCAGCGCTAGCGGCTACACTACGCCCCATTCTAGATTTGCCGCAAAGGAGAGAACATGAGTTGGTTGGAAAAACTGCTGCCCCCACGGATCCAGCGCTCCGATGCCGCGAACCGCAAGACCATGCCGGAAGGCCTGTGGGTCAAGTGCCCGGCCTGCGAAGCCGTGCTCTACCGCGCCGACCTCGAGTCGAACCTGCACGTCTGCCCGAAGTGTGATCACCACATGCGCATCCGCGCCCGCGAGCGCCTCGATGCGCTGCTCGACGAAGGTGGCCGCTACGAGATCGGCCAGGAAGCCCTGCCGGTCGATACCCTGAAGTTCAAGGACAGCAAGAAGTATCCTGACCGACTCAAGCAAGCGATGGACGCCACGGGCGAAACCGATGCGCTGATCGTGCAGGGCGGCTCGATCATGAGCCTGCCGGTCGTCGTGGCCTGCTTCGAATTCGAATTCATGGGCGGCTCGATGGGCTCCGTCGTCGGCGAGCGTTTCGCACGCGGCGCCCAGGTTGCCCTCGAACAGAAAGTGCCGTTCATCTGCATCACCGCCACCGGCGGCGCACGCATGCAGGAAGGCCTGTTGTCGCTGCTGCAGATGGCGAAGACCACCGCCATGCTGACCAAGCTGTCGGAAAAGAAGCTGCCATTCATCAGCGTGCTGACCGACCCGACCATGGGTGGCGTCTCCGCCTCCTTTGCCTTCATGGGCGACGTCGTGATCGCCGAGCCGAAGGCCCTGATCGGCTTCGCCGGTCCGCGCGTCATTGAAAACACCGTGCGCGAAAAGCTGCCGGAAGGTTTCCAGCGCGCCGAGTTCCTGGTGCAAAAGGGCGCCGTCGACATGATCGTCGACCGCCGCAAGATGCGCGAAGAAATCGCGCGCCTGCTCGCGCTGCTGCAGAATCAGCCCGCTGAAGTCATCGCCTGATCCGGCAACTGCTATTATTCTGGCCGGCGGCCCGCATCGCGGCCCGCCGGTTTTTCGTTTCAACGCAACCATTTCATATCCATGCTTCCCACCACCTTGCCCGCGTGGCTGGCGCTGATCGAGTCGCGCCACGCCGAAACCCATATCGACATGGGCCTGGACCGCGTGCGCGCCGTCAAGGAGCGCATGAACCTGCAGTTTTCCTGCCCCGTGATCATGGTCGCCGGCACCAATGGCAAGGGTTCCACCTGCGCGATGCTGGAATCGGTCCTGCTGCACGCAGGCTACCGCGTCGGCCTCTACATCAAGCCGCACTTCCTCGACTTTAACGAGCGCGCCCGCCTGAATGGCGAGATGGCCAGCGATGCCCTGCTGGTCGAAGCCTTCGATTTCGTCGAGGGAGCGCGCGGCGACATCGACCTGACCTATTTCGAATTCACCACGCTGGCGATCATGCACCTGATCTCGCAGGCCGGGGTCGACGTCGCGATCCTGGAAGTGGGCCTGGGCGGACGCCTCGATGCCGTGAACGTGATCGATGCCGACGTTTCCATCGTCACCAGCATCGACATCGACCATGCCGACTACCTGGGCGACACGCGCGAGGAAATCGGCTTCGAGAAGGCGGGTATCTTCCGCGCCGGCAAGCCGGCGATCTGCAGCGACCCGGTGCCGCCGCAATCGCTGATCAAGCATGCAGCCGACATCGGCGCCGACCTGTGGCTGATCGGCCGCGATTTCAACTACCAGGGCGACCAGCAGCAATGGAGCTATGGCGGACGCACCCAGCGCCGCAATTCGCTGGCCTATCCGGCCCTGCGCGGCGCGAACCAGTTGCTGAACGCGTCGGCCGCACTGGCGGCGCTGGAAGCACTGCGCATGCAACTGCCTGCGGGCGCGCAGGAAGTGCGCACCGGCCTGGCCCTGGTCGAACTGCCGGGCCGCTTCCAGGTGCTGCCGGGCCGTCCGACGACGGTGCTGGACGTCGCCCACAATCCGCATGCCTCGGCCACGCTGGCCCAGAACCTGGGCAACATGGGTTTCCATCGCTATACCTATGCCGTGTTCGGCATCATGGAAGACAAGGACATCGAAGGCGTGCTCAAACCCATGGCCGGGCTGATCGACCACTGGTGCCTGGCCGAGCTGCCGTCGCCGCGTTCTTCGAAAGGTCCCGTGCTGGCCGAGAAGGTCGCGGCGCTGCGTCCCGCCGGGGCGAAGGACAGCGATTTTTCGGTGACGCAATTCGCCGATCCGGCGGCGGCATTTGCAAATGCGGTGAGCCGTGCCGAGGAGAATGATAGAATTGTGGTCTTTGGCTCGTTCTATACCGTCGCCGGCGTGATGGCGGCCCGAAAAAACTCTCTTCACTGATATACAGACGCATGGGCTTGTTCTCGATTTTTGGTAAAAACAAGCAAGAAAGCGCCGCCCAGGATAGCGGGCGTTTTTCCCGCGATGACGCCGACTACGGCCAGCAGGCCCGGGCCAAACGTGCGAGTTACGCAAATTCGGCCAACGAAAGCGGGCAGGGCGGTTCGCGCCGCAGCCGCAGCGGCGGCGACCCCATGCTGCCGGAAAAGAAGCGTGCCCGCCGCCGCCTGGTAGGCGCGGTCGCGCTGGCCCTGGCCGCCGCCGTCGGCTTGCCGATGCTGCTCGATTCCGAACCGCGTCCGTTGTCCGGCGACATCGCGATCCAGATCCCGTCGAAGGAAAAAGCGCCCGCGCTGCCGATGCCGGCCGCGCCGGTGCCGGCCGCCGACAGCGTCGACCAGGACGAGGAAATCATCGCACCGCCGCCTGTCGCGCCGGCTCCTCGCCCCGCTACCACGCCGGTCGAGCCGCCTGCTGTGAAGACGGTCAACACGGACAAGGGAGCCGAGCCGAAACCGGCCAAGCCTGAGACGAAGGTCGTCGAACACAAGCCGGAACCAAAGCCGGCCGAACACAAGCCCGAGCCGAAGCCGCTTGATCGCAAGGTGGCGGAGAAGCCGCTTGACAAGCCTGCTGCGAAAAAGTCGGAAGACAAGCCGGAACCGAAGCCGCCCGCACCGAAACCGAAGGACAGCGAAGCGGCCCGCGCGCTGGCGCTGCTGGAAGGCAAACCTGTCGCCAAAGCCGACACACATCCGCGCACCGAAGAAAAGGCCGAAGCCGGCCAACGCTTTGTGGTCCAGGTGGCAGCTCTGGCAACCCAGGAAAAGGTCGATGAACTGCAAGCCCGCCTGCGTGCCGGCGGCATCAGCTCCTTCACCAAGAAGTCCGGTGCCCTGATCAAGGTGCAGGTCGGTCCCTTCGGCAGCCGCGAAGAAGCCGACCGGACCAAGGCCAAGCTGGGCAGCCTGGGCTTGAGCGGTTTCCTGGTCCCGGTCTGATTGAGTGTGCTTGCTGCGTGACGATTTTCGATTATCTGGTTTTGTTCGTGCTGGTAGCGTCGGTTGTCATCAGCACCATGCGCGGTCTGGTCAAGGAAATCCTGTCGCTGACGGGCTGGGTTGTCGCCTTCGTCGTGGCGAATGCCTATGGCGCGCGCCTCGCGCCGCTGTTGCCGGATATGATACCGGGCGAAACGGCGCGCCTGATCGTGGCCTTTGTTGCCCTGTTCCTCGGCGTGCGCATCCTGATGGGCCTGTTGTCCCTGGCGATCGGCGCGCTGATCGACGCGGCCGGGCTGACCCTGGCCGATCGCGGTCTCGGTGGCCTGTTCGGCCTGGCGCGCGGGATTGTAATCGTGCTGGCCGCCGTCATATTGTGTTCGATGACGGCCATCCCTCAACAAGCATTCTGGAAAGACGCGCTGCTGTCCCCGCTGGCCGAGGCCGGAGCGCGCACCGTCAAACCATTTCTTCCTGCTGCGCTGGCGCAGCACCTACATTTTTAGCCATTTCCCGTAATAGCATCAGTTCTTAGGAGCGCACCATGTGTGGCATCGTCGGCGTCGTCTCGCAAACTCCCGTCAACCAGTTGTTGTACGACGCATTGTTGCTGTTGCAGCACCGCGGCCAGGACGCAGCAGGTATTGCAACCAATCACAGCAGCATGTTCTCCATGTACAAGGCCAACGGTCTCGTACGCGACGTGTTCCGCACCCGTAACATGCGTTCGCTGCAAGGCAACACCGGGATCGGCCACTGCCGCTACCCGACCGCCGGCTCGTCGAGCGAGGAAGAGGCGCAGCCCTTCTATGTGAATGCGCCCTTCGGCATCACGCTGGCGCACAACGGCAACCTGACCAACCAGGCCGAGCTGAAGGAAGCCCTGTTCCGCAACGACCGCCGCCACATCAACACCAATTCCGATTCCGAAGTGCTGCTCAACGTGCTGGCGCACGAGATCCAGGAAGCGGCCAACGGTTACTCGCTCGACGCCGAATCGATCTTCAAGGCGGTCGGCGTGGTGCACAAGCGCGTGCGTGGCGCCTACGCCGTCGTGGCCCAGATCGCCGGCCACGGCATGCTCGCCTTCCGCGACCCCTACGGCATCCGTCCGCTGTGCATCGGCATGAACGAAGGCGAGAACGGCGTCGAATACATGGTCGCCAGCGAATCGGTGGCCCTGGAAGGCATCGGTTTCCGCTTCCTGCGCGACGTCGCCCCGGGCGAAGCCGTGTTCATCGATAACGATGGCGTCCTGCACGAGCGCCAGTGCGCCGAGAACCCGTCGCTGAACCCATGCGCCTTCGAATACGTCTACCTGGCGCGCCCGGACTCGGTGATCGACGGCGCCTCGGTCTACGCCACGCGCCTGAAAATGGGCGAATACCTGGCGGACAAGATCCGCAAGGAAATCCCAGTCGAGGAAATCGACGTCGTGATGCCGATTCCGGATTCCTCGCGTCCGGCCGCGATCCAGCTGGCACTGAAACTTGGGGTCGAATACCGTGAAGGGTTTATTAAAAACCGCTACATCGGCCGTACCTTCATCATGCCGGGCCAGGGCATGCGCAAGAAATCGGTGCGCCAGAAGCTCAACGCCATCGGTTCCGAGTTCAAGGGCAAGAACGTGCTGCTGGTCGACGACTCCATCGTGCGCGGCACCACCAGCCGCGAGATCGTGCAGATGGCGCGCGAAGCGGGCGCCCGTAAAGTGTTCTTCGCGTCGGCGGCACCGCCGGTGCTGTTCCCGAACGTCTACGGCATCGACATGCCGACCCGCGACGAGCTGATCGCCTACGGCCGCACCGTGGAAGAGGTCTGCGCCGAGATCACGGCCGACCGCCTGGTCTACCAGGACATCGACGCGCTCAAGCGTTCGATCTCGGACGTGAACCCGGCGCTGACGAATTTCGAGGCGTCCTGCTTCGACGGCGTCTACATCACCGGCGACGTGACCCCGGCCTACCTCGACAACCTGGAGACCGCGCGCCACAACGGCGGCAAGGGCGTGTCGCAGGAAGACGTGGTGCGTACCCAGCTGAACCTGAATCCTCCTGTCGCCGCCGAGTAAGCCTGCCATGAGTGAGAAAAAGAACTACGGTTTCACGACCACCATCCTGCACAACGACCGCCGCAAGGCGATCGAGCAGGGCTCGCTGCACAAGCCGGTCCATACCTCGGTCGCCTTTGGCTATAACGACGCGCGCCAGCTGGCCTCCGTCTTCCAGGGCAAGGAGCCGGGCTTCCGCTACGGCCGCCAGGGCAACCCGACGGTGTCGGCGCTGGAAGACAAGATCACGAAGATGGAAGACGGCATGGCCAGCCTGTGCTTCGGCACCGGCATGGCCGCCATCGGCGCGCTGTTCCAGGCGCTGCTCAAGGCGGGCGACCACATCGTGTCGTCTTCCTTCCTGTTCGGGAATACCAACAGCCTGTGGCAGACGGTGGCGGGGCAGGGTGTCGATGTCGACTTCGTCGATGCGACCGACGCCGCGAACGTCGAAGCGGTCCTGAAGCCGAACACGCGCCTCGTGTTCGTGGAGACGATCGCCAACCCGCGCACGCAAGTGGCGGACCTGGCCCGGATCGGCGAACTGTGCCGTGCGCGCGGCATCCTGTACGTGGTCGACAACACGATGACCACGCCTTATCTGTTCCGCCCGAAGACGGTGGGTGCCGGCCTGGTCGTCAATTCGCTGACGAAATCGATCGCCGGCCATGGCATCGCCCTCGGCGGTGCGCTGACCGACACCGGCCTGTTCGACTGGAGCGCCTACCCGAACATCGCCGCCAACTTCCGCAAGCAGGCAGCAAGCGCCCAAGGCATGGCCCAGCTGCGCGCCAAGGCCCTGCGCGACTTCGGCGCCGCCCTCGGTCCGGAAGCGGCGCACCACATCGCCGTCGGCGCCGAAACCCTGGCGCTGCGCATGGAGCGCACCTGCGCCAACGCGCTGGCGCTGGCGCAAATGCTCGAGGCCGACGAACGCGTCTCCGCGGTCCACTATCCGGGTCTGGCATCGCATCCCCAGCACGGTATCACCAGCGAACTGTTCCGCGCGGGCGGTTCGCTGCTGAGCTTTGAACTGCGCGACGACATCGACCCGTTCGATTACCTGAACCGCTTGAATCTGGCGATCCCGGCCAGCAACCTGGGCGACACGCGCACGCTCGTGATTCCGGTGGCGCACACGATCTTCTTCGAGATGGGCGCAGAGCGGCGCGCGAGCATGGGGATTGCGGAATCGTTGATCCGGGTGTCGGTGGGGATTGAGGATACAGATGATCTGATCGAGGACTTCCGTAGGGCGCTACATACCTGAAACAAAAATGGCGTTGCGTCGGAAGTATTAGCGTTCTACTATCATCTCCTATAAATTCATTGGAGGTGGTATGCGGCATCTTCTTGTTTCCTTGCTGCTCGCCAGCGGTACCGTGCTCGCTGACGATTTGTCCGAGGCGAACAAGTTCCTGGCGGCCCAGCAGTACGATAAGGCACTTCCCCTCTATACGCGTCTCGCCAATGCCGGCAATGCCGAAGCCCAGTTCCGTGTCGGCGAAATGGCCTGGTATGGGGACGGAATGCGACAAGACCTGCAGGCTGCGCACGCCTGGTTTACCAAAGCTGCAGCGGGCGGTAGCGCGGACGCGCGGGAAGCCCTCGCTGCGCTCGATCGGCGCCGAACGCGCGGTGCGGAAATTGGCTATTGGACCAGAGGATACCGGGGCGAGGATCTTCGCTCCGATAGGTTCGAGTGCAAGATGCCCGCCGTTCCCGCCGTATCGACCTCCAATGCCGACGTCGCCGCCACCCGCGCCTCGATCGAGGCTTGGCAAACCTGCTACAACGGTTTCGTTGCCAATTTTAATGCGACGGCGCCGCTTGCCAAGCGCATTCCGGCCGACGTGCTCGACATGATGACGCCCAAGGAAACCGAGCGCGCACGCAAGCATATCGAGTCGGTTTATCGCACCGTACTGACCGAGGCCCAGTGCGACGTGGTCGCCGTGCGCACCGCACAGGCCGCCTGGGAAACGGCCACCGAGCGTTTCGTCAAGGAAGAAAACGTCCGTATGAAGCGCAAGCTTGATGTGGAAACGCGGCTGATCGTCGATTCGCAACGGCGTAACAACGATTACGCCGCCATGAACTACCGTGGACTGCCTCCGCCGCCAAGCGCGGTTCGAACGACGAAATGATGTAAAAGCGCGGCGTATTCTGCATGCAATCCGGATGCAGGCGGGACGACGATCCTCATGATTTGCTCAAGGATATGCGTCCGGCATCACCGAAATACTAGGTTACATTTAACTAGTTGTTACTAGTGGGGTGTGGTTCTAAGATTAAAAAATCTCAACAGGAGGAAACATGAAACGACTGCTATGCGCACTGGTTTTTGGGGTTTCTGGTCTGGCTTCCGCGGGCGAGCTGGAGGACGCCAACAAGCTGCTGGCGGCGAAAGCCTATACTCAGGCTTTCCCGATCTATGCCAAGCTGGCTGCGGCAGGCAACACCGAAGCCCAGTTCCGCCTGGGCGAGATGTACTGGTACGGCGACGGTACGGCAGTCGACATCCCGAAAGCGACCGAGTGGATGCACAAGGCCGCGGCGCGCGGCCATGCCGGCGCGGTCGAGTCGGTTGCCATCCTGAAGCAGCGCGAAACGCATGCCGCCGACATTGCGTACTGGACGACGACCTATCAGGGCGAGGATCTGGTCTCCGGCCAGTACAAGTGCGAAGCGCCTGTCTTGCCGGAGGTGTCGAAGACCAATGCTGAGATCAAGGCGGCAACGGCTTCCTACATCAACTGGCAGAATTGCTATAACGGCCTTGTCAACAACCTGAATGCGACCCCACCGTTGAAGCGCATCCCAGCGAGCGTACTGAACCTGATGACGCCACGCGAAGCGGAGCAGGCCCTTGCCCGTGTGAGCATGGCTTACGAAAAAGTCGGTACGCAAGCCCAGCAGGACGCAACGCGCTACGTGACCCAGTACCAAACCTGGGAAAAGTCCACGGAGCGTTATGTCGCGACCGAGAACGAGGCACGCAAGCTGGAATACGAACAGCTGAAGCTGCGCACTCAGCAACGCCAAGGCGAAATCGCTCGGGCTCAACCTCGGCCGGAGCCATTGCCAACTGGTAAGTTGCAGTAAAGGGGCTTCAGGATGGAGGGCAGTTCGCGGTATCATGTTTTCCTGTCTTCCATCCTTGAATGTCGATGATCCGCTTTCTAGCTGCCGCAGCGTTCCTTGTCTCCATCTCGGCCCACGCCGACCCGCTCGCAGACGCGAATGCGCTGTTCGCGAGAAAATCCTATCCGGAAGCCTTGCAGCTCTACACCAAGCTGGCGAACGCCGGCAATGTCGAAGCCCAGCAACATCTCGGCGAAATGTACTGGTATGGCGAAGCCGGAACCGTCGACGAGGCCAAGGCCGAGACCTGGTTCCGCAAGGCCGCCGCCAAAGGCAATGCGGTGGCGATCGCCTCGCTCGAGGTGATGAAGCAGCGCGGACTGCGCCGCAAGGAAATCACCTACTGGGTCGAGCAATACCAGGGTGAAGACCTGAAGACGGGGCAGTTCAATTGCGCCACGCCGCGTATCCCGGCGATCTCGAAGCAGAGCCAGGACATCGAGCGCGTCAATGCCAGCATCGCTACTTGGCAGAACTGCTACAACGCTTATGTAACCAACCTGAACGCCGCCACCCCTTTGGTCAAGCGCATTCCGGCCGATATCGTCAAGTTGTTTAATAAGGAAGAAATGGCGCGTGCCAGCGAACGCATGGCGCTGGTGCAGGACAGTCTGGCTGAGGAGGCGCGTGTCAGTTCCAAGCTGGTGCTGGCCGACCTGGCTGCATGGCGCAGTGCCACCGAAGCGTATGTCAAAGAGCACAACGAGATCGTCGGCACGGCGCCGTCGGAAGAGCGCCTGCGCGACATCGAAGCCCGCAAGCGCAACTACGCGCCCGGCAAATAAGCGAGACCAGCTACAAAAAAAGCCGCACAAGCGGCTTTCTTATTGCATTAATGCCAGCTGCGCATCAATCCAACCGCCAGTCCCTCGAGCGCGAACTCGTCGCCCGGTTCCACGCGGATGACCTTGAAGTCCGGGTTTTCCGGCAGCAGTTCGATTGTGTCGCCGGTCTTGCGGTAGCGCTTGACGGTGACGTCTTCGCCAAGGCGGGCGACGACGATCTGGCCGTTCTTGGCATTGTCGATCTTTTTGACGGCGAGGAAGTCCCCATCCATGATGCCGGCGTCGCGCATCGACCAGCCGCGTACCTTCAGCAGGAAGTCGGGACGGGCGCCGAACATGGCCGGATCGACGTTATAGGTGGCTTCGACGTGTTCCTGGGCCAGGATCGGCGAGCCGGCGGCAACGCGGCCGACCAGCGGCAGCGACATGAGGAGGGCGGCCGGCACGTGCGGCACCGGTTCCGGCGCCGGGGCGCCGATCAGGCGGATGCCGCGCGACGTGCCGGAAACGATTTCGATGGCGCCTTTGCGGGCCAAAGCCTGCAGGTGTTCCTCGGCGGCATTGGCCGACTTGAAGCCCAACTCCTTGGCGATTTCGGCGCGGGTCGGCGGGAAGCCGGTATTGTCGATCGCTTCCTTGATCAGGTTCAGGATCTGTTCTTGCCTTGCAGTGAGCTTGAGCATGGATCTACCACGGGTTAATGATTCAGACTGTATTTTTGTACAGTATTTCGGAGAATGCAAGGGGAATCCCAGTTTTTTCACGTTTCCTGCCCGGAAAGCTGTCGCGGCGGAGCGACGTGGCCCTGTGATTGCGTCGTCATGCCATCCGCGTTATAATTGCCGGCTTTCCCTTCCCACACTCGTCTTGACGCCGAGGTGGGCATTTGTTTAAACGTCCTCAAGGAGTGTTGCATGCGTCATTATGAAATCGTTTTTATCGTCCACCCGGACCAAAGCGAGCAAGTCCCGGCGATGATCGAGCGTTACAAGACCACGGTGACGAGCCGCGGCGGTAACATCCATCGCGTGGAAGACTGGGGCCGTCGCCAGATGGCTTACCAGATCCAGAAGCTGCCTAAGGCACACTACATCTGCATGAACATCGAGTGCGACAACGAGACCCTGGTCGAGCTGGAAACCGCATTCAAGTTCAATGATGCCGTGCTGCGTCATCTGACCGTGAAGATGAAGAAAGCTGAAACCGCTCCATCGCCAATGATGAAGTCGGTCCAGCGCGAAGACGCAGCCAAGAGCCACCGCGCAGAAGCCCCGGCTGCTGCCCCGGCCGCCGCTGCCTAAATTCTTTTCGCCAGGAATAGTGAATCTGCAGTGAACCAGCTTCAAGTCGTCGCGACGATTGCTGAACGCGACGTACTGCGGTATACCCCCGCCGGCGTGCCGGTTGTCTCGGCAATCCTGATGCACAGTTCGCAGCAGGTCGAGGCAGGGGTGGAGAGACAGGTCCAGTTTGAAATCGCCGCGTTCGCCGCGGGAGAAATTTCGGGCCGTTTCGCCAGCGCAGAATTGGGCGCCGCGCACCAGTTCACGGGATTTCTGGCCAGGAAGAATCGCAACAGCAAAGCCCTGGTGTTTCACATCATTGATTTCAGTGCTGCCGCTTAAACTACCCAGCGGCCCACCTTTTAGATATACAGGAGCCTCAAATGGCATTCGGTAAAAAGTTCGACAAAAACAAGGCTAAAGAAAAACTCAAGCGCAAACAGCAGAACCCGCTGTTCAAGCGTAAGAAGTTCTGCCGCTTCACCGCTGCAAACGTGGAACAGGTCGATTACAAAGACGTCGACACCCTGAAGGACTTCGTCCAGGAAAACGGCAAGATCATGCCAGCACGTCTGACCGGCACCAAGGCGCACTACCAGCGCCAGGTCGACACCGCGATCAAGCGCGCACGCTACCTCGCGCTGCTGCCGTACACCGACCTGCACAACGCCTAATCGCGTCGGTCAGTTCAGAACATCCTGGAGAAAAATATGCAAGTTATCCTTTTGGAAAAAGTTGTTAACGTCGGCAACCTGGGCGACGTGGTCAAGGTCAAGGACGGTTACGCACGTAACTTCCTGATCCCGCAAAAGATGGCCCGCCGTGCAACCCAGGCCGCTGTGGCCGAGTTCGAAGTCAAGCGCGCCGAGCTGGAAAAAGCTGCCGCTGAAAAGCTGGCTGCTTCGCAAGCCCAAGGCGACAAGCTGAGCGGCATGACCATCACCATCGCACAGAAAGCCGGCGTCGACGGCCGTCTGTTCGGTTCGGTCACCAACTTCGACATCGCTGAAGCCCTGAGCAAGCAAGGCTTCGCAGTCGAAAAGGCGCAAGTGCGTCTGCCGACCGGTCCTCTGAAGACCACCGGCGAGCACCCGGTTGCCGTCGCACTGCACACCGACGTCGTCGTGGAAATCACGATCGCTGTCGTGGGCGAAGCTGCCTAAGTAAAGCCGCAGCTTACATACAGTAAGCTGTTGTTTTAAAGAAAAAGCCGGGTTATCCCGGCTTTTTTTATTTCCGGAAACTCGCCAATTATTTCAGCCGGATGACCGGAAGGGTTATAATGCCCGCCATGAATACCCCCGCAGATCCGCAAATCGAATCGCTGCGCATTCCCCCGCATTCCATCGAAGCAGAACAGTCCGTCATCGGCGGCCTCCTGCGCGACAATGCGGCCTGGGACCGTATTGCCGACTTCATGCACGCGGACGACTTTTATCGCTACGACCACCGCATCATCTTCGAACAGATGGTGCGCCTGATTAACAGCGGCAAGCCGGCCGACGTGATCACGGTCTACGAGGCCATGGTCTCGCTCGGCAAGGCCGAGGACGTGGGCGGCCTGCAATACCTGAACGCGATGGCGCAGAACACGCCGTCGGCCGCCAACATCCGCCGCTACGCCGAGATCGTGCGCGACCGCGGCGTGCTGCGCAAACTCATCACCGTCGCCGACGAAATCTCGGGCAACGCGTTCAATCCGCAAGGCAAGGAAGTCAAGCAGATGCTTGACGAAGCCGAATCCAAGATCTTCGCCATCGCCGAGCAGGGCGCACGTGGCGCCCAGGGCTGGACCGCGGTGCAGCCGCTGCTGACCCAGGTCGTCGAGCGCATCGACGAACTGTATTCGCGCGAAAACCAGGGCGAGATCACCGGCGTGCCGACCGGCTTCATCGACCTCGACAAGATGACCTCCGGCCTGCAGCCGGGCGACCTGGTCATCGTCGCCGGCCGTCCGTCGATGGGCAAGACTGCGTTCTCCGTCAACATCGGCGAGAACGTCGCCATCGAAGCCGGCTTGCCGGTCGCCGTGTTCTCGATGGAGATGGGCGGCGCCCAGCTCGCCATGCGTATGCTCGGTTCGGTCGGCCAGCTCGACCAGCACCGCCTGCGTACCGGCCGCCTGAACGACGAGGACTGGCCGCGCCTGACGCACGCGATCCAGAAGATGAATGACGCCCAGCTCTACATCGACGAGACGCCGGCGCTGAACCCGATCGAGATGCGCGCACGCGCGCGCCGCCTGGCCCGCCAATGTGGCAAGCTCGGCCTGATCATCGTCGACTACCTGCAGCTGATGCAGGGCAGCCAGCCGGGCGACAACCGCGCTTCCGAGATTTCCGAAATCTCGCGTTCGCTGAAGGGCCTGGCGAAGGAACTGCATTGCCCCGTCATCGCACTGTCGCAGCTGAACCGCTCCCTGGAACAGCGCCCGAACAAGCGTCCCGTGATGTCCGACTTGCGCGAATCGGGCGCAATCGAGCAGGATGCGGACGTGATCATCTTCCTGTATCGCGACGAGGTCTACAACCCCGACTCGCCCGATAAAGGCACTGCCGAGATCATTATCGGCAAGCAGCGTAACGGTCCGATCGGCGCAATCCGCCTGACCTGGATCGGCCAGTACACCAAGTTTGGCAACTACAGCGGTAACCTCGCCATCTACCAGGGCGATTAAGCCGATATTGTGCCGCAGTCGGACAGCCAGTCCGCCGCGCACCTTCGCAGTCCCAAGAGTTTTATCACGGAGAAATTAATGTTTGGACGCCTGATGCCCACCGAGGGCAAGTTTTTTGATTTGTTTAACCAGCACGCTGCGCTGTGCGTGAAGGGTGCGCACGAGATGGTCGGCCTGATGACCAACTTCGACGACCTGGAAAACCGCACGCACGCCGTCGAGAGCATCGAAAAGCAGGCGGACAAAGTCACCTACGCCACCGTCGACCTCCTGCACAAGACCTTCATCACCCCGATCGACCGCGACGACATCCACAAGCTGATCACGCGCATGGATGACATCCTCGACATGATGGAAGACGCGGCCCAGACCATCTCCCTGTACGACCTGCACGCCGTGACGCCGGAAGCCAAGCGCCTGGCCGAACTGTGCCTGGCCTGCTGCGAGAAGGTGCAATCGGCCGTCGGACTGCTGCACGACATGGGCAACGCCCAGAAGATCGTCGCCATCTGCGAAGAGATCGACCGCCTGGAATCGGACGCCGACCACGTGATGCGCGCCGCGATGTCGAAACTGTTCCGCGACGAGCCGGACGTGCGCAACCTGATCAAGATGAAGGCGATCTACGAGATCCTCGAGACCGTCACCGACCGCTGCGAAGACGTGGCGAACATCATCGAAGGCATCATCGTCGAGAACGCGTAAGTTTCCTAGAATAAAAATAATTATGGAACATTTAACTATCAGCATTTACGTGCTGGGTTTGCTGGTGCTGCTCGCGCTGGTGTTCGACTTCATGAACGGCTTCCACGATTCGGCGAACGCGATCGCGACCGTCGTCTCGACCGGCGTGCTCAAGCCCCAGTCGGCGGTTGCGATGGCGGCCTTCTTCAACTTCATCGCCATTTTCGTGGTCAGCATGAAGGTGGCGCAAACGATCGGCAAGGGCACGATCGACCCGCATGTGGTCGACCATTATGTGATCTTCGGGGCCCTGGTCGGGGCCATCGTCTGGAACATCATCACCTGGTACTACGGCATTCCGTCCTCGTCCTCGCACGCCCTGATCGGCGGCCTGGTCGGCGCGGCGGTGGCCAAGTCCGGCACCGGCGCGCTGGTCGCGGCCGGCCTCTGGAAGACCGTGATCTTCATCGTGGTCGCGCCGATGCTCGGCTTCGTGCTCGGCTCGATCATCATGCTGCTGGTGTCCTGGATCTTCGTGAAATCGACGCCGCGCAAGGTGGACGTCTGGTTCCGCCGCCTGCAGCTGGTCTCGGCTGCCGGCTACTCGCTGGGCCACGGCGGCAACGACGCGCAAAAGACCATGGGCATCATCTGGATGCTGCTGATCGCTGCCGGCCACGTCAGCCCGACCGATGCGCACCCACCGGCCTGGGTCATCATCTCCTGCTACGCGGCGATCAGCTTCGGTACGCTGTTCGGCGGCTGGCGCATCGTGAAAACCATGGGCCAGAAGATCACCAAGCTGAAACCGGTCGGCGGCTTCTGCGCCGAAACCGGTGGCGCCATGACCCTGCTGATGGCGAGCTTCTGGGGCATCCCGGTCTCGACCACCCACACCATCACCGGCGCCATCGTCGGCGTGGGCGCCTCGCAAAAGGCCTCGGCCGTGCGCTGGGGCGTGGCGGGCAACATCGTGTGGGCATGGATCTTCACGATTCCGGCGTCGGCCTTCATGGCGGCGATCGCGTGGTGGATCGGCCGTCACATCATGTAAGACTCCTTGCTCTACAAAAAGCCCGGCAGCGCTGGGCTTTTTTTTGCGCCCATGCAGCGCGCATGCGCCGGCGTTGGCGGCGCCGCATGTCATACTTGGCTTCAAGGCTGCCTGACTGGAGCGTGGATGGACTTGCATTTTGACAAGGTAATGCCGTCATCAGGCTGGACCCGGGTCTTCGGCCGGCTACGGCCCTTCCTGGATTTCATGCGCGAGCGATGGTCCCTGCTGCTGGTCTGGCCGGCGCTCTCGGTCGCTGCGCTCGCCGTGCTGTGGAGCTATGTCCTGCACGACCTGCGCCATGTGGAACAGGATCGCAAGGCCGAGTTGAACCAGCAGGCCGATGCCTACGCGCGCAGCCTCGTCATCCGCACGAGCCGCTCGATCGCCGACACCGACCGGCTGTTACTGTTGTTGCGCCACGACTGGGCCACGTCGGGCAAGCGCATCAGCCTCGAAGGCACACTCGAGGCCGGCATTTTCTCCAGGCAATACATCTCCGCTGTCGTGATCCTCGACCGCAACGGGATCGTCACCACCGGCACCCACCCCGACGCCGTAGGCCGCTACCTGGGTGACCGGGCCTATTTCACCGAGCACCAGCAGGGCAGCGCCGATCGCCTGTACCTGAGCGGTCCGATCGACGGCCAATTGTCGAACCGGGAAGTGATCGCGTTTTCGCGCCGGCTTGCAAGCTCCGACGGGCAGTTCGCGGGCATCGTGATGGTGTCGGTCGCGCCATCCTTTTTCACCCAGCACTACGCAGAACCCATCCTCCGTGAACACGGTTTTGTCGGCATCGTGCGCACCGACGGGGTCCTGATGGCCGGACGCACCGGCGCGCGCGTGCACAGTTACCGCACGCCCTTCCTGCTCGAGCCAGTAACCGGGGACGCCGCGGCCGGCGTCGCCCGTCTCGAGGGCAGGCGCTGGTTTGCCGACGGGCGCACGCGCATCGCAGGCTGGCAGCCCTTCCCGGAACTCGGGCTGGTCGGCATCGTCGGCGTCGACGAGTACACGGCGATGGCACCCTACCGTGCGCACAGGGGCGAGGCCCTGGCCGGCGCCTGGTGGAACACGGCATGGCTGCTGCTGGCGGCGATGCTGGCCACCAGCTTCTATGTGCATGCGAAGTGGAAACGTCATCAGATCGAAACCATCCGCTCGACCTACCGCCTGGCCACCGAGGACGCGGGAGAAGGCTTTTTCATCAATCGGCCGCTGCGCGACGCCCAGGGCGTGGTGCGCGATTTCGAGATCGTCGATTGCAACCAGTACGGGGCCGACATGTTCGGCAAGCAGCCCCGGGAACTGATCGGGCACCGGCTTTCCGAATTCTACCGGGGCGAGCTGTTTCGCCTGGCGTGCGCGCGCCTGTGCCACGCCCTGGAGACCGGCCTGTATGACCGTGAGCTCCCCGTCACGCCGTCCGACGGCCAACTGCTCAAAGCCCGATGGATTCGCTACAAGGCGGTGCGCGCCGGTGGCGACCTCGCCGTCACGATCCGCGATATCAGCGAGAGCAAGGCCCACGTCACCGAGCTCGAGCGACGCAGCACGACCGACGAGCTGACAGGTTTGCCGAACCGTTACTGGATCCAGCAATACCTGCCAAAGGCCATCGGCCAGGCGCGCAGCGGCGCGCACGGCCTTGCCGTGCTGTTCATCGACCTGGATGGCTTCAAGACCGTCAACGACGCGCTCGGCCACGCGGCAGGCGACGAGCTGCTGCGCACCGTCGCCAAGCGGCTGAGCATCGCTGTGCGCCCGCACGATCACGTCGTGCGCCTTGGCGGCGATGAATTCGTGGTCGTGCTGGACCGGGTAGCCGGGGCCGCCGATTGCGAGCACGTCGCCGGCCGCCTGCTTGCTTCCTTCGACGACGGATTTCACTTGCACCATGCCAATCACGTGCTGGGTGCGTCGATCGGGATCAGCCTGTTTCCCGAGCATGGCGAGGATGCGGAGACGCTGCTCAAGCATGCGGACATCGCGATGTACTCCGTCAAGACGGAAGGCAAGGGCAGTTTCCGCTTTTTCGAAACGCGCTTGTTCGAGGAAATCCGCGCCCGCCTCGAGACCGAACTCGAATTGCGTAGCGCCCTCGACCAGCACCAGTTCATCGTGCATTACCAGCCGCGCGTGGATTTGGTCGCCGGCACGGCGTCGAGCATGGAGGCGCTGGTGCGCTGGGACCGCCCGGGCCAGGGCTTGACCGGGCCGGACCGCTTCATCCAACTGGCCGAGGATACCGGCCTGATCGTGCCGCTGGGCGAACAGGTACTCGACAGCGTGTGCCGCCAGCTGGCCGAATGGCAGCGCGACGGCGTGGCGCCGGTGCCGGTGTCGGTCAATGTCTCGCCACGCCAGTTCGGCCAGTCCGACATGCTGGCGGTGTTCCGGAGCGCGACGGAACGTCACGGCGTCGATCCGCGCCTGCTGGAAATCGAGGTCACGGAATCGTCGATGATGCAGAACGGACTCGGGGAAGCGGCCGTGTTTCGTCAACTGCGCGCCTTGGGGATCAAGCTGTGCATCGACGACTTCGGCACCGGCTATTCCTCCTTGTCTCAGCTCCAGAAACTGCGTTTCGACGTGCTCAAGATCGACCGCGCTTTCGTACTGCGCATCGAACATCCGGAAGGCGGCACCCTGATCGCCTCGATGATCGCGATGGCACATGCCCTCGGCATGCGGGTCGTGGCCGAGGGTGTCGAGAACCAGCGGCAGATGCAGCTGCTCAGGACGCTTGGCTGTGACGAAGGGCAGGGTTACTACTTTTCGCGCCCGCTGGCGCCAGCCGAATTGCAGCGGGCGGCGGCGCCGGCGCGGTAAGTCATTGGCGCCACGGCCGCTGCGCGCGCCGGTACCGGCGTAAAAAAACCTGCGGACCTTGCGGTGCGCAGGTTTTCGGTAAAGCGAAAATGCTTACAGCACGTCGCTCGCGTGATCCGCCAGGCGCGACCGCTCGCCGCGCGCCAGCGTCACGTGGCCGCTATGCGACCAGCCTTTGAAGCGGTCGACCACATAGGTCAGGCCGCTCGAGCCCTCGGTGAGGTAAGGCGTGTCGATCTGCGCGATATTGCCCAGGCACAGGATCTTGGTGCCCGGACCGGCGCGCGTGACCAGGGTCTTCATCTGCTTCGGCGTCAGGTTCTGCGCCTCGTCGATGATCAGGAACTTGTTCACGAAAGTACGGCCGCGCATGAAGTTGAGCGACTTGATCTTGATGCGCGAACGGATCAGGTCCTGGGTCGCGGCGCGGCCCCAGTCGCCGGCGTCGGAATCGGACTTGTTCAGCACTTCCAGGTTGTCGTCGAAGGCGCCCATCCACGGCGACATCTTTTCTTCCTCGGTACCCGGCAGGAAGCCGATGTCCTCGCCGACCGGCACCGTCACGCGGGTGACGATGATCTCGTTATAGACCTTGGTTTCCAGCACCTGCGCCAGGCCGGCGGCCAGGGCCAGCAGGGTCTTGCCGGTACCGGCCTGGCCGAGCAGGGTGACGAAGTCGCACTCCGGATTCATCAGGAGGTTCAGCGCGAAGTTCTGCTCGCGGTTGCGCGCGGTGATGCCCCAGACGCTGTTCTTCGAGTGGCTGAAGTCGCGCAGCACTTGCAACACCGCGGTCTTGCCGTTGATGTCCTTGACCTGGGCGTAGAACGGGGTTTCGCCGGGGCCGGTCGGCTCCAGGTAGACGAACTGGTTCGTCAGCAGGCTCGGAATGAAGGGGCCGTTGACGCGGTAGAAGGTCGTCGAGCCGCCATTCTTGTTTTCCTGCCAGGATTCCACGTTCTTGCCGTGCTTGTCCCAGAAATCGTCAGGCAGCTGGACGATGCCCGAGTACAGCAGGTCGGTGTCTTCCAGCACGTGGTCGTTGAAGTAATCCTCGGCCGGCAGGCCCAGCGCGCGCGCCTTGATGCGCATGTTGATGTCCTTCGACACCAGCACGATGGCGCGGTCCGGCTGCTCGGCGGCGAGTGCCTTGACGACGCCCAGGATCTGGTTGTCGGCTTTCCCGACCGGCAGGCCTTCCGGCAGCAGGGGGCCGTTCTGCAGCCTGGTCTGGAAGAACAGGCGGCCCTTCGCATCCTTGTTGCCGAGCTTGGCCAGCTCGATGCCGGCCTCGATGGCATCGTCGTCGATGTTGGCGATCAGGGCGTCCAGGGTGCGCGACACCTGGCGCGCGTTACGCGCGACTTCCGACATGCCTTTCTTGTGGTCGTCGAGTTCCTCGAGCGTCATCATCGGCAGGTAGACGTCGTGTTCCTCGAAGCGGAACAGGCAAGTCGGGTCGTGCATCAGGACGTTGGTGTCGAGCACGAAGACCTTGGTACGGCCGGACTTGTCGGCGCGGCGGCTGGTCGAGGACTTGACGTTGACTTCGACCGGCTTGTGCTTGGCCGGATGCGGCTCGGCGATATCGGTTTCCTTGAGCTTGGCAACGGTGCCCGTTTCGGCGCGCGCCGGCCAGGTTTGCGTTTCGCCTTTCGGCGCAGGCACCGCGGCCAGGGGCGCGGCCTTGCCCTTGCGGGCGCGGGTGGACTTGGCGGCGGGGACTGCCTTGCCGCTGATCAGGTCTTCGACGGGGTCGGCTTCAACCGGCGCTGCGGCGACCACGCGCACGGGAGATTTGCCGGGTTGGGCTTTGGGGTATTCGTTTACCGGCAGCAGGGTGGCCGGCTTGGTAGGGATTTTGGGTAGTGGCATCAGGTTCTCAATATGAAAAAGTGGAGGACGCCATGCGCCGGCGTGTCGGGGACAGGCCGGCGGGCGAGTTAGATGCAACTTGGAAATACAGCGAGGCGCGGGCCAGTACCGAAGGGCGGCGTGGCAGGCAGCCGGATGGGAATGATGCTCTGTTAAAGCGTTGACTCAAAATGAAGGGGTTCGTCCAGCAAAGTTATCAACTGGAGCTCAGCTGTTCAAGGCTGGCTCTTCACAAATTCCAGCACTTCATCGACGTGATCGTTGACCTTCACGCCACGCCATTCTTTCACCAATCGGCCGGAAGCGTCAACGACAAACGTACTGCGCTCGACCCCCCTGACTTGCTTGCCGTACATCATCTTATTCTTCATCACGCCAAACTGGTTGCACACCAGTTCTTCGGGGTCGGAGATCAGTTCGAAAGGCAGGCCGAGCTTGGATTTGAAGCCTTCGTGCGAGCGCAGCGAATCGCGGCTGATGCCGTAGACTTCGGCGCCGGCGGCCAGGAATTCGTCGTGTTTGTCGCGGAAGGCCATGCTCTCGGTCGTGCAGCCCGGCGTATTGTCCTTCGGGTAGAAGTACAGCACCGTGTATTTGGCCGGACGTCCGCCGAGCTGGAAGGTCTGGTCGCCGGTCATGGCGGCGGAAAAATTCTCTACGGATGCTGCGCTGGTGCTGACGGCCACGGGATTCTCCTGGACAGGTAACGGGGCAGGATCGGTCTGAGCCATCCTGCATCCCTCTCATCATAATCGGCCATGCATTCGGATGCCAGCCTGGCATGCCGATATGTCAATAGCCGCTTCAATATGGAGACGAAAGGCTACCATTCAATAGAGCAACTATCAGCGTGCGCCGTGTCAGGCGGGCGTGCCTTCGATGATCAGCGCCAGCGTCACCTTGCGTCCTTCACCCATCAGCACGTTGTAGGTGCGGCAGGCGGCCTGGCTGTCCATCGATTCGACGCCGATGTGGCGTGCCGACAGGGACCCGATCAGGCGCGGGTGGACGAAGCGCTGGCGCTCGCCGGTGCCGAGGATGACGACGTCGGGCGCGTCAAGCGCGATCTGGTCGAAGTGCGCGGCTTGCAGGTCTTCGAAACGCTTGACGTCCCAGGGGCGGGGCGCTGTCTCGGGCATCACCAGCACGCTGTAGTCGAAACGCTGGGCATTGATTTCCACACCCGAGGCATCGTAGCCGGTGACGGTCTGGTATTGTTGAGTGTTGTCGGAGTGGAGCTTCATGGCGGATTCAAGCGACGGAACGGGCTGCCATTGTAACCTTTCCGTCACGTTTGCCGCTCCGCCATGCCGGGCCGAAGCAAGGTTGCTTAAATCTGAAGCTTTCGGCAGAATGGTATTTTTCGCACTGCAACATGCGGGCCGGCGTTTTGACAAAAAAGGTGATCATTTGCGACCGATTCTGAAATCGAACAAGCTCGACGACGTTTGCTACGAAATCCGCGGCCCTGCACTGGAGCAGGCGCGCCAGATGGAAGACGACGGCCACAAGATCATCAAACTAAATATCGGCAACCTCGCCGTGTTCGGTTTCGATCCGCCCGACGAGATCATGCAGGACATGATCCGCAACATGCACGGCGCGGCCGGCTATACCGATTCGAAGGGCATGTTCGCGCCGCGCAAGGCGGTCATGCACTACACCCAGCAAAAGAAGATCGCCAACGTCAAGATCGACGACATCTACCTGGGCAATGGCGCCTCCGAACTGATCGTGATGGCGATGCAGGGCCTGCTGAACAACGGCGACGAAGTGCTGGTGCCGGCGCCCGACTACCCGCTGTGGACCGCGGCCGTCAGCCTGGCCGGCGGCGCCCCGGTGCACTACGTGTGCGACGAGCAGGCCGGCTGGATGCCCGACATCGCCGACATGCGCAAGAAGATCACGCCGAACACGCGCGCGATCGTCGTCATCAACCCGAACAACCCGACCGGCGCCCTGTATCCGCGCGAAGTCCTGCTCGACATCATCGAGCTGGCGCGCCAGCACAGCCTGATCATCTACGCCGACGAGATCTACGACAAAGTACTCTACGACGGCCACCAGCACGATTCGATCGCCTCGTTGGCCGACGACGTGTTGTTCGTGACCCTGAATGGCCTGTCGAAGAACTACCGCTCCTGCGGCTACCGCGCCGGCTGGATGGTGATCTCCGGCGAAAAACGCCATGCGAAAGACTATATCGAAGGCCTCAACATGCTGGCCTCGATGCGCCTGTGCGCGAACGCGCCCGGGCAGTTCGCGATCCAGACCGCGCTCGGCGGCTACCAGAGCATCAACGACCTGGTCGGCCCCGGCGGACGCCTGCTCAAGCAGCGCGACCTCGCGCACAAGCTGTTGACCGATATTCCGGGTGTGTCCTGCGTCAAGCCAAAAGCGGCGCTCTACATGTTCCCGCGCCTGGACCCGGCGATGTATCCGATCGCCGACGACCAGCAGTTCATTTGCGAACTGCTGGGCGAGGAAAAGGTTTTGCTGGTGCAAGGCACCGGCTTCAACTGGCACTCGCCGGACCACTTCCGGCTCGTGTTCCTGCCCAATTCCGACGACCTGACGGATGCCTGCGGACGCATCGCACGCTTCCTCGACGGTTACCGACGACGCCACGCGCGCTAATCACTGTATATCGACCATGAAACCCATCAAAGTTGGCCTCCTCGGTATCGGCACCGTCGGTGCCGGCACCTTCAACGTGCTGCAGCGTAACCAGGAAGACATTCGTCGCCGCGCCGGCCGCGGCATCGAAATCACCATGGTCGCCGCCCGCAACCTTGAGCGTGCGGCGCGCATCGTCGGCGCCGGCGCCGGCGCCTGCCAGGTGGTCGACGATCCCTTCCTGGTCGTGGACAGCCCCGATGTCGACATCGTCGTCGAACTGATCGGCGGCTACGACCTGCCGCGCGAGCTGGTCCTGAAGGCGATTGCCAACGGCAAGCACGTGGTCACGGCGAACAAGGCCCTGCTGGCGCTGCACGGCAACGAAATCTTCGCCGCCGCCCAGGAAAAGGGCGTGATGGTCGCCTTCGAGGCAGCCGTCGCCGGCGGCGTGCCGATCATCAAGGCGCTACGCGAAGGCCTGACCGCGAACCGCATCGAGTCGGTGGCCGGCATCATCAACGGCACCACCAACTTCATCCTGTCCGAGATGCGCGACAAGGGGCTCGACTTCGCCGAGGTGCTGAAGAAAGCCCAGGAACTCGGTTACGCCGAGGCCGACCCGACCTTCGACATCGAAGGCGTGGACGCCGCCCACAAGCTGATGATCATGTCCTCGATCGCCTTCGGCATCCCGGTCCAGTTCGACAAGGCCCACGTCGAGGGCATCAGCACGCTGCAGGCCGACGACATCCGCTACGCCGAACAGCTCGGCTACCGCATCAAGCTGCTCGGCATCACGCGCCGCGCCAGCGTCGATGGGGTCGAGGGCATCGAACTGCGCGTGCACCCGACCCTGATCCCGGCCACGCGCCTGATCGCGAATGTCGAAGGCGCGATGAACGCGGTGCTGGTCGAGGCCGATGCCGTCGGCTCCACCCTCTACTACGGCAAGGGCGCCGGCTCGGAGCCGACCGCGTCCGCCGTCATCGCCGACCTGGTCGACGTGACGCGCCTGGCCACCGTCGACCCGTACTGCCGCGTGCCGCACCTGGCCTTCCAGCCGAACCAGATGACCGACGTGGCGATCCTGCCGATGTCGGAGATCACGACCAGCTACTACCTGCGCGTGTACGTGAACGACCAGATCGGCGTGATGGCCGACCTGACCCGTATCCTGGCCGACGCCGGCATCTCGATCGACGCGGTCCTGCAAAAGGGCACGCACGGCGACGCCCGCACCGACATCATCATGATCACCCACCAGACGCGCGAAAAGAACGTCAACGCCGCCATCGAGCGCATCGAAGCGCTCGGCTCGGTGGTCGGGAAGGTGATCCGGATCAGGCTCGAGACGCTCAGCTAAAAATCAGCTCGCCTGTCGCCCGCCTGTTCGGGGCGGGGGACTGCACTCGATCAGGAATTCGAGCGCGAATTCGTCGACGGTCGGAGCGGGCATGCCGTCTTCCTCGTCGAGCGAAGCGGTGGTGAGATCGAGCAGCGCGTACTCGATGTCGTCATACGGCGCGTCAAGCGCGCCGCGCTGGATGGATGGGAGCTTGGGCGAATTCATCCGAGCATTCTACTCACGCTGCGCTGCACAAGGCGCCTCACAAAAGCGCCGCTTGCGCTGTCTCAAGCGCGTTGATCCGCGTCAATTTTGCCTGCCGCCGGCAGCGTCACCAGCACCTTCAAGCCTCCCTCCGCACTCGCCGCCAGGCTGACCGTGCCCCGGTGCAGCGCGACGATGTCGCGCACGATTGCCAGCCCGAGACCCGTGCCGCCGGGATTGCTCTCCAGCGCCGACCCGGCGCGGTAGAAGGGCGCGAATACCTTGTCGCGTTCGGCTTCGGGAATGCCCGGGCCGCTGTCGGCCACTTCCAGCACGACTTCCTTTTCCTGTTCCAGCACCCGCAGCAGCACCGCGCCGCCCGGCGGGGTGTAGCGGATCGCGTTGTCGACCAGGTTGCTCACCAGTTCGTGCAGCAGCAGCGCCTGGCCTTCGACCACGGCCTCGCCGCTTGCCTCGAACGACAGGTCGACCGATTTCTGCACCGCCGGCAGGGCCAGCTCGAGGCCGACCTGGCGCACCACGTCCGGCAGCGCCACCCGCGCCATGGCCGCGCTGTCGCCGCCGTGCTCGATGCGCGCCAGGCTCAGGAGCCGGTTCGCCAGGTGCACGGCCGAATCCGTGGTGGTGGCGATCGAGCGCACGATCTCGCGCATCGCGGCCGGGTCGTTCTCGCGCAGGGCCAGCTCGGCCTGGGTCTTGAGCACCGTGAGCGGCGTACGCAGCTGGTGCGAGGCATCGGCGATGAAGCGGCGCTGGCCGGCGATCAGCTGCTGCAACCGTCCCATCGCCCCGTTCATCGCGCCCACCAGCGGGCGCACCTCACGGTGCACCATGGCCGGGTCGACGTTCGAGAGGTCGGACACGGGCCGCGTCTCGACCTCGTTCTTCAGGCGCATCAGGGGCTGCAGCACCAGGCGCACGGCGAACCAGACCAGGGTACCCACCGCCAGCACCAGCACCGCCTGGCGCGCCAGCGTGTTGATCAGGATGCGGCGCGACAGCGCGCGCCGCGCGTCGAGCGTTTCGCCGACCTGGATCAGGGCGATGCCGCGCATCGAATCGTCGTAGACAGGCTGCAGCAGGGCGGCGATGCGCACCGGCTCGCCGTTGTAGTCGGCCTGGTAGAAGCGCACCAGGGCCGGATACAGTTCCGAGCGGGGCACGTTCGCCGGCACGGCGGGGAGGTCGGGGTAGCCGGACACGGTCTCGCCATGCAGGCCGGTGACGCGGTAGAAGATGCGGCCCAGGGTATCGGTCTCGAAGCTGTCGAGCGCGACGTAGGGCACGTCGGCCACGACTTTACCGTCGCGTACCGATACCCGCTCGGCCAGTGCGCGGGTGGAGGCCAGCAGCGAACGGTCGTAGGCGATGTCGGCCGCTTCCAGCGCATCGCGGTAGAGCGAAACGGAATTAATCGCGACCAGGATCAGCAAAGGCACCAGCAGCCAGCGCAGCAGCTGGCCGCGCAGGCTGCCGAGCGGTGGACCGCCGCCGGCGTAACGCCGCAAGACCGCGAACGGGGCCATCGACTCACTCATTGAGTCAATGAGCGCCGCGCGGCTGCAGCAGGTAGCCGATGCCGCGCAGGGTGACGATCGCGGCGCCGTTGTCGGGCCGTTTGTCGAGCTTCTTGCGCACTCGGTGGATGTAGAGCTCGATGGCGTCGATGTTGGCGTCGTCGTCGAGGGCGAAGACTTCGTCGAACAGCTTCTCTTTCGAGACCGCGCGGCCCTGGCGCGCGATCAGCGTTTCCAGCACCGCATGCTCGCGCGGCGTCAGTGCCAGCGGCTCGCCGCCGTAGGTGAACATGCGCGTTACCGTGTCGAAGCTGAGTGCACCACATTGGTGCACCAGCGCCTCGTTGCCGACACTGCGCCGCAGCAGCGCTTTGACGCGCGCTTCCAATTCAGCCAGTTCGAACGGCTTGGGCAGGTAGTCGTCCGCGCCCAGGTTCAGTCCCTGCACCTTTTCTTCCAGTCCGCCGCGCGCGGTCAGGATCAGGACCGGCGTCTTGCCGCGCGCACCGCCGCGCGCGCGCAGGCGGCGCAGCACGTCGAGGCCGTCCATCTTCGGCAGGGTGAGGTCGAGGATCACCAGCGCATAGTCCTGGGTATGCAGCAGGGCGTCGGCGTCGGCGCCGTTGGCGGCGCATTCGACGGTGAGGTTGGCGTCGCGCAGGGCCTTCGATACCCAGTGCGACAGCTCGACATGGTCTTCAACTAACAGTATTCGCATGGGCACCAAGTGTAAGCGCAAAGCGCGCGCGGCGGCCAGTGCCCGAGTGTGTTGGCCGCCCGTGCATCAATCCGGTGCGGCTTGAAAGCGAAATGAAAGGAAGGCGCACATATAGTGAACACAGCAGGTCAAAAACATAACGACAATCGGAGATAGTATGAAGAAATCCCAGCTCGCGCTCGCCGTCCTGGCAGCGCTTTCCTTTAGCGCCACCGCCCACGCCCAAACCAACGTCCAGGTCTATGGCCTGATCGACGCCGGCGTCGAGTACGTCAATCATGCCAACGCCGACGGCGACAGCGTGGTGAAAGTGATCTCGGGCGGCAAGAACACCTCGCGCTGGGGCTTCAAGGGCAGCGAAGACCTGGGCAGCGGCCTGAAAGCCGTCTTCGGCCTGGAAGGCGGCATCCTGATGGATACCGGCGCCGCCGACGGCGCCCTGTTCAAGCGCCAGGCCTATGTCGGCCTGGACGGCAAGTTCGGCCGCGCCGTCATCGGCCGCTCGTTCACCACGGTCTACGACTTCGTCATCAAGTACGATCCGATGGGCTTTGCGCCGAACTACTCGTGGGCCACCTCGGGCGCGGCCACCGGCCCGTCGAAGTACGGCATGACGACCGCTTTCGATAACCTGATCAAGTACTCGGGCACGACCGGCGAGTTCAGCTACGGCGCCAGCGTCGGCCTGGGCGAACAGCCGAACAACAGCAGCGATAGCCGTAAGTATGCCGTCGCGGGCGCCTGGAACCATGCGGGCCTGGGCCTGATGGCCGCCTTCGAGCAGGTCAACGGCAACCTGGTGGCCGCCACCGGCCGCCGCGACGAAGCCAAGGTATTCCACCTCGGCGCCAACTACAAGACCGGTAACTTCAGCTACTTCGCGGCGATGCGCGGCTACAAGCAGGAGCAGGGCCGCGCCAACGCCGCCGACGTGCGCGCCGACACCTACTGGCTCGGCGTGGTCGACACCATCGGCAAGGTCACCCTGACCGGCGCCGTCTACCACGTCAACGTCAAGAACGTCGCGGCCAACCAGGACGCCGACCCGACCATGCTGGTGGTACGCGGAATGTATGCGCTATCCAAGCGCACCGACCTGTATCTGTCGGCGGCCCACGTGAAGGGCAAGCACGACCAGCTGGTCGGCCTGTCGCGCGACGACGCCGGCTTCGGCACCTCGCAGACCGGCGTCACCGCAGGCATCCAGCACCGCTTCTAATCCTTCCGTCCATCCGGAGGCAGTCATGATGCGCACGTTCGTGTCGCTGGTTCTGCTCGCCTGTGCTTTCCCGGCATACGCGCTCGACGCCGAGTGCGTGGTGCCGTCGAAGCCGGGCGGCGCGATGGACCTGACCTGCAAGCTGGTCCGCAAGGGCCTGGAGGCGGGCGCCAGGGATACCGGGGTGAAGCTGAACGTTAAGCTGAGCTACATGCCGGGCGGGATCGGCGCGGTGGCCTGGCACACGCTGGTGTCGCAGCGGCGCGCCGAGCCGAACACGCTGGTCGCCTTTTCCGGCGGCTCGCTGCTGAACCTCGCGCAGGGCAAGTTCGGCAAGGCCACCGCCAATGACGTGCGCTGGGTCGCGGCCCTCGGCGCCGACTACGGCATGATCGCCGTGCGCGCCAACTCTCCTTACCGCAGCCTGCGCGCGCTGTTCGACGCCATCCGGCGCGATCCGCAATCGGTGCTGATCGGCGTCTCCGGCACCATCGGCAGCCAGGACTGGCTGAAGATGGCCATCCTGGCACAGCACGCCGGCATCGATCCGAAGCGGCTGCGCTTCGTCGCCCTGGAAGGCGGCGGCGAAAGCTTCACCGCGATGGGCGCCGGCTTCGTGCAGGTGGTCTCGGGCGACGCTTCCGAGGCCGCCCTGTACGCCGGCGACGGCAAGGTGCGCATCCTGGCCGTGCTGGCGGAAAAGCGCCTGCCCGGCGTGCTGAAGGACGTGCCGACCGCGCGCGAGCAGGGCGTCGACGTGGTCTGGCCCCTGATCCGCGGCCTGTGGATGGGGCCGGGCGTCGCGGAGGCCGATTACCGCCGCTGGGTGGATGCCTTCGCCCGCCTGCAGGCCTCGCCCGATTATGCGCGCATGCGCCAGGAGGCCGGCCTGTACCCATTCTCAATGACCGGCGAGGCACTGACCCGCCATATCAAGCAAGCAGTAAGCGACTACAACCGGCAAGCCGAACGATTCCACGTCGTGCGCTAGCCGGATAAAAATCAACCCATGGAGACAGACATGAAAACAACGAAAACCCTCATCGCCGCCGCCATCCTCGCCGCCTGCGCCGTCCCGGCCCTGGCCCAGGTGCCGGCCGGCTATCCCGCCACCTACAAGCAGATCGTCGACGCCGCCAAGAAGGAAGGCAAGCTGGTGATCTACGGCGCGACCGACAGCAAGGCCGCGCAACCCCTGATCCGCGACTTCAACGCGCTCTACCCGGGTATCACCGTCGAATACAACGACATGAATTCGACCGAAGTCTACAACCGCTTCATCTCGGAAGTGGCGGCCGGCGGCGGCACCGCCGACGTGCTGTGGTCCTCGGCGATGGACCTGCAGATCAAGCTGGCTTCGGGCGGCTACGCGCTGCCTTACCGCTCGGTCGAAGCGGGCAAGATCCCGGGCTGGGCGGTGTGGAAGGACATGGCCTACGGCACCACCTTCGAACCGGCCGCGATCGTCTACAACAAGCGCCTGGTGACGGGCGCCGAAGTGCCGCAGACCCATGCGGACTTCGCCAAGCTGATCGTGCAGCCGAAGTTCCAGGACAAGGTCACCAGCTACGACATCGAGAAGTCGGGCGTGGGCTTCATGTTCATGACTCAGGATGCCCAGGACTACAAGGATTTCGCCAACCTGCAGCAGGCCTTCGGCAAAGCGAAGCTGCGCGTGCAGTCCTCGACCGGCACCATGCTCGAGCGCATCTCGTCGGGCGAAAACCTGATCGGCTATAACGTGCTCGGCTCGTATGCGCTGGTGCGCGCCAAGACCGACCCGTCGCTGGGCGTGGTGCTGCCGAAGGATTACACCTTGATCATGTCGCGCGTCCAGTTCATCAACAAGAGCGCGAAGAACGTCAACGCCGCCAAGCTGTGGATGGACTACCTGCTGTCGCAGCGCGGCCAGACCATCATCGCCAACGATTCGAAGCTGTTCGCGATCCGCGGCGACGTCAAGGGCGAGACCACCTCGAGCGAACTGATCGAGATGGTCGGCGAGAAGAACATCAAGCCGATCCCGGTCGGCACCGACGTGCTGGAATATCTGGCACCGGCCGCGCGCATGGCCTTCCTGAAGAACTGGAAGGAAACCGCCGGCAAGAAGTAATGCGGGAAGGGGAGAAGGAGGGCCGCGAGGCCCGTCCCTCTGCCCGGCTCCTTGCTGCCGCCTGTTCTCTCTCTGATCGGATCTCTCCATGTCTACTGTTTCCCTGCCCGGCGCTCATGCGGCACCGGACGGCGCCGCCGCATTGCCCGTTGCATGCGGAAAGCGCCTGAACTGGCCGCGCGGCCTCGTCGTCGTGCTGACCGTGCTGGCGGTCTTCGTACCGCTCATCCTCATCTTCTACCAGAGCTTCCTGACCGCGCCCTTCTTCATGCCGGACAAGGAACTGGGCCTGGACGCCTTCCGCTTCATCTTCGACGATCCCGATTTCGCCGTCGCCTTCCGTAACGGCCTGGTGCTGGCCGCCGGCCTGGCCGCGATCGCCGTGCCCCTGGGCGGCATCCTCGCCTTCCTGATGGTGCGCACCGACCTCCCGGGCCGCGGCTGGATCGCGCCGGTGCTGCTGGTGCCGATCTTCGTGTCGCCCATGGTGATGGGCTTCGGCTACGTGGTCTCGATGGGGCCGGTGGGCTTCTATTCGACCTGGATGAAGGACCTGATCGGCTTCGTGCCCTGGAACGTGTATTCCTTCGCCAGCATCGTCGTGATCGCCGGCCTGACCCACGTCCCGCACGTCTACCTGTACGCCTCCTCGGCCCTCAAAAGCCTCGGCTCGGACGTCGAGGAAGCGGCGCGCGTCTCGGGCGCCTCGCCGCTGCAGGTGATGTTCAACGTCTCGCTGCCGATGATCATGCCGGCCCTGGCCTATGCCGGCGTGCTGGTGTTCTTCCTCGGCTTCGAGGTGTTCGGCCTGGTGCTGGTGCTGGGCGACCCGGAAGGCCACCTGGTGCTGCCGACCTACCTGTACAAGCTGACGAATAAACTGGGCACGCCCTCGTATCACCTGATGGCGGCGGTCGCCGTCTGCCTGGTGGCGGTGACGATGCCGCTGGTGATGCTGCAGCGCCGCCTGCTGAAATCGGCCAACAAATACGTGTCGATCAAGGGGAAAGGAGCGCGCCAGAAGCCGATGGCCCTGGGCCGCTGGAAGTGGCTGGCACTGGCCCTGCTGGGCGGCTGGGTGCTGATCACGGTGGTGCTGCCGCTGTCGGGCATCGTGCTGCGTTCTTTCGTCCAGTACTGGGGCGAGGGCGTCAACCTGATGGACGTGCTGACCCTGCAGCACTTCCGCGACATCCTGGAACAGCACTCGCTGATGCGCGGCATCCTGAACACGGTCCTGATCGGCGTGATCGGCGGCGCGCTGGCCGTGGTCTGCTACACCGGCATCGCGCTGGCCATGCACCGCAAACCCGACGGCATCACCCGCCTGCTCGACTACAGCGTGCTGGTGCCGCGCGCGGTGCCGGGCCTCTTGGCCGGCCTCTCCTTTTTGTGGGTCTTCCTGTTCGTGCCGAGCTGGCTCGACGGCATGCTGCAGGGGCTGGACAACCCGGTGGCCGCCTGGCTCTCGGCCAACCTGATCCCGCAACTGCGCGCGCTGCGCTCGACCATCTTCGCGCTGTGGCTGGCCTACTCGGTGGTCTGGCTGGCCTACGGCATGCGCCTGATCTCGACGGCGCTGCTGCAGGTCGGACCGGAACTGGAAGAGGCGGCGCGCGCGGTCGGCGCCACCCGCGGCCGCGTGACGCGCGACGTCACGCTCCCCCTGATCAAGTACGGCGTGCTGGGCGGCTGGCTGATGGTGTTCCTGATTTTCGAACGCGAATACTCGACCGGCGTGTACCTGCTCTCGCCGGGCACCGAAGTGATCGGGGCGATGCTGGTGTCGCTGTGGGCCGGCGGCTCGACCGACCTGGTGGCGGCGCTCTCGTTCATCAACATCACCCTGGTCGCGATCGGCCTGGGCATCGCGCTGCGCTTCGGCGTCAAGCTGCATAACTGAACTGTATAGCAGTACAATCAATCACATACGAGACAAGACCATGAACGTATTGACCGTCAACGACCTGCACCTCGACTACGGCAGCGGCGCCAGCGCGAACCCGATCCTGAAAGGGGTCTCGATGCACCTCAAGCGCGGCGAAGTCGTGGCCCTGCTGGGCCCTTCGGGCAGCGGCAAGACCACGCTGCTGCGCGCGGTGGCCGGCCTGGAAAGCCCGCGCCAGGGCACGATCGACATCGGCGAGCGCCGCGTGTTCGACGGCGCGCGCAAGCATGAACAGCCGGCCGAGGAACGCAACCTGGGCCTGGTGTTTCAGTCCTATGCGCTGTGGCCGCACAAGACCGTGTTCGACAACGTCGCCTACGGGCTCAAGCTGCGCAAGACCGGCAAGGCCGAGATCGAGGCCAAGGTGAACGAGGTGCTGACCCAGCTGGGCCTGGGCCATCTCGGCAGCCGTTATCCGCACCAGCTCTCGGGCGGCCAGCAGCAGCGCGTGGCGATTGCCCGTGCCCTGGTCTACAACCCGCCGGTGATCCTGCTCGACGAGCCGCTGTCGAACCTGGACGCCAAGCTGCGCGAAGAAGCGCGCGTCTTCCTGCGCGAACTGATCGTGCGTCTCGGCCTGTCGGCCCTGATGGTGACCCACGACCAGAACGAGGCGATGGCGATCGCCGACCGCATCCTGCTGCTGAATAACGGCAGGATCGAGCAGGAGGGCACGCCGCAAAGCATGTACGAGACGCCGGACACGCTGTTCACCGCCGAGTTCATGGGCTCGAACAACCGCCTGCCGGCCAAGGTCCTGGCACGTAACGGCGGCAGCGGCGGCCGGGTCGCACTGCAGATCGAAGGCATCGCCCTCGATGGCAGCGCGCGCGGCGCGAATACCGGTCTTGAAGCCACCACCCTGATCCGCGTCGAAGACGTCAAGATCAGCCGCGAGCGCGTGGGCAACGGCGTGCAGCTGCCGCTGGTGACGAGCATGTACCTGGGCGACCGCTGGGAGTGCCTGTTCAAGGCCGGCGACACCTCGGTGCGCGCCTACTCGCGTCACCGTGTCGATCCGGGCGCCTACTGGCTCGAAATGCCGCCGGAGAAGCTCTGGGTATTCTGACTTCCATCGCTACGCGCAGCGCCGCGCCCGCGCCCTGGCGCGGCTTCGTGCTGGCGCTCGCACTGGCGCTGGCCGCCGCCCAGCTCTGCCTCTGGCTCGACACGCCGCTGCCGTGGATGATCGGGCCGCTGTTTTCGACCGCGTGTGCCTGCATGCTGGGAGCGCGCCTGCGCGCGCCGGTGCAGGCGCGCGAAGCCGGGCAGTGGGCGATCGGCACCGCGCTCGGCCTCTACTTCAGCGCGCCGGTGCTGGTGGTGCTGGCCCGGTACGCGGGCTGGATCGCGCTCGCCGTGGCTTTCGCGGTGGTGCTCGGCCTGGCAGGCGGCTGGCTGCTGCGGCGCCTGTCCGGCGTCGATCGCGCCACCGCCTTCTTCGCGATGGCCGTCGGCGGCGCTTCCGAGATGGCGGTGCAGGGCGAGCGCCATGGCGCCGCGTTCGATCGCGTCGCCGCCGCCCACAGCCTGCGCATCATGATGGTGGTCGCCACCATCCCCTTCGCGCTGCGCTGGTGGAGCACGCACGGCAGCTCCCCGGGGCACGACCTGTTCGTGCCGCTCGCGAGCGTGGTCAGCTATCCGGGACTGGCCGGGCTGGTGCTGCTGACCAGCCTTGCGGCGCTGCTGCTGAAACGCCTCGACATCCCGAATGCCTGGGTGATCGGTCCGCTGATGCTGGCGATGATGCTGACCGCGTCCGGCATCCAGCTCTCGCGCCTGCCCGAATGGATGATCCGCGGCGGCCAGCTGATGATCGGCGTCTCGCTCGGCACCCGCTTCACACCCGAATTCGCGCATACGGCGCCACGCTACCTGGCCAGCGTCGCGTTCTGCACCGTGATCATGCTGCTGCTCGCGGCCGGATTCGGGCTGACGCTGGCACATCTGACCGGCATCCACCCCGGCACCGCCATTCTCGCGTCCTCCCCGGGCGGCATCGCCGAGATGTCGCTCACGGCGCGTGTGCTGCACCTGGGCGTGCCGATCGTCACCGCCTTCCACGTCACGCGCATGGTCACGGTCATCCTGGTCGTCGGCCCCTTGTTCCGCCTGTTCTCGCGCCTTCGTTAGCGCTCTTAGCGACGTTTGTTCGACATCAAGCGGATGCAAGATGCTGTCCTCCCGGTATCGCCTGGCGCTACCGGGAGGTTTAGCATGCTTGATTTGTTGCTTCTCGGTAAATTTCTGTATCCAAGCCCCGGCCGGTGTTGTAAATTACACACCGCAGTCGCCACTGTTTGCGCTTCACTTACTGCCGAAGAGACCCTGCATGAGCCAATCGAGCCAATTTTCCCTGCTGTCGCAACGCCGCTTCGCGCCGTTTTTCTGGACCCAGTTCCTCGGCGCCTTCAACGACAACCTGTTCAAGACCGCCTTGCTGGTGGCGCTGACCTACGACGCGCTGTCCTGGACGACGATTTCGCCTAGCCTGCTCAACAACCTGATCCCGGGCCTGTTCATCCTGCCCTATGTCCTGTTTTCCGCCACCGCCGGCCAGATCGCCGATAAAGTCGAGAAGGGCAGGCTGGCGCGCTTCGTCAAATTGCTGGAAGTGGCCATCATGCTGGTCGCCTGCGTCGGCTGGCTGACCCACACCTTGTGGCTCCTTATCGCCGCCGTGGTCGGCATGGGCGTGCATTCGACCCTGTTCGGCCCGGTGAAGTACGCCTACCTGCCGCAGCATTTGAAACCGGAAGAACTGGTCGGCGGCAATGGCGTGGTCGAGATGGGAACTTTCGTCGGCATCCTGCTGGGCGAAGTGGCCGGCGCCTTGCTGGTCGCCCATAAACCCTTCGGCATCGAACTCGTCGCCGGCGCCAGCCTGCTGATGGCCCTGTTCGGCCTGGCCGCCAGCTGGCGCATCCCGCTGTCGCCGGCACCGGTGCCCGAGCTGAAGATCAACTACAACTTCATGACCGAATCGGTGCGCAACCTGCGCTTCTCGAGCAAGAACCGCACGGTCTTCCTGTCCATGCTCGGCAATTCCTGGTTCTGGTTCTACGGCGCCCTGGTGCTATCGCAATTCCCGGTCTACGCCAAGGATTACCTGCACGGCGACCACAGCGTCTTCGTGCTGCTGCTGACCGTGTTCTCGCTCGGGATCGGCATCGGTTCGCTGCTGTGCGAAAAACTTTCCGGTCGCAAGGTCGAGATCGGCCTCGTGCCCTTCGGCTCGATCGGCCTTTCTCTGTTCGGCATCGACCTGTATTTCGCCAGCCTGGCCTACACCAACACGGCAACCGTCGATGCCTTTGCGCTGATCGCGCTGCCGGGCAGCCTGCGCATCCTGGCCGACTTGGTGCTGATCGGCGTGTTCGGCGGCTTCTTCATCGTGCCGCTGTTCGCGCTGATCCAGACCCGCTGCGACCCGAAGCACGTCTCGCGCACGATCGCCGGCATGAACATCCTGAACGCCCTGTTCATGGTGGCCGCGGCCGGCGTCGCGATCCTGCTGCTGGGGCAGGGCTTCTCGATTCCGCAGATGTTCCTGATCACGGCCCTGCTGAACGCGGCGGTGGCGGTCTACATCTTCTCGCTGGTGCCGGAATTCCTGATGCGCTTCCTGGCCTGGCTGCTGATCCACACCATCCACCGCGTCAACACGGTGGACGTCGAACGCATCCCCGACGAGGGACCGGCGGTGCTGGTCTGCAATCACGTGAGCTATGTCGACGCCATCGTCATCGGCGCCGCCAGCCCGCGCCCGATCCGCTTTGTGATGGACCACCGCATCTTCAAGACGCCTTTTCTGGGCTGGATTTTCCGTACCGCGAAAGCCATCCCGATCGCGCCGGCCAAGGAAGACCCGTTCATGATGGAACGCGCCTTCGTCGACATCGCCGAGGCGCTGCACCAGGGCGACCTGGTCTGCATCTTCCCGGAAGGGAAACTGACGACGACGGGCGAAATGAACGAATTCCGCGGCGGCATCGCGAAGATCGTCGAGCGCAGCAAGGTGCCGGTGATTCCGATGGCGCTGCGCGGCCTATGGGGCAGCGTGTTCACGCGCGATCCGGGCAACCTGTTCGAGCGCTCGTTCTCGCGCGGCCTGCGCTCGAAACTGGCGCTGGCGGTGGGCGTGCCGGTGGCGCCGCAGGAGGCGACGCCGGAGTACCTGTACGAACAGGTGCGCGAGCTGCGCGGAGAATGGAAATAAGGGTGGGGGCGTTTGATCCGGATCGTCGGCCTTGGCAAAAACTTGCTTTAGGCATCACAAAAGCCTGACAAAATTTCTGTCTCAGGTATAATTGCTGGCTCGTCGGGGCGTAGCGCAGCCTGGTAGCGTACCTGCATGGGGTGCAGGGGGTCGGAGGTTCGAATCCTCTCGCCCCGACCAAGAGAATCAAGGATTGAGGCCACTCTTCGGAGTGGCCTTTTTCTTTTCTACGCGCATTCCCCCAACATGTACTCGACACAGCCAGCGGCTCCGTCACGGGCAGGCTTCGTCCGATATCGCCTCCCTGAGCCGGTATCCCTCGGTCTGCTTGAGCAGGCTGCACACCGCATCCACCACCTGGCTCGGCGCCAGCTTTTCCATGCAGTCGTGGTGTCCCTCGGGGCAGATGCTGCGGTGGCAGTTGCGGCAGGCGACGTCGTGGTTCAGCACCCGGCTGGGCACGCGCCAGGGCGTGTGCTGCAGGTTGGTGAGTGCATACAGGTCGACCACCGGGGTGCCGACCGCGGCGGCGATGTGGGCAGGGCCCGTGTTGTTGCTGATCATGAGCGAGGCTTGCGCCAGCAGGGCGCCCAGTTCGCCGATGCCGAGCTGGCCGGCCAGCGACAGCACGCGGGCGCCAGGAGGAATCTCGATGGCATCGATCAATCCCATTTCATGCGCGCCGCCGGTCAACACCAGCGGACAGCCTATGCGTTCGCTCAATTCCTTCACCAGCGTACTCCAGTGGCGCCCTGGATAACGCCTGGCCGGCGCGCTGGCGCCGGGATGCAGCGCCAGCCAGCGTGTATCCGGGTCGATGCCGGCCTGGCGCAGGCGGCTACGCACGGCGTCCATCTCGCCCGCGCCGGGAGCGAAGGAAAGCCGCTCGTCCATGATCTCGGCGCCGAGATGGCGCACGAGGTCGAGCTGGCGCTGCACCTCGTGGCGCACCATGGCGCCCGGTTCGGGGTCAAGGATCCAGTCCGTCAGTAACTGGTAGGGCTTTTCGCGGCAATAGGCCGCGCGCAGGGGAATGCCGGCGAGCTGGCACAGCAGGGCCGCAGGCAGGGCGCTCTGGCTGTAGCAGGTGAAGATGACGGCGCCGTCGAAGTGCTGTCCGGCCAGCCTGGCGATCCAGTCGATGTGGGTGGCGGGCGCAGCGGCCGCGCTACTCTTCATCCATGGCGCCTCGTAGGCAAGCACGGCGTCGACCTCGGGCAGGTAAGGGCCGAGGGCGGCGCCGGCGGGCGAGGTGAGCAGGGTGAGCCGGCGCTGCGGGCATTGCGCGCGCAGGGCGCGCAGCGCGGGCGTGCACATCAGCACGTCCCCGAGCGAATCGAGCCGCACGCAGAGCAGGTGGGCTGCGTCGTTCCAGCGGCTTGGCATGGGACCAGGCATCGGACTAAGCATAGGAGTGGCCATCGGTATGCGCCTGGTCGTCGTAGCCGGCGATCAGGACCGCGGCGGCGTACAGGTCGGGCGCCATGCGGGTTGGAATGCGGCGCGGCCCGAGCCGCCATTCGGTTTCGTTGCCGTTGTCGAGCAGGACGGTGCGGCAGCCGGCGCGGTTGCCGGCCTCGACGTCGTGCAGGATGTCGCCGATCATCCACGATGCGCCCAGGTCGATGCCGTGCTCGGCGGCGGCCCTGAGCAGCAGGCCGGGAAGCGGCTTGCGGCAATGGCAGGCGACCGCATAGGGTGCGACGCTGCCGCCCGGGTCGTGCGGGCAATAATAAAAGCCGTCGAGGCTGAGGTGTTCCCGAAACAGCAGGTCGGACAGGCGGTCGCTCACCACCTCCATGGCGTCTTCGCCGAAGCGTCCCAGGGCAATCCCGCCCTGGTTGCTGACGACGAAGAAACGGTAGTCGAGCCTGGCCAGCAGGCGCAAGGCAGGCCCGGCCCCGCTACTGAGCCGGATGCGGTGCGGCTCCACGTTGTACGGCACGTTGTCGACCAGCGTCCCATCCTTGTCGAGGAAGATCGCCTTCATGTCAGGGCCAGGAGGTTTCACGCAGCGGCAGCACGGTCAGCTCGGCAATGACGGTCTCGGGCGGCATCAGCAGCACCGCGCGGATGGCTTCGGCCACGTTGAGCGGGTCTTGCAGCACACCCGGATCGAGATCGGGAAAACGGTCGAGCAGGAAAGGCGTGCGCATGCCGCCGGCCACCACCGCCGTGACGCGGATGCCGTGCGGGCGCAGCTCCGCATGCAGCGCGTGCGACAGGCCGAGCAAGCCCCATTTGCTGGCGTGGTAGGCGCTCGCGTTCGGCCAGGCGCGCTTGGCCGCCGTCGAGCTCACGTTGACGATGTAGCCGCTGCCCGCCTGGCGCATGTGGGCGGCCGCATGCTTGGCCAGCAGGAACGGGCCATTCAGGTTGGTGCCGATGACGCGCAGCCAGTCTTCTTCGCTCAATTCGTCGATCGGCAAGGTGACGTCGGTCCCGGCATTGTTGACCAGGACGTCCAGCCGGCCCATGACCTCGAGCGCCTCGGCCACGGCGCGCCGTGCCTGGTCCGGATCGGCCACGTCGAAGCCGATCGTGTGCACCTTCACGCCCTTGCCGCGCAACTGTTCGGCGCCCGCGTCGAGCGCGGCGGCGCGGATGTCGGTGGCCACGATGTCGGCGCCGGCAGCGGCCAGCACCTCGGCCAGCGCGGCGCCCAGGCCGCTGGCCGCGCCGGTGATGAAGACGGTCCTGCCGCGCAGCCCGGCCTGGCCGGCCTGCGCTCGCTGTTGCTCGCTTTGCGCAGCTTGCGCTTTCTGCGTCGATACCATGTTGGCTCCTAGAGGGTGGTAATGCCGGATGCCGCGGGGCTCCGGGCTTGTTCGAGTACCGCCGCGTACACGGCCGCGGCCTGCTGCGCGACCGCGCGCCAGGTGTAGTGGCGGTAGGCGCGCCGCAAGCCGGCCTCGCCCATGCGCAGGGCCAGCGCCGGATCGGCGTGGAGCTGGGCCAGGCGCTCGGCCAGCGCGCGCGGATCGCGCGAGGGGATCAGGAAGCCGGTAAGGCCGTCCACGACCGTGCTCTTGATGCCGCCGACTTCGGAACCGATCACGGGCCGGGCACAAGCCATCGCTTCGACCGGGGTGATGCCGAAGGGTTCATACCAGGGTGTGGTGACGAAGACGTCGGCGGCGCCGTACCACAGGCGCAGGGCCGCGCGCGGCTGCTGGCCGACGAAGCGCACCTGGCCGCCGATGCCGAGCTGGTGCGCGAGCGCGCCGAGCCGGGCCAGTTCCGGGTCGCTGGCGGCGTCGACGCCGAACTGCTGGCCGCCGCCGGCGACCAGCAGTTCGGCGTCGACGCCGTGCCGCTCGCGCAGCACGGCCAGGCCCTGGATGACGGTGTCGACGCCCTTGCGCGGCACCATGCGCCCGAGCTGGAGCACGGTGAAGCGTTCGGGCGGCAGGCCCAGCTGCGCACGCGCCGCGGCGCGCGGCACGGGCCACAATTCCGCCGGATCGAAGCCGCAAGGCGCCACTGTGATGCGCTCCGGCGCCGCTCCGTACAACTGCTCCATGTCGAGCCGGTCCTGGGCGCATTCGGCGATGATGCGGTCGGCCTGGCGCATCAGCGCGGCTTCGATCCGGCTGCGCTCGGGCGGGAAGGCATCCAGCGCGCCCTGGGCCAGGCGGCGTACCTGGCCGAGGGCGTGGAAGGTGATCACGTAGGGAATGCCGAGCGCGAGCTTGAGCTGCTGGGCGACCATGCCGGACATGAAGAAGTTGGCGTGGACGATGTCGTAGGGCAGCGCCTGGCGCCGCGTGAAGCGGGTCACGAAGCGGGCGAAATGGGACATCCAGGGCAGCAGCTGCTCCTTCGGCACGTAGCGCGGCGGGCCGGCCGGCACGTGCACCACGCGCACGCCCTCGCACAGCGGCACGAGCTGCCTTTGCCCGGGCGCGTCGCGCCGCGTGAAGATGTCGATGCGGGCGCCGGCCAGGGCCAGTTCGCGCGCCAGGTTGGCGACATAGACATTCTGGCCGCCGCAATCGATGCTGCCCGGCGGCGCCAGCGGCGAGGCGTGCTCGCTGATGAAGGCCAGCCTGGCGGGCGGCGCGGTGGATGGGGTACGCGCGGGCTGTTCGTTCAGCCTCATGGTATTCGTCGTCACGCAGTGCTCCCGCGGGCGGCTGTGCCGGTGACATGGCGGAAGGCGGCGTCCCAGTCGGCGCTGAAGCGCTCGATCGAAAAGCGCTCCTGGGCGCGGCGCCGTGCGGCCTGGCCCAGGTCGCGCGCCAGCGAGGGGCTGCGCAGCAGGTCGCGCATGCAGTCGAACAGGCGCTCGACGCGGGTATCGATGAAGCCGTTGGCGCCGTCGTCGATGACGGTCGCCATCTCGGCCGTGGCGAGCGCGACCACGGGCATGCCGACCATCATCGCTTCGATGACGGCCAGGCCCAGGCTGGAATAGCGAATCGGGCTGAAGAGAAAACGGTAGCGCGCCGCGAAGGCCGGTAATTGCGCGTGCTGCACTTCGCCGAGTCCGCCCAGCTCTTCGGCTGCCATGCCGACCAGGTCGAGCGGCAGCTGGCTGCGCGCCTGCAGGAACAGGTCGGGTCCCATGCGCCGACCGCGGCGGGCGAGATGGTTGCTGACGACCAGCCCGCGCTCGAGGGCGCCGAGGTAGCGCACGGACTCGGGCACCAGCACGCCGTGCTCGATCACGCGGGTGGGCGTGCGCCGGTTGTCCCACATCAGCTCGTTGAAGGGCGTGACGTGCACCAGCAGCACGCCGGGATCGTCGACGGGGTGCGGGGTGTCGGTGGGGTGGGCGCGCGGCGGATCGTGTTCGAGGTAGATGCGCGGCAGCGCGCGCTGGGCCGCCGTCAGGAAGACGAACTGGTCTTCTTCCCACTGGTGGTCGTCCTGGAACAGGATGCAGTCGAACTCCTGCGCGTGCGCCGCCTCGACCGGCAGGTCATGCACGTTGTCGCCCCAGGGGAAGTGGCCGGCGCGTCCGCCATAGCCGGGTGGTCTCCCGGGTTTCGACAGCACGTAGAAATCGTGCGGCACCTGCGACAGGTAGTACAGGTAGCTGCCGTGCGTATGCCAGGTCAGGATCTTGAGTCGGCGCATGGGGACCTCAGGTGAAACGGACGCGGTAGCGGATGGCCCCGGCCAGGCGCCAGAACACGGCCAATGGCGGAATCAGGGCCGAGGTGAGGACGACGTCGGCGACGTGCGAAAAGCTGCGGGCGGTGCCGCGCAGGCGCCGCAAACACAGGCGCGCCGTGAGTCCCAGCCACAGGACTCCGGCAAGGAGCGCGACGGTGTCCGCCGCAGCCAGCAGGGCGCCGAGCGTGACGAGCAGGGCCGCCACCGAGAGGTAGTGGTCCAAGGGCGGCGCGGCCGCGATGCGTTCGCGGTACAGCTGCGGATGCTTCTTGTAGAGCAGGGCGTCGAAGGCGGCAGCGCGCGTGCGCAGCAGGCTGGCGCCCCAGGGGGCCGGACGCACCGGCTGCACCACCAGGGCCTCGGGCACACGGACGATGCGCGCGCCCGATGCCAGCAGGCGGAAGTGGAAGTCGGCATCACAGTGGCGGGCCTGCTCGAAGCGTTCGTCGAAGCCGTCGAGCGACTCCAGCAGCTTCCTGCGGCAGAAGCAGTTGGCGACGCAAAAGGCGTCGCTCGCGGCCTGGCGCGCGGCGCGCTGGGCTTCGGTCGGGCGTGCCGGCAGGGGCGCGTCGAGCCGCCCGCACAGGACGTCGACCTCGTCGCCGAAGGCGGCCAGCCCATGCGCCAGCCAGGCGGGCGAGGGCACGGTGTCCTCGTCGGTAAAGGCGATCAGTGGCGCCTGGGCGCTGCGCCAGCCGAGGTTGCGGGCGGCGGCCGGGCCATGCTCGTTGCTGTTCGGAAGGTAGACCAGGCGCGGGCCGCGCTCGAGGGTGCGGGCACGCCAGCCGGCGACCAGGTGCAGGGTATTGTGGCTGGGCTCGTCGTCGACGACGATGATCTCGAAGGAGGAACCGGGCAGGCTCTGGCGGGTAAGGGCGTCCAGGCAACGGTCGAGCAAGTCCATCCGCCCGCAGGTCGGCACCACGACCGAGACGGCGATCGCGCTGCTGGCTGTTCTTGGCGTGATTGCTGACATGCTCTCTCCCGTTTTGTTTAATGCGGCGTTTCCTTGTCCATCCGCTGTTGCAGCAGCCACAGCCGCGCGTACATGCCCCGGCGCCGCAGCAGCTCGGCGTGGCTGCCCTGCTCGACGATGCGGCCCCGGTCCATGACGACGATCAGGTGGGCATTGACGACCGTGGAAAGGCGGTGCGCGATGATGAGAGTGGTTCGATTGCGCGACAAACGGTCGAGTTCCTGCGTGATCGCGTGTTCTGAATCTGAATCAAGTGCCGATGTCGCTTCGTCGAAGATCAGGATCGGCGGATCCTTGAGGATGGCGCGGGCGATCGCGATACGCTGCTTTTCGCCGCCGGAAATGTTCACGCCGCGCTCGCCGACCGGGGTCTCGTACTTCAGCGGCAGCGCGGCGATCAGGTCGTGCAGCTGGGCGGCGCGGCAGGCGGCGACGACCTCGCCGTGGGTGCTGCCGAGCCGGCCATAGGCGATGTTGCTGCCGAGGGTGTCGTTGAACAGCGCCGTGTCCTGCGGCACGACGCCGATTGCCTGGCGCACGCTGGCGGCCGCTACCCGTGCGATGTCCTGGCCGTCGACGAGGATGCGTCCGCTGGCCGGGTCGTAGTAGCGCAGCAGCAAGCGCGCCAGGGTCGACTTGCCCGAGCCGCTGCGCCCGACCACGGCCACCGTGGTACCGGCGGCGATGCGCAGGTTGAGGTCGACGAGCACCGGCCGCCCCGGTTCGTAGTGGAAGTGGACGTGCTCGAACACGATGTCGCCGGCGCCGACACGCAACGCCGGCGCATCCGGCAGGTCGGCGATCTCGGGCTGTTCGCGCAGCAGCGCGAACAGGCGTTCGGCATTGACCCAGGCGTCGCGTGCCTCGCGATAGACGAAGCCGAGTGCGTTCAGCGGCAGGCAGACCTGCAGGGCGTAGGCGTTGATCAGCACCAGGTCGCCCACGCTCATGCGGCGCGCCAACACGGCCTGGCCCGCCAGCACCATGATGGCCGCCACGCCGAGCGCGATGAGGGCGCTCTGGCCAACGTGCAGGGTGAACAGGGCGCGCTGGTTGGCTACGCCGGCCGCGCGCCAGTCGCCCATGATGCCGGCAAAGCGCTGGCCCTCGAAGGCTTCGTTGGTGAAGTACTTGACGGTGTCGTAGTTGATCAGGCTGTCGGCCAGCTGGCCCTTGGCGCGCGAGTCGAGCTTGTTGACGCGCCGCTGGTAGATGACGCGGCGCGCCGTGAAGACCAGGGTGAAGCCGGCATACACGAGGAAGGTGAGGAGAATGATGCCGGCGAAGCCGGCCTCGTAGCGGCTGAGCATGATGGCCAGCACCAGGCCGATCTCGACCAGGGTGGGGACAATGGTGAACAGGCCGATCCCGAGCAGGAAGGCGATGCCGCTGGTGCCGCGGTCGATATCGGGCAGCAGGCTGCCGAGCTTGCGCCGGGCATGAAAGCGCGGACCCAGCGCATGCAGGTGGGCGAAGGTTTTTTGTGCATAGGCCGAGACCGCCGCCAGCGTGACGCGCACGAACAGCAGGTCGCGCCATTCGTTGAACAGGGTCGAGGAAAACCGTAGAACGGCATAGCCGACCAGTAAGTAGAGCGGCAGCTGCACAGGCAGCGTGCTGCCCGAAAAGGCGTCGATGATGCGCTTGAGCAGCAGGGGGGCGGCCACGGTGGCGAGCTTGGCGACCAGCAGCAGGATGACGGCCGCGACGACGCGTGCGCGATGGCGCGCGAGCACTTCCCACAACTCGGCCCCGATGCGGGTCTCGCTGGTCCTTTGGCTGCTCGTCGCGCTGGCGGCTTCCATGCTCCCGTCCTCGAATGCATTGGGAGTTGGACCAGCGCGCCGCACTTCCGGTTACATGCGATTGCTGTGATGGGTCAAATACAGTTCAGGTATTTCGGGGAACCCTTTACCTCCTCCGTTCTCCGGATCAGGCCGGAAAAATCCTCACAATATTGCTCAGTATGTGTAGGAATGATCCGATGGCCGAGTTCAGTTAAGTGACGAGGACAAGCCGGCGGCAGGACAAAAAAATGCCCGCTCGAGGCGGGCGTGGCCAGACCCGGCCGGCGCTCGCGCACCGCCGGGGCTGATTCAAGGTATCAAGCGTGACGGTTCAACCGCGCGAAAAACCGGTGTCGTCGTCCATCTTGCGGTCGCCCGCCAGTTTGTTCGCACCGGCCGGGCTCTTCGGATAGCCGCCGGCGGCATCGTTCGATTCGTGCACGCGGTCCGGGTCCTGCTGCATGCTGCCGCCCGGACGCCAGCCCGGATTCTCGCTGCGCGGGCCGGAATTGCCCGGGCTGCGCGGCAGGCCACCGGTGGTGTCGTTCGACTGGTGCGACTGGGAAGTGTCCTCGCGCGCTTCGTTACCCTGCGCGCCGGTCTGCGAGCCGGCGCGGTCGGTGCTTTGCTGCGCGCCCTGATTGTTGGCCTGCTGCGATGCGCCGCGGCTGCCTTCGCCGCCGCCGTACTGGCCGGATTCGCCCGATCGGCCGCCCTGGCTCGACTGCACGCCCTGGCTCGATTGCATTGACGCGCCCACGCCATGGTGGTGGCCGAGCGAACCGCCCTGCAGCTCGGGCTGGCGCGGATCCTGCGGATTCATGCGGCTGGCCGCCTGGGTGTTGCCGGCATGCGTGCCTTCATGGTGCAGCAGGGAGGTGCCTGAATCACGTGCGCGGCGTCCCACCGGCAGTTCCAGCTCGCCCCATGCGGAAGAGTGCTGTTCCATCTGGCGCTGGTGGCTGTCGGTCAGGCCCTGCTGCGGACCGCTGCCGCCGCTCTGCTGGGTCTGCATCGAGCCGCCTGGCAAGTCCCAGCGGCTGCTGTCCTCGGCAAACTGGCCGGGACCCATGCCGCTCTGCTGCGTGCCCATCTGGTCGACGCCCTGGCGGCCCTGCTGCTGCGAGGCGCCTTGCGGATAGGTGTGGTCGAGCGGAGCGTCGGGCGCCGTCTTGCCCTTGGCGTTCTTGTTCCACTTTTCGTTGCCGCCGTTGTTCGTCTGGTTGTTCATTTCGCTGCGTTGGTTCGCATCCATGGCGTTTCCTTTCAAAAACGGTTTTGCGGGCGGACGCCGTCGATCAAGACCCGCCGACGCCGCTTCATCCTGCCATCATGCGCGCCCCTTTGTCGTTCCAGTATAGGAAGATGCATCGGTAGTGTGTAGGACAAAAACTGATGGGAAAAGTGATCAAAAGAACCCTATTTCGTAAGGGCATTTTCTGTCGCCTGTAGTCCTACAAAGTCATCTGAAAATGTCCTATACCCTCATCTAATTCGCATGCCTACTATGAATTCGACCTTCGCTCATCGGCGTGTGACCGATGGGTGGGGCAGCCTGCCGCAGGACGCGGCGGTTTATTATGTGAACAGGGAGAACACATCATGGCTTCGAGCAACCAAGGTAACAAACAGGGCGGTAACCAATCCAACAGCCAGAGCGCCGGCGGCGGCACCCGCAACCGCGGCTTCGCCTCGATGGATCCGCAGCGCCAGCGCGAAATCGCCAGCCAGGGCGGCAAGGCTGCTCACCAGAAGGGTACCGCGCACGAATTCACGTCCGAAGAAGCACGCCGCGCCGGCAGCATGAGCCACGGCAACCGCCAGTCGGCCAGCGCCGGCTCGGGCAGCAGCTCGCGCAGCTCCTCGAAGAGCGGCGGCCGCAGCTCGAAAGAGTAACATTCCATCGCGCCGTGCCGGCCGCCAGCGGCCGCCAGCATGGAGCGGAGGACGAATCCATACGGGGAGCGCAAAGCTCCCCGTTTTCTTTCCGGAGCTACACTAAAGCCGGACGGGATGGGGTAGAATCGCTGCGCCTTTTTCAACTATCCTGAGGAATCCCGTCGTGAAAGAAGCGGTCATTCGTGAAGTCAAGAGCATGTCCATGTCGTGCGATCGCGTGGGCAATTCGCTGCTTGCCAAGTTCTCCACGCAAGGCGCGAGCGATCTCTGCCTGCACATTCCGGCGTCCATCGTCTTCTGGCTGCTCAAGCACATGCCGGTCAACCAGGATCCGCGCCTGCAGCCGCCACCGGCCGGACCCCAGATCACCCAGCAGGACTGGGACAATCCAGCCAACCCGCGCGCGCTGTCGCTGAACTGCCGCGAACTGCCGGGCAAGCTGCGCATGGCCTTCAATCTCGACCGCGAACCGCATCTGGTCCTCGTGCTCGACCGCAGCAACGTCGAGCTGCTGCGCCAGATCATGGCCGCCTATAGCGCCGACCTGATCGACCTCGACGCCTGAGCAGCGAGGGCGAGGAGGGGGTGGCTACCGTTTGGCAACCACCCTGCCGTTTGGCAGCCACCCTGCCGTGCAAACGAACGGCCGCGCAAGCAAATCCGGTATCATCTTCCACAGTTCCGACCAGGCCAACAAAGGATCAGCCATGCCTATCAAAATCAGCCAGCATTTCGATTCGGGCGCCATCGAGGTGGTGCAAGCGGACAGCGCAAAACAGATCGACCTGAACCTGCGTAGCGACAACAACGCGGACATCCACCAGTGGTTCCACTTCCGCCTGCAAGGCGCGCGCGGCCAGGCCTGCACGATCCGTTTCCTGAATGCCGGCCAGGCCACCTATCCGAAGGGCTTCGAGGATTACCAGGTGTGCGCGAGCTACGACACCGAGAACTGGTTCCGCGTGCCGACCAGCTTCGACGGCAAGGTGATGACGGTGAATCACACGCCGGAACTGGACAGCATCTATTACGCCTATTTCGAGCCTTACACCTGGGAGCGCCACCTGCGCCTGCTGGGCGAAGTGGCCGAGAACCCGATCGCGCGCGTGCATGACATCGGCACCACGGTCGATGGTCGCGACATGAACATGGTGGTGATCGGCAATCCTGCCGCAGAAAAGAAGATCTGGGTCATCGCGCGCCAGCACCCGGGCGAAACCATGGCCGAATGGTATGTCGAAGGCATGATGGATGCGTTGCTCGACGACGCCAATCCGATCGCGCGCAAGCTGCTGCAGCGCGCCGTGTTCTACATCGTGCCGAACATGAATCCGGACGGCTCGGTGCGCGGCAACCTGCGCACCAACGCGGCCGGCGCCAACCTGAACCGCGAGTGGATGACGCCGACGCTGGAGCGCAGCCCGGAAGTTCTGTGCGTGAAGAACAAGATCCACGAGACCGGCGTCGACATGTTCTTCGACATCCATGGCGACGAAGCCCTGCCGTACAACTTCGTGGCCGGCAACGAGATGCTGGCCGATTTCACGCCCGAGCGCGAAGCGCGCCAGAAAGCCTTCGTGGCGCAGTACATGGCCGCCAGCCCGGACTTCCAGAACGTCTACGGCTATGCCGCCAGCAAGTACAACGAGGAACTCCTGACCCTGGCGTCGAAATACGTCGGCCACACTTTCAAGTGCCTGTCGCTGACGCTGGAAATGCCGTTCAAGGACAACGCCAACCTGCCCAACAGCTACACCGGCTGGAACGGCGCGCGTAGTGCCGCCCTGGGTGCGGCGATCCTGCAGCCGATCCTGCAATCGCTGGACTGACCCTGTAGGCGTCGCGCATGGGCCTTGAGATCGAACGGAAGTTCCTGGTAGCCGGCGACGGCTGGCGCGCACTGGGCGAAGCAGTCCTGCTGCGCCAGGGTTACCTGAGCAGCGACCCGGCGCGCGTGGTGCGCGTGCGCATCGAAGGCGAGCGGGCCTTCCTGACGATCAAGGGCAAGAGCCAGGGTGCCACCCGCGGCGAATGGGAATACCCGATTCCCGTGCCTGAGGCGGCCGAGCTGCTGGACGGCTTGTGCCAGGCGCCGCTGATCGAAAAGATCCGCCGCCGCATCGCGCTGAAAGGCCACACCTGGGAAGTCGACGAGTTCCTGGGCGCGAATGCCGGGCTGGTCGTGGCCGAGATCGAGCTGGGCAGCGAGGACGAAGCCTTCGACAAGCCGGACTGGATCGGCCAGGAGGTCACGCACGACGCCCGCTATTTCAATTCGAACCTGATCCGCCATCCGTATTCCTCCTGGAAGGACCCGGCATGACCTTCATCACGCGGCGCACCGCGCTCGCGCTCGGCCTGGGCGCGCTGCTGGCCGGCACCGGCGTGCAGGCCGCCCAGCCGTCAAACTCCCCAGCTTCGATCTATTTCCCGCCTGCCGGCGAGTGGGCACGCAAGGCGCCCGCCGAGCTCGGCATGGACGCAGCACGCCTGGCCGCCGCCGTCCAGTACGCGCAAGGCCATGAAACCGAACGCGCCCTCGATTTCTCCGACCAGGAAGCGACCTTCGGCAGCCGCCTCGGCTCGCTGCCGACACGCCGCGCCCGCACCAACGGCCTCGTCATCTACAAGGGTTATGTCGTGGCCGAGTTCGGCGACACGGCCTTTGTCGACCCGACCTATTCGGTGGCGAAGAGCATGTTGTCGACGGTGGCCGGCGTGGCCGTGCGCGACGGCCGCATCGCCAGGCTCGACGAGCCAGTGGTAAAACGCGTCAGCGACGGCGGCTATGCCTCGGACCGCAATGCGCTCGTCACCTGGAAGCACCACCTGCAGCAGGAAAGCGAGTGGGAAGGCAGCCTGTGGGGCAAGAATGCGGATTTCGTCGGCAAGGAGCAGTTCGGTGCCGGCGAACGCAAGCCGCGCACGCTCGAGGCGCCGGGCAGCCATTACGAATACAACGACGTGCGCATCAACCGTTTTGCGCTCTCATTACTGCGTGTGTTCGGGAAACCGGTGCCCGAGGTGTTCCAGGAACAGGTGATGGACGTCATCGGCGCCTCGAACACCTGGAAGTGGGTGCCCTACACGAACAGCTATGTCGAGCTGAACGGCAAGCAGGTGGCGTCGGTCAGCGGCGGCACGCGCTGGGGCGGCGGCATGTGGATCAATTCCTGGGACATGGCGCGCTTCGGCTACCTGTGGCTGCGCGGCGGCGCCTGGAACGGACGCCAGATACTTCCCCCAAGCTACGTCAGGGACGCATTGACGCCGAGCGCCCACGGTCCGGACTACGGCTACCTGTGGTGGCTCAACACCAGGGGCAAGAACCTGCCGGGCTTGCCGGCCACGGCCTTTGCCGCCCTGGGCGCGGGCAGCAACACGATCCTGGTCTCGCCGGAGCACGATCTGGTGATCGTCTGGCGCTGGCACGGCGGTAATGTGGCCGAGTTCGGCAAGCGGGTGATCGCGGCGATCCGTTGACGGCTTACGTTAAATGGGCTCAAGCGTCGTACCGCGTGGGCTCGGGAGCCCGGTGAACCCGTGGGCCAGGCCATTGGCCTGGCCCACCCCTACATTAAGAAAAAATCTGCATAAAAACTGGCGCTGATTCAGCGCCATTTTTCATGAATCTACCGCAGACCGCTCAGTGGAAATGCTCGGTCCCCGCAGGCGTATCTTCCGGCATCTCCGCATGCACCAGTTCTCCGGTCGGATCGGCGAACAGGGGCGCGCCGCAGTCGTCGCAGTACTCGGCGACATACAGCTCGTTGATGCGCTTGATGTGGGTAATGCCCGCTTCGTTCAGGTGCGCGATGATCTCGTTGATCGGGGTCAGCGGCGCCGGCAACAGGCCGCCCGCGCCCGGGCCTTCCATCGGCGTGCCTTCCTCGTCTTCCTGGCCATACAGCGGCCAGACGATGCCGTACACGACTTCGGCGCTCTGGCGCAGGGTGAAGCCGACGCGGTATTCGTCGATCTGGCCGTCGGCCGCTTCCTCGCCGAAGCCGGCGATCACGGCGCGCAGGTCCGACGCTTCCAGGTCCAGGGTATTGGTCAGGTAGTGCACGGCGGCGCGGATCGAGATCGGGCGGATCGCCTTGTCGGCTTCGCGGCAGGCCACGTAATACGCTTCCGGCAGCAGCAGCTCGACGCCGCAGCCCGGCAGCATGCGCGCGACGTTGGCGGTCGCCTGTTCGTGCCAGGCCGCCAGGGCGTTCGCGCGTTCCTTGTCGAAGTCGAGCTGGTGCTGGGTTTCCTGCCAGCGGAACAGCGGCGCATTCGCCGGGGCGACCAGCGCCACCAGCAGGTAGCGGGTGTCGGCCAGGAAGGGCGCAGTTTCCGGCGCGCGCGCGGCCGGCTTGACGCCCGCGTCCTTGTGCGCGGCCTGGGCCAGCTTGTGCGTCAGCGCATAGGTTTCGGCATGGGTGCGCGGCAGCTGGTCGATCGCATACAGGGTCGGCGCCATCGCCATCTGCACGCCTTCGGCCAGCAGGTGGGCCGAGAAATGGGCCGACAGGGTGGTCAGCAATTCCGCCGGGATCGTGCCCGAGCCAATGGAGAAGCGCGTCCAGGCCAGGATGGGCGCCGCCACCAGCAGCGCCTGCCATGCCACGTCCTTGCCGTCCTGCTGCTCGACCATCGTCGACGATTCGCTGACGGCCTCGACGCCGTCCATCAGCACGTCGTAAGCGGCGAGGTCGTCCTTGAACAGGGCGTTGAGCGCGGCGTCGATGCTTTCCTGGTGGTTGGTCCTGAGCAGTTTCTGCAGCTGCACATCCAGTTGGCGTTCCCAGGTGCGTTCTTCCACGCGGCTGGCGGACTGCACGATGGCCTGGGCAATGCTGGAGAGACGCTGGCTTTCTGCGGAAAGTTTGTTGGATGAATCTTTGGAGGGACGACGCATAGCGCTGAAAGAGTCTCTTGTAAAAGGTGAGGTTCGAGGGGTCATGATAAACCCTTATCCCCGGTATTGTAGTTGATTCGGTCACATGCCATGAACACAACGGGGAGGGCGGGGCTCGGCGGCAGATGTTGTACGAAGTGCACATCCGCCTTGCCGCAGCACAGCGCGCTCCCGGTCCAGCCCATCAATACTTGCCAAATGCACCAATAGAAATCATAATGCGAATCGTTCTCATTTCTTCTCCCGTTCGCAGGCGATGCCGGCAGCCGGGCAGGCAACAACCCGACGATGACCATGACCAAGACGAGTCCAGCAGCAACGAGCGCTTCCCCCTTCATCCGCAGCCGCAAGCATGCGGCGCCAGGCCTGACCGGTTCTGCACTCGCCGTGCTGGCCACGCTGGCCGCGCCCCTGGCGCAGGCCGACGGCGGCAACAAGGACGTCGACCCGACGATCCCGAAGGTCGAAGTCACCGGCGCCGCGCGCCGCGACGTCCAGGCGCCGGTCGCCTCGAGCTCGGACAAGTTCACGGCGCCCCTGCTGGACACCCCGAAATCGGTCAGCGTCATCCCCCAGGAAATCATCTCGCAAACGGCGGCGGTGTCGCTGACCGACGCACTGCGCAGCGTGCCGGGCATCACCGTCGGCGCGGGCGAGGGCGGCAATCCGGTCGGCGACAACGTCTTTATCCGCGGCTACAACGCCCAGACCGACACCTATGTCGACGGCATACGCGATTCCGGCTCGCAGTCGCGCGAGATCTTCAACCTGGAACAGGTTGAAGTCGTGAAGGGGCCGAACTCGGCCTACGGCGGACGCTCCTCGGCCGGCGGCGGCATCAATCTGGTGAGCAAGTCGGCCCAGCAGGATAATTTCAATAACGCCTCGGTCGGCATCGGCACGGATAAATACCGCCGCGTCACCGGCGACCTCAACCGCACGCTGGGCAACAATGCCGCTTTCCGCCTGAACGTGATGGCGCACGAAGCGGACGTGGCCGGCCGTGACGTCGTCGGCGGCGACCGCTGGGGCATCGCGCCGACGGTCACCTTCGGCCTGAATGGTCCGACGAAAGCCATCCTCAGCTACTACCACATGCAATCGAGCGAGATTCCGGACACCGGCATCCCGTTCAACAACCCGTTCACGACCGGCGCCAACGTCGCGAAGAACGGCGACGGCACCCCGATCGACGTGCCGCGCGAGACCTTCTACGGCCTGGCCAACCGCGACTTCCGCGACACCAAAACCGACATCGGCACCATCGACCTGCGCCACGAATTCGGCGGCGGCCTGGTGCTGCGCAACGTCACCCGCTACGGCAAGTCGAAGAACGACTTCGTCTGGACCCAGCCCGACGATTCGAAGGGCAACGTGGTCTTGTACGGCACCGTCTGGCGCCGTGCCAACACCCGCGTGACCGACACGGAAACGATGGCCAACACCACCGCGCTGACCGGCAAGCTGAGCACCGGCGCGATCAAGCACAGCTTCAATGCCGGCGTCGAATTCAGCCGCGAGACGACCGAACGCGCTGCCTACCTGTTCACCCCAGGCACCAACAATCTGTTGACCGGCAACACGACCTGCGCCACCTCGGGCGCGGCCACCGGCTACAACTGCGCACCGCTGGTCAATCCGAATCCCTACGATCCTTGGGTCTATACCCGCAGCGTTTCGCCGGCATTGACCAAGGTGAAGACCAACACCCGCGCCGTGTATGCCTTCGACACCATCGAATTCAATCCGCAGTGGATGCTGAACATCGGCGCGCGCTGGGACGAGTTCAAGACCGCGCTTGATACCGCCGCCGGCCCGACGAGCGCCGCCACCCGTGCGCGCGTCGACACCAGCTTCGATACCTACCAGGCCGGCCTGGTGTACAAGCCAAGCGCCAACGGCAGCATCTACGTCTCGTATGCGACCTCGGCCACGCCGCCAGGCAACGACGGCGGCGACGGTCTGGACGGCCTGACGGTCGCAGTGCAGAACCTGCAGCCGCAGGAAAGCAAGAACTGGGAACTCGGCACCAAGTGGGAAGTGCTGAACAGCCGCCTGTCGCTGAACGCCGCCGTGTTCCAGAGCAAGATGAACAATGCCCGCGTCACCTCGCCGGACGGGACCAGCCAGAACGTCGGCCGCAAGGAACTGAAGGGCCTGGAGCTGGGCTTCTCGGGCAAGCTGACCAATGCCTGGCAAGTGTTCGGCGGCTACACCTGGCTTGACGGCATTGTCGCCGACAACGGCTACCTGAACGTCGGCACCACGGCCGCGCCGCGCTACGAGCCGTCTCCGTACAACGGCAATATCTTCCCGACCACGCCGAAGCACAGCGCCTCGCTCTGGACCTCGTATGCCTTCAACAAGGACTTCAGCGCCGGCATCGGCATGAACTACGTGGACAAGGTCTACGCCAACATCAACAACACGAAGTACGCGCCGAGCTACACCCGCTTCGATGCGATGGCCAGCTACAACCTGAACAAGAACATCGCGCTCCAGCTGAACATCCAGAACCTGGGCGACAAGCTCTACTTCGACCGCGTGTCCTCGCCGCACTATGCGGGCGTGGGTGCCGGCCGCTCGGCGAGCCTGACGGCGAACCTGAAGTTCTAAAAGACAGAACATGTTTTGCGCGGCCCTCCTTGCTTGAAGCGGGGAGGGTCGCGCTATTTTCGGAAAAGGAAATCAGCCCATGATGCTCCATATCCCAGGTGTACTCAGCCAGGAACAGGTCGCGCAGATGCGTAAGCGCCTGCAGGAAACCGACTGGATCGACGGCCGCGCCAGCGTCGGCCCGCAGGGCGCGCAGGTGAAACGCAACCGCCAGCTGGCAGAAGGCTCACCGCTCGCCGTCGAGCTCGGCCAGACGGTCAGCGCCGCGCTGATGGCTAATGCGCTGTTCTTCTCGTCGGTCCTGCCGCTGCGCATCCTGGCGCCTTACTTCAACAGCTACGGCGGCGGCGAGCACTACGGCCTGCACGTCGACGGCGCCATCCGCGCCCAGCGTCCCGGCCTGCCGGCGATCCGGGCCGACGTCTCGACCACCGTGTTCCTCAGTGAGCCGGACGAGTACGAGGGCGGGGAACTGGTCGTGGTCGACGCCTACGGCACCCATGAGGTCAAACTGCCAGCGGGCGACGCCATCGTCTATCCTGCGGGCAGCGTGCACCAGGTCTTGCCGGTCACGCAGGGCGAGCGCATCGCCTCCTTCCTCTGGACCCAGAGCATGGTGCGCGAGGACAGCAAGCGCGCGCTGCTGTTCGAGCTGGACACCAACATCCAGAAGCTGCGCGCCGCGCACGGCGAATCGGATGCCACGGTCGGGCTGACCGGGCATTATCACAACCTGCTCAGGATGTGGGCGGAGGTTTAACGCCGCTGCATCATCGCCCGCGCGTAGATGAAGCGCACGCCGTAATAGATCGCCGCGCCGGCTGCTGCGAAGACGGCTGCCGCCATCATCGGCAGCACTGCCCCGAAGGTCCAGGTCATGCCGATCACGAAGCCGAGCACGCAGGCGGCGCGGTGGATCGGATAGAACAGCGCGAGCAGGGCCAGTGCCTGTACCAAGGTATCGAGCGCGCCGTTCTGGCCCGCCGTGAACAGCAGCGACAGCACGGCGCCGAACACCACGGCACCCGTGAAGGCGGCGAAATCGCCATGCGCCGCATGCGGCCTGGCGGCGCGCCGGCGTTCGATGCGTCCCAGCAGGAACCAGGCCAGCAGCGGCAGGGTCAACAGGCCCCACCAGTTCGACAGCGCGGGCAGGCTGGGGTCGGCCAGCAGGTGATGCGCCGGCACGCCGCCGTGCAGGTGCTGCCAGCCAAGCAGCGCGGCCATGATGAGTGTGATCGCAAGGCAAGCTTTGGTACGCATGTGACCCCCGAGGAGTGTTGAGTTACCGATCTCCTCGATTATCAATACATTATTAAATTATTGGCAAGCGCTATCTGTTGCAGATGTGCGATTTTCGAGTCACCGTGTATTTGGCGGCGCTGGCCGATGCGATATTCTGCCTCCCGAACCTCGTTGCTTCGATAACCGATCCATGCGAAGATCACCCGGCTCAATCAATTGCTACCGGACAAGAAGCCGCTGCCCGCATGAAATACCTGGCCATGATCCTCATCGCCATTGCCGCCCTCGTCGCCGCAGGCGTCACCGGCCTCAGCTTTTATCTATGGCCGACGAGCCTGGGCGATCATCGCTTGAATGTCACGCCGGCCATGCTGGAGCGACTCGCCGACTTGAAGCGCGAGCGCAAGTTCGGGCCGGATGATGCGACGTTTTATCCCGGCGCGCGCAACGAGGCGGAACGTGCCGCCGCCCAGCTCGCCGCCGATAGCGCGATCCAGGCGCTGATCGACGACCTGCCGGCGCATCCGCGACGCGCGGTCGTACTGGGCCATATGAAGCGGACGCTGGCCGGGTTCACGACAATCGAGTCGGAAGAGCGGGACCGCATGCTGTTCTACCTGGGACGCGCGCTGGATATTTGCGGCATCGAAAGCTCGTCGGAATTGTTCAATGTCTGGCGCTATGGTTTTCCCTATGGCTGGTTCCTGCGCTGAGCGGGTTCAGCCAGATGCCGCCCGGGCAGACGCCGGTACCGCCTCCGCCAAGGCTCTGCGCAAGGCCGTCATATCGACCGGCTTCACGAAGTAGTGCTGGAAGCCCGCCGCCTTGGCCAGCACCTTGTCGTGTGCCTGCCCATAGCCCGTCAGCGCGATGAACAGGGCGTCCCTGGTTTCGGGAATGCCATGCAGCCGCCGCGACAGCTCGTAGCCGTCCATGTCGGGCAGGCCGATATCGAGAATCATGGCGTCGGGGTGCAGGCTTGCCGCTTCCTTGATTGCGCTGCTCGCGTTCTCGCGGATCGTCACTTGATGACCTTGTGCCTGGAGGAGGGCGGCCAGGGACTCAGCGGCGTCGACGTTGTCGTCGACGACCAGGATGCGCAAGGGGGATGGCTCGTCTTCCGTCGCAGCCGCCGCGAAGCCGTCGGCAGCTTTCCATTCCTTGTTCAGGAGCGGAAGCGACAGGGTAAAAGTGCTGCCCTTGCCGGGGCCCTCGCTGTTGGCCGTCACATTACCGCCGTGGAGGGTCATGATGCTCCTGACCAGCGCCAGGCCCAGCCCGAGGCCGCCCTGCGAGCGGTCCGGCGTGCGCTCCGCCTGGGTGAACAGGTCGAACACGTGCGGCAGCAGCTGCGCATCCATGCCGATGCCGTCGTCGGCGACGCTGACGTGGGCGCAGGACGCCTTCACTTCCATGGCGAGCACGATATGGCCGCCCAGCGGCGTGTATTTCGCCGCGTTGTTCAGGAGGTTGGTCAGCACCTGGACCAGACGCGTGCGGTCGCCCAGCACGGCGGCGTCGTCCTGCGCGAGGCGGACGCTCAGCCGATGCTGGCGCGAGTCGATCAGCGGCGTCGACTGCTCGATGGCGCCGTGGATGACGTCGCGGATGGAGAGCTCCGACTTCTCGATCGACACCAGCCCGCGCGTCACGCGCGACACGTCCAGCAGATCGTCGACCAGCTCGGTCATGTGCCGCACCTGGCGCGAGATGATCTCGCTGTATTTTCTGATCGTACTGTTATCGGGACTGGCGACCGTCAGCAGATTGGCCGCCGTGCTGATCGGCGCCAGGGGATTGCGCAGCTCATGGGCGAGCATGGCGAGGAATTCGTCCTTGCGCCGGTTGGCCGCTTCCAGGGCTTCTTCCGCTTCGCGCTGGATCGTGATGTCGGTGTTGGTGCCGAACCAACGCACGATCTGTCCGTGCTGGTCGCGGATCGGCACCGCGCGCGACAGGAACCAGCGGTATTCGCCCTCGGCGCTGCGTAGAGGGAACAGGTCTTCCCAGGGCGTCTGCTGTTCGACGATATGGGTGCGGAACTTGGCCTTGACCGCTTCCACGAAGTCGGGATGGTGCACCTTTTCCCAGCCCCATCCCTTCATGTCCTCGAGTGTAGTGCCGGTGTAGGCGAACCAGCGGTTGTTGTACCAGAAGATCGACCCGTCGCTGTCGGCCATCCAGGCCAGCTGCGGGATGTTTTCCGCCAGGGTCCGGAATTGCACTTCGCTTTCCTTGAGTGCCGACTGGGCCTTCCTGATCTCGCTGATGTCGAGGACGTAGGCGATGCCCTCGTCCCGGTCGCCCTGGTAATTGGCGGCGCCGACATAGACCGGCAGGCGGCTGCCGTCCTTCCGGAGGTATTCCTTCTCGAACGCTTCCATGTGTCCTGTCGCCTGAAGGACGGCCAGGCCCCGCCTGTCCGCGTCTTCCCATTCAGGAGGCGTCAGCTCGCGCCAGGACAGGCCGTCCCGTTCGAAGTCCTCGCGCGCGTAACCGAGCATCCTCAGGAAGGCATCGTTGACCTTGACGATGCTGCCGTCGTAGCGGTACTGCATGACCCCGATGACGTTCGAATCGGTAATCGCCTTGAACTGGAATTCGGTGCGCTGGCGCGCTTCCTCCGCCAGTTTCTGTTGCGTGATGTCGATGACGACACCCGGCATCCACGCAGGCTGGCCGCTCGCGTCGAGATCGATCTTACCGCGCGCATGGACGTGCCGGATGCCGCCGTCGCGCAGGCACAGGCGGAACTGGTATTGATAGGGCTTGCGGGCGGCGAGCGACTGCGCAATATTGGCTTTGACGGCCTCGCGATCGTCGGGGTGGATGGCGGCGAGGTAGGCCGCCAGCGGACCACCCCCGGCATCCTGCCTGGAGATCTCGAACAGCCGTGCGAAGTTGCAATCGGCATAGACGCGGTCGGCCTGGATGTCCCAGGTCCAGGTGCCGATTTCCGCGGCGCTCAGGGTGCCTTCCAGCCGCAGCTGCGCATCCTGCAGCTGCGCGCGCAGGACTTTCTGGCCGTGAATGTCGGTGCAGGTGCCGATCCAGCGTTCGATCCCGCCGGCCTGGTTCCGGATCGGCAGGGCACGTGCCAGCATCCAGTGATATTCCCCCGAGCGGTGCCGCAGGCGGTATTCGATTTCGTAGGGCTCGCCGGTGGCAAGGCTGTGCGCCCAGGCGATCCTGGTGCGCGGCAGGTCGTCGGGATGCAGGATCGATCCCCAGTTCTGGCCGATCGTGTCGCCGACCGCGATGCCGGCAAATTCGTAATGCTGGCGGTTGTAGTAGTCGTGGTAACCGTCGGGCAGGGCCGACCAGACCATTTGCGGCATGGCGTCCGCCATCAGCCGGAAGCGGGCCTCGCTTTCCTCGACGGCCTTCTGCTTCAGGATATGGTCGGTGACATCCTCGACGCTGTGGATGATGTAAGCGACTTCTCCAGACGGGCCGAAGACGGGGCTGTTGAGGGGTTTCCAGTAGCGCACCTCGAACTCGCCCTCGGCCGCGCCGCGCTTGGGGATATCGTATTTTTGCAAGGCCATCGCATCCGGACGCCCGAATTGCAGCACCCGCTGCAACGAGGCGCGCAGGTTCCTAACGCCGGTCGCGCCGGGATCGTTCGGATTGTCCGGAAAGACCTCGAACAGGTTCCGCCCCAGGATCTGCTCGCGCGTGGTCATGGTCGCGCGCAGGCGCGCCTCGTTGGCGGCCACCATGGTGAAGTCGGGCGTCAAGACCAGGTAGGGAACCGGCGTCGCATCGAACAGGCTCTGGAAATCGGGGTCGACCATCTTGCGCGTCCTTTTGCACGTACATGCGCCTGGCTTCATCTTTCCAGGTGGATCGATCATAAGGCGAAGCCGCAAACCGCGGCGCGCCAAAACAAAAGGCCGAAACCCTTGCGGGTTCCGGCCTTCTTGCTTGCAAGCAGCCCGCATGTCGCGGGCCACAGGGCAATTACGCAGCCAGCAGCTGGCGCAGCACGAACGGCAGGATGCCGCCATGCTTGTAGTAGTCGACTTCGATCGGGGTGTCGATACGCAGCAGGACTTGCACTTCCTGGGTGTCGCCGTTTTCGCGGTGGATCACCAGGGTAGCCAGCTGTTGCGGCTTGATCTCGCCTTCCAGGCCCTTCAGGTCGAAGGTTTCCTTGCCGGTGATGCCGAGCGACTCGACGCTGTCGGTGCCGATGAACTGCAGCGGCAGCACGCCCATGCCGACCAGGTTCGAGCGGTGGATACGCTCGTACGAACGCACGACGACCGCCTTCACGCCCAGCAGCTGGGTGCCCTTGGCTGCCCAGTCGCGCGAGGAGCCGGTGCCGTACTCTTCGCCGCCGAACACCATGGTCGGGGTGCCTTCGGCCACGTACTTCATGGCCGCGTCGTAGATCGACATCTGTTCGCCGGTCGGCTGGTGGATCGTGATGCCGCCTTCGACCGCCGAACCGTCCGCTTTTGGCGGGATCATCTTGTTCTTGATACGCACGTTGGCGAAGGTGCCGCGCATCATGATCTCGTGGTTGCCGCGGCGCGAGCCGTAGGAGTTGAAGTCGGCCTTGAGCACGCCGTGATCCTTCAGCCACTTGCCTGCTGGGCCGTCTTCCTTGATGGAGCCGGCTGGCGAGATGTGGTCGGTCGTGATCGAGTCGCCGAACACGCCCAGCGCACGGGCGCCGGTGATGCCGGTGGCGGCTGCTTTCGGGGTCATCTCGAAGTCGCTGAAGAACGGCGGCTCGGCGATGTAGGTCGACTCAGGCCAGTTGTAGACCTGGCCTTCGGTGGTGGAGACGCGCTCCCACAGCTGGCCCGGGTTGCCCTTGACGTCGGCGTAGTTCTTCTTGAACACGTCCGAATTCATCGCGAAGCGCATCAGCTCGCCCACTTCCTGGCTGGTCGGCCAGATGTCGCCCAGGTAGACGTCGACGCCTTGCGGGTCGCGGCCGACCGGCTCGCTCATCAGGTCCTTGGTCATGTTGCCGGCGATCGCGTAAGCGACGACCAGCGGTGGCGAGGCCAGGAAGTTCGAACGGATGTTCGGGTGGATACGTGCTTCGAAGTTACGGTTGCCCGACAGGACGGCCGAGGCGACGATGTCGTTCTGGACGATGGTCGCGTTCAGTTCCGGGGTCAGGTCGCCGGCGTTGCCGATGCAGGTGGTGCAGCCGTAGGCGGTCACGCCGAAGCCCAGCTTTTCCAGGTAAGGCAGCAGGCCGGCGGCGGTCAGGTACTCGGTGACGACGCGCGAGCCAGGGGCCAGCGAGGACTTGATGTGCGGAGCGACGGTCAGGCCGCGCTCGACGGCTTTCTTGGCCAGCAGGCCGGCAGCCAGCAGCACGCTCGGGTTCGAGGTGTTGGTGCAGGAGGTGATGGCGGCGATCAGGACGTCGCCGTTCTTCACGCGCACGCCGTTGGTCGTCTCATACACTTTCGACAGGTCTTCAGCGGCCTTGTTGAAGCCGTTTTCGGTGGTCGGCTTGCTGAACAGTTCGGTGAAGTTGTTCTTCACGTTGCCCAGTTCGATACGGTCTTGCGGACGCTTCGGACCGGCCAGCGACGGGGTCACGGTCGACAGGTCGAGCGAGACGACGCGGGTGTAGTCGATGTCGCCGGCTTGCGGAATGCCGAACATGCCCTGGGCCTTGTAGTAGTTCTCGAAGGCAGCCAGTTCTTCTTCGGTACGGCCGGTGCCGCGGAAGTAGTCGACGGTGGCTTCGTCGACAGGGAAGAAGCCCATGGTCGCGCCGTATTCAGGCGCCATGTTGGCGATGGTCGCGCGGTCGGTGGTCGACAGCGAGCGGGTGCCTTCGCCGAAGAACTCGACGAACTTGCCGACGACTTTTTCTTTACGCAGCAGTTCGGTGATGGTCAGCACCAGGTCGGTCGCGGTGCAGCCTTCGCGCAGCTTGCCGGTCAGGTGGACACCGATGACGTCCGGGGTCAGGAAGTAGACCGGCTGGCCCAGCATGCCGGCTTCGGCTTCGATGCCGCCTACGCCCCAGCCGACGACGCCGACGCCGTTGATCATGGTGGTGTGCGAGTCGGTACCGACCAGGGTGTCAGGGTAGTAGGTGTCGCCTTGCTTCATGACGCCGCGCGCCAGGTACTCGAGGTTGACCTGGTGGACGATGCCGAAGCCCGGAGGCACGACGCCGAAGGTGTCGAATGCCTGCATGCCCCACTTCATGAACTGGTAGCGCTCGTTGTTGCGCTGGAATTCCAGTTTCATGTTCAGGTCGAGCGCGCCCGGCTCGCGGAAGTGGTCGATGGTGACCGAGTGGTCGACGACCAGGTCGACCGGCACCAGCGGCTCGATCTTCTTCGGATCGGCGCCGTTCTTGGCGGCGACGTTGCGCATCGCGGCCAGGTCGGCCAGCAGCGGCACGCCGGTGAAGTCCTGCAGCACGACGCGGGCAACGACGAAAGGAATCTCGTCGGTGCGCTCGGCGGTCGCGCCCCAGTTGGCTACCTGGCGGACGTGTTCTTCGGTGACCTTCTTGCCGTCGCAGTTACGCAGCACGGATTCGAGGACGATACGGATCGACACCGGCAGGCGCGACAGGTTCACGCCCAGGCTTTCGCCCAGCGCCGGCAGCGAGTAGAACTGGCCGGTCTGGCCGGCTGCCAGCGGGAAGTCCTTCAGCGTGTTCAGGGTGTTGCGAGACATAAGCTCTCCTTCAGTGGGGTCTCTTGATATTGCTTCAATACGGGCGACGCGATGCGTCAGCTTTTCTTTTGCTCGGGCGCGGCAGCCACCATCGGCTTGCTCTGCTCGGCGTTCTTGCATTCATTGGCCAGCTGGCGGTTCAGGCGCGAGTCGAGCAGGATGCCCTTCGACGGGATGCCGATCCAGACCAGGCGGAAATTGGTGTTCTCGAAACGCAGGGCGCCGGTGGTGGTGCCGACGCGCTCCATGCGGTGCAGGCGCTTCTTCCAGCGCAGGGCGATGTGCGAATCGTCGCCTTCGTTGGTGTAGATCGTGACCTTGTTGTTCAGCTCGCAGGAATACTCGGTGACCTTGGTGTCGGTGATGTCCGGTTCGGCTTCGTCTTTCGGCGCCCAGCTGTCGGCGGCGGCCGCGCCGGCGGCACCGGCGCCGGCAGCAGCGGCTGCCTTCTTGGATTTCGACGATTTCTTCGCCTTCAGGACATCTTCGGCCTTCGGGTGGTTTTTCTCTGGAGCAGCCGATGCAGGAGCAGCGCACAGGGTAAAAGCCGCGAACGCGAAAGCGCCGGCGGCGAACAGGTGTTTGGGGGAGGTGGCCATTAGTGGAGTTCCGTTTGGTTGACGATTGCCGCCGCGGAATCAGGCAGCGCCAGGCCGGCCAGCTTCGCGCGCTGCAAAACGGTCCAATAATATCGGTAGCTGGCGCGGTCGTGCAAGCGCCCATGCTGAGCGATCGGACCCCAGTTCGCCGCCATCGCCTCCTGCAGGATGTTGGTGGCTTCGTTCACTTCCGACAGACGGGGCGTAAACGCCTTGACGATCGGCTTGACCTGGTCGGGATGGATGCTCCACATGCGCGTGAAACCGAATTCGGCGCCAGCGCGTTGTGCATCGTTAGCCACAACTGCACTGTCCTTGATCTCGGTCGTCACATTATGCGAGGCCACCTTGCCATGCGCATGACATGCCGCAACCATCTCCAGCTTGGCGCGGACAACCAATGGGTGCGTAAACTGTCCCGGCGTGCGCATCGCGGCTGCCGGAATCGCACCATAGTGCGAAGAAACGAAATCCATGATGCCGAAGGACAGGCACTCGACCTGGGGCAGGGCGGCGATGTCGTAGGCTTCGTGCAAGGCGCCGTGGGTTTCGATCAGCACGTGCACGGGCAATGCCGCGCGGCCGTTCGGCACGGCGACACGGTTGATGATCTCCAGGGCGCGCCGGACGTCGTCCAGGCCGTTCGGTTTGGGCAGGACCACATAGGCCAGCTTGGCGGCCGCGGCGCCGACGATGGTCACCACGTCCTGCACGAAGTGCGGACTGTCGATGTCGTGCAGGCGCACGCCGATGCGGTCGAAGCGGTTGTCCTCGCTGTTGACGAGGGAGGCGACCAGCTGGGCGTGCGCGGCTTCATTGCCGGCGGCGGCGCCGTCCTCGCAGTCGAAGGTGATGTCGAAGACGGGACCAAGCTCTTGTTGCAGGGCCATCGACTTGCGCATCAGCTTCTCCGAGCCGCAATAGTGATCGCAGGCGGGGAGGAGGAGCGGCTGGCGTTTGCCCTGGAATAAAACCTCGGAAGGATGCATGGCTGATTCAGTTGGTGCAGAAAAAGCTTCTAAAAAAAAGCTCCCGCCGTGCAGCCCGGTCGACTGTGTCGACCAGGCTGTACGGCGGACTAACGAACAGGCGGCTGGGCCGGATCCATTCGCCGAATGCGGCTTAGGCCAGCAGGTGGGCCACGCCTTCACGCTCTTCGGTCAGTTCCTTCAGCGTGAGGTTGATGCGCTCTTGCGAGAACTGGTCGATATCCAGGCCTTGCACGATCTTGTACTCGCCGTTTTCGACGGTGACAGGGAAGCCGAACATGGTGCCTTCAGGGATGCCGTAGGAACCGTCCGATGGGATGCCCATCGTGGTCCACTTGCCGGCGGTGCCCAGGTGCCAGTCGTGCATGTGGTCGATCGCCGCGTTGGCTGCCGAAGCGGCCGACGAAGCACCGCGTGCGTCGATGATGGCGGCGCCGCGCTTGCCGACGGTCGGCAGGAAGGTGTCGCGGTTCCAGGCGTCGTCGTTGATCAGGTCCTTGACCGACTGGCCGTCGACGGTCGCGAAGCGGTAGTCGGCGTACATGGTCGGCGAGTGGTTGCCCCAGACGGCCATCTTCTCGATCGAACCGACTGGTTTACCCAGCTTGGTCGCGACTTGCGACAGGGCGCGGTTGTGGTCCAGGCGCAGCATGGCGGTGAAGTTCTTGGCTGGCAGGCTCGGTGCCGACTTCATGGCGATGTAGGCGTTGGTGTTGGCAGGGTTGCCGACGACCAGCACTTTGACGTTGCGCGAAGCGACGGCGTCCAGCGCCTTGCCCTGCACGGTGAAGATCTGTGCGTTGGCTTCCAGCAGGTCCTTGCGCTCCATGCCTGGGCCGCGCGGGCGTGCGCCGACGAGGAGAGCGAAGTCGGCATCCTTGAAGGCTTCCATCGGGTCCGAGTGGGCGGTCATGCCGGCCAGCAGCGGGAATGCGCAGTCGTCGATTTCCATCATGACGCCCTTGAGCGCCTTCTGTGCTTTTTCGTTGTCGATCTCGAGCAGCTGCAGGATGACCGGCTGGTCCTTGCCCAGCATGTCGCCGTTAGCGATGCGGAACAGCAGCGAGTAGCCGATCTGGCCGGCGGCGCCGGTAACGGCAACACGCAGTGGGGTTTTAGCCATGATGAATCTCCAAAAGTGGGAATGAAAACGGTCGAAGCCGAGGATACGCCTGTTTAGGAAAACTGCAATGATACCAAAACGGACATGAATCCTTGTGGGCGCACAGTGCAGGACAGACGCCGGATCGACCGCGAGTGTATTCCTCGATGCACCTCCCGTCAATCGCTATCATATGTCTTATATAAGACACATATGTTGCCGCGTGTACACTGGACGGCAGGGGGCTTTTTGTGGTGAAATCGTGGTCTATGAATTCCGTCCCGACCAACCCCTCCGGCGAGGGCCCAGGCAACTCAGCCTCCCCATCGTTCCGGCCGCTGTATCAGCAGATCAAGGCGCTGATCACGCAGAGCCTGCAATCCGGAGAGTGGAAGCCAAGCGAGCTGATGCCGAGCGAAGTCGAACTCGCCGCCCGTTTCAAGGTCAGCCAGGGCACCGTCCGCAAAGCCATCGACGAGCTGGCGGCGGAGAACCTGGTCGTGCGCCGCCAGGGGAAGGGGACCTTTGTCGCCACCCACCACGAAGAGCGCGCGCACTTCCGTTTCCTGAAACTGATGCCCGACGAGGGCGTTCCCCACCATCCCGAGAACCGCATCCTCGAAGTGCGGCGCATCCGTGCGCCGGCCGAGGTCGCGCGCCTGCTCGAGCTGAAGTCGGGCGACGCCGTCGTCTACATCAAGCGCCTGATGTGCTTCGACGGCGCGCCCACCATCCTCGAGGAGCTGTGGCTGCCGGGGCAGGTGTTCAAGGGGCTGACGGCCGAACGCCTGGTCGAGTACAAGGGTCCAATGTATGGCCTGTTCGAGTCCGAGTTCGGCACGCGCATGATTCGCGCGACCGAGAAGATCCGCGCGGTCGCGGCCGATGCGGCAGCCGCCGAGTACCTGGCGGTGCCCGCGGGGACCCCGCTGCTGGTGGCGGACCGGGTGTCGTTTACCTATGGCGACCGGCCGGTGGAACTGCGCCGCGGCTTGTATTTGACCGCACAGCATCACTATCAGAACGAGTTGTCGTAACGCGCCATGAAGCGCATGGGGCGGACGCCTGCACGTTTGTAGGTATGCGTATAAAATATGTTGTTAGCAAGAAAGCGCCGAACAAAACCCCGTTCAGTGCTCGACTTGCCGATATTCCGGAATCGCATCTTGGTGTGGCTCAAAAAATCGGCGAAAATTAAGGGTTAATCACATTTTGTCAGTTAAGGGAGGTGTTGTATGTCCGAAGCCGTGAGAGAGGCCACAAAAAAAGGACGGCCGGAGTTCCGTAACATCCACATTACGGATATCACTACGAAGTACAAGATGCCGCCATCGGCAATCGTTTCGATCCTGCACCGCGTCAGCGGTTTCGGCATCTTCCTGATGCTGCCTTTCCTGCTCTACCTGCTGCAAGAAAGCCTGCGCTCGGAGATCTCGTACTACCACTTCGGCGGCATCGTCGACAACGTCTTCACCAAGATCATCCTGCTGGGCCTGATCTGGGCATACGCGCACCACTTCACCGCCGGCGTGCGCCACCTGTTCATGGACAACCACATGGCCCTGGACAAGGACGCAGCCCAGAAGACCGCTCGCTGGGTGCTGGTCATCAGCCTCGTCCTGACTGCGCTGTGCGGTCTGAAACTGTTCGGAGTATTCTAATCATGGCAAGCAAGAACAATATCGGCCAGCGCCGTCTCGTCGTCGGCGCCCACTACGGCGTCAAGGATTGGCTGGCGCAGCGCGTCACCGCCATCGTCATGGTGATCTACACCCTGATCCTGCTGGGCACCTTCCTGACCGCACAGAATTTCACCTACGAAGGCTGGGCAGCGCTGTTCTCGCGCCAGTGGTTCAAGCTCTTCTCCCTGGTCACCTTCCTCGGCCTGTACTACCACGTGTGGGTCGGCATGCGTGACATCTGGATGGACTATGTCAAAAACGCCGGCATCAAGCTGGCCTTGCAGTTTGCTACGGTGCTCTGGCTGCTCGCCTGCGCCGCCTGGACTGTGCAAATTCTCTGGAGTGTTTAATCGTGGCAGCAATTAATACTGCAATTCCAACCCGCCAGTTCGACGTCGTCATCGTCGGCGCCGGCGGTTCCGGCCTGCGCGCCGCACTGCAACTGACCGAAGCCGGCCTGAACGTCGCCGTGCTGTCGAAGGTCTTCCCGACCCGTTCGCACACCGTGGCGGCGCAGGGCGGCATCGGCGCCTCGCTCGGCAACATGAGCGAAGACGACTGGTACTGGCACATGTTCGACACCGTCAAGGGTTCGGACTACCTGGGCGACCAGGATGCGATCGAATTCATGTGCCGCGAAGCACCGAAGGTCGTCTACGAGCTCGAACACTTCGGCATGCCCTTCGACCGCAACACCGACGGCACCATCTACCAGCGTCCGTTCGGCGGCCACACCGCCAACTTCGGCGAAAAGCCGGTGCAGCGCGCCTGCGCCGCGGCCGACCGTACCGGTCACGCCCTGCTGCACACCCTGTACCAGCGTAACGTCCGTTCGCGTACCCACTTCTTCGTCGAATGGCAAGCCCTCGACCTGGTGCGTAACAGCGACGGTGACGTGCTCGGCGTGGTGGCCCTGGAAATGGAAACCGGCGACGTCATGATGCTGCAAGCGAAGACCACCATCTTCGCCACCGGCGGTGCCGGCCGCATCTTCGCCGCCTCGACCAACGCCTTCATCAACACCGGCGACGGCCTGGGCATGGCGGCACGCGCCGGCCTGCCGCTGCAGGATATGGAGTTCTGGCAGTTCCATCCGACCGGCGTGGCCGGCGCGGGCGTCCTGATCACGGAAGGCGTGCGCGGCGAGGGCGGTATCCTGATCAACTCGAACGGCGAACGCTTCATGGAGCGCTATGCGCCGACCCTGAAGGACCTGGCGCCACGCGACTTCGTCTCGCGCTCGATGGACCAGGAAATCAAGGAAGGCCGCGGCGTCGGTCCTAATAAAGACCACGTGCTGCTGGACCTGCGCCACATCGGCGCCGACACAATCAAGAAGCGCCTGCCGTCGATCCTGGAAATCGGCCACAAGTTCGCCAACGTCGACGCGACCAAGGAACCGATTCCTGTCGTCCCGACCATCCACTACCAGATGGGCGGCATCCCGACCAACATCCATGGCCAGGTCGTCGCACCTGACGGTACCGGCGGCCAGAAGATCGTCAACGGCCTGTACGCGATCGGCGAATGCGCCTGCGTCTCGGTCCACGGCGCGAACCGCCTGGGCACCAACTCGCTGCTCGACCTGGTGGTCTTCGGCCGCGCGGCCGGCAACCACATCGTCGGCCAGAACCTGAAGGCGCAGGGCAATCGCGCCCTGCCGAAGGACTTCGCGGACTACGCGCTGGGCCGTCTGAACAGCCTCGAGAACTCGACCGGCGGCGAAAAGGTGCAGGACGTCGCCAACGCGATCCGCTCGACGATGCAGAAGCACTGCGGCGTGTTCCGTACCCAGGCCCTGATGGACGAAGGCGTCCAGGAGATCATGAAGCTCGACGAGCGCCGCAAGCACGTGTCGTTCAAGGACAAGTCGAAGGTCTTCAATACCGCCCGTATCGAAGCCATCGAACTGGACAACCTGATCGAAGTGGCCAAGGCCACCATCGTGTCGGCAGCGGCCCGCAAGGAATCGCGCGGCGCTCACGCCCACAGCGACTTCGAGCAGCGCGACGACGAAAACTGGATGAAGCACACGCTGTTCTTCTCGGAAGGCAACCGTCTCGACTACAAGCCGGTCGTGACCAAGCCGCTGACGGTCGATACCTTCAAACCGAAGCCACGTACCTTCTAATCCACGACAACATATTGATGGGGGCAGGGCACAGGTCCTGTCCCGACTGAATAGGCAAAAAAATGGCACGCACAGTCCACCTGAAGATCTACCGCTACGATCCGGACAAGGATACGAAGCCTTACATGCAAGACGTCACCGTCGAACTGAAAGACACCGACAAGATGCTGCTCGACGCACTGCAGCGCATCAAGGCCGACGTCGACGATTCGCTGGCCCTGCGCCGCTCCTGCCGCGAAGGCGTCTGCGGTTCGGACGCGATGAACATCAACGGCAAGAACGGTCTTGCCTGCACCACCAACCTGAACGAACTGACCCAGCCGATCGTGCTGCGTCCGCTGCCGGGCCTGCCGGTCGTGCGCGACCTGATCGTCGACATGACCCAGTTCTTCAAGCAGTACCACTCGGTCAAGCCGTTCCTGATCAACGACTCGATCAAGCCGGAAAAGGAACGCCTGCAGTCGCCGGAAGAGCGCGAAGAGCTCGACGGCCTGTACGAGTGCATCCTGTGCGCCTGCTGCTCGACCTCGTGCCCGTCGTTCTGGTGGAATCCGGACAAGTTCGTCGGCCCGGCCGGCCTGCTGCAGGCCTACCGCTTCATCGCCGACTCGCGCGACGAAGCCACCAACGAGCGCCTGGACAACCTGGAAGACCCGTACCGCCTGTTCCGCTGCCACTCGATCATGAACTGCACGGACGTCTGCCCGAAGGGCCTGAATCCGAACAAGGCGATCGGCAAGATCAAGGAACTGCTGGTCCGCCGCGCGATTTAAATTGGCCGTTTGCGGCCGGCGCCGTCATGCCGGCCGTGAACGCGTGGAGTCGGGGACTCCACCCTACAGTCGCCGAATCGCCAAGGACGTAGGGTGGAGTCCTGACTCCACGCGGTACACCGCATGAAAGCAGCAAAACCGGCGCAATTTCGGATATCCTTCCCCGGATTGCGCCCAAAGTATTGTCATAAATACAGTAGAAGTACGGTACTGCCGAATCCCGGCAGCCGGAGTATAGTGTTGACCCAAGAACGGACTCTAGTGTGACAGCAACGCATCAATCCGACCCCGCCAATCGTGCCCGCCTGCGCTGGCGTGCACGCCGTGGACTGCTCGAAAACGACCTGATCCTCACGCGCTTCCTCGATGCGCATGAGGCGGAGCTGAGCGATGAAGACGTCGATGCGCTGACCCGCCTGCTGGACCTGGCGGACAACCCGCTGATGGACCTGCTGCTCGGACGCGCCGAGCCCGAAGGCGAAGTCGACCTGCCGCACGTCCGCGCCTTGCTGGCGCGCCTGCGTCAAGCGTGAGCGCCGTCAAGACGTCAACGTTTTCGTTTTATATTTTGTAGATCCACTCCCAAGAAGGAAGTGCCATGAATACCTCTGATACCAAAGCCACTCTGTCGTTCTCCGACGGCAGCCCATCGGTTGACATGCCGATTTACAAGGGCACGATCGGCCCGGACGTCATCGACATCCGCAAGCTGTACGGCCAGACCGGCAAGTTCACCTACGATCCGGGCTTCATGTCGACTGCCTCGTGCAACTCGAGCATCACCTACATCGACGGCGACAAGGGCGAGCTGCTGTACCGCGGCTACCCGATCGAGCAGCTGGCCGAGAACTGCGACTTCCTGGAAACCTGCTACCTGCTGCTGAACGGCGAACTGCCGAACGCGGAGCAGAAGACCGAGTTCGAGAACACCGTGACCCGTCACACGATGATCCACGAGCAGATGAACTTCTTCTTCCGTGGTTTCCGCCGCGATGCGCACCCGATGTCGGTTCTGGTCGGCACCGTCGGCGCGCTGGCTTCGTTCTACCACGACTCGCTCGACATCAACGACGCCAAGCAGCGTGAAATCTCGGCCATCCGCCTGATCGCCAAGCTGCCGACCCTGGTCGCGATGGCATACAAGTACTCGATCGGCCAGCCGTTCATGTACCCACGCAACGACCTCTCGTACAGCGCCAACTTCATGCACATGATGTTCGCCAACCCGTGCGAAGAGTACAAGGTCAACGACGTGCTGGTGCGCGCCCTGGACCGCATCCTGATCCTGCACGCCGACCACGAGCAGAACGCTTCGACCTCGACCGTCCGCCTGGCCGGTTCGTCGGGCGCGAATCCGTTCGCCTGTATCGCTGCCGGTATCGCCTGCCTGTGGGGCCCTGCCCACGGCGGCGCCAACGAAGCCGCACTGACCATGCTGAAGGAAATCGGCTCGGTCGAGAACATCCCTGCCTTCATCGAGAAGGTCAAGGACAAGAACTCGGGCGTGAAGCTGATGGGCTTCGGACACCGCGTCTACAAGAACTTCGACCCACGTGCAAAACTGATGCGCGAAACCTGCCACGAAGTGCTGAACGAACTGGGCCTGCAGGAAGACCCGCTGTTCAAGCTGGCCATGGAACTGGAAAAGATCGCTTTGAACGACGAATACTTCGTGTCGCGCAAGCTGTACCCGAACGTCGATTTCTACTCGGGCATCGTGCAGTCGGCCCTGGGCATCCCGGTCTCGCTGTTCACCGGCATCTTCGCGATGGCGCGTACCATCGGCTGGATCGCCCAGTGGAACGAGATGATCGCGGATCCGGAGCAGAAGATCGGCCGTCCACGTCAGCTGTTCGTGGGTTCGCCGGTGCGTGATGTGCCGTCGATCGACAAGCGTTAATTCGGTTTAGATCGTTTCGAGGAAGCGGGCTGCGGCCCGCTTTTTTCGTTTACGCGGCTCACACATTGACGGATCGGGTAGGGGGGCTATACTGGTCCGTGTGGCTTTGCGGTGTGCATGCGGTATAAACGCGTGGACTCGGGAGTCCACCCTACGTTACGCAGCATTTAGCGACTATCGATCAATGAACCCACTTGGCTATTGTGAACAGCTCTTTGGTTCGTCCCTGAACGAGGGAGGTCGTTTCGCGTCCATGCAGTTCATTGGCACGCCCGCGGCGTGCGCGCGAGATCTCGCCTGGCTCTATCGGGCTCGGTGAGGAAGCATCCGGCCGGCATCCGCCTTCCGTCCTCCCGAGCCTCCTCCACTGTTTCGACCTTCTCCGCAGACTGCGGAGCATTTCCCTTTTCGACTATGGAGTACCAACATGAGACCACCGATTATCGTTTCCTCGCTCGACATGGAGCGCCTTGAGCAGCTGCTCGATTCCTTGCCTGCCGCGCAGGCCGGTACGCGCGAGGCCCTGCTGGACGAACTGGCCAGGGCCGAGCTGGTCGAGCCGGAGGACATGCCGGATGACGTCGTCACCATGAATTCGCGGGTGCGCTTCGTGCTCGACCACGGGCAGGAAGAGTTCGACATGTCGCTGGCCTATCCGAAGGATGTGAACGGATCGGCCGACAAGCTCTCGATCCTGAGCCCGGTCGGCAATGCGCTGCTCGGCCTCAAAGCAGGCGACAGCATCGACTGGACGCGTCCGGACGGCGGCCGCTTCGAGGTGACGGTGCGCGAGATCGTCTACCAGCCCGAACGCGCAGGCGAGCTGCATCGCTAAACCCTTACTGACACTTGCCACGCAAGATGGCGGCCGCCCAGAACGGCGCCGCCGCCAGTCCTTTCGCTTCGAAGTGCCAATTCCTGGTGTCGATCTCGGCGGGCTGGAACTTCAGCGCGTCCTGGCCGAAGCAGGACGGCTTCTTCGACTCGGCGACATCATGCGCGAAGCTGCGGAAGCTGCCGCCGCTGAGGACGGTACCGGACGGAGCAGGAACCGCTTCGGGCGCGTCCTGCGCCAGGGTCTCGCGCACTGCCGATGCGATGGCTTCGTTCGTCAAGCGGGCGCGCAAGGGAGATGCCGGTTTGGCGGACGGTTCCGCACCGGCACCGACCATGGTCAACAGCAGGCTGGCCAGCAGAGCGGTCGTCATCGCCGTCCTCAGCGGCAGACGCCGCGCACCTTGGCCACGGCGATGAAGGGCAGGGCGAGGACGCCGCCCAGGAAGAAGGTCGGCTGGTTTTTCAGGCCTTCGGCATGCAGGCAATCGGGCAGGCGGGCGCCCGCAAAGTCTTTCGAGAATTTTTCATACGCGGTGCCGCTGAGGGCGCCGGTCTCGCTGCGGCCGGGCGCCGCTTCGTTCTCCGGCGGGAGCTCGGCGATGGCGGCGCGGATCGCTTCCTTGTCCAGGCGTGTGCGTAAAGGGAGGTTTTTGCCGTCAGCCGGAGGCGTCGTGGGCGCAGCGTGGGCGAGGAGGGGCAGGCAGAGCACACAGAACAGGAGCGAACGCATACACGGCTGGGAAAAAGGTGTTGTTGCCAAATGTACACCGGAAAGCAGAAAGTTTGGCATTTTATACACTTGGTTACATACGGCTGTGTAGAATGTGATTTTTCAGTCAACAGCCGGCGCCGCCATGAAACGTTTGTTGCTCGTTTTCTCCCTGCTGCTGTGCAGCTTCGCGGCACATGCCGATGCCTCGCTGAAGAAGCAGGTAAATGCCTTTGTCGACCGTTGGCACGACGACGCGGCCCATGCCCGTCCGGCCTACTTCGACAAGATCGCCAAGGACGGTATCTATATCGGCACCGACAAGACGGAGCGCTGGCGCCGCGACGAGTTCAAGGCCTGGGCCAAGCCCTATTTCCAGCGCAAGTCGGCCTGGGCCTTCAAGGCGCAGCGCCGCAACGTGTATGCCTCGGAAGACGGGTCGGTGTTCTGGTTCGACGAACTGCTCGACACCCAGATGGGCGTCTGCCAGGCCAGCGGCGTCCTGCGCCGCAAGGGCGACAGTTTCGAGATCGTGCACTACCAGCTGTCGATGGCGGTGCCGAACGAGGTGGGCGGGCAGGTAACGCGACTGATCAAGGATTTTGAAGAGAAAGACGGATGGAAGGGCGGTCCCAAGTAACACGCTGTGATATGGTGTTGCCCCTATTAAGTCTTCTCTTGGCAACGTGAGCAACATCTACATCGGCCGCTTCGCCCCATCGCCCACCGGCCCGCTGCACGCCGGCTCGCTGGTTGCGGCCGTCGCCAGCTACCTCGATGCCCGCGCCCACCACGGCGAGTGGCTGATCCGCATCGAGGACATCGACGAAGGCCGCAGCGTGCCTGGTGCCGACATGGCGATCCTGGCGCTGCTCGACTCGCTCGGCATGCGTTCGGACCGCGAAGTCGTCTGGCAGAGCCGGCGCAAGGATGTATACGCCGCTGCCGCCGAGCGGCTCGGCGCGCACGCCTACCCCTGCGGCTGCAACCGCCGCGAAATCCTCGACTCGCGCCTCGGCGTCGCGCCCGACGGCGCTGCCATCTATCCCGGCACCTGCCGCCACGGCCTGGCCTCCGGGCGCAGCATGCGCAGCCTGCGCCTGCGCGTGCCGGACGCGCCCGACGATGCCATTACTTTTATCGACCGCTTCGCCGGCCCGACGACCCAGCACCTGGCCAGCGAATCCGGCGACTTCGTCCTGAAGCGCGCCGACGGTTACTGGGCCTATCAGCTGGCGGTGGTGGTCGACGATGCCGACCAGGGCGTCACCGACATCGTGCGCGGCTTTGATCTGATCGACTCGACCGCGCGCCAGATCTACCTGCAGCGCTTGTTGGGTGTGCCGACGCCGCGCTACCTGCACGTGCCGGTGGTGCGCAACGCCAGCGGCGAGAAGCTGTCCAAGCAGACCGGCGCATTGGCCGTGCTGCCGGGCGACGAAGCGGCGGCCATCGATGCCCTGATGGACGCCGCACGCTTCCTCGGGTTGCTGTTCGAGCGGCCGGCAGCGCTTGCCGGCTTCTGGGAGCGCGCCATTCCCGCCTGGTCGGCGCTGCTGGCCAAACGGGAAGTGCGCGCCGCCGTTTAAGCACGCCGCCGGCGTTTGAGCATCCCCAGCCCCGCCAGTCCCATCCCCAGCATGCCCCAGGTCGCCGGTTCCGGAATCGGCGCCGCCACCATGAAGCCGCGGATTTCGCCTGCCGGGAACTGGCTCGTGTGGATGTTCAGATAGGCCTCGTTGGCATTGATGGCATCGATCAGCGCCGTGCTGGCCGAGGCCGGCGTGCCGCCGAAAGCCGCCAGGAAGGCCGGGTCGTAGACCGCCGCATCGGTCAGGTCGAAGGCGTGCGTGTAGGTGCCGGCCGTGACCCCGAGCGGAAAGTCGACGAAGGGGATCGCGATCTGCGCCGTGCCGGTGAAGGCGGCCGTGGTGCAGCAGTGGATGTGCGCCATGGTGGTGCCCGCCAGCAGGTCACGGAAGGGCACTTCGGCACGCAGCACGCTGCCGTCGATTTCAAAGGCGGCTACGCTCGAGCCCGGCGAACCGTTCGGCGGGCTCTCGCCCGGGCCGCTGGCGACGGCCCGGATCGTGGTCTGGGCCAGGGCGCCGGACGCGCACAGCGTCGCGGCGGCCAAGGCCAGGATGGACAAGCTCTGTTTCATGGCAGACCTCCTGATCAGGAAAGAATCCAGGCGCCACGACGTGGCGCTGCCAAAAAAATTAGCACTTACGCGGCAGGCGTCGCACACAATACGGATGGGCAGGAGCCGCTGAGCAATAAACTCAGAGCGAGTGAACGACAGGGTAGATATGATACGAATTTCGATGGCTACTCATCAAAACTGAATCATATTTGAGGGTGGCTTACTTTTTCGTCTGGATCGTGATCTCGCCATCGGCTTCGAGAAAGGCGCACTGCATGTCCTCACGTTTGCAGTCGGCCGAGCGCAGCGCCTGGTCCAGGTCTTCCTCGGTGATGCGGCAGTGTCGCACGACCTTGTCGAAGAACTGGCCGTCGCGTCCGATCAGCACAGCCGTGCCGTCGAGCATCACCGAGGCGCGCTTGCTGTAGGCCGAGAGCATGGCCACGCCGGTGTTCAGGGCGATCAGGGTGGCGGCAATGATCAGGCCGCCGCTGAGCGAATCGTCGCCACCGGAGAGGGAATTCGAGACCGCTTCCGACAGCAGCATCACCACCAGCAGGTCGAAAGGCGTGAACTGGCCGACCGTGCGCCGTCCGGAAAGGCGCACCATCGCCAGCAGCGCCAGGTAGACGACTGCCCCGCGCACAATGAATTCCCACCACGCCAGATCCATATCGAACATGCCTGCCCCGATCTCTTGAAAGCTGATGAGCGGATTCTAATCATTTTGCTAACAGAGGGCCGTTCGCTATGCCGCTCTTTCTAACAAACACAGGCATATTCGCGACCGGTGTATGCTCGCCCCGATACCTTGAAAAGGAGAGCGCATGGCTAGGCATCCTGGCATCTTTCCCACCTTCTTCCTGTCCGGCTTCGAATGCTCGAACTTCGTCTGGAAGGACAAGGTGCGGCGCAACCTGGTCGCGGAAACCGGGCACGACCGCCACGTGGCCGAGGACTACCGGATCCTGAACAGCCTCGGCATCGCGGTCGCGCGCGAAGGCATCCCCTGGCCGCTCGCGGACCGGGAAGGGCAATACGACTTCTCGATGCTCGACCCCTATATCGAGGCCATGAACGCCTCGAAGGTCAGCCCGATCTGGGACCTCTGCCACTATGGCTACCCGGACGACCTCGATCCCTACTCGGACGCCTTCGTCGCACGCTTCGCCGCCTATTGCCGCGCCGCCGCCGAATACGTGATCCCCAAGCTGCGCGACCCCCACTTCTTCACGCCCATCAACGAGATCACCTTCTTTTCCTTCTGCGCCGGCGAATGGGCCTGGGCCGCACCCTACCGCTGCAGCAAGGAAGACCGCCTGCGCCTGCGGCTGTCGCTGTGCCGCGCCGCGATCGCGGGCGTAAAGGCGATCCGCGAAGTCGATCCCGAGGCGCGCATGGTGCACATCGATCCGCTGGTGCGGGTGGTGGCGCCGCGCGACCGTCCCGACCAGGTCGAAGCCGCGCGCCACGAGACCGAAGTCGACACCTTTCTCGCCTGGGACATCATCAGCGGACGCGAATATCCGGAATTGGGCGGCTCGCCCGAGATCCTCGACATCGTCGGCGCCAACAACTACGCCTTCGGCCAGATGGAATACCGCGAGCACGGCCCGCACGCGGCGCTGCCGCCCGGCGACGACCGCATCGCGCCCCTGTGCGACATGCTGCGCACGGTGTGGGAACGCTACCGCCGCCCGATGATCATCGGCGAGACCAGCGGTTTCGGCCATGGCCGCGCCGAATGGCTGCGCGACGTGATGGGCGAGTCGCTGGCGGCGGTGCGGCTCGGCATGGACCTGCAGGGCATCTGCCTGTTCCCCGCGGTCGACATGCCGGACTGGCATACGGGCGAATGGCTGCACAACGGCATCTGCGACCTGGTCGAGGCCGACGGCGACCTGCGGCGGGTGCCGGACCAGGGCTATGTCGACGAGCTGCGGCGCTGGCAGAAGGAGCTGAACCGGGTCACCAGCCTGGACGAAGACCCCTACAGCGACCCGGTGGAATTGCAGGACGTCGTCGATGCGGCGCACCGGCTGAATATGCAACCGGATAAAGATTGGAAATGAGGGACTGGCACCAAGGGCTCAGTCGTCCTTCCTGTAGCTGCGCAGCTGGAACACCATGCGGCCGTCGACCCGTTCGCACAGGCCGCGCATGGTTTCGCCCGGCCCGATAATCCAGGTCAGCTTGCTGCCATTGGCCTTGGTCGCGCAGGCGGCGTGGGCCGCATCCGGGATGTCCGGCAGCGCCGGCGGAGGCGGCGGGGCGGGGATGGCGGGCGGTGCAGGTGGGGCTGGCGGCGCGGGCGGGGCGGGCATGGCCATGTCGCCGGGCGCCATCGGTGGCGCAGGCGGAGCAGGAGGCGCAGGCGGGGCGGGCGCCGCAGGTGGGGCAGGAGGGGCCGGCTGGATGCAGGCGCCGCTCTTCGCTGGCTTGCAGTCGATGCGGACGGCGGCCTGGCTGCTGCCGGCGGCCAGCAGCAGGGCAATCAGTATGAAGGGACGTGGGACCATGTTGTTCTCCTTGCGTTGCGGCGCACGACGGTGGCGCCATAAAGCCATCATGCGCCGCAAATATGGAGACAAAATGGAGTTCAGAGATCGAAGCGGTATCCGAGCCCATAGATCGATCGGATCGGCTCGAATCCCGGCGCGGCGGCATCGAGCTTGCGGCGCAGGTTCTTGATGTGGCTGTCGATGGCGCGGTCGGTGACATCCAGGCTGTCCTGGCCCGCCAGTTCGAGCAGGCGGGCGCGCGAAAACACCTGGCCCGGGCGTGCGGCGAGCGCCGCCAGCAGGTCGAATTCGGTGCGCGTCAGGTCGAGTACCCGTCCATGCACGCTGGCGCGGCGCGCCGCCGTGTCGAGTGACAGCGGCGTGGCGGGCGCACCGCTGCGGCGCAGGATGGCCTTGATGCGCGCCACCAGTTCGCGCGGGCTGAAGGGCTTGCAGAGGTAGTCGTCGGCGCCCAGCTCCAGGCCCAGCAGGCGGTCGATTTCCTCGACTTTGGCCGTCACCATCACGATCGGCACTTCGGAAAAAGCGCGCACTTCCCGGCACAGCGCCAGGCCGTCCAGGCCGGGCAGCATCAGGTCGAGCACGACCAGGGCCGGCAGCCTGGTGCGGATCGCGGCCAGTGCCTCCGCGCCGTCGTGGAAGACCGCCGGAATGAAACCGGCGGCGCGCACGTAGTCGGCGACCAGCTGCGCCAGCTCCGGTTCGTCCTCAACGATATAAATAGTATTCAAGCGCGTATTCATCTTGCGAGTTCCATCGTCAGCGTGACGCGCAGGCCGCCCAGCGGCGAGTGCGCAAAACGCAGTTGTCCGTCCTGCGCCTCGGCCAGGCGCAGGCATAGCGCCAGTCCCAGTCCGGCGCCGCCTCCGGCCCGGCTGCGCGAGGCATCGACGCGGTAGAAGCGTTCGCCGAGACGCGCCAGCGCCGCGTCGGGCACGCCCGGTGCGCTGTTGTCGATCGTGAGTGCCAGCGCAGCGCCATCGACCTGCGCCGACAAGGCCACCCGGCCGGGCGCGCTCGTATAGCGCAGGCAGTTCTCGAACAGGTTGCGCAGCACCTGGCGCATGCGGTCGGGGTCGGCCAGCACCGTGCTGCGCGGCGGTGCGTCTGCGCATTCCAGCACCAGGCCAGCCGCCTGAAAACGTTCGGCGAAGGCCTGCGCTTCTTCGCGCGCCAGCTGCCACAGCGCCAACGGCTCGCGCCGGCAGTCGAGGGCGCCCACATCGGCGCGCGCCAGCGCATACAGTTCGTCGATCAGCTTCGACAGCGCCAGCACCTGGCGCAGCATGGCCGCCACGTGCTCAGGATCGGCGCTGCGCACGCCATCCTGCAGCGCTTCCAGCTGGGCGCGCAGCACGGCCAGCGGCGTGCGCAGCTCGTGCGAGGTGTCGGCCACCCACTGGCGGCGCGCCTGCTCGGCGCCTTCAAGCCGGGCAGCCAGCATGTTGAAGTGGCCCGCCAGTTCGCCCAGTTCGTCGCTACGTTCGTCTGGCAGGCGCGTCTCGAAGCGTCCCTCGGCGAGCGCGCGGGCACCGTTCGCCAGGCGTCCGATCGGGCGCCGGAAGTGGCTAGCCAGCAGGCTGGCGGCGAGGGCACTCAGGATCACGCCGGCGGCCGCGATCGGCCACAGGCTCGCTTTCAGCTGATCGAGGAAGGCATAGGCCAGCGCGTCGGTCGGGCGCGTGGTGCGCGCCACCGCCAGGAAGCCGACCGTGCGGCCGTCAAGCAGGATCGGGCGCCGTGCCGGCGGCAGGCTGCCTGGCGGGCGGCCGGCGAGCAGCTTGCCGTTTGCGTCGAGCAGGGTGATGCGTGATTGCAGGGGGGACCCGTCGTCCGCATCAGGTGCCTCCTGCAGCGCAGGCGGGGGCAGTGGCGGCAACGGCGCCGCCGGTGGGGCAGGAGGAGCCGGTGGCGCGGGCGCAGCAACAGGGCTGACGGGCGCAGCAGGAGCGGCCGGAGCAGCCGGAGCGACAAGCTCGGCTGCGGGCGGCGCCGGCGGCACGGCAAGCACGCGCGCTGCGCGCTCGTCCTGCAGCCGCGCCAGTTCGCGGGCGATCCAGTCGCGCTGCCCGCTGGCCGGCACGAAGCGCCAGTCGCCATGCTGCGCGTAGCGGCGCGCCAGTTCGTTCGACAGCTCTTCCAGGCGGTCCAGTTCGATCTGGACGGCGTAGTCGCCGAAGCTTTCCAGCACGTTCTGGCGCAGCAGATAGACCGCGCTTGCCGTTACCGCGAGGATGGACAGCAGGACCGAGGCAAACAGGCGCAGGCCGATCGAAATTTTCAAGAGATGCCGGGCAGGGTTGGGGGCTGCCCATTCTAGACCAGGTGGTGCCGCAGGTCATCAACGCGGGGCGAGAAGTGGTGATGCTGAGTGCGCTAATGCAAAAACGCTGAGTTCCAATTGATGTGTATCAAACGCTAACTCAGCAAATCATTGAGATTGGATAACTCCTGCTGACTAATCAGATCAAGGAGAAATCATGAACGTTCGAATGTACCTTGCCGCCGCCGTCGCGGCACTCGCCTGCTGCCCCATGACGGGAGCGCAGGCGCAGGACTTGACCGGATCGACGGTCAAGCTGGCGGCCTATTGCTGCACCATGCCGACCGAGGAGGACCGGGCCACGGCCTTGCTCACTGCAGTGGTCGGACCGGGGGTCGAGTTCCCGGAAGGCAGTCTCGTGTCCCGGATCCCGGGTCTCGATCCGGTTCCGGTGACGATCGACGTCGGCGCCTCGACGATCGACATCGATTATGCGTCGGGAGGCGTCACGGCGCCTGGAGGCTTCAACGGCTTCGTGTTTTCCTTCACGGGCGCCCCTGCCATCGCCGGTGTGTCGGTCGATCCCTCGAGTACCTATACGCCGGTGGTGAGCTTCGAAGGGAACAGCATCTTCGTCAACGAAGCCGGCCTGACCCTGACCGCGGACTCGCGCGCGCTCATCAACGTCACGCCGGTTCCCGAGCCGGAAATCTACGCGATGATGCTGGGCGGCCTGGGCCTGGTGTCGGCGCTGGCCTCGCGGCGCCGGCACAAATAGACGCAAAAAAAACGCCCTGCGCCGCGAGGCGCGAGGGCGTCGAATCCCCGAGAGGAGAGGGGGGGTGAACTTAGAAGCGCAGGTTCGCCGTCAGGCTGGCAGCGCGCGGCGTGCCTGGCGTGTAGCGATAGCCGCTCTTGTTGATGCTGGCGACGTAGCGCTCGTCGCCCAGGTTGTACACGTTCAGGCGGATGTCCAGGTTGCGGTTGACCGCGTACGAGGCCATGGCGTCAACCACCCAGTAGGAATCGGCATAGGCCGGGGTGCCGACGGCGCCGTCGGTACCGCGCAGCAGGCGGCCCGCATAGCGCGCGCCGCCGCCGACTTTCAGGCCGAAGGGCAGGTCGTACGAGGTCCACAGCGTGAAGGCGCTCTTCGGCGTGTAGGTCAGGGCGTTCTCGCCGCCGGCCGTAATGACCTTGCCTGCTTCGACGCTGGTGTCCATGTACAGGTAGCCGGCGCTGACCAGCCAGTTGCGCGCCACTTCGCCGACCACGCCCAGTTCCACGCCCTGGACGCGTTTCTTGCCCGTCTGGTAGTACTTGAGGTCGACCGGGTCCTGCTCGACCTCGTTCTTCACCTCGGTGCGGAACAGGGCGGCCGTCAGCGAGAGCTTTTCCCTGAACAGGTCGACCTTGCCGCCAATCTCGGTGGTGACGGTTTCCTGCGGATCGTAGATCGGGTTCTGCGCGCTGTTCAGGTTACCCGAGACCGTGAAGCTGGCGCCCGGCGGCTGCTTCGAGCTGGCGGCCATCGCGTACACGCTGCTGTTGGCGGTCGGCTTGTACAGCACCGAGAGCTTGCCGTTGACCAGGGTCTCGCCGACCTTGAAGTGGGTCGGCGTGAGGGCCGTGGTGGCGTTGTTGACGATGGTCGCCGCCACCGCCGTGTAGTCGCCGCTGTAGCGGTCCGCACGCAGGCCGCCGCTGAGGATCCACTTGTCGCCGATCTTGATCGTATCGAAGGCGTACAGGCTTTGCGTATCGACCGTGGCGTCGTTGTAGGCGCCGCTGCGCGTTGGCGCAAAGCCGACCAGGGCGGCACCTGGGTCCGGGTGGTACAGGCTGGTGCGGCCGGCCACGCTGACGGTGCCCAGGCTCGCCGGGATGTAGGAGTAGCTGACCTGGCTCTCGCTGGTGAACTCGAGGCCGGTCACCAGCGTGTGCTGCAGCGCGCCGGTGCCGAACTGCGAGGTCAGGGCGGTCTGGTTCGTGATGATCTTGTTCGACTGGTCCTTGATGGTGCGGGTGTTGCGCACCAGGGTCCAGGCTTCCGGCGTGCCGAGCGTGTCCGGCGTGGTGCCGATGTTGGCGCTGGTGCCCATGAAGGCGGTCAGCAGGTAGTCCTGGTTCGTGCGGCCGTAGCGCGCGATGTTATGTAGCTTGAAGCCGGGCGCGAAGTCGTGCTCGATGCGCACGGTGGCCATGTCGGCGGTGATCCTGTCGTAGTCGCTGTTCGAGCCGTAGAAGTTCTGCGGATCGACCATCGGTGCGTCGCTGATCTGCGGGCGGGTGCGGTCCGGGCTGGTGTAGCCGGGCAGGCCGATGGTCGGCACGCCGCCGTCGGGAATGTTGTCCTGCTTGACGTGCAAATAGTCCAATACCATGCGCGTCGGGCCGTTCAGGCCGAAGCCCAGGCTCGGGGCGATGGCCCAGCGCTTGTCCTTGACGACGTCGCGCGCCGCATTGCCGGAATCCTGCGCCATCGCGTTCAGGCGCAGGGCGATGCCGCGCTTGTCGTTCAGGACGGTGTTCACATCCGCGGTAAGCCGCTTCTGCTGCGCGCTGCCGATCGTGGCGGAACCGGAGACGGCGTCTTCCAGCATGGCCTTTTTCGTGACCAGGTTGACCGAGCCGGTCGGCGCGCCGCGGCCGTTGTCGGTGCCGGCCGGTCCCTTCACGACGTCGATCTGCTCGAGGTTGAAGACGTCGCGCGAGATCGAACCGACGTCGCGCACGCCGTCCACGAAAATGCTGCCCGAGGTATCGAAGCCGCGCATGAAGATCGCGTCGCCGGTATTCGTGTTGCCGTTCTCGCCGAGGAAGAAGGCGCCGACGCCGGGCGTGTTGCGCAGCGCCTCAGTCAGGGTGAGGGCGCCTTGCTGCTCGATCAGTTCCTTCTTGATGACCTGCACCGACTGCGCCGTGTCGACCAGCTTCTCGGTGTACTTCGGCGAGGAAGCGCGTTCGGCCTTGAAGTCGTTTTCCTGCCGGCCCTTGACCTCGACCTTCGAGACCGGGGCGCTGGCGGCGTCGTCGAAGGCTGGCGGGGCGTCGCTGGCACCGGCGGCCAGTGGCAGCAGCATGGTCGCCAGGGCGGCGCTCATGTGCTGGTGAAAACGGCTGGGGGCGTGCTTGCGGCTTTTGATCGAATGCATGGTCTTCCTGTTTTTCTCTCGTTGGAGGACGCCCGCTCGGGGCGGGCGCTTCTTGTTGAACTGACCAGCATTCTAGAGAGCGTTTCCCGATTTGTAAATGAGAATTGTTATCATTCGCGTTTTTGTTTGGGTAGGGTGGGCATGCCCACGCGTGACGCCTGCATCGTGTTGGCGGGGTTTTTCTTTAAACGAAGCCAACACAGTGCCAAGTTCACGCGTGGGCATGCCCACCCTACGGTGCACTAAAGCCACTGGCATAAAAAAGCCACCGCGTGGTGGCTTAGTAGACGTCGCGCCGGTATCGGCCTTGCGCCGCAAGTTCGTCCAGCGCCTCGGTTCCCAAGGCGTTCACGAGCGCCTCGTGCACCCCAGTCGCCATGCCCTGCAAACTGCCGCAAACGTAGATGGCGGCCCCACGCCCGATCCAGGCACGCAGTTCCTCGGCCTGCTCGGCCAGCACGTGCTGCACATAGCGCGGCTCGGCGCCGTCGCGCGAGAAGGCGGTATCGAGGCGGGACAAACGGCCGGCCTCGACCCAGCGCTCCAGCTCCTCGCGACAGAGGAAATCGACTTGCGCATTGCGCTCGCCGAACACCAGCCAGTTCTCGACTACACCGGCATCGATCCGCGCTTTCAGGTGGGCGCGCAGGCCGGCCAGGCCGGTGCCGTTGCCGATCAAGATCAGCGGACGCGTGGCGTTGCCGCCGAGGCGGAAGCGTGCGTGTTCGCGGATGCGCAGGGCGATGGAATCCAGGCCGGTCGCTTCCTGGCATAGCCAGCCCGAGGCGGCGCCGAGCGTGCCGTCCGCATGCGCTTGTTGCCGCACCAGCAGTTCGATGCGGCCTTCCCCGGGCACCGAGGCGATCGAGTATTCGCGCGGCTGCTCAGGGTCGCGCGGGGCGCTGACCTGCACCAGGTCGCCCGCTTCCCAGGCGGGCAGCGCGCCCTCGGCCGGGATCAGGGCGATCCGGTACAGCGGCGCGCCGGCGCTTCCTGCGTTCAGGAGCGTGCGCTCGAGGATGCGCCACTGGCCGTAGGCCGGCGCTTCCCAATCGGGCAGGTCGCTGGTGCCGGCCAGGTGGCTGAGCTGGTGCTGCCAGGCGCCGATGGCCTCCGGATCGCCCTTGTCGACGTCGATGCGCGCGAACAGGGGCGTGGCGCCGCGCGCGGCGAGCCAGGCGTCGAGCGCGCGGCCGAAGCCGCAGTAGTTGGCGTAGCTGCTGTCGCCCAGGGCCAGCACGCCGTAGTGCAATTGCGCGAGATCGAGGCCGGCGCCCATGGTCACGCCGGCGAAGCGCGCCGCGGTGTCGGGCGAATCGCCTTCGCCGTAGGTACTGGCGATGAAGAGGGCGCGCGTGGCGCTGCCGAGGGTAGCGGCGTCGAGATCGGAGATGCAGAGGGCGCGTGCCGACAGGCCGCCGGTGGCGAGCGTGCTCGCAGTCTGGCGCGCCAGATATTCGGCGTTTCCCGTCTGACTGGCGTAGACGACGAGCCAGTCGGCCTCGCCCGTGGCGGCTTCGCGCCGGGGTTTGCGCAGCATAGCCGCACACAGCCCGCCCCAGGCGGCGATCAGGGCGATGGCGCTGCCCCAGCGCGCGGGATCGATGGTGAGCATCATTGCAGCATGGCCTGGTAAGCAGTGGTGGTGTGTTCTGCGAGACCGCCGGCCGTGCGCAGTAGCAGGCGCGCGGCCAGCTGGCGTTCCTCGGCAAGGGCCAGGCCGGCCTCAGACCCCAGCACGGTGATTGTGGTGGAGAGCGCGTCGGCCGCCATGCAGTGCGGATGCAGCACAGTGCAGGAGGCGATGTCGTTCCCGATCGGGTAGCCCGTGCGCGGGTCCAGCGTATGCGATATGCGCGCGCCGCCGTGTTCGAAGTAACGGCGGTAGTCGCCCGAGGTGGCAATCGCAAGACCGTGCAGGGCAGCGACGGTGGCCGGGCTGTCGAGGCCGGGCACGCCTTCCAGCGTCACCCACCAGGGCTGGCCGTCCGGCTTCATGCCGGCGCCGCGCAGCTCGCCGCCGATCTCGACCAGGTAGTGGCGCACGCCATGCCGTTCCAGGCACCAGGCCAGGCGGTCGACGGCATAGCCTTTCGCCACCGAAGAGAAATCGAGCAGGGCGCCGCCCGGCTGCAGCAGGCGCCTGCCTTCGCGGTCGAAAAGGGGATCGAGTGCCGCGCGCGCGGCCAGCGTGGCCTGCACGCGCTCCGGCGCCGGCGCATAAAAGCCCGGCTGGTTGTAGCGCCGTTCGGGACCGAAGCCCCACAGGTTGACCAGGGCGCCGGCGAAGGGATCGTAGGCGCCGCCGCTGCTCGCCGCCACCTCCAGCGCATAGTCGAGCACCTCGAGGAAACGCGGCGGCAGCGGATGCCAGCTGCCGGCGGGCGCCCGGTTGTAGCGGCCGAGGACGGAATCCGGTTCCCAGTGGCTCATCTCGCGGACGATATTGTCCAGTTCAAGCTGCATCTGCTGCTGGAGAATGCTGCGCACGCCGGGCGGCTGCAGGAAGTGCGCAGACCAGCTCGTTCCCATCGTCGCCCCGGCCGCGTCGACGAGGACGCTGCCGGGCGGCGGTGCTGCGGGATCGATGGCGAGGGGAACGAGAACCTGGCGCAAAGGAGGATTTACTCCGGCAGGGCTTCGAGCGTGGCCGTATAGGCGTAGCGTTTGGTTTCGGCGGGGCCGTTGTCCGGACCCGGACCCTTGCCCGGATTCGGCGGGTAGGCCGCGTTCATCCAGTACATGTTCGCTGCCGGCACTTTAAAGCTGGCTTCGCCTTTCGCGTCGGTGCTCAGGCGGATCTCGTTGGCGACGCCGCGGTAGCGCACGCCGCCCGGAACCAGGCTGAAAGGCAGGTTCGGCAGCGGCTTGCCGTCGAGGAGGAAGCGCACGCGCATTGTTTCGTTGGCGCGCAGGTCGTTCGGATGGGTCAGCGGCACCATCTCGAGGCCGACGTTGGTCGGCTTGAGTGCGCCCTCGCTGGTCTTGTTGGCGGAAACGAAGGTCTCGATGCGCTGGTGGGTGAGCGTCTTGCGCACTTCAGTCGCGCCGGCCGGCACCTGCTTGGCGAAGTCGGCTTCGCTGCCGCGGAAGCGTTTGATTTCGTTGCCGACCTTGTAGCTGCCCATCACGTTGTTGCTGACCAGGGCGATGCGGTAGGTGCCGTCCTGCGGCAGCGGCAGGTCGATCGAGGAGCGCATCTTGCCCATTACCGCAGCCGGGGCCGGCGCGGTGCTGCCGTCCGGCGCGGTGACCGTCACGCCTTCCATGCGCAGCGGCATGTGGTCGACGTCGAACAGGCCTTCCGAGACGGCGCCGTCGATCGTGACCCAGCCCTTGCCTTCGACGATGGTCGAGGTCGGCAGCATCCACGGACGGTGGGCGCTGGCGGCGCCGGCCGTCGCAGCCAGGATCAGGGCCAGGACGCCATGCTTAACGAACGAATTGTGCATGATGTTCTTTCTTATTGGATGTTGAGGGAGACTGCGCCGAGTTCTTCCTTGCCGTTGGCCGTTGCCGCGACCTTGCCCTTGGCAGGCAGGGTGAAGGGCACGCGCACCAGTTCGCGTCCGCCCGCTTCGCGCGCCGCTTCCACCACCAGCTTGTAGTCGCCGGCCGGCAGCTTGTCGATGCCGGTGCGCGCAGGGCCGAAGCTCATCGTGTGGGTGCCGGCGGCGCGGGTCGCACCCGAGACGCCGTCGATCGGCAATTGGGCTTCGCGGCCGGCTTTTCTCCACCAGGTGCGCATGTCCTTCACCCACTTCTCGCCGGCGTTGTCCTTCTTCTTGACGTCGTAGAGCACAGCCAGGGTCGAGGCGACGGCGCCGTCGGCCTTCTCGATCCACATCGCCACGTAGGGCTTGTGGTACTCGGCCACGTTCAGCTGCGGCAGTTCGAACTTCACCGACAGGTCGGCGGCCACGGCGCCGCCCGAGATCAGCGGCAGAGTCAGGGCGAGCGAGGGAGACAGTTTCATGCAATGCCTTCTATATAGTAGAGATGAGCGAATCAATGGACGAAGAGGAGGGCCAGCACGGCCGGCAGCACGATGCCGAAGCCGATCACGGGCCAGGTCGAGGGCCGGTTGGCGGCGTGGATCTTCATGATCAGGAAACCGGTGATGCAGAAGACGAGGCAGGCGATGGCGAAGATGTCGATGAACCAGCTCCACACGGGACCGGTATTGCGGCCCTTGTGCATGTCGTTGAGCCAGGAGATGGCGCCGCGGCTGGTGACTTCGTATTCGGCCTCGCCGTCGAGGTTCACGCGCAGCCAGGCGTCGCCGCCGGGACGGGGCAGGGCGATGTAGGCGTCTTCCTCGCTCCATTCGACGCTGCGGCCGCGCAGGTCGACCGGGAATGCGCCATTTGCCCATTCGGCCAGCGCGGCCGGGACCGGCGCCTCGCCGTCGACGTGCTGTTCGGCATAGCTGCGCAGCGCCGGCAGCAGGGCGGCCGGCACGGAGGCCTTGATCCGGGTGACTTCGGGTTTCGATTCGATCTGCGCCGCGTGGTTCAGGGTGAAGCCGGTGATGCTAAAAAGCAACATTGCGGTCAGGCAGATCGCCGAGCTGATCCAGTGCCACTGATGCAGCGTCTTGAGCCACATCGAACGCCGTGCGCCGGGCAACGCAGTCGGGGCGGCTTCAATCGAACGCGGCGGGTTCTGGACAGACATGCAAGCTTCCTGTTGAGTACACAACGCAAATGATAACTATTATCATTTAGACGGTCAACAAAATTCAGTCCGGCCCTTATGCATTGCATATGTTGCGTTACAATAGCTCCCGCTGTTGCGGAGCGTCAGAAAAATGCTCAGCAATATCATGGGACCGAAGAAACTTCAGTCCCATCTGTCCTTCCCCCCACAACTTGATGTAGTAAGTGCGATCCGCTAACCGGTCAGGCCGTGTCGCGGAAGGTTAGATTAACCCGCCAAACTCGCGAAGCGCGAAGAAAAGGTGAGCAAGAATGAAGCAACAACAATCTGCGAACTCGTACCTGTTCGGCGGTAATGCGCCGTACGTGGAAGAGTTGTACGAAGCCTACCTGAACAATCCTGGTTCGGTGCCGGACAACTGGCGTGCGTATTTCGACAGCATGCAGAACGTCCCGGCGGTCGACGGCAGCGCCCGTCCCGACGTGATCCACTCCTCCGTCATCGCCTCGTTCGCCGAGCGCGCCAAGCAGGGCCCGATCCGCACCGTCAGCGCCAGCGCCGGCGAAGCCGATCCGGAAATGGCACGCAAGCGCGTCGCCGCGACCCAGCTGGTCGCTTCCTACCGCAACCTCGGCTTGCGCTGGGCCAACCTGGACCCGCTGCAGCGCCAGGAACGTCCCCCCATTCCTGAACTCGACCCGTCCTTCTACGGCTTCACCGACGCCGACCTGGACACCAAGTTCAACATCAGCAACACCTATTTCGGCGGCGAGAGCGCATCCCTGCGCGACCTGCTGCAAATGCTGCGTGACACCTACTGCCGCTCGATCGGTGCGGAGTTCATGTACGTCAGCGACCCGACCGAAAAGCGCTGGATCCAGGAGCGCCTCGAGTCGATCCGTTCGACCCCGACCTTCTCGGCAGAGAAGAAGCGCCACATCCTCGAGCGCCTGACGGCCGCCGAAGGCCTGGAACGCTACCTCCACACCAAGTACGTCGGCGCCAAGCGCTTCTCGCTGGAAGGCGGCGAATCCTTCATCGCCTCGATGGACGAAACCATCCAGCGCGCCGGTGAAAAGGGCATCCAGGAAATCGTCATCGGCATGGCCCACCGCGGCCGCCTGAACGTCCTGGTCAACACCCTGGGCAAGGCCCCATCGGAACTGTTCGAGGAATTCGAAGGCAAGCACGCCGACGACCTGCCGTCGGGCGACGTGAAATACCACCAGGGCTTCTCGAGCGACGTCTCGACCCCGGGCGGCCCGGTCCACCTGTCGCTGGCCTTCAACCCGTCGCACCTGGAAATCGTGAACCCGGTCGTCGAAGGTTCGGTCAAGGCGCGCATGGAACGCCGCGGCGACCGCAAGGGCAAGCAAGTGCTGCCGATCCTGGTGCACGGCGACGCCGCGTTCGCCGGCCAGGGCGTGGTCATGGAAACCCTGAACCTGGCGCAGACCCGCGGCTACGGCACGGGCGGCACGGTTCACATCGTCATCAACAACCAGATCGGCTTCACCACCTCCGACCCGCGCGACGCCCGTTCGACGCTGTACTGCTCGGACGTGGTCAAGATGATCGAAGCGCCGGTGCTGCACGTCAATGCGGACGATCCTGAAGCCGTCGTGCTGGCCACGCAGATCGCGATGGACTACCGCGTCGAGTTCGGCAAGGACATCGTCGTCGACATCATCTGCTACCGCAAACTGGGCCACAACGAGCAGGACACGCCTGCGCTGACCCAGCCGCTGATGTACAAGAAGATCGCCAAGCACCCGGGCACCCGCAAGCTGTACGCGGAAAAGCTGGCCACGCAAGGCACGATCGCGGCGGACGAGGGCGACAAGCTGGTCGCCGCCTATCGCGATGCGATGGACGCCGGCAAGCACACCATCGACCCTGTGCTCACCAACTTCAAGAACCAGTTCGCCGTCGACTGGGCGCCGTTCCTGAACAAGAAGTGGACCGACGCCGCCGACACCGCCGTGCCGATGGCCGAACTGAAGCGCCTGGCCGAACGCATCACCAAGGTGCCTGAAGGCTTCAAGCCGCACTCGCTGGTCGAAAAAGTGCTGGCCGACCGCGCCAACATGGGCAAGGGCGAGATGAACCTCGACTGGGGCATGGGCGAACACCTGGCCTACGCTTCGCTGCTGTCCTCGGGCTATGCGATCCGCCTGTCGGGCCAGGACGCCGGCCGCGGCACCTTCGTGCACCGCCACGCCGTGCTGCACGACCAGAACCGCGAGCGCTGGGACCAGGGCATCTACCTGCCGTTGGCCAACGTGTCGGAAAACCAGGCACAGTTCACGGTCATCGACTCGGTACTGTCGGAAGAAGCGGTGCTCGGTTTCGAGTACGGTTACTCGACCGCCGAACCGAACACGCTCACCATCTGGGAAGCCCAGTTCGGCGACTTCGTCAACGGCGCCCAGGTCGTGATCGACCAGTTCATCGCTTCGGGCGAAGTGAAGTGGGGCCGCGCCTCGGGCCTGGTGATGATGCTCCCGCACGGCTACGAAGGCCAGGGTCCGGAGCACTCGTCGGCACGTATCGAGCGCTTCCTGCAGCTGTGCGCGGACAACAACATGCAAGTGGTCCAGCCGACCACCGCCGCGCAGATCTTCCACCTGCTGCGCCGCCAGATGGTGCGCCAGTTCCGCAAGCCGCTGGTGATCTTCACGCCGAAGTCGCTGCTGCGTAACAAGGATGCCGGTTCGCCGCTGACCGACCTGGCCAAGGGCGGTTTCCAAACCGTCATCGGCGAGACCGACGACAAGATCGACGCGGCCAAGGTCAAGCGCGTGATCGTCTGCTCGGGCAAGGTCTACTACGACCTGGTCGGCGCCCGCAAGACGCGCGGCGTGAGCGACGTGGCGATCATCCGCATGGAACAGATGTACCCGTTCCCGCACAAGTCGTTCGCCGCCGAACTGAAGAAGTTCAGCAACGCGACCGAAGTGGTGTGGGCACAGGACGAGCCGCAAAACCAGGGCCCGTGGTTCCAGATCCAGCACAACATTTTCGAAAACATGGACGAAGGTCAGCGCCTGGCATACGCCGGTCGTCCGGCCTCGGCGGCTCCGGCCGTCGGCTACTCGGACAAGCACGTGGCGCAGCAGAAGGAACTGCTCGACACGGCGTTCTCGAAGCTCAAGGGTTTCATCCTGACCAAATAATCGTCCGCGCCCGACCAGCCCATGAGGCCGGCCGGGCGTTTTTCGAAGATCACAGAATAATTTAACGGAGTTTTACATGGCACAAATCGAAGTCAAGGTCCCGCAACTGTCGGAATCCGTCGCCGAAGCGACCCTGCTGTCCTGGCACAAGAAGGTCGGCGAGCCGGTCGAGCGCGACGAGAACATGATCGACATCGAAACCGACAAGGTCGTCCTTGAACTGCCGGCCCCGGGCGCAGGCGTGATCGTGCAGCTGCTGAAGGCCGACGGCGCGACCGTCGTCGCCGGCGAAATCATCGCCATCATCGACACCGAAGCCTCGGCCCAGACCAGCCCGCTGGAAGTGAAGGCCGTGCCGTCGGCAGCCCCGAATGCGCCGATCGCCGCCGCTCCTGCCGCAGCGCCAGCCGCCACCGGCGGCTCGCACTCGGGCGTGGCCATGCCGGCCGCCGCCAAGATCCTGGCCGACGCCAACATGAGCGCCGCCGGCATCGACGGCTCGGGCCGTGACGGCCGCGTGACCAAGGGCGACGCCCTGGCCGCTGTCGCCAACAAGCCTGCGCAGGCGCCGGCTGCCGCTCCAGCGGCTGCCAAGCCAGCGCTGCAACAGGTCGCCGCACCGGTCGCGCAACTGGGCGACCGTCCGGAAGAGCGCGTGCCGATGAGCCGCCTGCGCGCCCGTATCGCCGAGCGCCTGCTGCAATCGCAGTCGACCAACGCCATCCTGACGACCTTCAACGAAGTCAACATGGCACCGGTCATGGACCTGCGCGCCAAGTACAAGGACAAGTTCGAGAAAGAGCATGGTGTCAAGCTGGGCTTCATGTCCTTCTTCGTCAAGGCCGCTGTCGCCGCACTGAAGAAGTACCCGATCCTGAACGCCTCGGTCGACGGTAACGACATCGTCTACCACGGCTACTTCGACATCGGTATCGCCGTCGGTTCGCCGCGCGGCCTGGTGGTGCCGATCCTGCGCAACGCCGACCAGATGTCGATCGCCGAGATCGAGAAGAAGATCGGCGAATTCGGCGCCAAGGCGAAGGAAGGCAAGCTGACCCTGGAAGACCTGTCGGGCGGTACCTTCTCGATCTCGAATGGCGGCACCTTCGGCTCGATGCTGTCGACCCCGATCATCAACCCGCCGCAGTCGGCCATCCTGGGCGTGCACGCAACGAAAGACCGCGCTGTCGTCGAAAACGGCCAGATCGTCATCCGTCCGATGAACTACCTGGCGATGTCGTACGACCACCGCATCATCGACGGCCGCGAAGCCGTGCTGGGCCTGGTGGCGATGAAGGACGCGCTGGAAGATCCGGCCCGCCTGCTGCTGGACCTGTAATTCCATGAAGTAGAGCGGACACGGCGCATGGTATGCGCCTGTTCGCTCCAACCTGAGGGGAACACCATGATCTCCGATGAAATCCGGCGTTTGCACGAACTGCACCAGGCCGGCGCACTGACCGACGCCGAGTTCGAACAGGCGAAAGCGAAGGTGCTCGCCGGCGAGCGCGTCAACCTGAGCAAGAACGGCGGCTCGGCCGGCTACAACACCGGCGCCAGCGGCTTCGAGACGCAATTGCGCGCACTGCGGCGCTCGCGCCGCGACCGCTGGCTGGGCGGCGTATGTGGCGGCCTGAACGGCGTCATGGGCATCGAGACCTGGGTCTGGCGCCTGGTCTTCCTGCTGTTCACCCTCATCACCTCCGGATTCGGCGCACTGGTCTACCTGCTGATGTGGATCTTTGTCCCAGAAGAATAAATAAGGAAGCTATTCATGAGTAACGAGAAACAATTCGACGTCGTCGTCATCGGCGGCGGTCCTGGCGGCTATATCGCGGCGATCCGCGCAGCCCAGCTCGGCTTCAAGACGGCCTGTATCGACGAGTGGAGCAACGCTGCTGGCAAGCCTGCCCCGGGCGGCACCTGCACCAACGTCGGCTGCATCCCGTCGAAAGCGCTGCTGCAATCGTCGGAGCACTTCGAGCATGCCGGCCACGCCTTCGCCGAGCACGGCATCAACGTCGCCGGCCTGGAACTGAACCTGCCGCAGATGCTCAAGCGTAAGGACACCATCGTCAAGCAGAACAACGACGGCATCCTGTTCCTGTTCAAGAAGAACAAGGTCTCCTTCTTCCACGGCCGCGGTTCCTTCGCCGGCAAGGCCGAAGGCGGCTACACCATCAATGTCAGCGGCCCGACCACCGAGACCCTGACCGCCAAGAACGTCGTCGTCGCGACCGGCTCGAACGCACGCCAGCTGCCGGGCGCTGAATTCGACGAGAAGCTGATCCTGTCGAACACCGGCGCACTGGCGATCGACGCCGTGCCGTCGAAGCTGGGCGTGATCGGCGCCGGCGTCATCGGCCTGGAAATGGGTTCGGTGTGGCGCCGCGTCGGTGCCGACGTCACCGTGCTGGAAGGCCTGCCGACCTTCCTGGGCGCCGTCGACGAGCAGATCGCCAAGGAAGCCCATAAACTGTTCACCAAGCAGGGACTGAAGATCAGCCTGGGCTGCAAGATCGGCGCGATCACCAAGGGCGAGAACAACGTCACCGTGCAGTACGCCGATTCGACCGGCGCCGAGCAGACCGCGACGTTTGACCGCCTGATCATCTCGATCGGCCGCGTGCCGAACACGATCGGCCTGAACGGCGAATCCGTCGGCCTGCAGCTGGACGAGCGCGGCTTCGTGGTCGTCGACGACGAATGCCGCACCAGCCTGCCGGGCGTGTGGGCAGTCGGCGACGTCGTGCGCGGCCCGATGCTGGCGCACAAGGCCGAGGAAGAGGGCGTTGCGGTCGCCGAGCGTATCGCCGGCCAGCACGGCCACGTCAACTTCAACACGATTCCTTGGGTGATCTACACCTCGCCGGAAATCGCGTGGGTCGGCAAGACCGAGCAGCAGCTGAAGTCCGAAGGCGTGGCCTACAAGGCCGGCACCTTCCCGTTCATGGCCAACGGCCGTGCACGCGCGCTGGGCGACACCTCGGGCATGGTGAAATTCCTGGCCGACGCCACCACCGACGAAATCCTGGGCGTACACATCGTGGGTCCGGTTGCTTCGGAACTGATCTCGGAAGCCGTCGTCGCGATGGAATTCAAGGCCTCGTCGGAAGACATCGCCCGCATCTGCCACGCGCACCCGTCGCTGTCGGAAGCCGTGAAGGAAGCGGCGCTGGCGGTGGACAAGCGTTCGCTGAACTTCTAAAGCAATACCGTAGGGTGGGCGGGTTTCCCGCCCACGCGTTCAAATCACGTCTCCTGGCCCGCTCCGTGGCTTGCATGGGTGCGTTGAACGCGTGGGCGGGGGACCCGCCCACCCTACGTTTTACGATCGCATCAAATGAACGTCCAAGAGTACTACCAGCACGCCCTCACCGAGCGCGGCTTCACCTCCGATCCGGCCCAGCAGGCCGCGGTCGACCGCCTCCAGCAGGCGTACGACGACTGGGTCCATTACAAGGCCCAGCGGTCGTCCGCTTTCAAGCGTCTCATCAACCGTCCCGAGGTGCCGAAGGGCGTCTACATGTGGGGAGGCGTCGGGCGCGGCAAGTCCTTCCTGATGGACTCCTTCTATTCCGTGGTCCCGGTGGTGCGCAAGACGCGCCTGCACTTCCACGAATTCATGCGCGCCGTGCATGGCCAGCTGGATGAACTGAAAGGCGTCGCCGATCCGCTCGACGAAGTGGCGAAACGCATCGCCAAGAAGTATCGCCTGATCTGCTTCGACGAATTCCACGTCTCCGACATCGCCGACGCGATGATCCTGTATAACCTGCTGAGCGCGTTGTTCAACAATGGCGTCAGCTTCGTGATGACCTCGAACTACGAGCCCTCGACGCTGTACCCGGACGGCCTGCACCGCGACCGCATGCTGCCGACCATCGCGCTGCTCAAGGAAAAGCTCGACGTCCTGAATGTCGACGCCGGCAACGACTACCGCAAGCGCGCGCTGGAACAGGTGGAAGCGTATTACACGCCCTTGAACGCTGCTACCGACCACCTGCTCCGCGAAGCCTATGCCAAGGTTGCCGACACGGCCGACGAGAGCCCGATCGTGCACATCGAGAAGCGCGAGATCCGCGCGCTGCGCCATGCCGGCGGCGTGATCTGGTTCGATTTCGCGACGCTGTGCGGCGGGCCGCGCTCGCAGAACGACTACCTGGAATTGGCGACCCGTTTCCACACCGTGATCCTGTCCGGCATCCCGGCCATGTCGGCGGGGCAGTCCTCGGAGGCGCGCCGCTTCACCTGGCTGATCGACGTGTTCTATGACCACAAGGTCAAGCTGATCATGTCGGCCGCGGTCGAACCCGAGGAGCTCTACACGCAAGGTATGCTGGCGAACGAATTCCACCGCACAGTCTCGCGTATCATTGAGATGCAGTCGCGCGAGTACATGCTCGCCGAACGGCGCGGCGCGGCCGACGCCATCGCCTGAGCCCTGCGCCGCTGCGCCAGACAACAAGGAAGAAGATGACACCAGCACACTCCATCCTGCGCCGTGCCGGCGCCGTTCTCGCCGCCGGCCTGCTCGCCGCCTGCGCAAGCCAGCAGCAAGCCCAGGTCAGCACCGCCGTCGCCCCGACCACCTCGGTGGCGCAGGCCGACGAACGCCTCGCCGCGGTAGCGGCCGAGCGCGCCGCGATCGAAGCGCGTTACGCCGCGCGCGAAGCGGCCTGCTACGACAAGTTCTTCGTCAACAGCTGCCTCGACGAAGCCAAGGAACGCCGCCGCGTGGCGCTGGCCGCCCAGCGCGCGATCGAGGTCGAAGCCGAATACTTCAAGCGCAAGCACACGGTCGAGGAGCGCGACAAGGCCATCGCCGAAGCCGAAGCGAAGTACCAGGCCGAGGAAGCCGCGACGAACGCCCAGCCGGCCCCGGCGCCGAAAGCGATCGCGCCGGTGCCGCCGCCGCGCCGCTCCAGCGTGCCGGACCGCATCGCGAAGCGCAACGCGCGCGCCGCCCAGGAAGCGGCGGCGGAACCGGCGAATGCCGCGGCCCGCGCCGCAAATGTCGCCGCCTTCGAGGAACGGCGCCGCAAGTCCGAAGAGCGCCAGCGCGAAGTCGCCCAGCGCAAGGCCGACCGCGCCGCCAAGCGCGCCGCGCAGCAGGCCGAGAAAGAGAAAGCCGCAGCGGCCGAGAAAGCAGCTATTCCGGCCCGTTGATTTGTAGGGGGGGCGAGGCCAATGGCCTCGACTACGGGTTCATTGGGCATTCATGCCCACGCGGTCGTACCGTCGCGAACCCGACCGCAACCGGAAGGCGGCGGCCGGCGCCCTAACTCTACGCCGGCGCTGTCCCAAACACGCCTGTGCCCTCCGGCAGCGCCTTCACCAGCTTCACAATCACCATCGAGCAATTCCCCCCTTTACCCTGGGAGCGCTCCGCCGCCTTGTTGATCAGCATCTCCGACGCCTGCCTTGGCGTCGAGCGCGCCAATGCCGCCCCCAGTTCCGCATCGGTAAAGAAATGCCAGAGACCGTCCGAGCAGAGCAGGAACTGGTCGCCCGGCGCCATCCCCATCTGCCACCCCACGGTCACGTAGGGTTCCTTGCGGCTATTGCCCAGCACATTGAGCAGCAACTTCGAGCGGCGGTGGTTGCGCGCGGCCTCCAGCGGCAACTTGTCGGTGGACACCAGGTGCTCGATGTAGGCGTTGTCGTTGGTGCGCAGCACCGGCTCGCCGTTCTCGAAGCGGTACAGGCGCGAGTCGCCCACGTGGGCCCAGACCGCCTCGCCGTGCGGGGAGAGCAGCAGGCCGACGAAACTGGCGTGCGCTTCCTCGCCGCTGGTGACGGCGTTCATCTTGATGACGAGATGGGTCTCGTGCACGATGTCGCGCAGCAGCTGGCCCAGGCGCTCCGGATTGGGCGTGTCGCCCGGCTTGAAGCTGTCGAATACCTGCTTGGCGGTGTGCAATACCTGTTCGGCGCCGGCCGGGCTGTTGATGCCGTCCGACAGTAGCGCCAGCACATGGCCGGGCGCGCGGGCGCCCGTCAATACGGCGACGCGGTCGTTCTGGCGCGGGCGGTTGCCGATGTGTTGCGCGGTACCCGCCTCGATCTTGAAGAGATTCATAAACTTTGATGCTTTCCGTGGCTCAGGAGCCAATCTTTGTTGGCGGCAACGTCGCTCTGGATTAAACTATGCACCGAGATGCCTCCGTGTTGCAAGCCGTAAGGAACACGCCGGCACCGCGCTCCCCGCGGTCCGCCACCGCCCCGCCTGTTGAAAAACTCGTTTGGAACCGCCATCATGACCGATGTCCAAGACATCCAGCGCCGCATTATTGAACTCGACGTCGAACACCGCGACCTGGACGCAGTCATTGCCATGCTGACCGCGGACGGCCATGCCGACCAGCTCCAGTTGCGCCGCCTGAAAAAGCGTAAACTGCAGCTGAAAGACCATATCACCCTGCTGAAGATGCAACTCGTGCCGGACGTGCCGGCCTGATCGTTTTCAGCTTCCGCATTTGAGAAGCGCGCCCATTTTGACCGATCATTCACCTGTGCCCGGCGCCGCCGATGGCGCGCCAGCCGACTATTCTCCCCCAGCAGAACCGGCCGGCAAGTACGATGCCGAGCTCGACCGCCTGTTCGGGGTCGGCGGCCCGCTCGCGCCCGCCGTCGGCACCTTCAAGCCGCGCACCTCGCAGACCGAGATGGCCAAAGCCATCGCCAGCGCGATCGACGGCCAGCAAGTCCTGATGGCCGAGGCCGGCACCGGTACCGGCAAGACCTTCGCCTACCTGGTGCCGGCGCTGCTCTGGGGCGGCAAGACCATCGTCTCGACCGGCACCAAGAACCTGCAGGACCAGCTGTTCCTGCGCGACATCCCGACCATCCGCCAGGCCCTCAAGGCGCCGGTGTCGGTCGCGCTGCTGAAAGGCCGCTCGAACTACGTCTGCCACTTCCACCTGGAGCGCACGCTGCAGAACGGGCGCCTGACCTCGCGCGACGACGTCGGCCACCTGCGCGAAATCTCGCGCTTCATCAAGATGAGCAATTCCGGCGACAAGGCGGAGCTGGCCAAGGTGCCGGAGAACGCCTCGGTGTGGAACCTGGTGACCTCCACGCGCGATACCTGCATGGGCGCCGAGTGCCAGTACTACCAGGATTGCTTCGTGATGAAGGCGCGCCGCGAAGCCCAGCAGGCGGACGTGGTCGTGGTCAACCACCACCTGTTCTTCGCCGACGTGGCACTGAAGGACACCGGCGTCGCCGAGCTGCTGCCTTCGGCCAACACCGTCATCTTCGACGAGGCGCACCAGCTGCCCGACACCGCGACCCTGTTCTTCGGCCAGTCGGTCTCGACTTCGCAGGTGCTGGAACTGTGCCGCGACGTGCTGGCCGAGGGCCTGGCCCACGCGCGCGGCGGCCCGGACTGGGCCAAGGTCGTGACCGTGGTGGAAAAGGCCGCGCGCGACCTGCGCCTGACCTTCCCCGAAGGCGGCACGCGCCTGTCGCTGCCGCAAGTGCCGCCGACCTCGAGTTTCTTCCCGGCGCTCGAGAAGCTGAAGGAAGAACTCGACGGCCTGATCGACGTGCTGGAAGAGCAGGCCGAACGCGCCGAGACCCTGGAAGCCTGCCGCGTGCGCGCGGTCGAGCTGAAAGCCGCCTTCGACGCCTGGAAGGCCGATCCGAAAGGGAAAGTGGTCGAAGGCGACCAGGCCGTGCTGTGGGTCGAAGCGTTTAATTCGTCGCTGCAGCTGCACAAGACCCCGCTCTCGATTGCGCCGATCTTCCAGAACCAGCGCGAAGGCACGCCGCGCAGCTGGATTTTTACGTCGGCAACGCTGGCCGTCAAAAACGACTTCAAGCACTTCTCCGACCAGATGGGCCTCACCGGCGAGCCGGCGCGCACCTGGCCGAGCCCGTTCAACTATGGCGAGCAGGGCGTGCTGTATGTGCCGACCGGGCTGCCGGAACCGAACTCGATGGGCTATACCGATGCGGTGGTCGACTGTGCGCTGCCCGTGATCGAAGCGGCCGGCGGACGCACCTTCTTCCTGTGCACGACGATCCGCGCCGTGAACCGCGTGGCCGAGCGCCTGCGCACCGAATTCGCCGAGCGTGGCCTGGACTTCCCCCTGTTCGTGCAGGGCGAGCGCGGCCGCACGGAACTGCTCGACTCGTTCCGGAACGCCGGCAATGCGGTGCTGGTCGGCAGCCAGAGTTTCTGGGAAGGCGTGGACGTGCGTGGCGATGCCCTGTCGCTGGTGATCATCGACAAGCTGCCCTTCGCTCCGCCGGACGACCCGGTGCTCGCGGCGCGCATCGAAGTGATGGAAAAGCAGGGCATGAACGGCTTCATGCACCATCAATTGCCGGAAGCGATCATTACCCTGAAGCAGGGCGCAGGGCGCCTGATCCGCGACGTCGACGACCGCGGCGTGCTGATGATTTGTGATCCGCGGCTGATCAGCAAGCCGTATGGACGGCGGATCTGGCAGAGTTTGCCGCCGTTCAAGCGGACGCGGGTGCAGGAAGAGGTCATCGCCTTCTTCAAGCCGCCCTCGGAATAATCGCTTGGCTTGATCTATACACGTAGGGTGGGCGGGTCTCCCGCCCACGCGGTGATAGTTAGCAGCGAGATCATCCGGCGCAATAGCGGAGCCGCTATCGATCACCGCGTGGGCGGCAAAGCCGCCCACCCTACGTCCCTGCGGCACGCATCAAGGGACGATGACGACTTTCCCCGTCACCTTGCGCTCGGCCATGTCACTCAAGGCCTGCGCCGTCTCCCCCAGCGCATACCGCTTCGACACGAGCGGCTTCAATTTACCTTCGGCCATCCAGCCCAGCATCTCGCGCATCGCTGCGAGATTCTTCTGCGGCTCGCGGCGCGCAAAGTCTCCCCAGAACACGCCGACCACCGACGCGCTCTTCAGCAGCATCAGATTCCACGGCAGCTTCGGAATGTCGCCGGCCGCGAAGCCGATCACGAGGTGGCGCCCGCGATAGGCGATCGAACGCAGCGCCGGTTCGCTGTAATGGCCGCCGACCGGGTCGTAGATCACGTCGGGACCCTTGCCACCGGTGGCGGCCTTGAGCGCTTCGCGCAGGTCTTCCTTCGTGTAGTCGATCAGCACGTCCGCGCCATGCCGGCGGCAGACTTCGAGCTTTTCTGCGTTCGAGGCCGCCGCGATCACGCGCGCGCCCAGCGCCTTGCCGATCTCGATCGCCGCCAGGCCGACGCCGCCGGCCGCGCCCAGCACCAGCATGGTCTCGCCGGCTTTCAGCTGGCCGCGGTCGACCACCGCGTGGTGCGAGGTGCCGTAGGTGAGGGTGATCGCCGCGGCGATCTCGAAATCCATGCCGGGCGGCATGGGCATCAGGACGGCGGCGGGCGCGATCGCCTGCTGGGCAAACGCGCCGGTCTGGGTGAAGCCGATGACGCGGTCGCCGACGGCAAAACCCTTCACGCCTTCGCCTAGCGCACGCACCACGCCGGCGAACTCGTTGCCCGGCGTAAAGGGCAGGGGCGGCTTCACCTGGTATTTGCCCTGCACCGTGAGCACGTCCGGGAAGTTGACCCCGGCCGCGCGCACGTCGACGGCCACTTCGCCCGGTCCCGGGACCAGGTCGGGCAGGTCCTGCAGCTCGAGGCTGTCGGGCGGGCCCCAGTTCTTGCAAACGATCGCTTTCATGATGTCTCCTCCTGTTGGTTTTGCTTGTTGGATCGATTCGATTATGCCTCAGGGAGCGTTAACTCTGCCGAAGGCCCCGTGAGTCCGGCGCGTTTGTGCACCCGCAAAATGACGAGGGTGCGCGACGCTAGAGTGATGGATGCGCATGCGGGCCGGCGAGCGCATTGACGAGGGGAAAGGCAATGGCGATTCGGTACGGCTGCTTCTTCAGCTACGCCCACGGGAAACATGCGCTGATGCAGCGCTTCAAGACCGCGCTGGCGGATGCGCTGCACTGCTATCTCGAGCCCTATTTCGACACGGAGGACGAACTCTTCGTCGACACCGAGCAGCTCGGCGGCGGGGACGATCTCGACAGCAAGATCGCGCGCGCGATGTGCGAAAGCGTGTGCATGGTCCTCATCTACACACCCAAATACGAAGCGCACGCCTACACGCGGCGCGAATACGAGGCCATGCGCCGGATCGAGGCCGAACGCAGCCAGTGGTACACGCTGCCCAGCCACCTGATCATCCCGGTCATCATGACCCAGCACCCGGACCGCCTGCCGCCGCAGATCGCGTCCTCGACCTTCTATGTGGATTTCTCGCATTTCACGATGGCCACGCCCGACCTGAAATCGAACCCGGATTTTCTACCCGATATCGGCAAGATGGTGAAGCGGATCGCGACCCACTATCAGTACCAGAAAATGTACATGCCGCCCGGGCATGACTGCAACCAATTCGTGCTCCCCGATGTCCCACCGGAGTGGCGTGCCGTCCCGGATCTGACCTTCCCAAAAAAATGAGGAGCTCCATGGAAATCAACCGTTTGACCCTGCCGCCGATCGGCGGTGCCGGCGAAGTCACCACCTTCTATTCTTTCGAAAGCGGCGCCGCGCGCAGCATCGCGCTGGCCGACAGCGCGGTGCTGCTTGCCAGCCGCCAGAATGCGACGACGCCGGTCCTGATGATCGACTGGGACACCGAAGCACCCGGCCTGCACCATTTGTTCCCGATGCGCGACGAGCGCTATGCGCGGGACGAGCATGTGCGCACCGAGGAACGCGGCGGCGCACGGGCCGGCCGCGGTGCCCCGCACCGGCACGAGGGCGCGCGCTTTGAGGCGCCGCGCGCGGAGGCGCAGCGCCCGGGCCTGCTCGAGTACTTCGAGTCCTGCCGCGAGCAGCTCAAGGCTTTAGGACGCACCGGCGGCGGCGACCATGAAGAACGCGCCCGCCTGGTGCTCGAGGCGATCGACTGGGAAGCCTACGTCGAACGCGTGGACCAGAGCCGCACCCTGTACCTGATGCGCGCCGGCTGCTTCGACGACAGCTTCGGCGAGCGCGCCGACCGCATGGACTGGGACGGCCTGTTCGCCGCCTGTCCGGCCCTCTACCGCGCCTTCGCGGCCCACCTGACGCGCCATTTCCGCCATGTGCTGATCGATTGCCGCGGCGGGCGGTCGGCGGCGGTGAGCGTCTGTACCACCTTGCTGCCGGACCGCCTGGTCGGCCTGTTCACACCGAACGGGCGCAGCCTGGAAGGACTGGCCGGCGTCGTCACGCGCGCCATCGACTACCGCTGCAGCCACGAGGAAGCCCAGCGTCCGCTGCTGGTGTATCCGGTGCCCTGCGGCGTCGACGGCGTCGATGCCGAGCGGCGCCAGCTGTGGCGGCGCGGCGATCCGCAGCGCGGCCTCACCGGCTACCAGCCGCGGCTGGAGCAGCTGCTGCGCAGCTGCTACGGCCTGTCGCAGCTCTCGCTCGACAACTACCTCGACGAAGTCCAGCTGCACGGCGCACTCGCCAGTGGCGCGGCCCAGCACCTGGGCACCCTGCCGGAACGCGATGGCGATCGCCTGTCGCAGACGCGTGCGATCGAGTCCCTGCTGGGCTGGGCGGCGGCGGGGCGCTTCCCGTGGCAGTCGCGCGGCGAGATCGAGCTGCTCGACGCCGTCGAGGCCGCGCGCATGCGCCTGGCCGGCGGCGCGCGCCAGGAGGGTGCGCCGGACGCCTACGATCCGAACGGTGTGCTGCTGGCGCGCGAGCTGCTGCGCCTGGGCGAACTCCACCTGCATGCGGGGCGCCTGCAGGGCGCCTGCGACTGCTTCGCCGAAAGCACGACGCTGCGCCAGCACCTGCTGGGCGGCGGCCACCCGGATACCCGCGCCAGCCGCGCCGCGCTGGCGGCCGTGCTGCGCGACAGTGGCCGCCTGCGCGAAGCGCGCCAGCAATACGAGGCGCTGCTCGAACACTGCGCCGACGCGGCCGGCCCCGACCATCCGGAAACCCTGGCCGCGCGCGCGGGCCTGGCCGCGACCCTCGCGCGCCTCGAGGAGTTCAGCCAGGCGATGCAGCTGCACGACGCCGTGCTCGACGCCTGCGAGCGCCTCTATGGTCCCGAGCACATCGCCACCTTCGATGCCATCGCCGCCCAGGCGCGCACCCTGGCGCTGCAGGGCGAATACTCGCGTGCGCGCATGCTCTACGAGCGCGTGCTCGAAGGGCGCCAGCGCGTGCTCGGCACCGAACACGAGGACACGCTGCGCTGCACCCAGCAACTGGCCGCGCTGCTGCGCGACATGGGCGACCTCGGCAACGCGCGCAAGCTGCAGGAAAGCGTGGTGCGGGTGCGCGAACGCCAGGCCGGACCGGACGCCGGTGCCACCCTGCAGGCGCGCGAGGCGCTGGCCGAGATCTTCGCGGCCCAGGGCGACCTCGGCGCAGTGCGGGACATGCAGCAGTCGCTTGCCATGGTGCGCGAGCAGCGCCTCGGTTCCGAGCATCCGGACACCCTCGGCGTCCTGCTGCGCCTGGCCTCGACGCTGAGCCAGCAGGGCGAACTCGAGGAAGCGCGGCGCCTGCAGCAGCACGTGGTCAGCCTGCACGAACGCCTGCGCGGCATGGACGACCACGAAACCCTGCGCAGCAAGCAGATGCTGGCCCAGACCCTGTCGAGCCAGGGCAACAAGGTGGCGGCGCGCCATCTCGAAAAGAGCGTGGAGGAGGGCGGCAACCGCCTGCTGCAGCTGCGCGCGATGTCCGCCGGCCCCTACGGTGCGCCGGGCGACGCTGCGCCGGGCGAGGCCGCACCTGCCGGATTGCCCAGCCCGATCCTGCCCGGCGCCAGGGCGGCGACCGGCGCCCGTGTGACCGGTCCCGGCGGCGGACCGGGCCCGGCAGTGCAGGAGCCGCTCGAACACAAGCTCGGGCAGCTGCACAAGCTGGTCGAGGGCGGGCGCGCCCGGGAAGCGCGCCAGCTGGCCGACAGCCTGCGCGACGTCATCCTGCGGCCGACCGTTTCACAGGCGCTGCGGCGGCGCGGAGTGGCGCTGATCAAGCAGGTGTATCAGGATGATAACGACAAGGATGCGCTGCTGGCCTTTGCCGAGGACGAGGTCGCATTGCTCGAAGGGGCGCTGATCGAAGCCTCCGGCGGGCGTCCGCTGGCACTACGCTGAGGCGGCGCCGGCACGCTGACAGCTTGGCAAGAACAGGGCATGGCGTCGTTTCCCGGCAACGCCGCCATGCCTCTGTCGCGCCCCGTAGAGCACAATTTATCTGCCCCGAATGCGTGCTCAAAGCGTTGCTTCAGGTAAAATCGCTGGATGCGAATTCTTATCAGTAACGACGACGGCTATCTCGCCCCTGGTATCAACGCTCTGGCGGAAGCCCTGGCGAGCATCGCCGAAATCATCGTGGTCGCGCCCGACAGCAACCGCTCGGGCGCGTCGAACTCGCTGTCGCTCGACCGTCCGCTGACGGTCAACCGCGCGGCCAATGGTTTCTATTTTGTCAACGGCACCCCGACCGATTGCGTGCACATCGCACTGACCGGCATGGGCGATGCCTTGCCCGACCTGGTTGTTTCCGGCATCAACAACGGCCAGAACATGGGCGACGACACCCTGTATTCCGGCACCGTCGCGGCGGCGACGGAAGCGTATTTGTTCGGCATTCCGGCGATCGCCTTTTCCCAGGTTCACCACGGCTGGGAGCACCTGGATGCCGCCGCGCGCGTCGCGCGCGAGGTGGTGCTGCGCAAGTTCGACATGCTGCCGTCGCCGTTCCTGCTGAACGTGAATATCCCGAACCTGCCTTACGAGGCGATGGGGCCGCTGACCCCGACCCGCCTCGGGCGCCGTCACCAGGCCGAGCCGGTGATCCGCTCCCAGGATCCGCGCGGGCGCGAGATTTTCTGGATCGGCGCGCCCGGCGCCTGCCGCGATGCGAGCGAGGGCACGGATTTCCACGCCACCCAGAACGGGATGGTCTCGATCACGCCGCTCCAGATCGACCTGACGCACCAGTCGCAGCTCGCCATGCTGAAGCAGGGGCTGGTATGACCGAGCGCGGCAAGAACCCGGGCGGCAGCACCTTTCCGCTGCCGCTGTCCTCGGTGACCGGCGGCGGCGCGCGCAAGCCGACCACGCCGGCGCCGATCGCGACGCCCCAGACCGCGACCAAGAACGCGGCGCGCGCCGTCGCCGGGGCCCAGCCGCCGAAAGCCCCGCAGCCGGGGCCGAAACTGCCCGGCTACGCGGCGCCGGCGACCCAGAGCGCGCCCACGGCCCAGCGCTCGGACCTGATGGCGACCGAAGCAATCCGCCGCGCGATGGTGGCGCGGGTGGCGAGCCAGGGCGTGCGCGATCACCTGGTGCTGGCTGCGCTGGCCGCCGTGCCGCGCCACCTGTTCGTCGAGCCGGCGCTGTCGAGCCAGGCGTATATCGATGCCTCGCTGCCGATCGGCCACCACCAGACCATTTCCCAGCCGTACATCGTGGCACGCATGATTGAAGCCATGAGCGATGGCCGGCAATTGAGCCGCGTGCTCGAAATCGGCACCGGCTGCGGCTACCAGGCGGCGGTGCTGGCGCGGGTCGCGACGGAGGTGTATTCGATCGAGCGCATCAAGCCCCTGCACGAGCTGGCCAAGGCCAATCTGCGGCCCTTGCGCCTGTCCAACCTGCGCTTGCACTACGGAGATGGTATGCTCGGGCTCGCGCAAGTTGCGCCATTCGACGGTATCATCCTCGCCGCGGCCGGGATGGAAGTGCCGCGTGCCCTGCTCGAACAGCTCGCCATTGGCGCGCGCCTGGTGGCCCCGGTCGGCGGCCAGGTTCAACACCTGCAGCGGATCACCCGTACCGGCAAGTCGGAATGGGTCAGCGAAACCCTGGAAGCCTGCCATTTCGTGCCTTTGCGCCCTGGCACAGTCTAGTTCCGGCCGGTTCCTGTCCTGCGCTGCATAGCAAGTAAGAATATTAGATGAGAATGAAACACACACCCCGCTTAGTCCTATTGACTCTCACGCTCGGCCTGGTTGCCGGCTGTTCCTCCACCTCCCGCCAGGCGCCGGTCATCGAGCGCCCGGTCGGTTCTTCCACCGCCAAGGCGCGTCCGGCACCGGTGCGCGAAGCGCCGCAAGATGCCAAAGGCACCTACACCGTGCGCCGCGGCGACACCCTGCTGCGCATCGCCTTCGACCATGGCCAGAGCTACCGCGACCTGGTCACCTGGAACAACCTGGCCGACCCGGACGACATCAAGGTCGGCCAGGTGCTACGCGTGGCGCCGAACGAGCGTCAGGCCAGCACGGCGGTCGTGACGACGCCGGTGCCGATGCCGCCGGACAGCCGCCCGTCGGTGCCGCGCAAGACCGCGCCGCGCGCCGACAAAAAGGCCTACGAGGACACGGCCGACGCGCGCAGCGACAAGGCCGGCGAGCGCGCCGAGACCGTGGTCGCCGCGGCAGCGCCGGCCGCCGCTGCCGTTGGGGTGGCCGGTTCGCGCGTGGGCAGCACCGTCACCGCGACCGACGACGAGAAGCTGAGCTGGATGTGGCCGTCCGACGGCCGCATCATCGCGACCTTCGACGAAGGCAAGAGCAAGGGCATCGACATCGCGGGCCGCGCTGGACAGCAAGTCATGGCAGCGGGCGCCGGCAAAGTAATGTACGCTGGTAGCGGCATCCGAGGTTATGGTAACCTCGTCATCGTCAAACACAGCAACAGCTTGCTGTCGGCCTATGCCCATAACCGCGCGATCGTCGTCAAGGAAGGCGATAACGTGGCAAAGGGACAAGTGATCGCCGAGATGGGCGATTCCGACGCCGAGACGGTGAAGCTGCATTTCGAGATTCGCCAGCAGGGCAAACCAGTCGATCCGTCGAGGTTCCTGCCCAGCCGCTAGAGCGTGAACGTACAGAGGGCCAATGACGCTGCCGCCGCACTCCCAGGATAAAGACGTTTCCGACGAACTGCCTGACGAACTGGACGGTGAAGGCGCGTCGGGCTTCGGCGCGGAGGCGGGGCGGGACGGTGCGGAGGCGGAATCCCTGCTGCCCGGCGCCGCCGCCGAGGTCGACAGCGTCGACGAACTCAAGAAGGTGCTGGCGGCCGAGCTCTCGACCGATACCACCCAGCACTACCTGAACCAGATCGGCACCCGGCCGCTGCTGTCGGCCCAGCAGGAATCGCATTACGCGACGCTGGCCAAGGCGGGCAATTTCGAAGCCCGCCAGAAGATGATCGAGCATAACCTGCGGCTCGTCGTCTCGATCGCCAAGCACTACATCAACCGCGGCGTGGTCCTGCTCGACCTGATCGAGGAGGGCAACATCGGCCTGATGCGCGCCATCGACAAGTTCGAGCCGGAGCGCGGTTTCCGTTTCTCGACCTACGCCACCTGGTGGATTCGCCAGAGCATCGAACGCGCCATCATGAACCAGGCGCGCACGGTGCGCCTGCCGGTGCACATGGTGCGCGAACTGAACGCCGTGCTGCGTGCCAAGTACCACCTGGAAGCCCAGCACCACGACGGCAAGGATGCCAGCGTCGAGGACATCGCCAGCCTGGTCGGGCGCCCGCCGGAAGAGGTGCAGGACATCCTGGCCCTGTCCGAGCACGCCGCTTCGCTCGATGCCCCGCTCGACAACGATCCCGGCTCGAGCCTGATGGACATGCTGCCGGGCGAGCTCGACGACGCGCCGGACACGCGCGCCGAACAGCACGAAATGACCGAACTGGTGCGCGACTGGCTGACGCGCCTGCCCGAGAAGCAGCGCCTGGTCGTGATGCGCCGCTTCGGCCTGGACAACGACGATCCGGCCACGCTCGAGACCCTGGCCGAGGAGATGGGCGTGACGCGCGAGCGGGTGCGCCAGATCCAGCAGGAGGCGCTGGTCAAGCTGAAGCGGGCGATGGCGGCCCGTGGCGTCGTGCGCGATTCCTTGCTATGATTCCGCGGATTTCCGGCTTGCTTCGTGCCATGTAATCGGCACGCCACCTTACATCCCCCATTCTTTAGGTCCGCGTGGATTCGCCGTCCGCGTCATTATCAATGCAAGAAACATTCATCGACATTAAATCCCTCGACGCGGACGCACGCGGCGTCGGCCACCTCGAGAACGAGGACGGCAGTCCCGGCAAGGTCATCTTCGTCGAGGACGCGCTGCCGGGCGAGCGCGTCAGCTACGAGGTCAAGCGCAAGAAGAAGAACTGGGAAGCGGGGCGCATGGTCACCCTGCAGCGCGCTTCCTCGATGCGGGTCGAGCCGCGCTGCGAGCATTTCGGCTATTGCGGCGGCTGCTCGATGCAGCACCTGGAGCCGAGCGCCCAGGTCGCGATCAAGCAGCGCACGCTGGAAGACAACCTGTGGCATTTGTCGAAGGTGAAGGCGGACAACATCATGCGCCCGATGTACGGCCCGACCTGGGGCTACCGCTTCCGCGCGCGCCTGTCGGTGCGCCACGTCGAGAAGAAGGGCACGGTGCTGGTCGGTTTCCACGAGCGCGCGTCCTCTTATGTCGCCGACATCCGCTACTGCCACATCCTGCCGCCGCACCTGGGCGGCATGCTGATGCCGCTGCGCGAGCTGGTCGGTTCGCTGTCGATCTACAACCAGATGCCGCAGATCGAAGTGGCCGTCGGCGAGGAAGTCACGGCGCTGGTGCTGCGCATCATGGCGCCTTTGAGCGCCAAGGACGAGGAGCTGGTGAAGGCCTTCGCCGACGAGTGGGGCATCCAGTGGTGGCTGCAACCGAAGGGCCCGGACACGGTCTACCCGTTCTACCCGCTCGACAAGGAGCTGTACTACACGCTGCCCGAGTTCGGCGTGCGCATGCCCTTCAAACCCACCGATTTCACCCAGGTGAACCACCAGATCAACCGTGCTCTGGTGCACAAGGCGCTGACCCTGCTGGAAGTGCAGCCTCATGAGCGCGTGGCCGACCTGTTCTGCGGCCTCGGCAACTTCACGCTGCCGCTGGCGACGCAGGCGCGGGAAGTGGTCGGGATCGAAGGCAGCACCGTGCTCAGCACGCGCGCGCTGGAAAACGCCAAGGCGAACGGCCTGTCGGAAAAGACGACCTTCTACACGCGCAACCTGTTCGAGGTGACGCCGGAAGACCTGGTGGCCCTCGGCCGCTTCGACCGCATGCTGATCGACCCGCCGCGCGACGGCGCGATCGCGCTGGCGCTGGCGCTGGCCGAGCTGCGCGAGAGCGGCAAGACGGAGTTCCTGCCGCAGCGCATCGTCTACGTCTCGTGCAGCCCCTCCACGCTGGCGCGCGACGCCGGCATCCTGGTGCACCGCGCTGGCTACGTGATGAAGAAGGCGGGCGTCGTGAACATGTTCCCGCACACCTCGCACGTGGAATCGATTGGCGTGTTCGAGCTGCCCGGCGCGTGAAAATCCCTGCGTTGGCCCGAGCGTAACGTCGTTTTTGTAGGGTGGGCTCTTGAGCCCACGCGGTACGGTACATGCGCATTTACTGCAACGGCAAAGGCCACGGGCAGGGTATCGCGCATGGTATCGTGGAACAGCGTGGGTTCGAGTATGGCATCTGCGCAGTCGGCATACATCTGCAGGCGGACGCAGGGGCTACGCCGCCGCGTCGTTCAGTTAACGGTTTGTGCCAGTGGCAGGGCCGGCCGTGTGGCCGTGCCGAGCATCCCTTCGCTAGGCAGCTATTTTTTCTCGTGGAGGACGCGATCAGCCAAGGCATCGACGCGTGCGTTCAATAGCGGCTGGCAGCGCTCCACCTCGCGCTCGAAGAACTTCTCATCTTGCAGGGGACCAACGACCCCATTGTTGTCAGTGGCGGCCTTTTTCACGTCCTCCAACAGGTTCTCCTGTTCCTGCATCATGAGTTCCTTGGGAGGTTTTAGCTCGATAACGCGCTGCAGGAACAATCCGGCACGAATGTTCATTAGCGTATGCTCTGCCGTATCTGGCTTGACTCCGGTGGTGAGCGTTTTCATAACAAAAGCGCACCGGAACGCTTGGCGCGCTTCGGCTAGGGTTCCCGTATCCGCATGCGCGAACACAGGAGCGCCAGTTAGAGCAACAAGCAGAAGGGAAAGTGCTGGCGCTCGGGGCATGAGTGGCATAGCGAGGCGAGTGTCGATAGGCAAGAAACAATCAAGATAACACCCAAGTGCGCCATTTGATTGTGATGACGCAATGTCGCGCCTCCTTGACGAGATGCACTGTAGCCTTGCGGCTGAGTTCGCTCGCTGGTGTGTGCGGTGTAGGTTCCCGTCGAGTAGCAGCTGGGCAAAAAACGCTGGCCCTCGGTCGGCTTTTTCGTTGCCCGCGCTTACCGCGGCAGTAATGTAGGGTGGGTTTCCGAGTCCAGGCTGTCCCCCAGTATGCTGCGCGATATCTTTACCGTAGTCCACTGTGCTAACGCGCCCGGTCAGCCTTGATGGAAGTTGGGGCGCGCCGCGAATGATCGTATTCTGTCCCGCGTGGACTCAGGAGTCCACCCTACGAAAACAAAACCGTCAGGACGTAAAAAAGCCGACCCTCAGGTTAATGCCAGTCAGTTAAGCTGACTGGCATTTTTCATTGGAAACTTGGATCTGGGCTGTTTAACGACGCGCGGATACGAGCGCGCTCGGCGCTCCGGCAGCAGATAGACGCGTGCTTGCTCATGCAGC
>NZ_PPXQ01000065.1 GCF_004798585.1 Massilia sp. Mn16-1_5
ATCATCAAGATCTGCCACGCGCGGCTCCTTAGGTGCCACGTCAGGCACAGGGAAATTGATTACTTCGGCAGTGTTTGCCATAATTGCTCCTGTGAATTGATCCAGTTAATTCCACCTGAAAGCCGTTGGTGTTAGCGCACCGCGGCTTTCCCTCCAATTCCAATAAATCCTTCATGCCTGGTCCTTTTGGCTTCCAGGTAGCATTCAATTGCATCCTGTTTTTCGATGAATTCTCCCAGCTGAACCATCCTCCCATTCACTGAAATTCGAGCAGCCCATTTACGATTAGCTTTGACATACAAGACCCCAGGATGACCGCTGGTGTTATGCTTTGGTATTCTGGAGTTCTGCATATTTACCGCATGAGAAACCAGACGAAGATTTACCCATCTGTTGTCCGCTCGATCGCCATTGATGTGGTCGACCTCTAAATCGGCCGGAGGTAATTTTCCCGTCATGAAAAAGAAAGCTAATCTGTGGGCCTGAAAACACATCCC
>NZ_PPXQ01000066.1 GCF_004798585.1 Massilia sp. Mn16-1_5
CCTATCCTGACTACAAGGGTATCTAATCCTGTTTGCTCCCCACGCTTTCGTGCATGAGCGTCAGTGTTATCCCAGGAGGCTGCCTTCGCCATCGGTGTTCCTCCGCATATCTACGCATTTCACTGCTACACGCGGAATTCCACCTCCCTCTGACACACTCTAGCCCGGTAGTTAAAAATGCAGTTCCAAAGTTAAGCTCTGGGATTTCACATCTTTCTTTCCGAACCGCCTGCGCACGCTTTACGCCCAGTAATTCCGATTAACGCTTGCACCCTACGTATTACCGCGGCTGCTGGCACGTAGTTAGCCGGTGCTTATTCTGCAGGTACCGTCAGTTTCACGGGGTATTAACCCATGACGTTTCTTTCCTGCCAAAAGTGCTTTACAACCCGAAGGCCTTCATCGCACACGCGGGATGGCTGGATCAGGGTTTCCCCCATTGTCCAAAATTCCCCACTGCTGCCTCCCGTAGGACGAATTC
>NZ_PPXQ01000067.1 GCF_004798585.1 Massilia sp. Mn16-1_5
ATTACTCGCCTACGGGTGGCAGCAGTGGGGAATCTTCCGCAATGGACGAAAGTCTGACGCAGCAACGCCGCGTGAGTGATGACGGCCTTCGGGTTGTAAAGCTCTGTTAATCGGGACGAAAGGTCCTCTTGCGAATAGTTAGAGGAATTGACGGTACCGGAATAGAAAGCCACGGCTAACTACGTGCCAGCAGCCGCGGTAATACGTAGGTGGCAAGCGTTGTCCGGAATTATTGGGCGTAAAGCGCGCGCAGGCGGATCAGTTAGTCTGTCTTAAAAGTTCGGGGCTTAACCCCGTGATGGGATGGAAACTGCTGATCTAGAGTATCGGAGAGGAAAGTGGAATTCCTAGTGTAGCGGTGAAAGGCGTAGATATTAGGAAGAACACCAGTGGCGAAGGCGACTTTCTGGACGAAAACTGACGCTGAGGCGCGAAAGCCAGGGGAGCGAACAGGATTAGATACCCGGGTAGTCGCGCGAGA
>NZ_PPXQ01000068.1 GCF_004798585.1 Massilia sp. Mn16-1_5
TCTCGCGCGACTACAGGGGTATCTAATCCTGTTCGATACCCGCACCTTCGAGCTTAAGCGTCAGTTGCGCTCCCGTCAGCTGCCTTCGCAATCGGAGTTCTTCGTCATATCTAAGCATTTCACCGCTACACGACGAATTCCGCCAACGTTGTGCGTACTCAAGGAAACCAGTATGCGCTGCAAGTCAGACGTTGAGCGTCTACATTTCACAACACACTTAATCTCCAGCCTACGCTCCCTTTAAACCCAATAAATCCGGATAACGCCTGGACCTTCCGTATTACCGCGGCTGCTGGCACGGAATTAGCCGGTCCTTTTTCTGAAGGTACATACAAGAAGGGACAAGTCCCTTTTTTTATTCCCAACTAAAAGCAGTTTACAACCCGGAGGGCCGTCATCCTGCACGCTACTTGGCTGGTTCAGGCTCTCGCCCATTGACCAATATTCCTCACTGCTGCCCCCCGTAGGCGAGTAAT
>NZ_PPXQ01000070.1 GCF_004798585.1 Massilia sp. Mn16-1_5
ATTACTCGCCTACGGGTGGCTGCAGTGAGGAATATTGGTCAATGGACGAAAGTCTGAACCAGCCAAGTAGCGTGCAGGATGACGGCCCTATGGGTTGTAAACTGCTTTTGTATGGGGATAAAGTGAGCCACGTGTGCTTTTTTGCAGGTACCATACGAATAAGGACCGGCTAATTCCGTGCCAGCAGCCGCGGTAATACGGAAGGTCCAGGCGTTATCCGGATTTATTGGGTTTAAAGGGAGCGTAGGCCGTGGATTAAGCGTGTTGTGAAATGTAGACGCTCAACGTCTGAATTGCAGCGCGAACTGGTTCACTTGAGTATGCACAACGTAGGCGGAATTCGTCGTGTAGCGGTGAAATGCTTAGATATGACGAAGAACTCCGATTGCGAAGGCAGCTTACGGGAGCACAACTGACGCTGAAGCTCGAAGGTGCGGGTATCAAACAGGATTAGATACCCTTGTAGTCAGGATAGG
>NZ_PPXQ01000071.1 GCF_004798585.1 Massilia sp. Mn16-1_5
CTGCAGCATGTCGCCGGCTTGTTTTAAGGTGTATGCAGTCATTTCATTATTTTCAAACCTTTCAGACGGCCTCTTGATGAAGGTTCATTCCACATGCCGTCTGAAAGGGGTTTATATTTTCAAAATACTTAGTGTTTTATTTATTATTCAATTACTTGCGGCACGATATAAAGGCGGTTGCGCACTTCGGGCGCCACCGCCTGATATTCGGCAGCATGATCGTGCTCGGTTACCGCATCGGCGCGCAGGCGCAAGGCCACTTCGTGCGGATGCGCCATCGGCTCCACGCCCTCGGTGTCAACGCTCTACATTTTCTCCACCAGCGCAAACACATCGTTGAGCTGCTGCAGATTTTGCGCCTTCTCCGCCTCGGTCAGGCTCAGGCGGGAAAGCTTGGCAATTTTTTCAACATCGTTCAGGGTCAGGGCCATAAAAAATCCTTAAATTTAATTAGCAAATTCCCT
>NZ_PPXQ01000007.1 GCF_004798585.1 Massilia sp. Mn16-1_5
ACTACCGTCCGCAGTTCTACTTCCGTACCACCGACGTGACCGGCTCGATCGAGCTGCCAGCGGACAAGGAAATGGTCATGCCAGGCGATAACGTGTCGATCACCGTCAAGCTGATCAACCCGATCGCAATGGAAGAAGGCCTGCGCTTCGCAATCCGCGAAGGCGGCCGTACCGTCGGCGCTGGCGTGGTTGCCAAGATCATCGCCTAATAGCGTTTGATCGCCGGCGGTTCGTTCCGCCGGCACAACAAGAGGGGGCAGAATTTCCATTCTGCCCCCTCTGTTTAACGAGGAACGATGCTATACTCTCGCTCCTTTGCTGTACCGAAGTACCTGACAAATCATTGCCGGCCCTTCTGAAAGCCGGTTCGTTCTTTTCCAAGGAAATAGCATGTCCGCAAATCAAAAAATCCGTATCCGCCTGAAAGCGTTCGACTACAAGCTGATCGACCAGTCCGCACTGGAAATCGTCGACACCGCCAAGCGCACCGGCGCCGTGGTCAAGGGCCCAGTCCCACTGCCGACCCGCATCCAGCGTTTCGACGTGCTGCGTTCCCCACACGTGAACAAGACCTCGCGCGACCAGTTCGAAATCCGTACGCACCAGCGTCTGATGGACATCGTGGACCCGACCGACAAGACCGTTGACGCACTGATGAAGCTGGACCTGCCAGCTGGCGTCGACGTCGAAATCAAGCTGCAGTAATTTTTTGGCGAACGCGGAGCGATCCGCGAGCCGAAAGCAATCGGGGCCGGGAAGGGCCGCCAACTGGCGGACTTTCCCGGCCCCGATGCCGTTTACGATCCGGTAGCGTCAATATTGCTCGTTGTTAATTATGGTAGGATGGAATATCATTTTTGACAACACGTCAGGAGGCTGGCATGAAGAGCGTACGGGAGGCTGCGAGTCACTATGCAAGACAGCTCAACGAGGCCACCTGGACAAGTGTCCTGGGCTACGCCTACCTTCTGTTCTTCGGCATCGGCACCTTGCGGCTGCTGATGCCCGCTCAGTTGAGCGAACCGCTCCGCCTGCTCGGGCTCGCCATACCGCCGCTGCTGCTCATCGCAAAGGATTTGGCCCAGTTTCCCGACGTCGTCGTCCGTCTGCGGCGGCTGCGTGCGGAAGGCGCACGCTGGCCGCGTTTCATGGCAGCATGCCTGCCCCCCGCACTGCTCGGCATGGCCCGCCTCGACCGCGCGCTCTGGTCCGGCTTTTTCCGCTGGCTGCGCCGCCAGCCGAATCCGGCGCGCCCGGCCGGCAATGCGCTGACCTATCACCAGCGCGGCGCCTATTCGACCGCCGTCGCCTTCGGCCTGTTTTCTACCCTGATCGAACTGCCTCTCAGCGCCGCGATTCTTCCCTTGCTGATTCGCGATCCAGACGCCGTCGGCACCATCCACCTTGTCATGGCCGCCGCCAGCATCTACACCCTCGTATGGCTGCTGGGCGACCGCTGGATGGTGCGCGACGACTACCACGTGCTGACCGACACCCACCTCGATTTGCACATCGGTGCGCGCGCCAGCGCCCGCATTCCGCTAGATGCGATCGCCGACGCCCAGCCGCTGTCGCAATCCCTGGTCCAGTGGAGAAGGGCGAATCCCTGCCGCCCGGCCGACATGGTCAGCATTACGCCGTTCGACAAGCCGAATCTCGTGCTGCGCCTGCGGCCCGGTGTCGACTGCGCGATCACGCATCACGGCGTGGCGAGAGAAGAAGTACGCTACGTATTCCTGTATCTCGACCGGCCGCAGCAGCTGACGAGCGCGCTTGCAGGTGCGAGCCTTGGGAGCCGCGGCGCGTAAGCGCGATAGTTCAACACGCCGCACTCGACGCACTATACTGAAAGAGCAAGCGGCTACCGGGTGATTGGATATCGATGCCGACAGCCAAACCAGGCCACCGGGAGAACATCATGGGGCAGACCTTGAAGGCGGTCTTCGATGGCCGCGGCGCTGCGCAGCATGCGCTTTACAAATTGCTTGCCGCGGGATTCAGCCGTGCCGACGCGGCGCTTTCCCTTGCCGCCGACCCGCTTTCCGGTACTCGCCACGTACTCACGCTGACGGCCGAGTCGCCAGACGACGCGGACCGGGCTGCAAGGCTGGTCGGATGCCTGATTCCCGTCGATGGCACGCTCACGGCCGAGCACTACGGCACCGAGATGCACAACAGCGAAAAGTACCGCAACCGCTCGTGGGACGAGGTGGATCGCGAACTCAGGCGCGGTTGGGAACAGCGCTATCACGGTGGCGCGCGCTGGGACGAGTCGCAAGCCGCCATTCGCCGCGGCTGGACCGGCGCGGCTCCCGAGATCGACGAGGACCCTTACTACCGCACGCATTGGAATGCGTGCTACCCGCAGCCGGCGCGCCGCGCCGGATACCGCGGGCCGGGCACCGAGGGAGCCGTCAGCAAATCCCGGGACAGTTTCCAGCAGCACCTGCGCCGCTGGACGGCGGCCGCGGCGGGCCGCAAGGCCAGCTGGGCATCCCGCCACGAGCAGGAACTGCCGCCCTGGGCGAGATTCAAGGATGCCGTGCTGCACGGCTGGGGCCGGATCGACCTGGGCGACGGTGACACGCCAGGCCAGCGTGGCTGACGTCTCGGTCTTTGCCGCAGGCCTGGCGACCTCGATGCACAGCGGCGCCTAGTCCTTACTGCCGGTCGTCCAGCGTAGCCCGAAATTGAAGCGCCGGTCCATCAGCTCGTGCGCGCTGGTGCGGCCCTGCTGCTCGAAGTACTCCGTCATCTTGGTCACTTGTAGTTGACCGCCCTGGTTCTCGATCATCGCGATCGCGCACATCATCTGGTTGCCGCCGCCATCGAGGCACCTCGATCGGCGCCTGGTTCGGCACGGCGATGGTGACCACGCCATCGGTTGCCGACCAGTTCGGGACGCCCTCGTAAATAAAACTGAAGATGATCGCGCGCCGGATCTGGGCGAACTGGTCGCCGTTGATCCAGAGGTTTTCGCCATTGCTCGAGGCGCCCGTGCGGTCGTCGGCGTCGAGCTTCATGAAGGGCGCATGGTCGTAGTCGCCCCACGCATTGCCGAGCGCTTGCACCAGGCCCTTGCGGCCGTCGCTCAGTTCGAACATGCAGCCGAGGTCGAGATCGATGCCGCCCGAGCGCCGGCGTCCGCCCGCCGCGCCACCCATTACTTCGCTCAGGCGGCCGAGCAGGCCGGACTTTTGTTGCGGGACCGGGGCTGGCGCCGCGCCCATGCCCGAGCGGTTCCAGTTCAGGTTGACGTGGATGCGGCCGAAACCGGCGGCGCCGCGCTTGTCGAGAGAGACCTTGTCGCCGCGCTTTTCCAGCGTCACCTTCGACAGCGAGACTTTCGGCGCGGCCTGCGCGGCCGGGGCAGGCGAGGGCGCCGGCGCCGCCTCGGTCCCGCCGAAGTGTTTCAAGAGAGCCGACAGGCCACCATTAAAACCCTGGCCGACGGCGCCGAAGCGCCACTGGCCGTCGCGGCGATAGAGTTCGGCCACGATCACGGCCTTCTCGTCGCCGAAGTCCGATCCTGACCAGGGGAAGCGCAGCGCGTTCCCGAGCGTCAGGCTGCTCGCGCCCAGCGCACGCATGGTCTGGGCGCCGTCGATGGCTGCCACGAAGACGAGTTTCGCGATCGATGCCGGCAGGGCGTCGAGGTTCACGCTGAAGCGCGCCGGGTTGCCGAGGGTGAGGCGCACCGCCTCGCCCGGGCTGGCCAGCTGGTTGTAGAAGACCATGTAGCGGTCGTCCGAGAGTTTATCGGCGCCGTCCAGCCCGAAGCAGGAAACGTCGACGGCAAAGCCGGGCGCGTTGACGTCGAGTTCGACATTGAAAGCGCTGCCAACGCCGAGGTCGGCGAGCTTGCCCTTCTGGCCGCGTGCAAAAACGTTCATGGTCCTTCCCTTTCGATATTCAATGCGGCGGCCCCATGGGCACCAAATAAGTGTGATTGCGCGACCATGCGCTCGGCCCAGGCGCGGTGGGTGGCGACTTCGCACATCGAGTCGTGCATCTTGAAGACGGCCGGGCTGTTCTCGTCGAGGATGGCGCGCGCCGCGGCCAGGTCTTGCGGTTTCACTTTGTAGTGCTCTTCGATCGGCCCGATCTGGCTCGGGTGGATCGCGGTCTTGCCGACCATGCCGTAGGCGATGTCTTCGCTCACTTCCTGCGCCAGCAGCTCAGGCAAATCGAGGTGCTCGAACACCGGGGCGGTGAGCATGAAGCCGTGCGGACGGAAGATCGTCACCAGGCGCGCGATCACGGGGCCGAGCGGCGTGCGGTAGATGGTCATGCCGCGCGGACGGCGCAAGCCCAGCAGGGCGAGTAAATCGTTGCCGCCGATGCGCAGCGCCAGGATGCGGCTACGCACGCCGGGCGACTGCAGCAGGTCGCGGAAGGCTTCCATCTTCTGCTCGCTGAACACCTCGCTTGTCTCCAGCGTCGGCATCAACATGTGATCGGTATCGCGCACCAGGCGGTAATAGGACTCGAAATTCTGGCGCGTCGCCTTCGGGATCACGAAGCCGGTCAGTTTATCGGCGCCCGGCATCGCCAGCACCCGCGTCAGGACCTCGGCGTTGCGCACGCGGACGAAGCGCTCCGCCTGCACGCCGCCGCGCATGTTTTGCAGCACGACCGACAGGTTGAACAGCGCCCAGCTGAGATCGCGGTCGGCGACCGAGTCCTCGGTACAGAAGATCAGCGAGCGCGCCTGCGGCAGCTTCTCGCCGTTCGCGATCTGCAGCAGGTCCTTGTGATTGGCCGGCACGTACAGCGACGCGCCCATCGATTTATGCATCCGACGCACTCCTGATCAGGGAAACAGCTTGATAGGGCAAGGCCGGATCGATCGCGACCGGCACCTTCTTTTCTTCCGCCAGCAGGCGCAGGTGCGCGACCGCCGGATCCAGCGCATCGCGCAGCAGCAGCAGGCGCGGCATCCGGCGCAGCAGCACGCGCGTGGCTTCGCCGATGCCGGGTTTTATCAGATTGACGTCATTGATGCCGTAGCGGTGCCGCGCGGTCGCCAGAAAAGCGCGCGAGCGCCTGGCGGCGGCGCGCGCATCCACGGGCTCTCCGGTTTCAATGTGCGCGGGAGCCAGGGCGTCGAGCATGTCGACGAAGCTGCGCGAACGGTCCTCGCTCGCAAAATCCTCGTACAGCACGCAGCCGTGAAAATCCTCCGGTCCGATCGCTTCGTTGAGCACCGAACGGCTGACCAGGCCCGACACTGTCGCGTTCAGGATGCTCGACGGGATCAGGTAATCCTCGCAGGAGGCGGCGACGGCGGCGGCACCGGCCAGGTCGGACAGCACGTGCAGGCCCGGATCGATCTCGACGCCGTGGGACGCATTGAAGCGGGCGATCGAATCGGCCAGCTCACGCGCGATCACGCCCTTGCCGGTCCAGCCGTCGACAAACACGATCGAAGACGGCGCGTGGCCCTGCGCCAGGATATGGCGCAGCGCATTGGCATCGATACCGCGGTCGCGTACGATCGAGACGGAATAATGCGTCGCTTCGCGGCCGCAGACGCGCTCCAGCAGGCGTTTCAGCACGACGCCGACCGGCGTGCCGCCGCGCGCCAGCGAGACCAGCGTGACCGGCCCCGCGCGGCGCGCCGCGATCAGCTGCGCCAGGCGCAGGCAGTCGCGCGCCATGCGCTCTCCGTTCAGGCGGCAGGCCTGCTCGAATAGAGCGAGATAGCGCGCCGAGGGCAGGCGCTCGGGCGAAAGCATCTCGCTGTAGTGGCGCCGGCCCGACTGGATCAGCGCCTCTTTCTCCTGCACCTCGACGAAATCGGCCAGCGGCAGCCGCTTGAGCAGGAAGTGGACATCGCTGTCCAGATAGCTGCCGGCGAAGGTCACAGCGCCTCCAGCGCCAGCCTGGCCAGCTGCGTACGGCGCGGGACGATGGCGTAGTCGCAATCGGCCATGAAGCGCGCGTCCGAGCGGCTGTCTCCCATGCCGAAGGTGACGATCTCACCGTGTTCGCGGCGCAGGCGTTCGGTGACCCAGGCAACCGCATCCGCTTTGTCCAGACTGCGCGGCAGTACGGCAAGGTTGTTGCCGTTGCGGTGCACGCAGTAGTCGCGGCCCTCGCCGGCGATCCAGGGCAACACCACCTCGCGCTCGACGCGCTCCAGGTTCAGCGCGACCTTGTCCGGATCCTTTACAACGACGAAGAAAGGCGTGCCGCCATCCTCCACCAGGCGCGGGCGCCCACCGTAGCCGGTACGCGCGCACCAGTTCTCGATGCGCGCCCCCAGCGCCTGCAGGCCGGGCAGGGCGGCCGTCATGAAGCCGTGCATGCGGCCCTGCCAGTCGCGCTCGATGCTGCCGTCGGGTTTCAATATGATGCCGCCGAAGTCGAGTATCGCGTAACTGGTAAAACCGATGTCGACGCGGCGGTAGGCATCGAGACTGCGCGCCGTCGTCGGGATCACGGTCATGCCCGCGCTCATGAAATCAAACACTGCGCGCTGGGCCGGCGTGGTGAACGAACAGATGCTGCCGTCGCTGTAGTAGGCGGCAGGCTCCAGGGCATCGCGCACGGCGCATTTCTCGAGCGTCTGGAACAGGGTGTCGTCCAGGTCAGCGAACAGGAACTTCTTCAACATCGTCCTCGGTGTGATAGTGGAACAGGCGCGCATCGAGCGTGCGGGCAAAGCCGAGCAGGGCCTCGTTCGGCGGCGTTTCGTGGCAAATCAACACGTGCTGATACTGGCCGGGCGCCACGTTGTAGACGAAATTCGGGATGCCCTCGCCGTAGTTGTCCGGCAGGCCCAGCGCATGCCGGACCGCGCCCCAGGTCAAAATGGGCGAGCGCGTGGTCGATTGCACGACGACGTCGAGGCCCAGGCCTTCGAGTGCGGCGCCCAGCAGCGTCGAGGGATGCATGAATTCGCCGGTGCCGAGCACCAGCACCTTGTCGTTCGCCTTGATGCCGGCCGCCAGTTCGCGCGCCAGCCCTTCCGGCGTGCGCAGCGCACGGGCCAGGCCCAGACGGCCGAACGCCGTGCTGGCGCCGCGTTCGGCCGTTTCTTCGTAACGCTGGGCCGGGGCCGCGTCAAACGGGCAGTCGGCGGGCGTGAACCGGTAGGCGCCTTCGACCAGGGCGCCCATCGTCGCCGGCACGGTAAAACGTTCGCTCAAGGCCGCGGTCGCAGCCGCACCCATGAAGTTGGCGAGTACGGCGAGATGCACGCGTTCGAGCTGCGGATTCAGGCGGCGGCAGGCCTGGGTCAGGTTCAGGAAGGTGTTGCCGGTGCTGGCCTCGTCGTCGACCAGCACGATGGTACGGGCGCTTTTCAATAGCGCCTGCTCGTGCGCGCCGGCCGGCATGTGCAGGAACTGGCGCGGCGCGTGGCTATGCGCTTCCTCGAATTCGATGATCGGCCCCGTGCCGACGCGGTAGCGCGTCGTCTGCAGGAACAGGGCTTCCTGTCCCGGGTGGGCGCGCAGCCAGGCTTCGAACACGCCCTGGCCCAGGCCGACGGCGGTTTCCGCCATTGCGATGAAGAGGACCGGGCCGGGCGCAGCGGGCACGGTAGCGGCCAGGCGTTCGTGGATCGCCAGCATGCGCGCGGGACGCACCGGCCAGTGCTTGCCCAGCACTTTACTCACGAACAGGAAGCCGCGTTTCGCATTGGCGCGCGCGGCAAAGCCGAGCAGCGCGTCGAGTTCGTGCGCGCCTTCGTGCAGTTCGACTTCCAGCAGGCCGGTCGGCAGCTGCTGCGTCAAACGCAGGGGGATGGTTTCGCTGCGCGCGTTCATGTCAGCTCCACGGCGCGAGACAATTCGGCGACGCGGATGCCGTCGCGCACGGCAGGAATCTCCAGGCTTTCATAACCGTCGGCGAAGCCGCGCAGGGCAATGTACGGCAGGTTAGGCCCGGCCACGCAGGCCATGCCGATCCCGCCCGACATGCGCGGATTGATCTCCAGGAGGCGTGGTTTGCCGGCGGCTTCGCGGAACTGGACATTGAACATGCCGTTCAGGCCGTGGGTGGCGCACAGCTGGGCGGTCGCTTCGAGGATGTCGGCGCGCTGGTCGATGCGCTGGCCGGCGCCGGCCTGGTTTGACTTGCGGCGCACCACGGCGGTGACCAGGCGGCCGTTGTCACCGACGCAGTCGACGCTGTATTCGCGCCCTTCGAGGTATTCCATCAGCAGCATGCTGCGGAAGGTCTCCAGCCTGGCCAGGCCGGCGCGGAAGTCGGCCAGGGAAACGTGGTATTCGGCGCCCGCCATCAGCAGCTCGGCGCTATTTCTCTCCTCGTCGAGGACGGCGAAACCGAGGCCGTAGATCGAGTGCGCGGGTTTGACACAGAGTTTCGCGTGGCGCCGGCGCAGGAAGTCGTAGGCGGCTTCGAAACCGGCGGCGTCCTCGAAGTGACGGAACTCGGCCACTGGCGCGACCGGCAGCGCCGTCTCCGCATAGAAGCGGGCCTTGTCGTGGATGAGTTGCAGGTGGGGTTCGGAGGCCGCGCTCAGCACCCGCGTGCCCGCCGCTTCGAAACGGGCCTGGGCGCCGGCGATGGCGGTCGCTTCGCGGCCCGGCACGAAGATGTCGATCCGGTGCTCGCGGCAGAAGCCGGCGCACCAGTCGATGTAGTCGGCGGTGGCGAGGCCGGTCGGTTCGGTATGAAAAGCGTGCGCCAGGCGGGCGGCGGGCGTACGCGGGTTCGGATTGCTGTGGATGATCGTGAATCGCTCATCCACGTCCGCCTGGCGGATCAGATCGATCGCCGTGTGGACGGTGGAGAAGCCACGGTTGAACCAGACGCGCATGGGTGTCTTCTGTTACAAGGGAAGAGGGCAGTCCCGCCCTGCGGCGGGACCGGGGTCTGGCAGGAACGGCTTAGACGTTCACGCCGAACGAGCGGGCGAGGGGGCCGAGGCCGCCGTTATAGCCCTGGCCGACGGCGCGGAACTTCCAGTCGCCGCCGGCGCGATACAGTTCGCCGAAGATCATCGCCGTCTCCGTCGAGCTGTCCTCGGACAGGTCGTAGCGCGCGATTTCGGCGTTGCCGTTGGCGTTCATGCAGCGAATGAAGGCTTTGCCGACCATGCCGAAGTTCTGGCGGCGGTTGTCCGCTTCGTGGATGGTGACGCAGAAGGAGATCTTGTCGACATCGGCGGGCACTTTGGTCAGGTCGACGGTGACGGTTTCGTCGTCGCCTTCGCCCTGGCCGGTGGTGTTGTCGCCGTTGTGGACGACCGAGCCGTCGGAGGACTTCAGGTTGTTATAGAAGATGAAGTCGGTGTCGCTGCGGACCTTGGCGTCGGATTTCAGCAGGAAAGCCGAGCCGTCGAGGTCGAAGGCGGCGCCGTCGGTCGAGCGCGGGTCCCAGCCCAGGCCGATGACGACCTTGGTGAGATTCGGTGCTTCCTTGCTGAGGTTGACGTTGCCGCCTTTTTGCAGACTGATTGCCATTACAGCTCCTTTCGTGATTGAAACGGGTCGTGTGGCGCGGCTGTCCGGCCGCCGCGAATGCGCACTGTGAATATAACGCTAATTGACGGATATTACACATGCGGGCTTATGGAAGACTTAGGCGGGCGGTGGCGACATGCATGCATCCGCGCGGGCATGCCCGCCCTACGGTGCACCGCAGCCAGTGGCAGTTGCGTAACGTACGGGGCCGTTGAGGCCAATGGCCTCAACGGCGGATTCACTGGGCATGCCCGCGCGAAACGCCGTGTCGTGTTGGCCCGGCCGGCGAGAGCCGCACCAAAATAAACTCAGCTATTGCAAACCGCTCCAACCCTTGGCATAATGCGGCTCCCCGGGCGGTTAGTTCAGTTGGTTAGAATACTTGGTCGACATCCAAGGGGTCGCAGGTTCGAATCCTGCACCGCCCACCAAATTCCAAATGTCGCAGAGCCTCGATGCTCTGCAGAGAAAAGGCGCTTCAAGTGCCTTTTCTGTGCTGGCAAGCCTTGCCAGATTCCTTCTTCTCCAGACTACTCGCGATAAACGCGCAACAGGGGCGACATACCCCCGATTCTCTTGTTGCGTCAAGCCTTTTTGCGCGCTATACTAGCCGGCTTCGGTATGGGTTCGTTGTTCAGGACCTGTACGTTTTTAGTAGTTCAACTACCCCCGCCCAATCGTAGGTGGGAATGGAGAAAAAATGAGCTTGGGCCTTCTCGGTCGCAAGGTTGGCATGATGCGCATCTTCACGGATGACGGGGACTCGATCCCAGTCACCGTGCTGGACGTGTCGAACAACCGTGTCGCACAAATCAAAACTCCTGAAACTGACGGCTACGCTGCAGTCCAGGTCGCATTCGGTCAACGTCGCGCTTCCCGCGTGACCAAGGCTGTTGCGGGTCACCACGCAAAAGCAGGCGTCGAAGCTGGCACCATGCTGCGCGAATTCCGCGTTGACGCTGCCAAGGCAGCCGAACTGAAAACTGGCGACGCAGTCAATGTCTCGCTGTTCGAAGTGGGCCAGAAAATCGACGTGCAAGGCACCTCGATCGGTAAGGGCTACGCCGGTACCATCAAGCGTTACAACTTCTCGTCGGGTCGTCAGACCCACGGTAACTCGCGTTCGCACAACGTTCCTGGCTCCATCGGTATGGCGCAGGATCCGGGCCGCGTGTTCCCAGGCAAGCGCATGACCGGTCACATGGGCGACGTTACCGTCACCACCCAGAACCTGGAAATCGCGCGTATCGACGCCGAGCGTCAACTGCTGCTGGTGAAAGGTGCCGTTCCAGGCGCCAAGAACGGTCAAGTGATCGTCAAGCCGGCTGTCAAAGTCAAAGCCAAGAAAGGAGCTTAAATATGGAACTTCAGCTCCTGAATGAGCAAGGTCAAGCCGGCGCCGCTGTTGCTGCTGCCGATACCGTGTTCGGCCGCGAATACAACGAAGCCCTGATTCACCAGGTCGTGGTCGCCTACGCTGCCAACGCACGTAGCGGCAACCGCAAGCAGAAAGACCGTGAAGAAGTCAGCCACACCACCAAGAAGCCATGGCGCCAAAAAGGCACCGGCCGCGCTCGTGCTGGTATGTCGTCGTCGCCTCTGTGGCGCGGCGGTGGCCGTATCTTCCCGAACTCGCCTGACGAGAACTTCACCCACAAGGTCAACAAGAAGATGTTCCGCGCAGGTATCTGCTCGATCTTCTCGCAGCTGGCCCGCGAAGGCCGTCTGAGCGTTGTGGAAAACCTGTCGATCGAAGCCCCAAAGACCAAGCTGCTGTCGCAAAAGCTGCAGGGCATGGGCCTGGAATCGGTCCTGGTGATCACCGACACCATCGAAGAAAACCTGCTGCTGGCATCGCGCAACCTGCCGAACGTGCTGGTCGTCGAGCCGAAAGCAGCTGACCCGATGTCGCTGGTGTTCTACAAGAAAGTCCTGGTCACCAAAGCTGCACTGGCCAAGATCGAGGAGATGTACGCATGAGCACCGCAATCAAATTTAGCGAAGAGCGCCTGATGAAGGTGCTGATGGCTCCGGTCATTTCCGAGAAAGCTACCTTCGTCGCGGAAAAGAACGAGCAGATCGTGTTCAAGGTTCTGCCTGACGCGACCAAGCCGGAAATCAAGGCTGCCGTCGAACTGCTGTTCAAAGTCGAAGTGGAATCGGTGCAGACCGTGAACCGCGAAGGCAAAGTCAAGCGTTCGGGCCGTTTCACCGGTCGCCGCAACCACACCAAGCGCGCTTTCGTGTGCCTGAAGCCAGGCCAGGAAATCAATTTTGTCGAGGAGGCTAAATAATGGCACTCGTTAAGATGAAGCCAACCTCCCCAGGCCGCCGCGGCATGGTGAAAGTTGTGACCGAGGGCCTGTACAAGGGTCGTCCGTTCGCAGCACTGGTTGAGAAGAAATCGAAGACTGCTGGCCGTAACAACAACGGTCACATCACCACCCGTCACATCGGCGGTGGCCACAAGCACCACTACCGTCTGGTCGACTTCAAGCGCCAGAAGGACGGCATCCCTGCCAAGGTCGAGCGTATCGAATACGACCCGAACCGTACCGCGCACATCGCACTGCTGTGCTACGCGGACGGCGAGCGTCAGTACATCATCGCCACCAAGGGCATGGCTGTGGGCGACACCGTCATGAACGGCTCGGAAGCGCCGATCAAGGCCGGTAACTGCCTGCCGATCCGCAACATCCCGGTCGGTACCGTGATGAACTGCGTCGAAATGCTGCCAGGTAAGGGCGCCCAGATGGCCCGTACCGCCGGCGCCGCCGTGGTCCTGATGGCCCGCGAAGGCACCTATGCCCAGGTTCGCCTGCGCTCGGGTGAAGTCCGTCGCGTGCACATCGAGTGCCGTGCAACCGTGGGTGAAGTCGGCAACGCCGAGCACAGCCTGCGCAAGATTGGTAAAGCCGGTGCAATGCGCTGGCGCGGTGTCCGTCCTACCGTCCGCGGTGTGGTCATGAACCCGATCGACCACCCGCACGGTGGTGGTGAAGGTCGTACGGCTGCCGGTCGCCATCCAGTGTCGCCATGGGGCCAGCAGACGAAGGGCAAGAAGACGCGTTCGAACAAGCGCACTTCTTCGATGATCGTTTCGCGCCGCGGCAAGAAATAAGGGATAACACATGACTCGTTCATTGAAAAAAGGGCCGTTCGTTGACGCCCACCTGGTGAAAAAAGTCGAAGCCGCGCAAGCGACCAAAGACAAGAAGCCAGTCAAAACCTGGTCGCGCCGCTCGACGATCACGCCAGACTTCATCGGCCTGACGATCGCTGTCCACAACGGCAAGCTGCACGTGCCGGTGTACGTCTCCGAGAACATGGTCGGCCACAAGCTCGGCGAATTCGCGCTGACCCGTACGTTCAAGGGCCACGCCGCTGACAAGAAGGCGAAAAAATAATGGAAACTAAAGCTATCCTCAAAGGCGTGCGCCTGTCGGAACAAAAAGGCCGCCTGGTGGCCGACATGATCCGTGGCAAGAAAGTTGACGCAGCACTCAACATTCTGCAGTTCAGCCCAAAGAAGGGCGCCACCATCATCAAGAAGGTTCTCGAGTCGGCTATCGCCAACGCGGAACACAATGACGGCGCCGACATCGACGAGCTGAAAGTCGTTCAGATCTACGTCGAAAAGGGCCCGATCCTGAAGCGCTTCACTGCTCGTGCAAAAGGCCGCGGCGATCGCATTTCTAAACAATCCTGTCACGTCTACGTGACTGTCGGTAACTAAGGAGCAAACGATGGGTCAGAAAATCCACCCAACCGGCTTCCGCCTGGCGGTCACCCGTAACTGGGCGTCGCGCTGGTACGCTGGCAACGGCAACTTCGCCGACATGCTGAAGGAAGACCTGGAAGCACGCGCTTTCCTGAAGAAGAAGCTGAAGAACGCTTCGGTCGGTCGCATCGTCATCGAGCGTCCAGCCAAGAACGCGCGCTTCACCATCTACTCGTCGCGTCCTGGCGTCGTGATCGGCAAGAAGGGCGAAGACATCGAAGTGCTGAAGTCGTCGCTGACGAAGATCATGGGCGTGCCTGTGCACGTCAATATCGAAGAGATCCGCAAGCCGGAAATCGATTCGCAGCTGATCGCCGATTCGATCTCGCAGCAGCTCGAAAAGCGCATCATGTTCCGCCGCGCGATGAAGCGCGCCATGCAGAACGCCATGCGTCTGGGTGCCGTCGGCATCAAGATCATGTCGTCGGGCCGTCTGAACGGCATCGAGATCGCACGTACCGAATGGTACCGCGAAGGCCGTGTGCCTCTGCACACCCTGCGCGCCGATATCGACTACGGCACCAGCGAAGCATCGACCACGTACGGCATCATCGGCGTCAAGGTCTGGGTCTACAAGGGCGACCGTTCGGTCACCGGCGAAGCCCCGGTCATCGACACCCCGCCGGACGAGAAGAAGCCACGCGGCCCACGTCGTGACGATGGCAAGCCATCGCGCGGCCCACGTCCAGCTGGCGGCGCCCGCCCAGCTGCAGCGCCTACCGTGCGTGCTCGCCCAGCCGTCAAGCTGGCGACCCCGGCCGCTGCTGCACCAGCTGAGAAAGCAGGAGAATAAGCATGCTGCAACCATCGCGCAGGAAGTATCGTAAAGAGCAGAAAGGCCGTAACACCGGCATTTCGCACACCCGCGGCACCGCGGTCTCGTTCGGTGAATTCGGTCTGAAGGCAGTTGCCCGCGGCCGTATCACCGCCCGCCAGATCGAAGCGGCACGTCGCGCCATGACCCGTCACATCAAGCGTGGCGGCCGTATCTGGATCCGTATCTTCCCGGACAAGCCGATTTCGAACAAGCCGGCCGAAGTCCGTATGGGTAACGGTAAGGGTAACCCGGAGTACTACGTCGCTGAAATCCAGCCAGGCAAAGTCCTGTACGAGATGGACGGCGTCGCAGAAGAACTGGCGCGCGAAGCATTCCGCCTGGCCGCTGCCAAACTGCCACTGGCTACCACCTTCGTGGTGCGCCAGGTCGGCCAATAACAGGAGTTGAATATGAAAGCATCGGAACTCCGCGGCAAGGACCAGGAAGCGCTGCAAAAGGAGCTGAGTGAGCTGCTGAAGGCCCAGTTTGGCCTGCGCATGCAAATCGCTACCCAGCAGCTGGGCAACACCGCGCAGCTCAAGAAAGTACGTCGCGACATCGCGCGTGTGAAGACTGTGATGAACTCGAAGGAAGCCAAATGAACGACACCACTAAAACGGCGCTGAAGCGTACGCTGGTCGGCAAGGTCGTGTCCGACAAAATGGACAAGACGGTAACCGTCCTGATCGAGCGTCACGTGAAGCACCCGCTGTACGGCAAGATCATCGTGCGCTCGAACAAGTATCACGCGCACGACGAGACCAACCAGGCCAAGACCGGTGACACGGTCGAGATCGCGGAAGGTCGTCCGATCTCGAAGACGAAAGCTTGGACTGTGACCCGTGTTGTGCAGGTTGCACAGGTTCTGTAAGCACTAGCAAAATTTGTCTTGCGTGGCCCGCTGGTATCTGGGATACTAGCGGGCTTCGTTCATGTGTTGCCGCAGTTTGTCCCCCTCGGTAACTGCGGCCTGTACGAAGTTAATTGGAAAGTCCAATCACCCAATCGTGTGCTCCAGCAGGGGCGCTCCGGCGGGACCAAGACTGACCGCAGGCCTACGGTTCTCCGTGGGGTTTCTTCGGCTTAAGTTGGGAAAGAAAATACTATGATTCAAACTGAAAGCCGGCTCGAAGTAGCCGACAACACCGGTGCAAAAGAAGTTTTGTGCATCAAGGTGTTGGGCGGCTCCAAGCGCCGTTATGCGAGCATTGGCGACATCATCAAGGTAACCGTCAAGGTTGCTGCGCCACGTGGCCGTGTCAAAAAAGGTGAAATTTATAACGCTGTGGTTGTGCGTACCGCCAAAGGTGTGCGCCGCCAAGACGGCTCCCTGGTGAAGTTCGACGGCAACGCCGCCGTTCTGCTCAATGCCAAGCTGGAACCGATCGGCACCCGTATCTTCGGACCAGTGACCCGCGAACTGCGCACTGAAAAGTTCATGAAGATCGTGTCCCTGGCACCTGAAGTACTGTAAGGAGTCGTAATGGATAAGATTCGTAAAAACGACGAAGTCATCGTTTTGGCCGGTAAAGACAAGGGCAAGCGTGGCGTGGTTTCGCGTCGCGTCGACGCCGAGCACGTGATCGTCGATGGCGTGAACGTTGCCAAGAAGGCCGTCAAGCCGAACCCGATGACCGGCGTCCAAGGTGGTATCGTCGACAAGGCGATGCCGATTCACGTCTCCAACGTCGCGCTGTTCAACGCCGCGACCGGCAAGGCTGACCGCGTAGGCTTCAAAGACCAGGACGGCAAGAAAGTCCGCGTCTACAAGTCTTCCGGCGAAGAAGTGAAGGTGTAAGAAATGGCCCGTCTCCAACAATTCTACAAAGACAAAGTCGTCGCTGACCTGACCGAAAAATTCGGCTACAAGTCGGTGATGGAAGTGCCACGCCTGACCAAGATCACCCTGAACATGGGTGTTGGTGAAGCCGTCGCTGACAAGAAAGTGCTCGAGCACGCAGTCGGCGACCTGACCAAGATCGCCGGCCAGAAGCCAGTGACCACCAAGTCGCGCAAGGCAATCGCAGGTTTCAAGATCCGCGAAGGCTACCCGATCGGTACGATGGTGACCCTGCGTGGCGCCCGCATGTACGAGTTCCTGGACCGCTTCATCACCGTGGCCCTGCCGCGCGTGCGTGACTTCCGCGGTGTGAACGGCAAATCGTTCGACGGTCGTGGCAACTACAACATCGGTGTCAAGGAACAGATCATCTTCCCTGAAATCGACTACGACAAGATCGACGCGCTGCGTGGCATGAACATCTCGATCACCACCACCGCTAAGACCGACGAAGAAGCCAAAGCGCTGCTCGCCGCCTTCAAATTCCCGTTCAGGAACTAAGAGCATGGCAAAACTTGCACTGATTAACCGCGAACAGAAGCGTGCAGACCTGGTGGAGAAATTCGCCGCAAAGCGTGCAGCTCTGAAAGCAATCATCGACGACCAGTCGAAGACCGAAGAAGAGCGTTACGAAGCGCGCCTGAAGCTGCAGGCACTGCCACGTAACTCGGCGCCGACCCGCCAGCGTAACCGCTGCGCCATGACCGGCCGCCCACGTGGCACGTTCCGCAAATTCGGCCTCGCCCGTACCAAACTCCGCGAATTCGCCATGAAAGGCGAAATCCCGGGTATGACTAAAGCCAGCTGGTAATAGGAGAATAAGCAATGAGTATGAGCGATCCTATCGCCGATATGCTGACCCGCATTCGCAACGCGCAAGGCGTGCAGAAGACTAACGTCGCTATGCCGTCGTCGAAGCTGAAGGTTGCAATTGCCAACGTCCTGAAGGACGAGGGTTACATTGAAGATTTCGCCGTGTCCACCGAAGGTGGCAAGTCGGAACTGAAAATCGGTTTGAAGTATTACACCGGCCGTCCGGTTATCGAGCGCCTCGAGCGCGTTTCCCGTCCTGGCCTGCGCATCTACAAGGGCAAGGATGAAATCCCGTCGGTCATGAACGGCCTGGGCGTGGCAATCGTCTCGACCCCACAGGGCGTGATGACTGATCGCAAAGCACGCGCTACCGGTGTCGGTGGCGAAGTGATTTGCTACGTGGCTTAAGGAGTAGACGATGTCTCGAGTAGCTAAGATGCCAATCGCTGTCCCAGCTGGCGCCGAAGTGGCGATCACTGCAGCAGCGATCACGGTCAAAGGCCCACTGGGCACCCTGACCCAGCCGCTGAACGGCCTGGTCAAGGTAGAAAACAACAATGGCACGCTGACCTTCGACGTGGTGGACGATTCGCGTGAATCGAACGCCATGTCGGGTACCCTGCGTGCTCTGGTCAACAACATGGTGACCGGCGTGACCAAGGGCTTCGAGAAGAAGCTGAACCTGGTCGGCGTGGGCTACAAGGCAGCAGTGCAGGGCAACGCCCTGAACCTGTCGCTGGGCTTCTCGCACCCGGTGCTGCACGCGATGCCGGAAGGCGTCACGGCTGCAACCCCGACCCCGACCGAGATCCTGATCAAGGGTATCGATCGTCAAAAGGTCGGCCAGGTTGCCGCTGAAGTGCGCGCTTACCGCTCCCCTGAGCCTTACAAGGGCAAGGGCGTCCGTTATTCGGACGAGGTGGTGAAGCTTAAAGAAACCAAGAAGAAATAATCGGAGCTGACGATGGACAAGAAAGAATCGCGTCTGCGTCGCGGACGCCAAACCCGCATCAAGATCGCGCAGCAAGGCGTGAACCGCCTGTCGGTTCACCGCACCAACCTGCACATCTATGCGAACCTGATCAGCCCGGATGCGAAGGTCCTGGTTTCGGCTTCGACGCTGGAAGCAGACGTGCGCGCCGAACTGGCCGGTCAAAGCGGCAAGGGCGGCAACGCCGCCGCTGCTGCCCTGGTTGGCAAGCGCGTCGCAGAGAAAGCACTGAAAGCAGGGATCACCGAAGTCGCATTCGACCGTTCGGGTTTCCGTTACCACGGCCGTGTGAAGGCGCTGGCAGAAGCCGCGCGTGAAGCCGGTCTGAAGTTCTAAGGAAGAATCGTCATGGCAAAAATGCAAGCGAAAATGGCAAGCGACAAGCCGGATGATGGCATGCGCGAAAAAATGATCGCGATCAACCGCGTGACCAAAGTGGTCAAGGGTGGTCGTATCATGGGTTTTGCAGCGCTGACCGTTGTCGGTGACGGCGATGGCCGCATCGGCATGGGTAAAGGCAAGTCGAAGGAAGTTCCTGTCGGCGTGCAAAAGGCAATGGAAGAAGCCCGCCGCAACCTGATCAAGGTGCCCCTCAAGAACGGTACCCTGCACCACACCGTCACCGGTCGTCACGGCGCCTCGCGCGTCATGATGTCGCCAGCCAAGCCTGGTACCGGCGTCATCGCTGGTGGCGCAATGCGCGCTATCTTCGAAGTGATGGGCGTGACCGACGTGGTCGCCAAGTCGACCGGTTCGTCGAACCCGTACAACCTGGTGCGTGCAACCCTCGACGGTCTGTCGAAGATGAGCACCGCCGCCGACATCGCCGCCAAGCGTGGCAAGTCGGTCGAAGACATCCTGGGCTAAGGTGAAGACAATGGCAAACACCATCAAAGTACAACTGGTCAAGGGCCTGATCGGCACCCGTCAAGACCACCGCGCTACCGTGCGTGGTCTGGGTCTGCGCCGCGTCAACTCGGTTTCCGAGCTGCAGGACACCCCGTCGGTGCGTGGCATGATCAACAAAGTCTCGTACCTCGTTAAAGTAGTCGGGTAAGCCTTCGGGCTTACCTAACGGAGAAAACAATGGAATTGAATACCATTCAACCAGCTGACGGCGCCAAGCACGCGAAGCGTCGCGTCGGCCGCGGTATCGGCTCGGGCCTGGGCAAGACCGCCGGTCGCGGTCACAAGGGTCAGAAATCGCGTTCGGGCGGCTTCCACAAGGTCGGCTTCGAAGGCGGTCAGATGCCTCTGCAGCGTCGTCTGCCGAAGCGCGGCTTCAAGTCGCTGAACGCTACGTTCAAGGCTGAAGTGCGTCTGTCGGACCTGAACAACCTGGCCGTCGGCGACGTCGACATCCTGGTGCTCAAGCAAGCAGGCATCCTGCCGGTGGTGGCACGCGACGTGCGCGTCATCCTGTCGGGCGAGATCACCAAGGCGGTGAACCTCAAGGGCCTGAAGGCGACCGCGGGCGCGAAAGCGGCCATCGAAGCAGCTGGCGGTTCGGTCGCTTAATTGCGATCCTGCCTGATCGGAGCAAAAATTGGCGACTAATTCACAACTTGGTAAAAGCGCCGCCGCCGGCTTCCCCTGGGGTCGGCTGTGGTTTTTGCTTGGCGCATTGGTCGTGTACCGCATCGGTGCTCACATCCCGGTTCCCGGGATTGACCCGGTAGCGCTGGCGTCGCTGTTCAAGCAGAACGAAGGCGGCATCCTGGGCATGTTCAACATGTTCTCGGGTGGTGCCTTGTCCCGCTTTACCGTGTTCGCACTCGGGATCATGCCCTACATTTCGGCTTCGATCATCATGCAGCTGGGGTCGATCGTTTCGCCGCAGCTCGAAGCGCTGAAGAAGGAAGGCGAAGCAGGGCGCCGCAAGATCACCCAGTACACCCGTTACTTCACGGTGGCACTGGCTCTGTTCCAGGCGTTCGGCATCGCCGTCGCGCTCGAAGCCCAGCAGGGCCTCGTGATCGACCCGGGCATGGGCTTCCGCTTCGTCACGGTCGTGACCCTCTTGACCGGCACCATGTTCCTCATGTGGCTGGGCGAGCAGATCACCGAACGTGGCCTCGGCAACGGCATCTCGATCATTATTTTCGCCGGTATCGCAGCCGGTCTGCCGTCGGCACTGGGTGGCCTGTTCACCCTGGTTTCGAACGGTTCGATCAGCAGCATCGCCGCGATCTTCATCGTCATCCTGGTGGTGGCGGTTACGTATGCAGTCGTGTTCGTTGAACGCGGGCAGCGCAAGATCCTCGTGAATTACGCCAAGCGCCAGGTCGGCAACAAGGTGTACGGTGGCCAAACCAGCCACCTGCCCCTGAAGCTGAACATGGCCGGCGTGATTCCACCGATCTTCGCGTCCTCGATCATCCTGTTCCCGGCGACGATCGTCGACTGGTACACGCGAGGCAAGGACTCCAGCGGCCCGGTCATCGGGTTCCTGAAGGACCTCGCTGCTTCGCTCGGTACCGGTGAGCCGATCCACGCGTTGCTGTATGCGGTGGCGATCATCTTCTTCTGCTTCTTCTATACCGCGCTGGTGTTCAACAGCAAGGAAACGGCGGACAACTTGAAGAAGAGCGGTGCGTTTGTTCCTGGCATCCGTCCAGGTGACCAGACGGCCCGTTACATCGACAAGATCCTGATGCGCCTGACCCTCGCCGGTGCGGTTTACATCACCCTCGTGTGCCTGGTGCCGGAGGCCCTGCAGTCGTTCTGGAAAGTTCCTTTCTATTTCGGCGGCACGTCGCTCCTGATCATCGTGGTGGTGACGATGGACTTCATGGCACAAGTGCAGAACTACGTCATGTCGCAGCAATATGAATCGCTGCTGCGCAAGGCGAACTTCAAGGGCGGAATTCCGACGCGATAAGCGGGGAGTGAAGAGACCGAATGGCAAAAGACGACGTCATCCAAATGCAAGGCGAGATTCTCGAGAATCTCCCAAATGCGACATTTCGCGTAAAGCTGGAAAACGGGCATGTGGTCCTGGGTCATATCTCGGGTAAAATGCGGATGAACTATATCCGCATTCTCCCGGGAGACAAGGTAACGGTGGAACTCACGCCGTACGACTTGTCCCGGGCGCGCATCGTATTCCGCACCAAGTAAAAAATATTCAGTAATCTCACCAGGAGTACAAAATGAAAGTTAATGCTTCAGTCAAGCGGATCTGCCGCAACTGCAAGATCATCAAGCGCAAGGGCGTGGTCCGCGTGATCTGCGTCGAGCCGCGTCACAAGCAGCGTCAAGGTTAAGAGGAATAACGAATGGCACGTATTGCAGGGGTTAACATCCCAAATCATCAGCACACTGTTATCGGCCTGACGGCGATCTACGGTGTTGGCCGTCCACGTTCGCAGAAGATCTGCGACGCGACTGGTATCGCGACCAACAAGAAGGTCAAGGACCTGGACGACAACGAACTCGAAAAACTGCGTGACGAAGTTGCGAAGTTTGTCGTGGAAGGCGACCTGCGCCGCGAACTGTCCATGAACATCAAGCGTCTGATGGACCTGGGCTGCTACCGCGGCATGCGTCACCGTAAGGGCCTGCCAGTGCGCGGCCAGCGTACCCGTACCAATGCACGTACCCGCAAAGGTCCGCGTAAGGCCGCTCAATCGCTGAAGAAATAATAGGAACTGACCATGGCTAAGCAACAAAGCAGCGCAGCAGCAGCGCGCGTTCGCAAGAAAGTCAAGAAGAACGTGGCTGAGGGCATCGCCCACGTCCACGCTTCGTTCAACAACACCATCATCACGATCACCGACCGTCAGGGCAACGCTCTGTCGTGGGCGACGTCGGGTGGCGCAGGCTTCAAAGGCTCGCGTAAGTCGACTCCGTTCGCAGCTCAGGTCGCTGCTGAAGCAGCCGGCAAGGTCGCACAGGAAAGCGGCGTGAAGAACCTGGAAGTGCGCATCAAGGGCCCAGGCCCAGGCCGTGAATCGGCTGTCCGCGCACTGAACAACCTGGGTATCAAGATCACCGAGATCCAGGACGTGACGCCAGTTCCGCACAACGGCTGCCGTCCTCCAAAGCGTCGTCGTATCTAATAACGGCCGGGCAGTTCTGCTGCCCAGTTGTTTTCGGTACACCGCTTGAGCAGTAAGCAGTAGCAAAAGCCGGTGCAGTGACCCGAATTCGGGTATACTGCCCGGCTGTTGTCGCCTCGGGCTCTCGCTCGGGGTTTATTTTTTAGCCACGTCCGCTCGCTATCGGGTCGGACTAGCGCCTGCCGCATCCTCAAGGATGCCTCTGGGGCGTGATTAATACATTAAAGGATTCAACGTGGCACGTTATATCGGACCAAAAGCAAAACTGTCGCGCCGTGAAGGCACCGACCTGTTCCTGAAGAGCGCACGCCGCTCGCTCGACTCGAAGTGCAAACTGGACGTCAAGCCAGGCCAGCACGGCGTCAAGTCGGGTGCGCGCACCTCGGACTACGGCAACCAGCTGCGTGAAAAGCAGAAGGTCAAGCGCATGTACGGCATCCTCGAGCGCCAGTTCCGCCGCTACTTCGCAGAAGCGTCGCGCCGCAAGGGCAACACCGGCGAAACCCTGCTGAAGCTGCTGGAATCGCGCCTGGACAACGTCGCTTACCGCATGGGCTTCGGCTCGACCCGCGCTGAAGCGCGTCAGCTGGTGAGCCACAAGGCCTTCACCGTCAACGGTAACGTCGTGAACATCGCTTCGTACGCCGTCAAGACCGGCGACGTCATCGCCGTCCGCGAAAAGGCCAAGAAGCAAGTGCGTATCGTCGAAGCGCTGTCGCTGGCTGAACAGATCGGCATGCCGAGCTGGCTGTCGGTCGACACCAAGAAGATGGAAGGCACCTTCCGTTCGTTCCCAGAGCGTAACGAGATCGCCGCCGACGTCAACGAAGCACTGATCGTCGAACTGTACTCGCGTTAATCGTAAGACAGCAGATTCGCCTACTCGCATGCGAGAGGGCGAATCTGCTTTTTACGTTCTGTTTCAAGATTTTAATAAGCCATCAGCCTTATCGGTGTAACGAGCCGAGGGTATTGAAAAGGACATTTCATGCAAAATAGTTTGTTGAAGCCACGTATCATCGACGTCGAAGCCCTGGGCGCCGGTCACGCCAAAGTCGTGATGGAGCCGTTCGAGCGTGGCTACGGCCACACGCTGGGCAACGCGCTGCGCCGCGTCCTGCTGTCGTCGATGATCGGCTACGCGCCGACCGAAGTCACCATCGCCGGCGTCGTGCACGAGTACTCGTCGCTCGACGGCGTGCAGGAAGACGTCGTCGACCTGCTGCTGAACCTGAAAGGTGTCGTGTTCAAGGTGCACAACCGTGACTCCGTGACCCTGACCCTGAAAAAGGAAGGCGAAGGCGCCGTCCTGGCATCGGACATCGATCTGCCGCATGACGTGGAACTGATCAACCCGGATCACGTGATCGCTCACCTGACCGCCGGTGGCAAGCTGGACATGCAGATCAAGGTCGAAAAAGGCCGTGGTTATGTCCCAGGTAACGTCCGTCGCCTGTCGGAAGACACCAACAAGACGATCGGCCGCATCATCCTGGACGCATCGTTCTCGCCAGTGCGCCGCGTGTCCTACGCAGTCGAATCGGCTCGCGTCGAACAGCGTACCGACCTGGACAAGCTGATCATCAACATCGAGACCAACGGCGTCATCACCCCGGAAGAGGCGATTCGCCAGTCGGCTCGCGTGCTGGTTGACCAGCTGAACGTGTTCGCTGCCCTGGAAGGCACGGAAGCCGCCGCCGAAGCACCATCGCGTGCTCCGCTGGTCGATCCGATCCTGCTGCGTCCGGTGGACGACCTGGAACTGACCGTCCGTTCGGCAAACTGCCTGAAAGCAGAAAACATCTACTACATCGGCGACCTGATCCAGCGTTCGGAAAACGAACTGCTCAAGACGCCGAACCTGGGCCGCAAGTCGCTCAACGAAATCAAGGAAGTCCTTGCTTCGCGCGGCCTGACCTTGGGTATGAAGCTCGAGAACTGGCCGCCAGCTGGTCTGGAGAAGTAATTCGCAGTACCTGCCCGGACAATGTTGTCCGGGCAGTCTTAAACCTCAATAACCGGTCCGCGGTCATGCTCCGGCATGAACGATCGAAGAACTGGAATTTATACACTCGAAAGGAAGTACCATGCGTCACCGTCACGGCCTCCGTAAGCTGAACCGTACCTCGTCCCACCGTCTCGCCATGCTGCGCAACATGACCGTCTCGCTGCTGCGTCATGAAGCCATCAAAACCACCGTGCCAAAGGCCAAGGAACTGCGTCGCGTCATCGAACCGATCCTGACCCTGGGCAAGACCGACACGCTGGCCAACAAGCGCCTGGCATTCGCCCGCCTGCGCGACCGCGAAATGGTGCAGAAGCTGTTCGCTGAACTCGGCCCACGTTACGCCAACCGTAACGGCGGCTACCTGCGCATCCTGAAGATGGGTTTCCGCGTGGGCGACAACGCGCCGATGGCGTACGTCGAACTGCTGGACCGTCCGGAAGTGACCTCGGCTGAAGAAGCTCCGACCGCCGAGTAAATCGCTTCATGCGAATGAAAAAACCAGGCCCTGTGCCTGGTTTTTTTTCGCCTGTCGAGCCGCTGCGTTAACATCGCAAGCATCCCGATCGTCCAGAGACAAGAAATGAACGCTTTCGAAGAATACGTGCATGACGCCGTAAAGGCGGCGCTCGCACACATCGATACGGCCGAGTTGGCGGATGTGTACGCCCTGTCGTTCTACCTCCCGCAAGCGGAGCCGCGCGAGCCGCTGCTGCAGGTTGGCTACAACACGCGCTCGCGAGTGCAGGCCTGTACTCCGGCCCCAGGCCAGTCCGCTGGCTGGCCGACCGCCTCCGATGCCGGCGAAGCTGCATGGAACTATGCCTTCTGGCTACAGAACGAACTGGTATGGGTGCCTGAACCGGACAGCGCGGGGCAGGCGATCCTGGAAGAGGTCCTGAAAGGCGAGGGCCTGTGGTACACCGACGAGGAAGCCGACGACGATGAAGACGGTTGTCTCGCAATCGCCGAGCAGATCGACACCCGCTTCGCCGACATGTGCGCCGCAGCTGCGCGCGCGCTGCATGCGTCGGGTGCGATCGAGGCGATGTTCGGCCGCGCCATACCGATCATCGTTCACGAGCTCGAGTATCACGACAGGATCGTGAGTCTCACCGAACTGGCCAATCCGCCCGCCCTTGCTGGGCAATTCACCGCATGGGTCGGCTCCCTGTACGGCTGAGATTCACCGCGCACGCCCGGCCGGTGTACCATGCTGCTGCGCCGTGTCCCACCAAAGGAAGTCATGTTCATCGCCCGTTTTCGTGAAGCCCCCAAGCGCCTGCTTGCCGCGCTGACCCTGCTGTTCATCTCGTTCGCCCTGTTTTGCGCGCCAGGCCGCGCCGAGGACTTCCTCGACCCCGCTGTCGCCTTCAAATTCTCGGCGCGCATGGAGGGCGAGCGTACGGCCGTCGTCACCTACGATATCGCCCCTGGCTACTACATGTACCGCGAGCGCTTCAAGTTCACGGCGACCGGCGCCCAGCTGGACGAGCCGCAGATCCCGCCAGGCAAGGTCAAGTATGACCAGACCTTCGAGAAGGATGTCGAGACCTACCACGGCAGCGTCACCATCCGGATTCCCGTCGAGAGCGGCAGCGCTTTCACCCTCAACGCGACCAGCCAGGGCTGCGCCGATGCCGGCCTCTGCTATCCGCCGCAGGAGCACAGCGCGCGCCTGACCGCTGGCGGCGGCACAGCGCAGCCGTCGATTCCGATTGGGGCCAACGCTGCGCCGCAGTCGTCGATCGCGCTGTCCTCGGCGCCGCTGAGTGAAGGGCCTGCAAGCGCTTCCACGCCCGGACCCCGAAGCACGCAAGCCGAGTCGGTGCCCGCACCTGCGCCCGCTGAAGAGGCGCCGGCACCGGCTCCGGGCGTCTCCAGCCCGGCGCCCACCACGACCACCGCGCCTTCGGACATGGCCAGCATCGGTGCCATCCTGCAAGGCGGCCGCCTGCTCGCCATCGTGCCCGCTTTCGCGTTGCTCGGCCTGGGACTGGCGTTTACCCCCTGCGTCCTGCCGATGGTCCCGATCCTGTCGTCCATCATCGTGGGTGAGGGCAAGACAAAACGTTCGCGCGGCCTGCTATTGTCGGTCACCTATTCGCTGGGCATGGCGATTGTCTACACGGCCCTGGGCGTCGCCGCCGGCCTGATCGGGGAGGGACTCTCCGCCGCGCTGCAGAACCCCTGGGTACTGGGCGCTTTCGCCTTGCTGATCGTAGCGATGGCGATGTCGATGTTCGGCTTTTATCAGCTGCAGGTGCCAGCCGCGCTGCAGACGAAGCTGGCCAACGCGTCCGGACGCCAGGCTTCAGGAAAGCTGGCCGGCGTGTTCGCGATGGGGGCGATCTCGGCCCTGATCGTCGGCCCCTGCGTGGCGGCACCCCTGGCCGGCGCCCTGGTCTACATCAGCCAGACGCGCGACGTGCTGGTCGGCGGGGCAGCGCTGTTCTCGATGGCGATCGGCATGAGCATCCCGCTGCTGCTGGTCGGGGTCTCGGCCGGTTCGCTGCTGCCGCGCGCGGGCGCCTGGATGGAATCCGTGAAACGCTTTTTTGGCGTGCTCATGCTGGGCATGGCCTTGTGGCTGGTCTCGCCCGTGCTGCCGGCACTGGTGCAGATGATCCTGTGGGCGGCGCTCCTGCTCGGCTACGGCGCCTGGCTGTTGAGCCGGCGCGGACACTGGGCGGCGATCGCGTTCGGTGCAGCCTTCGGCATCCTCGGCGCGCTGCAGCTGGTAGGACTTGCCACCGGCGGCCGCGACCCATTGGCGCCGCTGGCGCACCTGACCGGTACGCCGAAGCATGCGCTCCAGTTCCAGCGCGTGAAAACCGTCGCCGAGCTCGACGCCGTACTCGCCGCCAACCGCGGCAAGACGGCCATGCTCGACTTCTATGCCGACTGGTGCGTCTCGTGCAAGGAAATGGAAAAGCTGACCTTCGTCGAGCCGGCCGTGCAGGCGAAACTCGCGAACACGCTGCTGTTGCAAGTCGACGTCACCGCCAACGATGCGGCCGACAAAGCGATGCTGAAGCGTTTCGGATTGTTTGGCCCGCCCGGCATCATCCTGTTCGGCAAGGACGGGACCGAGATTCCCGACAGCCGCGTGATCGGCTACCAGAGCGCCAACAAATTCCTCGGGTCGCTGCAAAAGCTCGATTAGCCGGGGGCGTCCAACGTACAAATGCAAAAAAGGGATGCCGATGGCATCCCTTGTCGTTTTATTACCTAAACAGTTTAGCTCTGCACTGCCGCGCCGCGCTCGCCATGATGGCCGCCATGGCCACGGTGACCGCGGTGCTTGCCGCCGAAGCGCATCGCTTTGCTATCGAGCACCTGCTTCTGTTCCGGCGTCAGCACGGCGTACAGGTTGTTCAGGGCGGCCAGGCGCGCCTCCATGCGGGCGGTGCGCTGCTTCTGGCGCTCGATGTGCTGCTGCAGGCGCTGCGGCGCGGGCAGGGCGGCCAGCTGGGCACGGTCGCCTTGTGCACGTGCGTGCTGGCCGGCGGCTGGCTTGCCCGCAGCCAGGAAGGCGGCGAAGGCCGGTTCCTGCTGCGGCGTGATCTTCAGCTCGGCGCGCAGCTTGGCGGCGCGCTCGGCCTGGCGCTCGGCGCGCTTGGCCTTGAAGGCGGCGCGCTGTTCGGCGCTGACGGCGTGGCCATGGCGGCCTGGCTCCGGTTGTGCCGGTGCGGTCTGGGCGGCGGCGGCGCCGGCGATGCCGAAAGCGGTCAGGGCGATCAAGACATTTTTGTGAAAGGTGTTCATTTCAGGGTCCTTGTTGGTGTGTGAGTCAGTCGAAGTTGTGCGTGAACCACTCACTGCACGGAATCCATCATCGCGAAAAAATGTAAGCCCAGCGTGTCCGCTGCCACACTCTTTGTATCAGTTTGTTTCCTTCGTTATTTCATATACATACGGATACAAACCCGCTGTTCATGCCCCATAGAAGCAAGGATAATTGCGACCATGGACAATCCATCTACCATTCTCATCGTCGACGACGATCGCGACATCCGCCAGTTGCTGGCCGACTACCTCGAGTCGAACGGCTACCGCGCGCTGGCCGCCGGCGACGGCGTGGCGATGTGGAAGATCCTCGACGAGGCGCGTCCCGACCTGATCGTGCTCGACCTGAACCTGCCGGGCGACGACGGCCTGACCCTGTGCCGCAAGCTGCGCGCCACCTCCAGCCTGCCCGTCATCATGCTGACCGCGCGCAGCGAGCCGCTGGACCGCATCCTGGGCCTGGAGATGGGCGCCGACGATTACCTCCCGAAACCCTTCGAGCCGCGCGAACTGCTGGCGCGTATCCGCAGCGTGCTGCGCCGCTCGCATGCGATGCCCTCGAATGCGCCGGCCGAGAACGTCCAGCAGATGCGCTTTTCGGGCTGGACGCTCGACCTCACCGCGCGCCACCTGCTCAATCCCGACGGCATGGTGATCATGCTCTCGGGCGCCGAGTTTCGCCTGCTGCGCGTGTTCCTCGAACACCCGAACCGCGTGCTGAACCGCGACCAGCTGCTGAACCTGACGCAGGGACGCGACGCCGATCCCTTCGACCGTTCGATCGACATCCAGATCAGCCGCCTGCGCCAGAAGCTGGGCGAGGATGCGCGGATGCCGCAAATAATTAAAACCGTGCGTAATGGCGGCTACGTGCTGGCCGGCCAGGTAACCGTGGAGCCGACCACGTGAAAGCCTTCCTCGGCTCGATGACGGGCCGTGTCTTTGCAACCCTGCTCCTCGGTATTCTGATTTCGGCGGCACTGACCCAGTGGCTGGCCGACGTCGAGCGCCAGCGCGTGCTCGAGCGCCAGCGCGACCAGACCCTGATCGAACGCGCCGAGCAGCTGATCATGGCGACCGAGATCGTGCCGGCCTCGGCCCGCCGTGCCTATCTCGGCGTCGCCAACCGTCCCGGCCTGCAGCTCGAAGCGGGACCACCGCAAGCGCTGGCGACGACGCCGACCCCGTTCGCGAAAACCCTGTCCGACCGTATGGGCAAGGGATACCGGATCGAGGCCGCCGCCAACCCGCCGGCGGCCTGCGCAAATCCGCCGCGCATGCCGCTGCTGTACGGCTTGCTCAGCGCCGAATGGCGCGGCGCCTGCGAGAACCTGAACGTGCGCCTGCGCGACGGCGAGCAGCTGCACCTGGCGGTGCTGCCGCCGCGTAGTCTCGTCTCCGCAGAAACCGACTACCGCGCCGTGCTGGCGCTGTTTTTCCTGAGCATCGCCATCCTGGCTTACCTGGTCGCGCGCATGACGACGCGGCCCCTGAAACAGCTGGCGCAGGCGGCCCAGGACCTTGGCAACGACATCAACCGCGCGCCGCTCGACCTCACCGGCGCCAGCGAAATCCGCCAGGCCAGCGCCGCCTTCAACGCCATGCAGGCGCGTATCCGTCAGTACATTTTCCAGCGCACGCAAATGCTGGCCGCCATCACCCACGACTTGCAGACCCCGCTCACGCGCATGCGCCTGCGCCTGGAAAAAGTGGCGGACCACGAACTCCAGGAGCGCCTGATCGGCGACCTGTCGGCGATGCAGGCCATGGTGCGCGAAGGGCTGGACCTGGCGCGCAGCATGGATACCACCGAGAGCATGCAGTGCGTGAACCTCGATTCGCTGCTCGACTCCGTTTGCGACGACGCGGCAGACGCCAGCCAGGCCGTCACGCTGACCGGGCGCTCGAACATGGCGCTGCTGGGCCGGCCGCTCGACCTGCGCCGCTGCCTCGGCAACCTGATCGACAACGCGGTGAAATACGGCCAGCAGGCGCAGGTCACGGTGGACCGGGTGAACGGCGCTGCGCGCATCCGCGTGCGCGACGGCGGACCCGGCATTCCGCAGGCGGAAATGCAGCGCGTGTTCGATCCGTTCTACCGCGTCGAAACCTCGCGCTCGCGCGAATCCGGCGGCACCGGCCTCGGCCTGACGATCGCCCGCAACATCGCCGAGCAGCACGGCGGCAGCATTGCATTGGCGAACCATCCCGAGGGCGGCCTCGAAGTCACGCTGATGCTCCCCGAGTACTACCCGAGTAAATGAGCATCTCAAAAAATCCCCATGGCTGCGTTGCATCGTCTCGCCGTACTAGCGTACTGTCTTCGACGATGCGCCTTGCCCTGTGAATTTTGTGAGATGCTCTGGCGCCGTCATATGCCGGTGTCATACTGATTGATCTCATCGCACCATTGACTGATAAAGCCGCCGACACGCGCGGTAAGGGACTTGAATGAAAAAGAATACGCTCGCAATCATCGCCATCGTCGTGGCCGCAGGTGCCGGCGGCGCCTGGTACATGAACCATGGCGCCTCTGCTGAGAGCCAGTCTGGCCAGGGCGGCCCCGGCGGCAAGGGCGGCGCCATGCCCCCGACCACCGTCAACGTGGTCAGCCCGCAACGCCAGGACGTCGGCGTCGACGTCGCCGCCAACGGCACCGTGACGCCCCAGCGCACGGTCGACCTGCGTCCGCAGACCACCAGCACGATCCGCGAAGTGCACATCAAGGAAGGCCAGTTCGTGAAAGCGGGACAATTGATGTTCTCGCTGGACGACCGCAGCGACCGCGCCAGCGTGGCGCAAGCCGAGGCGGAAGTGGCGCGCGGCCGCGCCACCCTGGCCGACCTCGAACGCCAGTACAAGCGCAGCCAGGACCTGGTGGCGCAGAAATTCCTGGCGCAAAGCGCCGTCGATACGCTGAAGAGCCAGGTCGACGCCGCGCGCGCCGCGCTGGCCGCCAGCAGCGCCGCGGCGCGCGCCAGCCAGGTGAACGCCAGCTACACCTCCATTCGCGCTCCGATGGCCGGTCGCGTCGGCGCCATCAACGTCTATCCGGGCAGCCTGGTGCAGCCCGCCACCTCGCTCACCACGGTCACCCAGCTCGACCCGATCGACGTCGCGTTCACGCTGCCGGAATCGAGTCTCGGCTCGCTGCTGGCCGCCCAGAAACAGGGCGCGGTCACGGTCGAGGCGAGCACCGGCGGCGAGGCCAAGCCGGTGAGCGGCAAGCTTTCCTTCGTGGACAACACGGTCGATCCGACCAGCGGCACCATTCGTGTAAAAGCGCAGTTCGGCAACAGCGAGGGCCTGCTGTGGCCAGGACAATACGTGAACACCCGGGTCACCGTGCGCACGATCCGCGACGCCGTGGTGATTCCGCAAAATGCGATTATCATCAATGCCCAGGGCACTTTCGTCTACGTGGCCGAGAACGGCGCCGCGCGCATGGTGCCGATCACGCGCCTGCATGCCTTCGGCCTGAACGCGGCGGTGAGCGGCCTGAACGGCAATGAACAGGTCATTACCGAAGGCAAGCAGAACCTGCGTCCGGGCGGCAAGGTACGCTCGGCCGGCGCTCCGGTGGCTGGCGCCAAGGGACCGGGCGCCCAGGGCGCCCAGGGTGCAACTGCGGCGGGAAAGGATAAAGCGGCATGAATGTGTCCGAACTGTGTATCCGCCGTCCCGTGATGGCGGTGCTGCTGTCGATCAGCCTGGTGCTGGTCGGCATCCTTGCCTACATGCACATCCCAGTTGCGGCGCTCCCCAGCTATAACACGCCGGTCATCAACGTCAACGCCAACCTGCCGGGCGCCAGCCCGGAGACGATGGCGTCCTCGGTGGCGCTGCCGCTCGAGAAGCAGTTTTCCACCATTGCCGGCATCAAGCTGATCACCTCGACCAGCACCCAGGGCAGCACCTCGCTGACGCTGGAATTCGACACCGCGATCGACGTCGACAAGGCGGCGGTGGACGTCCAGGCCGCGCTGCTTGTTGCCCAGCGCCAGCTGCCGCTGGAAATGACCGACTTGCCGTCCTACCGCAAGATCAATCCGGCCGACGCCCCGATCCTGTTCGCGCACATGACCTCGCCGTCGATGAACCTGTCGGAGCTGAACGACTACGCCGAGAACATGATTTCGCCGGCGATCTCGACCTTGCCGGGCATCGCCCAGGTCACGGTGAACGGCGGCAAGCGCTTCGCCGTGCGCGTGCGCGCCCGTTCCGACCTGATGAACGCGCGCAACATCTCGATGGATGAACTGGCGACCGCGCTGCGCGCCGCCAACTCGAACGCGCCGCTGGGCGTGCTCGACGGTCCGGCGCAGACGCTCACCATCCAGGGCGGGGGCCAGCTGATGAAGGCGGCCGATTTCGCCAAGCTGATCGTCGCCACCCGCGACGGCATGCCGGTGCGCCTGCAGGACGTGGCCAGCGTCGAAGACAGCTACCAGTCGGTCAAGGCGGCGGGCAGCCTGAACGGCGAGCGCTCGATCGTGCTGATGATCCAGCGCCAGCCGAACGCGAATACCGTGCAGGTGGTCGATGCCGTGCGCGCGCTGCTGCCGAAGTTCGAGCAGCAGCTGCCGGCCTCGATCAAGATCCACCTCGTCAACGACCGCTCGGTCTCGATCCGTGAAGCGATCCACGACGTCAACCTGACGCTCGCCGGCACCATCGTGCTGGTCATCCTGGTCATTTTCCTGTTCCTGCATCGCCTGGCCGCGACCCTGATCCCGGCGGTCACCGTGCCGATCTCGCTGCTGGGCGCGCTGTCGCTGCTGTATGCGTTCGGCTATAGCCTCGACAACATTTCGCTGTTGGGTATTACGCTGGCCGTGGGCCTGGTGGTCGACGATGCCATCGTGGTGCTCGAAAACATCGTGCGGCACATGGAGTTGGGGAAAAAACCCTTCCACGCGGCCCTGGTCGGTTCGCGCGAGATGGGCTTCACCATCATTTCGATTTCGATCTCGCTGGTTGCCGTCTTCATCCCGATCTTCTTCATGCCGGGCGTGATCGGCCTGTTGTTCCGCGAGTTCGCCGTCATCGTCGGCCTGGCGGTGCTGGTGTCGGCGGCGGTGTCACTGACCCTGGTGCCGATGCTGTGCTCGCGTCTGCTCAAGGGCGGCGGCCATGTCGAGCCGCACGAGATGTCCTGGATCGGCCGCCGTTTCGAAGCCCTGTTCACGAGCGTGCGCAACGGCTACGCGCGCAGCCTGGACCGTGCGCTGCGGCATCGTTTCCTGGTGCTGATGCTGGCGGTCGGTACCGTGGTGCTGACCGGGGTGCTGTACTCGACCATGCCGAAGGGCTTCTTCCCCGAGGAAGACCTGGGCCAGTTGCGGGTCACGGTGGAGGCCGCGGAAGACACCTCGTCGGCCAAGCTGATGGAATTGCAGGGCAAGGTCGTCGACATCATGCGCGCCAACAAGCACGTGAAGGACGTCACCTCGTTCACCGGCGGCGGCAATACCGGACGCATGTTCCTGGTGCTGGTGCCGCGCTCCGAGCGTCCGGCCATGCCGCAGGTGCTGGACGAACTGCGCAAGGCCACGCGCGGCGTCGCCGGCGTCCAGGTGTACATGGCGCCGGTGCAGAACCTGCAACTGGGCGGCCGCCAAAGCAAGAGCCGTTACCAGTACTCGCTGCAAAGCGTCTCCGGCGGCGAAATCGGCGGCTGGGCCGACCAGTTCCTCGAGCGCATGCGTGCCAACCCGATCTTCCGCGACGTTACCAGCGATTCGCAGAACCGCGGCCTGCAGGCCACGCTCGACATCGACCGCGACAAGGCGGCCCTGCTGGGCGTCGAGATGGCTGACGTGCGCACCGTGCTGTACGCCACCTTCGGCGAGCGCCAGGTGTCCACCATCTATTCGACCGCGGCCAGCTATTACGTGATCCTGGAAGCGGCCGAAGCCGACCGTTATTACGACGACGCCTTGTCGAAGGTATCGGTGCGCTCGAAGAGCGGCCAGCTGGTGAAACTGTCGAGCTTTGCCAACGTGCGCCGCACGGTCGGCCCGATCGCGATCAATCACCAGGGTCAGCTCCAGGCGATCACGCTGTCCTTCAACCTGGCGCCCGACGTGCCGCTGGGCGACGCCACCGCGGCGATCGAGCAGATGGGCCGCGACATGAAGCTGCCGGCCTCCGTCATCACCCAGTACGGCGGCGACGCGGCCGTGTTCCAGGACACGCAATCGAGCCAGCTCATCCTGATCATCACGGCCATCGGCGTCATCTACGTGCTGCTTGGCGTGCTGTACGAAAGTTATATCCACCCGTTGACGATTCTGGCCGGCCTGCCGTCGGCGGCAGTGGGCGCCTTGCTGACGCTGTGGCTGTTCAACATGGACCTGACGCTGATCGCGATGATCGGTATCCTGATGCTGATCGGTATCGTCAAGAAGAACGCGATCATGATGATCGACTTCGCCCTCGACGCCCAGAGGAATGCCGGCATGACGCCGGTCGAGGCGATCCGCGAAGCCTGCATCCTGCGTTTCCGTCCGATCCTGATGACGACGCTGGCCGCGATGATGGGCGCGCTGCCGATCGCGCTCGGCATCGGCGCCGGCGCCGAACTGCGCCAGCCGCTGGGCCTGGCCGTGGTGGGCGGCCTGATCTTCTCGCAGGTGATCACGCTCTACATCACGCCGGTCATCTACCTGTACCTCGACAAGTACAGCGGCAGCGGTCCGATGACGGACGACGACGTGGCGGCGGCAGAAGCGGCGGCCGATGCCCACCACGCGCAGCACGAACCGCTGAAACATCCGCACGTGCGGGTCGGCTGAAACATCCTGTAACAACCATCAGGATACGAGGCCTGTAAGCTGTACGCGGAACGCGGCCGTGCGTAGTCCACTCAAACCGGGTAGACTGCGCACGCGGCCGCGTGTCGCGTTAATGGCTATCCGGAAAGTGTTATCGATCTTGCGTGACCAATCCCATATTTGCGTAGAGCACGGCGAAGTGTGCGAACACTGCGGGCAGCCCTTGCCTGGCCGCGGCCCCACTGTGCCGCAATATGGCGACCACCGCACCAGCCGCATCGGCCTGGCCGTTACGATCCTCCTGCACTTGCTGCTGGTGTCCTTGTACTTCTACCAGCCCGAAAAGCCGGAAAAGAAAGCCCGTCCGCCCGACGGCAGCGAGGTCGTGTATGTCGCGCCCTTGAAGAAACCGTCCCCGCCGCCGCCGCAGAAGTCGACGGTCAAGCCGACCCAGCCGAACAAAAGTACGCCGCGCCTGCGCCCGACGACGCCGCGCGTCGAACGCTTGCCCGACACCATCACCTTGCCGAACGAAAAACCGGTCGAGGTGGCCAAGGTCGAACCGCCACCCGAGCCCAAGCGCGAGGAAATTCCGCCGGACATGGACATGACGGAGTACATCGCCAAGCGTCGCCAGGCGCGCGGCGCGACCGACCCAAGTACCACGACGGAGGAAAGCGAAGCCGCACGCGGCTCCCGCAATGCGCTGGCGAACATTGCCGCGATCAACAACCGCGGCCGCGACGATGCCAACGAGAGCGGCGGCATCTTCTCGATCTCGAACAAGACCTTCCACAGCATGGACTTGAAGTTCCGTGGCTGGAACCCGAACTTCAAGCGCCGCTGGCTGACCGCGGTGACGGTGGAGCAGGGCAGCGAGCCGGATGTCGAGACCGCCGTCGTCAAGAAGATGATCGAACTGATCCGCCGCGAGAAATCGGGCGACTTCGAATGGGATTCGCATCGCCTCGGCAAGGTCATCACGATGAGCGCACGGCCGAAGGATACGGCCGAACTGCAGGCCTTCCTGATGAAGGAAATGTTCCCGGAATACAGGCCGCCGGCACGCTGAACACGCTTGCTCCCGGACTGTGCGGCCGCTCATGCGGCCGTTTTCTTTTCCGCGGAAAACATCGTCGACATCCTGTGCGGTAACCGAACCGCACCTTTGCGGTGCATTATGGGGAACTGATATGGACGAGCTAGGCTGGTTTCACGCCAGCCGGTTCGTGCCCACCCCGGGTGCAGGCGGGCGATCCTCCCGGAGCAACCCATGAGCAAGAAGCCGTTATCCGCCTTCGATCCCTCACGTCGTGCCACCCTGGTCAAGACCGGCGCCGCCCTCGCCGCCGGCATGTTGCCGTTCGGCCTGTCCGCAGCACCGCCTCTCGTGTCCACAGCGCATGCACGTACCTGGCGCCGCCCGAACGCGTCGAGTCCTGTCGGCAAGCACATGCTCAAGATGTACGCGAAGGCGGTGCGCGCGATGCTGGCGCTGCCGCCCGAAGACCCGCGCAACTGGTATCGCCATGCCATCATCCACACGCTCGACTGCCCGCACGGCAACTGGTGGTTCCTGCCCTGGCACCGTGCCTATCTCGGTTATTTTGAACAGATCTGCCGCGAACTGAGCGGCTACCCGCGCTTCGCCTTGCCCTATTGGGACTGGACGGCGGAGCCCAAGGTCCCCGACGGCATGTTCGACGGCGTACTCGACCCCAACCACGAGGCCTATATCCCGACCGCCGCCGACTTCGACGCCCGCCTGCGTTCGGCGCTCGCCAACTCCGCTTACTGGACTTCGCCGAACGGTGTATTCAGCCGCAATTCGCAGTTCGGCCAGCTGCTCGGGCGCAGCGTGCGCTTCGAGCAGGACCTGATGTTCGATATCGTGAGCGACCCGTCCGGACGCCTGTTCTACGAGCAGCCGGGTGCGCGCGGCCTGCGTCGCGAACGTCCCGAATTGAATGCCGCCACCACCGATTCCGTCTCCACTGCCACCATCCGCGCGGCACTGGCCGCGCCCGACTTCCCGACCTTCGCCAGCCCGAAGACCTCGAACCACGCCACTTCGGCCGGCTTCGGCATCCTGGAATCGAAGCCGCACAATTCGGTGCACCGCTGCGTCGGCTCGCGCGACTGCAACTTCGTTGAGTCGCGCGGTTTCATGGCCGACATGCTGTCGCCGGTCGACCCGATCTTCTTCCTCCACCACGGCAACATGGACCGCCTGTGGGATGTCTGGGAGCGCAAGCAGCAGCGCCTCGGACTGCCGACCCTGCCGAGCGGCGTGGAACTGCGCACCGACTTGCCGGACGACCAGAAGTCAGCCGCAGAAAAGGCGACCGACTACTACCGCTGGGCACGCGAGCAATTGCTGTTCTTCGTCGACGCGCAGGGCGCGCCGGTCAAGGAAACGCGGGCCGGCGCCTATGCGGCGATGGCGGCATTCAACTACGACTACGAGCCCGGATCCGGTGAAGACGTGGTGCCGCGCACCGACAGCCGGCCGCGTTCGCGCCCGGCGGGCCCGCGTTCCTTCCCAGGCAAGGTCCTCACCCGGCGCGTTGGCGGCGAGCAGCCGGCCAGCGCCGTCGTGCCCGTGCCGGCCGCGACGATCGAGGCCGCGGCGACGTCCGGGATCACGCTGGTGGCCAACGTCACCCTGAGCTTCAGCGACATGGCGCACGACCCCTATGTCGTGGTCCTGAACGGCCCCGACGACCTGTCCTCGGTCGATGCGAACAGCCCCTTCTACCTTGGCACCATCATCATGTTCGGCCACCACCGCCACGGCGGCCCGTTGACCTTCGCGCTGCCGCTGGGCGAGAAGCTGGGCAGTGCCGGCACCAGCCAGCGCAGCGATACGGACGGCGGCTTGCGGGTGCGCGTCGTGCCGCTGCATACGGCGATGGGGCACCATGGGATGGGAGACATGGGGCAGGTGGAGCTGGTGGGAGTGGATGTCGAGGCGTATTGAGCCCGGCCTGCGGGCATAAAAAAACCGTGCCTCGGCACGGTTTCGTAGGGGTGGTCGAGGCCAATGGCCTTGACCACGGTTTCATCGGGCATTCATGCCCACGCGGTCGCATCGTCGTAACAGCGTCAGCGAGAAGCCAGGCCAGCGGCGGGTGCATGTGGCGCCGATGTTCGAATGGTGAGACCGCGTGGGCAAAATTGCCCGATGAAACCGTGGTCGAGGCCATTGGCCTCGACCACCCCTACAAAATCACAGGCTCGCCTTCAGCTTGCGCGCCACATCCAGCGCAAAATAGGTCAGCACGCCATCCGCGCCGGCGCGTTTAAAGGCCATCATCGATTCCATCATGACCTTGTCGTGATCGAGCCAGCCGTTCTGCGCCGCGGCCTTCAGCATCGCGTACTCGCCGCTGACCTGGTAGGCAAAGGTCGGCACCTTGAACTCTTCCTTTACGCGGCGCACCACGTCCAGGTAGGGCATGCCGGGTTTCACCATCACCATGTCGGCGCCTTCGGCCAGGTCCAGCGCGACTTCGCGCAGGGCTTCGTCGCTGTTGGCCGGGTCCATTTGATAGGTGTTCTTGTCGGCCTTGCCGAGGTTCGCGGCCGAGCCGACGGCGTCGCGGAAGGGGCCGTAGAAGGCCGAGGCATACTTGGCCGAGTAGGCCATCAGGCGCGTGTGGATGAAGCCGCGCTGCTCGAGGGCATTGCGGATCACGCCCATGCGGCCGTCCATCATGTCGGATGGGGCAACGACGTCGACGCCGGCTTCGGCCTGGGCCAGCGCCTGGCGCGTCAGCATGGCGATCGTCTTTTCGTTGACGATGTAGCCGGTCTCGTCCGGCAGGCCATCCTGGCCGTGGGTCGTGTACGGATCGAGCGCGACGTCGGTCAGGATGCCCAGCTCCGGGAAGTGCTTTTTCAGGGCGCGCACCGCGCGCGGCACCAGGCCGTCGGGGTTGGTCGCTTCCACGCCGTCATAAGTTTTAAGGGAGGCATCGATCACCGGGAACAGGGCCAGCACCGGGATGCCGAGCGACACGCATTCTTCCGCCACCTTCAGCAGCAGGTCCACCGATACGCGCTCCACGCCCGGCATCGAGGCCACCTGCTGGCGCTGGTTTTCGCCGTCGAGGATGAAGACCGGGTAGATCAGGTCGGAGGCGGTGACGGTGTTTTCGCGCATCAGGGCGCGCGAGAACGGGTCGCGGCGCATGCGGCGCATGCGGGTGGCGGGGTACTGGCCGGTAATGATGGAACTCATCGTGATCGCTTTCTTCAGGATTAGTCGGGATCGCTGCCGCCGTCGATCGCATCGTCGATCTCGGGCTCGATGTCCAGACCGATCAGGGACTGGATCTTGGCGTCCGCTTCTTCGATGCCGATCCGCTTCAGGGCCGAGAACAGTTGCACGGTAAATGGAAAACCTTCGCCATCCTCGTCGACATAGCTCTCCAGCACGCCCTTCGCTTCGCGTAGCGCATTCGCCTGCTCGTTGCGGTTGAGCTTATCGGCCTTGGTGAGAATGCAGTGGATCGGCTTGCCGGTCGGGGCGAACCATTCGAGCATCTGCACGTCGAGGTCGGTGAAGGGGCGGCGCGAATCCATGATCAGGACCAGGGCCGCCAGCTGCTCGCGCCGCTGGACGTAGTCGCCCAGCAGCTTTTGCCAGTGCAATTTCGCATTGCCCGACACTTCCGCATAGCCATAACCCGGCAAGTCGACCAGTAGGGCGCGGATTTCCTCGACGATGGTCGGGTCCTTGCGGTGCTGGGCGACGTGGGCGCCACCGATCGAAAAATAATTGATGTGCTGCGTGCGGCCAGGGGTCTTCGAGGCGAATGCCAGGCCCTTCTGGTTGGTCAGGATATTAATCGCGGTCGACTTGCCCGCGTTGGAACGGCCGGCAAAGGCGATCTCCGGCACCACGGTGTTGGGGAGATCGCGCAGCTGGTTGACGGTCGTGAAGAAGCGGGCTTGCCAGAGTTTGGACATTGGGAAAGAGGTGAAAAAGGCAATGAAATGAAGCAATGAGGAAACAAAGCTATTGTACAATAAGGGGTTATCAATTGTTTGGGGCTTCCCTCCGGGAGCCGGTTAGGCCGCTGTAATTACAATATTCTTGTTGTCGACTTTTTCAGGGTGCTCGAATGAATCGTGTGTCTGTATCGTCCGCTAACGCGGTGTTCGTGAAATCGTTGTTGGTTGCAACCCTGGCTCTCAGCAACGTCGCTGGCGCAGCCGAAGCGCAGCGCCCCGCCAAACCCGACGCCGCCAAAGGCGCCACCCTGTACGAAAGCGGCGATACCGCTAGAGGCCTGCCGGCCTGCCTGTCCTGCCACGGCGCCAACGGCAATTCCACCATCGCAGCAAACCCAAAATTGTCGGCGCAGATCGAAGCCTACACCCACAAGCAGCTGGTCGACTTCACGACGCCGCAGCGCGTGAACCCGGTCATGACGACCTACGCCAAGATGCTCACCGACGAGGAAAAGCGCAACGTCGCCGCCTACCTCGCCGTGCAAAAGACCAAGCAGGGCGCTGCGAAGAACAAGGATACCGTCGAACTGGGCCGCAAGATCTATCGCGGTGGCATTGCCGAGAAGGGCGTCGCCGCCTGCGCCAGCTGCCATGGCGCCGCCGGCGCCGGCATCCCGGTCCAGTATCCGCGCCTGGCCGGCCAGCAGCAGGACTACACGACCGCCCAGCTCGTCGCCTTCCGCACCGGGGCACGCAAGAACAGCGCGCAGATGACGGCGCTGGCGCAGCGTCTGTCGGACGATGAAATGAAGGCTGTCGCTGACTATATCGCCGGCCTGCGTTAATCTGTCTGGCTTGACCTGAGTACCGAAAGGGCGGCAGCGCGAGCTGGCGCCCTTTTTGCTGCAAACTATGCTGTACAAGGAAGTCGCAAGAACCATGAGCACCACCGGAATTGAACTGAAAACGCGCCGCTCCTGGCTCGCCGAAACCGTCGAGCTGGTCTCGTCGATGCGCTTTGCGATCAGCCTGCTGGTGATCCTGGCGATCGCCGCCATCGTCGGCACCGTGCTGCGCCAGGGCGACATCATGCCGAACTACGTGAACCAGTTCGGTCCCTTCTGGTACGAAGTCTTCCGCAAGCTCGGCCTGTACACGGTCTATACGAGCTGGTGGTTCCTGCTGATTCTGCTGGTGCTGATCGTCTCCACCAGCCTGTGCGTGATCCGCAACGCGCCGAAGATGATGCGCGACATGCGCAGCTGGCGCGACAGTGTGCGCGAGGAGTCGCTGCGCAACTTCCACCACAAGGCCGAATGGACGGCGCCGCTGGATGCGCGCGCGCTGGCCGAGCAAAGCGCCGTGCGCCTGGGCCATGTCGGCTACAAAGTGAAAATCGTCGAGAAGGAACACGGCACCCTGGTCGCGGCCAAGAAGGGCGCCGGCAACAAGTTCGGTTATATCTTCGCGCACACGGCCATCATCGTGATCCTGCTCGGCGGCATGCTCGATTCCGAGCTGCCCATCCGCATGCAGCAATGGTTCTTCGGTAAGACCCCCTACATGGGCGGCGGCCTGATCTCCGACGTCCCGGCCCAGCACCGTCTCAGCGTCAACAACCCGACTTACCGCGGCAATATCCTGCTGGCCGAAGGGCAGATCGGCCGCGTGGCCACCATCCAGCAAGCCAGCGGCTCGCTGCTGCAGGAACTGCCTTTCGACATCGAACTCAAGAAGTTCAACATCGATTTCTACTCGACCGGCATGCCGAAGCTGTTCGCCAGCGAAGTCCTCGTGCACGACCGCGAAGGGAATAAAACCTTCCCGGCGACCATCAAGGTCAACGAACCGCTGATTTATAAAGGCGTTGCCGTCTACCAGTCCAGCTTCGAGGATGGCGGCAGCCGCCTGAAACTGACCGGCTTCCCGATGACGGGGCCGGATGCGAAGAGCTTTTCGATTAGCGGCGCAGTCAATGGCGCGACCGAATTGAAGGCGGCCGGCAGCAGCTTCTCGGTCGAGTGGTCGGGCTTCCGGCCTTTTAATGTCGAGAACGTGTCCGGCAACGATCCGCGCGCGGTGGCGAAAGGGCAGACGCTCAACGAGCAGTTCGCGGCGACGCTGGGCAAGGCCTCCGGCTCGGCCGGCAAATACGCCGACAACAAGGACCTGAAAAATGTCGGCCCCAGCGTGCAATACAAACTGCGCGACCAGACCGGACAGGCCAAGGAATTCCTGAACTACATGCAGCCGGTGACGCTCGAGGGATCGCAGGTCTACCTGGCCGGCGTGCGTTCCAGCCCGTCGGAAACCTTCCGCTTCCTGCGCATTCCGGCCGACGACGCCTACAGCGTGCGCGAATGGATGCGCCTGCGCGCGGCGCTGGCCGATCCTGCTTTGCGTGCCGAGGCTGCGCAGCGCTACGCCACGCGCACCATGGCGCAAGGGCAGCAGGGTGGCGCGGCATTCGCCGAACAGCTGCGCGATTCGGCCGAGCGCACGCTGGGCATGTTCGCAGGCGTGGGCACGCCGGGCGGCTTTGTCGCCGTGGCGCAGTTCCTGGAAAAGATCCCCGCGGCCGAGCAGGAAAAGGCGGCTGGCGTCTTCATCAAGATGCTCAACGGCGTGCTGTGGGAATTGTGGCAGGCAGCGCGCGCACGCGAGGGCTTGCCGGCCATCGAAGGCAACGACACCCATGCGCGCTTCCTGCAGCTGGCGACGAATGCGCTGTCCGACAGTTTCTTCTACGGCGCCCCGGTCTACCTGCAACTCGAGGAATTCCATGAAGTCAAAGCCTCGGTACTGCAGGTGACGCGTTCGCCGGGCAAGAAGATCGTCTATCTCGGCTGCGTGCTGCTGATTGCCGGCATTTTCGCGATGTTCTATATTCGCGAGCGGAGACTGTGGGTCTGGGTGCGCAAGAACGAGGAGGGCGCCCATGCCCTGATGGCGATGAGCACCCAGCGCAAGACCCTGGATTTCGAAAAAGAACACGCCGAGCTGTCAGCCAAGCTGGCGCAATCGGCGTAAGCTGTTCCAAAAATTGGCACTGGAGACAAGCATGGAAGCATCCCAACTCAAGCCCGGCATGGCCCACAAGGAGGCCTATAAGGAAGCGCCAGGCTATTTCCGTAGCCTGAGCGCGGTCGACTGGCTGTTCGGCGCCGGCCTGCTCGCCGCGGCCCTGTTCGCCCTGAACCGCTACGCCGGCTACATGGACATCTACGAGCGCGCGATTTTGCTGCTGGCCGCGCCGACCTTTGCCGCGCTCGGCTGGCACTGGAAGCCGGTGCGCTGGCTGATGCCCCTCGTCGCCCTGCTGTCGCTGTGGGCCGTGTCGCTGTACGACGGCGCGCTGGTGAATGCCGAGCAAAAATTCTTCCTGAAATACATGCTGTCGAGCCAGTCCGCGATCCTGTGGATGAGCGCGCTGTTCGTGTTCTCGACCGTGTTCTACTGGATCGGCCTGCTGGCCCGTTCGCCATCCGGCGCCGCGATCGGCTCGCGCCTGTGCTGGGCCGCGGTGGTGCTCGGCTTTACCGGCATGATGGTGCGCTGGTTCGAGTCGTATTTGATCGGCAGCGACGTCGGCCACATTCCGGTGTCGAACCTGTACGAGGTGTTCATCCTGTTCGCGATGATCACGGCCCTGTTCTACCTGTATTACGAGAAGCGCTACGCCACGCGCCAGCTGGGCGCCTTTGTCCTCCTGATCATCGGCGCCGCCGTCGCCTTCCTGCTCTGGTACACGGTCTCGCGCGACGCCGCCGCGATTCAACCGCTGGTGCCGGCGCTGCAGAGCTGGTGGATGAAGATCCACGTGCCGGCCAATTTCATCGGCTACGGCACCTTCGCGCTGGCGGCCATGGTGGGCACCGCGTATTTGCTGAAATCGCATGGCATCCTGGCCGACCGCCTGCCTGCACTGGAAGTGCTCGACGACGTCATGTACAAGTCGATTTCGGTCGGTTTCGCCTTCTTCACGGTGGCCACCATCCTCGGCGCGCTGTGGGCGGCCGAAGCCTGGGGCGGCTACTGGTCCTGGGACCCGAAAGAGACCTGGGCACTGATCGTCTGGCTGAACTACGCGGCCTGGCTGCACATGCGCCTGATGAGCGGCCTGCGCGGACGGGTGGCGGCATGGTGGTCGGTGGTGGGCCTGTTGGTGACGACGTTTGCCTTCCTGGGCGTCAACATGTTCCTGTCGGGTCTGCATTCCTACGGAGAGTTGTAACGCCTTTGTAAAAAAGGGCCAACGCGGCATGCCAATTTGACGAAATCGTGTAAGGTAAAGATTCAATTGCCTGGAGTTAGCGATGCTCATCAAACCACACCGCGACGGCAGCAATCCGCCGCTTTCCTCCGAAATCACGCCGCGTGAAGTCTACGAGGAGCGGCGCAAGTTCATCGCCCGCATGGCGGCCGGCGCCGCCGTCGGCAGCGCGCTGTGGGAAATGGCCAACCGCGAGGCCTTCGCCCAAACCCCGGCAGGGCAGAAGCTGGCCGCGAAGGCCAATCCGGCGCTGTCCACCACCGAGCCGCGTACCGCCTTCAAGGACGCGACCAACTACAACAATTTCTACGAGTTCGGTCTCGATAAAGGCGATCCGGCCGACAACGCCCATACGCTCAAGACCCGTCCCTGGACCGTCTCCATCGAAGGCGAGATCAAGAAGCCCATGCGCCTCGACATCGACTCACTCACCAAGCTGGCGCCGCTGGAAGAGCGCGTGTACCGGTTGCGCTGCGTGGAAGGCTGGTCGATGGTGATCCCCTGGGTCGGCTACTCGCTGTCGAACCTCATCAGGCAGGTCGAACCGACCGGCAACGCCCGCTATGTCGAATTCACGACCCTGGCCGATTCGAAGCAGATGCCGGGCCTGCGCAGCGGCGTGCTCGACTGGCCCTATGTCGAGGGCCTGCGTCTGGACGAGGCCATGCACCCGCTGACGCTGCTGACGGTGGGCATGTACGGCCAGGTGCTGCCGAACCAGAACGGCGCGCCGGTGCGCGTCGTCGTGCCCTGGAAATACGGCTTCAAATCCGCCAAGTCGATCGTGCGCATCCGTTTTATGCGCGACCAGCCGAAGACGGCCTGGAACGTATCGGCGCCTTCCGAATACGGTTTCTATTCGAACGTGAACCCGAAAGTGGATCACCCGCGCTGGTCGCAGGCGAGCGAGCGCCGCATCGGCGAGGATGGCTTCTTCAAGAAAAAGCGCGAAACCCTGATGTTCAACGGCTACCCGGAAGTCGCTTCGCTGTACGCCGGCATGGACCTGAAAAAGTTCTTCTGAAATGGCCTTCAATCCCTCGGCCAAACAGATCCCGCTGATCAAGGGCGCCGTCTTCGTCGCGGCGCTGCTGCCATTTCTTTGGGGTGCCTTGCTCGTGTTCGGGGGCGAGCTGGTCGATCCGCTCGAGTACATCACCCACGAGACGGGCGACTGGGCCCTGTACCTGCTTTGCACCACGCTGGCGGTGACGCCGCTGCGCCGCTTCACCGGCTGGAACTGGCTCGTGAGATTGCGGCGCATGCTCGGGCTGTACACCTTTTTCTATGCGCTGTTGCACTTCATCGCCTTCTTCTGGTTCGACCATTTCTTCGACGTGGCCGCCATGTTGCGCGACGTCGCGAAACGGCCTTTCATTCTGGTCGGCTTCACCGCCTTCGTGCTCTTGATCCCGCTGGCCGCGACCAGCACCAATGCGATGATCAAGCGTCTGGGCGGCAAGCGCTGGCAATGGCTGCATCGCCTGATCTACCTGATCGCGCCGCTCGCCATATTGCACTTCTGGTGGATGAAGGCGGCCAAGAACAACCTGGCGCAGCCGACCCTGTTCCTGGTGATCGTGGCGCTGCTGCTGGGGCTGCGGGTGTATTGGAGCCGCACGAAAACCAAGGCGGCGCAGGCCCCGGCGCGCGTCTGAGCGTATTTACGCTCTGAAACATTTCGTAGCCTTCCTTACCGGTCTGCTTCACCTGTTGGGGCCGATCGGCGGTGTAATGGATCCATCGACGCAACCTTCGCGTTACCACCGAAAGGAACGACAATGAAAACCAAACTGATCGCCTCCGCACTGATCGCCCTGAGCGTCGCCGCCAGCGGCAGCGCGTTCGCCCAACGCGGCGAGTATGGCCATGATCGTTACGAGCGGGATGCACGAACCCATCAGCGCGACAATGACCGCTACGACCGCCACGACAACCGCCGCGACGACGCCCGCCGTTATCACCGCGACGACACCCGCGGCGGCGGTCCGCGCCACGACCTGCGCCGCGGCGGACGCCTGAGCCAGGAATACCGCGGCAGCCGCTACGTCGTCACCGACTGGCGCGCCCGCCACCTGAGCGCGCCTCCGCGCGGTCACCAGTGGGTCCGTGCCGGCAACGACTACGTGCTGGCCGCGATCGCCACCGGCATCATCGCCCAGGTCCTGCTGAACAATTAAGCCCGGCCTGAAAACAAAAAACCGCGCCTCGAAAGAGAGCGCGGTTCTTTTTTTACGTACTGCCGGCGTGCTTACTTCAGCATCGTCTCCAGCGCAAACAGGTCCGCCGGATTCTCGCGCTGGCGGATCACGTGCACCTGGTCGCCGTCGACCATGAGCTCGACCGCGCGGCCGCGCGTGTTGTAGTTCGAGGCCATCGTCATGCCGTAGGCGCCGGCGCTCATCATCGCCAGCAAATCTCCCGGCTCCAGCGCCAGGGCGCGTTCGCGCGCCAGCCAGTCGCCCGATTCGCAGACCGGGCCGACGATGTCGTAGACCGCCTTCTCGCCTTCGCGCGGCACGACCGGCTGCATGTCCATCCAGGCGCCGTACAGGGTCGGACGCATCATGTCGTTCATGGCGGCGTCGATGATGGCGAAGTTCTTTTCCGCGCCGGGTTTGAGGAACTCGACTTTCGTGACCAGCACGCCGGTGCTGGCGACGATCGAGCGGCCCGGTTCGAAGATGACTTTCACGGGGCGGCCGTCATGGCGCGCGGCGCGCCAGGCGTCGATGCGCGCGAACAGGCGCCCGAGATACTCGCCGACCGGCACCGGCGGCTTGTCGCCGGCCACGCCGTAGTCGACGCCCAGGCCGCCGCCGATGTCGAGATGGTGGATGTGGATGCCCTCGCCGTCGAGCGTGTCGATCAGCTCGATCAGTTTATCGAGCGCTTCCAGCAGCGGCGCGTCGTCCAGCAGTTGCGAACCGATGTGGCAGTCGATGCCGACCACGTCCAGGTGCGGCAGGGAGGCGGCAGTGCGGTAGGTGTCCAGGGCATCGTCGAAGGCCACGCCGAACTTGTTCGCCTTCAGGCCGGTGGCGATGTAGGGGTGGGTCTTGGCGTCGACGTTCGGGTTCACGCGCAGCGAGACCGGGGCGCGCTTGCCCATGCTGCCGGCGACGGCGTTCAGGCGGTGCAGCTCGGGGATCGACTCGACGTTGAAGCAGAGGATGCCCTTGCTAAGGGCCAGGCGCATCTCGTCCTCGGTCTTGCCCACGCCCGAGAAGATCACTTTGTTCGGATCGCCGCCGGCCGCGATTACGCGCAGCAGTTCGCCGCCCGAGACGATGTCGAAGCCCGCACCCTGGCGCGCCAGCAGGTCGAGGATGGCCAGGTTCGAGTTGGCCTTCATCGCGTAGCAGACGAGGGCGTCGCGCCCTAGGCAGGCGTCGCTGTAGGCGGCGAAATTCTCCAGCAGGGCCGCCTTCGAATAGACATAGGCCGGCGTGCCGAATTCTTCGGCGATGCGGGACACGGGGGTGCGTTCGGCGTGCAGGACGCCGTCTTGGTACGAAAAGTGCGACATGAATGGCTTATTGGACGGGCGGGTTCAGGGTCTGGTTCGGCGGCGGCAGCGCTTCCGAGGTCGGGGAGACGACCGGGGTCACCGGTTTGACCGGCGCCGCGGCCGGCTTGGCCGGCGGTCGCGGCATGTACAGCGGGCCGGTCTGGCCGCAGCCGCCCAGGACGATAGCAAGCGCGGTGGGAATCGCAGTGGTAATAAGGCGCGCGGTAGGTGACTTCACGATTAGAATCACGGTTTGATCAAGACCTTGGAGTGTAGCATGACCGAATCCGAATTTTTGGACCTGGCCGATTCGACCCTGAACCGCATCGAAACCTGTTTCGACAAGCTCAACGACGACGACGTGGTCGACGTCGAGTGCAAGCGCAACGGCAACGTGCTCGAGATCGAGTTCATCGCCAATGGCTCGAAGATCATCGTCAACAGCCAGGCGCCGCTGCAGGAAATGTGGCTGGCGGCGCGTGCCGGCGGCTACCACTACAAGCGCGTCGGCGACGAGTGGCGCAACACGCGCGACGATTCGGAGTTCTTTGCGGCCTTGTCCGATATCGCCACCCAGCAGGGCGGCGCGCCGGTCAAGATCGGGTAATCCGGGCGTTGTGACGCGGGCATGCCCGCCCTACGGTGCACCACTGCCCGTAGCCGTCGCGCACCGTAGGGCGGGCATGCCCGCGTAAAGCGTATGCCCATCGTGAAAGAATATTTCACGGATGAGCATCCAACGAAATATTCTTTCAGTCTTTAAAACAACTCATTCCGCACCGCGTCCTGCTGCTTCTGTTCAGCCGGCGCCGGCGTCGTGCCCACATCCAGCGACTGCACGCCCGTTCCCGGCGGGTTCTCGGCATAGTAGTACTCGCCGTTCGCCATAAGCAGTCCCGGCGGCACTTCGCGTTCCTCGATTGGCACGCCTTTCAGTGCCGTCTGCATGTAGCCGATCCAGATCGGCAGGGCCAGGCCGCCGCCGGTTTCCTTGTTGCCCAGGTTTTTCGGCTGGTCGTAGCCCATCCAGGCGATGCCCACCACCTTCGGCTGGTAGCCGGCGAACCAGGCGTCGATCGAGTCGTTGGTGGTGCCGGTTTTACCCGCGATGTCGGTGCGCTTCAGGATTTGCGAGGCTTTCGCGGCGGTGCCGTAGCGCGCCACGTCCTTCAGCATGCTGTCCATCAGGAAGGCGTTGCGGGCATCGATCACGCGGTTCGCCTCCATGCCGGCGCGTTCCGGACGCGCTTCCGACAGCACTTTACCGGCGCTGTCGGTCACCTTCGAGATCAGGTAAGGGCTGATGCGGTAGCCGCCGTTGGCGAACACGGCGTAGGCGCCGGCCATCTGCAGCGGCGTGGTGGCGCCGGCGCCCAGCGCGAGCGTCAGGTAGGGCGGGTTCTTTTCCGCGTCGAAGCCGAAGCGGGTCGCGTATTCCTGGCCGTAGCGCGCGCCGATGCGGTTCAGGATGCGGATCGAGATCATGTTCTTCGACTTGGTCAAACCGCGCCGCATCGTCATCGGGCCTTCATACTTGGCGTCGTAGTTCTTCGGCTCCCAGGCCTGGCCGCCGGTCTGGCCGGCGTCGAAGGAGATCGGCGCATCGTTCACCAGCGTCGCCGGCGACAGGCCGCGTTCCAGCGAAGCCGAATAGATAAACGGCTTGAACGAGGAGCCCGGCTGGCGCCAGGCCTGGGTCACGTGATTGAATTTGTTGCGGTTGTAGTCGAAGCCACCGACCAGGGCCTTGATCGCGCCATCTTCGGTACTGGCCGCAACGAAGGCCGATTCGACTTCCGGCATCTGCGTGATCTTCCAGTCGGAAGAGCCATCCTGGGTCACCCGGATCAGCGCGCCGCGGCGGATGCGGCGGTTCGGCGCCGCCTTGGCGGACAGCCAGCTCGACGCGAACGAGAGGCCGGGACCGGTGATCTTGATCTCTTCGCCCGAGGCCAGCACGGCCGTCACGCTCGACGGCGAGGCCGCCAGCACGACGGCGGCTACGATATCGTCGCTGTCCGGCTTTTCCGCCAGCTCCGCTTCGATCGCCTCGTCGGCTTCGGTCTTGTCCTTCGGGATCTCGATATACGATTCCGGGCCGCGATACGGGTGGCGGCGCTCGTAGTCCATCACGCCGCGACGCAGGGCAAGATAAGCCGCGTCCTGGTCGGCCTTGGTGATGGTCGTGAACACGTTCAGGCCGCGCGTATAGGTGTCTTCCTTGAACTGTTCGTACACCAGCTGGCGCGCCATCTCTGCCACGTATTCGGCGTGCACGCCAAAGGCGGTACTGTCCGATTTGATTTTCAACTCTTCGTTTTTCGCGGTCTCGAACTGGGCGTCCGTGATGTAGCCGAGCGAATGCATGCGCTGCAGGATGTACTGCTGGCGGGTGCGGGCGCGGGTTGGATTGACCACGGGGTTATAAGCCGATGGCGCTTTTGGCAGGCCGGCCAGCATGGCCGCTTCAGCCACGCTGATGTCGCGCAGGTCCTTGCCAAAATAGATCTGGGCCGCCGACTGGAAGCCGAAGGCGCGCTGGCCCAGGTAGATCTGGTTCATGTAGACCTCGAGGATCTGGTCCTTGCTCAGGTTCTTTTCGATCTTCCAGGCCAGCAGGGCCTCGTAGGCCTTGCGCTTCAGGGTCTGTTCCGAAGACAGGAAGAAGTTACGCGCCACCTGCTGCGTGATGGTCGACGCGCCCTGGCGCGCGCCGGAGCCGGTGGCGTTGTGCAGGGCCGCGCGCAGCACGCCCATGTAGTCGACGCCGCCGTGCTGATAAAAACGGTCGTCCTCGATCGAGAGCACGGCCTTCTTCATGACGTCCGGGATGTCCTTGAAACGCACCAGGGTACGGCGCTCCTCGCCGAACTCGCCGATCAGGACGTTATCGGCCGTGAAGATCCGCAGCGGCATCTTGGGCCGGTAGTCGGTGATGGTATCGAGGGCCGGCAGGTTGGGGTAGGCCATCGCCAGCGCGAACACTACCAGCAGCACGCCGACCAGGGCGAGCCCGGCGAGGGAGGCAAACGCCCACAGGATCAGGCGCTTGGCGCTGAATTTGTTCGGTGCCGGGGAATTCGTCGTTTGGGAAGATTTCATGCTGACTCACAAAATTGATCCGCCTCATTATAAGGCACCCCCTTCCGTGGTGGCGCAAGCTCAGCCGCAGACAGGGCGGCAAGGTGCTTTGTGGACGAGGTGACAAGAGGTATTACCAAGGGAATATCAGAGTGTGGCATCCCCGTCGGATTGTAATGTTCCAGTGAAGAAATATCTTGTCCAGGCGCACTATTCTGGATAGGATTTGATGCGGTGCCTCCTATGTAGGCACATGATTTCGGTTTCATAAGAAGATTTTTTCCCCTGCGCGGGCGTTGGATATTTTGGCCTGACACGCAGGCCGCAGCTGAGGAGTACGCTCGTGATCAATCTAGGTTCCTTGTTCGGGAAGTCGAGCCCGCCGCTCGCCGGCCTCGACATCAGCACGTCGGGCCTGCGCCTGGTCGAGCTGGCCGACGCCGGCAAGGGCGTGGTGCGCCTGGAACGCCACGCCTTCGAAGCGCTGCCGCGCGGCGCCGTGGTCGATGGCAATATCGAAAACTTCGACCAGGTTGCCGAGGCCGTGCGCCGCATCTGGAAGAAGAGCGGTACCCGTGCCCGCAACGTCGCGCTCGGCATGCCGCCCGCGGCCGTCATCACCAAGAAGATCATCCTCCCGGCCGGCATGGCCGAAGACCAGCTGGAAGTGCAGGTCGAATCCGAAGCCAGCCAGTACATCCCGTTTGCGCTCGACGAAGTCAGCCTGGACTTCGACGTGGTCGGCCCGGTCGCCAATTCGCCCGAGGACATGGAAGTGATGCTGGCCGCGGCGCGCCGCGAAAAGGTCGAGGACCGCGTGGCGCTGGCCGAAGCGGCCGGCCTGACGGCCACCGTGATGGACATCGAATCCTACGCCGCGCGCGCCGCCTTGTTACGCTCGATCGAGGGCGTCGCGCCAGGGCGCGCAGCCCTCGGCGCCGAGAAAATCGTCGCCCTGTTCCAGATCGGCGCCGGCATCACCCATGTGTCGATGCTGATCAACGGCGACACCGTCTACGAAAAAGAGCAGGCCTTTGGCGGCAACACGCTAACCCAGGACATCGTGCGCAGCTACGGCCTGGCCTACGAGGAAGCGGAAGCGCGCAAGAAGTCGGGAGATTTGCCGGAAAACTTCAATGCCGACGTATTGACGCCTTTCCTGGAAAGCGCCGCGCTGGAAGTCACGCGCGCGATCCAGTTCTTCTTCACTTCGACGCCGTACACCCGCATCGACCAGATCTGGCTGGCCGGCGGCAGCGCCCAGCTGCCCGGCCTGGTGGAGTTGATCGGCGGCCGCACGCGCATCCCGACCGCCACCGTGGCGCCCTTCGACGGCATGCTGCTGGCGCCGAACCTGCGCGAAGCGCAGCTGCGCGCCGAAGGCCCGTCGTATCTGGTTGCCTGCGGCCTTGGCCTGCGGAGGTTCGGCTGATGATCCGGATTAACCTGCTCCCGCACCGGGAAGCGAAACGCAAACAGAAGCAGGCGGCCTTCATCGCCATGCTGGTGCTCGGCGGCCTGCTGGGCGTGGCCGTGGTGCTGCTGGTCGGCGGCTGGAACGCCAGCCGCATCGCGATCCAGGAACAGCGCAATGCCGCGCTCTCCACCGAGAACGCGGAACTCGACAAGAAGATCAAGGACATCGCCACACTGAAGGAAGAAATCAACGCGCTGAAGTCGCGCCAGCAGGCCGTCGAAGACCTGCAGGGCGACCGCAACCAGCCGGTCTACCTGTTCGACGAACTGGTGCGCCAGACGCCCGAAGGCGTGTACCTGAAAGGCTTCGAGCAGAACGGCCAGCGCGTGATCCTGAACGGCTATGCCCAATCGCAGGAACGCGTGGCCGAGCTGCTGCGCAACCTGTCCGGCAATTCGCCCTGGCTCGAACGCCCCGACCTCACCGAGGTAAAAGCCGCCACGATCACGCAAGGCAAGATCGTGCGCAAGGCGGTCGAGTTCACGCTGGCGGTCAACATCAAGCGCGCCCGCGAAAACGAAGAGGGCGAGGACGCAAAAGACGGTAAAGGAAAAGCCCCGCTGGCCGGCATCGCCAAGGCCGAGGGGAGCAAGCCATGAACATCGACCTGAAACAACTGGGCGCCGAGCTGTCGTCCCAATTCCAGGACCTGCAGGGGCGTCCTCCCGGCCTGTGGCCGCTGGCGCCGCGCCTGCTGTGCGCGGCCGGCGTGATGGCGGCCGTGATCGTGGCCGGCTATTTCGGTTACTGGAGCGGGCAGTTCGACACGCAGGAAGAACTGGCAAGCAAGGAATCGTCGCTGCGCGACGAGTACCGCTCGAAAATCGCCCAGGCCGTGAACCTGGAAGCGCTGCAGGCGCAGAAAATCCAGGTCGACCAGTCGGTCGAACGCCTGGAAAAGCAGTTGCCGAGCAAGGCCGAGATGGCCGCGCTGCTGTCGGACATCAACCAGGCCGGCGTCGGCCGCGGACTGCAATTCAAGCTGTTCCGTCCCGACCAGGTCGTCGTGCGCGACTACTACGCGGAACTGCCGATCGCGATCGAACTGTCGGGCAGCTACCATGACCTGGGCGCTTTTGCTGCCGACATGGCCCACCTGCCGCGCATCGTCACGCTCAACAACATGCGCCTCAAAACGGACAAGGACGGCTCGCTCACGCTGGAAGCGATCGCCAAGACCTTCCGCTACCTCGACCAGGAAGAACTGGCGACGCAGAAGGCTGCGCGCCTGAAGGCGAAGAAGAACAAGAAAGCCGAGGGCACGCCATGAGGTCCGCAAAATTGATGGTGCCGGCCTTGCTGGCCCTGCTGCTGGCCGGTTGCGGCGACAGCGACGTGCGCGAAGTGCGCACCTGGATGGAAGAAACCAAGGCGCAGACCAAGCCCTCGGTCAAGCCGCTGCCGGAATCGAAGGAGTTCGTCCCCTATGCCTACAACCAGGCGCAGGCACCGGATCCCTTCAGCGCCGACAAGCTGGCAGGTCCCGGCACGCTGGCGTCGGAACCGAACGCGGCGCAGCCGGACCTGAACCGTCCGCGCGAAGCGCTGGAAGCCTACCCACTCGACACCATGAGGATGGTCGGCATGATGCAGAAGGGCGGCGTCAGCTTCGCCCTGGTGCAGATCGAGCGCAGTGTCTACCGCGTGCGGGCAGGACAGCGCCTGGGCCAGAACTTCGGCCAGGTGACGCGCGTGACCCCGGCCGCGGTGGAGATCCGGGAACTGGTACAAGACGCCGCCGGCGATTGGGTCGAGCGCATATCGAAGCTGGAATTGCAGGAAAGCAAGGAGATCGGGAAATGACCCCATTCGCAATGATGAACCTGAAGCGCGCCATCGGCACCATGTTGGTGCCGGTGCTGTTGGCGCTGGGGGGCGCGGCCAACGCGCAAGAAAATGCGATCGAGTCGATCAGCGCCAACCAGCAGGGCGCGAACGTGGTGGTCAACATCGCGATGAAGAACGCACCTAGCAAGCCGCCGCTTGGCTTCGCGATCACGAATCCGGCGCGCATCGCGCTCGATTTCGGCGCGACCAGCAATGCCACGGGAAAAAGCGCGCAGGAGATCAACCTGGGCGAAGTGCGCGGCGTGAACGTGGTGCAGGCCGGCGAACGTACGCGCCTGGTGATGAACCTGAAGCGCCCCGCGCCGTACACGACGGCGATCCAGGGTAACTCGGTCGTGGTGACGGTCGCCGGCGCCGGCGCCGCCGTGGCCCAAACGGCCGCGGCGCCTGTCTCCACGCCGGCGCAAGCCGCCGCCCCACGTCAGACCCTGCGCAACCTCGACTTCCGCCGCGGCAGCAATGGCGAAGGCCGCGTCGTGGTCGACCTGCCGAACAACGCGGTGGCCGTCGACGTGCGCCAGATCGGCAACAAGGTGCAGGTCGACTTCATGAACACCGGCCTGCCGGAAACCCTGCGCCGCCGCCTCGACGTGACCGACTTCGGCACCCCGGTGCAGCGCGTGACGACCAGTGCCAACGGCGGCAACGTGCGCATGATCATCGAAGCGAACGGCCAGTGGGAACAGTCGGTCTACCAGAGCGACACCCAGCTGGTGGTGGCCGTGCGTCCGGTCAAGGAAGACCCGAACAAGCTGGCTTCGGGCCCGCAAGGCTACCGCGGCGAGAAGATCAGTTTCGATTTCCAGAACATCGAAGTGCGCGCCGCGCTGCAGGCGGTGGCCGACATCTCGGGCCTGAACATCATCGCCAGCGATTCGGTCAGCGGCAGCCTGACCCTGCGTTTGAAAGACGTGCCCTGGGACCAGGCGCTGGACGTGATCCTGCAATCAAAAGGCCTGGACATGCGCAAGAACGGCACCGTGATCTGGATCGCGCCGAAAGAGGAACTGCTGGTCAAGGAAAAGCTGGAACTCGAGCAGCGCGCCCAGATCTCGGACCTGGAGCCGCTGAAGTCGGAAATCTTCCAGCTGAACTACCAGAAAGCCGAATCCTTCCGCACCGTGTTCGGCCTCGATGCGACCGGCGCCGCCACCACCGACACGCGCAACCGCGTGCTGTCCAAGCGCGGCAGCGCGATCATCGATCCGCGCACGAACCAGCTGTTCGTGACCGACATCGCTTCCAAGATCGAAGACATCCGCCTCTTGATCCAGAAGACCGACGTCGCCTCGAAGCAGGTCCTGATCGAAGCGCGCCTGGTCGAAGCGAACGACGGCTTCTCGCGCAACTTGGGCGCCAAGATCGGCTTCAACGACATGCGCGCCCTGCGCGGCGGCGACCAGGGCTTCGGCATCGGCGGCAACAACCGCGTCGCCATCGGCGGCAACCTGCTCGGCGTCGGCCAGGACACCCTGCAGACCCCGGACAAGGGCGACGCCTACACCAACACCACGATGGTGAACCTGCCGGCGGCCGCGATCAACGGCATCAACCCGTCGAGCATCGCTTTCTCGCTGTTCTCGTCGGCCGACAACCGCTTCCTGAACCTGGAACTGTCGGCGCTGGAAGCGGATGGCAAGGGCAAGATCATCTCCAGCCCGCGCGTGGTCACCGAAGACAAGATGGTGGCCGTGATCGAGCAAGGTATCGAACTGCCGTACCAGGTAGCGTCCTCCAGCGGCGCCACCTCGATCGAGTTCAAGAAGGCGAACCTGCGCCTCGAAGTGATCCCGCAGATCACCCCGGACGGCAACGTGGTGCTGGAAGTGGACGTGAGCAAGGATTCGAAGGGCGACGAGACCCGCGCCGGCTTTGCCATCAACACCCAGCACGTCAAGACCAAGGTCATGGTCGAGAATGGCGGCACGGTGGTGCTGGGCGGTATCTACCAGCAGACCGAGCGCACCAACGTGAGCAAGGTGCCGCTGCTGGGCGACGTCCCGGTGCTGGGCTACCTGTTCAAGACCCAGGGCCGCGAGAGCGCGAAGACCGAACTGCTGGTCTTCATCACGCCGAAGATCGTCGCCGACCGCATGACGTCGGGACGCTGAACGCCGTACCTCCAAGAGACACGCATTACCTACACCGAGACTGCCGGACCGTCGAACGACGTTCCGGCATTTTTTACAGCTGACAAAGAATAGGAACAACAACATGCAGCATGCATCCACCCGTACTCCTTCCGCCGCCCTTGGACGCGTGGCGGCAATGACCCTGATCGCCGCCGCGGTCCTGACCGCCTGCGGTGGCGGCGGTGGCGATCCTGGCGCCGTGCCGGCCAAGTCCGGCAACACGGGCAGCACCGGCACCGATACCGGTACAGGTACCGGCAGCACCGGCAGCACCGGTACCGGCAGCACCGTCACGGCCCAGGCCAAGGTTGCCGTGACCATGGTCGACGGTTCCGGCGCCGCGATCAACAGCCTGTCGGGCGGGCAGAGCGCCACGCTGAAAGCGACCGTGCTGACCCCGGCCGGCAAGCCGGCCGCCAACGCGATCGTCCAGTTCGCGACCGCGAACCAGGACATGCTGGTCTTCACGCCCGGCACCGGCTCGGCCCTGACCGATGCCAACGGCGTGGCCGTGGTCTCGGTCAAGCCGGCCAGCTTCACCACGGCGGGTGCGGTCGCGGTCAGCGCGACCTCGGTCGTCGAAGGCACGACCGGCAGCAGCGGCGTCAACATCACCATCGGTGCGGCCCCGCTGACGGTGGGCGCGCTGGCCTTCTCGCCGGCGCCGAGCGGCACCCTGCCGGCCTTCAGCACCGTGGCGCTGAAGATCCCCGTCACCAGCGGCGGCCAGCCTGCGGGCGTCTCGACCGGCCTGGTGCTGAGCTCGCAGTGCGTGGGCGACGGCACCGCCACCCTGGTGCAGGGCGCGATGAGCGGCGGCGTGCAGCTGGCCACCTATACCAACAACGGCTGCGTGCGCGGACGCGACACGATCACCGCCGCGATCGGCAACTCGAGCCAGACCATCGGCATCGACGTCGGTGCGGCCAACATCGGCACCGTGAAGTTCTCGGGCAGCAGCCTGGCGGGCACTTCGATCGTGCTCAAGGGCTCGGGCGGCGAAGGCCGTTCGGAATCGGCGCAACTGACTTTCCAGGTGGTCGACCAGCAGGGCAACGGCCTGGCCGGCGTCGACGTCGACTTCAGCGCCACCACGAATACCGGCGGCCTCACCGTGAGCCCGGCGCGCGCCACCACCGACGCCTCCGGCAACGTCGTCGCCACGGTCTCGTCGGGCACGATCCCGACCCCGGTGCGCGTGATCGCTAGCGCGCGCCGCAATGGCGTCAGCATCACCGGTTTGTCCGATGCGCTGACGGTCTCGACCGGCCTGCCGATCCAGAAATCGATGTCGATGAGCGTCGGCCGCTACAACATCGAAGGCGGCGACTACGACGGCGAGACCACGCCGGTCACGGTCATGCTGGCCGACCAGTACGGCAATCCGGTCTCGGACAACACCGCGATCAACTTCGTGACCGAAGGCGGTTCCATCGGCAGCGCCGCGCGCGGCGGCTGCACCACCCTCAACGGCGCCTGCTCGGTCGACCTGCGCAGCCAGGACTTCCGCCCGGCCGATGGCCGTGTCACCCTGCTTTCCTACGTGCAGGGTGTCGAGACCTTCACCGACGTCAACGGCGACGGCCAGTACAGCTGCAGCAACTGGACCTCGGGCGATGCCACCGTGCCAGCAAGCTACCGTCAGCTGGTCGACACCTGCGTGTCGGGCGGCGAGCCGTTCGAGGACCTCGGCGACGCTTTCCTCGACACCAATATCGACGGCAGCTACAACGGCGCCGCAGGCGACCTGCCGTTCCCGTACGGCCATGCCAGCTATGCCGCCAGCGGCAACGGCAAGTGGGGCATGAACTACATCCGCAAGTCGGTGGAAGTGGTGTTCAGCGGCTCCTTCGCCCAGGTGACGCGCCAGGTGTGGACGGGCAGCGCATGGCGCGACTGGACCGCCAACGATGGCAACGCGTCGGTCATCACCCTGCCAAGCACTGCCAATAGCTGCAGCGACGGCCAGCTGGTCGTGCGCGTGACCGACAAGAACAACAACCCGATGCCGTATGACACCACGCTGTCGGTCGAGCCGGGCAGCAACGTCAGCGTGCCGGCGGTTTCGCCGGACAAGATTGCCTCGACCAATCTGCGCGGCGGTACCTACCATTACCTGTCCATCAAGCCGAACAAGAGCGATGCCGCTTGCGTCGGCGGCTCGTTTACACTCCAGATCAAGACGCCAAAGGGTAATATCACACCGTTTACGTTTACCACTAACTGATGTGAAATCCGAAAATGTGTTTCTTGTCGGACTGATGGGGTCCGGCAAGACCACCATCGGCCGGCTCCTGGCGCGCCGGCTGAACAAGCGTTTTGTCGACTCCGACCATGCGATCGAGGCGCGTACCGGCGCCACGATCCCGTGGATCTTCGAAATCGAAGGGGAGGCGAGCTTCCGCCGGCGCGAAGCGGACATGATCCGCGAACTCACGGGCCAGCGCGGCATCGTGCTGGCCACCGGCGGCGGCGCCGTGCTCGACGCCGCCAGCCGCGCCCATCTTGCCGAACGCGGCACCGTCATTTACCTGCGCGCCGGCATCGGCAGCATCCTGCAACGCACCTCGCACGACAAGAACCGGCCGCTGCTCCAGACCGCCGATCCGCGCAAGAAGCTGGAGGAATTGCTGGCCCAGCGCGAACCCCTGTACCGCGAGATCGCGGACCTCGTCATCGATACCGGCCGACCTAACGTACAATCTATGGTTCAGACAATTTTGGACCAGCTGGACGCGCTCGAAGCAGGGCGGGCCCGGCGCGCAAGGGCGGCATCGATGAATCAAACGGCATACACCAACCTCAACGTCGAACTGGGCGAGCGCAGCTACCCGATCGCAATCGGCCCCGGCGTCATTCAGGACGCCTCTTTGCTGGCGCGCCACGTCGGCGGACATAAGGCGGCGATCGTCACCAACACGACGGTGGCGCCGCTGTACCTGGACCAAGTGGCGGCGCCGCTGCGCGCGGCCGGACGCGACGTGGTCGAGATCGTCCTGCCGGACGGCGAAGAACATAAACACTGGGGCTCGCTGATGCAGGTGTTCGACGCACTGCTGGCGAACAAATGCGACCGCAAGACCACGCTCATCGCCCTGGGCGGCGGCGTGATCGGCGATCTGACCGGCTTTGCCGCGGCCAGTTACATGCGCGGCGTGCCCTTCGTTCAAATTCCGACGACCCTGCTCGCCCAGGTCGATTCCTCGGTCGGCGGCAAGACCGGCATCAACCACCCGCTCGGCAAGAACATGATCGGCGCCTTTTACCAGCCGCGCGCGGTGCTGGCCGACACCAGCACCCTGTCAACCTTGCCCGACCGCGAGCTGTCGGCGGGCCTGGCGGAAGTGATCAAGCACGGCGCCATCCTGGACGCCGCCTTCTTCGACTGGATCGAGGCCAACATCGGCAAACTGATGGCGCGCGATCCGCAAGCGCTGTCGCATGCGATCGCGCGTTCCTGCGAGATCAAGGCCGATGTCGTGCGCAAGGACGAGCGCGAAGGCGGCCTGCGCGCCGTGCTGAACTTCGGCCACACCTTCGGTCACGCGATCGAGGCCGGTCTCGGCTACGGCGCCTGGCTGCACGGCGAAGCCGTCGGCTGCGGCATGGTGATGGCGGCCGACCTGTCGCATCGGCTCGGCCAGATCGACGCGGCCGCCGTGGAACGCGTGCGCGCCCTGGTAAAAGCGGCGGGCCTGCCGACGGTGGCGCCGGATCTCGGCCTGGAGCGCTGGATCGAACTGATGGAAGTCGACAAGAAGAACGAGGGCGGGGCCATTAAATTCATCCTGCTCAAACCGCTGGGCAGCCCGCGCATCGCCAGCGTGCCCCAGGATCTCCTGACCGCTACCCTGGAAGCCTGCACAAAAGGATAAGGACATGATCGATTTCGACGCCCACCTGGCCCCGTATGCCGCGCATTCGAAGGCTTCGCGCGGACGTCGTTTTGAAGAGCCGGCGCCCGGTTCGCGCAGCCAGTTCCAGCGCGACCGCGACCGCATCATCCATTCCACGGCCTTCCGCCGCCTCGAATACAAGACGCAAGTCTTCCTGAACCACGAGGGAGACCTGTTCCGCACCCGGCTGACGCACTCGATCGAGGTCGCCCAGATCGGCCGCACGCTGGCGCGCAGCCTGCGCCTGAACGAAGACCTGGTCGAAGCCACGGCCCTCGCGCACGACCTCGGGCACACGCCTTTCGGCCACGTCGGCCAGGACGTGCTCAACGAATGCATGAAGGACTACGGCGGTTTTGAACACAACCTGCAAAGCCTGCGCGTGGTCGATCATCTGGAAGAGCACTACGGCGCTTTCGACGGCCTGAACCTGACGTTCGAGACGCGCGAAGGCATTTTGAAACACTGCTCGCTGACGAACGCGCGCAACCTCGGCCCACTGGGCCAGCGCTTCATCGACAAGACCCAGCCGAGCCTGGAGGCGCAGCTGACCAACCTGGCCGACGAAATCGCCTACAACAACCACGACATCGACGACGGCCTGCGTTCCGGCTTGCTCACGATGGAGCAGATGATGGAGGTCGAGCTGTTCGCCCGCCACCGCCGCGCCGTGGAAGCCGCGTATCCGGGCCTGCCGGGCCGGCGCGCCCTGTACGAGACGATCCGCCTGATGATCACGGCGATGACGGCGGACCTGGTCGAGACCTCGGCCGCGCTGCTGCAGGAAGCCGCCCCGCGCAGCATCGACGATGTGCGCACCTCGAAACCCCTGATCCGCTTTTCGGACGCGATGCGCGCCGAAACGACGGCCTTGAAGCGCTTCCTGTACGCGAATCTGTACCGCCACTTCAAGGTCAACCGCATGCGCGTGAAGGCCAGCCGCATCGTGCGCGAGCTGTTCGATGCCTTCATGACGGACCCGGTGCTGTTGCCGCCGGATTATCAGGTGGCGTCGGGTGACACCATGAAGCAGGCGAGGAAGATTGCGGATTACATTGCGGGGATGACGGACCGGTATGCGATCCGCGAGCACAAGCGCATCTTCTCGCTCGACGAGTTGTAATCGGCGGTTTTCCGCCAACGGGGCTGCGCCGATAGGGTAGTGGTATGGTGCGGCACGTACGCGTGGGCATGCCCACCCTACGTCACGCGGCGGTTGTGCACCGTAGGGTGGGCATGCCCACGCGGTACGGCGTCTGATTATCGTTGTCGTCCCATTAAAACAAGCTCGGGCGAGCCAGCTCCAATAAAAGCTTCTTGACCGGCGCCGGCAGCGCCGCATCCGCAACATCATCCATCCTGACCCATACGTGTCCGGCCGGCGTCGCAGCGCGTTCGCCCAGCGTCACCTTGTGCGGATAAATATGCAGCTTGTAGTGCGTGAACACGTGAACGAGCGGCAGCAGCGCCTGCACTTCCTCGACGCTCCCCAAGGTCTGCGCGTGCGCCGCTAGCGCGATGCCGCCGTCGTGCGCAGTCGCGATGTGGACATGTCCGTCCACTTCCGGCAGCGACAATAAACCGCCCCAGATCCCGGTCCCCGCCCGCTGCTCGAGCAGCACCTCGTTATCGTGGACCACCACCAGCATGTCGGCGCGCTTTTCCGGCGTCGTCTTCTTCGGCTTACGTACCGGCAGTTCGTCGGTGCGGCCGGTGGCGTAGGCCACGCAGCGCGCTTGCAGCGGGCAGCGGCCGCAGTCGGGTTTCGAGCGCGTGCACAGCGTCGCGCCCAGGTCCATCAGGCCTTGCGTGTAGGCCTCGATGCCCTCGTCAGGCAGCAGCGCATCGGCGCGCCGCCATAGCCCTTCCTCGACGCGCTTTTCTCCCGGATAGCCCTCGACGCCGAATACGCGCGCGAACACGCGTTTGACGTTGCCATCGAGGATGGCGGCGCGGGTGCCGTTCGAAAAGGCGGTAATGGCGGCGGCGGTGGAGCGGCCGATGCCGGGCAAATCCGCCAACAGGACCGGGTCGGCTGGAAAAACGCCGTCGTACTCGTTCACCACGCGCACCGCGCAGGCGTGCAGGTTGCGCGCGCGGGTGTAGTAACCGAGGCCGCTCCAGTGGGCCATCACGTCCTCGATCGGGCCGGCGGCGAGCGCCTGCACGGTCGGGAAGCGCTCCAGGAAGCGCGCGTAATAGCCCAGCACCGCGGCCACCTGCGTCTGCTGCAGCATGATCTCGGACAGCCAGACGCGGTAGGCGTCGCGCGTGTTCTGCCAGGGCAGCGTGTGGCGCCCGTGTGCGCGCTGCCAGTCGATGACGCCTTGCGAAAAGGTGGGATCGGCGAGGTCCTCGAACTCGGTCAAGCGTTTCAAGCGGCTTCCTTCAAGGGTGTGTCATCCAGCGCGGCGGCGACGGCGCCGTTCAGGCTGGCCAGGCGCGCGCGCTGGCCGTCCAGTTCGACCTGGCTGGCCTCAAAAGCGGCGATCTTCTGCTCCAGGCTGTCGGTCGCGTCGTGGATGCGCTGAATCGACGATAAACGGTGCCGCAACTGCTCCTTGTGCTGACGGATCTGGGTCTCGAGCGGGACCATGATCACCTTCAGCCAGGACTCGGCTTCGGCGTTCGCGGCACGGAAGCTGCGCCGCACGCTCGAGACGATCGAGTCGAAGAAACGGTCGAGCAGGGTGCTGCGGCTGCTCATGAGCAGGGTCGCGGTGCCGAACTGTTTCACATACAGCGCCTCGACGGCGTCGATCTCGTCGCGGTAGCGGCGCAGCGACAAAGGCACCGGCGGCGACAGCGTCAAACCGTGTTCGGCCGCGAAGCCGCGCAGCATGCCGTCCATCAGGCTGCCGATCTCGGCCACCTGGGCGTCGGCCGCCTCCATGCTGGCGCGGACGTTCTCGAAGAAGCTGCGCACCGGCGCGCGCATGCCGGTCGCGAAGCGCGCCGCCTGCAGCGCCAGGCGCACCGTCTCGGCCTGGCGCGCCACGGCGCCCTGGTCGAGGATCGAATACAGCTCGGTCGAGAGTTTAGAAAAGCGCGTGCGCGCATCCTGCAGGCGCATCAGGCCGGCGTCGAAATCCTTCCGCTCGGCCTCGATGCGGCGCATCATGTGCGCCAGCACGTTCTGGTTCTTGCCGCGCAGGCTTTTCAGTTCCTGCAGCTGCTCGACCAGGCCGCGTCCGCGCGCGGCCAGCACGCTGGCCTGGGCGCCGGACAGGGCCGCCAGGTCCTCGCGCAGGGCCTTGCCGAGGATCGCCTTCTTTTGCGGGATCAGGCCATGCAGCAGGGCCGCTTCCAGGTCTCCCAGGCGGCTGCGCTCGAACAGATCCATGTCGCCCTGGATGCGTCCGACCAGGGCTTTTTGCGCCGAGACCGGATACACCTGTTCGGCATTCAAGCCCAGCTGCTGCGCCACGCTCGCCTGCTGGCGCGCGATCTCGGCTTCGTTCTGGGCCTCGCTGCGCAGCGGGTCCCACATCGCATCGATCTTGTTGAGGACCACGATGCGGCCCGGCCCGGCGCCGATATGGGTGCGCCAGACCTCGATGTCGCTGCGCGTGACGCCGGTTTCGGCGGCCAGCACGAACAGCACCGCATGCGCGTTCGGGATCAGGTTCAGGGTCAGTTCCGGTTCGGTGCCGATCGCGTTCAGGCCCGGCGTGTCGAGGATCACCAGGCCTTGCTTCAAGAGCGGATGCGGCAGGTTGATGATGGCGTGTCTCCACTGCGAGATCTCGACCAGGCCATCCGCTCCGAGGGCGTCCGCCAGCTCGGAATTTTCCGGATCGTACAGGCCGTAGCGCTGCGCTTCCTCGGGAGAGACGCGGCGCGTCATGCTGACCTGGCGGAAGCTTTCCGTCATCCGGTCCGGGGCGTCCAGGTCGAGCGGCAGCACGGTCCAGGCCGAAGCGTCCTCGCGGTAATCGCTGGTCGACAGTTGGCGTGCGCGGGTTTCGATCGGCAGCAGGCGGATGCAGGGTTCCCAGGCGCCGTCCCACAGCAGTTCAGTCGGGCACATGGTGGTGCGGCCGGCAGCCGAGGGCAGGATGCGCTGGCCGTAGTCGGCGAAGAAGATCGCGTTGATCAGCTCGGATTTACCGCGCGAGAATTCGGCGACGAAGGCGACCGACAGGCGGTCGTCGCGCACGCGCGCCGCAGCCTGGGCCACGCGTTGGGTCGTGGCCGCGTCCGAGACGTCGAAGCTGGAGAGTGCCGCGCGGTATTCGTCCAGCGCCGCTGCGATCGAGACGCGCCAAGCGCCGTATTCCTGGATGTCGTGCATGAGGTTCTACCTGCTTTGGATTTCGCCTAGCGTTGGCAGGTAGCGCAGTAAAAGGTCGACCGCTGCCCCTGTTTAATCTGGCGCACCGGCGCGCCACAGTTTCTGCAAGGCACTCCTGCACGATCATAGACGAAATATGTCTGCTGGAAATAGCCAGATTGACCATTCACGGCAATAAAGTCTTTCAGGGTGCTGCCGCCCTGCACGATGGCGGCGGCCAGGATGTCGCGGATCGCCGCCGCCAGCTTGTCGTAACGCGCCCGGCTGATGCGCGATGCGGGCGTCTTCGGACTGATGCCGGCCCGGAATAAACTCTCGCAGGCGTAGATGTTCCCGACCCCGACCACGATGTCTCCGGCCAGCAACACCTGCTTGATCGGCGCGCTGCGCTTTCTTGTTTCCTTGTGCAGCAACTCAGCAGAAAACTTGTCTTCCAGCGGTTCGACGCCGAGGCCGCGCAGCAGGATGTGCTGCTCGATGTCGCCGTCGTCGTGGGCATGCCAGAGCACGGCGCCGAAGCGGCGCGGGTCGTGCAGGCGCAGTACGTGGAGCTGGTCGCCATCACGCACGACCAGGTCGAAGTGGTCATGCTTCTTGATTTCAACACCAGGCGGCAGCACGCGCAGGTGTCCGGACATGCCGAGGTGCACGATCAGGATGCCGCTGTCGAAGCCGATTAATAAGTATTTGCCGCGCCGGCCGACGCTGGTGATGCGCTGGCCGACCAGGCTTTCCGTCAGGTGGGCCGGGAAGGGCCAGCGCAAGCCTTCACGCCGGAACACGACCTGCTCGACGACACGGCCTTCGAGGTGGGGCGCGACACCGCGCCGGGTCACTTCTACTTCGGGGAGTTCAGGCATGAAAATCTGACAAAATACGTGTAAATTCGTGTTGCGCCCGCGCACGCGCGACGGGGCTTGGGCGTAGAATCGAACATCACTCCACACATGGACTTGCCTTGAAAAACGCTTTCGTCATTGTAACCCTCTCCGGCTTGCTGTCGGCGTGCGCCGTGGCGCCCCGGCAGCAGCCTGTTGTGCAATCGGCGCAGCTTTCGCAAGAGCAGCAGGCCGACGTGCAGGAGAAGGCTGAACTGAAGGCCGAGCTCGAGGCGAAAGCCGAGGCGGATGCGGAACAAGCACGCCTGCCGAAGGTCGAACTGACGAGCACCTTGCTGAACCAGCTCCTGCGCGCCGAGTTCGCCTTCCGTGCCGGCGACTGGCAGGGTCCGTATCTGACCATGCTGAGCCTGGCGCAGCAGACGCGCGATCCGCGCCTGGCGCGCCGCGCCGCCGAGATGGCGCTGGCCGCACGCCAGCCCGAGGACACCCTGGCCGCCGTGCGCCAGTGGCGCCAGCTCGACCCGCAATCGGACGAAGCGACGCAGTACTATCTGGGGATGGTCATCCTGTCCGACAATATCTCGGACGCAGAAGAAATTTTCCGCAAGCGCCTGGAAGGTGCGCCGGCCAATGTGCGCGGCATCGTCCTGTACCAGATCCAGCAACTGCTGGCGCGCGCCAAGGACAAGGAAGCAGCCAACGCCATGCTCGAGCGTGTGGTCGGGCCTTACCGCGGCACCCTGGAAGGGCACGTGGTGCTGGCCCAGGGCGCGCTGGCGCGTGGCGACAAGGCGGCTGCAGGGCGCGAAGCACGGGCCGCTCTGGCCCTCAAACCCGATTCCGAGATCGCGGTGCTGACCCTGGCCCAGGCCGGCGAGAACGAAGCGCAGGTGAGTGAACTGCTGGCGAAGTTCGTCGCGGCCCATCCGAATGCGCGTGAAGTGCGCGCCGCCCGCGCCCGCCTGCTGGTCAACGACAAGCAGTTCGAAGCCGCGCGCAGCGAATTCCTCCTGCTCGACAAGCAGCAGCCCGACAACGTCACGACCCTGTACGCCCTCGGCGTCCTGTCGACCCAGCTGAACGATCCCGGCAATGCGGAACGCTATTTCGCGCGCTTCGTCGACGTGCTCGGACGCAATCCCGAAGACGAGCGCGATCCCTCCAAGGCCCTGCTGATCCTGTCGCAGCTGGCCGAGGAACGCGGCGACATCAAGGCCGCCGTCGGCTGGCTCGATAAATTGCCCGAGGGTGACGAAAAAGCCGCATTCGGCGCCCAGCTGCGCCGTGCCCAGCTGCTCGGCAAGGGCGGCGACGTGCCGGCCGCGCGGCGTCTGCTCGCCAGCCTGAAGCCAGGCGATCCTGCGGCGCAAGCCCAGGTCGCGGCGATGGAAGCGCAGGTGATGCGCGACGCCGGCCAGAACGAACAGGCCTTCACGCTGATGCAGGCGGCCACGCGCCGCTTCCCGAACAATCCCGACCTGCTGTACGATTTCGCGCTGCTGGCCGAAAAGACCGGCCATCTCGAGGTCATGGAAAAGAGCCTGCGCGAAGTGATGCGCCTGGCGCCCGACAACCACCACGCCTACAACGCCCTCGGCTACTCGCTGGCCGAGCGCAACGTGCGCCTGGAAGAGGCGCGCGCCCTGGTCGAAAAGGCGCTCGGCATGGCGCCGGAAGACCCCTTCATCATGGACAGCATGGGGTGGGTCGAATACCGGCTCGGCAACCTGGACGCCGCCGAAGCCCACCTGCGCCGTGCCTACGGGCTGCGCCGCGACCCGGAGATCGCCGTCCACCTGGGAGAGGTGCTGTGGCAGAAGGGCAAGCAGGCCGATGCACAGAAACTGTGGCGCGAAGCGCGTGCGAAAGATCCGCACAACGACACGCTGCGCAGCACGCTGGCGCGCCTGAAGCAGTCGCTGTGAAATAATGGCGGAATTGCACGGCGGGCAAATGCCCGCCGCTCCTCTTTATTCCTGACCGACCAATGCCGCTCAATTGCCCCATTAATCGCCGTCTTTCCCTCTTCGTCCTTGCCGCCGCGCTCGCCGGCTGCGCCACCACTTCCACGCAATCGACAGGCAGCACGCCCGCCGCCGCCGTCGCTCCTTACCAGGAAACCATCGAGCTGACCGGCCGCCTGCAGGTGACTTACCAGAAGGATGGCCAGCCCGGTTCGACCAATGGCGGCTTCGAGTGGTCGCAGCGTCCCGGCCAGATCGACGTGGCCTTCCTCAATCCACTGAAGCAGACGGTTGCCACGATCAGCGTCACGCCGCAGCAGGCGACCTTTACCGAAGCCGGCCGCCCGCCGCGTACCGCCCAGGACATCGATACCCTGAGCGCGCAGGCGCTGGGCTGGTCGCTGCCGGTCTCCGGCCTGCGCGACTGGCTGCAGGGCTATGCGACCTCCGCCGACGGCAAGCGTTTTATTGCTTCCCCAAGCAACAACAGCGTCTATACCAAGGATGGCTGGCGCCTGCGTTTCGTGTCCTGGCAGGCCGGCGCGAACGGCACGCAAATGCCGCGTAACATCATGGCCGAACGCAATGCCGGCGCCAACGGCGGCGACCTCGCCATCCAGATCATCCTCGACCCGGCAGCATGAATACGCGTTCGCTGCACGATTGCCCGGCCCCGGCCAAGCTGAACCTGTTCCTGCACGTCGTCGGCCGCCGCGCCGACGGCTATCACTTGCTGCAAAGCGTCTTTCAACTGATCGACCGCGGCGACACGCTGCATTTCGACCTGCGCGACGATGGCCGCATCGTCCGTACGAACGATGTGCCCGGCGTGCCGGAAGAATCGGATCTGATCGTGCGCGCATTGCGCCGTCTGGCGGATGCTTCCCAGGAGCGTCACGGCCGCGCCGTGCCCGGGATTGATGTCGCGATCAATAAAATCCTGCCGATGGGCGGCGGGCTCGGCGGCGGCTCTTCGGATGCGGCTACCGCGCTGATGGCGGCAAATTACCTGTGGCAGGGCGGTTTCAGCGACGTGGAGCTGATGGCGATCGGCTTGCCGCTGGGCGCCGACATTCCCTTCTTTATCTATGGCCGCACGGCCTTCGTCGAGGGAGTAGGGGAGGCGATGCAGCCTGTGGAGGGGCCGGATTGCTGGTATGTCGTGATCGAGCCGGGCGTCTCGGTACCGACCCCTGCAATTTTTACCGCCGAGGATTTGACGCGCGATACGAAGCCCGTTAGAATAGCGGACTTTCCTGAAGCGAACTTGTTAAGTGCGTTTGGGAAAAATGATTTGCAAGCAGTGGCGTCCCGTTTGTTTCTGCCGGTAGCAGAGGCGATTGAATGGCTGGGGCAATACGGTGCAGCAAGGATGACTGGTTCGGGTGCTTGTGTGTTTTGCGCGCTACCCGGCGAGGATGAAGCGGATCAGGTGGTGGGGCAGGTTCCCGGTCACTGGAAAGCGTGGAAAGCCCGGTCCTTGAGGCAACATCCGCTGAAATCGCTCTTGCAAAACAATGAGTTGTAGAATAAAATTTTGCCTGTTGCAGGATTTGACGAGTAGTCGTTAAGTGATGCAATAAGCTGTAAGTTGCGTAGGGGAATCGCCAAGCTGGTTAAGGCACCGGATTTTGATTCCGGCATACCAAGGTTCGAATCCTTGTTCCCCTGCCATTCATTTTATCCGGGCTGTCGATACGAATGTGTCCAGCGGATGAATCGGGTAAGTTGCTCAGCCAGCTGCCCTGACGCTAATCAGCCGGTATATCCGGCTGATTGTTTTTCAAAGTATCATCGCTCTTCTCTCGGGACTCCCATGGCTTACGAAAACCTGATGGTTTTTACCGGCAACGCTAATCCGGCACTAGCAGAAGGGGTCGCAAAAAGCCTCGGTATTCCTCTCGGCAAGGCAGTCGTCTCGAAGTTCTCGGACGGCGAAGTCATGGTCGAAATCAACGAGAACGTGCGCGGCAAGGATGTCTTCGTCCTGCAGTCGACCTGCGCACCGACCAACGACAGCCTGATGGAAATCATGCTGATGGTCGACGCGCTCAAGCGCGCATCGGCCGGCCGCATCACCGCCGCCATTCCCTATTTCGGTTACGCCCGCCAGGACCGCCGCCCACGCTCGGCGCGTGTCGCGATCTCGGCCAAGGTCGTTGCCAACATGCTCGAAGAAGCCGGCGTCGAGCGCGTCCTGATCATGGACCTGCACGCCGACCAGATCCAGGGCTTCTTCGACATCCCGGTCGATAACATCTACGCTTCCCCGATCCTGCTGGGCGACCTTCAGAAGCAGAAGTACGACGACCTGCTGGTCGTCTCGCCTGACGTCGGCGGCGTGGTGCGTGCCCGTGCGCTGGCCAAGCGCCTCGGCTGCGACCTGGCGATCATCGACAAGCGTCGCCCGAAGGCGAACGTGTCGGAAGTCATGAACATCATCGGCGAAGTCGAAGGCCGCAACTGCGTCATCATGGACGACATGGTTGACACCGCCGGCACGCTGACCAAAGCTGCCGAAGTGCTCAAGGAGCGCGGCGCCAAGAAAGTCGTTGCGTATTGCACCCACCCGGTTCTGTCGGGCCCGGCAATCGAGCGTATCTCGAACTCGCCGCTGGACGAACTGGTCGTCACCGACACGATTCCGCTGTCGGCCGCCGGTGCCGCCTGCCCGAAGATCCGCCAGCTGACCTGTGCTCCGCTGCTGGCCGAAACCTTCAAGCGTATCGTCAAGGGCGACTCGGTCATGTCGCTGTTCGTCGACTAAGTTTTACCTGATTGAAGACACGGCGCGCCCGGCTTTATGCCCGGCGCGCCGTTGTACTGTAGATTTTCTTGAGCGCGTCGTCAGCGCTCAGCCTAGCCAGCCCCTGGTCGCGGGGGCGGGCACAACCGGGAAATCGGGCGGGAACATCCTGCATGCGATCCCACACTTATGGAGTTTCACATGAAAGTAGTTGCATTTAACCGCACCCTGCAGGGCACCGGAGCGAGCCGCCGCCTGCGCAAGGCTGGCCAGACCCCAGGCATCATCTACGGCGGCGCCGCTGCCCCGCAACTGATCGCCCTGGACGGCAACGCCCTGTTCCACGCGCTCAAGAAAGAAGCTTTCCACGGTTCCGTGCTGGACCTCGAAATCGAAGGCCAGACCCAGCAAGTCCTGCTGCGCGACTTCCAGATGCACGCATACAAGCAACTGGTCCTGCACGCTGACTTCCAGCGCGTCGACGCTTCGCAGCCGATCCACACCAAGGTCACCCTGCACTTCGTCAACGCCGAGACCTCGCCAGCCGTCAAGCTGAACAGCGCCGTCATCTCGCACGTGCTGAACGAACTGGACGTGACCTGCCTGCCAGGCCAACTGCCTGAGTTCATCGAAGTCGACCTGGGCAAGCTGGAAGCCGGCCAGTCGATCCACGTGAACGACCTGCAACTGCCAGCCGGCGTGACCGCTGTGACCCACGGCCAGAACCTGACCATCGTCACCTCGTCAATCCCGCGCGGTGCCGTGTCGGCCGAAGCCGAAGAAGAGAAGAAGTAATTCCACGCGGCGCAAGCCGCTTGTGGACGAGACCCGCCGCGCGCATAGCCGGCGGGTTTTTTTATTCCCGCGTGATCATTGCCACTTGAGCGATAATCCCTTTTTTCCTGACCCGACCGCTAATGTCCATCCGCCTCATCGTCGGCCTCGGCAATCCTGGCCCCGAATACGAACAAACCCGCCACAATGCCGGCTTCTGGCTGGTCGACAACCTCGCCAACAGCCTGCCTGGCTGCCGCCTGCAGCGCGAGAGCCGTTTCAATGCGCTGGTGGCGAAAACGAACATCGCCGGCAATGAAGTCTGGCTGCTCGAGCCGCTGACCTTCATGAACCGTTCCGGCCAATCGGTCGGCGCACTGGCGCGCTTCTATAAAATCAATCCGGACGAGGTACTGGTCGTGCACGACGAACTCGACCTGATGCCGGGCGTGGCCAAGCTCAAGAAGGGCGGCTCTTCCGGCGGCCACAACGGTTTAAAAGACATCACCTCAGCCCTCGGCACCCAGGAATACTGGCGCCTGCGCCTCGGCATCGGCCACCCCCGCAGCCTGAACCTGCAGCAGGGCGTGGCCGATTTCGTCCTGCATCGCCCGCGCAAGGACGAGCAAAGCCTGATCGAGGAGTCGATCGACAAGGCCTTGCGCATCATTCCGCTCACCGTTCAAGGCAAGCTCGACACGGCGACGATGCAGCTGCACACCGCCTGATCAGCGCGGCGCCTGGCTCAGGGCGTGCTTGGCCGCAGCAGCCCACGCTGGACGATGTAGTCGACGATCTGGTGGCTCAACTGCTTCCCGCCGCTCACGTCGAATTGCCAGTGCACACCCAGATAGATCCGGCTCTGTGCATTCTCGGCTTCCGCCTGCGACAGCGAGGAGAAGCTGCGCGGCAGGCGCGGCCGCACGCGGCCGTCGTTGTCGCGCGTAATCCCGTTGAATTCGTCGGACACGAAGGTGAAAGACTGCCGGTCGCCGTACAGGCGGCGCAGCATGTGGAACATCGCGCCGCCCAGGCCCGCGTGGCCGGACACATAGGCCGGGAAGGGCGGCGTGAAATCCGGACCGACCAGGTTGCTGGCCGGCGCGCCCAGCGGGGTCCAGCGCGGATCGGCCTGCGTCGCGGGATTGCCGTCGCCCAGGCCCGTGGGGCCGGTCCCCGGACTGGCTTCGCGGATCGCCGTTACCGGACGCCAGAAATCGTAGTCGTACTTCGCCTGCCAGACGGCCATCGTCGTATCCGCAATCGCTACGTTAACCAGGGCCAGCACGCGCGCCAGTTCGAGCGCGTCGCTGCAGCGCCCCAGCGCCAGCTGCACCGCGATCTGGTTGTACAGCCGCACCGGCGTGCCGATCCAGGCCGTGCCGTCGTAGGACCAGTAGATGCCGGCCACGGTCTGGTCACGCGTACGGATGGTCGGCGTGCGCACCCCGTCGCCGCCGAGCTGCTTCACCTCGTTGAAGGCGCGCGTGTAGGCGTCGCTGGTCAGCGCCGGCGGTGGCGGCGCGCGGAACTGGTCGCTCGCCTGCAGTACGAAGGGCTGCACATTGTCCCAGTAGGCGCCCAGCGCGATCGGGCTGCGGCTGACCGGATCGGGACGCCACACGCCGGGCGCGTTGCCGACCGGGTAGTCTTCGTAGACCAGGGGTTCGCTGTTATAGGTGCCGTCGCTGGCGCGCAGCGCCAGGATCGCCGCCGCGGCGCGGCGCCCGACATCGATGCCGTTGAGCTTGGCGCGGCCGTCCGGCAGGCGTGCCAGGTCCGCATTCAGCCAGGTATCGAAGCGGCCGGCCTGGCGCGGGTAGAGCGCCACCAGGGTGTCGTGCGCCGCCTGGGCGATGGCGGCATCCTGCGAGCTGTCGGCGAAGGCGGCAAGGGGACCGGAATAGGCGGGGTAGCGCTTGAGGATGGCGTTGAGCGCATCGTAGACGGCGATCTGGACGATCGCCATCACGCGGCTGGTACGCGTCGGCCCCAGCTGTTCCGCTTCCAGCGCCGCGCCGCCGACGATGGCCGGCGTATGGTCGACCGCAATGGCGCGCAGCGCCACCTCGTTCCAGTAAGCCAGGCGCAGGCGCGCGTTCGGCCCCGCGGGCGGTGCATAGCGGGGCGGCAGCTCCTGCGTGCCCGGCTGGACCTGGTAAGGACCGCCGCCTCCGATCGGTGGATGGGAGCCCGCCCCGGCCGGTCCGGAAAGCGCCAGCAGCAGCCAGCAGCACAACAGCGCAACGCGCGATTTCATGATCTTCCTCCAGTCGGAATCGAAGCCCGTAGTCGAGCTTAGAAACGGACGAGCTGGAAGACAAGCGAAACAGCGCCGAAGTTTGATAAGGCCCAGCTTGAATTCTGCGCTGCATTAAAGTGCTCGGCGAAATGTTTTCCTGACGACCAATGCCTGATGGCGAGGAGGCGCGGCAGACTGCGCGCCGTCCTGCGATAATTCCACGCATGAGTGCACTTTCCTTTCACGCCGGGCCGCGCGCGCTGGCCCGGATCCGCGCGCACGGCCTGCGCGCCGCCGACGTCGCCGTCATTCCCGCCGCCGCAGGCGGCCCCAAGGGCCTGATCTTCCAGGCCCTCGATCAATATGTCTTCGGCGACTGGCTGCCCGCCAGCCCGCGCGAGCGCACCCTGATCGGTTCCTCGATCGGCGCCTGGCGCATGGCGGCCGCCTGCCAGCGCGATCCGGTGCGCGCCTTCGAGCGCCTGGGCAGCCTGTACGCCGGCCAGCGCTATACCAGTACCAAGCCGAGTCCGCGGCAAATCAACGAGGTAGTGCAGGGCTTGCTGCACGAATTCGTCAGCGGCCACGAGGACGATATCCTGGCCCATCCGCAGCATCGGCTGCACCTGCTGGCCGTGCGCGGCAAGGGCGCGCTGGCCGCGCCGACCCACCGCCGCGCCGAAATGCGCGGCTTCGCCGCCGCCGCCCTGACCAATGTCGCGTCGCGCGCGCGCCTGGGCGGCCTGCTCGAGCGTGTCGTGCTGGCAGACCGTCGCGGCCACGCGGGCTGGCTGCAGGAAAGCTTCGACGGCTTCGCGACCCACTTCGCCACGCTCAGCCGCGCCAATCTGGCCTCCAGCCTGCTGGCCTCGGGCACCTTGCCGCTCATCATGCAACCGGTGACCGGCATCGACGGCGCCCCGCCCGGCCATTACTGGGATGGCGGCATCATCGACTATCACCTGGCGCTGCCCTACGCACGCCTCGAACGCGAGGAGCCGGACACGATTGTCTTCTATCCGCACTTTAACGAGCACATCGTGCCGGGCTGGCTGGACAAGGCCATGCCCTGGCGCCGCTGCGCGCGCGGCCCGAACCGCGGCTGGCTCGACAATGTCCTGATCGTCGCCCCGACGCCCGCTTTCCTGAAGACCTTACCGCGTGCAAAGCTGCCGGACCGCAGCGACTTCAAGCATTACGGGCTGGACCACGATGCGCGTATTCAAGCCTGGTCGCAGGCCATGCGCGAAGGGCAGCGACTGCGCGACGAGCTGGCTGCCTTTGTCGAGCGGCCTGACCTGTCGCGCCTGCGTGCCATTTGAGCCCTTGATACGGCTTGACGCGCCTGTTTTTGCGGCATGCGGGGCCATCCCCGGTTACAATGTGGGGTTTCGAGCCGCGCTAAGAGGCTCATCTATTATCGAAAGAAAGAATTCCCATGAGTCTCCAATGCGGCATCGTCGGCCTGCCCAACGTCGGCAAGTCCACCCTGTTCAACGCGCTGACCAAGGCCGGTATCCCGGCTGAGAACTATCCGTTCTGCACCATCGAGCCGAACGTCGGCGTGGTCGAGGTGCCGGACCCGCGCATGCAGGCGCTGGCCGAGATCGTCAAGCCGGAGCGCATCGTGCCGGCGATCGTCGAGTTCGTCGACATCGCGGGCCTGGTGGCCGGCGCGTCGAAGGGCGAGGGCCTGGGCAACCAGTTCCTGTCGCACATCCGCGAGACCGACGCCATCGTCAACGTGGTGCGCTGCTTCGAGGACGACAACGTGGTCCACGTGGCCGGCAAGGTCAGCCCGATCGACGATATCGAAGTCATCCAGACCGAACTCGCGCTGGCCGACCTGGGCGCCGTCGAAAAGGCGATCCACCGCGAAAACAAGAAGGCGCGCTCGGGCGACAAGGACGCCGCCAAGCTGGTCGCCCTGTGCGAACGCATGCTGCCGCACCTGAACGAAGGCCAGCCGGTGCGCACCCTCGGCCTGGACGCGGACGAGATGGCGATGATCCGCGAACTGCACCTGATCACCGCCAAGCCGGCCATGTACGTGGCCAACGTCTCCGACACCGGTTTCACGAACAACCCGCTGCTGGACCAGCTGACCGAATTCGCGAAAAAGCAGAACGCGCCGATCGTCGCGATCAGCGCCGCCATCGAATCGGAAATCGCCGACCTGGACGATGCCGACAAGGCGGCCTTCCTGTCCGACATGGGTATGGAAGAACCGGGCCTGGACCGCCTGATCCGCGCCGCCTATAAACTGCTCGGCCTGCAGACCTATTTCACCGCCGGCGTGAAGGAAGTGCGTGCCTGGACGGTCAAAGTCGGCGCCACCGCCCCGCAGGCGGCCGGCGTGATCCACACCGACTTCGAACGCGGCTTCATCCGCGCCCAGACCATTGCGTACGACGACTACATCGCCTACAAGGGCGAGGCGGGCGCCAAGGAAGCGGGCAAGATGCGCGCGGAAGGCAAGGAATACATCGTCAAGGATGGCGATGTGCTGAACTTCCTGTTCAACGTCTAACAGACAAAAGAAATGATGGCGTGAGGGGACGCTTGTCTTCACTCGAGTGAAGCCTGCCCGCGCTCCCCTCCGCGCAAGGCAGCTGTAGAAGCAGAGTGTCCTTGTATTGACACATTCACGAAAGGCTCGTGGCTGAGTGCCAACGAGCCTTTTTCTTTTCTACTGTCGACCGTCTTTACAGTCGTCTTGAAAAAATTGCGCCTTGTTTCGACAAGTAATTGATTTAAATAAAGAAAGCTTTCTGGCAGGATTCTTGCTTAATAGATAATGTAGTCAAAAATTCTAAAACAGGAGCCTGAAATGAACTTGAACTTGAAAAAACTTGCCGCCATCGCCGTCACCGTCCTCGCGGCGGCGCAGGCATCGGCTGCCCCGGTTTTCGACAACGGCGGGGCCTCGACTAACAACGGTTACGGGATCGCCGGCCCGGTAACGGGAAACGGTTCCACCTCGGCGGACGATTTCGTCCTGACGACAGCCGCCGAGATCAGCAGTGTCGGTTTTTACTTCAATAACTATAACGGCGTAACTGGCTGGGACGGCAAAATCAGCTACGCTTTCCTGTCGAATGACGGCGGTCGGCCGGGTACGATCCTGGCGACCGGCGAGGGCCGCAACGTCCGGCAACTGGCGGGCGACTATGCCTGGTGCTGCGGCGATCAGAACAGCAAACTCATCGAGTTCGATTTGCAGGCTTCCTTTGCGGCCAGCGCCAACACCTCCTACTGGCTGCGCCTGGGCAGCGCCGGTGGTCCTACTCCATGGTGGGTGACGTCCGGCACCAATGGCAACGCCTTCGCTTCCGGCAGTTCGACCGGCGCCTCCCTGGCCTTCTACCTGAACGCGGTGGAAGACGCACCGGGCGAGGTTCCCGAGCCGGCCAGCCTGGCATTGATGGGCCTCGGCCTTGCCGCGCTTGCGGCACGCCGCCAATTCAAGCAAGGCTGATTCGGCGGCCACGCTTCCTCGCGCAGCCTGTGTAGTGATCGCCATGAACTGATGAACATTTGTCGGCTGAGCCGTTGCTCTAAAAAATCAAATGTTTACAATGTGCATGGCGTGTTCATTCCGGGGCGGTGCAAGATCTGAGCATGCAACCGATTCCGGCAGATGAGCAGGGCCCCGCTGCCTTCAGGTACCGGGGCCTTTTTTATTTGAGAATGCAATGATCAGAGTAATCTACCGCTGGCGCGTGGACCCCGAACGTGCGGAGGAATTCGCCGCGGCGTGGCGCGAGGTGACGCGCCATATCCAGCAAGCCTGTCCGGATGCGCGCGGCAGCGTCCTGCTCAAAAGCCAGCTGGACGCGCATGTCTACCTGGCAGTGGCACGGTGGGACAGCATCGATGCCTGGCGGGACAGCCGCGAGGCGGAAGACCTCGTTCCCGCGCCCCTGGTCGAACGGATGCGGGCGGCGGCGGGCGGACCGGCGAGCTACGAAATCTTCGACGAATTGCCCGACTGGGCTCCGCACTAGCGCATCAGGCGCTGCGGCATGCTGTCATCAGCCTGACATACGCCTCCACTATTGTGCTCATCCATGGACGCGGCCACCGCCGCGCGCAATCACGCAACCCTGGAGAGAAGCACATGAACCCGACGACCCCTGAACTGTCCCGCCGCCGCCTGTTACGCATGCTGGGCGCCGCCCCGATGCTGCCGTTGGGGAGCGTCGCCGCCGCCTCGCTGCTGAGCGCCTGCGGTGGTGGCAGCGACAACGACGCACCAAGCGTGGTAGCCCCGGTCGCGCCCGTCGCGCCGGCCGTCACCCTGAGCTCGGTCACTTTCAGCTCGATGGCGGCGCCGACGCTGGCGAATGCCGCCGCGATGGCGACCAACACGGTCGGTTCGACCATGACGGTCAACTTCAGCGACAGCAGCAAGCTCGATTTCAAGCTGGCCTACCAGCCCTTCTTCATCACCGGGGACCTGGTCCCGAACGGCAGCGGCGGTACGGTCCTCGCCGGCGGCTACTACGACATCCGCAATCAGCCGATTATCGACACCACGGTTGCTGGCCGCGAGCGCCAGTTCTTCTCGGACGCGCCGGACGGCACCTCGCTGCTCACCGTCCCGAACGCGAACGTGGCCGGCGTGAAGGGCAAGCCGGTATTCGCCGTGGTGCAGTTCGAGTACACGACCTTCGCCCAGGACGGCAAGACCGGCATGTATGGTCGCCTGCCGTCGCCGATCGGCGTGCTGACCCTCGACCAAGACCAGGCCACCGGCAAGCTGACGCTCGTGAAGTACCACAACGTCGATACCTCCAGTGTCGAAGGTCTGTGGATCACCTGCGGCGCCAGCCTGTCGCCCTGGGGCACCCATTTGTCGAGCGAGGAGTACGAACCGAACGCTTTTACGGCCGCGAGCGACGCCCAGTTCAAGGCTTTTAGTAAAAACCTGTACGGCAGCGAGACCACCGCGAATCCCTATAACTATGGCCACCTGCCGGAAGTGACGGTCAATCCGGACGGTACGGCCTCGATTAAAAAACACTTCTGCCTGGGCCGCATCTCGCACGAACTGGTGCAGGTGATGCCCGACCAGCGGACGGTGCTGATGGGCGACGACGCCACCAATAGCGGCTACTTCGTGTTTGTCGCCGACAAGGAGAAGGACCTGTCGAGCGGCACCCTGTACGTCGCGAAAGTCGGCGCCGGCTTCTCGCTCGAACCGGCTGCCACCGCCGCACCGCTCACCTGGATCAAGCTCGGTTCCGCCACCAGCGCCGAGATCCGCGCCCTGGCCGCGTCGCTGAAGGCGATCGACATCATGGACGTGCGCACGGCCGATCCGCAAGACACCAGCTTCACCAAGGTCGCGGCGAATGGCGCGATTGAGTGGATCAAGCTGAAACCGGGCATGGAGAAAGCCGCGGCCTTCCTCGAGACCCACCGCTACGCGGCCCTGGTCGGCGCGTCGATGGGTTTTACGAAGATGGAAGGCACCACCGTCAACGCGAAGGACAAGATCGCCTACTCGGCGCTGCAAAACTGCCAGAGCGCGATGGTGGCGGGGAATGCGCTGAACGTGGCGGGCAATGGCATCTCGATTCCGAAGGCGCTGAATGCGGGCGCCGTGATGGCTTTGAAGCTGTCCGGCGGCCAGAGGGACCTTGGCGGTGCGGCCATCAACAGCGAGTGGATGCCGATCGACCTGAAGGCGCTGCTGACCGGCGAAGACATCGCGGCCGACGCGCTGGGCAACACGGCGAATCCGGACCGCATCGGCAATCCGGACAATTTAAAATTCTCGGAAAAGATGCGCACCCTGTTCATCGGCGAGGACAGCGGTCAGCACGTCAATAACTTCCTGTGGGCGTATAACGTCGACACCAAGGTACTGTCGCGCGTGATGTCGATTCCGGCGGGCGGCGAGTCGACCGGGCTGCATGCGGTCGATGAACTGAATGGCTGGACCTACATCATGAGTAACTTCCAGCACGCGGGGGATTGGGGTTCGATCCACAATGTGGTCAAGCCGACGCTGGATCCGCTGGTGCGGGCGAACTACAAGGACAAGTTCGGGGCGGCGGTGGGGTATTTGACCGGGGAGCTCAGCCAGACGACGCTGGCCAAGGCGTGATGGCGCGTCGTCATTGAGGTTGTAAACGCGTGGAGTCCTGACTCCACGCGTTTTAAAAGCGGTTAAAACCGATACTGCACGTCCGCCAGCACCATCGGCGAACCCGCATGCGCATCCGACTGCACCGCGCCGCCGCGGCCACGCCAGGCGGCAGCCAGATTCGCATACCACTGGCCATGGTGATAGCGCAGCCCGACACCGCTGCCCGACAGGCTGCGCCGGTTCACATCCGCTGTCCACGGCGAACGATTCACGGTCACCTTGCCGGCATCATGGAAGATGAAGGGCGCGAACTCTTCCATCGTGTAGCGCAGCTCCACCTGCACGATGCTGCCGGCATCGCCAAAGCCTTCGCCGCTCGGCCAGGCGCGCACGCCGTGCGAGCCGCCCAGGCCGAATTTCTCCGACGAGTCCAGGTTCTTCGAGGCCCACTGGCGCGACAGGCGGCCATACAGGTCGACGTGTTCGCTCAGCGCCTGGATGCGCGCCAGGTCGAGATTGATCTTGCGGAAGCGTCCGGCGCTGCGCGCGCTGGCCTGGTCGGCTATGCTCAGCGTGTCGTCCAGGTGCAGGCGGCCGAGGCTCCAGCGCAGCGCGCCGAAGGTGATGCCGGTGCGGATGAATTCGTCACGCGCGTCGAAGTTCAGGGCCAGGCCGGCCACCAGGCTCGACTTGTCGACTTCCGCGTCGAGCGCGCCCTGGCGGTCGTTCAGGCGCTTATGTTCGAGCTGGCTCGATACGCTCAGGTTGCGCCGCTGCGAGCGCACGATCGGGTAGCTCAGGCCGGCGCTGGCGATGTCGGCGGTGCCGGTGGCGTCGAGCGCGCGGAAGTCGCCCGCCAGCGTGTAGTAGGAATGGGTCAGGCCGGCGCGTCCGCGCAGGCCGGAGGAACCGATCGGCAGGCTGTAGCCGAGCGCGCCGAACCACATCTTCTCGTTCGTGACCAAGGCTTGCACCGAGAGCTGGTCGCCGAAGGTGAAGGGGCTGTTCCACTCGACGCCGGCGCGGGCGCGGGTGCGGCCCGTGTGGCGGTTGCCGTGGTTGTCGAGCGCGACTTCGCCGGTCTGCGCCTGCTCGCGCTGGACGTCGACCAGCAGGTCGCCGCTGCCGAAGTCCTGGCCCGGACGGATCGTCGGCCGCGTCTTGATGCCGGGCTGGTCGTCGAGGATCAGCGTGACCCGTTCCAGCTGGCCGCTTTCGATCGGCGCGCCGCTGCTCAGGTGGTCGAGGAAGGGCTGGGCCGCCTGGGCCAGCTCGGGCTTGCCGCCGGCGGCGATCTTGCCGTAGCGGCCTTCGATGACGCGGATGCGCAGCTGGCCGCCGCTCAGGTCCTGCTGCGGCAGCACGGCGCGCGCGAACGGATAGCCGGCCGCCTGGTAGTGCGCAGTAATGCGCGCGGCCAGCTTCTCGAGCCCGGCGAAATCGAAGGTTTTGCCGCCCACGTCGCCGAGCGTGGCCAGCAGGGCCGGCGTGCCGATCGCGCTGTTGCCGTCGATCGTGACCTGGCGCAGGCTTACCTGCACGCCGCCCGGCGCCGGCGCCGCGGCTGGAGACTGGACGCTGACGCCCGGGGCCGGACGCGGCGCCTGCAGTGGCGGCACGGCGTTTTCCTGCAGCAGGCGGCCGGCGTCGGGCAGCTGCTGGGCGCAGGCCGGGTAGGCTAGCAGGACCAGCAGGGCCGCCGGGACCAGGGAGAAAGAGGTGTTCATGGTTCTACGTTCGTTTTTCAGTTGGGGGCGCCGTCCTGGTTCGCGGCGCCGGTATTGATGCCGCCCGAGACCACCATCACGTCGAGGAACTTGACGTCGCGGCCCGAGGTCGGCGCGTGCGAGGCGGCGCGGTCCAGGCCCTGGCCTTCGGCCTCGCCCTTGTCGCCGCTGTCGCTGCGCTCGGCCACCGCGACATAGGAGAGGGCGCCGACGGTCGGCGGCACCAGTTCCGGCACGATGTTGGTGTAGGGAGAAGCGATGGCGGTATTGCGGGCCGGCGCCGGCGGCGTGACCACCGGTGCCGGCGTGGCCGCGACCGGAGTGTCGACGACCGGCGTCGGTACGACAGGCGTCGGCACGACAGGCGTCGGCACGACAGGTGCCGGCACTACCGACTCCGGTGCGGCAGGCGTCGCCACTTGCGCCGCCGCGATCTGCAGTGCCGCGCCCGTGAATCCGATCGCGTAATTGCGGTTACCCAGCGTGCCCTGGCCGATCGTATAGCTGCCGGCGCTTTCCCCTGCTGCGCGCGCCAGCTGGCCGGCCAGCGTGTCGTTGCCGACCAGGCTGCCGTTCGTCAGGCGCCAGGTCAGCAGCGGATCGGCTTCGCCCGCGACCTTGGCCACGGCGTCGGCCGCGACCGAGATCGCGCGCGGCGCGATCGTCAGCGTGCCGTCGTTCACCGTCAGCACGTAGTTGCCGTTGGCGAGGCTGCTGCCGTCGATGGTGTAGCTGCCCGCGTCTTCGCCGGCCGCGCGCACCACGCTGCCCGTCAGCTGGTCGCTGCCGACCAGGTTGCCGGACACGATGCGGTAGCCCAGCAGCGGATCGCCGTCGCCATAGGTCTTGGTGGCGTCGTCGACGGCAACCGTCAGCGCGCGCGGACGGATCGCCAGCGTGCCCGGCGTCACGCTCAGCGTGTAGTTCGGGCTGGCGCTGGCGCTCACCGCGTAGCTGCCCACGTTCTCGCCCGCCACGCGCGTCACGCCCAGGCTGTCGCCGCTTGCCAGGCTGCCGCCGGTAATGCGGTAGGCCAGCAGCGGGTCGGCGTCGCCATACACCTTGTCGAGCGGGTCGAACATGATCGACAGGGCGCGCGGCGTGACCGTCAGGGTGCCGTTCTGCACGCTCACGAGATAGTTGCCGTTGGCGAGGGAGGAGGCATCGATGGCGTAGCTGCCGACGTTCTCGCCGGCCGCGCGCGTCAGGCTGCCCGCCAGCGTATCGCTGCCTACCAGGCTGCCGGCCGTGATGCGGTAGCCGAGCAGCGGATCGGCGTCGCCATAGGTTTTGTTGGCGTCGTTGGCCGCGACCGTGATCGCGCGCGGCGTGATCGTCAGGCTGGCGCCACTGGCGGTGACGGCGTAGTTCGGGTTGTTCAGGCCGGAAGCATCGACCGTATAGGTGCCGACGTTCTCGCCGGCGGCGCGCACGACCTGGCCGGACAGGCTGTCGCCGCCCACCAGGCTGCCCGCGGCGATGCGGTAGCCCAGCTGCGGATCGGCGTCGCCGTAGACTTTCGCGCCGGCGTTTGCCGCGACCGCGAGCGGACGGGCGCCGATGGCGGCGGCGACGTCGCCGCTGCTGGAGGCCAGCACGTAGTCGGACGCGTTCGCGATGCCGCCGCTGACGCCGTTCACCGACATGCCGGAGACGACCAGGCGATTCGCCTCGAGCACGTTGGCGCTGTTGTAGGCCATGCTTGTCGTGCCGACCGAGACCGTGGCGCCGGTGTCAGGCGCGGCCAGGCCGGTCACCGAGACGCCCGGGGCGAAGCCGTTTGGCGCCGCCAGCGTGCCGTCGTAGGTCTTGCTCGCCGTGCCGGTCAGCGTCGCGTTCAGCACGCGCGGCGTGATGGCTGCGCGGTTGGCGCTCGATGCGCCGGCCAGCGAAGGCAGGACGTAGTTGGCGGCGGCGCCGTTGCTGCCGTCGAGCAGGGTAAGGGCGCTGACGTAGCGGGCGCCGTCCACGTGCAGGCTGTTGGCGGTGGCGCCGCTATAGTTCAGCTGCTCGCCCGCGACCAGGTTGCCGATCACGAGGGCGCCGCCCAGGTCATCCGACCCGTCATAGGTTTTAGTGGCGGTGAGCGTGACTTCGCGCGGCAGGATGCTGGCGCTCATGCCGGCCACCGTGTCGCTGCCGAGGGTGTAATTGCCGGCGTCGCTGCCCGAAAGCGTGATGCCGCTGGCGCTGACGTTGTTGTACTGGCCGATGGTGGCGCCGCCGAAGCTGCCGCTGCCCTGCAGGCGCACGTCGTCGCTGCCGATCACGCCGCCGGCGCTGACGGCGGCGCTGCTGTTGCCGTCGTAGACCTTGCTGGTGACGGTCGGCGTCAGGGTGCGCGGCGTGATCTGGTAGGTGCCGCTGTTGAAGTAGCCGACCGCATAGGTCTCGCCGCCGGAAACCAGGGCGGTCGGGTTGGCGGCGTCGCGCACCAGGCGGGTGTAGTTGCCGACGTTCTTGCTGGTGGTGTGGAACAGCGGCGCCGGCTGCAGGCTGGCCGGGGTAAAGCCGGCCGGGCCGCCGAGCGCGCTCAGGGTCAGGTTGGTGGCCAGGGTGCTGCCGTCGTAGACCTTGGTGCCGGCGCCGCTCTGGATCACGTAGGCGGCCTTGGTCGCCATGTCGACCGACTGGTAGCCGGCGTACAGGTAGCTGTTGTTCGAGCCGGGAACGACGAGGTAGCCGCAGTTCAGGTAGCCGTTCACGCAGTTGAGCTGCGGGGTACGCGTGTAGCCCGAGAGCTGGGGCACGCCGTTGATGAACACCAGCCAGCTGGCCACCGAGGGCCCGTAGAAGGACAGGCGGTCGACGCTGCCGTAGTTGACCAGGCCGATGGCGCCCTGGTCGCGTTCGGCGGCTGTGCCGCCCGAGCTGTTCACGCCGTTCATCAGCATGTTGCCGCCGTTGGTGGCGCTGCCGACCACGGTGAGGGTGTTCGAGTTGGCTTCGAACGCGAGACCGAAGGTTTTCAGGCCGGCGCTGCTTTCGCCGGTGATGTACAGGTCGCCGGTGCCCGACAGGATCTTCGCGCCCGACTTGATGTAGACGCCGCCCGTGACGCCCGAATAGCTGCCGTTGTTCGAGCCGACCGTGGAGCGGCCGTTGATGGTGATGTTGCCGCCAGTGGACAGGATGGCTTTGTTCTGCTCGACGACGACCGCCGCTTCCGATGCGTTCAGGTTGCCTGCGAAGCCGATGCCCTGGTTCGGGGTGCCGCGTGCGCCGCCGATCAGGATGTCGCCGCCGTTCGAGCTCAGGTTGCCGTTCACGCGCACGCCGCCATAGGTGCCGCCGCCGTTGCCCGCGCTCAGGGTGACGCCGAGCTTGCCGCTTGTCGAGCCGATGTCGGCGTTGACGATGACGTTGCGGTCCGCCCGCAGGGTCAGCACGGCGTCGCCGCCGGCCGACTTGGCAATCGCGCTGCTCACCGTGATGTCGCCGCCGGTGGTGGCAAGCGCGCCGTATTGCGGCGCGCTGCTCTGGGTCGTGATGGTGACGCTGGTGCCGGTGTTCAGGCTGGAGACGATCGTGTTCGCCGCCGTGGCGTTGATCACGTAGTCGTAGGGATCGACCAGCCACTCGCCGCCGCCCCCTTGCGCCGCGCCCGCGTTCACGTTCAGGCCCGTGTTGGTGGCCACGTGCGCCGCCGAGGTTTCGATGAAGCCGCCGTCGCCGCCCGCGGGCGCGCTAGCGTCCAGCGTGCCGCCCACGTTCAGCTGGCCGCTGGTCATGTCGCCCAGCAGCAGGATCTGCCCCTGCTTGCCGGTGGCGAGGGTGCGGGCACGGATGGTGCCGCCCTGGTTGATCACGCTGCCCGCCAGTTCGGACGCTGCCTTGGCCGTCAGCAGCACGGTGCCGCCGTCGGCGCGGATCGCGCCGCCGTTCTCGACCAGGGTGTCGACGACCGCTTTCTGCAGCTGCAGTTTCACCGGGCCGCCAAGGTCGACCAGCACCTGGGACGCCGCGCCCAGGGCGACGCCGCCTTCCGGCGCATCGATGCTGCCGGCATTGATCACGCGCGCGGCCACCAGCGCGACACTGCCGCCATTCGCGGCGCGCAGCGCGCCCTGGTTCACCACCGCGTTGGCGCTGGCGCCTTCGAGCAGGTAGCGGCCGTCGAGGAAGTCGCTCGTCTTCATGTCCAGCGTCGAGGCCAGCAGGCCGCCGGTATCGACCTGGGCACTCGGCGAGAACAGCACGCCGTTCGGATTGAGCAGGAAGACCTGGCCGTTGGCGCGCAGGGCGCCCTGGATCAGCGAGGGATCGCTGCCCAGCACGCGGTTCAGGGCGACGGCATGCGCCGACGGCTGCCTGAAGACGACGCTGCCGCCCTGGCCGATCGAAAAGCTTTGCCAGTCGATGGCCAGTTTCGCACTCGCCTGGTCGATGGTGGTCGTGCTGCCCGACTGGGTGATGCTGCCGTTGCCGGCGACCACGTTGCCGCCGGTCGGCAGCTCGGGACCGGCCGAGGCGGAGCTGGCCAGCGCCAATGCGACGGATGCCAGCAGGGGGCGCAGCGCGCGCGAGGATTTGTTCTTGCCGCGGCCTTTGGCGGTTTCGGGAGCAGCTTGCCACAGGCCGAGGGTGGCGTTCCAGACCAGGCGGTAGGTGTTGTTCATGATTTAGGGCAACAGTAGATGGGCGCGATTCTATCTGCTGCCTGTAGGAAATATCTTACAGGGTCGATAAATTCGGTAATTCTGTCGGGGTTGTGCAACGTTCCGTTAACATGAAAATAAGCTCTTGCTTTTATGAGAAGATTTCCCGACAAGGCTGGGAGCGCAGGCCGGCGGTTTGATGCGATACTGTCGGCCCCGAACGATCGCTCCTGCCATGGCCATCCTGTCCCAACTCGTCCTCTATCCGATCAAATCCTGCGCCGGCATGCCGGTCGAGGAAGCGCGCGCCACCGTCTCCGGCCTCGTGGCCCAGGGCGTGCACGACCGCGAGTGGATGCTGGTGACGCACGACGGCCAGTTCCTGACCCAGCGCGAAGTTCCGCGCATGGCGACCATCGTGCCGCGCGTCGAAGGCGATGCCTTGCTGGTGACGGCGCCGAACATGCCGCCGCTGCGCCTGCCGCTGGCGCTGGAAGGGGATGCACGCATGCTGCGCGTGCAGATCTGGGACGACGCGGTGGAGGCCCTCGACTGCGGCGATGCCGCCGCCGCCTGGTTCGGCGACGCGCTCGGCACGCGCTGCCGCCTGGTGCGCTGCAGGCCGGAGAGCGTGCGTCCGACCAGCGAAAAATGGACCGGTGGTGCGCCCTCGAGCGCGCGCTTTGCCGATGCCTATCCGCTGCTGCTGATCGGCCAGTCCGCCCTCGACGAGATCAATGCGCGCCTGCTGGCGGCGGGCCGCGCGGCGCTGCCGATGGACCGTTTTCGCCCCAACCTGGTAGTTGAGGGCACCGATCCTTTCGAAGAGGACTATACCGAGTCGCTGCAGGCAGGTGCGGTCGTCATCAAACCCGTGAAACCCTGCGCGCGTTGCCCGATTCCCGCCATCGACCAGGCCACCGGCATTCCCGGTCCGGATCCGCTCGACGTCCTGCAATCCTGGCGCAGCAAGGCGATCCTGGACGGCGCCGTTTGCGTCGGCATGAACTGCATCGTGCTGGAAGGGGAGGGCACGATCCTTCGAGTAGGGCAGGCGTTCGAGGTCAGCCTGTCGTTTTAAGGCCGCGCTCCGGATTGCCAAGAACGAAAAAATCGGCAATTCCGTTTGCAAGTGATGAAAAGTCACGTAATGTAACGGGTATTGCTGAAAGGAATTCCCATGCACCAGCCGGACGCGCTATCGCCAAGCTTATCCGTGTCGCCCGACCTGCGTCATCTCGCTGCCGAAAACGAAGCCCTGCGTGCGCGGATCAGCTATGTCATGGAACAGGCCCAGCGCAATCACGAGATCATGTCGCGCCACCAGGCCTTCGATCTCGAGATCGTCGGCGCCTCGAATTTTCCGCAGCTGGTCGGCACCATCTTCCGCCTGCTGCCCGTCATCTCCGATCTCGACAGCGTGACCCTGTCGCTGGTCGACACCGATGCCGACATCTACACGGTGATGCACAAGCTCGGCGTGGATTTCGAAGCTTTCCCGAACCTGCTGTTTTGCGAGCACGCGGTCGAACTCGGCTTCGAGCCGGGCGAACATCCGCGTCCGCGCCTCGGCCCCTACGACCGCGCGCAACACGGCGCGATGTTCCCGCAGCCGCCCGCCGGCCTGCAAAGCGTGGCCCTGGTGCCGCTGCTCCGGAATAAACGCCTGATCGGCAGCCTGAACCTGGGCAGCACCGATTTGCAGCGTTTCACCGCGGCGCTCGGCACCGATTTCGTCGAGCACATGGCCTCGATCATCGCGATCTGCCTGGAAAACGTGATCAGCAACGAGATGTTGAAGTACATCGGCCTGACCGATCCGCTGACCGGCGTCTACAACCGGCGCTACATCGACCGGCGCCTGGTGGAAGAGATCGCGCGCGCCCAGCGCCAGAACTACCGCATTTCGCTGATGTTCATCGACGTCGATTACTTCAAGCGCGTCAACGACAGCGTGGGACACCAGGCCGGCGACGACGTGCTGCGCGAAGTCGCGGCGCGCATCAAGATGGAATTGCGCGTCTCGGACGCGCTGGCGCGCTTCGGCGGCGAGGAATTCGTGGTCCTCCTGATCAATGCCGATTTGCCGGCCGCGGCGATCGTCGCCGACCGCATCCGCGCCGGCGTGGCCGACAAGCCTTTCGATCTGGCGGGCGGCCAGTGCCTGGACGTGTCGGTCTCGATCGGGGTGGCCGCGCTCGACGATTACGCGCGCGATCACGCGATCGAAGGGGTGGCGCAGCAGCTGGTGGCGTCGGCCGACGCGGCCTTGTACCAGGCGAAGGAAGCGGGACGCAATCGGGTGGTCACAGCGGAATGAGGGCCGGTTGAACGCGTGGGCGGGAGACCCGCCCACCTTACAATAACCGTCCCTCGGCCCGCGTCACCGCATCGCCGGAACCGCGCAGCACCACCACATCTCCCGCCTTCAGCTCCGTCTCCGGCATCGGCTCGATCCGCACGCGCGCGCGCCGGATGCCGCTGACCTCGGCGCCCAGCTCGTCCAGTCCCAATTCGTCGATGCGTCGTCCGACCGCCTGCGCGTCCTCGTTCAGCACCACCGAATGCAGGCGCACGTAGGTGTGCTCGGGATCCTCGATCAGGTCGCTGGCGCCGTGAAAATAACCACGCAGCGAGGCGTAGCGTTCGTCGCGCGCGCTCTGCACCCGGTGCACGACACGGCGCAGCGGCACGCCGACCACGACCAGCGCGTGAGAAGCCAGCATCAGGCTGCTCTCCAGCGCTTCCGGCACCACCTCGGTCGCGCCGGCCTGGCGCAGCAGTTCCAGGTCGCTGTCGTCGTGGCTGCGCACGATTACCGGCAGCGAGGGCGCCAGCTCGTGCACCAGGTGCAGCACTTTTAACGCGGCGCGGGTGTCGGCGAAGGTGATTACCAATGCACTTGCCCGATTAATGCCGGCCGCGATCAGGGCTTCGCGCCGCCCGGCGTCGCCGTACGAGACGCTGGAGCCGGCCGCCTGCGCTTCCTGCACCCGTTCCGGATCGAGGTCGAGCGCATACCAGGGCAGTTTCTCGTCCGACAGCAGGGTGGCCACGCTCTGGCCGCTGCGTCCAAAGCCGGCCAGGATCACGTGCTTCTGCGCCGCCATCGTGCGGCTCGCCAGCTGGGTCAGCTGGAGCGACTGCATCATCCATTCGTTGGACGCGATCTTCATGACGATCTGGTCGGACTTGGCGATCACGAAAGGCGCGACCAGCATCGACAGCACCATCGAGGCCAGCACCAGCTGGATCAGGAAGGGGTCGATCAGCTTCGAGCCCGAGGCCAGGTTCAGCAGCACGAAGCCGAATTCGCCGGCCTGCGCCAGGGCCAGGCCGGTGCGCATCGCGACCCCGTCCGAGGAACCGAACATTTTCGCCAGCGCGGCGATCAGCGCGAATTTCAGCAGAACAGGAATAAAAAGCAAGACCAGCACCAGCCACCAATGCTCGAGGACCAGCTGCAGGTTGAGCAGCATGCCGATCGTGATGAAGAAGAGGCCGAGCAGCACGTCGCGGAAGGGTTTGATGTCCTCCTCGACCTGGTGCTTGAACTGGGTCTCCGAAATGAGCATGCCGGCGACGAACGCGCCCAGCGCCAGCGACAGCCCGGCGCGCTCGGTGATCCAGGCCGCACCCAGCGTCACCAGGAGCAGGTTCAGCATGAACAGTTCCTGCGAGCGGCGCTTGGCGACCAGGGTGAACCAGCTGCGCATCAGTTTCTGGCCGAAGAACAGCAGCAGGGCCAGCACCGCCGCCGCTTTTACTCCTGCCCAGGCCAGGGTCTTCACGAGGTTTTCCGGATCCTTGGCCAGCGCCGGAATCAGGATCAGCAGCGGCACCACGGCCAGGTCCTGGAACAGCAGGATGCCGATGATGCGCCGGCCATGTTCGCTTTCCAGCTCCAGGCGCTCGGTCAGCAGTTTGACGACGATCGCGGTGGACGACATCGCCAGCGCGCCGCCCAGCGCAAAGGCGGCCTGCCAGCTGATGTGCAGCTGCGGCGCCCACATCGAGATGAAGAGCCCCCCGAGCACGGTGGCGACGATGGTCAGCACCACCTGCGCCAGCCCGAGGCCGAACACGATCCGGCGCATCGCGCGCAATTGAGCCAGCGAGAATTCGAGGCCGATCGAGAACATCAGGAAGACGACGCCGAATTCGGCCAGCGCGTGGGTGGAATGGGTTTCGGCGGCCAGGCCCAAGGCGTGCGGGCCGATCAGGACGCCGACGGCCAGGTAGCCTAGCATCGGCGGCAGATGCAGGCTGCGGAACACGACCACGCCGAGGACGGCGCTGCCGAGGAGCAGCAGGGTCAGTTCGAGTCCGGATGCCATGCAGATTGGTTACATTGTGTAAGACAAGCGTTGTTTAGTACGTCTGGCAAGTTTTTTGCTTTCCCAATTCGTTTATACTTCCAGAATGAGTGTAACCGATGAAAAAACAATGCTGAACAGTTTTGACGAGAACCAGTCGCGCCGCGTACTGGAGCTGGCGCGCGAAACCCTGACCATCGAAGCCGACGCCATTACGGCGCTGCACGCACGGCTGGACGCCGACGACAGCGTCGCCCGTGCGGTGGCCCTGATGTACGCCTGCAGCGGCCGCGTGGTGGTGTCGGGCATGGGCAAGTCCGGCCACATCGCGCGCAAGATCGCGGCGACCCTGGCCTCGACCGGCACCCCGGCCATGTTCGTGCACCCGGGCGAAGCCGCCCACGGCGACCTGGGCATGGTGACCGAGAAGGATGTTTTCATCGCCATCTCGTACTCGGGCGAATCGTCGGAACTGATGGACATCCTGCCGGTCGTGAAACGCATGGGTACGCCCCTGATCGCGATGAGCGGCAAGCCGAAGTCGCGCCTGGCGCAGCTTTCCGACGTCCACCTCGACGTTTCGGTCAGCAAGGAAGCCTGCCCGATGAACCTGGCACCGACCGCCAGCACGACCGTCACCCTGGCGCTGGGCGACGCCCTGGCAGTGGCTTTGCTGGATGCGCGCGGCTTCCGCGAGGAAGACTTCGCGCGTTCGCACCCGGGCGGCGCCCTGGGCCGGCGCCTGCTGACCCACGTGCGCGACGTGATGCGCAGCGGCGAGGCCATTCCCTCCGTCACCCCGGACGTGCCGCTCACGCGCGCGCTGCTGGAGGTGAGCCAGAAGGGCATGGGGATGACGGCCGTGGTCGACGAGGCTTTCAAGCCGCTGGGCGTGTTCACCGACGGCGACTTGCGCCGCCTGATCGAGCGCGTGCAGGACTTCTCGGATCTCACCATTCGCGACGTGATGCACGTCGGCGCGCGCACCGTGCACCCGGAGCAGCTGGCCGTGGACGCGGTGGCGATCATGGAAGAATTCCGCATCAACCAGATGCTGGTGGTCGATGAGGCGGGCGTGCTGGTCGGCGCCCTGCACATCCACGACCTGACCCGCGCAAAGGTGATCTGATGACGCCTCTGGAACACACCACGCGCGCAGCGCGCGTAAAAGTCATGATCTTCGACGTCGACGGCATCCTGACCGACGGCAGCCTGACCTATGGCGCCGACGGCGAGATCACCAAGACCTTCAATGTCCTCGACGGCCTGGGCATCCAGCTGCTGCAGAAGACGGGCGTGATCACTGCCATCATCAGCGCCCGTAAATCGCCGATCGTGCTGGCGCGCGCGCGTGACCTCGGCATCAACCACGTCTGGCAGGGCCACCACGACAAGCGCGTCGCGTTCGCCGAGCTGCTGGAAAAAACCGGCGTCACGGCCGAGCAGTGCGGCTACATCGGCGACGACGTGATCGACTTGCCGCTGCTTACCCAGGTCGGCTTCGCCGTCACGGTGCCGACCGGCCATCCGGAAGTGCAGTACCGCGCGCATTACGTGACCCGCGCCGGGGGCGGACGCGGCGCCGTGCGCGAAGTCTGCGACATGGTGATGCGCGCCCAGGGGACCTACGAGCAGGCGCTTGCGCCTTACTTCGCTTGAATATAAACGGATGGCGACCTACGTGAACAAACGGACCGCACATCGCTGGCGCCTGCTGGCGCTGATGCTGACGGCCGTCTTCTTCGCCTTCGGCAGCTTCTGGCTGCTGCAGGCGATCCAGGCCGAGGATCCTGCGCAGGTCGGCAACAACCTGAGCGAGCCGGACTACATCGTCGAGAACTTCAGCTTCGTGCGCATGACGGAGAACGGCGTGCCGCGCTACGTGATGTCGGGCGAGCGCCTGGCGCACCGTCCGGACAACGACGTCTCGGAAGTGACCAAGCCGGTCGTCGAGAGCATTGCGCCCGGCCGTCCGCGCATGAGCATGCATGCCGAGCGCGGCCACATTTATCACCGCGAGAACCGCGTCGAGTTGATGGGCAACGTCGACATCGCGCGTCCTGCCACGCCGAACAGCGAAGCGCTGCGCGCGAAGACCGAGGCCCTGACCGTGCTGGCCGACGACGAGATCGTCAAGACGAATCGCCCGGTCAAGATGACGCTCGGCGCCTCCTCGGTCGACGCCGTCGGCCTGGTGGCCGAGAACCCGACCCAGAAACTGCACCTGGGCGGGCGCGGCACCATCGTCTATCCGCCGCGCCAGCGCGGCGCACCCAACCAATAACCGGAACGAGCCCGAATGAAAAAAATACTAGCCGCCGCCTTCCTTTCGCTGCTCTCGCTGTCCGCCTCGGCCGAGCGCGCCGACTCGCTCAAGCAGGCCGTCATCAACTTCGATTCGCTCGACGTCGACGAAGTCACGCAGACGCGCATCCTGACCGGCAACGTGGTCCTCACGCGCGGCACGCTGGTCATGAAGTCCGACCGTGCGCTGGTCAAGGAAACGCCGGAAGGCTACATGAGCGTGACGCTCACCTCGGGCCCCGGCCGCGTGGCCACCTTCCGCCAGAAGCGCGACGGCGGCCCCGACCTGTGGATGGAAGGCCAGGCCGAGCGCATCGAATACGACGAGCGCGTGGAAGTGGTGAAGCTGTTCTCGAAAGCGATCGTCAAGGAGCTCGAAGGCGGGCGCCTCACCAACCAGATCGACGGCGCCTACATCTCGTACGACAGCCGGCGCGAAGTGGCCACCGTGCGCAACGACGCCAGCGGCGAAAGCAAGGTCGGCGGCGGCCGCGGCACCCTGATCATCGCACCGCGCCGCACCGCAACCGGCACACCAGCGGCCGCTCCCGCAACACCCGCAGCCCCCGCAGCAACGCCGGCAGCGGCAGGAAAGAAATAATGAAAGATGCACGCGACAACCGCAGTACCCTGGTCGTACGGGGCCTGCAAAAAAGTTATGGCAAGCGCCTGGTCGTGCGCGACGTATCCCTGGAGGTCGGCTGCGGTGAAGTGGTCGGCCTGCTCGGCCCGAACGGCGCCGGCAAGACCACCTCGTTCTACATGATCGTCGGCCTGGTGCCGCTTGATGCCGGCGCCATCGAAATCAACGGCACCGATATTTCGAGCCTGCCGATCCACCGCCGCGCGGTGCTGGGTTTGTCCTACCTGCCGCAGGAAGCCTCGGTGTTTCGCAAGCTGACGGTCGAGGACAACATCCGCGCCGTGCTGGAACTGCAGCACGACGAGAACGGCAAGTCCCTGAGCCGCGCCGCCATCGACGAGCGGCTGGACTCGCTGCTGGCGGAACTGCAGATCGAAAAGCTGCGCGAGAACCCGGCGCTGTCGCTGTCGGGCGGCGAGCGCCGCCGCGTCGAGATCGCGCGCGCGCTGGCCACCAATCCGCGCTTCGTGCTGCTGGACGAACCTTTCGCCGGCGTCGACCCGATTGCCGTGATCGAGATCCAGCGCATCGTGCGCTTCCTGAAGGAGCGCGGCATCGGCGTCCTGATCACCGACCACAACGTGCGCGAGACGCTCGGCATCTGCGACCGCGCCTACATTATCAACCAGGGCGCCGTGCTGGCGTCGGGGCGTCCCGACGACATCATCGCCGACGAGTCGGTACGGCGCGTCTACCTGGGCGAACACTTCCGCATGTAGTAACGATCAGAACCTAAGCGGACCATGAAACAATCCCTGCAACTCCGGACTTCGCAGCACCTGGCGCTCACGCCGCAGCTTCAGCAGTCGATCCGCCTGCTGCAGCTGTCCACACTCGAACTGCACCAGGAGATCGAGCAGATCCTCTCGGATAACCCGTTGCTCGAGCGGCTCGACGATCCGCTCGACCACTCGGTGCGCCTGCTGGCCGACGGCGCGATCAATGCCGCGCCGGCGCCAAGCGAAGCGCCGGCAAGCAACGGCGAAGAAAGCGCAGCCGCACCCGATGCGCCGGAAAGCGGGGAGGGCGGCGACGTCGAGCGCGGCGACAGCGAGGGCGAGTGGGGCGACCTGTCGCGCAGCGGCAATGCCGAAGGCGACGACGACGGCCGTCCGCAGCTGGGCGCGATGGGCGTGACCCTGCGCGAGCACCTGTGCGAGCAGATCCGCGTCACGGCCGTCTCGCCGCGCGACCGCGCGCTGGCCGAACTGGTGATCGACGCCATCGACGACAACGGTTACCTGGAAGAGCAGCTTGACGAGATCCACGCGCGCTTACCAAGCGAACTCGAAGTCGAGATGGACGAACTGCGTTGCGCGCTGGCGCTGGTGCAAAGCCTGGACCCGGTCGGCGTCGGTGCGCGCAGCGCGGCCGAGTGCCTGGCGCTGCAGATCCGCGCCATGCCGGGCGTGCCGCTGGTGACGCGGCGCATGGCCCTCAAAATCGTCGAGGGTTACCTGAGCTGGTTCGCGCAGCGCGAATTCACGAAACTGAAAAAGGCGCTCGACTGCGACGACGAAGACCTGCGCGAAGCGCAAGCCGTCATCCGCCAGTGCAATCCGCATCCCGGCGCGGCCTTTGCCTCGAGCGTCTCGGACTATGTGGTCCCGGACGTTATTGTCCGCAAATCGAAGAACGGCTGGACCGTCTCGCTGAACAACGAAGTGATGCCGCGCCTGCGCGTGAACAACGTCTACGCCAACCTGCTCAAGCAGGGAAAAGGAGAAGGCCAGATGAGCGCGCAGCTGCAGGAAGCGAAGTGGCTCATCAAGAATATGCGCCAGCGCTTCGACACGATTCTGCGTGTTTCGCAGGCAATTGTTGAACGCCAGAAGAACTTTTTCAGCCATGGCGCGGTTGCCATGCGTCCCCTTGTGCTTCGCGAGATAGCTGATACACTAGGTCTACACGAGAGCACTATTTCTCGGGTAACAACTCAGAAATTCATGCTGACCCCGCACGGCATGTTTGAGCTGAAGTATTTCTTCGGAAGCCATGTCGCCACCGAAGCGGGGGGCGAAGCATCGTCGACGGCGATACGGGCGCTCATTGCGCAACTGACAGGAGCAGAGGACCCTAAGAACCCATTATCCGACAGCAAGATCGCGGAAATGCTCGGTGAACAAGGCATGGTCATTGCGCGCCGCACGGTTGCAAAATACCGCGAGGCACTCAAGATTCCTCCCGTCAGTCTCCGCAAATCCTTGTAACAGCGGCCCCACGCGCACTCCTTGCGCGGCCCGGCGGCCGCTCTCTTTTCAAAGGAGTGTGTATGAATCTCACCATCAGTGGCCACCACCTCGACGTCACCCCCGCCATCCGTGAATACGTACAGAACAAGCTCGAACGCATCACCCGCCATTTCGATCAAGTGATCGATTCCCATGTCATCCTCGCGATCGACAATCTCACTGAAAAAGACAAACGACAAAAAGCCGAGATCAACCTGCGCGTCTCCGGCAAGACCGTGCACGTGGAAAGTGTGGCGCAAGACTTGTACGCAGCGATCGACCTCCTGATGGACCGGCTCGATCGCCAGGTGATGAAATACAAGACGATGTTGAAGGACCATAGTCGTGAGGCGCTCAAGCGCCTGCCTGAAGGCGGAGAGGCCGCTGCCGCGATGTAATTCCCGGCAAGCAAGCACCGTCTAACGAGGGCGCCGCAAGGGCGCCCTTTTCATTTTGTCCGTAGGGCGCAGGCTTGGGTAAAATGCATGTCTTTCCCATCAGCCTATTGACCATGACCGACCATGTCCTCACCCGCGTTGCCAACGGCACCGGCGTCATCACGCTCGATCGCCCGAAGGCCCTGAACTCCCTGTCCCTGGCGATGGTGCGCCGTTTGGCGGACATCCTGCTGGCCTGGCGCGACGACGCGAGCGTGTCCGCAGTGGTGCTCACCAGCAGCAGCGAAAAAGCCCTGTGCGCGGGCGGCGACATCCGCTTCTTCCACGAAGCCGGCCATGCCACGCCGACGGGCGGCAGCGCACTACTCGAAGATTTCTTCACCGAGGAATACGCGCTGAATCACCTGATCCACTTTTATCCGAAACCGTACATCGCGATCATGGACGGCGTCGTGATGGGCGGCGGCATGGGTATCGCCCAGGGCGGCCCGGACACGGGCCTGCGCATCGTGACCGAGCGCACGAAAATGGCGATGCCGGAAGTGAACATCGGCCTGTTCCCCGATGTCGGTGGCAGCCATTTTCTCTCGCATGCGCCTGGGCAGCTGGGACATTACCTGGGCCTGACCGGACTGACGATCGGCGCCGCCGATGCGCTGTATGTCGGCCTGGCCGACGTGTTTATCCCGAGCGCGCAGTTGGGCGAATTGAATGCCTTGATCGAGGCGACGCCGGGTGCGCAGCTGGCGGACAAGGTGCGCGCCTTCGCTGCGGGTTTTGCCTCGGACGCGGGACCGAGCGTGCTGGAAACGCAGCGCGCCGCGATCGACCGGCATTTCGGCGCCGGCTCGGTGGGAGCAATCATGGCCTCGCTGGAAAAGGATGAGAACCCGTTCCTGCAAAAGGCTTTGGGGGCGATGCGCCAGCGTTCGCCGCTGATGATGTGCGTGACCCACGAGATGCTGGTGCGCGGCGCCTCGCTCGACGTGGCCGACTGCCTGCGCATGGAACGCTCGCTGGTGCGCCGCAACTTCGAACACGGCGAAGTGCTGGAAGGCGTGCGTGCGCTGGTGATCGACAAGGACAATGCGCCTGCCTGGAATCCGCCGTCGCTGAAGGCAGTGACGCCGGAGATGGTCCATCGCTTCTTCGAATCCGTGTGGCCGAATCACGCGCATCCGCTGCGGCATCTGGGTTAACGAAACGGATACGCATTTGACGCGGAATCTGCGTCAAGAGAACCGTAGGGTGGGCACTCCGTGCCCACGCGGACGCCTCAGTTGATCAGTGTTGATGGTGATCGACGCCGAGTAGTACGCGCAGGTTCAACCGCGTGGGCACGGAGTGCCCACCCTACAAAAGCGGTAAGAACGCAGGCTTACGACTGCTCGCGATGCCGCAGCACGACCCGCTCGGTCTCGTTGAAGTAGGCCGCCAGTCGCTCCGCCATGTACACCGAGCGATGCTGCCCACCGGTGCAGCCCACCGCCACCGTCAGGTAGCTGCGGTTATCCGTCTTGAACGACGGCAGCCACTTCTCGACGAACTTGCAGATGTCGTGCAGCATCTCGGTCGCGCTCGGCTGGGCGTCGAGGAAGGCGATCACGGGGGCGTCCTTGCCGGTCAGCGGGCGCAGGGACAGGTCGTAGTACGGGTTCGGGATGGCGCGCACGTCGAACACGAAGTCGGCGTCGAGCGGCACGCCGACCTTGAAGGCGAAGGATTCGAAGAACAGGGTCAGCGGTGCGTGCTGGACTTCGGCCAGTTCCTTGATCCAGGCGCGCAGTTTATTCGCCGAGGCTTCCGAGGTGTCGATCACGTGGCCCAGCTGCTCGATGGCGCCGAGGCGCTCGCGTTCTTCGGCGATGCACTCGATCAGGGTGCGGCGCGAGGCCGGGTTTTCGCCGGGACGCAGGGTGTGCGAGAGCGGGTGGCTGCGCCGCGTTTCGGAAAAACGGGCGACCAGGGAATGGGTGCTGGAGGTCAGGAACAGCACCTTGACCTGGTGGCCTTCCTCCTTCAGCGTGCGCACCGTCAGCGGCAGCTCGGCCAGCGATTCGGCGCTGCGGGCGTCGACCGCGACACCGAGCTTGGCCGTGCCTTCGTTCGAGACGGCCTTCACCAGCTGCGGCAGCAAGGCCGGCGGCAGGTTGTCGACGCAGTAGTAACCCGCGTCTTCGAGAACGTTCAGGGCAACCGATTTGCCCGAACCGGAGATACCGGTGATGAGAACAATGTGCATGGCCCGATGATACCGCAACCGTTGCTGCTTTGTCGCCGATCGTCCCGTTTTTGACCGGTTAGGCGTGCATACGTTCCGATCGCGGCAGTTGGCAGAGAATGCGCGGTTTCAGTCGCCGCTCATGGCCTGTCTCTGGTGGAGCAGGGGTTTCGCGGGACATGTCCCGCGCCTGCGGAACGGCCTGCCCTTGCAAGGGCAGGCTCCTTGGCAACATTCAATCGCCGCTCATCGCTTGACGTTGCCGCTCCATGAACTCCTGCAGCGTATCGATCCCGCGCAGTTGCAGGATCGTGTTGCGCACCGCGGCCTCGAGCAGCACCGCGATGTTGCGGCCGGCCGCGACGGGAATCACGACCTTGCGGATCGGCAGTCCCAGCACCTCTTCGGTCGGGAAGTGGAAGGGCAGGCGCTCGACTTCCTCGTCCAGCACGCCGCGTTTCACCAGGTGCACGATCAGCTTCAGCCGCATCTTGCGGCGCACGGCGGTCTCGCCGAAGATCGCCTTGATGTCCAAGAGGCCCAGGCCGCGCACTTCCAGCAGGTTCTGCAGCAGGGGCGGGCAGCGGCCCTCGATCATGTTCGGGGCGATGCGCGAGAATTCGACGGCATCGTCGGCGACCAGGCCGTGCGAGCGCGAGATCAGTTCCAGGCCCAGCTCGCTTTTGCCGAGGCCGGAGTCGCCGGTGATCAGCACGCCCACGCCGAGCACGTCCATGAAGACGCCGTGCATGATCACGCGCTGGGCCAGTTTCTTGGACAAATAGACGCGCAGGAAGTCGATCACCTGCGCCGCCGGCAGCGGGGTCGAGAACAGGGGAATGTTCTGCTCGTCGCAAATGGCGAGGATGTCGGGCGGGGTTTCCAGGCCCTGCGCGATGATCAGGGCCGGCGGGCCGCCGCCGATCAGTTCGCCGATCACGTGGCTGCGCGAACTCGATTTGAGGCGGTGGTAGTAGTTGAGTTCCTGATGTCCGAAGACCTGGATGCGGCCCGGGTGGATCAGGTTCAGGTGGCCGACCTGGTCGGCGGCCGAGGCGACGTCGCCGGAAATCAGCCGCTCGCCGCCGGGAAAGCCGGCGAACCAGCCCAGTTGCAGGCTGTCGCGGTTGTCGTCGTACAGCCTTTGGATGGTGAGCGGAGTCTGCAGCATGGCGTAGGAAGTGTGAACACTCGGGGAGGAATCTCCCCCGAGTTTAACCCAAGGCCTGCAAGCTAGGTTGCCAGTTGATAATACGTTCGTGGATCGAGCGCGGGTCGGTATCGGTCGCCAGCGCCGTACGGATGGCTTCGTCCGAGAACAGTTCCGCGATTTCCGACAGGATCTCCAGGTGCTGCTGGGTCACGTGATCCGGGATGAGCAGGAAGAACAGCAGGCTGACCGGCTGGCCGTCCGGCGATTCGAAAGGAATCGGCGACTTCAGGCGCACGAAGGCGGCGATCGGCTGCTTCAGACTCTTGCTGCCCTTGATGCGCCCGTGCGGCACGGCGACTCCATGGCCGAGACCGGTCGAACCGAGGCGCTCGCGCGCGAACAGGTTGTCGGTGACGGTCGAACGTGCGATCCCGCAGTTGTTCTCGAAAATCAGTCCGGCCTGTTCGAAGGCGCGCTTCTTGCTCGACACTTCGATGTCGAGCTGGACGTTATCGAGAGAGAGGATTTTGCTCAGATTGGTCATTTCACGCTTTTCATGTTGCGGCGCACGAGGAGCCGACTTGCGGAGCGGAATTATAGGCCTGTTTCCTGGCCCTGTAATTCGATTTCGCGTCGGTATGCTACGCCTGTCGGCGGCCGATTTCGAGCTTTCAGCCAGCAGTGTCGTGAGCGCTGTTTGCGCTTACACAAGGGTCCACGCAATTTCCGCTACGAAAACCCATGCGCCTTGGATGAAACGGGGGAGAGACGACATATTCGCCGTGTTTTCCCCATATTTGCTTAAAAATTGTGCAGGCTGATCACGCGCTACGAGTGTTGTTTTTTCATCATTTTCTGTGGCTGGAAGGCGACAGAAAGACGAAGGTTTTACTGGCGTGCGCCGCGCAAATTATGGGGCCGGCCCGTGCTGAAGTTCGCGCGCCAGGGATTGATGTCGAGCCCGCCGCGGCGGGTGTAGCGCGCATACACGGCCAGCTTGCTGGGCTTGCACTGGCGCAGGATGTCGATGAAGATGCGCTCGACACATTGCTCGTGGAATTCGTTGTGCTCGCGAAAGCCGATCAGGTAGCGCAATAGCCCTTCCTGGTCGATCTGCGGGCCGGCGTACTCGATCTGCACGCTGCCCCAGTCCGGCTGGCCGGTGACGAGGCAATTCGATTTCAGCAGGTTCGACACCAGGGTTTCCTCGACCGGCGCTTCCTCGAAATTAGCCGTGAGCAGGTGCGGCGCCGGCGCGTAATTGTCGATCTCGATGTCGAGGCGGTCCAGCGACAGGCCCTCGAGCTCGCCCATTTTCAGCTTGCCGAAGTGCTCCGGCTCGGTGAGCGTGATGTGGACCGGCGCGCCGAAGGCATTCGACAGGTCTGCGCGCAATAGAGAAAGCAATGCTTCGGGACCAGCCAGGCGGGTCTGGTTGAAGGAATTCAAATACAGTTTAAAAGACTTCGATTCGACGATGTTCGGCGAATCGGCCGGCGCGCTGACGGTCGCGATCGCCACCTGCGGCTTGCCGCGCATGTTCAGCCACGACAATTCGTAGGCGTTCCAGATGTCCAGGCCGAAGAAGGGCAGCGTGCCCTGGATTTCCAGCTCGTCGCGCTTTTGCTGGCGCGGGATCGGGAACAGCAGCTCGGGGGCGTACTGGGTCTGGTAGGCGGAGGATTTGCCGAGTGGCGATTGATCGGGGGTGTTATTCATGGGTCTCGTCTCGTGGGCCGGCGCTGCGAGGAGATGCCGGCCCGGCGGCGGCAAAGCGGCGTATCGTACACCTTTCCGCGGATGGGTGCGTGTCCGGTCCGCTTTGCGGCAAGAGACGCCGTGCGGTTTGCGAGAGCCGCATGACGCGTGGGCATGCCCACCCTACGGTGCACCACTGTCGGTAGCAAGTTCATGGAACCGTAGCGTGGCGTAGGGTGGGCATGCCCACGCGTTACGCACGTATCACCCGGCCGACATCACAAGAACAGCTTATAAACCGGATTCGCCGTCTCATCCCAATACCGGTACCCCAGCGTCGCCAGGAACTGCCGGAACTCGTCCATCTCCCCGCTTGGCACCTGCAAGCCGACCAGGATGCGCCCCACGTCGCCGCCCTGGTTGCGATAGTGGAACAGCGAGATGTTCCAGTTCGGCGCCATGCTGTCGAGGAAACGCATCAGGGCGCCCGGGCGTTCGGGGAATTCGAAGCGGTACAGCAGCTCGTCGCGCGCCAGCGCACTCTTGCCGCCGACCAGGTGGCGCACGTGCAGCTTGGCCAGTTCGTCGTGGGTGAGGTCGAGCGTGGCGAACTCGTGCTGCTCGAAGGTGTGGGCCAGCAGGCCCGACTCGCCCCGGCTGCCGACCTGCACGCCGACGAACACATGCGCCTGGCGCTCGTCGCTGATGCGGTAGGTAAACTCGGTGACGTTGCGCGGACCAACTAATGAACAGAAACGCTTGAAACTGCCGCGCTGCTCGGGGATCGTCACCGCGAACATGGCCTCCCTCGCTTCGCCCAGCTCGGCGCGTTCGGCCACGAAGCGCAGGCGATCGAAGTTCATGTTGGCGCCGCAGGCCACCGCCACCAGCGCTTCGTTCTTGATCGGCTGGCGCGCCATCTGCGAACGTTCGACGTAGGCCTTGGCGCCTGCCACGGCCAGGGCGCCGGCCGGTTCAAGGATGCTACGCGTGTCCTGGAACACGTCCTGGATCGCCGCGCAGATGGCGTCGGTGTCGACCAGGATGATCTCGTCCACGACTTCCTTCGCCACGCGGAAGGTCTCTTCGCCCACCAGGCGCACCGCGGTGCCGTCCGAGAACAGGCCGACGTCCGGCAGCGTGACGCGTTCGCCTGCTTTCAGACTTTTCGCCATCGCATCCGAATCGATCGACTGCACGCCGATGATGCGGATGTCCGGCCGCACCGCTTTCACATAGGCGCCGATGCCCGAGATCAGGCCGCCGCCGCCGATGGCGACAAAGATCGCGTGGATCGGGCCGGAATGCTGGCGCAGGATCTCCATGCCGATCGTGCCCTGGCCGGCGATCACGTCCGGATCGTCGAAGGGGTGCACGAAAGTCAGCTTCTGCTCGCGCTCGAGCGTGATCGCGTGGTTGTAGGCATCGGTGTAGGAATCGCCGTGCAGCACGACTTCCACCGCATTGCCGCCGCGCGCCTTGACAGCGTCGATCTTCACTTGCGGAGTGGTGGTCGGCATCACGATCAGGGCGCGGCAGCCGAGGCGGGCGGCGGACAGGGCCACGCCTTGCGCATGGTTGCCGGCCGAGGCGCAGATCACGCCGCGCTTCAGGGCTTCCTGCGAGAGATGGGCCATCTTGTTGTAGGCGCCGCGCAGTTTAAAACTGAACACGCTCTGCATGTCTTCGCGCTTGAAATAGATGCGGTTGCCGAAGCGCTGCGACAGGGTAGGAGCGAGTTCGAGCGGCGTTTCCTCGGCAACGTCGTAGACGCGCGCGGTGAGGATTTTCTTCAGGTAGTCGGTGCTCATGATCAAGAAAGGAGAGTGTGTGGCCAGTGTCCTGGTTCCTGTGACGCGAGACTGATGACCGTGGCGGGTGACCGGGGCCGCAGTGCGACAGGAAGCTCCGGGTTGCAGAGGCAGCCTATCGTGTCGGGGCGATGTTTTTTCCTCATTATAATGGACGCCTCCAACTCCCGAATCCTCACCGATGATCGAAACCGCTGTCCTCTGGCTGCTCAAGGTCCTCGCCGCTCCCACAGTCGGGCTCACGTCGGTCTTCCTCATCGCATTCGTTTCCGCCACCCTGGTCCCGCTCGGCTCCGAGCCGGCTGTGTTCGCCGTGGTAAAAGCCAACGAGGCCATGTTCTGGCCGGCGATCCTCGTCGCCACCGTCGGCAATACCCTGGGCGGCGCCGTCGATTACCTGATCGGCTACCGCGCCAAGATCGCCTTTGCCCGCGAACGCCAGAGCCGCTGGTTCGGCTGGCTGGCAAAGTACGGCTCGAAGACCATGCTGCTGTCCTGGGTGCCGGGCATCGGCGATCCACTGTGCACGCTGGCCGGCTGGTTGCACCTGCCGTTCTGGCCGAGCGTGATGTACATGGCGATCGGGAAGTTCGGGCGCTATCTGACCATGACGGCGGCGCTGCTGTATGTGCCGGACGGATTCTGGAAACGGGTCGGCGACATGATCACGCAGATCACGGGATGACTGCAATTCGGGCTGACTCGACGGTCGGCTTACTTTTGATGCCTGCAGCCACCTTTTTGCAAATCTAATTTGCACAGTAAGCCTTCTTTGCACATTTTGTTGCTTCTCGACTCGGCAGGAAACTGGCGCAGCCCAGCGTTGTGCGCCGCAATAAGCTAGAATGATTGTCCTTCGGGCCAGTCCAACGTCGATCTCATCCATGAACGCCCCAGTACACATCCAGACCCTGCTCGCCGATAACGCACCGGCGCGCCTGCGCGAAATTCCCTATAACTACACCTCGTTCTCGGACCGCGAAATCGTGATCCGCCTGCTCGGCGAGTCGTCCTGGCAGCTGCTCGACCAGCTGCGCGGTGCGCGCCAGACCGGGCGCTCCGCGCGCATGCTGTACGAGGTGCTGGGCGACATCTGGGTGGTGCGCAGGAATCCCTACCTGCAGGACGACATGCTGGACAACCCGAAGCGCAGACAAAAGCTGATCGACGCCCTGCATCACCGCCTGGCCGAAGTCGACAAGCGCCGCCTGACGGTCGATAGCAGCGAAGGCGATGCCGACACCGCCGCCGCACGCAGCGCCGCGGTCGAACAGCTGCTCGCCGCCGCACGCCAGGCCGTCGACGACTTCGGCCGCGAGTTCCGCGAGATGTACGACCTGCGCAAGAAGGCGAAATCCGTCCTCGGCGCCTACACGGATAAACGCAACATCCGCTTCGACGGCATGCACCGCGTGTCGCACGTGACCGACGCCACCGACTGGCGCGTCGAATATCCCTTCCTGGTCCTCGTCCCGGACAGCGAGGAAGAGATGGCCGGCCTGGTCAAAGGCTGTATCGAGCTGGGATTGACCATCATCCCGCGCGGCGGCGGCACCGGCTACACGGGCGGCGCGATTCCGCTGACGAACATGTCGGCCGTGATCAATACGGAAAAGCTGATCGGCCTGGGCGAAGTCGAGATGACGCGCCTGCCGGGTGTGGACCGCGAGTACGCGACCATCCATACCGGCGCCGGCGTCGTCACCCAGCGCGTCTCGCAGGCCGCCGAAAAGGCCGGCTTCGTGTTCGCGGTCGACCCGACCTCGGCCCACGCCTCCTGCATCGGCGGGAACATCGCGATGAACGCGGGCGGCAAGAAGGCGGTGTTGTGGGGCACGGCGCTGGACAACCTGGCCTCATGGCGCATGGTCGATCCGAACGGCGACTGGTTAGAGGTCACGCGCCTCGAGCACAACCTGGGCAAGATCCACGACGCGCCGACCGCCGTTTTCAAACTCGAATGGACGCACCCGAGCGTCAAAGGCGCGCCGCGCGGCGAGCCTTTCCGCACCGAGACGCTCACGATTGAGGGCCGCAAGTTCCGCAAGGAAGGCCTGGGCAAGGACGTCACCGACAAATTCCTGTCCGGCCTGCCGGGCATCCAGAAAGAGGGCACCGACGGCCTGATCACGTCAAGCCGCTGGATCCTCCATAAAATGCCGAAGTTCACGCGCACCGTGGCGCTGGAGTTCTTCGGCCAGGCGCGCGATGCGATTCCATCGATCGTCGAGATCAAGGATTACCTCGATTCGCTGCCAAAGAACGGCAAGCCGGAATTCGAGACCCTGCGTCTCGCCGGCCTCGAACATTTGGATGAGCGCTACCTGCGCGCGGTCGGCTATGCCACCAAATCCAAGCGCGGCACGCTGCCTAAAATGGCGCTGTTCGGCGACATCGTCGGCGACGACGAGAACGCGGTCGCCATGGCCGCCTCGGAAGTGGTGCGCATCGCGAACACCCGCGTCGGCGAAGGTTTTGTCGCCGTCAGCGCCGAAGCCCGTAAAAAATTCTGGCTCGACCGCGCCCGTACCGCGGCCATCGCGCGCCACACCAACGCCTTTAAAATCAACGAGGACGTCGTCATCCCATTGAACCGGATGGGCGAGTACACCGACGGCATCGAGCGCATCAACGTCGAGCTGTCGATCAAGAACAAGCTGCAGCTGGCAAGCGAACTGCATACCTACCTGTCGGGCGGCCACCTGCCGCTCGAGAAGAGCGACGACGCCACCGGCGACACGGTCGCGCGCGACGAGATCATGGGAGACCGGCCGGAGCAGGCCGTGGCCCTGGTCGAAGCCGTGCAGGCGCGCTGGAACTACGTGCTGGCCAACCTGGACCAGAAGCTGGTCGCCATCCACTACCAGCTCGATGAACTCGGCCTCGGCCATCTGTCTTCCACCTTCGACCTGCGTATCGGCCAACAGCCGGACGCCACCCTGTTCGACGTGGTGCAGGACCATACGCTGCGCATCTCCTGGAAAGCGGACCTGCGCGCACCGCTGCGCCAGATCTTCAATGGCGCGGCGTATAAATGCATCCTCGACGAGACGACTGCGATCCACAAGCGCGTGCTGCGTTCGCGCGTCTTCGTGGCGCTGCACATGCACGCCGGCGACGGCAACGTGCACACGAACCTTCCGGTGAACTCGGACGACTACGCGATGCTGCAGGACGCCCATAAAGCCGTCGAGCGCATCATGAAGCTGGCCCGTTCGCTGGACGGCGTGATCTCGGGCGAACACGGCATCGGCATCACCAAGCTCGAATTCCTCACGGACGACGAGATCCAGGACTTCCGCGACTACAAGCTGCGCGTCGACCCGGAAGGCCGCTTCAACAAGGGCAAGCTGCTGAACCTGAAGGAAGCCCACGCCGACCTGCGCAACGCCTACACGCCCTCGTTTGGCCTGATGGGCCACGAGTCGCTGATCATGCAGCAGAGCGACATCGGCGAGATCGCCAATTCGATCAAGGACTGCCTGCGCTGTGGTAAATGCAAGCCGGTCTGCACGACGCACGTGCCGCAGTCGAACATGCTGTACTCGCCGCGCGACAAGATCCTCGCGACGTCGGCCTTGATCGAAGCCTTCCTGTATGAGGAGCAGACCCGCCGCGGCGTCTCGATCCGCCACTGGGAAGAGTTCGAGGACGTGTCGGACCACTGCACCGTCTGCCACAAGTGCGTGACCCCGTGCCCGGTGAACATCGACTTCGGCGACGTCTCGATGAACATGCGTAACCTGCTGCGCAAGATGGACAAGCGCAGCTTCAAGCCGGCCAACCGCGCGGCCATGTTCTTCCTGAACGCGACCGATCCGACCACCATCAACGCCACGCGCAAGGCCATGGTCGGCGTCGGCTTCAAGGCCCAGCGCCTCGGCAACAGCATCCTCAAAAAATTCGCCAAGGAGCAGACCGCGGCGCCGCCGCCGACCACCGGCAAGCCGCCGGTGCGCGAGCAGGTCATCCACTTCATCAACAAGAAGATGCCGGGGAACCTGCCGAAGAAGACGGCGCGCGCGCTGCTTGACATCGAGGACGACAAGGTCATCCCGATCATCCGCAATCCGAAGGCGACCAATGCCGACAGCGAAGCCGTGTTCTACTTCCCCGGCTGCGGTTCCGAGCGCCTGTTCTCGCAGGTGGGCCTGGCCACGCAGGCCATGCTGTGGGAAGTGGGCGTGCAGACCGTGCTGCCGCCGGGTTACCTGTGCTGCGGCTATCCGCAGCGCGGCGCCGGCCAGTACGACAAGGCCGACAAGATGATGACGGATAACCGCGTGCTGTTCCACCGCATGGCGAACACCCTGAACTACCTCGACATCAAGACGGTCCTCGTTTCGTGCGGAACCTGTTACGACCAATTGGCGACCTATGAATTCGAGAAGATCTTCCCGGGCTGCCGCATCATGGACATCCACGAATACCTGCTGGAGAAGGGCGTCAAGCTCGAAGGCGTGGAGGGTACGCGCTACATGTACCACGACCCTTGCCACACGCCGATGAAGATGCAGGATTCGGTCAAGACCGTGAACGCGCTGGTGAGCACCTTCGACAATGTCAAAATCGAAAAGAACGAGCGCTGCTGCGGCGAGTCGGGCACCTTTGCCGTGACGCGTCCGGACATCGCCACCCAGGTCCGCTACCGCAAGGAAGGCGAGATGGAAAAGGGCGCGGCGAAACTGCGCGAAGACGGCTTCGAGGGCGAGGTCAAAGTGCTGACCAGCTGCCCGTCCTGCCTGCAGGGCCTGTCGCGCTACAACGGCGATTCGAAAACCACGGCCGACTACATCGTGGTCGAGATCGCAAAGCACCTGCTGGGCGAGAACTGGCTGCCGGATTACGTGGCGCGCGCCAACAACGGCGGTATCGAACGGGTGCTGGTATGACGAACTGCGAGCTGTGCGTCCTGGACGTGCCGACCGTTGTCGCCAACGACAAGTTCGCGGTCATCATCGTCGACGACGCCAACTACCCGGGCTTTTGCCGCGTCATCTGGCGCGAGCACGTGCGCGAGATGAGCGATTTAAAACGCGAAGACCGCCTGCTGCTGAACGAGGCCGTGTACGAGCTGGAGCAAGCCGTGCGCGAGGTGATGGCGCCGCATAAAATCAACGTGGCCAGTCTCGGCAACGTCGTGCCGCACCTGCACTGGCACGTGATCCCGCGCTACACTGACGACGCGCACTTCCCGGCGCCCGTATGGGCGAACGCCGTGCGCGAGACGGACGCCGCCGTGCTCGACGCGCGGCGCGCCTTGTTGCCGCAGCTGGCTGACGCCATCGCGCGGCGTTTTAATCGAACCTGAACCACCATGCCGATCCCGACCGAACTCACCGTCCATCAAAAATCCCGCCTGCTCGATATCGCCTTTGACGACGGGCGTGCCTTCTCGATTCCCTTCGAACTGATGCGCGTGTACTCGCCTTCGGCCGACGTGAAGGGCCACGGCCCGGGCCAGGAAACCCTGCAGGTCGGCAAGCGCGAAGTCGGCATCCGTGGCGTCGAGCCGGTCGGGAATTATGCGGTGAAGCCGCTGTTCACCGACGGTCACGAGAGCGGCATTTTTACCTGGGATTACCTGTACAAGCTGGGGAATGAACACGACGCGCTGTGGCAGGACTACATGAATCGCCTGCACGCGGCCGGCTTCGAAGGCGACAGCGGACGCGAGCCGGGAACGGTGCTGCCGGGCGCGCAGCCGCGCGGCGGCGTTTGCGGCGGCCATAGTCACTGATTGCATGGGCTTGTGGCGCTGTGGCGTCGGGCGTTCTTGGTTCGTTTGATCCGCGCGGGCATGCCCGCCCTACGTCACCGCTATCGGCGGGATCGTGCGGAACCCGGATACGTAGCGTGTCTCGTAGGGCGGGCATGCCCGCGCGGATTGTGCGAACCAGCTAAGCCTCCACGCAACAGCGCCACAAGTTCTCGACATCCCGGCCATAAAAAAAGCACCCTTGCAGGTGCTTTTTTATTTGAGCCGCGTCGGCTGCCTGAGCAGCCGCACAAAACAACATCACTGCGGCTGGATGTTGGCAGCCTGTTTGCCCTTCGGGCCCGTGGTGATCTCGAAGCTCACGCGCTGGTTTTCGGCCAGGGACTTGAAGCCCGGGGTGTTGATTGCCGAGAAGTGCGCGAACAGGTCTTCACCGCCGCCGTCAGGCGTGATGAAACCAAAACCTTTTGCATCGTTGAACCACTTAACAGTGCCAGTCGTCATTTTAATTCCCCAAAAGTTTATTGTAATGTGCCTTGTTACGGCGTGTCGGGAACCACGGATGACGCCAACGACTGTCTTAACAAAGCGAAATTATTATAGGCACAATTTCGCTTGTGTGAAGCACAATTCGATGTCGATTTTTTACTGTCGAGTTGGGCCGATGCGACAAATGCCTTGCTTAGCACATGAGCTTGTTCTCAGGCGCAATGAAAGTTTCCGGGAGTCGAGAAAAACCCCGATTTTCCAGGCGATTCATCCCTGCGCGATCGTCTTTGACAGGGTGGCGACCAGTTGCTCGATTGCGTACGGTTTCGCCAGTACCTGCACGCCAGGCAAGTCGATCTGCTGTTCCGTATAACCGGTAGCCAGCACCACCGGCAGGCCGGGATAGCGCTGGCGCAGGATGCCGGCCAGGTCGATGCCGCTGACCAGGCCCGGCATGACGATGTCGGAGAACACGACGTCCGGGCGGCGCCCCTGGGTCTCCAGCAGGCGCAGCGCCGCTTCGCCGTCTTCGGCCACCAGCACCTCGAAACCCGACTCCTGCAGCGCGCGCACCACCGCCTCGCGCACCAGGGCATCGTCTTCCACGAACAGGACCGTGCCGCTGCCATGCGCCAGCGTCGCGCCAGCGTCGATCTGCGGCGCGGCAGCGACTTCGTCGCGCGCACGCGCCAGATACAGGTCGACCCGGGTGCCGATGCCCGGGATGCTGTCGAGGATCAGCGTACCGCCGGCCTGCGTGGCAAACGCATAGGCTTGCGGCAGGCCGAGGCCCGTGCCTTGGCCCGGCGGTTTCGTCGTGAAGAAGGGGTCAAGGGCGCGCGCCATCACGCTTGCGGTCATGCCGCTGCCGCTGTCGACCATGCTGACCAGTACGTAGTCGCCGCGCGCCAGGGTGTCGTGGGTCGAATCGATCTCGACGTTCTTCGCTTCGAGGCGCAGCAGGCCGCCCTGCGGCATGGCGTCGCGCGCATTCAGCGCCAGGTTCAGCAGGGCGACGTCGAACTGCAGCGGTTCGACCGTCACCGGCCACACGTCCTGCTCGCAATGCACCTCGACGGCGACGTCGCTGCGCAGCGAGCCCTTCATCAGCTGGACGGCGTTGCGCAGCTGCTCGCAGATGTCGACCGTCGTCACGCGCGCTTCCTGCAGGCGCCCGAAGGAGCCCAGCTGGCCGGTGAGGGCGGTCGCACGCGCCACCGTGCGCTGGCAGGTCTGGAGCAGGCCTTTGACTTTTTCCTCGCGCGTGGAAAAGGCGGCCAGCTGCAGCGCCGTGGTCAGCGTTTGCAGCAGGTTGTTGTACTCGTGGGCGATGCCGCCGGTGAGGCGTCCCAGCGCTTCCAGCTTCTGGTTCTTCAGCAGCGCGCTTTGCGCCCGTTCGGTGGCGGCGATCGCGGCGGCGACGCGCGCTTCCATCTCGGTCTGGCCGTGGCGGATGCGGGTGCTGGCCTCGGCCAGGTGCCGCGCCACGCTGTCGAGCTCAGTCCATCCGACTGGTACGTAGGGCACCTCGGCGCCTTCGCCCAGCGCCTTTGCGTTCTGTCCAAGCGCTTCGATCGGCGCGATGGCGCGCGCCGCGAAACGGCGCGCCGCGACCAGGCCAGCGATCAGCAGCAAGGCCATCAGGCCGCCGAGCAGGGCGGCTGCGCGCAGCGGGGCGGCGCGCAATTCGTTGTCCGGGATGCTGAGCAGGACCTTCCAGTCGGCCGAGGGCACCGTGCTGGCGAACACGCGCGATTCAATGCCGTCGAGAGAAGTCGATTCGAACATCGTGTCGCGCGATGTGACAAGGCGTGCACGTGTCTGTGGACGGATCGGCTTGCCGATAAACAGTTCCGGCGTGCGCGAGCGCGCGACGACGATGCCGTTGCGGTCGACGATGGTCGCCATCCACCCCTGCGGCAGTTGCTGGCGATCGAGCAGGCGCTGTAGCGTGCTGGCGTTGAGCCCCAGCGACAGCAAATAACGGACCTGCCCCTCCAGCTTGACCGGGACCTGGATCGCGAAATCGTGGCGCTTGCCCACCTGCGCCAGGAACAGGTCCGACACGAGCGTGCGCTCGGCGCCGTAACGCTTCATCAATTCGGAGATGTTTGAGGCGCCGCGCTGCGGCAGTTCTGCACCATAGGCCCGGCGCGTATTCAGGAGCTGGCGCCCATCGGGATCGAACAGGACCACGACCGAGGCCGGCGGCGGCGCGGCGCGCTGCGCGTGCTCGTAGAACTCCGGTAAATCGCCGCGTTCGAGCGACGGCGCCCCGGCCAGCGCGCGCAGCAGCGTCTGTCTCGTCTCCAGCTCGTTGTCCACCAGCAGCGCCATCGCCCGCGCGGTCTCGGCCATGCTGCGGTTTTGCGCCTGCTGGGCATCGCGGTAGACATACACAACGGCCAGCGTCGCCGCGATGAACGAAGGAACCAGGATCGACAGCACAAGCAGCAGGAAACGTGTCCTGGTTCGCATGGGAATAAATGTTGCTCAAGGGGAAGCGAAAGGGAGGAGGAAATTATACAAGAGTCAATAAAAGCGGGTTGCACGGCTGAGTCCATTCAGTGCAGCCTTCCCGGCCCCGCGCTTGCCTCATGCATGTCGCTTGTATAATGCGCACAAATCAACCGGCAGAGCACTATGACCAACACCACCCATTTCGGCTACAAGACTGTCTCCGAGGACGAGAAGGTCCACGAGGTCGCCAAGGTTTTCCATTCCGTCGCGTCGAAGTACGACGTCATGAACGACCTCATGTCTGGCGGCCTGCACCGCCTCTGGAAGACGTTCACCATCGCCCAGGCCGGCGTGCGTCCGGGCTTCAAGGTGCTCGACATCGCCGGCGGCACGGGCGACCTGTCGAAGGCCTTCGCCAAGCAGGCGGGTCCGAGCGGGGAAGTCTGGCTCACCGACATCAACGAGTCGATGCTGCGCGTGGGCCGCGACCGTCTATTGAATAAAGGTCTAGTCACCCCCACCTTGCTCTGTGATGCGGAAAAGCTGCCCTTCCCGGACAATTATTTTGACCGGGTCAGCGTGGCCTTCGGCCTGCGCAACATGACGCACAAGGACCAGGCGCTGGCGGAAATGCGCCGCGTGCTGAAGCCGGGCGGCAAGCTGCTGGTGCTGGAGTTCTCGAAAGTGGCGGCGCCGCTGCAAAAGCCGTATGACGTGTATTCGTTCTCGGTGCTGCCATGGCTGGGCCAGCGCATCGCGGGCGACGCCGAAAGCTACCGTTACCTGGCCGAGTCGATCCGTATGCATCCGGACCAGGAAACGCTGAAGACCATGATGGAAACCGCAGGGCTGGAGCGCGTGCAGTACTTCAACCTGACGGCGGGTGTGGCGGCACTGCACACCGGTATCAAACTCTAAGTAAGGGGACGACAATGAAAAAATTCCTGGTCACGATGGTGCTGGCCCTGACCACGACGGCAATGATCAGCGAAGCGATCGCCCGTCCGATGGGCGGCCGCCGCTCGATCGGCCGCCAGTCGCAGACGGTGCGCCAGATGCCGGCCCCGGCCCCGGCCCCCGCGCCGATGACGCCGATGAATCGTCAGGCGGCAACGCCGGCCCCGAACGCGCCAGTCGCCGGTACGGCCGCCGGCGCCGCTGGCGCACGCGCTGCGGCCCAGCAGCGTCCGAGCATGTGGAAAGGCCTGCTGGGCGGTGCGCTGCTCGGTCTCGGCTTGGGCGCCCTGTTCTCGCACCTGGGCATCGGCGGCGCCATGGCCTCGGTGCTGTCGACCATCCTGATGCTGGCGCTGCTGGCCCTGGCCGTGATGTTTATCGTGCGCATGTTCCGCCGCAAGGACACGCCGGCGAATGCCCAGTTCCGCAACGGCGGCTTCAACCAGCCGGTGCCGGCCGGGGCCACGCCGGAAATCGGCTCGGGCCTGCAGCAGCCGTATCAGCCGCAGTCCTTCCAGGCGCAGCAGCCGGCCTCCGGCGTCTCGCTGGACAAGGGCGCCGCCGCCCAGCACACCCCATGGGGCGTGCCGGCCGACTTCGACACCGACGCCTTCCTGCGCCACGCGAAGTCCTCCTTCATTCGCATGCAGGCAGCCTGGGATAAAGGCGACGTTGCCGACCTGCGCGAATTCACGACGCCGGAAGTGTTCGCCGAACTCAAGATGCAGATCGCCGAACGCGGCGCCAATGCCGACTTTACCGACGTCGTCTCGATCGACGCCCAACTGCTCGGCATCGAAACGGGCCCGGCCGACTACCTGGCCAGCGTCCAGTTCAACGGCATGATCCGTACGGCGCCGAATGCGCCGGCCGAGCCTTTCGCCGAAGTCTGGAACATGGAAAAGCCGCTGTCGGGCAACACTGGTTGGGTACTGGCAGGCATTCAGCAGCTGGCCTGATGTTTCTTTGAAAACTTTCCCGTGCGCTCGGGTTTGTGCCCGGCAAACTGGTAAGATCGAAACCGCCCGCGTCATTACGGGCGGTTTTGTTTTTTAGCGACCATATTTTTATGTTCCCGAGCTCCTTCATTTTGTCGCCGCAACGTGCCCTGAGCGCCTCCGCCGTCGCCACGATCAACCATTTATTGGCGGACGAGGCCTGGGCGCGCGCGTCGCTGCAGCGTCATGCCGGCAAGATCGCCGTGATCGATACCGGCCATCTTGCCTTGCGCCTGCGCGTGGCCGCGGACGGCTTGCTCGAAGCCGGGCAGCCCGATGCGGTGCCGAACGTCACCATTCACGTCAAGCTGACGGACTTGCCGCTGATCGCCCAGAACCGCGAACGCGCCTTTTCCTATGTGCGCATCGAGGGCGATGCCGAGTTTGCGAATACTATTTCCCAGCTCAGCCGCGGCTTGCGCTGGGAGCCCGAGCACGACTTGGAACGCCTGTTCGGGCCGATCGGTGCGCAGCGCTTGGCCGGCGGTGCCCGCAGCGCCTTTACGAATGCCAACGCCGCCGGGCGCCGCCTGGCCGAAAACCTGGCCGAGTTCCTGGTCGAGGAGCGACCGGTGCTGGTGCGGCCGAACGACGTCGAGGCTTTTGGGGCCGACGTGGTGCGCCTGCGCGACGACGTCGAGCGCACCGCCAAGCGCATATCTCGCCTGGAACAATTGATGAAGCAGCCGCCGGTGCCAGTCGCGCCGACGGCGCCGGTGCCGGCCGGCACCGCCATTCCGACAACCCGCCCAAGCGGGGACCATACCCTGGATAGCTGATGATATTGAAATTCCTGCGCCTGCTTAAAATCTTCACGGTCGCAACCAAGTACGGCCTCGATGAAATTGCAATGTCCGGCCTGGGCGTGCCGCGTACCGCCCGCATCATCAATGGCATGTTTTTCTGGCGCAGGATCACGAGCCCGCGCGCGGTGCGCCTGCGCCTGGCGCTCGAGGAACTCGGCCCAATCTTCATCAAGTTCGGCCAGGTGCTGTCCACCCGGCGCGACCTGATGCCGCCGGACATCGCCGACGAACTGTCCCTGCTGCAGGACCGTGTTCCACCTTTCGATTCGAAGCTCGCGATTGCCCAGATCACGGCCGCGCTCGGCGCCCATCCGGACGAGCTCTTCGCCAGCTTCGATCCTGTCCCGGTGGCTTCGGCCTCGATCGCGCAAGTCCACTTCGCGACCCTCAAAAACGGCAAGCAGGTCGCGATCAAGGTGCTGCGTCCGGGCATGAAGAAGACGATCGACGAAGACATCGCCCTGATGTACATGGCGACGGGACTGATCGAGCGCGTCTGGGCCGAAAGCCGGCGTCTGAAACCGCGCGAAGTCGTGGCCGAGTTCGACAAGTACCTGCACGACGAGCTGGACCTGATGCGCGAAGCGGCGAACGCCGCCCAGCTGCGCCGCAATTTCGCGGATTCGGAATTGCTGATGGTGCCGGAGATGTACTGGGACTATTGCACCAGCAGCGTGATCGTCATGGAGCGCATGAACGGCATCCCGGTCTCGCAGATCGACCGCCTGGCGGCCGAAGGCGTGGACCTGAAAAAGCTGTCCAGCGACGGCGTCGAAATCTTCTTCACCCAGGTCTTCCGCGACGGCTTTTTCCACGCCGATATGCACCCGGGTAACATCCTGGTCTCGATCGAGCCGGAAACCTTCGGCCGCTATATCGCGCTGGATTTCGGCATCGTCGGCACGCTGAACGACTTCGACAAGGATTATCTGTCGCAGAATTTCCTCGCCTTCTTCCGGCGCGACTATAAACGCGTGGCCGAAGCCCACATCGAATCGGGCTGGGCGCCGCGCACTACCCGCGTCGACGAACTGGAAGCGGCCGTGCGCGCCTGCTGCGAGCCGATCTTCGACCGGCCTTTGAAAGACATCTCGTTTGGCCAGATCCTGCTGCGCCTGTTCCAGACCTCGCGCCGCTTCAATGTCGAGGTGCAACCTCAGCTCGTGCTGCTGCAAAAGACCCTCTTGAATATCGAGGGTTTGGGACGCCAGCTGGATCCGGACCTGGACCTGTGGAAGACGGCGAAGCCGTACCTGGAGCGCTGGATGGCCGAGCAGGTCGGCTGGCGCGGTTTTGTCGAGAAACTCAAGGACGAGGCGCCGCGCTACGCCCACATCTTCCCGCAACTGCCGCGCCTGGTGCACCGCGCCCTCGAACACCAGGCCCAGCCGCACGCGGCCACGCACGATTTGCTGACGATGCTGGTGCTCGAGCAGCGCCGCACGAATCGCCTGATCGGTTTTGTCGCCTGGCTGGCCGGCGGCATTGCCTCGGGCATCATCTTCGCCGCCCTGTTTGCGCGCTATGGCCAACACCTCTGACATGCCCGTTTTTAAAAGCCGCGATCCGCTGCGTGCGGAGTTCTGGGACGAGCGCTTCGAGCAGGACTTCATTCCCTGGGACCTGGGCGGCGTGCCGCAGGCGCTGCGCGAGTTTGTCGAACGCAGCCCGGCGCCGCGCACCGTCCTGATTCCGGGTTGCGGCAACGGCTACGAACTGCGTTTCCTGTGCGATGCGGGGTGGAATGCGACCGCCATCGATTTTTCGCCGGCCGCCGTGCAGCGGGCGCGCCGCCTGGTCGGGCAGTGGGAGCAACACGTGGTGGAGGCGGATTTCTTTGCATGGCAATCCGAGCAGCCGCTTGATCTCATCTACGAACGCGCCTTCCTGTGTGCGCTGCCGCCTGCCATGCGTCCGCAAGTCACGGCGCGCTATGCCGAGCTGCTGGCGCCAGGCGGCCTGCTTGCCGGGTTCTTTTTCTTCGGCAGCGCGCCGAAAGGGCCGCCTTTCGGTATCGCACGTGCGGAACTGGAAACCTTCCTTGAGCCTCATTTCGAACTGGTCGAGGAAGGGGAGGTGGTCGATTCCTTGCCGGTCTTTGGCGGGCAGGAGCGCTGGATGGTGTGGCGCCGCCGCTGAGATAAAAAAAAGCCCGCATGCGCGGGCTTTTAACTACAGCATTCTTGTACGGCCAGGCGGCGATGCAAGATCGCGCCAACTTCTGTTTCTTAGACCTAGTCCCACCGGCCGAAGCCTGGCGGCAGCTTGCGCTATCGAAGATGCTATTTAAACAGCCGAGTTGATTTTCGGCAAATGAATCGGGCAAATTGGTCTCTAAGTAGTGATTAAAAACAACACTTAGCGCGGCTGCTGCTTTCCTGAGCAGTACCGGCCGGTTCCGGCGAGGCCATCAATCGGCCAGAGGCCATCAAAAGGCTTTATAATTCAGGGTTTTGAAGATTTTTGCGGAGTATCAGATGCCGATTTACGCCTACCGCTGCGACGAATGCGGTTTTTCCAAAGATGTACTGCAAAAAATTTCTGATCCGGTCCTGACGACCTGCCTGTCCTGCGGCAAAGACGCGTTCAAGAAGCAAGTGACGGCAGCCGGTTTCCAGCTCAAGGGTACCGGCTGGTACGTGACCGATTTCCGCGGCGGCAGCGCCCCGGCCACCGGCACGGCCCCGGGTACGACGGCCGCGGCAGCACCGGCCGCGGCAGGCGCTACCGAGAGCAGCACGGCCGCCAACACGGCCGCCAGCGCGGCGCCTGCGGCTCCGGCCAAGAGCGACACGAGCGCGTCCTGACGCGAACTGCGGCCTGCAGGCCGCAGCAATAAGAACAATGAGAATCTGATGCGCAAATATTTCCTGACTGGCTTGCTGATCCTCGTGCCGCTGGCGATTACCGCCTGGGTGCTGAGCATGATCATCGGCACCCTCGACCAGTCGCTGCTGTTCGTGCCCGAGCGCTGGCAGCCGCGGACCCTGTTCGGTTTCGACATCCCCGGCATCGGCGCGATCCTGACCCTGGCCATCGTCTTCCTGACCGGCCTGCTGACCAACAACCTGGTCGGCAAGTACATCGTGCGCCTTGGCGAACGCTTGCTCAAGCGCATCCCGGTCGTCAGCTCGCTCTACGGCAGCGTGAAGCAGGTATCCGACACCCTGTTCTCGTCGTCCGGCAACGCCTTCCGCCAGGCCGTGCTGATCCCGTATCCGCATGCCGATTCCTATACCATCGCTTTCCTTACCGGCGTGCCGGGCGGGGACGTGAAGAACCACCTGGTCGGCGACTACCTGAGCGTCTACGTGCCGACCACGCCGAACCCGACCTCGGGCTTTTTCCTGATGATGGAACGCAGCAAGGTCGTCGAGCTGGACATGACGGTCGATGCGGCACTGAAATACATCGTCTCGATGGGCGTCGTGGCCCCAGAATAAGCTCTCCGAGCGGACTACAATAGCAAGAATATGACCCGCCGCTGGCGGGACAACCGATACACCAACCTGGAATAGAGAAAATATGTCCTCCATGCGTACCAACTACTGCGGCCTCGTCACCGAAGAACTGCTGGGCCAAACCGTCAGCCTGTGCGGCTGGGTGCATCGCCGTCGCGACCACGGTGGCGTCATCTTCATCGACCTGCGCGACCGCGAAGGCCTGGTGCAGGTCGTCTGCCACCCGGACAACGCCGAGGTCTTCAAGGCCGCCGAGCACGTGCGTAACGAGTACTGCCTGCGCATCACCGGCACCGTCGCCAACCGCCTGGAAGGCACGGCCAACGCTAACCTGAAGTCGGGCAAGATCGAGATCAATGCCGCCACCGTCGAAGTGCTGAACGCGTCGGTGCCGGTGCCGTTCCAGCTGGACGACGACAACCTGTCGGAAACCACCCGCCTGACGCACCGCGTGCTCGACCTGCGCCGCGACCAGATGCAGCACAACCTGCGCCTGCGCTACAAGGTCTCGATGGAAGTCCGGAAATACCTCGACAACCTGGGCTTCATCGACATCGAAACCCCGATGCTGGGCAAGTCGACCCCGGAAGGCGCACGCGACTACCTGGTTCCGTCGCGCGTGAACCCAGGCACTTTCTTCGCGCTGCCGCAGTCGCCGCAGCTGTTCAAGCAGCTCTTGATGGTCGCCAACTTCGACCGCTACTACCAGATCACCAAGTGCTTCCGCGACGAAGACCTGCGCGCCGACCGCCAGCCGGAATTCACGCAGATCGACTGCGAAACCTCCTTCCTGACCGAACAGGAAATCCGTGACCTGTTCGAAGACATGATGCGCACCGTCTTCAAGAACGCCGCCGGCATCGACCTGCCGAACCCGTTCCCGGTGATGGACTTCGCCACCGCCATGGGTTCCTACGGCTCGGACAAGCCGGACATGCGCGTGAAGCTGCAGTTCACCGAACTGACCGAACTGATGAAGACCGTCGAGTTCAAGGTCTTCAACAGCGCCGCCAACATGACCGGCGGCCGCGTGGTCGGCCTGCGCGTGCCGCAGGGCGGTTCGATGCCGCGTTCGGAAATCGACGCGTACACCCAGTTCGTCGCCATCTACGGCGCCAAGGGCCTGGCCTACATCAAGGTCAACGAGAAGGCCAAGGGCCGTGACGGCCTGCAGTCGCCGATCGTCAAGAACCTGTCGGACGAGGTCCTGGCGCAAGTGCTGGAACTGACCGGCGCGCAAGACGGCGACCTGATCTTCTTCGGTGCCGATAAAGCCAAGGTCGTCAACGACGCCATCGGCGCGCTGCGCGTCAAGATCGGCCACTCGGAATTCGGCAAGAAGGCCGGCCTGTTCGACGACGTCTGGTCGCCGCTGTGGGTGATCGACTTCCCGATGTTCGAGTACGACGACGAAGCCAACCGCTGGACCGCGACCCACCACCCGTTCACGGCCCCGAAAGACGGCCACGAAGACATGCTGGAAACCAATCCGGGCGCCTGCATCGCCAAGGCCTACGACATGGTCCTGAACGGCTGGGAACTGGGCGGCGGCTCGATCCGTATCCACCGCGAAGAAGTCCAGAGCAAGGTCTTCCGCGCCCTGAAGATCGACGCCGAAGAAGCGCAGCTGAAATTCGGCTTCCTGCTCGACGCCCTGCAGTACGGCGCGCCGCCGCACGGTGGCCTGGCCTTCGGCCTGGACCGCCTGATCACCCTGATGACCGGCTCGACCTCGATCCGCGACGTGATCGCCTTCCCGAAGACCCAGCGCGCGCAAGACCTGCTGACCAACGCGCCGTCCGAAGTCGACGAGAAGCAACTGCGCGAGCTGCACATCCGCCTGCGCAACGAGCCGAAGGTAGGCTAATCACGCTCGGCCGTATGGCTGGGTAGAATAGGGGCCGCAGCGTCATCGACGCTGCGGCCCTTTTATTTTGTTTCGGAGAAGTCCCGCGTGCACAAGATTCCTGAATCGGTCCTGGTCGTGATCCATACGCGTGACATGGAGGTGCTGCTGATCGAGCGCGCCGACCGGCCGGGGTTCTGGCAATCCGTCACGGGCTCGCTCGATGCGCTCGACGAACCCCTGCTGGAAACGGCGACGCGCGAGCTGTTCGAGGAGACGGGGATTGTTGCGGACGGCGATACAATCCGCCTGCTAGACTGGGGATTGTCAAATATTTACGAGATTTATCCGACCTGGCGCCATCGCTACGCGCCGGGCGTGACCCACAATACCGAGCACGTGTTTTCGGTCTGCGTGCCGCGCGATATTCCGATCACGCTCAGTCCGCGCGAGCACGTGCAATACGCCTGGCTGCCCTTGCTGGAAGCGGCGGATCGCTGCTTTTCGTCGTCGAATGCGGAGGCGATCCTGCAGCTGCCGCGGCAGCTGTCTCAGTAAAGCGTTTCGCGCTGGCGCTGGGGTAAGGCGCTGTCGTAAGCCTGGCCATCGATGCTGCCTGCCGTCAGCGCGGCCAGCATCGCTCCTGGCGTCGGGACGTCCGACGTATCGCACTCCTCGCGCCAGAGGCCGGAGCGAATGATCGAACGCGCGCACTGGAAAAAGACCTTCTCGACCGAGATGCGCAGGACGCAGATGGGCCGCTTGCCGTCGACGGCAAAGGAGTCCAGCAAGTCCGGCGCGACGCAGATCTCTGCACGGCCGCGTACGCGCATCGTTTCGCCAATGCCCGGGATCAGGAAGAGCAAGCCGACGCGCGGATCGGCGATCAGGTTGCGCAGGCTGTCGATGCGGTTGTTTCCGCGCCGCTCCGGGAGCAGCAGGGTATGTTCATCCACGATGCGCGCCAACGCGCCAGGGTCGCCACGTGGCGATATGTCGAGTCCATGCGGCCCGCTGGTGGTCAGCAGGGCAAACCGGGCATGATCGATCCAGCGCGCGTACAGCGGATGCAGGTGATCGGTTTCCTTGGCAATGGAGGGTGCGGCGACGGGCCCGAACAAGGCTTCGAGCGATGCAAGATCTGTGATGAGATGGTCGGACATGGCGGCGCGAATATTGGCATGAGGAACGTGAGACATCATACCTCGCTGCGTCAGGCCAAGGTCCCAGCCAGCGAGCATAAACAAGTGTGATTAAAATCGTTCGCGTTCTCCCAGGCTTGGAGTAATCTGGTCAAATGGACAACTACGACACGGAGCAGGCCGGCTCCAGCCCCTGGCACCTCGGCCCCATTATCGACGCGCTGCGTACCTCGCGCGAATCGACCCACAACATCCGCCACCAGGGACGCGTGCGCGAGCTGCCGTCGCGTACGGTGCTGCGACAGGTAATCGAGGGCGTGTCGGCGGCGCTGTTTCCGACGCATTACGGGCGCCCGGACCTGAACGACGAGAGCATCGATTACTTCGTCGGCGACACCCTGAACGTCGCGCTCGACCGCCTGGTCGAGCAGGTGCGGCGCGCGCTGCGTTTTAACCCTGAGCTGGAGAACGTGGGCGAAGCCGAGCTGGCGGAGCGGGCGCGGGCGATTACGCGCAGCTTCGCCGGCAGCCTGCCGGAGATCCGCGCGCTACTCGTGTCCGACGTGCAGGCGGCGCTGGCCGGCGATCCGGCGGCCAGTTCGGTGGCCGAGATCATGCTGTGCTATCCGGGCACGATTGCGGTCTTGTACCACCGCCTCGCTCACTGCCTGCATCGCCTCGGCACGCCTTTCCTGGCGCGCCTGGCGGCCGACATCGCGCACACGCTGACTGGAATCGACATCCACCCGGCGGCGCAGATCGGCGCGAGCTTCTTCATCGACCACGGCACCGGCGTCGTGATCGGAGAAACGGCCATCATCGGCAAGCACGTGCGCCTGTACCAGGCCGTCACGCTGGGCGCGCGCCGCTTCCCGACCGACGAGAGCGGCGCCCTGGTGAAAGGCGCGCCGCGGCACCCGATCGTCGAGGACGACGTCGTCATCTATGCCGGCGCGACCATCCTCGGCCGGATCACGGTCGGCGCGGGTTCGACGATTGGCGGCAATGTCTGGCTGACGCAGAGCGTGGACCCGGGCAGTAACGTCACCCAGGCGCAGATGCGTAATGTCTAAAGGAAATTGAAGCGTTCGTCTTGGATTCGTCCCGGTATTGTCGAGGCGCCGCAGCGAGCAATCGCTGCGGCGTTTTGCTTTAATCAAAGGTGCAACGAGCGCCAGCCTTCATTTTTTCGATGAGAGGTCGAAGTATTTACAAGTCAAGCGTTTTTTGGTTGTAAGCGAAAATACAACACACAACCTCTTTTTATCCTACAAAGCGACTGCGTCTAGACGGACAAAATTTTGCCTTGTTGCAAATAATTTATCAAATTGTTACCTATAGTAATTAATGTTGTGTCGAAAGTTCGTCAGACAAGTGTGAAACCTCGGCGAATATGCATACAAATTGATACAAATATCCATCCATACTAAATAAATTATCTACGGAAACATTGCCTGTTACATATTGAAACAAGTTCCGCAAGGAAAAATGACTGAAGGAAATTCGCTATGTTAGGTAGCGCACAATAGAATCTGCGTTTGACAATCGGAAACCAGTCGCCTATTGTCAGCAGCTCGCGTTAAGCGAATTTGTGAACTGCAACACGTCCAACCAACGGATTCTGGGAGAAAAAAGAGATGAAACAATTCGAACCGAAGCACGAGGAAAAAGTGAAAGCAGTGAGCGTGGACGATGATTGCTTCTACATCGATCTGCAATGCGGTCTGCGCTTGAGCGGCCCGCGCCTGGTTTCTGTTCCTCTATCCGAGGCAGAGAACCTGGCTGCGCCGCGCAATGCCGCGTTGCGTCAGAACTGGGAAGCAGCACCAGCGTTCGAATGAACTGCGTGCGGGGTAGTGGCTCCCAGAGGCCGCACCCCGTGGCGCACGATTGGCAATGTTATAAAAATGAACACGGGCTGATGGGGGTAGAATATTCCCATGAAGATTCGTGTCGCAACCTACAATATCCATAAGGGTGTTTCCTCCTTGCGCAGTACCCCCCGGGTGCTGGCGCTGAAGAAGGCGATCTCCGAATTCCACGCCGATATCGTCTTCCTCCAGGAAGTGCAGGGGCGGCACGACCGCCACCAAGCGCGCTACGGCCAGCACAAACGCGAAACCCGCATCTGGCCGGAAACCGCCCAATACGAATACTTCGCCGGCGACTCGCATCATTCCGCGTATGGCATGAATGCGGTCTACGACCACGGTCACCACGGCAATGCCCTGCTCAGCAGTTTTCCGATCGAAAACTCGCACAACCACGACGTCTCCGACCACGCCTACGAACAGCGCGGCATCCTGCACTGCGTGCTGGAAACGCCGGCCGGCAAGGTCCATTGCTATGTCGTGCACCTGGGCCTGTTCGAAGGCGGGCGCGGGCGCCAGACTGAACAACTGATCGAAGCGGTGAATAAATCGGCGCCGAACGGCGAGCCGGTCGTCATCGCCGGCGACTTCAACGACTGGCGCAATACCCTCAGCGACCGCCTGCGCAATGCGCTCGGCGTCGTCGAGGTGTTCGACGAACTGGGGCCGAAATCGGCCCTGGGCGACATGGTGCGCAGCTGGGCCGGACGCCAGCCGAGATTGGCACCGGCACGTACCTTCCCGGCCGCGCTGCCGTGGTTCCGCCTCGACCGCATCTATGTACGCGGCTTCAAGGTCGACAATGCCCAGGTAATGGCCGGCCCGATCTGGGCCAAGCTGTCCGACCACGCGCCAATCGTTGCCGAATTGCAGCTGGCGTGACGCAATGCGCAGCGTTAGCTATGTAGCGAGCAACGACATCACCCTGCTGGAAACCGGACAACAGCTGTTCCCGGCCATGCTGGCCGCAATCGACGCCGCCCGCCACGACATCTTATTCGAGACCTATATCTTCGCCGAGGACGAGGTCGCGCGCGGCATCGAGGCGGCGCTGATCCGTGCCGCCGGCCGCGGCGTCAAGGTGCGGGTGCTGGTCGACTGGTTCGGCACCGGCCACCGCGCCTGCTGCCGCCGCGCCGAAGCCTTCGCCAAGGCCGGCGTGCACTACCGCGTCTTCAATCCCTGGTTCAAGCGCGGGATCGCGCGCACCCATCGCAAGATCACGGTGGTCGATGGTGACATCGCCTTTGTCGGCGGCATCAACATCAACGACGATATGCTCTGCGATTACGAGCCGCACCGGCCGCTGCCGGCCCCGCGCTGGGATTTCGCGGTGCAGGTACGCGGCCCGCTGGTGGCGCAGATCCATTTCGAGGCCCAGGCGCAATGGATGCGCGCCGGACGCCTCGACCTGTTCAGCCGTATCGGCCTGTTCCGCGAAACGCGGCGCACGCCGCCGACCGAGGGCGCGCGTCCGATGCGCGCCGCCTTCGTCGTGCGCGACAACCTGAGAAATCGCCGCACCATCCAGCGCGCCTACCTGCAGGCGATCGGCCAGGCGAAGAAAAGCGTGCTGCTGGCCAACCCTTATTTTGCGCCGGGCCGCAAGTTCCGCGAAGCCCTGGCCCGGGCCGCGCGCCGCGGCGTGAAAGTCACGCTCCTGATCGGCGTCGGCGAATTCAAGATGCAGGATGCGGTGGCACGTTCCTTTTATCCGAAACTGCTGGCGCACGGCATCCACGTGGTCGAATACCGCAAGACCCAATTGCACGCCAAGATCGCCGTGGTCGACGACGACTGGTCCACCGTCGGCTCGAGCAATTGCGACGGCCTGTCCCTGTTCGTGAACCAGGAAGCGAACATCGTGGTGAAAAACGCGGCCTTTGCCCGCGCCGTGCGCGCCCACATCGAGCGCGGGATTGCCGACGGTGAAACCGTGCGCATGGAGGATTTCGAAGGCATCGGATGGGTGCGCCGCGTGCGCTATGAAATGGCTTACCTTCTCTATAAACTGACCATGAGAATTTTCGCAATCGGTTACGCATAAGGAAGGGTTTTATGGACAAGGACGACGGTAACGTACGGATCGACAAGTGGCTATGGGCGGCGCGTTTTTTCAAGACGCGCTCGCTGGCGGCCGACGCGGTCGAGCGCGGGCGGGTGCGCATCGGCGGGGAACCGGTCAAGGCAGCACGTTCGGTCAAGCCGAACGACAAGATTACGATCGACAATGGGTCGGATCGCTGGGAAGTGATCGTCGCTGCCGTCTCGGACAAGCGCGGCCCCGCACCGGTGGCCCGTGAGCTCTACTTCGAAACCGACGAGAGCATCGCCAAGCGCGAGAACGACAAGACGGCGCGCCGGCTGTTCCCGGAGCCGAGCCTGGACATCAAGGGACGGCCGACCAAGCGTGATCGGCGGGCGATCGAGAAGGCAGGAGGGTAGGGTGGGCGCCCCGTGCCCACCAAAATGTGATGTCATCGGCGGCGCCAAGACGAGCCAACACGGTTCCCCATATGGTGGGCACGGGGCGCCCACCCTACGGTTACGCACGAACACGGAACGTCACCACAATAGAACCGCGCCTCTAAGTTCCCGTTTGACATTCACCGCGCTATAGATAATAGTACGAGCGTTCGGATTTTTCGATTCACGCAGGGGAAACCTATCAACACTTCAGCAAAATTCATGCGCAAGGGCGAGCAAACGCGGGCGGCGATTCTCGACGTCGCGCTCGAGCTCGCCAGCCGTAACGGCCTGGAAGGCCTGACCATCGGCTTGCTGGCCGATCGCATGAACATGAGCAAGTCGGGTGTGTTTGCCCACTTCGGTTCGCGCGAAGACTTGCAAATGGAAGTGCTCAAGCTCTACCACCATCGTTTCGAGCAGGAAGTGTTTTTCCCGAGCGTCAAGGAGCCGCGTGGCTTGCCGCGCCTGGAATCCATGTTCGCGCGCTGGCTCAAGCGGGTGTCGGTCGAAATCGCATCGGGCTGCATTTATATCAGCGGCGCGGTGGAGTACGATGACCGGCCAGGCCCGATCCGCGACGCGCTGGTGGCGATGGTGCGCGCCTGGCAGGGCGCACTGCTGCGCGCCGTGCAGCAAAGCGTCGACTGCGGCGACCTGCAGCAGGGCGCCGACCCGCAACAGCTGGTCTACGAGATGTACGGGCTGATCCTGGCCCTGCACCATGACGCACGTTTCCTGCGGATCCCCGGCGCCGTCGACCGCGCCAACCGCGGCTTCGCGCGGCTGATCGAGAATTACCGTAATCCCGTTCAAAGCAAATAAGCGGCTTCAACGCCTGCTTTCCAGTTACACACAAATCTCACCTTCATCAGGAGAACACCATGGGTCAGTACGTCGCGCCAATCCGGGATATGCAGTTTGTGCTGCATGAATTCCTCAACGTCACCGAAGAATTCAAGAACCTGCCTGCCTACCAGGAAATCGACGCCGACATCATCAACCAGGTGCTGGAAGAAGGCGCGAAATTCACGCAGGAAGTGCTGTTCCCGCTGAACCACTCGGGCGACCGCGAAGGCTGCCACTTCGACGCCGCCACCAAGACCGTGACCACGCCGAAGGGCTTCAAGGAAGCGTATAAGCAGTACGTCGAAGGCGGCTGGGCGGCACTGGCCTGCGATCCGGAATACGGCGGCCAGGGCCTGCCGGTTTCGCTGAACAATTCGTTCTACGAAATGCTGAACTCGGCCAACCAGGCCTGGACCATGTACCCGGGCCTGTCGCATGGCGCCTACGAGTGCCTGAAGGAACACGGTACCGACGAGCAGAAGAAGTTCTACCTGCCGAAGCTGGTGTCGGGCGAGTGGACCGGCACCATGTGCCTGACCGAAGCCCACTGCGGCACCGACCTGGGCCTGCTGCGCTCGAAGGCCGAGCCGCAAGCCGACGGCACCTACAAGATCACGGGCTCGAAGATCTTCATCTCGGCCGGCGAGCACGACGTGTCCGAAAACATCGTCCACCTGGTGCTGGCGCGCCTGCCGGACGCACCGGAAGGTTCGAAGGGCATCTCGCTGTTCCTGGTGCCGAAGTTCCTGCCGAACGCGGACGGTTCGATCGGCGAGCGCAACCCGATCTTCTGCGGCGCCATCGAAGAAAAGATGGGCATCCACGGCAACTCGACCTGCCAGATGAACCTGGACGGCGCCGTCGGCACCCTGATCGGCCAGCCTCATAAAGGCCTGAACGCGATGTTCGTGTTCATGAACGCCGCCCGCCTGGGCGTCGGCATGCAGTCGCTCGGCCTGACCGAAGTGGCTTACCAGAACGCCCTGGTCTATGCAAAAGACCGCATCCAGATGCGTTCGCTGTCGGGCCCGAAGGCACCGGACAAGCCGGCCGACCCGATCATCGTGCACCCGGACGTGCGCCGCATGCTGTTGACGGCGAAAGCCTACGCCGAAGGCGCGCGTGCGCTGACCTCGTATGTCGCGCTGCAGATCGACCGCGAACTGAACCACCCTGACGAAGAAGTGCGCAAGGAAGCCGCCGGCGAAGTCGCGCTGCTGACCCCGATCGTGAAAGCCTTCATCACCGACAACGGCTGGATCGCGACCTCGGAAGCGATGCAGGTCTACGGCGGCCACGGCTACATCAGCGAGTGGGGCATGGAGCAGTACGTGCGTGACGCGCGCATCAACATGATCTACGAAGGCACCAACACCGTGCAGTCGCTCGACCTGCTGGGTCGCAAGATCCTGATGGACAACGGCGCCAAGCTGCGCGCCTTCGGCGAGAAAGTGAAAGCCTTCGTCGAAGAGAACGGCCTGGACGAGTCGATGTCCGAATTCGTGACCCCGCTGGGCGAACTGGGCGAGAAAGTCGGCAAGCTGACCATGGAAATCGGCATGAAGGCCTTCACCAACCAGGACGAAGTGGGCGCCGCTGCCGTGCCTTACCTGCGCGTCGTCGGCCACATGGTGTTCAGCTACTTCTTCGCCCAGATGGCGAAGATCGCGCTGGCCAAGAAAGACTCGGGCGACAAGTTCTACGAAGCGAAGCTGCACACCGCGCGCTTCTATTTTGCCCGCCTGTACCCGGAAACCGCGATGCTGATCCGCCAGGCACGTTCGGGCGCGAACAACCTGCTGGCGCTCGACGCCGACCTGTTCTAAGAACTAGAGGATAAAACCATGACCAATTTCACCGTCAAGAAAGTCGCCGTCCTGGGCGCGGGCGTGATGGGCGCGCAGATCGCTGCGCACTGCGTCAACGCCAAGGTGCCTGTCGTCCTGTTCGACCTGCCGGCAAAGGAAGGCCCGAAGAACGGCATCGTCCTGAAAGCCATCGAGAACCTGAAAAAGCTGTCGCCTGCTCCGCTGGGCAACAAGGAAGACGCGTCGCTGATCGAAGTGGCCAACTACGAGGACAACCTCGACGTGCTGGCCGGCTGCGACCTGATCATCGAAGCGATCGCCGAGCGCATGGACTGGAAGCACGACCTGTACGCCAAGGTCGCTCCGCACATCGGCGCCAACGCCATCTTCGCCTCGAACACCTCGGGCCTGTCGATCAACAAGCTGGCCGAAGGTTTCGATGAGAACCTGAAGGCGCGCTTCTGCGGCGTGCACTTCTTCAACCCGCCGCGCTACATGCACCTGGTCGAGCTGATCCCGACCACCAGCACAAGCCCGGAAATCCTCGACCAGCTCGAGACCTTCCTGACCTCGGTGCTCGGTAAAGGTGTCGTGCGTGCGAAAGACACGCCGAACTTCATCGCCAACCGCGTCGGCATCTTCGGCATGCTGGCCACCATCCACGAAGCCGAGAAGTTCGGCCTGTCGGTGGACGTGGTCGACGACCTGACCGGCGCCAAGCTGGGCCGCGCGAAGTCGGGTACCTTCCGTACCGCCGACGTCGTCGGCCTGGACACCATGGGCCACGTCATCAAGACCATGCAGGACACCCTGCAGGACGACCCGTTCTTCGGCGTGTACAAGACGCCTGAGGTGCTGGCCAAGCTGATCGAGAAGGGCGCCCTGGGCCAGAAGACCGGCGGCGGCTTTTATAAAAAGGTCGGCAAGGAGATCCAGCGCCTCGACTTCGCCACCGGCGAGTACGTGGCCGGCGGCGCGAAGGCTGCCGACATCGTCGCGCGCATCCTGAAGGAAAAGGACCCGGTCAAGAAGTTCAAGGCCCTGCGCGAATCGACCAACCCGCAGGCGCAGTTCCTGTGGGCGATCTACCGCGACGCCTTCCACTACATCGCCGTGCACCTCGACACCATCGCCGACAACGCACGCGACGTCGACTTCGCGATGCGCTGGGGCTTCGGCTGGAGCGTCGGTCCGTTCGAGACCTGGCAAGCCGCCGGCTGGAAGCAGATCGCCGAATGGGTCAAGGAAGACATCGACGCCGGCAAGGCGCTGACCAACACCCCGCTCCCAAGCTGGGTCTTCGAAGGCCAAGTCGCCGAGAAGGGCGTGCACACCCCTGAAGGTTCGTACTCGGCCGCATCGAACAGCTACGTGCCGCGCTCGAACCTGGCCGTCTACGAACGCCAGGCCTTCCGCGCACCGGTGCTGGGCGCAGGCGCCCAAGACGCCAAGACCGCCGGCACCACCGTGCACGAGGACGATTCGGTCCGCATCTGGCACACCGGCGACGACGTCCTGATCATCTCGCTCAAGACCAAGATGCACGTCATCGGCGACGGCGTCGTCAAGGGCCTGCAGCGCGCGATGGCGGAAGCCGAAAAGAACTTCAAGGGCCTGGTCATCTGGAACACCGACGCGACCGAAGGCGGCGCCTTCTCGGCCGGTGCCGACCTGCAATCGGCCCTGCCGGCCTTCATGACCGGCGGCGCGAAAGCGATGGACCCGATGGTGCGCGAACTGCAGAACACCTTCATGCAGATGAAGTACTCGAACGTGCCCGTGGTGGCGGCCGTGGCCGGCCTGGCGCTGGGCGGCGGCTGCGAAATGGCGCTGCACGCATCGAAGCGCGTGGCCTCGATCGAGTCCTACATCGGCTTGGTCGAAGTCGGCGTGGGCCTGGTGCCTGCCGGCGGCGGCCTGAAGGAAGCGGCAGTGCGCGCCTTCACGGAAGCGAAGGGCAACGACATCCTGCAATTCCTGAAGACCGGTTTCACCAACGCCGCTACCGCGCAGGTGTCGAAGTCGGCGCTGGAAGCGAAGGCGATGGGCTACCTGAAGGAAGACGACATCATCGTCTTCAACACCTACGAACTGCTGCACGTGGCGAAGGTCACCGCGCGCGCCATGTTCGATAGCGGCTACCGCGCGCCGGCCAAGCGTCCGGTGACCGTGACCGGCCGCTACGGCTGGGCGACGATCCGCGGCCAGCTGGTCAACATGCGTGACGGCGGCTTCATCTCGGCCCACGACTACAAGCTGGGCGACATGATCGCCGAGATCGTGACCGGCGGCGACGTCGACCAGGGCAGCGTGGTGTCCGAGCAGTGGCTGCTCGACATGGAGCGCAAGGCCTTCATCGAACTGCTGAACAACCCGAAGACGCAAGAGCGGATCATGGGCATGATGCAAACTGGTAAGCCGGTGCGGAATTAATTACAGGACGACTGACATGAGCAAACAACTTCAAGACGCATACATCGTCGCAGCGACCCGCACCCCGATTGGCAAGGCGCCGCGCGGCATGTTCAAAACGACCCGCCCGGACGACCTGCTGGTGCACGCGATCCGCGGCGCCATGGCCGCCGTGCCGAACCTCGACCCGGCCCTGATCGTCGACGCCATCGTCGGCTGCTCGTTCCCGGAAGCGGAGCAGGGTTTCAATATCGCCCGTAACTCGGTGGTGCTGGCCGGCCTGCCGAACACGGTCGGCGGCGTGACCGTCAACCGCTACTGCGCGTCGGGCATCACCGCCCTGGCGATGGCCGCGGACCGCATCCGCGTCGGTGAAGCCGACGTGATGATCGCCGGCGGCGTCGAATCGATGTCGATGGTGCCGATGATGGGCCACCACCCGTCGATCAACATGGACACGTTTAAAGACGAAAACGTTGGCCTGGCCTACGGCATGGGCCTGACCGCCGAGAAAGTGGCGCAGCAGTGGAAAGTGTCGCGCGAAGACCAGGACGCCTTCGGCCTGGAATCGCACCGCCGCGCCATCGCCGCCCAGCAGGCAGGCTACTTCAAGGACGAGATCACCCCGGTCGAAATCGTCACCCGCACGCCGAACCTGGCGACCGGCGAGATCTCGGTCAAGCGCCGCACCGTCGACCTGGACGAAGGCCCGCGCGCCGACGCCAGCGCTGAAGGCATGGCCAAGCTGAAGCCGGTCTTCGCCGCCAAGGGCACCGTCACGGCTGCGACCTCGTCGCAGATGTCGGACGGCGCCGGCGCCCTGATCGTCGTCAGCGAGAAGATCCTGAAGGAACACAACCTGACCCCGCTCGCGAAATTCTCGTCCTTCGCCGTGCGCGGCGTGCCGCCGGAAATCATGGGCATCGGCCCGAAGGTGGCGATTCCCGCGGCGCTGGCTGCCGCCGGCCTGACCCAGGACCAGCTGGATTGGATCGAGCTGAACGAAGCGTTTGCAGCGCAGGCCCTGGCCGTGATCCGCGACCTGGACCTGGACACCAGCAAGGTCAACCCGATGGGCGGCGCGATCGCCCTGGGTCACCCGCTGGGCGCGACCGGCGCCATCCGCGCCGCGACCGTCGTGCACGCACTGCGCCGCAACAACCTGAAGTACGGCATGGTGACGATGTGCGTCGGCGCCGGCATGGGCGCGGCTGGTATCATCGAGCGCGTTTAATTTTGGACAGGGGCCGTGTCAGCGTGTGCGTTGACGCGGCCTGTGAATCCGCGCGGGCATGCCCGCCCTACGGTGTGCTACAGCCAGCGGCTGCGGTGTACCGTAGGGCGGGCATGCCCGCGTGGTCTTTCGTACTTCTGAACACCCTGGAGACACATGATGGCCATCCAAACGAATAAACAAAAAGGCATCCTCACCATCGAATTCGACCGCCTCGAGCGCAAGAACGCCATCACCGGCGCCATGTACACCACCATGGCCGACGCCTTGCTCGACGCCGAACAAGACCCGCAAGTGCGCGCCGTCCTCATCACCGGCAAGCCGGAAATCTTCACCGCCGGTAACGACCTCGACGACTTCCTGAACAACGTCGGCGAAGGTGCCATGACCGAAGACCGTCCGGTATTCCGCTTCATGAAAGCCCTGGAAGGCTGTACCAAGCCGGTCATCGCCGCCGTCAGCGGCGCCGCGGTCGGCATCGGCACCACGATGCTGATGCACTGCGACCTGGTCTATTGCGCCGACAATGCGAAATTCTCGATGCCCTTCAGCCAGCTCGGCCTGTGCCCGGAATTCGCGTCGTCGCTGCTGGTCGCGCAAGCCGCCGGCTACACCCGCGCCGCCGAAAAGCTGATGCTGGGCGAAGCCTTCGGCGCCCAGGAAGCCTTCGAGATGGGCATCGTGGCAAAAGTGCTGCCGGCCGTCGAGCTGCTGGAGTTTGCGCGCGGCCAGGCCGCCAAGCTGGTCGCCTTGCCGGCCGCCTCGATCCGCGCCACCAAGGCCCTGATGCGCCGCCCGCGCGCCGCCATCGTCGCCGAGACGATGGCCGTCGAAAACAAGCAGTTCAGCACCATGCTGGTCGGCGCCGAAGCCAAAGAGGCATTCACGGCCTTCTTCCAGAAGCGCAAGCCGGACTTTTCGAAGTTCGACTAAATCCCGTCCCCGATCGCGGTCTCATCATCGTCCGCGCCTGGGGATGCCAGGCGCCGCGCGATGACGGCCGTCAGCACGCCCTGCAGCACGTGGATGAACCAGCGCTCGCCGGCCTTGCGCGGGCCGGCTGCGAATTCTCCCTGCGTGATCCCGAGCACGGGCGCGATGGCGCCGATGTTGACCGCGTACAGGGCCGTGCCGTAGAGCGCGCCGAGCGTCACTGGAGACAGCGACGGCGCCATGTCCTCCAGTTTCGGTAGTGCCGCCCCGAAGGCGGCCGACGCGCCCAGGTGGTTGGCGAACTCGGCAATGCTGGTGCCGGTGTCGCCGATCACCGCGCGCGAACCCGTCTTCTCGTCGATCCAGTCGACGGCGTCCCGGTCCAACGTCTTGGTCATGACGCCGCTCTTGCGGCCCGCAAACATGACTGCGCTCGTCACCACGCCCGCGATGATTCCGCCTACCATGGCGGCTGCCTGTCGTTGCATGAAAGCTCTCCTTTAGAAATATGAACCGGCTGCGGTGTCACGCCACAGTCGGGGTCGTCATGCGACCTTACCCCGGCAGGCGGCGTGCTTCGGTTCGATATCGTACGGAGTGCGTGCAGTGTATCGACGCAGCGAGACGGACAGTGCCGCTCGAAAAGAGAATTGGTGCCGGTATGTTTCCCGACCGCCGGCGCCGGTAGGGCAGCGAAGCTGCCGCGTTCTTGAGAACGATGTCTATCTTCGCTCCCCAATATGACAGCAGTTTGACTTCGAGCGCCTAACAAAACTGCCATGGCTGCGTTGCAGCGCCTCGCCGTACCCTCGTACTGTCTTCGGCGCTGCGCCTTGCCCTGTCAGTTTTGTTAGACGCTCTTACACGCGCTTCGGTTCGGGAACCGGCTTTTGCACTGCGTTGTCGCACAGCGTCAGCACCGCCCGCACCAGTTCCGCCGGCGCAACCGGTTTCGACAGGTATTCATCGAAACCCGCTTCGAGCGAGCGCATCCTGTCTTCGCGGCGCGAGAAGGCGGTCAGCGCCAGGGCGCGCACGCCGGCCACGTGCGGGTTGCTCGACGCGCGCACGCGGCGCATCAGTTCCATCCCGTCCATGCCCGGCATACCGATGTCGCTCACCATCAGGTCGGGTTTCAGACGGTCGATCATCTGCAACGCCTCATACGCGGTCGAGGCGGTGACGATGGTGGCGGCCATGTCGGCCAGCACGTAATGGACGATGTCGAGCGAATCGCGCTCGTCGTCGACCACCAGGATGGTCAGGCCGCTGAGTGCGCCGCTGCCGGCGCGCACGGCATCGGGGTCGTGCGGCTTGAGCAGGCAGTCGGGCGCGGCAGGTGCCTCGTCGATGCGCTGCAGCGGCATCGTCAGCGTGAAGGTGGCGCCTTCGCCTTCGCCGGCGCTGGCCGCGCTTAAGCTCCCGCCTTGCAGTTCGACCAACTGGTGGGCGATCGACAGGCCGAGACCCAGGCCGCCATGACGGCGCGTGGACGAGGCATCGGCCTGGCGGAAGCGGTCGAACACGTGCGGCAAGAAGTCGGGGGCGATGCCGATGCCGGTGTCGCTGACCTCGATGACGATGGTGTCGCCGACGCGCTTCGAGCTGACGCGCACGGCGCCGCCGCCCGGCGTGAACTTGATCGCGTTCGACAGCAGATTCGTCATCACCTGCTGCAGGCGGCCGGCGTCCGCCGCCAGCGGGCCGGCATGGCTTTCGATCAGCATTTCCAGGCGCACGCCCTTGGCCAGGGCGACCGGGCGCACCGTCTCCACCGCGGCGGCGATGAAGTCCGAGGGCCAGGTGCGGTCGACCTCGATGCGGATCTTGCCGGCAATCAGGCGGCTCATGTCGAGCATGTCCTCGATCAGCTGCGACTGCGCGCGCGCATTGCGCTCGATCGTCTGCAGGCCGCGTTTCAGCATCTTTTCGTCCTTGCCGCCGTCCATCAGCAGCTGCGCCCAGCCGAGCATGGCGTTGAGCGGGGTGCGCAGCTCGTGCGAGAGGGTGGACAGGAATTCGTCCTTCATGTCGGACAGGCGCTCGGCCTCGAGGCGGGCCTTCTGCTCATGCAGGTACAGGGTCTGGCGCTCGGCCGAGGTGGCGAGCGAGGCGGCCAGGATGCGCGAACGGTCTTCCAGGCGCGAGTCATAGACGGCGACCAGGGTGGCGATGGTCAGCAGCAGCAGGGCGGTCACGGTCACCATGCCGGCCAACAGATCCTGGCTGATGCCGACGTCGGCTTCCAGGCAGATGCTGCCCGGTAAAAAGTGCGCCGCTTCCATGCCGGTGTAGTGCATGCCGACGATGGCGAAGCCCATCATGACGGCGGCCGCCAGCTGGGCCAGCCCGGCGTGGCGCATGCGGTGGCGCAGGTGGAAGGCGAGCCAGAGCGCGCCGGCGGAGGCGCCGATCGCGATCAGGACCGAGAGGCCGAACAGCAGCGGATCGTATTCGATGCCGGGACGCATGCGCATGGCGGCCATGCCCGTGTAGTGCATGGCATTGATGCCCAGGCCCATCAGGACCGCGCTGAGGGCGAAGTGGCCGGGGCGCGGCATTGGGCGGCTGATCTGCGACAGGGCCAGCATCGAGGCCAGCACCGGCAGCAGCCAGGAAATGAAGGTGATGCCGATGTCGTAGCCGACCGGGAAGGGCAGGCGGAAGGCTTGCATGCCGATGAAGTGCATGGCCCAGATGCCGCTGCCCATGGCAAAGGCGCCGCCACCCATCCACCACCAGGTGGTGCGGCCGTGCGAATGGCGCACGCGTTCGGCCAGGCTCAGCGCGGTGTACGAGGCATAGATTGCGACCAGGATCGACACCAGGACGAGTGTCGGTTCGTAATGGCCAAGAGACATGGCAAATTGGAGAAAAAGACGAGTGGGCCAGTCTACACGGCGACGGCCCAGTTCGCATCAAATTTCCCAGCTGCAACTTATAAACGGCCACAAGCGGCGCGGCGGCGCAACAGCGGCGCCGCGGCGTTCAGGCCTGGCGCCGGTGGGTGGCGGGCAGGAAGGCGGTCGCCAGGCCCAGTAGCGGCAGGAAGGCCAGCACGCCGTAGACCTGCACGATGCCATAGCTGTCGGCCAGCTTGCCCAGGCCGGCGGCGCCGATGCCGCCGATGCCGAACATGAGGCCGAACATCAGGCCCGAGACCATGCCGACGCGTCCCGGCACGGCTTCCTGGGCATACACGACCAAAGCGGCGAAGGCCGAGGACATCACCAGGCCGATGACGATCGCCAGTACCGCCGTCCACCACAGGTTGGCTTGCGGCAGGATCAGCGCGAAGGGAGCCACGCCGAGGAAGGAGATCCAGATCACCGCCTTGCGGCCGATGCGGTCGCCGACCGGCCCGCCGGCGAAGGTGCCGGCCGCCACCGCCGCCAGGAACATGAACAGGAACATCTGGCTGTGCTGGACCCCGAGATGGAAGCGCTCCATCAGATAAAAGGTGAAGTAGTTCGTGAACGAGGCGATGTAGACGAACTTGGCGAACATCAGGATGCAGATCACGATCACGGCGCGGATCACGCCCGCGCGGTCGAGGCCGGCGTGGTGCTTGCCAGATAAGCTTTTCGCCTTGGCGCTGCCGTGATGCCTGACCCAGTGCGTCAGGCGGAAGAGCAGCAGGATCGCCGCCACTGCCACGACCATGAACCAGGCCACGGCGCCCTGGCCATGGGGAATGATGATGGCGGCCGCCAGCAGCGGGCCGATTGCCGAGCCGCTGTTGCCGCCCACCTGGAAGGTCGACTGCGCGGTGCCGAAGCGCCCGCCCGAGGCCAGGCGCGCGATGCGCGAGGCTTCCGGGTGGAAGGTTGCGGAGCCGACGCCGATGGTGCCCGCCGCGAGCAGCAGCATTGGATAGCTGCCGGCGCTGGCCAGCAGCGCGATGCCGATCAGGGTCATCACCATGCCGAAGGGCAGCAGATAGGGTTTCGGGTGCTTGTCCGTGTACAGGCCGATCCAGGGCTGGAGCAGCGAGGCGACCACCTGGTACACCAGCGCGATGATGCCGATCTCGCCGAAGCTCAGCTTGAAACTCGTTTTCAGCAGCGGAAAGATCGCAGGCAGCATGGCCTGGATCATGTCGTTGAGCAGGTGGGCGACTGCCGCGCCGCCGACGATGGGCAGCAGGAAGCCGTGCGCTTGTTGTGAGGAAACCGGTGTATCGGGCGTGACGGACTGGGTGGCGGGATTGGTCATGGCGAGGAGGGAGAGGACGGCTGTGCAAGTGCGCATGCCTGCGCCGCCAGGGTCTGGCGGCCTTGCGGCATGACATCTTCGGGATTTTACAGGGAGCTGGTCAGCGCTGCAGGATCAGCGCCGCCATCGCCGCGACCGCGCCGGCGGCCGCCACGGCCCAGGGACCGATGCGCATGATCTCGCCGGATTGCCCGGCCTGCACGGCCAGCGGACCGCTGACGGGACGCCATTCGTCGCGTCCGGCCGCGGCGGCGCGTGCGGCGGCCGCTTCCTGTTCGTAGAGGGTGGAAAAGCGTTCCAGGTCGAGCGGATTCAATGTGGCCATGTAGGCAACGATCTGGTCGTGCTGGTCGAGCCTGACCTGGTAGCGGTTACGTCCGGCCGCCACCGCGCTGCGCAGGTGGGCGGCTTCGGTCTCGACCAGTTCGCGCACGTGTTCGCGCGTAATGGCGGCCAGCACGATCCTCGGTCGTTCAACGCTTCGTCTTTCGGCTTGCACTTGCTGTCTCTCTCGGCGTTCCGTCTGAACGAGCAGTCTACGCCGCCGGCCGCTCCTTTGCCAACACACTTGGCTTGCCCACACTGCTGTCGAGCAGACAAGAACGGCCGGCAAAGCGTCTCAAAATTTCTACAAAGAAAAATATATTTCATGCGGTTACCAGATTGGCATTTAGTTCGCCCCGAGAAATGCGTAACCTGAGCGGCTCGCCGCCTTCGGCGAACGACAGCGCAGTACACGGTATCTGAATTGAACGACAAGACAACGACAAGCGATCTGGCACGGCTGGCCGAGGAAAACACCGCCCTGATCGAAAACTCCCTGGACCTGATTGCCCTCATCGACGCCGAGGGCCGTTTCCTGCGCCTGAACGCGGCAACCTTCGACATCCTCGGCTACCTGCCTGAGGAGCTGGTGGGGCGCTGCTACTTTGAATTGCTGGCCGAGGATGAGCGTCCCCTGTTCGAGGTTCTGCGCGCCAACCTGCGCGCGGGCATGTCGATCCGGCGCGACCTGCACAGCCGCTGGATGCACAAGGCGGGGCATGCCGTCGTGATGTCGGTCTCGGTGCGCTGGTGCGCGCTCAGCCAGGTAACCTACGCGACGGCGCGCGACGTCACCGAAGAGCATGTTGCGCGCCAGGCCCTGGACAAGTCCCAGCAGCAACTGCAGGTCATGCTGGAAAGCATCGGCGACGCCTTCTTTGCCGTCGACCGCAACTGGCGCGTGACCTACGCCAACCGCAAGGCGGGCAATTTCGTGAACGTCGACGCCGGGGCCGCCATCGGCCGCAACCTGCTCGAGGTCGCGCCCGACCTGCACAACTCCCCCTCGCTCGCCTATTATCGGCGCGCCATGGAAACCGGCGAAGCCTGCGCCTTCGAGACCTACTGGGAGCCGTCCGGCGTCTGGGTCGAGGCGCGCGCCTATCCGAGCGAGGACGGCCTGTCCGTCTATTTTCATGACATCAGCTTCAAGCGCCAAGCCGAGCAGGCGCTGAGGAAAAGCGAGCAGCGCTTCCGCAATCTGTTCCAGCAGGCGGCCGACAGCATCGTCATTGCCGACCGCGAGCTGCGCATCGTCGCCGCCAACGGCCGCGCCTGCAGTGTATTCGGCTATACCGAAGAGGAATTCCTGGGCCTGCGCGCGCCCGACATCGACAGCGACTTCAGCTACACGGCCGAACTGGGGGCGGCGCTCCAGGATGGACAAACCCGGCTGCTGCGCATCACCAAGCGGCGCAAGGACGGCAGCACCTTCCCGGCCGACGTCCACATCTCCCGTTTCGAGGACGGCGGCAAGGAGTTTTACCAGGCCATCATCCGCGACGTCACCGAACGCGAGGAAACGCAGAACCGCCTGCGCGAGCTGGCCACCCACGACACCCTGACCGGGCTGCCGAACCGCGCGCTGCTGGGTGAACGCGTGCAGCGCCTGCTCGACACCTGCCCGCATGGTTCCACGGTGGCGACGATGTTCCTCGACCTCGACCGTTTCAAGGAAGTCAACGACTCCTTTGGCCACGAGTTCGGCGACATCCTGCTGTGCGAAGTGGCGGCGCGCCTGCGCGGGGTGATCCGTCCGGGCGACGTCATCGCCCGCCTGGGCGGCGACGAATTCGTGATCGCAGCCCTGTGCCCCAGCGGCCAGGCGGCGGCCGGGCGCATCGGCGAGAAACTGCTGGACGTGCTGACCACCCCGATCACGATCGCCGGCCAGGACGTGATCATCGGCGCCTCGATCGGCATCAGCCTGTTCCCGGCCGACGGCAACAGCAAGGAGCAATTGTTCCAGGCGGCCGACACGGCGATGTACCGCGCCAAGGCGGCCGGGCGCAACCGCTACCGCTTCTTCGAGCCGGAAATGGCCTTCGCCACGCGCGAACGGATGGCGCTGGAAACCTCGCTGCGCCCGGCGCTGGCGCGCGGCGAATTCGAGCTGCACTACCAGCCGCGCATCGACCTGCGCAGCATGACCATGGTCGGCATGGAAGCCCTGATCCGCTGGAACCATCCGGAGCGTGGCCTGGTCTCGCCGGCGCAGTTCATCCCGATCGCCGAGGAGACCGGATTGATCGCGCCGATCGGACGCTGGGTGTTGAGAGAGGCCTGCCTGCAGACGCGGCGCCTGATGACGGAATTCGGACGCGAGATCTGCGTCTCGGTGAACGTCTCGGCGCGCCAGCTGGCGCATGCGACTTTCGTCGGCGAAGTGCGGCAGGCGTTGCAGGAGTCAAGCATCCCGCCGCATTGCCTGGAACTGGAACTGACCGAAAGCGCGCTGATCGCCGACATCGAGCGCACCGCGCTGATGCTGCGCGAGTTGCACGGGCTGGGCGTGAAACTGGCGGTCGACGACTTCGGCACCGGCTACTCGGGCCTGGCCTACCTGCGCAGCTTCCCGATCGACGTGTTGAAACTCGACCGCTCCTTCGTGCTGCAGGAAGACGAGCGCATCAGCGCTTTCGATTTCGTGAAAGCGTTTGTGGACATGGCGCATGCACTGAAGCTGGCGGTGGTGGCCGAGGGCGTGGAGACGGCCGAGGTGGTCGAGTTCCTGCGTGCGGCCGATTGCGACGAGGCGCAGGGGTATCACTTTGCGAAGCCGCTGCCGCTAGAGGAATTACGCAAAAGACTCGCGGCCGAAATGTAGGGTGGGCATGCCCACGCGGTTACATCGCTCGCTACATGCCGGCCTTGTTCCGGGCGTTACTTGGACCGACGTCGACATCGTCGCGTCGGTGCCACCGGTAAAACGCGTGGGCATGCCCACCCTACAACACCCAACCGTGAGCGCCTGTCGTCAATATTTTCAGTAGGCAAGAAACGGGCGATAATCGCTGTTTTCCTTATTCAAGCGACGCCCTCATGTCCGACCGCGATCTCAACGAACAACCGGCGCAAGCGCCCGCCAGCCCGTCCCGCCGCCGCATCTTCCAGGCCGCCGCCGCCGTCGGCCTCGGTGCCAGCCTGCCGGCTGCCGCCGACGCCGCACCGCGCGCCAAGGCAAAACCCGCATCCTCGCTCGACGCCAAGCTCAAGGCGCACGTCAAGAACGTGGTCGTGATCTTTCTCGAGAACCGCAGCTTCAACAACCTGTTCGCCGGCTTCCCCGGCCTGGCCGCGCCGATGCCGGCCAGCGCACCGCAGATCGACCGCGACGGTTCCACGCTGCCGGCGCTGCCGAAGATCTGGGGCGGCATGGTGCCGGGACGCCAGAACATCGGCGGCAAGGATTACCTGATCGGCGAAGACAAGATCGCCAGTCTCCCCAACGGTCCGTGGAAACTGCATGACGGCGAAGGCCAGCCGCTGCCGGAAGCACTGGTCACGCGCGACCTGGTGCACAATTTTTATCACAACCAGATGCAGATCAACGGCGGCAAGAACGACGGTTTTGTTGCCTGGGGCGACTCCGGCGCGCTGGTGATGGGGCATTACGGCGAGACGAGTAAAAACCTGGGCCTGTGGCAGATCGCGCGCGAGTACACGCTGTGCGACAACTTCTTCATGGGTGCCTTCGGCGGTTCCTACCTGAACCACCAGTTCCTGATCAGCGGCCGCACGCCGGAATTCTTCAACGCGGCCGAAACGCCGGCCAGGAAAAAGATCACCGTGCTCGCGGACGGCCCGCAAGGCAAACGCCTGGCCGTGGCGCCGGACTCGCCGAAGTCCGCGCTCGACGGCAAGCCCAAGTTCGTCAACGCCGGCGCGATCACGCCCGACGGCTACGCCGTCAACACGATGGCGCCGCCTTACCAGCCAAGCTGGGTGCGTCCGGCGCCTGGGGGCGACGCCAACGCGGCCGATCCGCAGGATCCTTCCGTGCTGCCGCCGCAAAGCTACGACACCATCGGCGATCTGCTCTCGCGCAAGAAAGTGAGCTGGGCCTGGTACGGCGGCGCCTGGCAGGCCGCGCTCGATGGACGCGGCGCCGGCCAGCGTCCGAACTTCCAGCACCATCACCAGCCCTTCAATTACTTCCGCCAGTTCGCACCGGGCAGCGCGGCGCGCGCCGAACACCTGCGCGACGGCGGTCTGGGCGACAGCCCGATCTCGAACCGCTTCATCGCCGACGCGCTCGCCGGCAAGCTGCCGGCCGTGGCCTTCTACAAGCCGCAGGGCAACCTGAACCTGCACGCCGGCTATTCGGACATCGAATCGGGCGACGCCCACGTGGCCAACGTGATCGCGCACCTGAAAAACTCGCCGCAGTGGGAAGACATGGTGGTCGTCATCACCTTCGACGAGAACGGCGGCTGGTGGGACCACGTGGCGCCGCCCGAAGGCGACCGCTGGGGACCGGGTTCGCGCATTCCGGCGATCGTCGTTTCGCCGCACGCGAAGAAGGGCGCGGTCGACCACAATTTCTACGACACCACCTCGATCCTGCGCTTCATCACGCGCCTGCACGGCCTGCCGAAGCTGGAGGGCCTGGCCGCGCGCGACGCCGCTTTTGCCGCCCGCGGCGCACGTGGACCGGGCGACCTGACGGCGGCGCTCAGCTTCCGCTGAGTTGTTCGTTCATTGCCACAGCCGGCCTGCGCGCCGGCTTTTTTCATGCCCGCTCCCTCGGTAATCTTGCTAAAAGGCTACCGCGCGCTGGGTTGCGGAACCCGGCGATACACTGCCGCTTGGCTCGAGAATGCGCATCCGTGTGCTGCCGTCAAACACGGCGCAAGCGCTGCGCAACATGCCGAAGTCATCAACAGGAGCGGCGCATCGGAGACATGATGCCGGCTCCATCCCCAACCCCCAGGAGAGCATCATGCAAAAAAATAAAGCGTTGAAAGGACTGCTCGCCGTTTCGGCCGCAGCCGCCATGTTCGCCAGCTTTGGCGTGCAAGCACAATCGGCCACCACCGTGAGCCCACAGGGCCAGCCGAACATGACCGGCAAGACCGCGGGCGACGGCACGGTCAACAACACCAACAGCCAGGGCATGGAAAATCGCGGCAGCCAGGTCGGTTCGAGCACCGCCGGCTCGACTACCGGTTCGGCCACCGCGGGTCACGCGGGCCACCAGAGCGGCGCCGGCATGAGCGGCAGCACCGGCACAGGCAGCACCGGCATGGCCGACCAAACCTCGGGCCAGTCGGGCACGGCCGGCGCCACCGCGTCGGGCGCAGCGAAGATGAGCAAGGCCGACAACAAGGCCATCATGGATATGGCGATGGTGAACATGGCCGAAGTCGAAATGGGCAAGCTGGCGCAAAGCAAGAGCCAGAACCAGGAAGTGAAAACCTTCGCCCAGCAGATGATCGACGACCACACGAAGGGCCTGGCCGAAGTGCAGACCGTGGCGCAAGCCAAGGGCATCACCCTGCCGACCGAGCTCGACGCCAAGCACAAGGCCATGGCGGCCAAGCTGGCCAAGCTCGAGGGCGACAAGTTCGACCGCGAGTACATGAAGACGGGCGGCACGGGCGGCCACAAGGAAGCGCTGGCCATGCTGAACAAGAACGAGAAGAACGCCAAGGACAGCGACGTCAAGGCCCTGGCAACGAAAATGAAGCCGACGGTGGAACAGCACCTGAAGGCGGCCCAGCAGATGCCGGCTGCAAAGTCGGGCACGACCTCGGGCAAGTAATCCATCATTGATGGCCGCAAGCGGCGCCCTGGCGCCGCTTGCACGGGCGCGCTCCGGAACGATTCCGGAGCGCGCTCTCGTTTTATGCGGCGGCGTCGGGCGCTGCCTGCATGGGCTGATTTATACTTGCAACATGACCACCCATCGCTGCAGCTGGGCCAACCCGGCCAATCCCCGCTACCTCGACTACCACGACCACGAATGGGGCGTGCCCTGCCACGACGAGCGGCGCCTGTTCGAGATGCTCAACCTCGAGGGCGCCCAGGCCGGCCTGTCCTGGGAAACCATCCTGAATAAACGGGAGAGCTACCGCGCCGCCTTCGACGGCTGGGACGCGGAAAAGATCGCGCGCTACGACGACGCCAAAGTGGCCGAACTGCTGGCCAATCCCGGCATCGTGCGCAACCGCCTGAAGGTGGCGGCGGCGATCGCCAATGCGCGCGCCTACCTTGCCTTGCGGGCCGCGGGCCAGACCCTCGACAGCTACCTGTGGGCGTATGTGGACGGCAAGCCGCTGGTGGGGGACTGGGCCGACGGCACGCGTCCGAGCAAGACGCCGCTGTCCGACCGCCTCTCGACAGACCTGAGTAAGCGCGGCTTCAAGTTCGTCGGCTCGACCATCGTGTATGCCTACATGCAAGGCATCGGCATGGTGGATGACCACCATCCGAACTGTTTTCGCTACGCAGGGGCGAAGTGAATCCAGCACGCTTCTGGCAGGGCCGCGAACGCTACACCGTCTTCGACAGCGCCTACGGTGACGGCTCGCGCACGGCGGCCCTGATCGAGGCCTGGCGCCAGGATCCCGAGCGTCCCAAACGCCTGCACGTCGTGGCGCTGGCCGAGGGACAGCTGCCGGGCTTTCACCGCATCCCGCAGCCGGATTCCGGCCTCACCCTCGATCTGCTGAACGCACCGCTGGATACGGCGCTGGCCCAGCTGGCGGCGCGCATCGATTTCGCCTGGCTGCATGGCCTGCGCGGCCCGAACACAGGCTTTGCGCGCGCGCTGGCGCGGCTGGCGGCAGTGGACGCCCGCCTCGCCTTCGACTGGCTCGAACAGGAGCAGGTCGCGGCGCTGATGGCGCAGGGCTTCGTGTTCGAGAAAGGCGGCGCGCGCTTCGCCAGCCGCAAGCCGCGTCCTGTACTGCCCGAAGTCCCGGCGCGCCAGGCGATCGTGATCGGCGCCGGGCTGGCCGGCTGCGCGGCGGCCGAACGCCTGTGCGCGCGCGGCTGGGACGTGACCCTGGTCGAACGCCATGCCGCGCCGGCGAACGAAGCTTCCGGCAACCTGGCCGGCATCTTCATGCCGCTGCTCTCGAAAGACGACAACATCCCGACGCGCCTGACGCGCGCCGCCTACCTGTACGCGCTGCGCTACTGGGAGACCCTGGGCGGTATCGGCAAGGCCATCGAGGGCGCGGCCTGCGGCGTGATGCAGCTGGCGCGCGACGCGCAGCACGCGGCCGCCTCGCGTGCGATCGCCGCCGGCAAGCGCTATCCGCGCGCCTTCGCCGAATGGCTGGAAGCGGAGCAGGCGAGCGCCGCGCTCGGCCTGCCGGCACCCGATGGCGCCTGGCTGTTCCGCCAGGGCGGTTGGGCGCGTTCGGGCAGCGTGTGCGAGGCGATGCTGGCAGCCTGCGGCGAACGCCTGACCCGGCGTTTCGGCGTGGGCAGCGTGACGCTGGAGCGCGCCGGCGACGAATGGGAAGTGCGTAACGAAGGCGGCACGATCGCGCGCGCCGCGACCGTGGTGCTGGCCGCCGGCGCCGCGTCCACGGAGATTGCGCAGGCGGCGCGCCTGCCTTTGTCCGCGCTGCGCGGCCAGGTGACCCACCTCGACGCGGCCACGCTGCCGCAACTGCCTTTCGTGCTGTGCCGCGAAGCCTACCTGACACCGGCCGCCAAGGGCATCGCCTGTGCCGGCGCCACCTACGACCTGGACGCCGATCCACGCCTGCGCGCGGCCAGCCAGCAGGAAAACCTGGAACGCCTGCAAGCGCTGGTATCCGATCCGGCCGCGGGCGAGGGAGCGCCGCTGCGCGGCCGCGTGGGTTTTCGCTGCGTGGCGCCGGACCGGCTGCCGCTGGTGGGCGGCTTGCCCGACTTCGAATCGGCCGGCAGCACCGAGCGCCTGCGCGACGTGCCGCGCCATCCCGGTGTGTTCAGCCTGCTCGGCTACGCCTCGCGCGGCCTGATCTGGGCGCCGCTGTGCGCGGAGCTGCTGGCGGCGCGCCTGGAAAACGAGCCGCTGCCGCTGGAAGCGGCGCTGGTCGACGCCCTCGATCCGGCCCGCTTCGTGTTGCGTGCACGCCGCAGCATTCGCACGCCCGCAACGTTCGCCCCTGATTAAACGCATTGCCGCTCGCGGCATGTGAACTGTATCGCCGAGTCGGCGTATAATTTACGTACGGCAACTTTTTGCGCCACCCATGGCGCCGGCGCATGGACGACACCGCACACTCCCAGGACCTGCTCCTGTTCCTGGCCTCGACCGCCCACGACATGAAGAATTCGATCAGCGTGCTCTCCGGGACCCTGGAGCGCCTGCTGGTCGAGAGCGGGCCGCAGAATTCGACGGCCTATCCGCACATGGCGCAAATGCTGTACCAGACGCGCCGCCTGAACGACAACCTGATGCAGCTGCTGGCCCTGTATAAACGGGTCGGCACGCCCGAGTATCCATTCGACGTGCAGCCGATCGAAGCGGGCCAGCTGGTCGAGCAGGTGGTGGCGCTCGGGCGCGTGCTGTTGGAGGCAAAGGGGATCGCGCTCGAGGTCGAGGCGGATCGTGACTTGATCTGGCACCTCGACGAAGACCTGGTGGTCGGCGTCGTCTCGCACGCCGTCAACAACGCCGCCCACTACACGCGCGACCGCATCCGCCTGGCGCTGCGCGCAACCGGCGGCCTGCTGGAAATCCGCGTCGAGGATAACGGTGACGGCTACCCGCAGGCCTTGCTGGACGCCGGCGCGGCGGGCCTGAACGGTGCCGCCAGCGGCATCGACTTCCGTACCAACAGCGCAGGACTGGGCCTGTATTTTTCGCGCGAAGTCGCGCGCATGCACCGTCACCGCGGCCGCGAAGGCAGCGTGCGTCTGGAAAACGGCGGCGCCCTCGGTGGCGGCTGCTTCATCCTGAACCTGCCATGAACCTACCTGTCAAAGCTGCCGCCGAGCCGATCGACTGGGCCGGCAAGAACTACCTGGTGGTCGACGACTTCATCGGCGTGCGCCAGCTGCTGCGCGAGGCCCTGCGCAGCCTGGGCGCGAAGAACATCGACCAGGCGGCCAGCGGCGGAGAAGCGATCGGCCTGCTCGCCAAGACCCGCTACGACGTGGTGCTGTGCGACTTCAACCTGGGCGACGGCAAGAACGGCCAGCAGGTGCTGGAAGAGGCGCGCGTGCGCAACCTGCTGCTGCCGTCGAGCGTGTGGATGATGGTCTCGGCCGAGAAGAGCGTCGAATCGGTGATGGGCGCGGCCGAGCACCAGCCCGACGCCTATCTGGTGAAACCGATCACCGAGGGCGTGCTGCTCACGCGCCTGAACCGCGCCTGGCACCGCAAGCAGGTGTTCCGGCCGATCGACCAGGCCTACGCCGAAAAGGATTATTTGCGCGCGGCCCGCCTGTGCGACGAACAGATCGAAGCGAGCCGCGTGCACGAAATCGAGCTGCTGCGCATGAAGGCGCGCCTGATGGAAAAGAGCGGCGAGCCGGAAAAGGCGAGGGAGGCCTACGAGCGTGTGCTGAACCAGCGCGAATACCAGTGGGCGCGCGCGGGCCTGGCCAAGATCCGCCTCGCCAACGGCGAATTCGAGCAGGCGCGCCAGATGTTCCAAGGCGTGATCGCCGAGAACCGTTATTACATCGACGCCTACGACCAGCTGGCCCTGGTCTTCCAGAGCATGGGCAAGCTCGAGGAAGCCTGCTCCGTCCTCGAGCGCGCGGCGAAGCTCTCGCCGAATTCCGTGCCGCGCCAGCGCAACCTGGGGCAGATCTGCCTGAAACTGGGGAATGTCGCGCTGGCCGAAAAGGCCTTCCGCAAGTGCATCGCGATCGGAGAATACTCGGTGCGCCGCACGCCCGATGCCTACCTGGGACTGGCGCGGGTCTGCGGCCTGAAGAACGATCCGAAGGAAGCACAGGCGCTGCTGCTGGCGGCACAGCGCGAGTTTGGAGATGCGCATCCCGACATCGACCTGCGCGCCAAGATCACCGAGGGCCTGGTCTGGCACGAGAGCGGCGATTATCGCCGCGCGCGCAAGGCCGGCGACGAACTCGAAGCCTTGTTGGGCACGCGCACGGACCGTCCCGACACGGCCACCTGCCTCGAGATGGCGACCCTGCTGTTCGCGGTCGGCGTCAAGGAAGCGCCCGTCGAGCTGCTCTGCTACGTCATCCGCAACAACCACGACAACGCGGTGCTGCTCGACGAGGTGCAGGCGATCTTCGACAAGGCGCGTCTCGGCGAGGAGGGCGCAGACCTGATCCGCGCGGCGAAGAAGGAAGCGTCCGACCTGATGAACCAGGGCGTGCTGCTCTGGAAGACCGGCAAGCTCAAGGATGCCGTCGAGTGGATGCGCGAAGCGCGCGCCCGGCTGCCGAACAACCAGCGCATCCTGTTCAATGCGGCCCAGGTGCTGATCTCGCACATGCGCGAGCGCGGCTTCGACGAAGCCCTGTCGCTGGAGGCGCACGCCGTGCTGGCCCACGTCGACCGTTTGCAGCCGGGGCAGCAGCGCTTTGCGCAGCTGATGGAGCAGTTGGCGGCGCTGGCGCTGAAGCCCGAAGCACCGGACGCGCCATCGACCGAGGTCGACACCACGGCCTGATGGTGGGCACGGGGCGCCCACCCTACCTCACTACCTGAACCCGTCCCGCACTTCGGTTCTCTGTAACGGCACCACCGGCGCCGGCGCCGTCCCGCAGTTCACCGCGACCTTATGCTCGCGCAGCAGGAAATCGCATAGCCGCGCCACATCGTGCCGCCCGTTCGCCAGCTGCGCGGCCGCCGCCGCCTTCGCCAGCGCCGCCTTCGTGATGTGGTAGCCGAGCGCCCGATAACTTTCGAACTGGGCCTCGTCGAACCACTGGTCGGCCGTGCTCTGGTGCGGGTAGGCGGGATTGGCCTTGCGGTAGTTGAGCACGTCCGCGTTCTCGAGGCCGACGATGCCCGGCTTGATGTAGAGGAGGGTGCCGTCCTGGCCCTCCGGGTCGGCGTGGCTGTAGCGGATCGCGCCGACCGCGCAGCTGGCGCCGCACAGGCCCGTGGCCTTGATGATCTCCATCTTCGAGACGTCGATGTCGATGCTGACGTGCAGGTCGGTGGCGCACTTGCGGATGGCGTTGCCGAGGTCCTCGAAGGCCATGGTCTTGTCGCTGGCGACATCGACGGCGACGATGAGCCGGCAGCGCCGCCGCACCAGTTCGTAGATCCCCAGGTTCTCGAAGTGGCCGCCGTCCGACAGGTAGACGTAGTTGGCGTCGGCGTTGGTCATGCCGAACAGCTCCGCGATCAGGCTGAAGAGGCCGATGCCGGGCGAGGAGCGGGTCCAGCTCGATTTGAGCGGGTTCGGGCACCAGCGCCCCAGGCGCACGTTAAACATCGTCATCAGGAAGTTCAGCGGCGGCGACGAGTGGGTGCCCATGTTCGGACTGGCGGCCGCGCCCGACAGCGCCACCGCCATTCCCAGGCGTACGTGGGCGTCGTCGTCGGCCGCGTTCGGGCCGGAGGCATACTCGCGTGTGGGCCGGTAGGTGCCGCGCCGGGCCGCGTGCAGGTTCGGCATCAGCGGCATCTCGAAGCCGCAAAAGCGCGGCGTGAAGACGAAGGAGGCGGCCTTCCGCGTCTGCCAGGCCAGCTCTTCGCCGCTGACCAGGTTCAGGGAGGTGTTGACGATGTGGTAGGGGCGCTGGTTTTCCATGTCGGCCAGCTGCGGATCGTCGTGCGGATCGAAGCCGGTGAAGGGATGCGGCTTGCGGCGCGCGCTGCTGGCGCCGAAGTAGGCGCGCACCAGGCGGTTCCGGTACAGCATGTAGAGCGAGAACTTGTTGATGTCGACGCGCCAGCCCAGCAGCAGGGCCGCGCCTAGGAAGCAGCAGAAGGCGACCGCCAGCGTGGTGCCGCTGGTGGCCAGCGTCGCGTTGGCGTGCGCCGCGTACACGCAGGGCAGCGAGACCGGCGCCGGGCAGGCGACCTGCGGCATGGCGACCACGACCTGCACCAGGCTCGAGAGCAGGGCGAAGATGCCGACCGTGAAAAAGTAGGGCGCCAGGCGCGCAGCGATTTCGCGCTTGGCGCAGTTGCCGTCGCGCGAACCGGTGGCGCTGCCGCTGCCGGCCTTCAGGCCGATCACGGTCATCACCACCCAGCCGATGGCGGTGCCGGCGTTCGCGATCGGGTCGTAGGTCAGCCAGGCCCAGTGTAGCAGCGGCGCGAAGAAAAAGGCGACGCCGAACATGATCAGCCAGGCCAGCGAGAAGATCGAGGACCAGGCGCCTTGCCGGCTCCACCACTCGCGGCTGGCGTCGCTGTAGAGCGATCCGATCAGGCCGATCATCAGCGTCATCGTCACCGAGAACAGCGTCATCATCAGCGGCATGCCGAAGCTGCCGAGGGCGATGGCATTGTTCAGGATCGGATGCACCGCGGGATCGGGCAGCAAAGCCAGGCCCACGAGCAGCAGCAGGGTGCCGGCGGCCAGCGCAGCGAGGGCGCACACGAAATGGCTCAGGCCTTCGAGCAGCTCGGCGCGCGAGAGGTCGCGGATCGGCCGGTGCAGGCGCAGGCGCTGCTCGAGCGCCAGCGCCGCGCCGACGCCGATCATCAGGAGGCACAGCGCCGGGCACACGCGCCAGGCCAGCAGGCGCCCGACGTCGATGGTCAGCAGGTGCGCCACGGCGCCGGGCGCGAACTCGAGCGCGGCCGAGAGCGACAGGCTGGCCACCAGCATCGCGCCGGCGGCGCACAGCACATAGCCGGCGGTGCGGTAGGGACTGGTGCGGTCGTGCGCCAGGTACCAGCCGCTGGCCCAGACCACGAAGTACACCAGGCCCGGCACCAGCAGCCAGCCAGCGCCCCAGCCGTGAAAGCGCGTGGGCAGGCCGTCTTCCCACAGCGCCGGCACCACGCCGCCGTGGCGCCACAGGCCGATGCTGACCAAAAAGCCGGCCAACAGCAGCGGCAGGTTAACGCAGCGCAGGACCGCGCCCTGCTGCAGCGGAAAGCGGCGCAGGCCGCGCGAGCTTTCCGGTTTGCTCGAGATCGATAATGCGATACAGAACACGGCGAACAGGAACAGTCCCATGCCGACCAGCCAGATCGCATCCGACCAGCTGGCCCAAGGGGCACTGGGGCCGATCACCCGGTGCACGGCCCAGACTGCAAAGCGTGGCAGCAGCAGCAGGGCGCACAGCCAGGCAACCAGCATGGCGAGATTCAGGCAGGTGTTGCGCACATAGGTGCCGATCAGGGTCCAGGTATCGGCGCTGAATGTGCCGCTTTTTGGCGACAGGTAGTTGCTGTACTGGCGCAGGAACTGGATCTCGACCGGCTCAGTCGCTACCGTCTGGCCGGCCGCGCCGGGCGTCAGCAGGGCCTCGACGGCGGCCACGTCGCCGCCCCGCTCGCGGATGCATTTCGACAGCCAGCCGCCGATGAAACCGCCGCCCGAGACGGTGGACAGGTAATCGACGTCGCGCAGCAGGCGCAGTTCGGCCAGGGCCTGCAGGGCGCCGAGGTTGAAGGTGGCGCTGCGCACGCCGCCGCCGGACAGCGCCAGGCCGGCCAGGCGCGCATCGTGGGCGCGTGCCAGCAGGTCGCGGGTAGCAGCCGGCTGCACGTCTTCCGGACCGCCGCTGACGCCTGCTGCGCCCGGTTCCGGACGCAGCAGGCCGAGTTCATTTTGAAACACTTCGCTGAAGACGGTGCCGCTGCAGGCGTTCAGGCGGCGCCAGGTGGCTTCGTCGAGGGGGCCGCCGCCGGGCAAGCCTTGCTGGCGGCGGAAGGCGGCGATCGCGCCGGCCAGTTGTTCGACGCGGCGGGCGCTGGGCGGCACCGGGCAACCGGCGCTGTCGAGCTTGCGCCGCAAGTCGGCGACCTGGTCAGGCGTGAGACGGGAAAAATCGATGGTGGACATGCCGGTCTCCAACAGGGGAACGCGGCGGCCGGCTGCCCCGGCCGCACTGTCAAGTTCAGCACGGCAGGGGCGGGTGTGATGCCCGTCAAATCAAGACATGGGCGCGGCAGGAGGGATTTCCTGCCTGCGGATTACGCTTTGTCGGATTTCGTACGGGAAGGTTTCTGGGAGGAAGTGCCGGGCGTGCCGCCGGTGTCGCCCCCTGTCGTGGCACGCTTGGCCGGGTCGGGTACCGCGCTTGCAGCGGCTTCTGGCGCCGCGCTCTTGTCGCCGGCGCTGCCACTGCCGTCGGCCGGCATCGCGCTGGCCACGGCTTGACGGAACTGCTCTTGCAACAAATTCCACCAGGCCATGGCGGCCGGCATCACGGTCTCGGCCGTGGCGCCGTCGGCCGGCGGCGTGCCCGCCTGCTGGACGCCCGCGGCGTTGAAGAAGGCGGCGAAGGGCGGCAGCGAGGTGGTCTGCTCGCCTTTCTGGCCCATGGCCTGCGCCATGTTCTCGCTCATCGTTTTCAGGGTGGCGAGCGTGCCGCGCTGCACTTCCAGGGCCTGGATCGAGGTGCGCAGCATCGACAGGTTCAGGTTGAGCCAGTTTTCGACGGCTTTCAGGTCGGTAATACGCTTGTCGAGTTCCTCCACGGAGAGGGCGGGGGTACCCAGGCTGCCGGCGCCGGAGCCGGGCATGGTGACGCCGGGCACGCCCATGCTGCCCCAGAGGTTCTTTACGAACTCGAGCGTATCGGTCATGCCGGGAACGTTCTGCGAGGGTGGTTTCAGCATCATGGTCTCCATTGATTATTGGTCTAGCGTAGCAGATAAATAACACGCGTACCAAGCCGGACAGGCACTGCTGAGCAGCAAGCGTGCACATGGGCGAGTACACTAGGCACCATGGGTATTGTCGATGCCATTTTGCGACAGCGCCGCCCCGTGCTGGTCGGTGCGCTGATCGTCCTGCTGCACATCGCACTGTTTTTCCTTATTTCGGGAACGGTGTCGCTGCCGCGCATGCCTGCCGCGCAGGACCTGAGCTTCATGCAGGCCGAGCTGCTGCGCACGCCGCCGGCGCCGCCAGTCGAGCCCGTGGCGCTGCCGCTGCCGAAACCGGTTCCGCTGCCGCCTCCGCCCCTGCCGAAGCTGTCGCAGGACAATGCGCCGGTGCTGAACGAGGACGCCGTTGGGCCGCCGGGCGAGGCGGGCACCGGTGGCGCGGGGGAAGGCATCCCTGAAGCGGCACCCGTGGCCGTTGCCGCGGCAGAGTCTGCGCCTGCGCCGGCACCGGCACCCGCGGCGCCGCCGCCGCCCCCGGCGCCCGAGCCGCGCCGTTATAAAGTCGACGTGCCGCCGCCGGCGACGATCACGATGGACGTGGCCCGGGTCGATCCAGACGGCACGCGCTGGAGCGGCGAGGCGCAGCTGATGTGGCGCTTCAATGACGACAGCTACCGGATCGAGTTCGAGGCCGGCATCCGCATCGTGTTTACGCGCGTGAACCTGGCCGTGCTGACCAGCGAGGGCGCGCTCGCGGCGACCGGCTTCGCGCCCGTGAAGATGACGGAAAAGCGGAGAGGAAGGGCGCTCACCGCCACCCACTTCGATTGGGCGCACGACAAGATCACCTTCTCATCATCGCAAAAAACCGTGCCCTTGACCCCGGGCGCCCAGGACAAGGCCAGCGTGCCGCTGCAGCTGGCGGCGATCGCGCGCGGCGACCCGGGCCAGCTTTCCGGCGACATCGACATCCAGGTCGGCGAGGACCGCGACGCCGTCGTGTTCCGCTTCGTCGTGGTCGGACAGGAAGAGATCGACACCAGGCTCGGCAAGCTGCAGACCGTGCACCTGTCGCGCCCGCCGAAAGAGGGCTCCTACCGCTCGCGCCTGGACGTCTGGCTGGCCCCGAGCCGGGGCTGGTATCCGGTGCAGATTCGCAATTCGGAAGCCAACGGTGCAGTGACCACGCAAACCGTGAATAATATAGGCCTTACCGATACAGGAAAATGATAATGCGAAGCAATCTTCTGAAGAGTGGGGCAGCGGCTGTCCTGCTGGCGCTGGGCATGAATGCGTTTGCAGCGGCGCCCGTGAAACGCGCGGTCGAGCTGCCGCCGGCGGCCGACCTGTCCTATGAACTGAATGCCCAGCAGCGCGGTTTCGGCCTGAAGGGCGAGGCGCTGATCGCCTGGCGCAATAGTGGCAATAATGACGGCAAGTACGAGGTCAATGTGGAAGCGCGCGTGCCGCTGATCGGCAAACTGACCGAATACCGCAGCCGCGGCACGATCGACAGCTATGGCCTGGCGCCGGACGAGTTCTACGAAAAGCGCTACCGCAAGGACGCTACCACGACCACTTTCGATCGCGATAGCAAAACGATCACGTTCACGGACGCCAAGGAGCCCTACGCCCTGAAAGGCGGCGAGCAGGACCGCGCCTCGGTCACCTGGCAGCTGGCGGCGGTGGCGCGCGCAGCGGGGGAAAGCAAGTTCAAGCCGGGCAGCGAATGGAGTTTCATCGTCGCCGGGCGCCGCGACGCCGAGCCCTGGACCTTCAAGGTGGTCAAGCGCGACAAGATCCAGACCGGCATGGGCGAGCTCGACACGGTATTGGTGACGCGCGAACCGCGCGCGGATGGCAAGAGCGAATCCGTCGACATCTGGCTGGCGCCGGGGCAGGAGTGGTATCCGGTGAAATTGCGCTTCCGCGACGACGAGCGCGAGACGATCGAGCAGACCGTCACTAAAATTACCCGCAAATAAGCGTTGTTGGCCGGTTTACGGCATGCACCTGGCGGCGATCGACGCGTGGACGGGGGACCTGTCCACCCTACGATGAGGCTGGCTGTAGGGTGGACGGCTATGCCGTCCACGCGTCGGTACGCGACGCCTGCGCACTCGAAACCGCACCGCCACCGATTTGCAAGCCCCACACGCCCAACTGTGTCATTCCTGCCAACGGGCAACATCATCCCTCCTGATTGCCAGTCCTGAACTGTTATACTGGCGCCCCCGCGGACATCCCGGCCGGCAACACGCCGCCCGCGCCTCCGCGCTCGCAAAACTGGTATCCCACATGATCGACATACAGGCAGGCGCGGCCCTCGCCGCCGAATCCCATGGCGTAATCCCCGACGAGCTCGATCCGCTCGCCGCCCATTTCCAGAATGGCATCGCGCCGGACGAAATCGAGCAGGTGTTCCATTTGAAACGCGCACAGCCCATGCTGTCCGCGTTCACGGCCCTGTTCCACGGCACCCAGGACGGCGTGCTGGTGCGCCTGCTCGTGCTGCGCGAACTGGCGGCCGATACCGGCAGCTCGGCCTTCTCGCGCGCCGACATCAATCAGAAGCTGGCTTACCTGATCCCGGAAAGCCTGGAAACGGTGCTGAACCGCCTGCGTTCGCACGGCCTGCTGGCCTGGGACGCGCCGAGCGCCGTCTACCGCATCACGCCGCTGGCGCGCAACGTGCTGTCCGCGCTGGACACCCTGATCGCCCTGGCCAAGCCAGAGGAAGACGATGCCGAGATGGGCTTCCTGCTGTCGCAGGTGGCCGGCGCCCAGGCCGTCGGCGGCGTCACGGTCGAACAATTGAAGCACCTGCTGGGCCGCCTGATCGAGCTGACCGAGGAATTCCGCGACGCGATCGCCTCCGGTTCCGAATTCAAGCTGCGCAATTCGCAGGCGAAGTGGCACATGGCCTGCGACTGGGTCGAAAAGGGCTCCGTCATCCTGCGCGCGATCACCTCGGACGAACGCGCGGACGCCGCGACCCACAAGGCGGCGCAGGCGATCGGCCGCGCGCAGAGCGCCTTGCTCAACATGCAGGGCATGTTCTCGCGCGCCCTGAACCAGATCGAACGCCAGCGCGTGCACCTGGGCCAGTCCGGCCTGTCGACCACCGACGTGAAACGCTGGCTGCTGGCCCACGAGGACCTGGCCAGCCTTGCCGAAGGCGCGATCGACCGCCCGGTGGTGCCGCTGTTCGGCACGCCGGCCGAGATGATCGACGTGGCCGAAACCGAACTCCTGACCGAGCGCGTCGCCGTCGCCGGCCCGAAAGGCCTGCCGAGCGGCGAGGATGCGCCCCTCACCATCAACGACAACCCGGCCATGCAGGCCGAACTCGACGACTGGATCAACAAGCTGGCCGACTTCGCCAACCTGGGCAACTTCCCGGAGTTCTCGGAGACGGGGCCGAAGAAGGTGCAGCTGCACGAATCGCTGCTGCCTGCCGGCTTTGCCGTCGCCTCGTATCGCGCCTCGCTGCTGCCGCTGCTGGGCGACGCCGCCGAGGCCAGCCTGCAGGGCGCGACCGCCGAACTGGCGCGCCTGCCGATCCGCTTCGAGCCGACCGATGAAATGGTCCAGCTGGACGACCCGGAAGTCGCGGCCATGTCGTTTGCAACCCTCTCACTGAATCTGGAATTAGGCCCGGACCATGAATGACGATTCCCAAATCCTGATCGCGCGCCTGCTGACGCACCAGACCCTGCGCCGCGACGACAAGATGGTCAAGCGCGCGCTGTCGGATGACCAGTTCCGCGCCGAAGTGGACAAGCGCCTGCTCGAATGCGGCCTCAAGTTGCTCGACAACGTGTACGCCGACCACGTGACGATCGCCTTGCACCGCAACGTCGAACCGAAGATCTTCGGCGCCAAGGACATCTGGCAGAACAATAACTTCGGCCTCACGCGCGACGGCGTGGCTTTACTCGTCGTGCTGTGGGCGCAGATCATCCTGCCCAAGCGCGAGCGCCAGGAAACCCACGTCACCGTGGACGACGACCAGAACGACCTGTTCGACAAGGACAACCCGATTCCGCGCGCCGAGGACACCTCGATCGGCATTTCCTACACGGCGCTGCTGTCGGACTTCGGCGACAAGCTGGGCAAGAAGACGCGCATGGACATGAACCTGGGCCAGCTCTCCAAACTCGGCTTCATCGAACGCCGCGGCGACGTGATCCTGGAAGGCCCGCTGCTGGACTTGATGATGGACACCGACGTGCTCAAGGAGCGCATCATCAACGGCGCCCTGTCCGACGTGTTCAAGCGCGCGCCGCTGGCGGCGGTGCCGCGCAAGATCGACGCGGCCAACGATGCCGACGCCGTAGAACCTCTCGAACCATCGAACTGAGACACTATGTTCCACATCAAATCACTCGAGCTGGTCCACTGGGATTACTGGCAGCGCATCAAGAACATCCCGCTCGACGCCAAGATCATCACCATCGCCGGCCAGAACGGCTCCGGCAAGACGACCCTGCTGGACGCGCTGCGCACCCTGTTCGGCCTCGACTGCTCGATGGGCCGCACCTATAAACACTATGCGCGCCACTCGGGCCAGCAGAGCGCCTGGATCCGCGCCGTGGTCGACAACAAGGCCGTCGGCCGCCAGCTGTCGAACCGTCCGTTCCGCCACTCCGGCTTTTTCGCCGACGACGAAGTCACGCTGTTCTGCCAGGTGCAGAAAAACGGCGGCGACTGGAAGCGCCAGTACCTGATGCGTCCGGGGAACGTCGACATCGAGGAAGTGACGGAAGCGACCGACTGGCTCGGCGTCGAAAACTACCGCAAGCGCCTGGCATCGGCCGGCCTGTCGCCGGCGATGTCGAAGGTGCTGGCCCTGGAGCAGGGCGAGACGGATAAGCTGTGCGAATACGCGCCGCGCCAGCTGCTCGACCTGGTGTTCCAGGTCTTCGGCGATAAAGAGGTGCTGGACGCCTACGACGAAGCCAAGCGCCACCAGCGCGACACCGAGACGGAACTGAAGCGCTTCGAGGCCGAACTGGAAACCTCGCGCATCAACCTCGAGGGCCTGCGCCTGCGCGTCGCCAACTACCACCAGTGGGAAGACCTGCACAAGGAGCGGCGCGACCTCAAGGAAGAAGTGCTGCCGAGCCTGGAATACCACGAGGCGCGCGAAAAAGCGGCGAACATCAGCCGCGCCCTGCACGAACAGCGTAAGCCCCTGGCGCAGGTCGACAGCGTCCTGAGCGAGAAGCGCCAGGCCTTGGCCGCGCAGCAGCGCGCGCTGACCGAAGCCCAGCAGCAGGAGACCCTGCTCGAGCAGGAAGGCACGGCGCTGGCCAGCCGCCTCACGCAGATCAACAGCCGCATCAAGCCGCTGGAAAACCTGATCGAGCAGAAGGAACGCCTGCAGAAGCTGGCGGCGGAAGCCGGCGCCGACATGGCGGAAGTGGCGACCCAGCTGGAAGAAAAGGAAGCGGAACTGGCGCGCCAGAAGGCCGCGCGCGAAGCGCTCGGCGCGAAGATCGCCGCCGAGCTGGCGACCATCTCGGCGCTGCAGGGCAAGAGCGCGATGCCGGAACCGGAAGCCCAGAGATTGATGCGCCGCGCCTTGCGCGACGAGGGTATTGCGCACGCCATGCTGTCGGACATCGTCGAAGTGACGGATCCGAAGTGGCAGGGCGCGGTCGAGGGCGTGCTGGGCGGCTATGCCTCGGTGGTGCTGCTCGAACGCGCCAAGGATGCGCCAGCGGCATACCGCCTGGCGGAGAAGGAGCGCTATCGCCACTTCATCGTCCCGGACTGCATCGAAGCGCCGAAGATGAAGGACGACAGCCTGCTGTCGGTGGTGAACTTCTCGGCCCCGGCGCCGGGCTGGCTGATCGACCAGCTGGCGCGCATCGACCGCGTCGATTCCGTCGATGCCGGTTTCAAATCGGGCAGCGACGAGTGGATCACGCCGGACGCCTACCACCGCGAACGCCGCGGCGGCCGCTCGCTGTTCGTCGAGCCTTCGCGCTACCGCTTCGGCGCCGCCGGCAAGACCCAGCGTCTTGAGGCGATCCAGAAGTCCCTGCCGGCGCTGGAAGCAAAGGAAGACGCGCTGACGCTCACCATCAGCAAGCTGGCCGCCGAAGTGGGCGGCCTGAAGGCGCGCATTGCCGGCGTCGACGCGGCGAAAGAGCTGGCGGCACGTCAGGCCGAGTTCGAGGAAGCGGCGCGTTCGATCGCGCCGATCCGCGCAGAGCGCCTGGAAGTGGGCGCCCGCCTGGGAGAATTGCAGACGCTGACCAAGAACGCGACCGTCGCGCGCACGCGCGCCGACACCGTCTGGCAGAACGCGCGCATGGCGCTGTCGGAAGCGGAAGCGGGCCTGCGCCTGAACAGCCGCCGCCAGATCGAGCAGCGCAGCGAGCATGCGAAAGCGCTGCTGGAACTGCGCCGCGGCTGGAAGAACATCCCGGCCGCCTGGAAGCGTGCGGCGCGCCGTGCGGCGCTGGTGTCCCAGCACCAGAACGCGCACCAGGTCAACCTGCGCATTTCCTCGCTCGAGCACGCCCTGGCGCGCGACGACTGGGAACTGGACGCCACCGTGATCGACCAGTACGCACGCCTGAACGACCAGCTGGCTGGCCGCCAGGTCGAGACGGAAGAGCGCCGCTACCAGAACAACCGCGCGATCGAAGCGACCAGCAATGCGCGCGGCGCCTACATCGAGCGCCTGCGCTACACCATTAAAACCTATTCGAAGAACATCAAGGAGCTGGGCGAGCTGGCCGGCATCGACGTGCAGGCCGACCCGGTACGCCTCGAAAACGACGACGTGCAACTGGCGCAGGCCGGCCTGCATGTGCGTTTCAAGTTCGACGGCAAGGACCAGATCGGCATGAACGACGGCGAAGCCTCGGGCGGCCAGCAGGTGATGAAGTCGCTGGTGCTGCTGATCGGGCTGCTGAAGTCGGAAGAGGGCTCGGGCGGCTTCGTGTTCATCGACGAACCCTTCGCGCACCTGGACATCCGCAACATCCAGCTGGTCGGCGAGTTCCTCAAGAACACCGACGCCCAGTACCTGATGACGACGCCGCTGACCCACAACACCGACGTGTACGACCCTTCGGAACTGACGCTCATCACGAGCAAGAAGAAGAAGGACACGCAGTGGGCGCAGCCGATCTTCGTGCTGCAGCGCCGGAAGGAAGAGGCGCAAGCCGCGTAAAGCAACGGGACCCGCGGGTCCCGTTGTTGTTTGCCCTGGCTCTAACTGGATTCATACGCTTGGTGGGCCCGGGGCGCCCGGTGAAACCGTGGGCGAGGCCATTGGCCTCGCCCACCCCTACGTCTGCTCGCGGTGTAGGGTGGGCGCCCCGAGCCCACCAGACGCAGTATACGTAGGGTGGAGTCCTGACTCCACGCGTCGCGGCTTTTTCATGGTCCCACCCTCACCATTATTCGAAAAGCTGATTGCGCCAATCAAATTTGGGCAAGTATGCAGTCTCCGCGAACTTGTGCACACTAGGTGCACAATATAAAAGGAGACAAACATGAAACACGCAGCGTCCAGGATCATCCTGGCAGCGGCCGCATTCGGCGTCACCATGCTCGCCCAAGCCGCGGACACGATCAAGGTCGGCCTGATCGCTCCCTTCTCCGGACCGTTTGCCGACTACGGCAAGCAGATGGAAGGCGGTATCAAGGCCTATATGGCCCAGCATGGCGCCACGGTCGCCGGCAAGAAGGTGCAGATTGTCATCCGCGACACCACCGGCCCTGCGCCCGAAATCGCCAAGCGCCTGGCCCAGGAACTGGTGGTGCGCGAGAAGGTCGATTTCCTGGCCGGCTTCGGCCTGACGCCCGAGGCGCTGGCCGTCGCGCCACTGGCCGAGCAGTCGAAGAAGCCGATGATCATCATGAACGCGGCCAGTTCCGTCATCACGACCAAGTCGAACTACATCGCCCGGGTGTCGATGACCCTGCCGCAAAGCTCCGCGCCGATGGCGACCTGGGCGCTGAAGAACAAGATCCGCAAGGTCGTCACCCTGGTCGCCGACTACGCGCCGGGCATCGATGCCGAAGCGGCTTTCAAGGAGACGCTCACCGCCGGCGGCGGCACCGTGCCCGAAACGATCCGCGTGCCCTTGAAAAATCCCGACTTCGCGCCCTACATCCAGCGCATCAAGGATGCCAAACCGGACGCGGTCTTCGTCTTCGTGCCGCCCGGCGAGCACACGATCGCCTTCATGAAGGGCTACCGCGAGCGCGGCCTGGCCGAAGCCGGCATCAAGGTGATCGGCACCGGCGACCTGACCGACGACCACCTGTTGCCGGCAATGGGCGACGCGACGCTGGGCGTGATCACCACTTTTCATTACTCGGTGGCGCACAAGTCGCCTGAAAACGCCGCCTTCCTCAAGAGTTTCGCCAGCGTGAATCCGGGCGCGGGCCGGCCCAACTTCATGGCCGTCGGCGGCTACGACGGCATGGCGGCGATCTATGAGGTGGCGCGCAAGCTCAAGGGCGACATCGACGGCGACAAGGCGATGGCGGTCCTGAAGGGCCTGAAGCTGACCAGCCCGCGCGGACCGATCATGCTCGACCCGGCCACGCGCGACGTGGTGCAGACGGAATACGTGCGCCGGGTCGAGAAGGTCAACGGCGAGCTGTACAACGTCGAATTCGACCAGTTCCCGAACCAGAAGGACCCGGGCAAGAAGTAATCCCCGGCGCTCTTAGCCGGCGAACAGCGCGGCCACCATTTGGCGCAACCAGCAGTTCGAGACGTCGGCATGATAGCGCTCGTGCCAGTGCTGCTTGACCTGGTAACTGGGCAGCTCCACCGGGATCGGCAGGAAGCGCACCGCTTCGCTGCCTGCCACCAGCCGTGCATAGCGCTCGGGGACGATGGCCAGCAGCTCGGTCTGGGCCACGATCGAGGCCACGCCCAGGAAGCTGGGCAGGTTCAGCACCACGTTGCGCTCGATCTCCTCGCGCGCCAGGATCTTGTCGACGATCGCGTGACCCGTGCCGGAAGTCCGCACGCGCACATGTCCTTCCTGGCGCAAAGCGTCGACCGTGAGCGTCTCGCCCACGCGCGGATGGGTTTTCGCGACCAGGCAGACGAAGTGCTGGTCGAACAGCTTTTGCTGGTAGAAGCCGGCTTCCAGGTGCGGCATGAAGCCGACGGCGAGATCGACGATGCCGTCGGCCAGTTCGCCTGGCGAGTCGGGCGAAATGCGCGAGATCTCGAGATGGATGCCGGGGGCGATGGCACGCAGGTGGTTGAGGATGCGCGGCAGCAGCACGATCTCGCTGATGTCGGTCATGCAGATGCGAAAGCGCCGCGTGCTGGCGGCGGGATCGAACACGGGCTGGTCGGCCAGCGCGTGCTGCAGGGCCGCGATCGCGCGGCGCACGTCCTCGATCGCGTTCTGCGCGCGCGGCGTGGGCACCATGCCCTTGGCGGTGCGGCTGAACAGCTGGTCCTTGAAATGCTCGCGCAGCTTGGCCAGGGCGAGGCTGACGCTCGACTGCGGCAGGCCGAGATTGTGCGCGGCCCGGGTCACGTTCCCCGTCTTGAAAATCTCGTCGAACACCAGCAGCAGTTCCAGGTCGAATCGCTTCATGGCCAGCCCAATATGTGGATTCCTGATTATAGCAATCAAGAACCATCCATTTTCAACATACTCCCTTTGCGTCACAGTAGCGGCATGACAGCAGCTATCAGGAGCTACACTCTAGTCTTGAGAATCATGGAGAAATGTGAGCAAGCATCCGCAAGGTGCGCACCAGCGGGAATGACTGAACCGGCCCGATACAGACCGGGTCCAACAGTTCATTGTCCGCAACGCTTTGTTGACATGCTGCTGGCCCACCGCATTCGGCTTGATCCGGCACCTGTGCAGCGTGATTATTTTGCACGCGCGGCAGGTACCGCACGGCGCGTCTGGAACTGGGCTCTGGCCGAGTGGCAGCGCCAGATGGTTGCTGGCCAGCGTCCCGACGCGATGGCGCTGAAAAAGCAGTTCAATGCCATCAAGTACGCCCACCCCGACTGGCTCAATGCCGACGGTCAGCCATGGCTGCGCAGCATCCACCGCGACGCCCATTCCCAACCATTCGCCAACCTTGCCAAGGCATGGGGCCGTTACTTCGCTGCGTTACGCGAGCACCGACCTGCCCACCGTCCCGTATTTAAAAAGAAAGGGCGCTGCCGCGACATCTTCTACGTCGCTAACGACAAATTGCGGCTGGTCGGGAAGTGCGTCGTGCTGCCCAAGGTCGGGCCGGTGCCGCTACGCGAATCGCTGCGCTGGCCCGGCAAGATCATGGGAGCCAGCGTCAGCCGGGAAGCGGATCATTGGTTCCTGGCGCTGCAGGTGGAGGTACCGGAGCAAGTAGCGCTCTTGCACCGAAGCGGCGATGGCGTAACAGGCGTCGATCTTGGCCTTAGCACTGCCGCTACCTTATCCAGCGGCGAGAAGATTGATGCCCCCCGTCCGTTGAAAGCAGCGCTGCGGCGCCTGCGCATCCGAAACCGCCGCCAGTCACGCAAGGTAAAAGCCGCCAAAGTAGCCTCCGGCATATCAGGTCGGATTCCAAAAGGTACCCGGCTGCCGGTATCGGCAAACCGGACCAAGGGCGCGCGTACGTTGGCTCGATTGCACGCGCGCATCGCCTGCGTGCGCAAGGATTTCATACACAAGCTTACGACCCGTCTCTGCCGCGAAAACCAATCGGTAGTGATCGAGGACTTGAACGTGAGCGGCATGCTGGCGAACGCCCGGCTGGCGCGTGCGATTGCCGATGTCGGCTTTTATGAATTTCGGCGTCAGCTCCAGTACAAGGCCACACGTTACGGTACGACGCTGGTGCTGGCCGACCGCTGGTACCCGTCGAGCAAGCTATGTTCGCGCTGCGGTATTCGCCATGGCGGCTTGATGCTGGGTGAGCGCACCTGGACCTGCGACCACTGCGGCGCGCAGCACGACCGCGACGTGAACGCGGCGATCAATTTACAACGGCTCGCAACCGGCGCCTTCGCGGCGCAGTCTGCGCTACCCGTGGCGAGCCTGGCGGCAACGCCGGGCACTGCCGCCGACATAGGGTCGGCGGGAGGCGGGAAAGTCACGCCTGTCAGGCACGAGCACGGTCAGCAGGACGGCTCGGGGCAGGAACAAAACGATGCTCATTTTTGAGCACATTTTTGAAAGCAGACCATCATGCAATTCCATCTCGACGGATTTCGCCCCGGCGACCCGCAGCTTCATCCCGTCTCGCCGCTGGCCCTGCCGCACCGTGATGCCCTACCGGCACAGGTCGACGTGCTCATCGTCGGCTGCGGCCCGGCCGGCCTGACGCTGGCGGCGCAGCTGGCCGCCTTCCCGGAGATTCGCACGGCGATCGTCGAGCAGAAGGCGGGACCGCTGGAGAAGGGGCAGGCCGACGGCATCGCCTGCCGCACGATGGAAATGTTCGAAGCCTTCGATTTCGCCGGCCGCGTGCTGCAGGAATCGTGCTGGATCAACGAGGTGACCTTCTGGAAGCCGGACGAGCAGAACCCGCGGAACATCACGCGCCATGGCCGCGTGCAGGATACCGAGGACGGCCTGTCCGAGTTTCCGCACGTGGTCCTGAACCAGGCGCGGGTCCACGATTTCTATCTCGAGACGATGCGTAATTCGCCCAGCCGATTGGCGCCGCATTATTCGCGCAAGCTCCTTAATGTGGAGGTGGACGAGGCGGCTGCCGACTATCCGGTGACGGTGAGCCTGGACCATGCGGGCCAGCGCGAGAGCGTGCGTGCGCGCTATGTGGTCGGCTGCGACGGCGCCCGCAGCGCCACGCGCGCCGCCATCGGGCGCGAGTTGAAAGGGGAAGCCGCGCACCAGGCCTGGGGCGTGATGGACGTGCTGGCGGTGACGGACTTCCCCGACATCCGCTACAAGGTCGCCATTCAGTCCGAAGCGGGCAGTATCCTCATCATTCCGCGCGAGGGCGGCTACCTCACGCGGCTTTACGTCGAGATGGACAAGCTGGGCGAGGACGAGCGGGTGGCGCAGCGCCAGATCACGGCCGAGCAGCTGATCGCGGCGGCGCAGCGCATCTTTTACCCCTACCAGCTGGATGTGAAGGAAGTGGCCTGGTGGTCGGTGTACGAGATCGGCCAGCGCATCTGCGACAAGTACGACGACGTGGCGGCAGGAGAGGAGGAAAGCAGGCCGCCGCGCGTCTTCATCGCCGGCGACGCCTGCCACACGCACAGCCCGAAGGCCGGGCAGGGCATGAACTGCTCGATGCAGGATGCCTTCAACCTGGGCTGGAAGCTGGCCGCCGTCCTGCGTGGGCAATGCCCGCCCGCGCTGCTGCACAGCTATAACGCCGAGCGCCAGGCGGTGGGCAAGCAGCTGATCGACTTCGACAGCGAATGGTCACGGATGATCAGCGAAAAGCCCGCCGACGGTCAGGGTGCCGGCCTGGACCCGAAGGAGTTCCAGCGTTATTTCGAGCAGCACCTGCGCTATACGGCAGGCGTGGGCACGCAATATCGTCCCTCGCTGCTCTGCGGCGACGACAGCCACCAGGGGCTGGCCAGCGGCTTCGCCGTCGGCACGCGTTTCCATTCGGCCGAGGTGCTGCGCATCAGCGATGCGAAAGTGGTCCAGCTGGGACATGCGGGCAAGGCCGACGGACGCTGGCGCCTGTATGCCTTCGCCGGAAGGGACGACGAAGGCGTGCGCGCACTGTGCCGCTTTCTCGAGGAGGCGCCCGATTCGCCGGTGCGCAGGTACACGGCCGCGGGCCAGGATCCGGACGCCGTGTTCGACCTGCGCGCCGTGTTCCAGCAAGCGCACGCCGAGCTGGAGACCGGCAGCATGCCGGCCCTGCTATGGCCGCGCAAGGGGCGCTACGGCCTGCACGACTACGAAAAGGTCTTCAGCGCGCGGCTCAAGCACGGCCCCGACATCTACGACCTGCGCGGCGTCGACCGGGATCAGGGGACGCTGGTGGTGGTGCGCCCCGACCAGTACGTGGCGCAGGTGTTGCCGCTCGATGCGCACCAGGCCCTGGCCGATTTCTTCGCGGGCTTCATGCTGCCCCGGGATTGAGGCGGAATCTATGCTGCCAGCCCTTGTGCCCACGCGTGATACGTACCGGCTCCAATGTCGCGCTCGACGATCTTGGGGGTACATATCACCGCGTGGGCTCGGAGAGCCGCCCTACGTTTCTGGATTCATACGCTTGGTGGGCCCGGGGCGCCCACCCTACACCGCAAGCAGACGTAGGGTGGGCGCCCCGGGCCCACCAAACGCATGCGAAGCGATTACGCCTTTTCGATCGCCTGGCGCAGGCGCCGCCGCCACAGCAGCAGCCCCACCGAATAGGCCGCAAAGTAGGCCGCGGTCAGCCCCACGCACAGCATGGTCAGCGGGCTGTCAGTAAAGCGCGGCGCCGGCACGTTGCCCTGCTGGCTCGCATAGATCTCGACTCCGAGGTAGAGCACGCGCGCGACCAGGACCATGGCCATCACGATCCCGAGGCGCATCGGCGGTGTGAAGAAGTAACCGCCTTCGGTATCTTCGTAGACCGTGCGCTTCAGGGCGAAGACGCCCCAGAACACACCGAGCGCCGTGCCGGCCGCCAGTGCCCCAAGCGCGTACGGCCGGTTGAAGACTTCCGACAGCGACACCAGGATCATCCCGGCGAACACCAGCACGCCCGTGTAGTGGCGCGAGACGATCGAGCGCTGGCGCGCCATCTGCGTTTTCAGGCGCGAATAGATGCGCCAGACGAGGATCGGCGTCAGCAGGAGCAGGGCGAGCGTGGTGATGGTCATCTAGCGTTCGGAAATACTGGTTGAGTCGAAGCCGGCATTGTAACCGGGCGTCGGACAGAAGCGCGTCATGGTAAGGTGACAACACCGTATTCAGGAGAGCCGAACCATGCTTGCAGCCATCCCCATCCCGGTGCGCCTGCACCGCGCACCCGATCCCGTGCCGGCCGACGAGCCGTTGCCGGAGCCTTTCGACGCCCCGCACCATCCGCACCACGCGCCGGCGCACACGCCGGCCAACGAGGAGCCGGTGCCGGACCCGAAACCGAGCCTGCATTGAAAGTAAAAGAGGTCCCCGCGGGGACCTCTTCTTTGTTACCGGAACCTAATCGAAGGCCCATGCATACAGCACATCGAGCGCCGTATTCGTCCCCGCCTGGAACTGCAGCGTGAACCTCGGCGTCAGTTTATAGCGCAGGCGCACCAGGCTCGACGCCGTCGTCGCGCCCTGCTCGAAGCTGATGTAGGCGCGCGAGGAAATCCGCTTGCCGACCGTGACCACCGTGTTGGCCAGCCCTTCGGCCTCGCCGTTGCGGCCCTGGCCGATGCCGAGTTCGTCCACGCCGAGCGAATTGGCCAGTTTCGATTGGATGCCGCCGGTGCCGCCTTTGCCGCCCAGCAGGGCGCCGGCCGCGGCGCTCAGCACGTCCTTCTCGTTGCCGCTGGTGCCCTCCATGCCGTGGCCGAGCACCAGCCAGGACAGCTTCTCGCTGTCGGGCACGTTCGGCGTCGACACCAGCTTCGCTTGCGGCGAACGCGCCGTGCCACGCACCTGCACGCCGGCTTCCACATTCGTCTCGCTCAGCTGCGTGCCCTCGGGCTGCTTGCGCAGCGCGAGCACGTCGAGGGCCGGGTTGTCGTAGGGGCCGCTGAAGGTGATCACGCCGCGCTCGATCGCCAGCTTCTGGCCATAGGCCGCGTAGTTGCCGCTGGCGACGCGGATGGTGCCGTTCACGCGCGGCGCGCCGCTGCCCGTCATGCGCACGCGGGCGCTGCCTTCCAGCATGGCGTCGATGCCGAGGCCGCGCAGGTGGAAGTTGTCGCCCAGGTCGGCGCGCAGGTCCACGACCAGCGGCACTTCGGCTTCCTTCTTCTGCGGCGGCATCGGCTTGCCGCGGCCGAGCACGATGACGTCGTCGGAGATCGTCGGCCGGCCCTGGGGCGCGAACTCGATCAGCGCGCGGTCGACGTTGACGCGGCCTTCCAGCGAGAAGCGGGTCGCATCGCGCACCAGCGCCGCATTACCCGAGAGGATCACGGTGCGGTCCGGACGCGACAGCGCTTCCAGTTTGTCCGCCACCAGGTTCAGCTGCATCGCCGGGTCGCCCGCGCCGAAGCGGATCGAGCCGTCGGCGGTGGCGCTGCCCTGCAGGCCCTGCAGATAAAGCCGTTGCAGCACCAGGCGGTCACCCGCGAGCTGGGCGCGCAGCTGGCCGTTCTGCAGGCGCACGCCCTGTTCCGGCCAGCGCACCGACAGGCCGTCGCCGTTGACGGTGCCGTTCAGGACCGGAGTGCCGATGGTGCCGGCGCCGGTCACGGCGAGTTTCAGGCTGCCGTCCAGGTCGAGGTCGCGCTGGCCGGCGAAGGGCGCGAGCCAGGCGATCGAGGCCATGTCGGCATTCGCCGTCATGCGCAGCGGGCTGTCGCGGTCGATGCGGCCTTTGAGCATCTGCACCGTGCCATCCACGCGCGCGGTGCCGGTGCGGCTGCCGTCGATGGTCAGCTGGGTGCGCAGCGAGCTGCCCTGCACGTCGGCGCGCGCATCGAAGGTGCGCAGGCCGAGCGCGACCGGGGTGCCGGAGCCGACCAGGGCATCGCCGCCTTCGCGGAACACGTGCACGCTGCCGGCCAGGCTTGGGACGCCGCCGGTGCTTGTGGCGGTGCGCAGGTCGAGCGCCCAGTCGGCGCCGAGCGTCAGGTTGCCCTGCACGTTTTCGCGCAGCGCTTCGGAGAACTGGCCGAGGTAGTTCAAGGGCACGCCGGCCGCCGCGCCGCGGCTGTTCCAGCGCGCGCCGGTCTTGGTCAGCTGGTCGATCCGGACCGTCCCCGCCGGCAGACGGATCACGGCGCCATTAAACGCCAGCGATTCCGGTTTGGCTAGGCCCGCCACGCCGGCGCTAGGCGCCACGCCGATACGCAGCGGGACCGGTTGCGCCAGGGTCATCGCATAGCGGCCCTTGTTCTGCAGGGAGGCCAGCGTGCCGGCCCAGGCGTTGCCGCTCCAGCCGCCGCGTACTTCGGTGGAGGCATCGAAATCGTCGCCGCGGGCGGCGGCGCGCAGGGTGTGCGCGGCGCGCGTGCCGTTGGTCTGCAGGCTGGCGGCGGCAATGCGCGTCTCGCCGCTGGTCAATTCCACAACCTGGATATCGCTGACCAGGGGATCGGCGCCGCCGCGGCCCGCGCCGAGATTGGCGCTGGCGCGCAGCGACTTCAGGCTGTGCTTGCCGAGCAGGCGCAGGTTCTGGCCTTCGAGATTCGCGGTGAGCGAAGGCGTGTCCATCGTGCCGCTGACCGTACCGGCGCCGCGCAGCAGGCCAGCGTAGTCGGGACCGAGCGCGCCCAGCTGGGGCGCGTCGATGCGCCAGTCGAGACGGTCGCCGCCGGCGCCGAAGCTGCCTTTCGCCGCGATCACGTTGGCGCCCACGTGCAGGTCGACGTCCGCGCCCGACACGTGGCGTTTATCCGCCGCCAGGCGCGCATAGCCCCACAGCGGCGACTTTGCCAGCGTCGATTCTTCCAGCTTCAGGTTCAGGGCCCCGCGCCAGTCGGCGCCGGAGCGGCCGCTGGCGTCAAAAGCGCCGTTGATCGAACCGGGCAGCGGGCTGCCGAATGCGGCTGGATTGAAGCGCGCCATGTTGCCGCTGCCCTTGGCCTCGACGAAGCGCGCACCTTCGGCGCCGGCCAGCCAGGCTTCGCCGCTGACATGCAGGTTGCTGGTGTTGGCCTTGCGCTGGGCGGCGACCCAGCCCAGGCCGTTGGCGTCGGCCACGAAGGTCGTGCGCGGATTGGCCATGGTGCCGGTGACGACACCGTTGGCATTCACCGCGCCGTACAGGTCGGCGCGCAGGGTGGCCAGGTTGCGGCCTTCCACGCGCCAGGCCAGGCGTTCGCCCGGCGCGCCGAAGGCGCCGTTCAGGTTGACCGTGTTCTGGCCCAGGGCCAGGTTGGCGTCGACGCCGCTGACGTGCTTGGCGTCGGCCGTGAGCTTGCCTTTACCCGACAGCGGCTGGTCGAACAGCCGGCTCGGACGCAGCGCGAAATCGGTATTGACCTTCCACGTTGGTGCCAGCACGCCACTGGCATTGACCACGGCATTGATGTCGGCTTGCGGATAGTCGCCCAGCGCGGCCGGATTGAAGCGGCTGGCGCTGGCGTTGACCTTGAAGGCTTTGTCCTCGCCCAGCTTCATGTTGCCGCTCAGGGCGACGCTGCCGCTGCCGGCCAGCAGGCGCGCTTCGGAGACATCCACCACGTTGTTCTCGAGCTTCGCCTTGGCCGTCAGGCGCAGGCCGCTCTCGACCAGGCGCACGTCGAGCGACTGTACCTGATCGACATTCGCCACCGCGATGTCGCCGGCGATCTTCGTCGGCTTCATGCTGCCATGGATGCCCTTCAAATCGAAGCGGTCGGTGTGCAGGGCGAAATTGGCGGTGCCGAGACCCTCGGTGTCTTCGCCGCGCTGCACGCTGCCGCTGCCGGTAAACCGGCCGGCGGCGCCGAAGTCGAGCAGCACGTCGGCCAGGCGCATCGATTCCAGGTTGCCGCCCAGCTGGCCGCGGAAAGCGCGCAGCGGCAGGCGTTGCTGGTCGATCGTGCCTTCCGGCCCCTCGTTGACCAGGTTGACACTGCCGGCGATGGCGCGCTTGTCGTCGAGCTTGGCCGCGATCGTCAGGCTCAGGTCGGCCGTCGGCAGCGAAGGATTGAAGAAGCCCGGATCGATGTTGTGCGCCTTGAGGTCCATCGTGCGCAGCGGGATCTCGGCAAACGGGGATAAGGTCAGGCGCGCATCGCCGCCGGCGCGGCCGGCATTGCCGGTGGCGTCCAGGGTCGTCAGATTCAGGTCGCCGCCGGCGCGCAGTTTCAGCGCCGCCGGCGTGGCGCCGGGGCCGACTGTCGCTTGCGACAGGCTGGCATTCGCGTCCAGTTTAAAAGGCTTCGTCGCCGCGATCTTGCCGTCGGCCGCCACCTTGCCCCACGGGGTAGTGGCCACCGCATCGCTCAGCTGCCACTGTACCTTGTCGCCATGCAGGCGCATGCGCACGTCGGTAATCACGGTGCTGGCGCCCTTGTTCACGAAGGTCGCTTTCGCCAGGCGCGCATCGTCGAGCGCGATCCGGAAAGGGGCGGCGAGCGAGTTCGGCATCGTGGCCGGTTCGTCGGTTTCCTTCAGGGTCTCCATGCGCAGGTCGGCCGCATGCAGCTTGTTGATCTCGATGCCTTTCGAGAGCAGCTGGCGCGGCGACCAGGACAGGTCGATGTTGGTGACGGTGGCCAGCTGGGTCTCGGTGCGCCAGACGATGCGGTCGATGTGCATGTCGCCGTAGATCGAGCCGCGCACACCGGTCATCGTCAGCTTGCCGTCGGTCGCGCGTGCAGCGCGTTCGGCGATCATCTGCAGCGTCGTTTCGCGGCCCAGGTACCAGAGGGCGCCGCCGACGACGACGCCGGTCGCCACGAGGCCGATGGCGACGCGGCGCGGCCAGCGCCTGGTTTTCGGCGCCGGCGCCTTGGCCGGCGGGGGAGGGGTGGTGTTGTGGTCGTCCATCAGAACGTGAATCCAAGTGAGAAGTGCAGGCGCGCCTTGCGCACCGCCTGGCCGTAGGCGATATCGACGTTGATCGGGCCGACCGGGCTGCGCCAGCGCGCGCCGACGCCGTAGCCGTATTCGGGTTTCAAGTCCTTGAACTTGTCGGCGGCATTACCGGCGTCGACGAAGAAGGCCACGCCCCATGGTGGACGGAACCAGTACTGGTATTCGGCGCCGCCGGTGAGCAGGTAGCGTCCGCCGACGATGGCGTCGCCTTCGCGCACGCCCAGCTGCTGGTAGCCGTAGCCGCGCACCGACTGGTCACCGCCGGCACGGAACAGGAAGGTGCTCGGCACGCCGATCTTGTCCTTCGAGAACACGGCGCCGGCTTCGCCCTTCAGGATCAGGGTGCCGCTGGTGCCGACCGGCTTGTAGTACACGCCGCGCGTATAGGCGCGGATGAATTTTTCGTCGGTGAAGATCGGCAGCGGCGCAATGCCCAGCTGCCAGTTGAGCGCATAGCCGCGCGTCGGCTGCAGCAGGTTGTCGAGTTTGCGGCGCGTGACGCTGTAGGTGACGGGGATGCTCTTGCTGTATTCGGTGTCGATGCCCGCGCTTTCGACCTCGCGCTTTTCGGCGAGCAGCTCGATGCTGAGGCTGCGTTCGAGTTCCGGCGTGCCCCAGGCGCGCCGTCCGCTGACGCTGGCGGTGGTCGTGATCTCGCCACGGACGTCGGTGCGCTCGAAACCGCCGCCGACGCTGTCGTTGTAGCCGTCGGGCGTGGTGGGCCAGTAGAAATCGGCGCGCGCCAGCTGGTGCTTCTGTTCGTAGACCAGGTCGCTCTTCATGCGCTTGCCAAACACGTTCAGGTCGTCGTAGCCGAGCGAAGCGCGCCCGCCCGTGTTGGTCGAAAAGCCGAGACCGACCTCGATGTTCTTCTGCTTGTTCTCGGTGACGCGCACCAGCACCGGCAGCATGGTCGGGCCGGCCGCGGTGGGCGGCTTGACGCCGGTCGTGGCTTGGCCGGGCACGGCTTCCTGGCCGGTAGCGGCAGCCTGCGCGGCCGGGGTGGGCGCATTGCCCTCGTCGTCTTCCTTCAACTCCTGGATCTCGGCGTTGAGCACGGCGCGCATGTCGGCGCTCACCTCGACGGTGGCGAAGTAGCCCGTCTCCTGCAGGCGCGCCTGTAAAGCCTGCAGCGCGGCTTCGCTGTAGATGTCGCCCGGCTTGATCTTGTTCAGGTTGGTGATGACCTCGCGCGGATAGCGCTTCAGGCCGCGAATGCGCAGCTCGCCGAAGCGCATTTCCGGACCGCTGTCGATCACCACGCGCAGCGAGGCTTGATAGGCATCCGGGTCGACGGTGGCGCTGGTCTCGACCAGCTGGGCACGCGGGAAGCGCGACTGCATCACTTCGCGTAATAAATCGCGCTTGGCCGCTTCCCAGTCGGCCTGGACGAAACGGGCGCCAACCGGCAGCGACCAGCGGTTGCGCAGGGCTCCGGCGTCATAGGGCGCGCCGCCCTGGTCGAAGGACACGAAGCCCTGCAGCACCAGGTCGATGTCGCTGACCAGCACCGGCTGGCCGGGATCGACGACGATGCGCGCCACCGGCGTGCCGCCACTGGTGTCGAGGCCGGCGCTGATCTTGGGCGAATAATAGCCTTCGGTGGCGACCAGGGTTCTCGCTTCCTCGGGCGCGGCCTTGACCAGGCGCTGCAATTGTTCGAGGTCGACGCGCGGATTGCCGCGCCAGCGCAGCAGGTCGAGGTTATCCTCGAGCAGGTCGTCGAGTTTGCCGGGTGCGTCGATGCGCACGGTGTAATTAATGCCTTGTGCCTGTTGGGCATACGCGGCTTGCGCGCCCAGTACGGCATACGCGGACAGCATGATTTGTGCCAAAATCCGTGATTGCCTTGGCCCCGCCTGTGCGGTCCGGTGGGATGTTGCGGGAACCATGTGTCTCCGTCTCAGTATTCAGTATCAATGCTGAGCGCATCTTAGCGGAATTGCAAAATTGACGGCGAACGATTAACTACCAAAAATACGACACATGCACGCTCCCGATACCGCGCTCGTTCTCTTCAGTGGAGGACAGGATTCGACCACCTGCCTGGCCTGGGCCCTGCAGCGTTATCCACGGGTTGAAACCATTGGTTTCGATTATGGCCAGCGCCATGCGATCGAGCTGGAGGTGCGGCCGACCGTGCTCGCCAAATTGCGCGAACTGTCGCCCGAGTGGAATGCGCGCCTGGGCGAGGACCACATGATCGATCTGTCGCTGATCTCGCGGATTTCCGATACTGCGCTGACCAGCAATGTTGCCATCGAAATGCAGGCCAACGGCTTGCCGAATACCTTCGTGCCCGGCCGCAATCTGCTGTTCATGACGGTGGCAGCGACGGTGGCTTACCGGCGCGGCCTGACGGTGCTGGTGGGCGGCATGTGCGAGACCGATTTCTCCGGCTATCCGGATTGCCGTGACGACACGATGAAGGCGCTGCAGGTAGCCCTGAACCTGGGCATGGCGACGAGATTGAAAGTCGAGACGCCGCTGATGTGGATCGACAAGAAGCAGACCTGGGAGCTGGCCGAGCAGGCCGGCGGGCAGCCGCTGGTGGACCTGGTGCGCTTCGAGACCCACACCTGCTATCTCGGCGAGCGCGGCGCCCGCCACGACTGGGGTTATGGCTGCGGCACTTGCCCGGCTTGCGAACTGCGGGCCAGGGGCTATGCGCAGTTCGCGGCGGAAAAGACTGCTTAAACTGCGACCTTCGCCACGGCGCGGTTGCGGCGTGCCCGGCTGACCAGGTACCAGATCAGGGCCAGCGGCAGCAGCAGCGGCAGCAGGAAGGGCACGATCGCAGCCGCCACGGCCAGGCCGGCAATCGCCAGTGCGCCGATCACGACGATGCCGACGCCGGCGAACACCACCGCCAGCACCGCGCCCACGACCAGTGCCACGAACAGGCCGATCAGCGTGCCGCCGCCCGCGAACAGGATGCCGAGCGCGGCGCCGAGCGGACCGCCGACTTCCTCTCCATCGATGTGGAAGGTCGCGTCGCCGAAGGTGAACAGCAGGTCCCACAGCAGCAGCGCGCACAGGAACAGGACGAGATAGGGGACGATCTTTTTCATGGCGTTTTCCTCGAAGGAGTGGAGATGCGTGGAGTGGGATTGGCTTTACTGTAGGCATGAACGAGGTCGCGGGCGAGCCGTCTGCGACGAGCGGCATTTTCGGCGGGCCGGAGCGCAGCCAGGGCCGACGAATGCAGATGTTTTCCGACCTTGCAATGCGCGGATCGCCGCCTATACTGACAGCCTGCTCTGTTGTAGGAGGGACCCCATGCCTGTCGTCAGTTCAACGATGAAGGCGCACCGCAGCGCGCCGCCGCCAGCCTGGCTGGGTGGAGGACCGAAGGGGCCGCCGTCGGCTCCGCCTACCATCCCGCCCATCATCATCAACCCATTCAATCGGGAAGCGCCGAAAGAGCGCATCATCGACCCGTTCCGCACGCCACCGCCACCGCCGGTGCGTCCGCCCGGCCTGCCCGGCATGCGCATGTAGCCTCCGCGCAGTGCGGGAAACATTTGTGCAAATGAATAGGCGGATTCTTGTCCGTTTGCTATCGCATCGCCTCTCTTGTTCCTCTAAAATCTTACCTTTGGGCGATAGCCTCATAGAAGGAACAAGCGAGCGATGAACGACGACGTAACCGACCTGGAATCGGGCGACAACGATGCCCCGGTGCAGGAAGCGCGCCTGTGGCAAGGCAATGGCTGGACCGCACGCGTGATCAAGAACGAAGATGACGAGGGCTGGGCCGTCGCGATGTACAAGGATGGCGAACCGGAGCCGGCGCTGGTCGGTCCGTGGACCATGGGCCGCGACAAGAAGAACCCGAAGCCGCTCGACGTCAACGCCTTCAATACGCTGATCAAGACGGCGTCGGAAGTCATCCGCCGCCACGAGCAGCACCTGCATGCGATGCTGCATAAAAGCACGGTGGTGTGGTGGGAAGGCAGCGAGCTGAAGGTCACGCTCGACATCAAGCCGGACGACGACGATCCATACGCCTTGCTGACCGCCATCGACGAGATGGGCGAGCAGCTGGCGCAGGTGCGCGTGGCCGCGAGTTTCAAGCTGACGCCGGCCTCGGCGCAGAGCTGGATCGAGAACGGCTATAAAGCGCCGCGGTAACCCCGGCACCACACTTTCACGCACGGCGCGTGCGTTCCGGCGCGCCCGCTGCTAATATTTCCCTTGAGAATTAATTCTTCAAGGGAATCCATGGATCGTCTAGCCCGACTGGAAGCGGTGCAGTCGATGTTGCTCGAAATCGGGCAGACCTCGACCAGCTGCAGCGACATCACCGAATTCATCCGCGCCGTGCACCGCGCGCTGGGCCGCATCATGTATGCGGCCAACTTTTATGTGGCCCTGTCCGACCGCGACGAGGGCACCGTGCGCTTCGTCTACTTCGTCGACGAATCCGACGAAGGCCCGCCGCTGAATCAGCCCGTCAAGCTCGCTTCGCCCGACGAATCGCCCACCGCCTGGGTCATCCTGAACCGCCAGACCCTGGTCGTGACCGCGGAAGACTTCAAGGCGCGCGAGGCGGACGGCTCGAACTTCGGCGCCGGCAGCGCGGCCGAGCACTGGATGGGCTGCCCGCTGCTCGACCAGCAGCACCTGCCGCTGGGCGCGATCGTGATCCAGAGCTACAGCCCTGAAAACACGTATAGCGACGAAGACCAGGCCCTGTTCGGCGTGATCGCGAACCACGTCTCGGTCGCGCTGCAAAGCCTGCAGAGCATGGACCGCCTCGAGCGCGCCGTGCAGGAACGGACCGCGCGCCTGGCCCATGAAGTGGCCGAACGGCGCCGTGCCGAGCAGGTGCAACATGCGCTGTACCAGATCGCCACCCTGTCCGCCAGCGCGGCCGACAAGGCGGTGCTCACCACCAGCCTGCACCGCATCATCGGCGAGCTGATGGTTGCCGAGAACTTCCTGATCGGCTTGTATCACCCGGAAACGGAAGAAATCAGCATCCCGTACTTTGTCGACCAGAAGGACGCCACTGCCCCGGTCACGCGCTTCCCTTACGGCAAAGCCATGTGTTCCTATGTGCTCGCCTCGAAGCAGGCGCAGTTGCACGACGCCGGCAGCTTCGCGCGCCTGGTCGCGAGCGGGCAGGTCAAGGAGCCCTACGGCAACGTCGACATCGCGAGCTGGATGGGCGCGCCGATGCTGGTGCACGACAAGCCCTATGGTGTACTGGTCGTGCAAAGCTACGATCCGAGCGTCATCTATACCAAGGCCGACCTCGACCTGCTCGCCTTCATGGCCAGTCACGTCGCCGTCGCCCTGGCGCGCATGCAGGCCGACCACCGCCTGCGCCAGACCAAGGAGCGGCTGGAAGAGCAGAATGCCGCGTTGAACACGGCGCTGACGCAACTCCAGCAAGCCCAGGGGGAGCTGGTGCGCCAGGAAAAGCTGGCCTCGCTCGGCCGCCTGGTAGCCGGCGTCGCGCACGAGATCAACACCCCTTTGGGCATCTGCGTGACGGCAACGAGCCACCTGGTAGAAGAGTTGCGCCTGACGCGCGAGGAACTCGGCGCCGGCGAGATGACGGAAGACAGCCTGAACGGCTTCCTCGACATCGTCGACCAGTCGCTGCGCATCATGACCACCAACACCCAGCGCGCCGCGGCGCTGGTGCGCAGCTTTAAACAGGTGGCGGTGGACCAGTCCTCGGACGACATCCGCAGTTTTAATCTGCGTAATTACCTGAACGAAGTGCTGCTTTCTCTGCAGCCGAAGCTGAAGGGCCGGCCGGTGAAGGTCGAGGTCGCGTGCCCGGCCGATGTGGTGCTGGAAAGCTACCCGGGCGCCGTCTCGCAGATCGTCACCAACATGCTGATGAATTCGCTGGTGCACGGTTTCGAGCACGACGAGAAGGGCGCGATCGCGATCCGGGTCTCGGTGGAGAACGAGGTCGTCTCGCTGAGCTATGCCGACGACGGCGCCGGCATGGACCAGGACACGCTGGATAAACTGTTCGATCCCTTCTTCACGACCAAGCGCGGCAATGGCGGCAGCGGGCTCGGTGCGCACATCTTGTACAACCTGGTGACGGGGGCGCTGGGCGGCAGCGTGCATGCGCACAGCGCGCCGGGGGAGGGTTTAAGGTATGAGCTGAGTTTCCCGCGCAGCCGGCGGGAGCAAAAACTCGCAGCGTGATGTAGGGTGGGCGGATCCTCCGCCCACGCGGTGATTGTTACCGGCTCCGATATCGCGCCGGATGATCTTGCTGCCATCTATCACCGCGTGGGCGGGAGACCCGCCCACCCTACATCCTTGGCGGACACGCCGGAGTTTATCCCGGCAACCTTCTCAATCCGGCCACTGCCGATTGATCTCCACCGCCTTGTCCATATTCTTGATGAGCAGATCGACGTAATGCGGATCGAGATGCTTGCCCGCGACTTCGCGCAGGTAGTCGGTCACCTGCTCGGCCGGCCAGGCCGGCTTGTACACGCGCTCGTGGCTGAGGGCGTCGAACACGTCGGCGACGGCGACGATGCGGGCGTAGGGATGGATGTCTTCGCCCTTCAAACCCTGCGGATAGCCGCTGCCGTCGTATTTCTCGTGGTGCTGGTGCGCGATCACGGCGGCGGCTTTCAGGATCGGGCGGCTCGAGCCGTCCAGGATCTGCAGGCCGACCGTCGGGTGCTGCTTCATGACTTCCCACTCTTCCGGCGTCAGGCGGCCCGGTTTCAGGAGGACGGCGTCCGGCGTCGCGATCTTGCCGATGTCGTGCATCGGCGCGGCATGCATCAGCACGGCCGTCTCGTCTTCGGGCAGGCCCGAGGCTTGCGCCAGCAGGTGGCAGACCTGGGCCATGCGGCGCACGTGGTTACCGGCTTCGTTCGAGCGGGATTCGACCACGTCGCCCAAACGCAGGATCAGCTCGGCCTGGGTGTCGGTGATTTCCTGGTTCAGCAGGATGTTGTCGAAGGCGATCGCCACGCCCGAGCAGAACACCTCCAGCAACTGCGCGTCGATGTCGGAGATTTCCTCGACGCCTTGCAGCACCAGCAGCGAGGCCTTGCCGCTGTTGTTCGGGAAGTAGCCGACATAGGTGTCGCCGTGCAGCTTGGAGATGCGGTTATGGCGCGCTTCGTCCAGCTGGGCCAGCAGGGCCGGGTCGATGCCGTCGCCGAATTCGCCGATCTTGGCCAGCACTTCGTACTGGCTCTCCCCGGTTATCACGCTCGCGCCTTTCAGGCGCAGCAGCATGCTTTGCTCCAGGCGCAGCAGGGCGACGACTTGCTGCAGCAGGCCGCCGGCGAAGTCCTTCAGGTTGCGCTGCTTGAAGATGTGGGACGAGGCAGACAGCACGCGCTCCAGGCCTTCGCGGTAGTTCTGCTGCACGCGGCGGGCGTCTTCCACCTTCATGATGTCGCGGTAGGCGCGCAGGGCCGCGAAGGTGGTGGTGAACAGTTTTGTCCGGTCGAGTTCCGTCTTTTCCTTGTAGTCGTTGATGTCGTAGTCGACGATCACGCGCTCTTCCGGCGCCTGGCCCGGTTGGCCGGTGCGCAGCACGATGCGGCTGAACTGGTTGTCCAGGTCCTGCCGCATCCAGCGCGCCACTTCCAGGCCGCTGTCTTCGCGCTCCATCACCACGTCGAGGAAGACCAGCGCGATGTCCTTTTCGCGCGCCAGAATTTCCTTGGCCTCCGCGCCGCTGTAGGCGTGCAGGAAGCTGAGCGCGCGCCCGTCCAGGCGGAAGCGGTTCAGCGTGAGCTTGGTGATGTCATGGATATCCGGCTCGTCGTCGACGAGCAAAACCTTCCAGGGCGCGAGCTTGGGCGTGGCGGCAGACAAAAAAGACATGGTGTTTCCGATACCGTAAGAGTCGATACGAACGAAACAAAGGTGAAATGCAAGTCGAATCGATTGTAGTACGGCTACGCAGCATTAACAACAGGCAATAGATTGGGATGGAATGCAATAATTGCCGAGTGTTGGGCGGATGAGTCAATAGCCGCTAGTTATACCGTTTCTGGCAGTTCTCGCAAAAGAAGCTGCGGCGGTTGGTGCGCCCGAGGTGGGCCTTGGTAAAAGGGATGTCGCAGCGCGGACAGATTTTCTTGGCATGGGCCAGCCAGTGCTGCTTGAGCACGTACTGCTTTTTCCAGCCCAGGAAGTCGAAACTGTATTGACGCGCTTCCTCGACCAGGGCGCGCAGCTTGGGGGCGGGCAGGGCGCCCACGGTCGACGCCGGGTGCACGCGGATGCGAAACAGCACCTCGTTCTTGATGATGTTGCCGACGCCGGAAAAGATGTCCTGGTCCAGCAGGGCGTCGCAGGCCAGCATGTCGGGACAGGCGCGCAGCTTCTTGCGGGCCTGCTTCGGGTCCCAGGCGTCGCTCATCACGTCGGCGCTCCAGTCGTACTGGCTGTCGAGATCGGTATCGATCTCGCGAATCGCGCAGGCATAAAAATTCAGGACGTCGCCCTCGGCGGTGCGCAGATACAGGCGCGGCACCTTGCCTTCGCGCTCCTCGTTCACGCGGTAGGTGCCGAACAGCAGGAAGTGGATGCGGAGCGCCATGTTCGGCAATTCGATGAGGAAATGCTTGCCCCAGGTGCGCAGCGAGACGATGCTCTGGCCGAGCAGGCGCGCGGGATCGATGGCGCGCACGTTGCCGCCGGCTTCCACGATCTGCTGGCCGACGAAACGGGCGGTTTCTTCCTTCAGGATGACGAGCGATGGTCCTTCTGGCACGGGCATTCCTCCTTGATGGCAAGGATGCGCCGGCCGGGCGAGGCCGGCTGTGCGAGGACTAACAAAACAGGCGAGCCCGAGCTGCTTTCCCGCGCTCACAATCGGATACAGAATTTACTTGCCGTAGACGTCGCCTTGTGTCGAAGAAGCGTATATTGATACAGTAAAAACCAAGACATCCAAGAGAGGAATCGCCATGAACAACGTGATTCAGAAACTGGCCGCTAGCGGCCTGCTGGCATTGGCCGCGGGCGCGGCCTCGGCGGGGGACGTCACCGTCAACTATATTCAGCCGGAGCGCTTCTCCGACCTGCCATTCACGGCGTGGGACCGCGAGGACGCGCTGAAAAACCTGACCGAGCATTTCGCCAAGCTCGGCGCCAAGCTGCCGCCCGACCAGCACCTGCGTATCGACGTGACCGACATCGACCTGGCCGGCCGTGAAGTGCCAAGCCGCCGCGGCCACGAACTGCGCATCATCAAGCAGAACAGTGCGGAGTGGCCGCGCATGGAGCTGCATTACACGCTCGAGCGCAACGGCCAGGTCCTGCGCAGCGGCGATGCGAGGCTGAGCGACATGGCCTTCATGGACCGCATCGGCCGCTACTCGGATGGCGATCCGCTGCGCTACGAGCGGCGCATGATCGACGACTGGTTCTACGAAACGATCATGCCGCGCGAACGCTCGGCGCGGCGCTGATCCGGCTGCCTGGCGCCTTCGAGCCCGGAAAATCAAGCACTACGCATAAAAAAGGGCGCGCCGCAGTAGCGGCGCGTTTTTTTTTCGCCTGCGATGGCTTAAATTTACAAGCCGTCACAATTCGCAACGAATGCCGAGGTATATTGGCATCGCAATTTGAAACAGAGTCGTCGTGCAATCCAACAATAAGGAGTCGTCATGAAGAAGATGTTGCGGATGTTGGCGGTAAGCAGTGTACTGGCGCTGGCAGCGGGTGCCGCTTCCGCGGAAGTCGTCGTCACCTATGTTCAGCCGGAGCGTTTCTCCGATCTGCCGATCGACCAGGGGGAGCGTGAGCGCATCCTGGAGCAGCTGACTGCCCATTTCAACAAGCTTGGCGCACGGTTGCCTGCAGGCCAGGTCCTGCGCATCGCTGTCGACGACATCGACCTGGCCGGACGGATGGTGCGCACGAACGGCGTTCCAGCCATGCAGACGATACGGAGCGCGGTGGACTGGCCCCGCATCGATTTGCGTTTCCAGGTCGAGAGCAATGGCGAAGTCCTGCGTAACGGCGCCGTGCAGTTGCGCGACATGGCCTACATCGGCAATTCCAAGCGTTATTCCAGCGGCGATCCGCTGCGTTTCGAAAAGCACATGGTCGACGAATGGTTTTACGCCGTCGTTGCGCCGCGCGAACGCACCGCAAGCCGCTGAGACGGTCTCCTTGCCTGTTGCGCATCACGCGGCCCAGGCAAGGCGCATCTTCTACTTTCCTTGCATGCCGGCTGATGCCGGCATGTTTGTTGTTACTCCTCGCTTTTCCCACCCAGGCGCTTGCCCGGTTCGCGCACTTGGTAGTCGGACGGCACCGCGAACAGCGACGCATCCGGCTCGCCGCGCTTGATGCCCTCGAGGCGATACACATAGTCGCCGCTGCGCGGGTCGCTGTGTTTCGAATACACCGTCACCTGCAGGTCCGGCGCATACCAGGTTTCGTCGCTGACCACGATTGGATTGCGGTTGCCCACTTCGCCGGCCGGGATCTCGTAGCTGCGCTGCTTCCCTTCGGCCTTGACGCCCTCGAAGTCGCGCGTGCCGAGATCGCGGCTGACTGCCTTCGCTGCCCACTTGCGGTCGGCCAGGGCACCCGTCACCGCGCTGGCGATCATCGGGCCCATGCGCGCACCGAAGGCAGCGCCGTCGAAGGCCGGGCCCGGCGCCATCCGGATCACGCGCACGGTTTCGCGGTGGCCATCGCGCTCGTCGCCGGTCCTGCGTTCGACCCGGACGGCGACGCCATCTTCTCCTTCGCGGCGGGCCAAAGCCGGCAGGCGGCCTTCGCGACGCATGCGCTCGACCTGGGCGCGCGCCTTCTCGCGCGCCTCGCGGGCGATGCGTTCGATCTCGACCCGCGAAGGCAGGCGCTGGGCGCTGCGCTCTTGCGGATTCAGGATCCACATGGCACCCGCCACCGGATCGTTGATGGTCACGGTGCGCAGTTCTCCCTTGTCGTTGCGCACTTCATGGCGTGTGCGGCCGGCGCTGTCGCGGTAGCTTGCCGAGCGCGTACGCCGCTCGATCTGGTTACCGTCGGGCAGGTGCTGCAGCCGTTCGGAGACCGCTTGGGCGCTGTACGGCGCATTCTTGACCACTTGGGTGTGGCCGCGGTGGACCATACGCAGGGCCTCGTCGGGATGGCCGAACTCGCCCTGGGGCGGGAGGGCGGGCAGGGGCGCGACTTCCTCGGCCAGGGCGGGGAGGGCGAAACAGGCAAGCAGGGCGGTCAGCAGCAGGCGGTGGGCGTTCATGGTGTCCTCGGGTGAATAAAAGTAAAAGCGCTCAGTCGATGGAAGTCAGGCGCAGGGCCAGCGGTTCGCCGGCGGCACCGACCAGCATTTCGGCGCGCACGGCCTCGCCCGCGTTTTCGGGCGTGACCGGCAGGCCGAGCGCGGCCAGCATGGTGCGCGACACCTCGGTCTCGACCAGGCGCGGCGCCGGCTCGGCCTCGATGCGTTCGACGGAATCGAGTGCGATGAAGGCGCCGCCGTTGTCGATGCGCACCAGCGGGCTGTCATCGAAGCCGTCCGCCAAGCGTGGCGGCAGCGACAACAGGCCGACGACGGCGACGCAGACCAGCACGCAGGCCACGGCCGCGCTCCATTCGAGCAAGCCGAGGCGGCGGTACCAGGGCCGTGCACGGGCCGACTGGCTGGCAAAGGCCTGCATCAATTCCTTTTCCACGCAGCGTGGGGCGTCGACCTGGGCCAGCGCGTTGCGCAGCTGCGCCAGGCGGGGTTCGAGTTCGGGCAAATCGTCGTCGTGCATGATGGTGTCCATTCAGTTGGCGTCCAGCGCATGGAGGCGCAGGGCCTTGGCCAGGGCGGCGCGGCCGCGCGCCAGGCGCGAGCGCACGGTGCCGATGTCGACCGCGCAGATCGTGGCGATCTCCAGGTAGGACAGGCCGTGCATTTCGTAGAGGATGAGGGCGTCGCGGTAATGCGGCGCCAGCCGGGCCAGCGCGCGCCGCACTTCCTCGGCCGATTCATTGGCCAGGACGCGGGTCAGCGGGCAGGCATCTTCCAAAGCCGGCTCGAGCTCGTCTTCGTCGCTGTCGGGCAGGGGCGACTCGCGCCGGCGCGGTTCTTCGTGTTTCAGGATCAGGAGGCGCACCACGCCGAACAGGAAGTTGGACAAGGACCCGCGTAGCGGATCGAAGGCGAGGCGCCCGGTGAGCAGGCCCATGAAGGCTTCCTGGACGACGTCGGCGGCCGTGTCGCCGGAACCGCAGCGCAGCAGGGCGAAGCGGTACACCGGGCCCTGGTGGCGCCGGTAGAGCGCGGCAAAGGCCTGGGTATCGGCGCTGCGCATGCGGCGCAGCAGTTCGTCGTCGGAAGTGGTCGGGGTGATCGTCATGGTCGTCTCTCACCCATATTCCGGTCTCGACTCCGGAAAGTTCCAGCTATTTTTCGATAAAGGTGTGGATGTCTAGTCGACCCAGTTCACGCGTTCGAATTTGTTGCGGAACTCTTCGGGCATGACCACGACCTGGCTGGTTTTGTAGTTGTAGAAGACGAAGCCGGACTTGGCCATCGCGACCAGGGCCTTGTCCTTCGGGCGCGTGATGCGGAAAGTGATGTCGCCGCCGTACTTGTTGAAGTCCATGACGCCGACTTCGAACAGGAGCTGGTCGCGCGCATGGGCTTCGGCGCGGTAGGTCGTGGCCAGGTCGGTGACGATGATGCCGGTGCCGTCGCGCTCGGTTTCGGGGACGCCGAACTCGAACAGGAAGCGGGCGCGCGCCTCGGAGATCATCGAGATCATCGAGTCGTTGCCGAGGTGGTTCGCACCGTTGATGTCGGTGACCCGGACCGTCAGCGGCGTGGAATAGTAATACTGGTCTTCGGGGAAGTGGAGGTTTAAGCGTGCCATCGCCCCATTCTACCTTGCCTCAAGTTCCGCTGCCCCGTACCAGTTTGAAGATGCGCCCGTTCGCGCTGACCACGTACAGCTCGCCCGCGCCGTCGCGCCCGAAGGAGACGACCTGGCCGGCGCCCGTCAGGTTCCAGTCGCGCTGCTCGACGATGCCGGCGCCGCTGGCGAAGAAGCTCTTAATGTAGCCGCGGCAGTAATCCGAATAGAAATAGCGGCCGGCCAGCTCGGGAATCGCCGGTCCCCGATAGACATAGCCACCGGTAATGGAGCAGCCATTCACGTCGTTGGCGCCATGCTCGTATTCGAACACGGGCAGCGTCAGGCCGTTGCGGTCGCAGGTCGTCGCGTCGTAGCAAGCGCTTCCTTCCAGAATGTCCCAGCCGTAATTGAGGCCGGCTTGCGAGCTGCTGGCGAGATTCACCTCCTCGCGCGCATCCTGTCCGACGTCGGCAATGTAGAGCTGCTCGCCGTCGAAGGCGTAGCGCCACGGGTTGCGCAGACCCGCGGCCCAGATCTCGGGCCGGCGTCCCGGCTGGTTCAGGTAGGGATTGGTGGAGGGAATCGTGTAGGGCTGGCCGCTGGTGGCCGTGCGCACGTCCACGCGCAGCAGCTTGCCGAGCAGGACGTTCAGGTTTTGCGCATTCCCGAACGGGTCGCCGGCGCCGCCGCCATCGCCTAGCCCCGCATACAGCATGCCGTCCGGCCCGAAGGCGACCAGACCGCCGAAGTGGTTGGTGAACTGCGGATGGGCCACGCGCAGGATGGTCAGTGCGGAGGTCGGATCGGCAAGGTTCGGCGTGGGCGAGCTGGCGTAGCGTTCGACGACGATGTTCTGGGCCGGGTCGGTGTAATACAGGTAGAAGTAACCGTTGCTGGCGAAGTTGGGGTCGAAGGCCATCGACAGCAGCCCGCCTTCGCCGGTCGTGAACACGTTGGCGCTGATGTCGATCCAGGGCTGGGCCAGCACGGCGCCGTTGCGCACGACGCGCACCACGCCGCGCCGCTCGACCACGAACAGGCGGTCGTCCCCAGGCGGGGCGGTGACGAAGGTGGGACTGGTGAAGCTAGGCCCGATGTCGGACAGCGCCAGGCTCAGGTTGGCGCCGGCGTAGGCCACCGCCGCACTGGCGGTGGCGCCGGCCGTCACCACCACGCTCTGGGTGGCGGGCGTGGGCGTATAGGTGGCGCTGCCGAGGGTGACGCTGGACGCGGCCACGCTGTAGCTGCCGGGCGCGAGGTTGGCGAGCAGCTGGGTGGAGCTCAGGTCTTGCGAGTAATTGTTGGGGCCGGTGACGCGCACGGCCCCGTTCACGCCGGCGGGCAGGGCCGTGATCGACACCTGCAGCGAACCGGTGGTCGCGGCCGGTGGAGAAGTGGCTGGCGTGCCGGGATTGCCGCCGCCACCGCCGCAGCCGGCCAGCAGCAGCACATATAGCAGCACAAGCGCCAGCGGCAGGATGAGCATCCGTACGCGATCGACCAGCATGGGGCCTCCACAGGAAACGGCATTCTGTGAGGCAGATTCTGCCAGTCTTATCGAAACTGCCGCGCGCGCCAGCGCAGGGGCTTATGGCGCCGCGGGCGCGCGCTGGCGGGTCCGGGCGACGATACCTTGAGGATCGATCAGGACGACAAATTCGGCAAAACGCCCACCACCCGCAGGCGATTGGTAGAGCCAGCTTTCGTAGCCGCTGTCGAAGACGACTGCCTTGGTCTTGCCGAACGCGGCCAACAATTCGGCCTTGGTGGTGCGGCCTGGCACGATCGAGGAGGACAGGCGCTCGGCCGGTACTTGCGTGCCGATGGTGGCCTGGCCGGTGGCGCAGCCGGCCAGCACGAGGCTCATCAAGAGGGCAGCGGCTTTCATTGCTGCACCTCCGCCGCTGGTGCCGATACTGGCGCGGCGGGGGCCGCGGGCGTCATGTAGTCGAATTCGACCAGGGTATCGTCGGGCCAGCTGCGGTCCCAGAGCGGCGCGTAATAGGTGCGGTCCAGCAGCACCTGGCAATCGCAGAAGCGCAGCATCTCCGGCGTCTGGTCGCCGCCGGCGTAGAGCATCTTGAAGGGCAGGTCCTCGACCCGCTCGCCGGCGCGCAGGCGCACGCCGAACAGGGGGCGGTCGGCGAAGAACAGGTAATTGCCTTCAGGGCTATTGCAGACGTGGTCGGCGCTGAGCAGCGCGCTCGACAGCCAGGCGAACATCTGCGAGTTGTTCGATACCAGTCCGGCTTCGGTGCCGACGCGGCATTCCAGGCGCAGGTCGCCCAGGCGGCGCGTGTCGGGCGGCAAGCCAGGCGTGCGGATCAGGGCACGCCAGGTCATGCTGGTGGTCTTGCGGTTGGCAAGCACGGCGGCGTCTTCGCGCAGGGCCTGCTCATTACGGGGAAGAACGAAACTGTTGTCGGGCCCGACCGGCACCGGCACCGAGACCGTGTCGCCGGCCACGCGCAGGGTGATGCCGTCCATCTTGACGTCGGGGGTACGCGGCAGCAGCTGGAAACGCAGCGGCGCATTGGGGGCGAAGGCATGCTCGCGCTCGAAGCGTTCCATGCCTTTGATCATCTTGCGGTAGGATTTGTCGACCGGGTCGCGTGTCGTAGAAACATTGACCTTCGCAACAGGCTCCTGCGCCGCACTTCCTCCCGCCGCCGGGACGGCAAGAACGAGGAAGAGGGTGGGCAGGAGCAGGCGCATGCGCTAGCTTACCAGTAACGGACCCGGCCGGTATCCATGTGGACGAATTGCGAATCCGGGTAGTAGCCGACACCGCCAGCCTTCATCGACATGGCAGCCTTGTGCAACTGGGCCAGGTTCTTGCCCGGCATGCGGATGTCGATGGCCTTGCCGTCCATGTGCATGCTGTGCTTGGCCACGCCGCTGGAGTTGGCATGCAGCTTGGCGTTCGATTCGGGCGAACGGTAGCCGGAAATCACGTGCAGTATCTGGTTGTCGCCGAATTTATCGCCGACATCGTTGAGTAACAAAATCAGCTTTGGATCCATCTCTGCGATCTTGTCGTTGCGATGGTCGCGCAGCAGCTTATTGATGTCTTTCAGTGCGTCTGGAATGAACTGGCCTTCGGCCCAGAAAACACTACGCAGGCTTTCACCAGTATGAGTGTTGTACAGGCGCAGGACGCGTTCGGCAGGAGCGGGCTGGGCAGCTTTGGCCAGGGCCGGCATGCCGATGGCGGATGCGAGCACAACAGAGCTTTTGAGGAAAGAGCGTCGCTGGTTCATGGAACATCCTTACGCAAGTTCAGAAACAAAGATGATACTCCGATTTCGCTCCCTGTGCAGCGAGAACGCGGTTTTTGCGCCACGATGACGGTTAGATAACAACTTTTAAAGGGGTTTTGCATGCAAATCAGTCAACTCAAGTGCCGAATGTTAACTCTTGCGTGCCTGGGCGCTACCGCTCTACCGGCGCTGCCGGCGCTGGCCCAGGTTCAGGCCAGCGGCGAACCGCCGGCAATCAAGGGTTGGCGCGCCGAGACCGTCACCGCGGCCCTGCCGCAAGCCTGGGCCATGGCCTGGCTGCCCGACGGCCGCATGCTCGTGACGGGGAAGGAGGGGACACTGCACCTGGTCGCCGCGGGCAAGGTGCAGGATGTGCCCCTGGAGGGCTTGCCCAAGCTGATGACGAGCGGCCAGGGCGGCCTGCTCGACATCGCCATTCATCCGGCGGACAAGGGCCCGAACATCCGCGTCTACCTGACCATGGCGAATGGCAGCAACAGCGAGAACCGGACCATCCTGGTGCAGGGTGTGTTCGACGGCAAAAAGCTCGGCGGCATCAAGACCTTGTTCACGGCCTCTCCCTCGAAGAGCGGCGGCCAGCACTTCGGCTCGCGCCTGGCCTGGATGGCGGACGGCACCCTGTTGATGAGCATCGGCGACGGCGGCAATCCTCCCCAGCGGGTCGGCAACATGCTGGCGCGCGACCAGGCCCAGTACCTCGGCAGCCACAACGGTTCGCTCCTGCGCCTGACGGCCGAGGGCAAGCCGGCGCCGGGCAATCCGCTGGCTACGCGCGCCGGCGCGCTGCCGGAAATCTGGTCTTATGGGCACCGCAATATCCAGGGCCTGACAGTCGATGCGGCGAGCGGACGCGTGTATGCCAGCGAGCACGGCCCGCGCGGCGGCGACGAAATCAACCGCATCGAGGGCGGCAAGAACTACGGCTGGCCGCTGCAGAGCTTCGGTGCCGATTACAGCACGCGCGAACCGATCGGCAAGACCAGCGTGCCCGGCATGGTCGACCCGCTGGTCGCCTGGGTGCCGTCGCCGGCGCCCTCGGGCCTCGTGCTGTACACCGGCAGCGCTTTCCCGCAATGGCGCGGCAGCCTGTTCAGCGGCAGCCTGGCCGGCATGGACCTGCGCCGCATCGTTTTCGACGGCAACGGCAAGGTGGTACGCCAGGAAAAGCTCGATATCGGCAAGCGCGTGCGCGACGTGCGCCAAGGGCCGGACGGGCACCTGTACGTGTTGACCGACGAGGACAAGTCGGCGTTGCTGCGCATTGTGCCCGACAAATCCTGAGTACTGGCGCGTGCGCCGCGGCTTGATCGTTTCGCCGATACTTGCCATCAAGGAGGAAACGATGGACGACTTTTCGATCGATCTGGCCGGCACGGCCCTGGTGCTGATTGACCTACAAAACGGCAACATGGCGCGCGAACTGGCGCCGTATTCGGCGCAAGCCGTGCTCGGCAACTGCGTGCTGCTGGCGCAGGAAATGCGCAACCGCGGCGGCATGGTGGTGTTCGTGCGGGTGCTGATGAACGAGCTGCAAGCGCCGCCCGCGGATGCGCCCCTGCGCGCGCCAGGCTCGCCGCCGCCTCCGCCTGACGCTTCCCACTTCGCACCGGAAGCGGGCGTGGAGGCGACCGACATTGTGATCACCAAGCGGCAATGGGGCGCCTTCTACGGTACCGAGCTCGACCAGCTGCTGCGGCGCAGGCACATCAAGACGTTGATCCTGGGCGGCATCGTCACGAATATCGGCGTCGAATCGACGGCGCGCGCGGCCTACGACCGCGGCTACGGCCTGGTATTTGCCGAGGATGCGATGAGCGGCATCACGGCCGAGGCGCACGAGTTTGCGTGCAAGAACATGTTCAGGATGATGGGGAAAGTGAGGACCACCGCCGAGTTGATCGACGCGTTGCAGGCGGGGACCGGCGAAGCGTAGGCGGCCTTGGATTGGCGCCGCGTGTCCTCACGCGGTGCACGCGGGCATGCCCGCCCTACGCCGCCTCGTGCACCTGCGCCGTGATCTCGTACGAACGCAAACGCGCCGCGTGATCGAAGATCTGCGAGGTGATCATCAACTCGTCCGCCTTGGTGTAGGCAACAAACGCCTTCAACTGCTGCGCCACCGTCTCCGGCGACCCGATCGCCGAGCACGACAGCACCGAATCGAGCATCATGCGCTCCGACGGTCCCAGCGCTTCCAGGTAGCCGCGCACCGGCGGCTGCAGGCGCGTCGGCCGGCCGCTGCGCAGGTTCACGAAGGCCTGCTGCATCGAGGTGGCGCGGAAGTGCGCTTCCTCGTCGGTGTCGGCGGCAAACACGTTAAAGCCGAGCATGACATAAGGCTTGTCCAATTGTGCCGACGGCTTGAAATTGGCGCGGTACAGTTCGATTGCCTGCATCATCATTTGCGGCGCGAAATGCGAAGCAAACGCGTAGGGCAGGCCGAGATGGGCGGCCAGCTGGGCGCCGAACAGGCTGGAGCCGAGGATCCACAGCGGCACGTTCAGGCCGGCGCCGGGCACGGCGCGCACCTGGCGCCGCGGCGAGTCGGCAAAATAATCCTGCAGTTCCAGGACGTCCTGCGGGAACTCGTCCGCATCCGAGGCCAGGTTGCGGCGCAGGGCGCGCGCGGTGACGTGGTCGGAGCCGGGCGCGCGGCCCAGGCCCAGGTCGATGCGGCCCGGAAACAGGGATTCGAGCGTACCGAACTGCTCCGCGATGACGAGCGGAGAATGGTTCGGCAACATGATGCCGCCGGCGCCGACACGGATGGTCGAGGTGCCGGCTGCAACATAGCCCATCAGCACCGAGGTGGCGGCGCTGGCGATGCCCGGCATGCCGTGGTGTTCGGCCAGCCAGAAACGGTTGTAACCCCAGCGTTCGCCGTGCTGGGCGAGGTCGAGGGAATGGTGGAAGGAAGTGCGTGCGTCGCTGCCTTCGGCGATGGGCGACAGGTCGAGTATCGAGAAAGGAATCATGCGGTCCATGATACGCCGAAGGATTTTTTCGCGCTGGACGAGGCCTGAAAATGCGGCGCGGCAAGGACTCGGCGTAAAGATTGACCGGCAGAACTTGCCTGCCTATCATCGGCTTCCACGCCTTGTCCGCCATCTCCTTCTGCCCGGATTTTCCATGCACATGTTTTCCCCCCGCCGCCCGTTGAGACCCAGGCGCGCGCTGGCCGCTGCCTGCTTCGCTTTGCTTACCGCCGGCTGTGCCCACACGCCGACGCAGGAGAGCGGGCTCGACCGCACGCAGTTCGCCCGCATCGATGCCGCCATCGAGCAGGCCATCGCCGAACGCCGCATGCCGGGCGCAGTGTTTCACCTGGAACGCGATGGCGTCGTCCACGCGCGCGCCTATGGCCGCCTCGGCTACGAACCCGATATGGCGCCGGTGACCCTCGGCACCGTGTTCGACGCCGCCTCGCTGAGCAAGGTGCTGGCCACGGCACCCGCCATCCTGCTGCTGAGGGAGGACGGCAAGCTCGACCTGGAAGCGAAGCTGGTCGATTACTTCCCGGAGTGCAAGGGCGGCGGCAAGGACGCGATCACGATCCGCCAGCTGCTGACCCATACCTCGGGCCTGGCGGCGGGGCTGCCGGGTAAGCCCGCCTGGCAGGGCGACGCCACCGCCCACGCCATGGCTTGCGCGCAGACGGTGACACATACACCAGGAACGTATTTCCGCTATTCCGACATCAACTACATCCTGCTCGGCCAGCTGGTGCGAAAACTGTCCGGCATGGAACTCGACGTCTTCGCGCAGGAGCGCCTGTTTGGCCCGCTGGGCATGGCGCACACCGGCTACCTGCCGCTGCGCCGCATGGCCGCCAGCGGCATCGCGCCGACCCACAAGGCAGGCGCGGATGGCACGGCGCTGCACGGCGACGTCGGCACAGGAGCGCTGCTGCAAGGCGTGGTCCACGATCCGACGGTGCGCCGCATCGGCGGCGTGGCCGGTGCGGCCGGCGTGTTCGGCACCGTGGACGACCTCGCCCGTTATGCGCGCATGCTCCTGCAAGGCGGCGAACTCGACGGTGTGCGCGTGCTGGCGCCGGAGAGCGTGCGCCTGCTGACGACTGTGCAGAGTCCGCCGGGTATCGCGGCCCTGCGCGGGCTCGGCATGGACATCGATTCGCCCTTTGCCCAGCGCCCGCGCGGCACGCTGTTTCCGATCGGCAGTTTTGGCCATACCGGCTTCACCGGTTGCGTACTCTGGATCGATCCCGGTTCGCGCAGCTTCTACGTGTTCTTGTCGAACCGGGTCTATCCGGACGACAAGGCGAATGTGCTGCCGCTGTACACCGAGATCGCTACCCTGGCGGCACGTGCTGCGGGGCTGGGAAGCGCACCTTGATCCGTGTCGCATATCTTTCCAATCGGCTAACGTGCGCTGCTCCGAATCTGTCCTCTCTAAACTCGGCCACCTGCTCAATCAATGTTGTATGTCGTTGATATTGCTGAGCTTTCCTCAAGCCCGAAATATTAGGAGATAAACATGACAATGCATAAACTGTTGAAAGGCCTGCTGGCCGCCTCGATCACCGCCGCCATGGCGACTTCGTTCAACGCAAGCGCACAATCGAGCAGCACGGCCGACCAGAGCGGCAGCAGCGCATCGGGCTCGCAGACCTCGAGCGCCCAATCGGACGACCACAAGAAATCGTCGACCAAGAAGCACAAGAAACAAAAGAGCAAATCGAGCAGCAGCAGCGGCTCGAGCAGCAGCGGCACCACCGGCTCCAGCGGCGCATCGAGCAGCGGTTCGATGGGCACCAGCGGTAGCGGCAGCGCCAGCGGCACCAGCGGCAGCGGTACCACCGGCGGCTCGAGCGGCACCAGCGGCACGTCTGGCACCTCTGGTACCTCCGGCACCAGTGGTTCGATGGACAGCGGCACCAGCGGCTCAATGGGCACCGGCACCTCGGGCACCAGCGGCACCACCGGCGCCACCGGCACCAGCGGCTCCATGGGCAGCGGCGCCAGCGGCACCAGCGGTTCGATGGGCACCGGTACCAGCGGCAGCAGCGGCATGAACGGCTCGACCGGCACCGGCACCAGCGGCACCTCCGGTTCGATGGGCACCAGCGGCTCCATGGGCACCTCGGGTTCGATGGGCACCAGCGGCACTTCGGGCACCAGCGGCACCTCGGGCACCTCGGGCACGACCGGGACCTCGGGTACGAACAGCACCGGCACCGGCACCACCACGACCGGCACCGGCCGCTAATTTCTCCGGCGCATAAAATAACACCAGCCTGCGGGCTGGTGTTGTCGTTTGCGGCGCAAGAACCAGGCTACACCTTGCGCACGAACTCCGTCTTCAGGCTCATCGCACCGAAACCTTCGATCTTGCAATCGATGTCGTGGTCGCTGTCGACCAGGCGGATGTTCTTGACCTTGGTACCCTGCTTGATGACGCCGCCCGATCCTTTCGGTTTCAGGTCCTTGATGACGGTGACCGTGTCGCCGTCCTGCAGGATGTTGCCGGAGGCATCGCGGTAGACGCGCGCGGTCTCGGCGCCGGCGCCGGCCTGGGCCGACCACTCATGGCCGCATTCGGGACAGACCAGGTTGGCGCCATCCTCGTAGGTATAGGTGGACTGGCAGCTGGGGCAGGGTGGCAGGGAAGACATGGTGGGAGCTGAAAAGGAAAAGGGCGAGTATATCGCCCTGGTGGCTCAACGCAGCCAGTAATTCACCGGCAGCAGCGGCGGCGGCAGCTCGGCTTCGCCCAGCGCATCGCGCAGGTCGATCTCGATCGTGCGGCAGATCGCGTCCAGCGGCAGGTCGTTCGGCGACAGGCCGAAGGGTTCTTCGATCTCGTCGCCCAGCGCATCCAGGCCATAGAAGGTATAGGCGACGATCGCCACCACCAGCGGCGTCAGGTAGCCGATCGAATCGACCAGGCCGAAGGGCAGCAGGTAGCAGTACAGGTAGGCGGTGCGGTGCAGCAGCAGCGTGTAGGAAAACGGCACGGGCGTGTTCTTGATGCGCTCGCAGGAAGCGGCGGTGGCGATCATGGCGGACATGGTCGCGTCGAGTGCGGCGGCGCGCACGCTGTCGAGCATGCCGGCGCGGCGGCAACGCGCCAGGTCGGCGCCCATTTCTAGCATCAGCGCATGGCTCAGGTTGACGCGGCCGCGCAGCGCCGTCCATTCGGCCGGCGCCAGGTGCGGCGCCACGTCGAGTGCGGGATCGCTCTTGCGCAGCTGGTGGCGCAGGGAATGGGCATAGGCGATCGCGCGCCGGATCATGCGCTCGCGCACACCGGCGGCATCAAGCCCGCTGGCGTCGCCCTCGTCGATCAGGCTCAGGCACTGGCGTGCGAAATTCCGGCTGCGCAGGACCAATTCGCCCCACAACTTGCGGCCTTCCCAATAGCGGTCGTAGGCCGAATTGTTGCGAAAGCCGAGGAAGATCGCGAGCGGCAAGCCCATCAGCGTGAAGGGGACGACGGTGAGCTGGATCTTGTGGTCCCACAAGCGGCCATGGCTCAGGGTGACGAACACGGCCAGCAAGGTGGTGATCGCCAGGCTTTTCCAGATGCTCGGCAGGACCGAGCCGCGCATGGTGAGGAAGAGGCGCAGGCCGTTCGGGCGGTCACGCACGATCATGGCGCGCCTCCGCAAAGCAGGGCGGGTGCGTTGGCGATCTGGTGGCGCATGCCGGGTTCCGGAGAATATTCTTGTCTCATTCCTGGGGCGTGCGCACCAGCTTGCGCACATCGAGTCCCTGGCCCGACAGGCGCGCCACCAGCGCATCGTAGGCCGGCTTGCTGACGGTCGGCGTGCGCGACAGGATCCACAGGTAGTCGCGGCCTGGCTCGCTGACCGCGGCCAGGCCGTAATCGCGGTCGAGGTCGATGATCCAGTAGTCGCCCCAGACCTGCGGAATAAACGAGAGCAGCGCCGGCGCGAAGCGCACCTTCAGGCGCGGCGATGTGGGGCCGCCGACCTGGCGCGCCACGCCGACGGCGACGTCGGTGCTGCCATCCGCCTGGCGGCAGCGGTTCTCGACCTGCACCCGGCCGTCGGGCAAGGCGGTATAGGTTGCCGTCGTGAAGCCGGCGCAATTTCTCTGGAAACGGTTCGGGAACTTCGCGATCTCGTACCACTGGCCGAGGTAGCGCGGCAGGTCGACCGACGGGATGGTGGCCAGGTCGCTGCGCGGGTTCGCCTCCTTGCTGGCCGCCCAGGCCTTCATGCCGAGCAGGACCACGGAGGCCAGCAGCGTACCCTTGACCAGGGTCGGAGTCAGTCGCTTGTTCATGATGGATCCTTGTTCTTCGATACCGCCATGGTAGGGCGCAACGACGAACCCGGCCGCACGAATGCAGGGCGAGCGCGCGGACGAAAAAAAACCGGCCGCGAGGGCCGGTGACGCATCAGCGAGGAGGGTGCTTACCCTGCGGACTTGGCCTGGGCCGCGTGCAGCTGCTCGCGCAGCTGGTGGACCGGGACCTGCGTATAGTCCTTGTTGAATTCCTGCTTGATCGCGGCCTTGACTTGCGGGTGGAGGTTATTGCGCAGGCTGCCGAGGAATTGCGGCGATGCCGACAGCACCAGGTGCTGGTAGCGGCCCTCCTGCTGGGCTTTCAGCAGGTACTGTGCCAGATCCTTGGCGAACAGCTCGGTCTCGTGCTCGGCGGGTGTCTGGTTCGGTTCGTACTGGCTGTTCGGTGCGCCGGCAGCGGCGTTGTGCTGGGCGGGACCGCCCTGCGCGCCGCCGATCGCATGGCCGCTCTTGCCGGCCGCCAGGTTGCCGATGCGGTCGGTATTGATTTCCGAGTCGCGCAGGCGTGCGCCGTTATTCACCATGTCTTCCAATTCGTGCAGCGGTTCTGCTGGACCGTCCTCGGAGAAGAACCTTGCCCGGCCCGCATTGGCCGTGATAATCCAGGTTGTTGGCATGCTACCCCCTGTCAGTAATGAAGCGTGAATGATGTTCGATCCCATGGCCGGCCGCTGCCGGCCCGGGTGCAAACGCGAAAGACCGGCGATCGCATGCAGATGCGCCCTGTCAGGGTCCGCCGATGCCTGCGCACACCCGGCCTGGGCACTGCGCACACACATCGGCCGACCGACCGCCGTGACGGTGGGCGGAGCACGGATAGGCTGAGCCAATGAACAGGCTGGCGCCCGATCAGCGCGACCAGGATCGGCTGCATTCGATCGTCGTGTTAATTCAGTGTAGCACCGGGGTTTCCTGTCCGACGCACACCACGACGGGTGCCTTGGCGCAACTGTCGGTGCCCCCGGGGAGGGCCCGGTTTCATCCTGGCGCGCGCCGTCACGGCTCCCGGCCGGGGCACAATGAGCCTTGGCCACTCTCTTGGAAGCACCCATGCAGCGCACACTGATCATCCTCGGCATCGTCATCGCCGCCATCGGCCTGGCCTGGCCCTGGCTGCGCCGGCTGCCCTTCGGCCGCCTGCCGGGCGACATCCACGTCGTCCGCGAGGGCTTCAGCTTTCACTTCCCGATCGTCACCTGCATCGTCGTCTCGATCGTCATTTCGATCATTCTGTGGATCTTCCGGCGCTGACCCTCCCGCGCTCGCCAGGACGCCACCTCCGGGTGGCGTTTTTTTTCGCGTACCCGCCTGCCACACCCGCATGTCCGAAATAGGCCACAGCCCTGCGCTCAGCAAGATTTGACAAACATGGCGCTCGAAATGACAACACAATGCGGTCCATACGAAGAGAGAGGCGCCGGCCAAAAGCGCCCGACGAATTCGAAACGGGTTTGCACGCACAATCGAACGAATGTTTTGGAGAGAACATGAACCAGTTGATGGCACGGCAGGAGTACAGGGTCACGGCGATCGCCGCGGCGGTGATGGTGTTGACGCTGAGCGTGGCGCAGCAGGCACGCGCACAGCAGGCCGAGGGCGAAGCCGGCATGCAGCAGGTCGTCGTCACCGGCGTGCGCGCCGCGCTCGAGCAGTCGCTGCGCCAGAAGCGCAATGCCGACGGCGTGGTTGAAGTCGTCACCGCCGAGGACATCGGCAAGATGCCCGACAAGAACGTGGCCGATGCCATCCAGCGCCTGCCGGGCGTGAACACGCAGTCCTCGGCCGGCGGCGAAGGCGGCTTCGGCGAGAACGACCGCGTCAGCCTGCGCGGCACCAGCCCCAGCCTGCAGCAAACCCTGTTCAACGGCCACGCCATCAGCACCGGCGACTGGTTCCTGCTGAACCAGATCGGCGGCAACGTCGGCCGGTCCAGCAGCTTCTCCCTGCTGCCCTCGGAACTGGTCGGCTCGATCGTCGTGCAAAAGAGCGCCAGCGCCGACCTGGTCGAAGGCGGCGTCTCCGGCGCCATCAACGTCATCACGCGCCGTCCGCTCGACTTCCGCCAGCCGCTCACGGTGGAGGGCTCGATCCAGGCCAACTACAACGACCTGTCGGGCAAGACCGAGCCGCACGTCTCGGGACTGGTGGCCTGGAAGAATGCGGACAATACCGTCGGCTTCCTGCTGCAGGGCTTCAGCGAAAAGGCGGCCGTGCGCCGCGACGGCCAGGAGATCCTCGGCTACACGCCGATCGCTGCCACCAGCGCGGCGGCGGTGGCCGATCCGCGCCTGGCCGGCGTGCTGGTGCCGACCTTCATCGGCGCGACCCTGTTCGAGCAGACCAAGAAGCGCAGCGGCGGCGCCTTCGACGTCGAGACGCGTCCGATGCGCGGCCTGAGCCTCGACCTGAACGGCTTCTATTCCGAACTCAAGGCGCCGCACCAGAACACCAACTGGCTGGCCGCGCCCGCCAATTCGATCAACAGCGCCAACCAGATTCCACAAAATCCGGTTGTGCGCAATAACACCCTGGTCGGCGCCGGCTTCGCCGTCAACAACGGCGAGGTGGACAACATCTACCGCCCGAACGCCGGCGGCGAATCCTGGTATCTCGACTTCAACGGCAAGTACAAGGTCAACGACGACCTCACTGTCTCCGGCAAGCTCGGTAAAACCCATGGCGTCGGCTACGACCGCGACGACGTCTTCTACCAGAACAACGTCGACGGCGGCATGGTATATGCGCTCAACGGCCTCTCGCCGGCGACCGTCAGTTACCCGGGCGGGAATACCACGTCGCCAGGCAGCACGGCCTGGGCCGGCGGCGGTGAGGCGCAATCGGTCGACCAGGAAAAGTATGCGCAGCTCGATGCCGATTGGCGCGTGCGCGATTCGATGGTGACGAACCTGCGCTTCGGTGCGCGCTTCACTGACCACCACCGCACTGCCGAACACCCGCTGGAAACGCGTCCGGGACCGCTCGGCTTCAGCAATCCGGGCCCAAGCTGGAGCGGCCAGATGTACCCGTCGGATTTCGCGAACGACCTGGGCGGCAACCTGTCCTCGAACTATTTCAAATACGACGGCGCGGCCCTCGGTGCCTGGGGCGCGGTGCCGGGCAACCGGCTGCTCGACTACACGCTGCGCCACAACTGGATGGACGAATTCCAGGTCGGGGAGAAGACCAGCGCCCTGTACGGCATGGCGGAATTCGGTGTCGATCGCTGGAGCGGCAACGTCGGCCTGCGCGCCGTCGAAACGCGCCAGACCACGGTCGTGAACCTGCCGGGCGGCCCGAATCCCATTACCGGCTCCGCCTTCGGGCCCTACACGCCGACCACGTTCAAGCGCACCTACCGCGACTACCTGCCGAGCGTGAACCTCAAATTCGATGCGCGCGAGGACCTGGTGCTGCGCGCGGCCGTCGCGAAGACCATTGCCCGTCCGGACTACTCGGCTCTGGGCGGTTCGGTCTCGCTGAACGACGACGCCCTGAGCGGCAGCGGCGGCAACGTCAATCTCGATCCGGTCCGCTCGACCAACTTCGACCTCTCGGCCGAGTGGTATTTCGCACCGAAGGCGCTGCTCTCGGCCGGCCTGTTCTACATGGACCTGCGCTCGATCGTGGCCCAGGGCACCAGCACCGGTACCTACTACAACAACAAGAGGAGCGCCCCGGCCGAGTACCAGATCACCTCGCCCTTCAACACCACCGGCAAGAACAAGGGCGTGGAACTGAGCTGGCAGCAGCCCTTGTGGAACAACTTCGGCTTCCTCGCCAATTACACCTTCGCGGACGGCGAACTCGACGACGGCGGCGAGCTGCTGAACTCTTCGAAACGTACCTGGAACCTGACCGGCTACTTCGAGAACGAGCGCTTCAGCGCGCGCCTGGCCTACAACTTCCGGTCGGCCTACAAGGCGGGCGTGGACCGCGGCGCCAGCCAGCACGTGGACGACATGGATTCGCTGGCCGCGTCCGTCAACGTGAAGCTCACCGAGCAGCTGACGCTGACCTTCGATGCGCTCAATCTCACCAACGAGACCATCAAGATGTACGCCGAGAACAAGGACCGTCCACGGGCCTTCTACTCGAACGGCCGTACCTTCTACGTCGGTTTGCGCGGAAAACTCTGAGCCGATGCCGACGACACCTCCGGGCCCGCCATGCGGCGGCGTCCCGGTTGCGATCGACTGGGAGTGTGTGGCGAACGGCATCAATGGCCCTCATGGCGACCGTTTCGCCGCGCGGCTGACGCTGCGTAATGCCTCCACCCGGCCGATCGCACCGGGCTGGCAGATCTACTTCAACACCTGCCGCAAGGTGCTGCCGGAAACGGTCGGCGCAGGATTCAGGATCGATCACGTGAACGGCGACCTGTTCCGCCTGCGTGTCCTCGATGCCGCGTCCTGGCTGCCTGGCGATCGCTTCGAAATCGGCTACCAGGCGCGCTTCTGGGCGATCAGCCGCACCGACGCGCCGCTCGGGTTTTACCTGGTCACGGTGGGAGGGGAGGTGATCGACCTGGGCGACCCGCGCATCGCGCCGTTCACGCGGCCGGAGCAGCTGCGGCGCAGTCCGGACGATGTCGTGCCGACGATGGATGCGGCGCGGCGCTTCGCCGTCAACGCCGCCGTGTCACTGTTGCCCTCGGATGAAGTGGGACGCATCACGCCGCAGCCCTTGTTCGCCAGTTTTAAAAATGAGACGTGCCGCATCGGGTGTGATTCCGCCGTGCGCTGCGAGGCGGGGCTCGAGCAGGAAGCTGCTTGCCTGAACGCGTTCCTGGCCGGCCTGCCGCCCGGCGGGTCCGGTGTCGCCATTGTGCTCGAGACGGGCTTCGTGGATGCGGCATCGCCGGCGCCGCACGAGGCCTACCTGCTCGAGATCGATGCGGCGAACGTGCGCCTGCGCGGCACCGGCGCCCATGGCGTCTTCAACGGCGTGCAGACGCTACGCCAGCTGGTCGGCAGTGACGGCAGCCTGCCGCAAGGACGCGTCCTCGATGCGCCGCGCTTTGCCCATCGCGGCATGATGCTCGACGTCGCGCGCCATTTTGCCGATGTCGAAACGGTGCTGCGCCTGCTCGACTGCATGGCGCTCTTCAAGTTGAACCGCTTTCATTTCCACCTGACCGATGACGAAGGCTGGCGTCTGCCGATCAGCTCCCTACCCGAATTGACCGAGGTCGGTGCGCGGCGCGGCGTCAGCAGCGACGGCAGTCCCTGCCTGCCGCCTTCCTTCGGCTCCGGCGCCCGTGTCGACGCATCGGCCGGCAGCGGCCATTACACGCACGCCGAGTTCATCGCCATCATCCAGTATGCCCATGCGCGTCACATCGAGGTGATCCCCGAATTCAACATGCCGGGCCACGCGCGCGCCGCGGTGCAGGCCATGCGCGTGCGCCACGAACGCCTGCTGGCGGACGGCGACATCGAAGGCGCCAACGCTTACCGGCTCGACGATCCCGACGATGTTTCCGTCTACGAGTCGGTGCAGCTCTGGCACGACAACGTGATCTGCATCGCGCGTCCCTCCGTCGACCGCTTCATCGAGACCGTGGTGGCCGAAGTGGTCAGCCTGTTCCGCCAGGCCGGCGTGCCGCTGCGCGCGATCCATACCGGTGGCGACGAGGTGCCGCAGGGCGCCTGGCTCGGCTCGCCCCTGTGCCGCGCGCGCATGGCAGAGCAGGGCTGGAGTGATGTCGCCGAACTGCGCGCGGACTTCGTTGCCCGCTGCCGCGCCATCCTCGCGCGCCACGGCCTCGCGTTCGCCGGCTGGGACGATACGGCCCTGGTCGCGACAGGACAGGGCGTGGCCGCCGATCCGCGCTTCGCCGGGCCGGGCTTCGAAGTCTACGTCTGGAACAACGCCACCGGCTCGGGCCAGGAAGACTGCGCCTGGACGCTGGCGAATGCGGGCTACGAGGTAGTGCTGGCGAATGCTTCGCACCTGTATTTCGACCTGGCCTATGCCAAGGATCCACAGGAACCGGGTTACTACTGGGCCGGGTTCGTCGATACCCGCAGCGCCTTCGTCTTTTGCCCGCTCGACCTGGCGGCGCTGCCGGGCGTCGACCAGATGGGGCGTCCTCTGCGTCCCGCAGCGCGCGCGCGCCTGGTGCGCCTGGCGCAGCCCGGCCGCGTGCGCGGCCTGCAGGGCCAGCTGTGGGGAGAAAATGCCCACTCGCGTGCACGCATCGAATACCTCGCCACGCCGCGTCTTCTCGCTCTGGCCGAACGCGCCTGGAGTTCCGACCCCGGCTGGCACGGCATCGCCGACGAGACCGAGCGCGCGCGTCGCATCGCCCTGGCCTGGAACGAATTCGCCAACCGCCTCGGCCGGCATGCGCTGCCTTTCCTCGATGCTGCGCTGGCCTATGGCTACCGGCTGCCGCCACCCGGCGCCATGCTGCGGGACGGACGGCTGCATGCGAATACCGCCTTCCCGGGCCTGGTGCTGCGCTACACTCTCGACGGCAGGGAGCCCGATGCCGGCAGCATGCGCTACCGCGAGCCGGTCGCCGTGCCCGCCGGCGCCGCGGCCTTCAAGATCGCCAGTTTCGACACGCGCGGACGCAGCAGCCGCGTGGTCACCCTTCCGCTGAAAGACCGTACCGATGCCTGACGTTCCGATCGCCGCTGTGCCGGCTGCATCTGCCCGCCACCCGCTGGCCTGGGTGCCGACCCTCTACCTGGCGCAGGGCTTGCCGTTCTACGCGGTGGCGCTGGTGGCGGGACTGATGTTCAAGAGCATGGGCGTGCCGAATGAGCAGATCGCGCGCTGGACCGGGGTGCTGGGCCTGGCCTGGGTGTTCAAGGCGCTGTGGAGTCCTTTTCTGGAACTGGCACGCAGCCGGAAGCGCCAGGTGGTGTTCTTCCAGCTGCTCGGCGGCGCCGCCCTGGGCGCGCTGGCGCTGGTCCTGCAGCTCCCTGGCTGGTTCGGCATCACGATTGCGCTGCTGGCCGTGGTATCGCTGGCCTCGGCCTCGCACGACATCGCGGCCGACGGCCTGTACATCGCCAGCCTCACTGCGCGCCAGCAGGCGGCCTATGCCGGCTGGCAGGGCGCCTTCTTCAATGCCGCCAAATTCCTGTCCCTGGGCGGGCTGGTGATCCTGGCCGGCTACCTGGAGGCGCGCATCGGCACCAGCACTGCCTGGACAGTGGTGTTCTGCCTGCTGGGCGCCAGCCTGGCCGGACTGGGCCTGTACCACAGCTGGGCGCTGCCGGGCACTCTGAGCCCGGCGCCTCAGGCCGGCTCGACCCGCGCCGTGGTGCGCACGCTCATTGACGTGATCCGCGCCTTCTTCGCCAAGGACGGGATCTGGATGGCGATCCTGTTCATCGTCCTGTTCCGCGCGGCCGAAGGCCAAATCCAGACCATCGGTCCGCTGTTCCTGCGCGATGCGCGCGCCGTCGGCGGGCTGGGACTGAGCACGGCCGAAGTGGGCGCCGTCTACGGCACGGCCGGCACGGTGGCCTTCCTGGTCGGCTCGATCGCCGGCGGCTATTTCACGGCCTGGATCGGCCTAAAGCGCGCGATGCCCTTCCTGATCCTGGCGATGAACCTGCCGAACTTCGTCTTCTACTATCTGAGCACGGCGCAGCCGGATGCGCTGCCGGTCATCGCGGTGGCGCTGGGCGCCGAGATGTTGGGCTACGGCTTCGGCTTCGTCGGCGTGATCCTGTTCATCATGCAGGTGGTCGCGAGCGGCAAGTACCAGACCGCCCACTATGCGCTGGGCACCGGCTTCATGCAGCTCGGTTTCGTGCTGTTCAAGGTGATCAGCGGCGACGTCCAGCAGGCGCTGGGCTACCGCTCCTTCTTCCTGTGGGTACTGGCCTGTGCGCTGCCGGTGCTGGTACTGAGCTGCTTCATCCGGCTGGACAGCACGGAGAAAGGCCTCAGCGCTTCTTGACGGGCAGGGCCAGCCAGCCGCGCCAGCTGCCGTCAAGTCCGCGCTCGACCTTCTGGATGTGCGGGCGCGTGCTGTCCAGGCGCCAGAACTCCTGGCGATCCAGCCAGTCCTCGTACATCGAACGGAAACGCGGCCACTCGCCCGCGAAGTCGAGGCAGGCGTAGCTGCCGGCGGGCAGGGTGCGCGTCCCCAGGCTCGGGTCGGGGCGGCAGTCTCCGGCGAAGCCGAAGTCGTAGCAGTATTCGCGTTCGCCGGTGAAACCGGGATCCTCGTCGAACACGCCGTACCAGGGCGTGCCGGGCGCGGTGTCGCCGCGCCGCTCGCGCTCGCAGATAAAGTCGTTGCAGGCGATCGACAGGGCGGCGCCAGACTGGCCGAAGAAGCGCTGGTAGCGCAGGTGGATGGCCGGCAGCGGCTGCACGCGGATGCGTGCGGCCACGCTGCCCGGCTCGGGTGGACAGTAGGGCGCCAGGATCACGTCGAGGTTGCCCGGCTCCGCGACAAAGAAGCTGACGTCGCTCTCACGTCCGACCTGCTGGTCCATGTAGCTGCGCCAGCCGCCTTCGCGCCAGGCCTTGGCCGACATCGCGAACTGCTGCTTGAAGGCCTTGGCAAAGGCGGCGTTCGAGGGAAAGCCGCAATCCTGGGCGATGCGCAGGACCGACACGTCCGGTTCGTGGCGCAGCAGGTGGGCGGCGCGGCGCAGGCGGCGCTTTCTCTGGTATTCGACGGCGGAAAAGCCGGTCAGCTCGCGGAAGATGCGGTCGAAGTGGAAGGAGGAGTAACTCGCCGAGGCGGCCAGGCTTTTCAGGGCCAGCGGATCGCCCACCGAGTCGAGCATCAGGTCCATCACTTCGTACAGACGGGAGACGCGCGAGGTCGGTTTCACCGTGCCTCCCCGGCGCAGGTGCAATAGAGTGCAAGGGCTGATCTTGAACGCGGCATCGACGGCATCTCGGGCTAAGTTGACGCCATTATGGCTGAAGTCCCGGCCAATGGCGAACCGCCCGTCAATACAGGCGTTGTGCAGGCGCGGCATGCATATGCGAATGACCTTCCCATGGCTTGTCTCTTCCATTAGGATCGCTCGATTACAACAGTCATTGACGGAGAAAAAAACATGAAGCGTACCCTGTGCAGCAGCCTGATCGCGGGCTTGTTCGTGGTGAGCGCCCACGCCGGCGCCCACGATGCCACGGCCACCGCAGCGCCATCGTCGGCCGCCGCAGCCGCGGTGTCCGGCGTCGACACCGGCGCCATCGACGCCGGCGTACGGGCACAGGACGACTTCTTCCGCTACAGCCAGGGCAAGTGGCTGAAGGACGTCGAGATTCCGTCCGACCGATCGAGCTGGGGCGCCTTCAACATCGCCCAGGACAAGGTCGAAGGCCAGGTGCGCGCCATCATCGAGCAGGCCGCTCTCGACAAGGAGGCCCGTAAAGGATCGGCTGCGCAGAAGATGGGCGACTACTACGCCAGCTTCGTCGACGAGGCGCGCCGTAACGAACTCGGTCTCACGCCCCTGAAGGGCGAGCTGGCACGTGTGGCGGCGCTGAAGGACAAGCGCGGCATCGCGGCCCTATCGGCGCACTTCTCGCGCCTGGACGCCGGCGCGCCGCTCGACATGTACGTCCACCAGGACAACAAGGACTCGACCCGCATGATCGTCGACGTCAGCCAGTCCGGCCTCGGTATGCCGAACCGCGACTACTACCTGCAGGACGAAGCGCGCCTGAAGGACATCCGGTCCAAATACCAGGCCCACGTCGAGAAGATGCTGGCGCTGGCCGGTCACGCCAACGCGGCGCAAGAAGCTGCCCGGGTCCTGGCGCTGGAAACCGAGATCGCCCGTGTGCAGTGGAGCGCGGTCGAGAACCGCGATCCGGTCAAGGGCTACAACAAGATGAGCTTCGCCCAACTGAAGAGCCTGACGCCGCACTTCGACTGGACGGCCTGGGCCAAGGGCGTGGGCGTGCAGGGCAAGGTCGATTCGCTGATCGTCAGCCAGCCGACCTATCTCGCGGGCCTCGACAGGATCATCGTCGCCACCCCGCTGGATACCTGGCGCGCGTACTTCGCATTCCGCCTGCTGAGCGCCTACGCGCCTTACCTGTCGCAGCCGTTCGTCGACGAGAGTTTTGCTTTCCGCGGCAGCGTGCTGTCGGGCGCGAAGGTGAACCGCCCGCTGGAGAAGCGCGCGATCGCCCAGGTCAACCGCGACCTGAGCGAAGTGGTGGGCAAGGCCTACGTCGAGGCGCACTTCCCGGCCGAGCGCAAGCAGCAGGTCGAAGCGATGGTCAAGAATTTTATTATCGCCTTCCGCGAAGGCATCCAGACCCTGGACTGGATGACCGACGAGACGAAAAAGCAGGCGCAGTTGAAACTGTCGAAGATGAAGGCCAAGATCGGCTATCCGGACAAGTGGCGCGATTATTCGCGCCTGGACATCGCGCGTAACGACCTGGTCGGCAACGTGATGCGCTCGCGCGAATTCGCGCACCAGTACGGCATCGACAAGCTGGGCAAACCCGTGGACCGCGCCGCCTGGCACATGTCGCCGCAGACGGTGAACGCCTATTACAGCCCCGAGCTGAACGAAGTCGTGTTCCCGGCCGCGCGCCTGCAGTATCCGCTGTACGACGCCGACGCCGAACCGGCAATCAACTACGGCGCGGTCGGCATCTCGATCGGCCACGAGATCAGCCATGCCTTCGACGACCAGGGCTCGCAGTTCGACGGCGACGGCAACCTGCGCAACTGGTGGACGAAAGAGGACGCGGAAAAATTCGCCGCGCGCGGGAAAGTGCTGGTGGCGCAGTACGGCGGCTACAGCCCGCTGCCGGGCTACAACCTGAACGGCGAGCTGACCCTGGGCGAGAACATCGCCGACAATGCCGGCGCCATCATGGCCAGCCGCGCTTATAAAATCTACCTGAACGGCAAACCGGCACCGGTGATCGACGGCTTCACCGCCGAGCAGCGCCTGTTCATGGGCCTGGCCCAGGCACGGCGCGGCAAGGCGCGCGACGCGGCCCTGATCTCGCAGGTGAAATCGGATCCGCACTCGCCGGCGGAATTCCGCGTCAACGGCAGCATGCGCAACCACCCGGGCTTTTATGAAGCCTTCGACGTGAAACCGGGCGACAAGATGTACCTGGCGCCGGAGCAGCGCGTCATCTTCTGGTAAGAGGCTTGCGGTATCCGGCGCCGGCACATGTCGGCGCCGGATACAAACGATTACACACTTTTACGCCGATTGTGACATTGCGCGTAAATTCAGGCGTGGTGCGGATGCTAGAGTGGACGTTTCCTTTGTCCGCCGACACGCATGAAGATGCGCTCCCATCCGCGCTCCCGTCATTTTCTGCGCCTGGCCTGCTTCCTGGTCCTGGCTGCCGCCGCCTGGTTTGCGTACGTCCGCCTGCAGCTGCCTGCGCGGCCGCAAACGCCGGCGGCGCCGCTGCCGTATGCGGTACAGCAGGTCGAGTACGATAACGACAGCATCGGCCTGGAGGGCACGCTGACCGTGCCGCGCACGCCGGGCCGCCATCCGGCCGTGGTGCTGATTCCCGGTTCGGGCGAAGTGGACCGCGACGGTTCCCTGTTCGGCCACCGGTTCTATGCCGTGCTGGCCGACGACCTGACGCGGCGCGGCTTCGCCGTGCTGCGCAGCGACAAGCGCGGCATCGGCCGCTCGCGCGGCGAGTTCGCGCGCGCGACCAGCCTGGATTTCGCGGCCGACGTCCAGGCCGGCCTGGCCTTCCTGCGCACCCGCCCGGACATCGATCCCGAGCGTATCGGGCTGATCGGCCACAGCGAAGGAGGACTGGTCGGCAGCATCGTCGCGGCCAAGGCGCCGGGCATCGCCTTTCTCGTGCTGATGGCGGGGAATGGCGTGCCGGCCGACCAGATGCTGCTGGCGCGCACCCGCCGCCAGCTGGCGCAGGAGCCTGCTGCGCGCCTGGAGCGCGAACTGGCCTTGCAGAAGGCGGTGTTCGCGGCAGCGACGGCGCCGGGCAGCGAGGCCGAGCGTGCGGCCAAGGTGCGCACGCTCTACCGCGCCGCCGCCAGCCGGTACGGCCGCCCCTACTCGGAGGACGAAGTCGCGCCTTTCCTGACGCCCTGGATGCATACGCTCCTGAAGATCGATCCCCAGTTCCTGCTGCGCCAGGCTGCCTGTCCGGTACTGGCCCTGGTCGGTGACAAGGACGAGGTCGTGACGGCGGGCGACAACATCCCGGCCCTGCGCCAGGCGCTGGCCGCCAACCCGCGCGCGCGGGTAGAGCGCCTGCCTGGCCTGAACCACTTCTTCCAGACGGCGCGCACCGGTGCGCTGTCCGAAGTGGCCGGGATCGAAGAGACGATGTCGCCGCGCGCGCTGGCGCTGATCGGCGACTGGGCCGAACAACAGGCGCAACAGCTCTAGCGTCTTGTCCCGAACACCTGTGTCCAGTAGACGAAGCCGGGCAATTTCGCGCGGCTGATGTCGTAGCCCGCGCCCATCTCGGTAAACAGGGGATTCATCAGGTTGGCGCAGTGGCCGGGACTTTCGATCCAGCCGGCCACCGCTTCGGCCGCGGAGGTCTGTCCCGCCGCGATGTTTTCCCCGACCAGGCGCCAGCTGTAGCCGGAGCGGGTGGCGCGCGAAGCGACCATGCTGCCGTCCGATCCCTGGTGTCCGAAGTGGCGGCGCGCCGCCATGTCGCGGCTGTGCGCCAGCGCCGCCGCGGCCAGCGCATCGTTCCACGCGACCGCCGGCGCCGCGCCAAAGGCGCGCTCGCCGCAGTTGCGCGGCACGGCGCGCGCGGCATTTACCGCGTCCAGGATCTCGCGGCCCACCTCGCTTTGCTCCGGCAGTGTGAGCGGCAGCAGTGGCCGTGCCAGCACGATGGTCCATTCGTCGCCCTCGCGCGTGGCGCCGATATCGCGGTACTCGGGATTGAGCAGCACCCGGCAGTAGGGCTGGCGGATCAGTTCAATGACGCCGGCCTCATCCTGCGCGCCGCGCGCCGAAATGACTTCGACCTGGGCCGCGTTGTAGCCGGCGCGCTCGACCGCGTATTCTGGAAAGGTGCCGGCGCCGATGCGTACGCGCGCCAGCCGCGGGTCGCTCTTCAGGGCCGGCGCCGGCGCCGGCCGGGCACCGCCACAGGCGCCGGGAGCGGCGCGCATGGCATTGACCAGCGCGACCAGGCGCGCGTCGTTCTGCGCCTGCGCGCTGCCGGCAAGGAGCGCGGCAGCGGCGAGGAAGGGTTTGAACGCGCAGTAGCGCATGGCGAAGGCCGCCGCCGAGGTCAGCGGCGGCAGGAGAGGCGCAGGGAGTCGCCCTGGCGCGCGACTACTCTCAGCGGCTCGCTACCGTCGCAACGGTAAACGATCTGCAGGCGCTTCACCTTGCCGGGAGCGGAATCACCGCATAGCCGGTCATTGGCGACGACGACACCACGATTGCGTTCAACCTGGTCACGCACGGACCGGCGCGCGTTACAGACGGAGCCGCGCACGCCGTAATTGGCTTCCACGATGTGCAGGCCGCCCCTGCCCGGGCCCGGGCCACGCCCGTCGAGGGCCGCGGCATAGCCGTCCTCGTAACCACGGCGATAATCGGCGCTCTGGGCAAAAACGGACGTGGAGGCGGCAGTCAAGGCCAGGACGGCGGCGATGCGCATGATGTGTTGTTTATGAATGTTCATGGGTTCTCCTTTACTCAACCGGTTCTCAGCTTATTCCGAACACTCGGACTGCTCTGTTCGTATGACCACAGTGTGTCAGCGAAACCCGGAAAAATCTGCCGCCTGACTGTAAGTAGGGTTTCAATCTGTAAGCAGGGGAGGAGACGTGGCGCAGCTTGTGCGGGGATTTCAGCCCTGGCTCCGGCTTTTGGCGGTGCCGGGCTTGCCGAGCGCATCATGCGGTGCCTTGCTCAGTGCGCCATCGGCTGACAGCATCGGCGAGATGTCCGGATCGCGCGCGAAGGCTTCCGCGAAAAACGAGACGAAGTGGCTGATCTTCAGCGAAGGCCGGCGCGCCGGCTGGAAGACGACGTTCAGCGGCAGCGGCGGCAGCCGGTACCGCGTCAGAATCGGTTTTACGCGCCCCGCGCGGATGTCGTCGCCGTAGACCCACTGCGGCGTGTAGCAGATGCCGAGACCTTCGACCACGGCCTGGCGGATCGCTTCCGAACTGTTCGACTGCAGATGGCCGTTGACGCGCACCGAGTGCTGCTGCCCGTCCTCGTCCTGGAAGCTCCATTCGTTCATCGTCGCCAGGCCCGTGTAGACGATGCATTGATGTTCGCGCAGCTCGCGCGGATGCTGCGGCTCGCCGTGGCGTTCCAGGTAGGCAGGGGAGGCCAGCGCGGCGCGGTGCGCGGTGCCGATGCGGCGCGCGATCAGGCGGCTGTCCTTCAATTCGCCGACGCGGAAGGCGACGTCGATCCCGCCCACGACCAGGTCGACGAAGCCGTCGTCGAGCTGCAGGTCGATCTTCAGCTGCGGGTAGCGCTCGAAAAAGGCGGGCAGGCGCGGCACGATGTGCAGGCGCCCGAAGGAGACCGGCGCCGCCACCCGCAGCACGCCGGCGATGTCGTTCTCGGTGCGCTGGATCTCGACCCGCGCTTCTTCCAGCGTGTCGAGCACCTGGCGGCAGCGCTCGTAGTAGCGCTTGCCCGCTTCGGTGAGCGCGTGGCTGCGCGTCGAGCGCACCAGCAGCTTGGCGCCGAGCAGGCTTTCCAGGGCCTGGATCTGCTTGCTGATGCTTGACTGGGTCGCGCGTTCCTCGCGTGCGACGGCCGAGAAGTTGCCGGTCTCGACGACCCGGACAAAGATTTCCATCAAGCGCAGCCGGTCCATTTTATACCTCCATCTATTCCTGGTTGGAATAGATATTATCATTCGTGCGGTCTACCCACGCGTGAGCGGAATACGCATACTGTCTATTGTCGTGACCGCCGGTGCTTCCTCCCGACAGTGCAGCAACCGGCGGTCCAGTTATTCCAACATTCAGCAAGGACCGAACATGACGCAGAAACTGTTTCAGCCTACCCGTATCGGCGACATCGACGTTGCCAACCGTGTCGTGATGGCGCCGCTGACCCGCAGCCGTGCCGACGAGGCCGCCGGCGACGTGCCGGGCAGCCCGATGAACATCGAGTACTACCGCCAGCGCAGCAACGCCGGCCTGATCATCAGCGAAGGCACGCAAGTTTCGCCGGTGGGCAAGGGCTACATGGCTACCCCGGGCATCTATTCGGATGCGCAAGTCGAAGGCTGGAAGCCGATCACCCAGGCCGTTCACGATGCCGGCTCGAAGATCGTGGCCCAGATCTGGCACGTCGGCCGCGTGACCCACCCGAACCTGACTGGCGGCGTGCAGCCGATCGCGCCTTCGGCCGTGACGCCGAAAGTGGTCGCTTACACCCATGAAGGCAAGGTCGAGGCGCCGGAACCGCGCGCCCTGGCGCTGGACGAGATCAAGGACATCGTCGAGGAATACCGCCGCGGCGCCGCCAACGCGATCCGCGCCGGTTTCGACGGCATCGAACTGCACGGCGCCAACGGCTACCTGATCGACCAGTTCCTGCGCGACGGCGCCAACAAGCGCACCGACGAATATGGCGGCTCGATCGAAAACCGCGCCCGTTTCGCGCTGGAAGTCGTGGATGCCGTGGTCGCCGAGATCGGCGCCGGCCGCGTCGGCATCCGCCTCTCTCCGGTGACGCCGGCCAACGACTTGGCCGACAGCAACCCGCAAGCCGTCTTCGCTTACCTGATCGAGGAACTGAACAAGCGCAATATCGCCTTCATTCACTTCATCGAAGGCGCCACCGGCGGCCCACGCGATATTCCCGGCTTCGATTTCGCCTGGGCCCGTAAAGCCTTCAAGGGCACGTATATCGCGAACAACGGCTATACCCGCGAGATGGCGATCGATGCGGTGGAATCGGGCGCGGCGGATGCGGTGGCCTTTGGCCGGGCGTACATCGCCAACCCGGACCTGGTGCAGCGCCTGAAACTGAATGCGCCGCTGAATACGCCGAATCCGCAGACCTTCTATGTGCCGGGCGAAGCGGGGTATATCGATTATCCGACGCTGGAGCAGGCAGCCTGAATGCCTGAACGGTAGCAAAGCAAACGCCAACCCTCGGGTTGGCGTTTTTATTTTCAACAACGTGTCGATTTCGGGCATCATCGTTCGTCGTCAGGATGCATCACCTATCCATTCCACCTTAGAGACGAGGACCGCATGAACAAGCAAGTCATCTTCAATCTTCCAGTCAAAGACCTGGAAAAATCCAAAGCCTTCTTTGCCGCGCTCGGCTTCGGTTTCAATCCCGATTTCAGCAACGAGCAGGCAGCGTGCATCGTCGTGCTGGAAGACAGTATCTATGCCATGCTGACGACCGAGCCCTTCTTCAAGTCCCTGATCAACAAGCCCGTCGTCCAGGCGAAAGAGGCCAACGAGGTCGTCATCTGCCTGAGCTGCGAAAGCCGGGAAGAAGTCGACAGCCTGATCGCCAAGGCCGTCGCCGCCGGCGCCCGCATTCCGCATCCGCCGGAAGACCACGGCTTCATGTACGACCAGGGTTTCGAGGATCTGGACGGGCATCTGTGGAATCTGGTCTGGATGGCGCCCAAGGGATAATTTGCTTACAGGCTGGCGAGAGCCAGCTCGGTCAATTGCATCATCAGGGCAGCTAACGATTAGTGAAGCAAATGTCCCAACCAAAATGAAACTTTTCTTCTCGCGGTAGACAGTGTGACAATTGGATAGATTTTTTCCTGTCGGAAATCGATATAGTGTATGCATTGCCCCGCGAGAGGCGCCTCTCTATAAGCGATTCCCATGCACAATTCCGTTGCTCCATCGTTTGTAAGTTCTGCCCGTCCTCCTCTCCTCAAACTACTCATTGTCTCTGTCTGTGCAAGTCCGCTTTGCTATGCGGACACCATGTACACCGATCTAAACAAGCTTTTTAAGTCATCGAGGCAGGTAACAACCTTAGGCCCTTCCTTGTTCGGGGATAAGGTCAGCCTTTACACAGGGGCGCTCGAGTTTGTCCAGACCGACGTTAGTCTTCCGGGGAATAGTCGCCTGCCGGTTTCTGTCGGACGTCGTCTGATTGCTGGCCAAGATTCGAAAAACGGATTGTTTGGGGCCTGGGATCTTGAAATTCCTCACCTGCACGGTGTTTATTCAAAATTCCGGGGTTGGGTTCCTGCGTCCAGGGATGTCAATGAGCGCTGTTCGAATTTCAGTGAACCAGCGTATGAAAGCGGCAGTTACGGTTCGCTGTCTGGATGGAACGGTACTGAATTCTGGCAGGGCAGTTTTTTGTATGTCCCAGGTATCGGTGACCAGGAGCTGTTGAGGCGCTCGCCCACCAACACCATTGCTCCGCTTGGCAATAGTTATCCCATCGTTACCCGCAACAATTGGCAAATCCGTTGCCTTGCCTCGATGGATCCACGTAACGGAGAAACAGGACAAGCTTTTGTTGCGGTTTCCCCGGACGGCACTGAATATCAATTCGACTGGATGGTCAGCCGAGATTTGCCGAATCTCACGAAAGCAAGCGCGGCCCCTGAGCTCAGCTTGAGGGAATCCACTTCGAGCTCCTTGTCGGTGAGTCGCATTGGCGGAGACGACGTGACGCCGATGGCGATCGGTGGTAACGCACTGGCAAGAAAGGAAGTATGGATCCTTCCAACGAAGATAACTGATCGCTTCGGTAACTCGGTCACCTACACATATGACACCGTCAATAAATGGCAGTTACAACGCATTGTCAGTAATGATGAAAGCGGGACGCCACGTCAGATCACCTTTAGCTATCTGACACCTGGATCGACAACATCTCGACTCGTTAGCTCGGTGTCGGACGGAACCCGCACTTGGACCTATCGCTATGGCGGTTCGGATGGGCGCGGACCACTTACGACCGTCACCATGCCAGATAACTCGACCTGGCAGTTGGCCGAGCTCGAAAAGCTGGCCACCGGCATCGATTACCTTGGCGACGGTAATTGTGAAGAGCCGGGGATGGTCAATCGCTTCACGCTAACGGGCACGGCGACCCACCCTTCTGGCGCGCGTGGCGAATTCGTTCTGAATCCAGTCAGGCATGCACGGGTCGGTGTGCCACGGGATTGTCGTGAATATCTCGATCCCTATGCGGCAGTACCTTATCAGCCGAACCAATTCGATACCTTCGCATTGACAAAGAAGACCATTACCGGCCCGGGATTGCCTGCGATGGAATGGGTTACGACCTATCCCGCTCCCGCGCCAGGCTGGGCTCCATGGAACGGGCAGAATGGATCCAAGCAGGTAGAGGTACGTGGTCCGGATGGCCACGTTACGCGGCATATTTTTGGCACCGTCTTCATGCAAGACGAAGGGCAAGTACAGGCGGTCGAGCATATCGATGCCATTCAGGGACTGCTTCGGCGAACGTCCACCCAGTACACACAGCCCGTTTCGCCACGTGGCACGAGCGACCAGCGGCGCGGTGACGGCGAGATGGCGGCGAGGGTGTATGAAGTCAACCGCCGTGAGATCGCTCAGCAGTCAACCACGTTCCTGTGGCAAGCGACTGCCTTCAATGCTTATGCCCAGCCTACGACAGTCGTGAAGTCAAGCAGCCAGGGTACATCCCGCACCGAAGTGACCACCTACGACAACAACCTGTCGAGATGGGTACTTGGGCAGATTGCGACAGTGACGGAAACGAGTACGACGCCAGGCACGGAGATCGTGCGCAATGGCTACAACGGCGCGACAGCCAACCTCGAATCCATCTCTCGCTTCACCTTGCCGGAGAAAACTTTCACCTATCACGCTGACGGAAATGTCGCCGGTGAAAAAGATGGCCGCGGCTATGAAACGACATATACCAACTACCGCCGCGGCATTCCTCAGAATGTTTCTTTCGCCGACGGCAAAACGACCAGTGCTTCAATTAACAATCTGGGCGGGATCGACTGGACCGTCGATCCGACGGGCGCGAGAACCGATTTCGGCTACGACGCCATGGGCCGCTTTGCGTCCATCTCCTATCCGGGCGGCGACCCCGTCACCTGGAAGCCAACGACCCTGGTCTTCGAGCAAGTCTGGATGCCTGAATTCGATCTGCCTGCTGGCCATTGGCGCCAAACCGTCACAACTGGCGCCGGCATCGAAGCCAATTATTTCGATGCCTTCTGGCGGCCAGTCTATTCGGTACGCTGGGACAACGATAACCGGCCCGCAACCGAGCGGCTCGTCATGCACCAGTACGACGCCGACGGTAGAAGCACCTTCGATTCGTATTCGGTTCGCTCGTACGGCGGGACTCCCCAGGGCGTACGCCGCGGCTACGATGCGCTCGGCCGCCTGGTCTTTACCGAAACCGACAGCGAGCTCGGCCTGCTTCGTTCGACCGTCTGGTATGACCCCGCTGTATTCCGCAAGACCCAGACGGATGCATTGACTCATTCGACCACGTATGAATTCCAGGCCTTCGACCAGCCATCGGAAGACGCCGTCACCCGGATCACGGCGCCCGAAGGCGTCCTGGTCACGATTGGACGGGATTTGTTCGACAAGCCCTTGTCGATTACGCGCAGCGGCGCAGGAAAGAGCCTCACACGCAGCTATCAATATGACCGTTACCAAAGACTGACGAAGACGGCCGAGCCGGAAACTGGGGCGACGCTCCAGGGCTACGATGCCGCGAACAATGTGGTCTGCCGCGCATCGGGCCTGTCGCTTGCTGCGGCCATTGCGTGCGATGACGCAGCAGTGCCATTGGCGAAACGGACGACATTTGGCTACGACGAACGCAACCGCCTGAAGAGCACTACGTATGGCGACGGCAGTCCCGCCATTACCCGTACGTATACGGCCGATGGGCTGCCGGACACCATCTCGTCCGGCGGGTCGGTCTGGACCTATGCATATAACAAGCGGCGCCTGAATACCGGCGAGACGCTGGCGTATGGCGGAAACACGTATCGCATAGGCCGCAGCTACGATGCCAACGGTTCGCTTGCGCAGCTCGCGTACCCATTCGACCTGACGCTCAACTACAACCCGAATGCGCTCGGCGAAGCGCGCCGGATCGGCGGCTACGCCACCGATATCCAATACCATCCCAACGGTGCAGTGGCGGGTTTCGTCTATGCGAACGGCATTCGCCGCGAGCTGCAGCAGTATTCACGCGGCCTGCCCAAACAGGCGATCGATACGGGCGTACTGAACGAGTTCTATGTGTACGACGCCAATGGCAACGTCACGCAAATCGACGATCGCCAGCAGCAGCTCGCAAGCCGCACGATGACGTACGACGACCTGGACCGCTTGCGCAACGTGTCGGCACCAAGCCTGTGGGGCACGGCCGTCTATACCTACGATGCGATCGATAACCTGGTCTCGACCTCGATCAGCGCAGGCGCCAATGCGCGTACGCTCACCCACGCTTTCAATTCGACCACGAACCGCCTCGACAGTACTTCCGGCGGACCGGCCAATTTCAACTTCGCCTATGCCTACGACGACCAGGGCAATGTCACGCAGCGTGGCGCGCAGACCTACCGCTTCGACCAGGGGAACCGGCTGACCGCCGCCGATGGGCGGGCAAGCTATGCCTATGACGGGCTGGGTCACCGCGTCAGTACCGTTGGCACCGACCAAGTCAACACCCTGCAGATCTATACGAAGGCGGGCCAGCTGCTGTATTCCGGTCCGCCCGATGGAAGCGGTACCAAGTACATCTACCTGAACAACCACGTCATCGCGGAGCAGAAATGATGGCCGTCCTTCGCTTCGCTCAAGCAGTTCAACTGTCTGCCAAAACTTACCTGGTGTGGGTGATGCTGGCACTGCTCATCTCTTGGGCTGCGCCGGTCAGCGATACGTATGCCCAGACGGTAACGGATAACGCGACCATGATGCGTGCGCCGCCGCCTCCGGACGAGGATGCCCCGCCTTTTAATGACGCGCGCGGCGTGATTCAGGATGTGCCACGGACCATGATCACCAATCAGGTCTATGACGTGTGGGTCATGATGAAGAACACCGGCACCCTTGAGTGGAATTCATGGGGGAACTATAGGCTCGGTGTGATAGGCGGCGATTACTGGGGGATTGGTCGTGTCGAATTGCCGGGAATCGTCCCACCTGACAGTTCACCGACGTTCCGTTTCCAGGTCAGGGCACCATCGACACCGGGTACCTACACGTTCCAGTGGAGGATGGTGCAGGACGGTGTCGAGTGGTTCGGCGTGCCCAGCACAGCGGTGACGGTAACTGTACGGGATCCGATCAACAACGCAAGCTACGTCAGCCATTACCAAACCACGGAAATGCAGACCGGCCAGCGTTATGACGTGTCGGTCACCATGTACAACAATGGTGAATCGACGTGGTCGCGCGCGCTTGAATACACCTTGATGGCACAAGGCCCGCATAACAACACAACATGGGGCTTTAACCGGGTGCCTTTACCGGTGGCAGAAGTCCGACCGGGCGAAAGCGTCACCTTCACGTTTCCGGTCACGGCGCCGGCAACTGCTGGCGCTTACATTTCCCAATGGGGGATGCAGCGCGAGCGCTACGGTTCGTTCGGAGTAAGCACCAATGCGGTATCGGTCAATGTCACGGCGCCCTACAACGACGCGCAGGTTGTAAGTGTCAATGTTCCGGCGCGCATGCAGACCAGGCAGAGCTATAACGTCGCGGTGACGATGCGAAACAGCGGCACCACAACGTGGGCACCGGGCGCGAATTACAACCTGGGATCGCAGAACCCGCACGATAACCAGATCTGGGGTCTGGGCCGGGTTGCTGTTGCGACGCCGGTCGCGCCAGGCCAGCAATATACCTTCAACTTCCCCGTAACGGCACCGGCGCCAGGCGACTACACCATGCAATGGGGGATGGTGCAGGATGGTGTCCAATGGTTTGGCCCAGGCGCCAGTAGCCCGGTCACGGTCACCGAAGACCTGAGCCGCGTCACCTTCATCCACACGGACGGCCTGGGCAGTCCGGTGGCGCGCACCGACGGCAACGGCAACCCCGTCAGCCAATCGCGCTACGAGCCTTATGGCTACGTTGCCAGCGGGGCGACGCCGACGATTGGTTTCACAGGGCATGTGAACGATGCCGATACGGGGCTGACGTACATGCAGCAGCGGTATTATGATCCGGTGGCGGGGAGGTTTTTGAGCATTGATCCGGTGGTGACGGATGCGAATACTGGATCCAGCTTCAATCGGTATGCGTATGCGATAAACAATCCATTTAAATTTATTGATCCTGATGGTAGGAAAGAGGAACAGCGCGAGATTACGCCCGAGGACAGGCGTAGGGCCAGAGAAGAAGCCAGAAAGATCTATGAGGAAACAAGAATCACGACACAAAGATGTGCTGAACAAACGTGCACAAATAGTGAAAATGCGGTAGCTGCGTTGCAAGGGATCTGGTCTGTATTCACTGGCGCAGGTAATAGCATTAGATTCGTGGCGCGCGGAATTGGTGTTTTGGGTCCTGAGGAAAAGAAAAAATGGAACGAGGAAAGCAAGCGTGTTGATGATTTTGTATCGCGATACAGAAACGATCCCGCATTTAAGCGTGAAGTTGATCAAGGCGCTCGGGATGTGGCCGGTAAAGTTTTAACTGAAAACAGTAATGGTGCTGGGAAAGCCTATATTTCTGCCAGAGCAGCCACAGGAATTATTACGGGTTTGGGTCCTGCGGCTGTGATAGGCGATACAGTTCGCGCTGTCGAACAAGGTAACGGCATGGCCGAGAGTTTGATTAGTGGGGGTATCCTTGGAGAGTGAGAATAAAATGGCTTTGGTTAGAAACTGGCGGTCCTGTTATTACGCTATCTTGGCATTAGCATCTTCGTTGGCTTTTGGCGTGGTTGGATATTGGCTGTGGAGCAATTGGTTTTTGTTGGCAATTTTTGTTTTTTCAGTGTATTTCTTTGGGGGGTTTCGGTTTTTGCCGTTTAAGACGGCTGCTCAAAAAACATTTTCGCTGGGAGCGTTTTTAGGTTGTCTTGTCAGTTCGATCGTCTTTTTTTTCGGCGCATTCTAGAAATTTTAGAGTGGTTGAACGAGCGGAGTCAGAAACAGTTCGTGCCACCTGTTCCGTCACGCCTGCGCCACCCACATGCTGGAGAACGGCGCCGATGTCCGCTTCATCCAGGCGCTGCTCGGGCACGCCAACCTGGGCACGACGGAGATCTACACGCGGGTGGCGATCGTCAAGCTCAAGCAGGTGCATGAGGCGACCCATCCGGCCCGTCTGCACGACCCATGCGCCGGCGAGCAGGCGTAGAACCCTGGTCAGGCCCACAAAGCGCGCTCGTTCCTCGCTTGCCGCCGCGCTTCGCCGTCAGTCGGAAAACAACCACGCAAAGGCACAGCCCCTCCGGGGTAAATCGCGCGTGCCGCGCGCTTTAACATAACGCGGCATTCTGTCAAATCGGCCCATTCACTACGCTGCGCTGCGTTCGGTGGGCCGATCGCTGCGCGCCCTGTGGGTTGACAGAATAGGCGTTATGTCTTGCGCCCCTGCGGGTCTGCCAGGCCAATGCGTGCGCCTCCGGCGCATGGTTTTGTCCAGGCGCTGCGCGCAGTCCACCATACGGGGTGAAGCCAGTCAGGCGCACAGGGCGCGCTCCTGCGTCGCTTGCCGCCGCGCTTCGCCGTCAGTCAGACGAAATCCACGCAAACCCAACCCCAACGGCCAAGTCGGGCCATTAATAAACAGGCAAAAAACAGCTTGTCGCGCGCGCGTGCGCGAGCCAAAATCGCGTCTAGGGAAAAATTCGCTCTTTACGCACAATCCGCCAGCAAAACCCTGCGCCAAGTCCTTGAAGGGTCTAGGGAAATCGGTTCGCCTACGACAAACGTATGTCGGGTGGACGATTCTTGAGCATCGACCCGGTGGTGACAGATGCGAACACGGGAAGCAGTTTCAACCGCTACAACTACGCAAAAAATAATCCTTTCAAATTTTTAGATCCAGACGGGCGCAGCGCAAGCGAACCTAAGGATATCTGTGCTGGTTTAAGCCGGATGAATTGCGGAACGGTAGAGTCATCTACCGCTGGGAGGCCTAAAGAATTTTATGACCGTTCGGGTGTCGGTCCTAATCTACGCGGCAATGAAGCAGTCGCAATTGTCGAGGATGAGTTGGTATCGCAGGGGTTTATCGTTTTGGGTCGCGAAGTTGTAGCGACGACAAAAGGACTAGAGTATACCAGACGTTATGATCTTGTAGTGCTAAATCCAGTTTCAAAAAACACATTTGGAGTAGAGATAAAATCAGCATTGTACGGTCCACTTAAGCTTAATGAGAAGCAAGTGACCTTCGATGTGGGCGTGATTAAAAACGGCGCGGTTACAACACGAGGCATAGAATTCGATGGCATTATGTACCGAGGTGTTGACTTTGGAACGAAAGTTCAATCGGTCTTCCGATCAGCAACATTACTAGATAAGCTTAAGGAGGCGGGAGTTTTTCCGGCATTGACTAAACCCCCGCATCTGTGACTAGTCAATACAGAAAGTGAATTATGAATGTAGCATCAGGAATTTGCGAAATATTAAAAACCAAAGGCTATGAGCCTATGGCATCAGTGCTAAAAGGGAAAAAAGACTTATGGTTCAGACGTATTGGGGAAAATAGTGATATTGAGCACTTTTTGTCATTGGAATATAAGCCAACCGCGAAGGCATATGCGGTTCACGTGGGTGTGGAAAGCATTTGTGCGAAAAATTTTTTGAAGGAGAACCTACCGGTAATACGCCCGTTTTTAAGCAGCTCACTCCAAGAAAGTTCTTTCCTCCTCCACTCTCCGTGCTGGACTCTTTTCGATGCTGGACGCGCTCTGCGATGGCCGGCAGTCTATGTGATCCCAAACCCTAAAGAACCAGAAAGCTGGCCGCTTATGATGGAGGAATTCTTTGATAAATTTCTTGAGCCTTTATTCTTGCCCATTTCGAATGCCAGCGATATTCGAACTTTGTTGTTTAGAACGGAACCTCCATTCGAATGGATCGTGTCTCCAGCCGTGCTGCGAGCAGCCGAGGTAATAGCATTAAGTTGTATCGACGGGCTTGGGTCGGAGGAAATAATGTCTAGTATTATTCCTTTCGCAGATGATATAGAAATAAAGTTAGCGAAAGGAAAGAAGGTCACCACGTTTGTCGATACCTTGATCAGTACTTTCGCCGTGACTAGGGCGCACTGAATACGAAGGAGGCAAGTGTGTAGATTGCGTGCGTGGTCCGGGTCCGAAGCCCGGTGTCAGGTCTGATATTCAGACACGAACTCTGCCTTAATCTACGATCTCGCTTTGCTCTGCAGAAGCCGCAACCGCAGATTGAGGGCTGGATGATACATAACGGGCGGTACGCTTGCTCCGCTGAATAAGAAACGCCAACCCGAGGGTTGGCGTTTTGTCGATTCACTGCCTGAGCGTATACACCGCCGGCTCGCTCTCCCCCTTTTCCACCATCGCCAGCGCCCGCTGCAGGCTGTCACGCAAGCCCTCGTCCTTGTTCGTGGCAATCAGCTGCTTCAGGATAGCCACGTGCGCCGTCTGCTGGGCCTGTGCGGCCGGCACCGCGATATCCGGTTTCACGCCGACCTGCTCCCAGCTGGTCTTGGTGACCGGATTGATCGCCTGCCCCCGTGGGATGGCGACGACGATGCCATGTCCAATGCTCTAAGGGCCGACCGGGTTGGCGCCGCCACCCGTGGTTTCGCCGACGAGGGTCGCCCGTTTCTGCGTTTGAAAATCGTAGGCGCATTCCTCGCCGCCGGAGAAGGTACGGGCCGAGGTCAGCACGTAGACGGGTTTGTCGTAGCGTTGCGTGATCGCGGGGTTGGTCCAGTATTGCTGGGTGGTGTTGGTCGGCCGGTCATAGAGGTCGTTCAGGTGGCGCTCGTCGCCCATCGGGAAGAAATGGCTCATCAGGTAGGCGACGCTGGCCGGACGCCCGCCGCCATTGCGGCGCAGGTCGAGGATCAGCGCGTCCGTTCCTGACAGCAGGCTGATGGCGGCGGTATAGGCGGGGCCGACGAATTCGGTCGGCCCAAAGCCGCGCAGATCGATATACCCGACATTGCCCATCAGGCGTTCCACTTTCTCGATGCCATAACCCCGCTGCGCCATCCGGTCACGGATTGCTTCCATTTCCGCCCGGGTCGGGAAACCGTCATCGCTCCGTTCGCGAAAGCGCTCGTCATGGTCGGTGCGGAAATGCTTGTCCTTGCTCAGCTCGCGCAGATCCTTCGAGAGTGCGGCACTGAAGGCCTGCGCGCTCGTTGCCGCGGCATAGCCGCCGTCGGCGTTCTTCTTGACGATGGCGGCGGCGACCCGTTCCGCCACATCGGGCAGGACATAGTTGGCTTTCAGTTTGGTTGCCAGCGTCTGCACGACTTCCTGGCGTGCGGCACTGTTCAAGGAGGCATCCGGTACCGCGAAGGCTTGGTGCGACAACAGACTGCCGACGACGAATGCTGCGACTGCAAGGTTCCTGACTGCCATGCCTGCCTCCAGAGAGAAGATGATCGATGTCGTTTCAGATGCAGGAGCGTAGCGGATGAGCAGGTAGAAGACCCGGGCCATGTGACGAACGGCCGAAAAGATGGGTCGAAGGAGCGTTTGCTTCGGATTAACGAATCGGACATCAGCCGGCTCGGCAGTACAATCGAGCGCACCGTTCATGAAAACATTCGCCATGCATCAGCCTGCCATCCTTGCCGCCGTGCTCGCGCTTGCCGCGGCGCCCATCCACGCCCAACCCGCCGCCAAACCCCTGCAAGTAAAAATCGGGACCGCGTCCCCGCTCTCGGGTACCGGCGCCCACCAGGGCAAGGACATCGAAAACGGCGCTCGCATGGCAATCGACGAACTCAATGCGAAAGGCATCGTGCTCGGCGGCCGCAAGGTACAGTGGGTGCTGCAGCCGGAAGACGACGCGGCCGATCCGAAGACCGGCGCCGCCGTCGCCCAGAAGCTGGTCGATGCCAAGGTGGCGGCCGTGGTCGGCCACCTGAATTCGGGCACGACGGTGCCGGCCTCGAAGATCTATGCCAACGCCGGCATCCCGCAGATTTCCCCGGCCGCGACCACGCCGCTCTACACCCATCAAGGCTTCAAGACCGCTTTCCGCGTGGTCGCCAACGACAACATGGTCGGGCGCACGCTGGCGAGCTATTCGATGAACACCCTGAAGGCGAAGAAGATCGCCGTGATCGACGACCGCACCGCCTTCGGTCAGGGCCTGGCCGACGAATTCGTGAAGGGAGTAAAAGCCGGCGGGGCAGGGGCGAGCGTCGTCAGCCGCCAGTTCACCAACGACAAGGCAACCGATTTCAATGCCATCCTGACCCAGATCCGCGCACGCGATCCGGACGTGATCTTCTATGGCGGCATGGACGCGGTGGCCGGCCCGATGCTCAAGCAGATGAAGGCGCTCGGCCTGCGCGCGAAATTGGTGTCGGGCGACGGCGTCTGCTCCGAGAAGATGCCGCAACTGGCGGGCGACGCCCTGGTCGACGACAAGGTGTTCTGCGTCGTCGCGGGAGGGGTCGAAGGTCCGCAGGAAGCCGGCATGCAGGCCTTCGTCCAGCGCTACCAGCAGCGCTACAAGATGCCGCTGCAGACCTATGCGCCTTACGCGTACGACGCCGTGATGGTGTTCGCGAAAGCCATGCAAACGGCGAACTCGAGCGAGCCGGCGAAATTCCTGCCGGCCCTGGCCGCCATCCAGTACGACGGCGTCACCGGCCACATCGCCTTCGATCCGAAGGGCGATTTGAAAAATGCGGCGCTGACGCTGTACACCTATCGCAAGGGACAGAAGACCAAGCTGCAGGTGCTGCGCTAGGACTCAATGCGGTACCGGATCGGCCGCCACTCTCGATCCCGCCCCCAGCGGATAGCACTGGAAGGCCTCCACGGCGACGTGCGCATCCATGAATTCGCGGAAGGCCGCGATGCGCCCGTCGCGGACCGTGAACACGTCCACCCAGTCGCTCTCGAAATCCTGGCCGGTCGCCAGGGCGGTCCAGGAGCCGTGGCCGAGCACGATGACCTTGTCGCCTTGCGCGATGAATTCCTGCGGCACGAAGGCGCGTACTCCCATCACTTCCGAAGCCAGCCGGAAGTACTCGGCAACCTGCTCGGTGCCGTGGCGCTTGCCGGTGAAGGGAAGGGCGGGGACGTCGGGAATTTCCCATTCGATGTCCGGCGACATGCGGGCCAGCACGCCGGCGACGTCGCCGCGCCCGTAGGCGGCGTAGGCTTGCCGGACCAGCTCGACATTCTGCTCATTCTGCTGCGCGCTCATGATTCGCTCCCGTCAAGAGGTGGAACGTTCAGTATGTGCCAGATGCGCCGATGTTCAAGCCTGGTGTGTTGAAGTGGCGTCCTGCAGGGCGGCGATCACCTGCGCCAAAGGCTGCGGCCGCGCGAACAGATAGCCCTGCATGGTCGGGCAGCCGTTGGCGCTGAGGAAGTCGGCCTGGGTGCGCGTCTCGACGCCCTCGGCGACCACGCGCAGGCGCAGGTGGGCGGCCATGGCGAGGATGGAGCGCACGATGGCGGCGCCGTCGGCATCGTCCGGCGTATCGCGGATAAAACTTTTATCGATCTTCAGCTCGTAGAGCGGCATGCGTTTCAGGTAGCCCAGGTTCGAGTAGCCGGTGCCGAAGTCGTCGATCGAGAAACGGATGCCGATCGCGGCCAGCGCATGCATGCGCGCGATGGTGGCTTCGCGGTCCTTGATCAGGAGGCCTTCGGTCAGTTCCAGGATCAGCTGGCCGGCCGGCACGCCGGTCTGCTCCAGCACGGCGCGCACCTGGGCCACGAAATCGGTTTGGCTGAACTGCATCGGACTGACGTTCACCGACAGCGGCAGCGGGTAGCCCGCCTCGTTCAGGCGCAGCCAGGACAGGCAGGCCTGGTGCAGGGCCCATTCGCCCAGCGGCACGATCAGGCCGCTGGCTTCGGCGATCGGGATGAACACGTCCGGCGGCACGAAGCGGCCGTCGGCGCGCTGCCAGCGCATCAGCATCTCGGCGCCGGTCGGCGTGCCGTCGATATCGCACTGCAGCTGCAGGTGCATCTGCAATTCGCCGCGTTCAATGGCGCCGGCCAGATCGCGCTCGAGCGTCAGGCGCTGTTCGGATTCGGTGCGCATCGATGCTTCGAACAGGGCCACGCCGTTGCGGCCGCGCGCCTTGGCGTGGTACATGGCGGTGTCGGCTTCGCGCAGCAGGTCGGCGGCGCTCTGGCCCGGATGCGGCAGCAGGGTCACGCCCAGGCTGGCCGAGGCGTTGTAGCGGTTGCCGTCCACCTCCACCGCGTTTGATAAGGCGTCGCGCAGGCGCTCGGCATGCAGCAGGGCGGCCTGGCGCGCGCTTTCGTGGTCGTGGCCGATGCGCGGCAGCAGGACGACGAATTCGTCGCCGCCGATGCGGGCCACCGAATCGCCTTTCTCTTCCTGCATCAGGGTCGACAGGCGCGCCGCGACGGTGCGCAGCAGGGCGTCGCCGGTCGCATGGCCGCGCGCGTCGTTGACGTATTTAAAATGGTCGAGGTCGATGAAGACGACGGCGCCCCAGCCCTGGCCGGACTGCGCTTCCAGCAGCAGCGCGTCCAGGCGTTCGAGCAAATAGCGCCGGTTCGGCAGCTCGGTCAGCACGTCGTAATAGGCGAGCCGGTGGATGGCGGTGGCCGCCTTCTTGCGTTCGCCGATGTCCCGCGCGACGACGACCCAGTGCGTGTGAACGCCGGCCTCGTCGCGGAAGGGGACGATCTCGATCTCGGTCCAGGCGGGCGCGCCGCTGGCGGTATAGGTCAGGACTTCGGCGCTGGCCGTCTCGCCGCGCCCCATGGCCTCGACCAGGCCGGCCACCACGGCCGGGTCGGAACCGGCGCCGCTGAACATCAGCATGCTGCGTCCGAGCACCGCTTCGCGCGCAAAACCGGTACGGCGGACAAAAGCGTCGTTGGCGAAGATGATCGGCCAGGGAACCTCGGGCGTACCGTCGGTTCCCGCGATCAGCACCATGTCGTTGAGCTGGGCGACGGCGGCGGCGGTGAGGCGCAGTTCCGCATTCAGGCTGTGCAGCGCATCCTTGCCTTCTTCCAGCGACTGCGCCACGCCATGCAGGTGGCCGAGCGAGGACTCCAGCTTTTGCAGCAGCGTGCTGCACGACACCGTGATCAGGGCGCCGATGAAGAAGAAATTGAGTGCGATGGTCCAGGACGGCAGCAGCGCAGCGCCGGCGGCGGCGTGTCCCGTCTTGAGCTCGCCCTCCAGGCTCAGCAGCAGGATCAGCACGGTACTGATCCCGAGCGCGCTCAGTGCCTGACGTCTTCCCAGCAGGACGGCCGCGAACACGGGTGGCCCGATCATGTAGATCTGGGCGACCGGACCGACGTTGACGATCATCCCGGTCGATACGAGGAAGACGATCGCGATGAAGTGGAGGACGCGGGTGTGATACGTCCAATTGCGCAGGCGCCACACGGCGAGCAGCCAGCCGATGGCGACCAGGTCGACCGCGATCAGGGCCCACAGGCCTTCCTCTGCGGCCAACACGATGCTGGGAATGGCCGTGCCGACGCCGAGGACCAGCACGATCGACAGCAGGCGGGAGAAAATGTGGGTGCGCCAATGCGCAATATCGGTGAGGGGCGCCACGCAATGCTTTCGGATTGCCGCAGCATGTAGTTGTCTAACTAGAAAGACAAATTGCTTCAATGCATTACTATAGCCCAATTAAGCGGCATTGTCCTGAGCCTCTCATCTCGGTGTTGCATAACTACATCGTCAATGCACTGACTGCGGAACCAACGCGCAGGATACGAGTCTGAATCTGGATCGGCGTCGATATCTGCATGTCCGCATCGAAGGAGAGGCAGAGCATGAGCCCCGGTGGACGTGACGACACCATCCCGGCCGAACTGGAAAAAACCTGTGCCCAGGAAGCGATTCACCTGCTGGGTACGGTGCAGGCTTACGGCTTCCTGATGGTGGTGGAGGTGGCGAGCGGCTGCATCGTGCAGGTCTCGGCCGGCATCATGCGCCACTGGCCCGGCCTGGCCGATGCCGCGGCGCCGCTCTCCAGGCCACTGTCGGAATGGGTGGCCACTGCGGACGACACCCAGGCGCTCGATCTCGACTCCCTGCCGGCATCGCGTCCGGTGCAGCTGCCCTGGCGTCCGCGTTTTGAGCTGACCCAGCCGCAGGAAGAGCTCGCGGGCCCGGTCTCCCCGCAGTGGGAATGCCTGGGCCACCGCCGCGGCGAGTGGGCGATCATCGAATGGCTGCCCATGCTCGCCAGCCCGGACGAGCAGCAGCGCCAGAACCAGGTCTTCGCCGACTTCGCCGGCGTCATCGGCCGCCTGCGCCGCTCCGAGGACCTCGATGCCTTCTTCCGCGACAGCGTCAGGGTGATCCGGGAAGTCAGCGCCTTCGACCGCGTGATGATCTACCGTTTCCTGTCCGACGGCAGCGGGGAGGTGGTGGCCGAGCACACTGCAAGCGGGTACCAGCAGAAATACCTGGGCCTGCGTTTTCCCGCTTCCGACATTCCCAGCCAGGCGCGCCGGCTGTATCTCACCAATACCTTGCGCGTGCTGGCCGACGTCGAGGCAGCGATGGATGGCCTGGTGCCGCCGCTGCTGCCGAACGGCGAAGCGCTCGACCAGAGCCATTGCATGCTGCGCGGCCTGTCCGAGGTGCACCTGGCCTACCTGCGCAACATGGGCGTGCGCGCCACCTTGACCCTGTCCATCGTCTGCGACGGCAAGCTCTGGGGCCTGATCGCCTGCCACCACCACGCGCCGCGCACGCCGCCGCACCAGATCCGCGACGGCATGCGCCAGATCGCCGAACTGCTGGCGGAAATCGCGAACATGCGCATCGAGGCGCTGTCCCACCTGGAAGCGGTCGGCCACCGCCTGCGCCTGGACCGTTTGCTGAACGGCTTGCACCAGGCCCTGATCCAGGATGGCGACATCACGACCGTGCTCGAGCTCTGGCTGCCGCGCCTGCTCGCGGCCTTCAATGCCAGCACCCTGGGCGTACGTATCGGGACGCTCGCCTGTGTCGGCGGGCCGGGCCGGCGCGAGGGCGGCACCCACCAGATTCTCGACGAGGTCGGCGCCCGGCTCGGCTTGCAGGACCAGGGGCCGGCGGTGCGCATGTGGGACGAGCTGCTGACCTCGAAAAAGCGCGCGCTGATGTTCCTGCCGGAGGCGGCCGGCCTGCTGCTGGCGCAGCGCCACGACGAGGACATCATTTTTTGTTTCCTGGCGCGCGAGGAAGTGGTGCAGCAGGTGCACTGGGGCGGCGAACCGGTCAAGCACCTCGTGTCCCTGCCGGACGGCCGGGTACGGCTGGAGCCGCGCCGCTCATTCACGAAGTGGCAGCAATCGGTGCGCGGCCACTCGGCGCCCTGGCAACAGGCCGAGGCCGACGCGCTGCAGAACCTGCTGCGCATCCTGAGCGAAGTGAACAAGCTGCAGATGAACCGCAAGATGCAGGAAACCCTGCACTGGCGCGCCCACCACGACCACCTGACCGGCCTCTACAACCGGCGTGCCATGGAAGACGAGGTCGCGCGCCGCCTCGAGGACGGCCAGTACAACACGGCCCTGATGCTGCTCGACCTCGATCACTTCAAAAAGATCAATGACACCTACGGCCATGAAACGGGCGACCTGGTACTGCAGCAATTGAGCTTGCGCCTGAAAGCGGTGATGCGCGAATTCGACCTGCTGGCGCGCCTGGGCGGCGACGAGTTCATGCTGCTGCTGCAGATCCCGCACCCGAACGCGGCCACCGCGCTGACCCTGGCCGAGCGCCTGCACCAGGCGGTCGCCACGCCCTTCGATATCAAGGGCCAGCAATTCCGGCTCGGCATTTCGATCGGCATCGCCATCCCGCCGGCCCACGGCCGCAGCGTCAGCGAACTGCTGCGCCACGCCGACCTGGCCCTGTACCAGGCCAAGTCCCTGGGACGCAGCCGCAGTGTCGTGTTCGAGCTGGCGATGGCCGCCAGCCAGCGCGATTACTACCTGCTCGAGCGCGACCTCGACGAGGCCATCGAGCGCAACCAGTTGTCGCTGGTGTTCCAGCCCAAGGTCGACCTCATCAGCCGCAAGGCCGTCGGCCTGGAAGCGCTGGTGCGCTGGAACCATCCGACCCGTGGCGAGAACAGTCCCAGCGCCTTCATCCCGATCGCCGAGCACAGCGACCAGATCATCCGCATCGACCGCTGGGTCATGCGCAACGCCATCGCCGAACAGGCCCAGCGCCACAGCGACGGCTTGCCCAAGCTGCCAATCGCGATCAACCTGTCGATCGCCGACATCCTCTCGCCCAACCTGGTTCCCTATCTGACCGGGCTGCTCGCCGAATACCGGGTGCCGCCGGAGGCGCTGGAAATCGAGGTCACGGAATCCTGTTTCATGCGCCAGCTGGCCGAAACCCGCAACGTGCTGCGCGCCCTGAACGACAGCGGCATTTCGACCTCGCTCGACGACTTCGGCACCGGCTTTTCCTCGCTGAGCTACCTGCGCCAGCTGCCGCTGCAATGCCTCAAGATCGACCAGTCCTTCACCCACAGCATGCTGCAAGATCCGAACGCGGAAAAGCTGACCCAGGCCATCGTGGCAATGGGCAATGCGCTGAAGATGAAGATCGTAGCCGAGGGCGTGGAAACGCGTGAGCAGATGAACTGGCTGCTGGCGCACGGCTGCCACATCGGGCAGGGCTATTACTTCAGCCCGCCGGTGCCGCCGGGGGATCTACAGCAGGTGATCGAGCGGCTGGAAGTGAGGTTGTCGGCCTGAGCGGCTTCAGGCGTCAGGCTTGTCATCCGGTTTGGCGGCGCGCCGGCAGCGTTCGGAACAGTATTTCACCTGCTCCCAGTCGCGCTCCCACTTCTTGCGCCAGCTGAAGGGCAGGGCGCAGTGGGCGCAAGTTTTGGTGGGGAGCTCGGATTTCTTGCGCATCTTCATTGGACGATTGTAGCGCCATCTTCCTGGAGGCCGGCTCGCCGGCAGAAACGCCAACCGGGATGGTCGGCGCTTCTGCTCTGCCACCCTTGCGCTACCGGGGCGTCTTGCGCGCGCGCCGCACCGCCATCATGCCCGCGCTGCCGACGGCGAACAGCAGCCAGGTAGCCGGTAGCGGCACCTCGGTCGGTGGCGGTGGTTCCTCGTCGGCCGTTCCCTGCACCCCCACGGTGAAACCATTCCAGAACTCGTTGGTGAGACTGCGCCAGGTCAGCGTGTCGAATGTACCGGTAAAGCGAATGGAGCCGTGCGGTTCGCCTGTACCGATCAGCCGATATTCGATGTTGCCGTTGCCCAGATCGACCACTTCCTTGGTCACGCCGCCACAACCCCAATAGCCGCAGCTATTGTTGCCGGGTGCGGGTTGCCCGAGGCCGGCGCCGAAACTGAGGATGTCGAAGTCCTGGTTGAGGAAGGCGTAACCGTTGCCGTTCAGGCTGACAAAAGCGAATACCGGATTGACGATCGCCTGCGAGAACGTCAGGGTCTGGTTGCCTGCGAACTGGAGGGCGATGATGTCGCTGTCGGGTGGCGGATTGTCGACCTGGGCGCTGGTGTAGGGCGAGTTCCCTACGGGCGTACGCGGAATCCAATAGTCCGTCCCGCCACTGGACTGGTAGAAGCCGACGCCGGCGGCATTGGTGTACGTGACGCCGACGGTCGAGGTCGAAGTGGTGATGGTGCCCTGGCCGATAAAGCCGGGACCTGGATCGGAGTCGGTGCCGGTCCAGTCGGTCCAGTAGACCGGCGCGGCATGTGCCGCGCCGGCGCTCATCAACAAGCTCAGAACGGGAAGTGCGCGATGCAGGAGTGCGGTAAAGCGTTGCGTAGCCATAGTTCCCCCTAGTTGTGATCGACCGTCGACATGACAGCCGCAGGGAGGCGCTGAGCAAATCCTGTACCAATTATGCTAGCTGCTTGAATTTTAACGAAAAGTTAAGTTTATATATGGATGAGTCGTCAAATTTTCCGACAGGGCGGCCGCACGCCGACATGGGCATATCGCTCGCGCCAGGGCTTGCCGCTGATGATCGAACAGCCCGGCACGGAAGGTACTGTTAAAATTTGCGATGGCTTGTCAATGTCGATTAACAGGAGTACACAAATCCTACGGTTTATTATCAGCGCGGCGCTAGGCCGGCCCAAGTTGGCGATCGCGGCAGTGTTATTGGTGCTGGCGGCTTTGGCCAGCACGATGACCTACACCGGTTACCTTGTCATCGGGGTCCTGGCCGATTATCTCGGTACAAGCCGGTTCGTGGCAGGGCTGCTTCTTGGCGTTCTTCTTGCAAGATTTCCTAAGCTTAGCAACGGTAAGCTGCGCATCGTCGGTCTGTTACCAAAACCTGTCCGCCGGCCGCTCATCGTGGGCTTGCTCGCGCTCTGCTTGCTGCACTTTCTGGTGCAAGGCGACTACGTGCCCGCGGCATTCACAGGTTTCGCGACGGCTTTCCTTCTTGGCTATCCCTGGTTGAGGCGAACGGTTTTCGATCGAACGATAGGCTCTGTCTTCAAGTTCGCTGGCCAACCCCGTCCCCCAAAAAGCACCGACGATATGGTGATCGACGGCGAATTCAGGGAAAAGAAGGATTAAAGGCTACAGCGAAGACAGGGCCGGTCCGTCCGGCTGGCCCAGCCAGGTGTTCGCAAAGCGCTGCCGGGCAGCGGCCAGCGCGGCGGTATCGCCACGGACGCGGTACACCTCCATCAGTCCGCGCAGTGCCCAGCCATTGCTCGGGGTACGTGCCAGCGAGGTGCGGAAGACCTGCTCGGCCTCGCCCAGCTGGCCGGCGCGCAGCAGTGCCACGCCGAGCGACTGGCGTACCGGGTAATACCAGTAAGGCGGTTCCATGTAGGGCAGGGCATCCTGGATCGCCACGGCTTCGCTGTAGGCGGCGATGGCGTCCGGTAGTTTGCCCTGCAGGTCGGCGATGCGGCCGCGCGCCACCGCCCTGGCGGTCCGGACGATCTCGCGTCCCGGTATGGCCCAGTCGCTGAGGGGCTTGAAATCGGCGCTGCGCTCGATGCGGTCGATGGCGGCTACTTCGCGGCTCGCAGCCTCCAGGGCGCCCTTGCGCACGTAGCCGATGGCACGCGCGTAGTGCCACATCGCCTTGACCAGCACGAAGTCGGAGCCGGGATCGGGCAGGGACACCAGCACGTCCGGGCTGCTGAACTGGACGTGGGCGAAATAGGGCGCCGACTTCACCGGTTGCAGGGCGCCGACGGCCTTGACGGCATCGGTGCCGACCGCCCTGTCGAGCTTGGCGGCCGCATCGAGGGCCGTCTTGCCGTCTCCTCCCATCAGCGCGGACACCATCACGAAGTGGATGTTGTGCGGGTAATAGGCGCCGCGGTAAATGGGATCGCTGGCAGAGGCGGAGAAATACTGCTCGTCGATGGCGACCGCTTCCACATTCGACTGCAGCGCTTCCCGGTACATGCCGAGCCGGTAATAGATGTGGGAAGGCATGTGGACGATATGCCCGGCCCCGGGAATCTGGCGCGCCAGCACGCGCGCGGCAGGTAGCGCCTTGTCGGGCTGGGACGAGGCTTCCATGGTGTGGATGTAATAGTGCGCGGCGCCGGGATGGCTGGGGTTGCGCTCGAGGACGCGTTCGAGCGCATCGACCATGTCGGCCGTGCGGTGCTTGGGCTGGGTGCCGGCGGCGGCCCAGTAATCCCAGGGCGCCAGGTCCATCAGCGCTTCGGCGAACAGCACCTGGATGGTGTCGTTGTTGGGAAAGACACGCGCCGCCTCGGTCATGGCGTCGGCAAAGGCCTTGTCGAGCGCGGCCCGCTCCATGCGTGGATCGGCGCTGTAGCGGCGCGCGACGGCCTTGATGAGGGCCTGCTCGGCAGGCGTGGCCTTTTGCGCCAGGCGCATCGCGGTGGAGGCGGCCTGGACGGCCGGTGCCACCGCCTCGGGAAACATCGGCGCGTTGATGTTGGGACCCAGCACCAGCGCTTCGCCCCAGTAGCACATGGCGCAGCTGGGATCGAGTGCCTGCGCGGCACGGAACGCGCGCGCCGCCTCGGCGTGGTTGAACGCAAACGTGAGCCGCATGCCCTGGTCGAAGTAGGCTTGCGCCCTGGGGTTCCTGGTCGTGATCGGCACGTGCAGGGTGCCGAGGTCCTCATACAGTGGCGGCGGCCCGGGCTCGGCCGGCGGTGCCTTGCCGGGCGGCTGCTGGCCCGGCTGGAATGGCCGGGTTTCCGCTTGCGCCAGCACCAGCTTGTCGAGCAGCGGGGGCCGGCCCGCCCATGGCGGTGCGCAGGCGGCGCCAGGGGCGAACAGCGGGTCGAAGGCGACAGGCTTGGTTACGCGCCCGGCCTGCGGGGACGACGCGGCAAGCAGGACGGAGGCTGCCGCGGTGGCAGCGCCAAGCAATACGAATCGCGGTCTCATGATGCTTCCCTCCCGCATCGCCGCCGTGGCGGTCATGCGAACATCGAGCTTGGAGTATAGGTTAGGGCGCCAAGTTTCGTGGGCGGGGACCGCAGCAGCCCCCTTGATTGAGAAACCTCAAACGTCTGCCCAAAGCGCCGGCGATGCCAGTCGCCGCGACTAGACTGAGTAAGCGCCCGTGCGATCGCGCTTGCCGGGCGATTGTCCAGTTGGGGGAAAGAACATGAATAAGCCTTGGAGAAGAAGCCGTCGCGTCTGGCTCGTTGCGGCGCTGATTGGATCGGCGGCAGTGTCGGTCTCGGCAGCCAATTTCTTGCGGGATTTTCTCGACAGCGAGAATCCCGTCAAGCGTGGCTATGCCATCGTTCCGGCCGGTGTCGTGCTGAATCTGGCAGACAAGGATCGCCAGCTGGTCGGGCTGGGCAGCTACGTCGTCAACACGAGCGGCTGCGTCGACTGCCACAGTCATCCAACCTATTCGCCAGGGGGTGACCCGTTCAAGGGCGAGCCGGAACGGCTCAATGCCGAAGAGTACCTGTCCGGCGGCCGCCAGTTCGGGCCGACGATTACGTCGGCCAATATCACCCCCGACAATGCGGGCCGGCCCGCGGGGCTGACGCGCCGGGAGTTCATCCAGATGATGCGCACCGGGCACAATCCCAAGGATCCGCCCGGCACCATCGTGCAGGTCATGCCCTGGCCGGTCTATGGCAAGAAGACCGAGCTGGAGCTGACCGCCATGTATGAATACCTGCGTGCGATCCCGTCTTTACCCGACAATACCCATCCGGGACCCTGAAGGCGCCTGCACGCCATCGGGGGCGGGTACTGTCGCTGGCGGCAATGCCACCCGCTGTACCGGCTTGGCCTGGGCGGCGATGAAGCCTTCGAGCGCGGCCGACAGCGACTCCAGCGCATGCTTGCCGAATGCCTGCTCGAGGTAGCGGTACTGCATTTCGATCAGCGGCGCCATGTCGTCGATCAGCGCATCCCCCTTCGGCGCAAGGCTGACCAGCACGCGGCGCTGGTCGGCTTCGTGGCGGACACGCTGGAGCAGGCCGATTTCCTCCATGCGCGCCAGGATGCCGGCCATGCTGCTGCTGAGGATCTGGCAGAGCGCGCACAGCTCGCGCGGCTCGAGTTGCGCGTGCTCGTCGAGCGCGCGCAGGATGCGCCACTGCTGCTCCGTCAGGCCATAGTGGTTGAGGATGGGACGGAAATGCCCCATCAGCGCGTCGCGCGCATTCAACAGCTGCTGTGGCAAGTTGCGGTGGGTGAAGCGCTTGGCCACGGTGACTCCTGATAGTGGTCGTAATGAATCGGAACAAAAAAGCGGACGCAGGGCGTACAGACACGCCTTGACTTACTCATATGCGAGTGATTTAATCACTCACATGCTAGTGAACTACGCATGACTGCCGTTCCACTTTGACACGAAGGATACAGGATTGACCATGCATGACGAGTACCAGGAGCGCATCCGCCATCCGCTCTTGCGCGAGCGTATCAAGAGTGCCGCCGCTGCGGCGGCGCTGATCGAAGACGGCATGACGGTCGGCATGAGCGGGTTCACGCGGGCCGGTGACGCCAAGGCGGTGCCGCTGGCGCTGGCCGAACGGGCGCGCCATGATCCGCTGCAGATCACCCTGATGACCGGCGCCTCGCTTGGCAGCGACGTCGACAAGGTCCTGACGGAAGCCGGCGTCCTGGCGCGCCGCATGCCTTTCCAGTCCGATGCCACGCTGCGCGCGGCGATCAACCGCGGCGAGGTGATGTTCATGGACCAGCACCTGTCCGAAACCGTCGAACTGCTGCGTACGGGCCAGATCGCCCCGATCGATGTCGCCATCGTCGAAGCCGTCGCCATCCTCGACAGCGGCGCCATCGTCCCGACCACCTCGGTCGGCAACAGCGCCAGCTTCGCGATCCTGGCCGACAAGGTGATCGTCGAGATCAACCTGGCGCAGTCGCCGGCGCTGGAAGGACTGCACGACATCTTCATTCCGAAACACCGTCCGCAGCGCGAGCCGATTCCCTTGATGACACCGCGCGACCGCATCGGCACCAGCGCCATCATGATCCCGCCGGAAAAGATCGCCGCCATCGTCATCACCGAACGCAGCGACAGTGCGTCGACCATCCTGCCGGCCGATGGGGACACGGCGGCGATCGCCGCCCACCTGGTGGCCTTTTTCGAGCGCGAAGTCGCGCTGGGGCGGCTGACCGAGCGCCTGCTGCCGATCCAGGCCGGGATCGGCACCATCGCCAACGCCGTGATGATGGGCTTCATCGACAGTCCGTTCCAGCACCTGAGCATGTATTCCGAGGTGCTGCAGGATTCGACGTTTGATTTGTTCGATGCCGGCAAGCTCGATTTCGCCTCCGGCTCGTCGATCACGCTGTCGGCGGCCAAGGGTGCGCAGGTGTTCGGCGACATCGGCCGCTACAAGGACCGCCTGGTGCTGCGGCCGCAGGAAGTGAGCAATCATCCCGAGGTGGTGCGCCGGCTCGGCATCATCGCGATCAACACCGCGCTCGAGGCCGACATCTACGGCAACGTCAATTCGACCCACGTGGGCGGCACGCACATGATGAACGGCATCGGCGGCTCGGGGGATTTCGCGCGCAATGCCTACCTGGCCGTGTTCGCCACCAAGTCGGTCGCCAAGGGCGGCAAGATTTCCAGCATCGTGCCGATGGTGTCGCACGTCGACCACAACGAGCACGACGTCGATATCATCGTCACCGAAATCGGCCTGGCCGACCTGCGCGGCCTGGCGCCGCGCGAACGCGCACAGGTCATCATCGAGAACTGCGTGGCCGAACCCTACCGCCAGATGCTGCGCGAGTATGTGGCCGAGGCGAACCGGCGTGGCGGCCATACGCCGCACGTGCTGGAGCAGGCCTTGGCCTGGCATGTGCGCTACGGTGCTACCGGCTCGATGCTGCCCGAGCAGGGCATTGAAGCGAGCTGAAGACAAAAACGCCGGTCTGCGAAGGTCGGCGTTTTTGTTTGTACTGCGCAATTCCTGATGGTCCCCCAGCCCGGCACGGTCATCCTCGATGCCGGCAGGCTCATTTCTTCTCTGGATCGTGGCCCCAGTTCATCAATGAATAGCGCCAATCGCTCGATGCCGGATCGCTCCGGGTAGGCCCCTGTGCCAGGTGTCGGTGGATGTACCCGACCACCTTGCGCATGTGCGCGATGTCAGCCGCACTCAGGTCCTGAACATGCCGGTGCAACAGTTCGACGATGCGGCGTCCGGACTGGTGCCCGGTCGATTCGGCATTGCCGTGCTTCTGGCCGACCCGCTTGGAATCGTCGGTGTCGAGCCATTTCTCCAGTTGGGCTGGCGTCATGTTCACCGCCTGCTTGAACTCCGCGACCGTCTGCTGCCTGGCTGCGTCCTCGTCATCGGTGCCTGCTTGTTTTGACATGCGTACTCCAAAGAGCATTGCGATTGGCATCGTCGTACGGCAACCGCAGCCAACCATATCGATCGACCGTACCCATCGTTTTAAAGTATCACGACCCCTGTCTTTCCTGGCGCACCAGAAAACAAAAACGCCGACCTGCGAAGGTCGGCGTTTTTGTTTGTACTACTGAATTCTTGGTGGCCCGGGGCGGAATCGAACCACCGACACAAGGATTTTCAATCCTCTGCTCTACCAACTGAGCTACCAGGCCAAGGCGGAGAATTCTAACACGAAGTGGCGGCTCGTCCATAACTTTTCAGAATGCACGCCGCTCAGCCAGCATGCTGCATGCGCCGCCAGCGCGCCGGCGAGGTGCCGGTTTCGCGTTTGAAGGCGCGGGCGAAGGCCGCTTCCGATTCGTAGCCGACTTCCAGCGCCACCGAGGCGACCGGGGCGCGTCCGCCGCGCAACAGGCCGGCGGCCGCTTCCATGCGCCAGCGCGCCAGGTATTGCATCGGCGGCTGGCCGAGCAGGCGCAGGAAGCGCGCGCAGAAGCTTGATCTCGACAGGCCGGCGGCGCGCGCCAGGTCGTCGATGGTCCAGGGCCGGGCGGGGGAGCGGTGGATCAGCGCCAGTGCGCGTCCGACTTGCCGGTCGCGCAGGCCGGCCAGCCAGCCGGTGCTGCCGGCCGGTAGGCATTCCAGGTAACGGCGCAGGGCGTCGATGAACATGGTTTCGCTGGCGCGCTCGAGCAGGGCGGCCGCGCCCGGCTGGCCGCGGTCGGCGCGCAGGGCCAGTTGCCCCAGTTCGGCGTGCGCGGCGGCGCTGCTGGAGGCCGGCAGATGCAGCAGGCGCGGCAGGGCGTCGAGCAGGGGATTGAAGGGGTGGCGGTCGCAGGACAGGAAACCGCAGACCAGTTCGGTGGCGCCCGGACTGGCCGCTTCGCCCCAGGAGAATTCGTACTGGGAATGAAACACGATCGGGATCGGTTTCGGCGCGTCGCGCGTGGCGGCCACCCAGCCGGGATCGATGCGGGTCGGCTGCAGGTCCGGGTCGTTCGAGAGCACGTGGCCGTCGCCGTGCGGCAGGATGACGACGTCGCCCGGGCGCAGGCGCACCGGCGCCAGGCCGGACACGCAGGCCCAGCCGTCGCCCTTGGCCAGCACGTGGTATTCCATCACATGCTCGGCGTCGGGAAACAGCAGCCGGCCCAGCTCGCGCATCGGCGGCGCTTCCACCGCCCAGACCGCGGGAAAGCTGATCTGGTAGAAGACGGCGCCGCGCAGGCGTACCGAGCGCAACACATCGGAGAGGGTGTCGGTTTCCATGATCGTCAGGACGGCCGGGCAAAGCGCGCCGACGCCTGGTCAAGCACGCCGCGCGCCCACGCACCATACTGAAAATTCGATCTCTCGATTTCTTCGATTTCTCGGTTTGTTATGGGGAGGATGACAGCATGGACAAAACAACGCAATCGGTCCCGGGCGCAGTGCCGGGCTCAGTACAAGGGCGCGGGGCTGCGCAGCCGGACTATGCCGCCATCAAGGCGCGCCAGCAGGCGGCCTGGGCCAGCGGCGACTTCGCCATCATCGGCGTGACCTTGCAGATCGTCGGTGAGACGCTGGCCGAGATGGCCGACATCCGCGCCGGCGAGAGCGTTCTCGATGTCGCAGCCGGCAACGGCAACGCAACCCTTGCCGCAGCACACCACGGTGCCCGCGTCACCTCGACCGACTACGTGCCGGCCCTGCTCGAGAAAGGCAAGACACGCGCCGCCGCCGAGGGGCTGGACATCGCCTTCCAGGTGGCCGACGCCGAAAACCTGCCTTTCGGGGACGGCAGCTTCGACGTGGCAATCTCGACCTACGGCGTGATGTTCGCGCCCGACCATGGGCGCAGTGCAAGCGAGTTGCTGCGCGTGGTGCGCGACGGCGGCCGCATCGCGCTGTCGAGCTGGACGCCGGACAGTTTCATCGGCCAGTTGTTCAAGGTCATCGGCAAGGCCGTGCCGCCGCCGGCCGGGGTGATGTCGCCGCTGCTGTGGGGCACGGAAGCGTATATCGGCGAACTGTTCGGGGATGCGGCGGCCGACATCCGCACGGCGCGCCGCCATTATGCTTTCCGCTACACCTCGGCGGCCCACTGGCTGCAGGTGTTCCGCGATTTCTATGGGCCGGTGAACAAGGCGTTCGGGGCGCTCGACGGCCATGGCCAGGCCTTGCTGGAGCATGACATCCTCGAGCTGCTCGATCGTTTCAATATGGCCGATGGGGCCTCGCTGGTGGTGCCGTCCGAGTACCTGGATGTGGTGATCGTCAAGCGCAGCGCTTGAGCGGGGGAGGGAAATAAAAAGAAAAACCGGGCGGTGGCTTGCGCCGCCCGCCCGGTTGCGATGAAGCTCAGCTTTTAGTGCCGATTACCAGCCCAGGTCCTTCAGCAGCGGCAGGGTCAGGTCCAGCGGCGGCGTGACGGTCAGGGTCAGGTCCGAATTGATGTTCGGTTCCATCAGCAGGTTCGGCGAAGCCGAGACGTCCCAGTGCGACACCGACGAGCCGCCCACCAGCGGGTTCGGGGTGTACAGCAGCGGACGGCCTGCCAGGTCGGCGCCGGCCTTGCGGCTCTGGTCGATCATCAGCGAGGCAACGACCGCGCCTGGCGCGGTGCGCGAGCCGTATGGCTTGGCTTTTTCGACGGCTGCCTTCAGGCGGGTACCGTCATCCAGCGACACGCCGACCGATGGGATCGTCACGCTTGGATCGGAGCCGCCCGGAGCGATGGCGCCCGCGACGTTGTTGACCAGCACCACACCGATCGCACCGGCGTTCTGCGCGTTCTTCACCTTGACGGCGAAGCCGCAGGTGCCACGGCTGATCAGGGCGACCTTGCCTTTGACGGCGGCCGTGTTGGCGGCATTGAACGGTTCGCAGCCAGGACCGGTTTCACCAGCCTGGGCGGTGATGTTCGCCAGCGTGCCCAGCTTGCCGGTGCTCGGCACTGCCGGACCGAAGGCCGATGCGTTGTACGTGATCGTCGGCAGCGTCTCGGCCGGGCTGGTGGCTTTCACCACTGGCAGCGGCTTGAGGATGGCGGCGCCGGCGACGGCGTTCGGGCCGATCCAGGCCAGTTGCAGCGGGTTGATCGCCGACGCCTTGCGCTCGGCCGGGGTCATGTTCAGCCAGGTCTTCTTGGCCGTGTTGTCGTACATGAAGCGTTCCCAGATGCTCGGCAGGCCGTCCGGGGTGTAGGCGGTGTATTCCGCGTTGATGCGGTTACCCGACGAGGTGCTCACGCTCATGACCGAGAAGCCCAGGCCGTGGCCCAGTTCGTGCAGCAGGGTAGCGGCGAAGTTCACGGCGGTGCCGGCCTTGCCGTCCAGGCCCAGGTAGAACGGCGCGCCGTCGAGGCAGCCAGGCTGGCCGAGGCGGGCGTTGAACTGGGTCTTGATGTCGACGTTGCCGTAGCCGGTGCCGTCGTCAGGCTGGCCTGCGCTCAGGTTGGTCTTGGCGATCTTGTTGGCCAGGGCCTGTGGGTACCAGGTGCCTGGTTCGCCGCCCGGGAAGTCGTGCCACAAGTTCCATGCCGAAGCGCTGCCCAGCGTGGCCGAGGTCGAGGTGCAGGTCAGGTTTTCCCAGCCGGCCGAGACGACGATCTCGACGTCGCTCTGCAGGTTCTTTTCCCAGACATCGGCGACGTAACGGTAGACGTTGTAGCGCTGCTGGCCAAGCGTGGTGCCCATGTTGCCGCCCACCGGTGCGACCGGGGTCGTGTCATTGAAGCCGTAGCCGGCCGGGTCGCGGCTCTGGATCTTGATGGTGGCGGCTTCAGCGGCCAGGCAGGTCAGGGCGCAGGCGGCGGCGATCAGCGAGCGAGCGGCGGAACGCGAAAATTGAGTGGTGCGCATGTTTACTCCGTTTCAACCTTGGTGGTGTTATGGACGTGACCGGCAGCAGGTGCGGACTGGTCGGCATTGCTCGACTCGTAGGTCGAGATGCTGCCGTCCGCTTGGCGGACCGCATGTACGGAGTTGGTGAACTCGTCGGTCAGGCGCACGCCGCGGGCGCCGCTCTTGTGGTATTTCTGCTGGAAGGCCTGTGGCGCAGCGCGCAGGGTGCGCACGCGGGCGGTCGACGATTGGGCTTGCGCCTTCAGTGCTTCATGTTCCACGGCGGTGGCGTTACGCAGCTTGCCGGTTTCGGCGTCGCGCACGACGGTCAGCGAATCGCTTTGCACTTCCTGGGCGGTCGCGGTGGTGACGAGGCCCATCAGGGCCAGGGTGATGCCGGCGGCGCACAGCAGGCGCTGGCCGGACTGGTGTTTCTGGGACATGACTATCTCCTGGTATTGGGGTATGCGGAGCGCCTTGCGCTCCGGCTTGCAAAAACCGTGTCGCAATCAGCCGCGCTTGCGGCGGCGCGACATTGCCAGGCCCATTGCGCCGGCCAGCAGGATTGCCGTGGTCGCTGGTTCAGGCACTTCGGCGACTTGCAGGCGGTCGATGCCGACATAGTTGGCGAAGTCGGCAGCGCCGGTGTATTGCAGGGCAAAGCGGGCATTGCCCAGGCCACCGCCGATGTTCGCGGCGTAGCGAACCCAGCCGTCAGTACCGACGGTCACGGGCGAGGCCAGCACGAAGTCGCTCAGGGCCTTGCTGCCGTCGCTGAAGCCGAAGGCGATCTGGTCGCTGTAGCCTTCGGCCGCGGCGGCGCGCAGCCAGAACGAGACGGTTGCGCCATTGATACCGGTGGAGAACTCTGGAGTGATCAGCCAGTTGTCGAGGTTCCCGCCTGCGGCAGCGTTGTTATAGTTGGCGGCGGCGTAGCTGTTGGCCGCGCCGTTCTGGGCACGGAATTGCGTCTGGTCGCCCTGATACCAGCCAGTGGTGCCGGCTGGGGTGCTGGCATTGTTCAGCACCCAGCCCTTGGCGGCCAAACCGCTTACGTCGTCAAAACCTTCATTCAACAATGCACCGGCTTGGGCCGACATAGTCATGCCCGAAATCGCTAATGCAACAAGTGCTTTCTTCATCATCTGATGCGCCTCCAAAGTTTTAGACGTTGGGGCAGCTCCCGAAGTGCCGATGGGTGCTACCCCACAATTTCGCGGCAATGTGTCCCTGCCGACCTCAACCGGATATGCATTAAGCGTGCCAGGAAACTATGTCGTTGTTTTCTCAGGAGAAAATTTTCTTGACGAAAAATTTGATGAAGAAATGTAAGAATTTTCGACAAAACTGAGACAGATGATTACATTTTCGCACCAATATGGTGCATTTATTACAACTTATTGTCAATACACTCAATTCAGGCCAGGGATGCCAGCCAGGGCCGCAAGCCGTCGATCGCCTCTTCCTTGGACTTGGCTTCGATCTCGATCCATGGCGCACCGGCGTAACAGGAGGGCATCGTCTCGATCAGGTCGGCATGCTGGCGGTCGTTGAAACCGCTGCGCCCGTTCGAGATGTGGACCAGCTGGTGCGCAGGCTCAGCCCAGGTCTCACGGGCCTTGCGCAGCATCTCGTCCACGCTCGGGTGGTCGTAGCTGGGCAGGTCTTCGTGGACGATGTGGTGATGGGCATCGAACACCATCGGTACCCCGCTGCGCATGCAGATGTCATGGATCTCCTCGGCGCTGTAGGCGTATTCGTCGTTCTCCAGGCCGAGCCGGCAACGGATCGCGTCGGGTAGCGTGCCGATGCACCTCACCAGTGCATCGGCACGCTTGGCCTTGCCGCCGTGGATTTCCAGCAGCGCCCAGGGCGAGCGCGGCTGTGCCAGCAAATCCATGATGTCCGCGTGCATCTGCAGGATCTTGATGCTGTTGGCGACGACCTCCGGCGAATCGGAACTGAGCACGACGAACTGGTCCGGGTGCATCACCAGGCGGATGCCGGCGTCGAGCGCGCGCTTGCCCGAATGCGCCAGGCTTGCGGACAGGGTCTGCAGGATGGCGAGACCCTCCGGCGTGTCGGCGAAGGGGAAGATCGAGGACGGCAGGCGGTACAGCGAAATGCCATTCTGCTGGCAGTAGCGCATGGCCGCGTCGAAGGTCTGCAGGTTGTCCCGATAGATGTCTTCCAAAATCCTGGCTTGGGCATCCGGCGACTGCGCATGCAGGCGCGTGCGCGTGACCGTGCGGTAGCGAATATCTTTTGAATTGGTAATGCAGACCAGGCCCAGATGCGGCATGCGAACCTCGCGTAGTGAGTGAAACGTGAAGAAAAAGTATATGCCGAAGCGTTTCGTGCCCGGATTCAGTTGGCTCTTGGCACGAACGAAGGACCTCCATGCATTGAACCCCAATCGTGTCCAAGGCTGGGCACCGTATAATGCCGTCGACGGGACAACTTCGGGACAATAACGATGAACTCACCACAAAAGACTGAACAAGACCGCATCATGTATCGCAGCGGCGCCGCCGCGCGCCTGGCCGGGCTGCCGGTGGAAACGCTGCGCATCTGGGAGCGCCGCTACAGCCTGTCGGATGCCGAGCGCTCCGAGCATGGCCAGCGCCTGTACTCGGCCGAGCAGGTCGCGCGCCTGAGCCTGCTGAAGCAGCTGGTCGACCAGGGCCATGCGATCGGCGTGCTGGCCGGGCTGGCGCGCGAGCAGCTGCAGGCGATGCTGGCCGCGAACGCCGCCGATGCGCGCGTGGGTACCGGTCCCGTGCCGATCATGCTGGCCGGGCCCAGCCTGGCGCGGCGCGTGGCGGCCGAACGCCAGCCGCTTGGACTCGACGTGCGCGCCAGCTGCGCCCGGCTGGATCAGGTAAGCGAGCTCGGCAATGGGAGTGGCGCCCAGGTACTGGTGGTCGAATTGTCCGAGCTGGACGACAGCGCCATGCCGCTGCTGGCCGCGGCGCGCGACGCGGCCGGGGTTGCCGCCACCGTCGTGCTGTACCGCTTCTGTTCCAGCGCCACGATCCGCGCCTTGCGTGCCCAGGGCTACCTGGTCGCGCGCGTGCCGGCCGACCTCGGCGAACTGGCGCTGCTGTGCCGTTCGGCCTTGGCCGGGCAGCGCCTGCCGGCCGTCGAGGCCAGCGCCGTCGCCGTCACGCCGCCGCGCTTCGACGAGGAGGCGCTCTCGGCCATCGCGGCGGCGGGCAACCGCCTCAGCTGCGAATGCCCGCGCCACCTGACGGACTTGCTGCTGCTGGTCGGCAGCTTCGAGCGCTACAGCGCCCAGTGCGCCAACCGCAATCCGCAGGATGCGCAGCTGCACAAGCAGCTCGAACTGGCCTCGGGACAGGCCAGGGTGGTGCTGGAAGACGCCTTGATGGCGCTGGCGGTGCAGGATGGCTTGCCGCTGCCGCACAAGCTGGCCGGCTCGACTGGATGACAGGGCACACCGCGCCCGGCGCTGGTGGCGGGCGCGGCTCCTTGCTATGCTAGCGCCTATCTTTATAGGAGCGCCGACGATGGCATCGTTGCAGGACCAATTTCTCAAAGCCGGCCTGGTGAACAAGGGCAAGGCAAAACAAGTTCAGCAGGAAAAGAGCAAGCAGCAAAAGATCGAGCGCCGCACCGGCACGCAAAGTGTCGACGAGTCGAAGCTGGCGGCTGCCGAGCTGCAGCGCAAGAACGCCGAACGCGCACGCGAACTGAACGCCCAGCGCGACGCCGCTGCCCAGCAAAAGGCGATCATGGCGCAGATCGTGGACCTGGTGCAGAAGAATCGCCAGAGCAAAGGCAATGGCGACGTCGCCTACAATTTCACCCACGGCACCAAGATCGAGCGCATCCACGTCTCGAACGCGGTGCAGCAACACCTGATGGCCGGCCGCCTCGTGATCGTGCGCCTGGGCGACAGCACCGAGCTGGTGCCGCGCGTCATCGCCGATAAAATCGCCGAGCGCGATGCTTCATTGGTGGTGCGGGTCAAGAAGAGCGAGGCCGTGTCCGAGGAAGACGATCCGTACGCGGACTTCAAGATTCCAGACGACCTGATGTGGTGAACCAGGGGCGCTCTTCTCACCGGGGGCGCTCTTCTCTTAAGATGCGCTTCATGTTGCAGGCTTACGCTGGCGGTTCCTGACCGCCCCGACCGGAACCTCCATGCGCATCCTGCTTGTCGAAGACGATACCTCCCTTGGTGAAACCATCCTCGCCTGGCTGCGCCTGGACGGGCACGCGGTGGACTGGGTGCGGCGCGGCGATTCGGCCCAGACTGCCTTGCTGGCGCACCATTACGACTGCGTCCTGCTCGACCGCGGCCTGCCCGGCCTGTCCGGCGACGCCGTGTTGGGCGCCTTGCGCGCGGCGGGCAATACGGTGCCGGTAATCCTGATCACCGCCTTCAATGCGCTGGCCGACCGGGTCGAGGGCCTGGACCTGGGCGCCGACGACTACCTCGTGAAACCCTTCGAGCTCGAGGAACTGTCGGCGCGCATCCGGGCCGCGGTTCGGCGCGGCGCCAGCCAGGCCAGTAACGCACTCACCCATGCCGGCATTGCCCTCGATGCCGAGTCCCGGCAAGCCAGCCTGCACGGCCGGCAGGTGGCGCTCACCAGCCGCGAATACCACGTGCTCCATGCACTGCTGCTGCGCAGGAACGGCATCGTCACCCGCGCACAGATCGAGGAAAGTCTGTATGGCTGGGGCGAGGAGGTCGAAAGCAATGCGATCGAGGTCTACATCCACAACCTGCGTAAAAAATTCGGCAGCGACAGCATCGTTACCGTGCGCGGCCTCGGCTACCGCCTGAGGGACGATGCCTAGCGCGGGCGCGCCGCCCTGGTCCCTGCGCCGGCGCCTGCTGGCCGCGATCCTGGCCGCCAGCACGGTGCTGTGGCTGGGCAGCCTGGGCACCGTCACCGTGATCGCCTGGCAGGAAACGGGAGAGGTGTTCGACGACGCGCTCGAGGAATCGGCGTACATGCTGATGGCCGCCACCACCGATCTCGACGCACGTGGCCTGCTGGCACCGCTGCCGGCCTCGGAACGCAATGCGCGCAAGGTCGACATGCAATACCAGGTGGTCGCGAACGGCCGGGTGCTCCAGCGTAGCGCCGGCGCACCCGCCGCACCCTTCGTCGCCGCTTTCGACGACGATCACGGTTTCGTCGACCTCGCCGCGATGGGTGAGCGCTGGCGCGTGTTCGTGGTGCGTGACGAGGCGCGCCGCTTCGAGGTACAGGTCGGCCAGCAGGCCGACAAACGTCTCGACATCCTGGAAGAACTGGGCGAAGCGCTGTGGTTGCCGGTGCTGGGTTTTCTCGTTCTGCTGGCCCTAGTGTGCTGGTGGCTGACCGGGCGCGTGTTGCAGCCGCTGCGCCGCACCGCCGCCGCGATCGGCGCCAAGACCCCGGACGACCTGGCGCAGGTGGACACAAGCGGCCAGCCGCGCGAACTGCTGCCGATGACCAGGGCACTCAACGAGGTGCTGGCGCGCCTGGACGCGGCGCTGCAGGCCGAACGCCGCTTCACCGCCGATGCCGCCCACGAACTGCGCACGCCGCTGGCCGGCCTGCACATGCACGTACAGCTGCTGCAGCGCCAGCATCCCGACCTGCTTGCGCCCTTCCAGAAGCTACGCCAGGACATCGCCCGCCTGACGGCACTGGTCGACAGCCTCTTGATGCTGGCGCGCCTCGATCCGCTGGTGCGCAAGCAGCTGGAAGGGCAGGCGCTAGAGTTGGCGCCCCTGTTCGCGCAATTGCAGGCCGAGCATGCCGATGAGGCGGCCCGACGCGGTATTGCCCTGTCGCTGCGCTGCGACATCGAATCCGTGCGGGCGGATCCGCAGATGCTCGCCATCGTACTGCGCAACCTGGTGAATAACGCGCTGCGCTATTGCCCGGCGGGCAGCCGGGTCGAGGTCGAGGCCTGCCGTCATGCGGGCCGCGACCGGATCATGGTGCGCGACGACGGCCCCGGCGTGGACGAGACCAGCCGCCGGCGCCTGACCGAGCGCTTTTTCCGTGTGCTGGGCCAGGAGGAGGGCGGCAGTGGGCTGGGCCTGTCGATCGTCCAGCGCATCGCGGATTTGCACGGCATCGCGCTCACCTTCGGTCCGGGCCTGGAAGGACGTGGACTGGGCGTGACGCTCGATTGGCCTTCTCAAGATCGCGCTTCTTAAGATCGCATTAATGTCGCGCCGGTGTAATGGGCCATCCATTCACCAGACAAGGAGCGACCATGCACCGCATTTTTCAACTGTCCACCATCACGACCCTGCTCGCCGCCTCGGCCTTCGCCATCGCCCAGCCAACCGGCTACACGGACCCCTCGAACAAGCCTGCCGCCGCGGCCGGCTACACCGGGCCGACCAGTGTGCCCCTGGTGACGGCCAAGGATTTACTGGACAAGGGCAAGGACGACCAGGTCGCGCGCCTGCAGGGCAAGTTGCTCAGCCACAAGGGCGGCGAGGACTATGAATTCGCCGACGCCAGCGGCAAGATCACGGTCGAAATCGACGCCAAGTATTTTCCGGCCGGCGTGAGCATCGACCAGAATACGGTGGTCGAGCTGACCGGCGAATTCGATAAGGAAACCTTTGGTGAATCGAGCTTCGACGTCAAACAGCTGAAGGTCGTCGGCAAATAAACAAACAAAACGCCACCGCGGGGTGGCGTCGTGTCGCGTCTTCCAGGCGCTTCAATGATGGAGCGATGCTCCGGTCGTTGCCTGGCCGGGCTGGCCGGGCCGATAGGCCTTTTCGCCTGCCGCGGTGTCGTGATAGTCCTGGAAGCGTACCACTTTACCGTCGCGTATCGTGAACACGTGCACCCAGGGACTGTCGTAGGTGCGTCCGGTTTGCCGGACCAGCCAGGTTGCTTCGCCGGTGACGACGACCTTGTCGCCTTCGGCGATGATGTCCTTCGGTTCGAAGCGCAGCGCCTGCGCGGCCTCGTCGAGTTCCTTGAAGAATCGGGCAATCGCGGCCTTGCCTTTGTGTAGGCCGGAGAAGGGAACGTTGTCTACCTCGGGTTCGATCCAGAGCGCGTCCTCCTGGTAACTCTCCAGGAGCTGCGGGATATCGCCCTTCTGGAACATCTGGTAGCCTTCCATGATTAGCCGCTTGTTTTCCTGTGCATCCATGTCAGCCTCCTGGTATAGCCGGTGAAATCGGCCGTCCAGCGGCAATCGCGTCCGTTCATGCCACGGCCGATCGATCCTTTCAGCGTAATGCGCGGCGCATGGATGTCAAGCCGGACAGGTGGTTCATTCACACAAAGGAGCGCAACATGACGGACGGATTCAAGGTTGGCGACAAGGTGCAGTGGCATTCTTCCCAGGGAACGGTAACCGGCACGGTCAAGAAGAAGCTGACGGAGCCGACCGATATCAAGGGCCACCACGTGGCCGCTTCCAAGGAGAATCCGGAATACCTGGTCGTCAGCGACAAGACCGGCGCCGAAGCGGCGCACAAACCCGATGCGCTGAGCAAGGCATGAGCGCACCAACGACGGCGAGCTCGCCCTCCGAGCTGATCGACGGGCGTATCCGCGAACTGGGCGGCTGGCGCGGCGCCTTGCTGGAGGAGGTCCGGCGCCTGATCCTGCAGGCCGACCCCGAGGTGGTCGAGGAGTGGAAATGGCAGGTGCCGGTATGGTCGCAGGACGGCATCCTCTGCACCGGCGAAGCCTATAAAGCGCACGTGAAGCTGACCTTCCCGAAAGGCGCGGCGCTCAGCGATCCGGCCGGCCTGTTCAATGCCAGCCTGGACGGCAATGCGCGGCGCGCGATCGACCTGAAGGAAGGCGAGCGCCTCGACGCCGACGCCTTCGTGGCGCTGATTCGCAGGGCCATTGAAGCAAATCGTAGTAAAAAGAAGCCATGACCACAAAAACGCCATCGGCAGGCGGCCGCTCCTGACCAGCCGGGTTGTCCGGTGGTAAGCTATTCATGTTGTCACTTCCAACCTGAAGGAATGCCATGAAACCGCTGTTCTCCTCCGACGACGAAGCGAAGGCGGCCGCCTCGCCAGCCGCGCCTGTTGCCACGCCAGCACCCGCCTTCCCGCCGCTGGTGGATCCGGCCCGTTCGCCGGACATGCTGCCGGCATCGCTGTCGGATCCGAGCCCGGCACCCGTCGTGCGCGTCGATATCTCCGGTATCGACGACAAGGCCATCGAATCTCTGGGCGGCTCCACCGGCGCCGGCGTGGCCAAGGTCTCGGCCAAGCTGCTGGGCACCGTGCGCGCGTCGGACGCCGACGTGTTCGGCGCGCAGCTGAACGAACTGATCGCCGCCTCGAAGGGCCTGGACCCGGCCAAGCTGCGCTCGGGCGGCCTGCTGTCGCGCGTCACGAACATGTTTGGCTCGGTCAAGGAAAAGATGCTGTCGCAGTACCAGGTGGTCGAATCGCGCATGGACACCCTGGTGTCGGAGATGACGCGCCATGCCAACGTGCACCGCAATCGCATCCACGACTTCGACGAGATGTACAAGGGCCTGGAAATGTACTACCAGGGCCTGGATGCCGACGTGAAGAAGGGCGAAGCCTGGGCCGACCGGCTGCGCCAGGCGGTCGCGCAGCAGGCTGCACCGGCGAATGCCTTCGAGGCCCAGCAGGCCACCGAACTCAAGCGCCGTCTGGAACGTCTGGAAAAGCGCATCGACGATTTAAAACGCGCCATGTTGATGGCCACGCAGATGGTGCCGCAGATCCGCCTGTCGCAGGACAACGCCCGTGCGCTGACGGACACCTTTACCGACATCGTCAACGTCTCGATCCCCGCCTGGCGCAACGTGTTCTCGCTCTACCTGCTGCAGCTGGAAGCCAAGCAGAGCGCCGCGGTGGCGAATGCCGCCTACGACGCCACCGACGCGGCCTTCCGCGCCCAGGCCGACATGCTGCTGGAGAATACGGAGACGGTGGCGCGCGCCAAGCAGCGTTCCCTGGTCAGCCTGGAAACGGCCCAGCACGTGCAGGCGCAGCTGGTGACGGCCTTCGACAAGCTCGAACAGATTTCGCACGAAGGCCAGCAGCGCCGCAAGGACGAGCTGCCGAAACTGCAGGAACTGGAGCGCGAGCTGATTGCGCGGTTCTCCACGGCTGCGCCAGCGGCCTAACTATCATTTTCACCATAAGGAAAATCAAGCCATGTCGACGACGCTGCAAACCGGCCACCGCATCAACCTCGAAAAGACCGCCCCGGGCTTGAAGCGCGTCCGGATCGGTCTCGGCTGGAAGGTCAACGCGGCCGAGGGCCAGGCCTTCGACCTCGACTCGTCGGTATTCCTGTGCAGGAAAGACGCGAACGACGATCCGGTCATGATCAGCAACGCCCACTTCGTCTATTACAACCACACGACTTCGCCGGATGGCGCGGTCGTGCACTCGGGCGACAACCGCACGGGCGACAAGGATGGCGACGACGAAGTCATCACCGTCGACCTGGCCCGGGTCGAGCCGGAAGTCATGGAGATGCCGATCGTGGTGACCATCCACGAAGCCGAGGCGCGCAAGCAGACCTTCGGGCGCGTCACCGACGCCTACGTCAAGGTGTACAACGACGACACCGGCGAGGTGATCGCCGAATACGACCTCGACGCGGACTACTCGGACAAGACCGCGCTGCAGTTCGGCTCGCTGTACCGCCGTGATGGCGAATGGCGCTTCCAGGCCGTCGGCGCCGGCTTCAAGCTGAACCTGGCGACCTTTATTCGCAAGCTGGGCGGCACCGTCTGAGGACGGCCGCGCTCCTGGCATATCGTGTGACCGATGACACCCAAGGCATTCGAGTTCGGCGCGCAGCCAGAGCCTGCTCCTGATCCGGTACAGCCCCAAGCTGTGCCGCGTGCCTTCGACTTCAGTGACGCCGCTGCACCGGCTACACCTGCTGGTCCGCCGAAGGCGCTGTCCTTCGACGACCTGCCGCCGGTACCGGCATCGTCGAGCCTTACCGCAAAAGCTCCGGCCCGAGCGCTGTTCGAAAGCGAAGACCATCCGGCGGTGCGCGACGCCCTCGCCATCGCGCGGGCCGAGCATCCCTTGTTGTTCGAGCAGGAGGAGGGACGCCTGGCAGTCCTGTTCAGGCGCATCCTGCCCGTCAGGCTGGGCCTGGTCACGCAGTGGGCGGAGGAGCCCCTGCACGAGCAGGCCGCGCTGCTGCAACCGATCACCGAGCTGGTCCTGAAGTTTTCGGAGATAGGCGTGCCCGCACTGCTGGACGCCGCGCTGGAAAGCACCAGAGCGCCAACGGGCATGTTCGAGAAACTGTTCCGCCGGCCGGCGCCGCCCGCCGAATACAAGCCGGCCCTGCTTGCCAGCCGCGCGCAGCTCGTCCAGCTCATGGCAGACAGCGAAGTGGCCCTGCGCAAGCTGGAAGCGTCGGCCAAGGAACTGAATCTGCACGGGCTGGTACTGGCCGTCGTCTCGACGCTGGCCGCCGGCGCCTCGGACGTGACCCTGGATGCGCTGCTGCAGCGCCGCACCCTGATCGGGCAGGCGGTGCGCCAGGCCGAGCTGTCGACGCTGCAGATGGAGCAGGTGCGCCAGCAGGCCGCCGACCTGATTGGCCAGGTGTCGTCCTTCCTGACGGTGACCTTGCCGGCGCTCGAGATGGCGCAGGCGCAGGGAGGCGGATAGCGCGCGTCCGCGTTGCCTTGTGCCGTTCAGGTGCGCCCTGATGGCGCGCTCGGTGAAGCTCACTGATCAAGGAGACGCGCGAATCGAACTATCCTTTCATGTTGTTTCAATGATACTGATGAGCTATGATGTCCTTGCACCGGGTCATGGTGCCCTCTCATTCGCATGCGCAAGTCATTCCGCCAAATGTGAGCGAAAAGATGTACCGCAGACACCCGCGTCCGTGCAGCTTTCCCCTGGAGAATATAGATGAGTAAGATCGTGCTGCGCGCCACTGAACGGTCCGCACTTGAGCGCGCGCTCGACCATTGCAGACAATGGGCTGCACGACATCAGGCAGAGGTAGGGGTTGCAGAGATGGCACTTGGTGCTGCAATCGTGTCGTGGGGCGTAACGAGTGGCCAGATCGTATTGGGCCGGGACGTGGCAGGGAGCCGGCTGCGGGACATCGGTGGCTTGGCGGGACTTGGGGTCGGAGCTTCCGCGTCAGCGGCTCTGGCGATGACGCTGCTGAAGGGCGTGTTTGTCGGCGGTGTCGGAATGGTTGCTGGGGTTACTTGTGTTCCCGCAGCGGTCATCATCGGGGGAGGAGCCGCAATTCTGGGTAGTTTCGGTTACGTGTTGGGAGACCAGCTCGATGCGCTACTCGAGGTATCCGGCGGATTCGGTGACTTGCTGCTCGATGGGGCGGCTGTCGCGGTCGGTGTGGCATTAATCATTGATGGGGCACGTCGAGTCGTGAACGATGAACGGGTATTGTCGTCGGCTTCGAGGTTCAGGGAGGGCGTGATCAGTCTCGTTCCTCAGGCGTCCGAAGCGGTTGCCGCCACGTGGGATGACCTGCAAGCGTTTGTAAAGGAAGCCGCAGACAGTCCTTCGGCATACGCAGCCAGCGGTGCAAGCGCCTTGGCCGGTGCCGCCATCGGAAGTTCCATCGCTGCCGGTTCGGTAACGGTACTGGGATCGAGCGGCCTTGGCGCAGCCGCATTATCCCTGGGCCTGGTTTCCGCACCTGTCTGGCCTATCGTAGCCTGCGGCGCCGCCGGCCTGGCGCTTGGATTAGCGGCATGGAAGGGTGTCCACCATCTACGAGACCGCGACAATTCTCCTACCCCTGCAACTGACGAACCTCCTCATGTTTGACTGAAACAGGACACCGTCAAAGCCGTCCAATCTCATGCATATCGACCAGAATCTTCTCGACTTACTCGCTGAACAAGGTATCAATCCCGAAGCGCAGCAAATTACACTCATGCGCCACGCGGACAAACGTTACCCGCTTGTCAAATACATCGGTACGCGTGCTCTCAACCTGTATCAAGCGGTGCAACCAAGGCGCATGCCGGAAGGAAGTCTTGTAGCATCGTTTTTTGGACACCGGCCTGGTCATGGCCTGTTGCTTGGCGTCTGGCGTGTGCAAGCTGTAATGCCAGCAGGCGAGGCGGTCCGCCAAGGCTTAACCGCAGGCAGCTTCGAGCCGCTGCATGAAGAGTGGACCGGATATTTCCACGATCTTCAGGAAACCGGTTTTCTTGCGGAGCAGCGATTGAAGTTGGAAATCAAGTGGCTGGGCAAGGAGTTGGCCTGGCGAAGGGTCTTGTATCCGGCTGACGCGGCCACTGCCAGAGCTTCCTATCCAGTTTCCATACGACAGGAATGCGCAATCCCGTTCGGCGGGCTGGCCGGTGCATCGCTGGTCATGTCCGAATTGAAAATCGCATTGCAGGATGCCGCCTGGCAGCAAGGATTGCTGGGAATTAGTGCGATCTACCTGATCACGGATGAGCGTAGCGGCGCTCATTACATCGGCTCGGCGAGCGGTCGCCAGGGTCTGCTAAGCCGTTGGGGGAATTACGCAGCCAGCGGGCACGGAGGGAATATTCGGTTGATGCAACTCCTTGCCGACAATCCGGGACGCGAGCTCGACTTCCGGTTTACCGTGTTGGAAGTGTTGCCTGCCGACCTGCCAAAACGTGCGGTCATTCTACGAGAGTCGTATTGGAAAATTGCGCTAGGTTCGCGGGTATTTGGATTGAACCTGAACTAAACAAAAACGCCGACCTGAGGAGGTCGGCGTTTTTGTTTGTACTGCTGAATTCTTGGTGGCCCGGGGCGGAATCGAACCACCGACACAAGGATTTTCAATCCTCTGCTCTACCAACTGAGCTACCAGGCCAAGAGAGGCATGATTATAGCCAGCCGATTCCGGCTCTGCAAGTCCTCGTTGCAACTTTCTTCGGCCAGGGCCGCCGGCGGACCTGAGGTGCGCAGGGGACATCCCGCTATAATGCCTGGCATGACGACCTCAAACTCTTCCTCCGCATCCATCTCAGTTACCCGCTGCGACGTCTGCATCGTCGGCAATGGCGCCATCGCCAAGACGGCCGCACTCGGCTTTGCCCAGGCCGGGCACAGCGTCACGCTGCTGGTGCCGAGCAGCACCGCACCGCATGAGAGCAGTGCCGCCGGCACCGGCGAGCGCCCCTGGGACGTGCGCGTCTACGCGCTGAACCACACGGCGCGCGACTTGCTGTCTTCCCTGAAGGTATGGGATGCGCTCGATCCGGGCCGCGTGGCGCCGGTCGATGCGATGGCGGTCAACGGCGACGGCAAGAATGGCGGCAGCCTCGGCTTCGATGCCTTCGGCGCCCATACCGGAGCGTTGGCCTGGATCGTCGAGGACAGCAATCTGAACGGAGCGCTGGACGCCGCCCTGAAGTTCGCCCACAAGGTCGAGATCGTCAAAGGCTGCGGCTCGCGCCTGACGTGCGGTCCGGACGGTGCCGCCGTGCAGCTGGAAGACGGGCGCCGCATCGATGCCCAGCTCGTGCTGGGCGCCGACGGGCGCGATTCCTGGGTGCGCGGGCAGTGCGACATCGGCATCGATTACCGTTCCTACCACCAGAAGGCGATCGTCACCAATTTTGCTTGCGAAAAGCCGCATCACGGCGTGGCCCACCAGTGGTTCACCTGCGCGGACGGCATCATCGCGCTGCTGCCGCTGCCTGGCAACCGGGTCTCGCTCGTCTGGTCGGCGCCGGAAACCCTGGCCGCTACCCTGGCCGAAGAATCGATGAGCGAGCTGGCCGTGCGACTGTGCGAGTATGCCGACGGACCGCTGGGCGCGCTGAAACCGCTGCAGCCGGAAGCGTTCAAGGCGGTGCCGCTGGCGCTGGTGCGCCCGCATGCCTTGACCGCGCCGCACGTGGCCCTGATCGGCGACGCCGCGCACGCCGTCCACCCGCTGGCCGGGCATGGCATGAACCTCGGCTTCGGCGACATCGTCGACCTGCTGCGCGTGGTGCGCGAGCGCGAGGAGCACCGCGGCATCGGCGACGAGCGCGTGCTGGCGCGTTACGCCCGCGCACGAAAGGAAGATGTTCTTTTAATGCAACTAGCGACCGATGGTCTTGAACGTTTGTTCGGCGCGAACCTGGAACCTTTGCGCGTTGCACGCAATTTGGGCTTAAACTTGCTCGATAAGTTGCCCTTCATTAAGCGTCGCCTGATGGCGCACGCCATTGGACAGTCGTAAAACCTTGAGGAACAAGATAGTGATGTTGAAAACCAAGCTGGCCGTGCTGGCGATGACGGGCCTGATGGCGTCCTGCGTGGGTGCCGAGAATACGACGGAAGCGAGCATCCGCAAGAACATCGAGCCACGCCTGGGCGGGGCCAAGATCGATTCGATCACGGCGACGCCCTACAGCGGCCTGTACGAACTGCGCATCGGTACCGACATCCTGTATGCCGACAAGAAGGGCGAGTTCCTGTTCATCGGCCAGGTGTACGACGCCAAGACCTCGAAGAACCTGACCAAGACGCGCATCGACGACCTCACCAAGATCAAGTTCTCCGACCTGCCGTTCAACATGGCGCTAAAGCAGGTGAAGGGCGACGGCAAGCGTACCATCGCCGTCTTCGAGGACCCGAACTGCGGCTACTGCAAGCGCCTGCGCCAGACCACGCTGAAGGACCTGGACAACGTCACCATCTACACCTTCATGTACAACATCCTGTCCGAGGATTCGTTCGTGAAGTCGAAGAACATCTGGTGCGCGCCGGACCGGGTCAAGGCCTGGGACGACTGGATGATCAACGGCAAGCTGCCACCGGCGGCGCCCGAGAAATGCGAGACCCCGAACGACAAGATCGTCGAACTGGGCCACAAGCTGAAAATCCAGGGTACGCCGGCGATCTTCTTCACCGACGGCACCCGCATTCCGGGCGCGGTCGACCTGGCGGGGCTGGAAGAGAAACTCAAGTCGATCAAATAAGCATGTTGCAGCTGAACGTCAATGGCCGCGACACCGAGATCGACGCCGATCCGTCCACGCCCATCCTGTGGGCGCTGCGCGACAACCTGAACCTGACCGGCACCAAGTTCGGCTGCGGCGCCGCCCTGTGCGGCGCCTGCACCGTGCACTTGGACGGCGCCCCGGTGCGTTCCTGCGTCACGCCGGTGTCGAGCGCCGTCGGCCACAAGCTCACGACCATCGAGGCCGTCGGCCAGGACCCGGTCGGCCAGGCGATACAAGCCGCCTGGATCCGCCACGACGTGCCGCAATGCGGCTACTGCCAGAGCGGGCAGGTGATGAGCGCCACCGCACTGCTGCGCACCAACAAGACGCCGAGCGACGCCGACATCGACAGCGCCATGAGCGGCAACATCTGCCGCTGCGGCACCTACCAGCGCATCCGCGCCGCGATCAAGGATGCGGCCGGCACGCTCGCGTAAGCGGTCGTGAATCCGGTCGGCATTCTGTTGGCGGCCGGACGCGGACGCCGCTTCGACCCCGAGGGCCTGCGCAACAAGCTGTTGCAGCCGCTTCCCACAGGTGAGGCCGTCGTTGTCGCCAGCGCCCACATTCTCCTTTCCGTTGTACCCCGTGTGATCGCCGTCGTGCCGCCGCAGGATGGCGGCGTGGCCGCAGCCTTGCGCGCGCTCGGCTGCGAAGTCACGACCTGCCAGGATGCCGACAGCGGCATGGCGGCCTCGCTGGTGCACGCGATCGCGCACTCGCTGCCGCAGGCGGACGCCTGGCTGGTGGCGCTGGGCGACATGCCGTATGTGGCCCCGGGCACCCTGCGCGCACTGCTCGCCGCGCTGGAAGAGGGCGCCGGCATTGCTGCACCCGTATTCGAAGGACGCCGCGGCAATCCGGTTGCCTTCGGCCAGCAGCACTTGCCGGCCTTGCTGGCCCTGAAGGGCGAGCACGGCGCCCGCGTGCTGCTGAAGTCCGAACCCGTGGCCGAGGTCGCGGTGATGGATCCCGGCATCCTGCGCGACATCGATACGCCGGCCGATCTGTAATCCCTGCCGCGTCGCGGGTTTTGCCGAATCCGTTACACTATGGGAAATCGGCCCGTTCCCTATGTGATCATGAAAAAAACAGCCCAAAAAAAGCAGAGCGCAGTCCACTACACCATTGTCCCGAAAGACCTGGCGGGCCACCTGTTCAACGTCAGCGTCACCGTGCCGGTGCCAAGTCCCGAGGGCCAGGTGTTCGCCCTGCCGGCCTGGATCCCGGGCAGCTACATGATCCGCGAATTCGCGCGCAACATCGTGCGCATCCGCGCCGAAGCGAACGGCGCCCCGGTGGCGCTGACCAAAATCGACAAGCATTCCTGGCGCGCCGCTCCCTGCGCCGGCCCGCTGACCCTGCACTATGAAGTCTATGCCTGGGACCTGTCGGTGCGCGCCGCCCACCTCGACCAGACCCACGGCTTCTTCAACGGCACCAGCGTGTTCCTGCGCGTGCTCGGCCAGGAAGCGGGTCCGCACGAAGTCGACATCCAGCGCCCGGGCGACCCGCTTGCCAAGACCTGGCGCGTCGCCACTGCGATGAAGGAACTGGGCGCCAAGCGCTACGGCTTCGGCAGCTACGTGGCCGCCGACTACGACGAACTGATCGACCACCCGGTCGAAATGGGCGACTTTGCCCTCGCCAGCTTCAAGGCGCACGGCATCCCGCACGACATCGTCATCACCGGCCGCGTGCCGAACCTGGACATGGCGCGCCTCCAGGCCGACCTCAAGGCAATCTGCGAAGCGCAGATTGCGCTGTTCGAACCGGGTACGAAGAAGGCGCCGGTCGACCGCTACGTGTTCATGACGATGGCGGTCGGCGACGGCTACGGCGGCCTGGAACACCGCGCCTCGACCGCGCTGATCTGCGCCCGCGCCGATTTGCCGAGCACCGCCTCGCCGCAGGTGGGGGAACCGAACGAGGGCTACCTGAAATTCCTCGGCCTGTGCAGCCACGAGTACTTCCACACTTGGAACGTCAAGCGCATCAAGCCGGCCGTGTTCGCGCCCTACGACCTGCAGGTCGAGAACTACACGCCGCTCTTGTGGCTGTTCGAAGGTTTTACCAGCTACTACGACGACCTGATGCTGGTGCGCGCCGGGATCATCAAGGAAGCGACCTATTTCAAGCTGCTGGGTAAAACCATCGGCAGCGTGCTGCGCGGCAGCGGTCGCCTGAAGCAGAGCGTGGCCGATTCCAGCTTCGACGCCTGGAGCAAGTACTACCGCCAGGACGAGAATTCGCCGAATGCGATCATCAGCTACTACACCAAGGGTTCGCTGATCGCGCTGGCCTTCGATCTCACCATCCGCGCCAGGACGGGCGGCGCCAAAACGCTCGACGACGTCATGCGCGCGCTGTGGGAGCGCTATGGCCGCGATTTCTATCCGACGATTGGGCGCGGCGTCACGGAAGCCGAAGTCGAGGCGCTGTTCGACGAAGTCAGCGGCCTCAAATTGCGCACCCTGTTCGACAAGTTCGTGCGCGGCACCGACGATCTGCCCCTCGCCAAACTGTTCACGCCGTTCGGCATGAAGCTGGTCGACGAGCGCAAGAGCGGCAAGCCTTCCTTCGACGCCGGCATCGGCCGCGATCCTCTCGGCGCCAAGCTGACGCAAGTGCACGAGGGCGGGGCGGCGCACCAGGCCGGCCTGTCGGCGCTGGACATCGTGATCGCCATCGACGGCCTGCGCGTGAACGGCAACCCGTCGAATGTCGACGCCCTGCTGTCGCGCTATCGCGTGGGCGACAAGCTCACCGTGCACGCCTTCCGCCGCGACGAGCTGATGGCCTTCGACGTGACCCTGCAGGGTGATCGCGTGCCGGGCATCACCCTGGCGCCTGCCGTCGCCGGCAAGAAGTCGGTGGCCTTGCCGCGTCCGAGCGCCGCGTAAATTGCCAGGCCTGGCGCCGCGCCGGGCCTTTGCTGTCTGGTTCCCGTTCTCCCATTCGATGAGGTGCCCGTTGAAAAAGCCGATCGCAGCCGCTGTTCTCGCTCTTGCCATGCCTCTCGCGCTGGCCCAGTCTCCCGCACCGCTGAAGGACGACATCAAAACGCGTCTCGACGGCATGTACCCGTGGCTGGACACGGTCTATAAAGACTTGCATGCGCACCCGGAGATCGCCTTCCAGGAAGTGCGCACGGCGGGCAAGCTCGCCGGCGAAATGCGCAAGCTCGGTTTCGAGGTCACGGAAAAGGTCGGCAAGACCGGCATCGTCGCCGTCTATAAAAACGGCGCCGGCCCGACGGTGCTGGTGCGCACCGAGCTCGATGGCTTGCCGATGGAAGAAAAGACCGGCTTGCCCTACGCCAGCCGCGCCAAGGCGGTCAGCGACGGGCGCGAGAGTTTCGTGACGCACAGCTGCGGCCACGACATCCACATGGCCAGCTGGCTCGGCGCCGCGCGCACGCTGGTGGAACTGAAATCGCAGTGGAAGGGCACCCTGGTCTTCATCGGCCAGCCGGCCGAGGAAACCGTGTCGGGCGCGAAAGCCATGCTGGACGACGGCCTTTTTAAGCGCTTCCCGAAGCCGGACTATGCTTTTGCCCTGCATTCCTGGCCGCTGGCCTATGGCACCGTGGGCTATAACGCCGGCGCCGTGTCCTCGAATTCGGACGCATTGGAAATCGTCTTCAAGGGCCGCGGCGGCCACGGCTCCGCGCCCGACAAATCGCTGGACCCGATTACCATCGCGGCGCGCTTCGTCGTCGACGTGCAGACCATCGTCAGCCGCGAAAAGGACCCGAAGGAATTCGGCGTCGTGACGATCGGCGCGATCCAGGGCGGCACGGTGGGCAATATCATCCCGGATAGCGTGCAGGTGCGCGGCACCATCCGTTCCTACAGCCCGGCCGTGCGCGCCAAGCTCTTGGATGGCGTACGCCGCGTGGCCTTCGCCTCGGCGGCGATGGCGGGCGCGCCGGCGCCAGACGTGCAGCTGATCAGCGGCGGTGCCGCCATCGTCAACAGCGAGGCGCTGGTGACGAAGCTGGAGCCCGTGTTCAAGGATGCCTTCGGCGACGCCAAGGCCCAGCGCATGCCGGCCATGACGGCGAGCGAGGATTTTTCGCAGTACGTGAACCAGGGCGTGCCGGGGATGTTCTTCTTCACCGGGGTGTACGACCCGAAGATGATCGAGGAAGCGGCGCGCGAGGGCGGCAAGCCGATCGCGTTCAATCATTCGCCATTCTATGCGCCGGTGCCGGAACCGTCGATTAAGACCGGGGCGCAGGCGATGAGTCTGGCGGTGTTGAGTGTGATGAAGCGGTAAACGACCGCTGCGGACGATTGGCGGCCGTGCGGTTGATCGACCGTCCGACCGCGTGGGCATGCCCACCCTACGTTACGCCGCTGCCTCGTGACTTTGCCTGTGACGTTGGTGCATCGTAGGGTGGGCATGCCCACGCGTTTTCGTGTCCCGGCATACCCGACGTTTGGCCTCCGCCGCATCGATTGAACACCATTATTGCGGCCCTGCCAGCGACCTCAACTGAAACCGATACTGGTGATCAAACAAGAACGTCTCCGAAAACGTCAGGGCCCGCATGTTCGCCGCCAGCAAATGTGATGGCCTTGGCAAGCGTCCGGTGCGCCGCATCGACGCCAGCGCCACTTCCGACGCATCCGGATCGCGCGAGCGCTGCACCACCACATCCTGCAGTTCCCCATCTTCTCCCACGGTGATGTTCACCACCACGATCGCCGGCAGCATCGGCGGCAGGCGGCCGCTGAAGGTCTGGCCGCTGTTGGCGCGCATGACGTGCTGGGCCACTTCGGCCTTGTAGGCGTCGAGGGTGGGCGACGGCGGTGGAACCGGCGCTTCGGTTTCAGGCGTGGGAAGAATGGCGGCGACGATGCGCTTGGCCGTGGAAGCGACGGGCTGGACCGTGCTGCATCCGCCCAGGGCTGCCAGAAGAAGGAGAAGAGCGGCCCGGGTGCGGATGGAAGTGAACATATCAGTCGAATAATCGTCGTAGTTCGGCGCCAGGGTTGGAAGCGCGCATGAACGCTTCGCCCACCAGGAACGCGTGCACGTTCGCCTCGCGCATGCGTTTTACGTCGTCCGGCACCATGATTCCCGACTCGGTCACGACCAGCCGCTCGCTGCCGATGCGGGGCAGCAGGCCGATGGTCGTATCCAGCGAGACCTCGAAGGTGCGCAGGTTGCGGTTGTTGATGCCGACCAGCGGCGTTTTCAGCTTCAGGGCCGCGGTCAACTCATCACCGTCATGTACTTCGACCAGCACATCCATGCCAAGTTCCATGGCACAGGCTTCCAGTTCCGCCATCAGGCCGTGATCGAGGGCGGAGACGATCAGCAGGATCGCATCGGCGCCCATCGCGCGCGCTTCGTAGACCTGGTACATGTCGACGATAAAATCCTTGCGGATCACGGGCAGTTCGACGGCCGCACGCGCCTGGCGCAGGTAATCCACGCTGCCTTGGAAAAAGTTCACGTCGGTCAGTACCGACAGGCAGGCGGCGCCCCCGTTCGCATAGCTTTCGGCGATCTCGGCCGGACGGAAGTCGGCGCGCAGCACGCCTTTCGAGGGCGAGGCCTTTTTCACTTCGGCGATCACGCCGGCGTGGCCCGCGGCGATGTGCTTGCGCAGGCTCGCTTCGAAGCCGCGGATGCCGGCGCGCAGTTCGGTGTCGGTTTCGACTTCGCGGCGCAGGCTGGGCAGGTCACGGTGCCGTTTGGCGGCGGCGACTTCGTCGGCTTTGACGGCCAGGATTTTATTCAGGATGTCGGACATGCTTGATAAACCTTAATGAGACTTGGACAGCGCCAGCTTGACGCCGAGCCAGACGAACAGGCCGCCGGTGGCGCGGTTGAGCCAGAGCGAGACCGCCGGGCTGAGCTTGATGCGTGCGCTGGCCTTCGCGGTCGTGACCGCCAGTCCCAGGCACCACAGCATGCCGTTGACGTTGAAAATGCAGCCCAGGACGATAAAGGCGAGCGCCTTGTTCGGCGCATCGGCGCTGATGAATTGGGGAACGAAGGCGAGGAAGAAGATCGCGACCTTCGGGTTCAGCACATTGGTGAGAAAGCCCTGGCCGAAGATGGTGCGGTAGGGCAGGGGCGGCAGCACCGGCGCCGCCGACTCGCCATCCTGCCTGCGGCTGCGCAGCAGGCCGATCGTCATGTAGAGGATGTAGGCTACGCCGACCAGCTTCACCACGGTGAACGCGGTGGCCGACGTCGCCAGCACCGCCGACAGTCCCAGCGCCGCGGCAAAAACATGGACCAGGGTGCCGGTCCCGATGCCGAGCGCGGCCGCGCAGCCGGCGCGCCAGCCCTGGGTCGCGCTGCGCGTCATGATCAGCAGCGAATCGGGGCCGGGCATGATGTTCAGGAGCAGTCCGGAAAGCACAAACAGGGGCAGGTCGTGGATTCCGAACATGTTGGCTCCTCAGGCCTGGCCGCCCAGCTGGCGCGTGACGCTGACGAATTGCTCGAGCTTGGCCATGGCCGCACCGGAGGTGATGGCCGCGCGCGCCTTGGCCAGGCCGTCCTCGATCGAGGAGGCCACGCCGGCCGCGTACAGGGCGGTGCCGGCGTTCAGCGCCACGATGTCGGTGGCCGGGCCCGGCTCGCCGCGCAGCGCTTCCATCACGCGCAGCTTCGATTCGGCGGTATCGGCCACCTTCAGGTTGCGGCTGGCGATCATCGACATGCCGAAGTCTTCCGGATGGATTTCGTATTCGCGGATCTCGCCGTCGACCAGTTCGCCGACCAGGGTGCCGGCGCCGAGCGAGACTTCGTCCATGTTGTCGCGGCCCCAGACCACCAGCGCATGCTGGGCGCCGAGGCGCTGCAGCACACGGACCTGGATACCGACCAGGTCCGGATGGAACACGCCCATCAGGATGTTCGGCGCGCCGGCCGGGTTGGTGAGCGGTCCGAGAATATTGAAAATGCTGCGCACGCCCAGTTCGCGGCGCACCGGCGCCACGTGCTTCATCGCGGCGTGGTGGTTCGGCGCGAACATGAAGCCGATGCCGGTCTGCGCGATCGACTGCGCAATCTGCTCGGGCTTCAGGTCGATGTGGGCGCCCAGCGCTTCGATCAGGTCGGCGCTGCCCGAGGACGACGAGACGCTGCGCCCGCCGTGCTTGGCCACGCGCGCGCCGGCGGCGGCGGCCACGAACATCGAGGCGCTGGAGATATTGAAGGTGTTGGCGCCGTCGCCGCCCGTGCCGACGATGTCGAGCAGGTGGGTAGTGTCGGCCATCGGCACCTTGGTCGAGAACTCGCGCATGACTTGCGCGGCGGCGGTGATCTCGCCGATGGTTTCCTTCTTCACGCGCAGGCCGACGGTCAAGGCCGCGACCATGGTCGGCGACATCTCGCCCGACATGATCTGGCGGAACAGGTGCAGCATCTCGTCGTGGAAGATCTCGCGGTGTTCGATACAGCGCAGCAGCGCTTCTTGCGGGGTGATTTTCATGACCGTTCCAGGAAGTTCTTAAAAAGCGCGTGGCCGTGCTCGGACAGGATCGACTCGGGGTGGAACTGCACGCCCTGGATGTCGAATTCCTTGTGGCGCACACCCATGATTTCGCCGTCGTCGGTCCAGGCGGTCACCTCGAGGCAGGCGGGCAGCGAGGCGCGCTCGATCGCCAGCGAGTGGTAGCGGATCACGGTGAACGGGCTCGGGATACCTTTGAAGACGCCGACGCCGGTGTGGGCGATCATCGAGGTCTTGCCGTGCATGACCTGCTTGGCGCGGATGATCGTGCCGCCGAAGGCTTCGCCAATGGCCTGGTGCCCGAGGCAGACGCCGAGGATCGGCAGCTTGCCGCCGAATTCCTTGATCACGTCGACCGAGACGCCGGCATCGCTCGGCGCCTTCGGGCCCGGCGAGATGCAGATGCGGTCGGGCTTCATGGCCGCGATCTCCTGGATCGTGACTTCGTCGTTGCGCACCGTGCGCACGTCTTCACCCAGCTCGCCGAAGTACTGGACGATGTTGTAGGTGAAGGAATCGTAGTTGTCGATCATGAGCAGCATGTTCAGAACTCCCCATCCAGTCCGTCTTGCACTTGTTCGGCCGCGCGCAACACGGCGCGCGCTTTTGCTTCGGTTTCCTGCCATTCCATCTCGGGGATGGAATCGGCGACGATGCCGGCCGCGGCCTGCACGTAGAGGTTGCCGTCCTTGATCACGCCGGTGCGGATCGCGATCGCCACGTCCATCTCGCCGCCAAAGGAGAGATAACCGCAGGCGCCGCCGTAGATGCCGCGTTTCACGGGCTCGAGTTCGTCGATGATTTCCATCGCCCGCACCTTCGGCGCGCCGGTCAGCGTGCCGGCCGGGAAGGTCGCGCGCAGCACGTCGAGGTTCGACATGCCTTCCTTCAAAGCGCCTTCGACGTTCGAGACGATGTGCTGCACGTGCGAGTATTTTTCGATGACCATGCGGTCGGTGACTTTTACCGTGCCGATGTCGGCGATGCGGCCGATGTCGTTGCGCGCCAGGTCGATCAGCATCACGTGCTCGGCGATCTCCTTCGGATCGGCCAGCAGTTCGGCGGCCAGCTCGGCGTCGCGTTCCGGCGTCGAACCGCGCGGGCGGGTGCCGGCGATCGGGCGCAGCGTGACCTTGCGTTCGCCCGCGGGCGAGGTCTCGTTGCGGACCAGGATCTCGGGCGAGGCGCCGACGATCTGCATGTCGCCGAAGTTGTAGTAGTACATGTACGGGCTCGGGTTCAGCGAACGCAGCGAGCGGTACAGGGATAAAGGCGAATCGACGTAGGGCTTGCGGATGCGCTGGCCGATCTGCACCTGCATCAGGTCGCCGGCCATCACGTATTCGTGGGCCCTGGCGACTGCCTTCAGATAGTCTTCCTTGCTGAAGTCGCGCACGGCTTCGGTCCGTACCGAGGCTGTCGTGACGGGCGCATCGACGCTCCGGCGCAGCATCACGCGCAGGTCTTTCAGACGCTGGCGGGCTTTGGCAAAGGCTTCCGGCTGCGACGGGTCGGCATACACGATCAGGTAGAGTTTACCGGACAGGTTGTCGATCACGGCCAGCTCTTCGGTCACCAGCAGCTGGATGTCGGGCAGGCCGAGGGTGTCTTGCGGCGCCTTGCCGGCCAGCTTGCGCTCGATGTGGCGCACCGTGTCGTAGCCGAAGTAGCCGGCCAGGCCGCCGCAGAAGCGCGGCATCCCGGGACGCAGCGCGACCTTGAAACGCGATTGGTACGCTTCGATAAAGTCGAGCGGGTTGCCCTCGTGCGTTTCGACGACGCTGCCGTTGGTGACGATCTCGGTCACGTTGCCGCTGCTGCGCAGCAGGGTTTTCGCCGGCAGGCCGATGAAGGAGTAGCGTCCAAAACGCTCGCCGCCGACGACCGATTCGAGCAGGAAGGTGTTCTTGCCGGTGTCCTGCGACTGCGCCAGTTTCAGGTACAGGCTCAGCGGCGTTTCCAGGTCGGCGAAGGCTTCGGCGATCAGTGGAATGCGGTTGTAGCCCTGGTTGGCCAGCGATTTGAATTCGAGTTCGGTCATGTTCTTCTCCGGGCCGCCAGCGTTCAAGGTGGAGGAAGGGCGGCGGTAGTGTAAAAAACCTGCCGGGTGCGCGTGCAGCCGGCAGCAATCAAGACGGGTTAGTTAGCCCAGGATTGCCAGCGTCGCCAGACCCAGGCCTCAGGGGCGCCGGTCTGGTTGACGGTGTGTTTTTTAGTGAAGAACATGTATAGATGAGTTAGTTTTCGGTGCTGTTGTGCGCACGAATCAGCTCGGCGGCATCGAGTAGCGAATTAACTATACCATCGGAATCGATGCTTTGCACAGGCCTTCCGTGGTTATAACCATATGGCACTGTGAGCACATAGCAACGCGCGGCGCGCGCCGCTTCGGCGTCGTTCGAGGAGTCGCCGATTGCCACGACCGAGGGCGGCGCCAGGTCGAAGTCGCTGCAGACCTGCAGCAGGGGCATGGGATCGGGTTTCTTTTTGGGGAAGGAATCGCCGCCGTAGACCAGCTCGAAAAAGGGCGATAAACCCTTCTGCGCCAGCAGCGGCGTGGCGAAGGCGATCGGCTTGTTGGTCACGCAGGCCAGGCGCAGGCCCATGTCGCGCATGGCCTGCAAGCCTTCGATCACGCCCCCGTACAGCACACTGCGTTGGCCGTTGATGGCGAGGTAATGGCGCTGGTAGGCGGCCATCGCCTCCTCAAAACAGGCGTCGATGCGCGCTGCCTCGTAGTCGAGCGCGAGCACGTCGCGGATCAGTTTTTCGGAGCCCTTGCCGACCATGGGCTTGATGACATCCTGCCCGATCGGCGCGAGCTTGAAGTCGGCGCGCATGCCGTTCAGGGCCAGTTCAAAGTCGGGCACGGTGTCGAGCATCGTGCCGTCGAGATCGATGATGGCGGCCCTGATGGCCGCTGCGCCCGGGCGCATTATTTGCCGACCGTTGCCAGCTCGGCGCGCATGGCGTCGATCACGGCCTTGTAGTCGGGCTTGCCGAAGATGGCCGAGCCGGCGACAAAAGTGTCGGCACCTGCGGCCGCTGCGGCGGCGATGTTCTCGGCCTTGATGCCGCCATCGACCTCGAGCATGATGTCGCGGCCCGATTCGTCGATCATGCGGCGCGCGATCGCGATCTTCTTGAGTGCCTCGGGTATGAAGGACTGGCCGCCGAAGCCCGGGTTGACCGACATAATCAGGATCATGTCGATCTTGTCCATCACGTGCTCGAGATAGTGCATCGGCGTGGCCGGGTTGAACACCAGGCCGGCCTTGCAGCCGTGGTCGCGGATCAGCTGCAGGGTACGGTCGATGTGCTCGGACGCTTCCGGGTGGAAGGTGATGATGTTGGCGCCTGCCTTGGCGAAGTCGGGAATGATGCGGTCGACCGGCTTCACCATCAGGTGGACGTCGATCGGCACCTGCACGTGCGGGCGGATCGCCTGGCAGACCAGCGGGCCGATGGTGAGATTCGGCACGTAATGGTTGTCCATCACGTCGAAGTGGATAATGTCGGCGCCTGCCTCGACGACGTTGCGGACTTCCTCGCCCAGGCGGGCGAAATCGGCGGACAGGATGCTGGGAGCGATGCGGTAGGTGGTCATAAGTAAGGTGGCGCTGCGGACGTTGCGGTTGGGTTGAAGCCGCTATTTTACGCCGAGCCGGGATGGAGGCGCGCAGCCTCGATTTGCGGGGCGGAGTATCATGAGCCTTTGCGCACCTGCGTCTCCACCAATAAGAAAGAGGGAAGCCGATGGCTGCCTACGAGTTCACCGTCAACGTCCGCACCAAATACCTGGCCGAGCAAAGCAAGCCGGAGCAGGACGAATATCTGTTTTCCTATACGATCACGATCCGCAATACCGGCGACGTGCCGGCCCAGCTGATTTCACGGCACTGGGTAATTACCGACGCCAATAACCGGGTGCAGGAAGTGTCGGGCCTGGGCGTGGTCGGGCACCAGCCTCTGCTCAAACCCGGCGAGGAGTTCGAATACTCGAGCGGTACGCCGCTGGCCACGCCCCAGGGCACGATGCGCGGGGAATACTTCTGCGTGGCCGAGGACGGTCATCGTTTCGAAGCCTTGATTCCGGAATTCGTCCTTTCGCTGCCGCGCATGCTGCACTGATCATTCCTGGCGCGGTTCGCTCCCTGGCTCGCGCTCTTCGCGCAGCGGCCGCTTGCGGGTTTCGGGCCTGCCATGGAACATCGTCCACCAGACGATAAACACGAGCAGGAAGAGCGCCACGCCCGCTTCCAACATCAAGATCCACATAGACTGTCCTTATGCAAACGATACGTCGCAGTGTACCTACTTCGCTTGCCCTCGTCGCCCTTCTTTTGGCCGCCTGCGGCACGCCGCCGCCCGCACCCGTGAAGCCGGCGCCGGTGCCGCCGCCGGCGAAACAGCCCGACATCGTGATGCCGCCGCCGGTCGGCCCGGTCGCGATTCCGGCGCCCACGCCTGTGCCGCCGCCCGTGCCGCCGATGACGCCGGTCTCCTTCGAGTCGCTGCCCGGCTGGCAGCAGGACGACCTGCGCCAGGCCTGGCCGGCCTGGCTGGCTTCCTGCCGTGCGCTGGCGAAAAAGCCGCAGTGGAGCGCCCCGTGCTCGGCTTCTGCCACGGTCGATGCCGGCGACAGCGCCGCCATTCGCCGCTATTTCGAAACGTATTTCGTTCCGAACCAGATGCGCACGCCGGACGGCGCCGACACGGGCCTGATCACCGGCTATTACGAGCCGATGCTGCGCGGATCGCGCAAGCGCGGCGGCGCCTTCCAGACGCCGCTGTACCGGGTGCCGGACGACCTGATCACGGTCGACCTGGCCTCCGCGTACCCGAGCTTGAAAAACATGCGCCTGCGCGGACGCCTGGTCGGCAAGACCGTGGTTCCCTACAGCACCCGCGCCGAGATCGAACGCGCGCCTCTCAATGGAAAAGAGCTGCTCTGGGTCGACGATCCGGTCGAGGCCTTCTTCCTCGAAGTGCAGGGTTCGGGCCGGGTACAAATCGCCGAAACGGGCGAAACCGTGCGCATCGCCTTCGCCGACCAGAACGGCCATCCGTATAAGGTGATCGGGCGCTGGCTGGTGGAGCAGGGAGAGTTGCCGGCCAACGGCGTCTCGGCACAGAGCATCAAGGCCTGGATCGCGGCCAACCCGGCGCGGCGCCAGGAACTCTTGAACGTGAATCCGAGCTATATCTTCTTCCGCGAAGAGCGTTTACCGGATCCGGGCGTGGGTCCGAAAGGAGCGCTGGGTGTGCCCTTGAGCCCGGAGCGTTCGGTGGCGGTCGACCCGTCTATCGTGCCGCTCGGGGCGCCGCTGTTCCTGTCGACCACGCATCCGGCCGACGGGGCGGCGATCCAGCGCCTGATGATGGCGCAGGATACGGGCGGGGCGATCCGCGGACCGGTGCGGGCCGATTTCTTCTTCGGTTTCGGCGGGAATGCGGCCGAGTATGCGGGGCGCATGAAGCAGCAGGGATTGGTGTGGGTATTCTTGCCTAAATAAGCGACAGGCATTGCGGGCCTGTTCGATTTGAGCTAGGGTGATGGTGTTTCTGGTGTGCAACTACTGATGTGCACAACCTTGACCGCCGTCCCTGGCTCGATGATTGGATAGACCATGCGCCCACGTTCACTGCTTGTCCTTACCGTCGCCGCGGCGATTGCTACGCCGGTCTCAGCCGGTGACGGCCATTTGACGTCGACCGACGCCAGTTTGATCAGTGCGCTCGTCGTCGTCGCCGCGCCTTTTTCGCTGGCATCTGCGGCCGGCGAGGTGCTGTCCCAGGCTTCGTCCACCGAAAAGCTCGAACGCAACAAGCAGTGGCGGGTGGCGGCTGTGCGTCCCCAGGGCGACAAGACCGCGCTCGAGCTGCGCAGCGAAGACAAGACCCTGAAGCTCGAGACCATCGTGGCGACTACCACCGCACGCGCACAGAAGCTGCAGGTAGAGGACGAGATCGGTCTCGAGACGATCGGCAAGAGCGGCTATACCTTGAAGAAGGCCGGCACGACGATCGGCGTGCTGGTCCGTCCGGAAAGCGGCCTGGTGCACTCGAAGGCGCGCGCCTGATCATGCGCCGAGTCCTGCGCCGTGCCGCGCTGGCGGCCCTCTTCGTCGCCGCAAGCGGCGGCGCGGCCGCGGGCACGCCCTGCGAGGGACGGGAAGCATCGCCGGAAACGGGCCGCATGAGCGTCGAGATGGCCGATGCTACCCGCACCGCGCTCGACAGGATGGACGATGAGGTCGTGCTCATCGCCCGCGCCGGCCAGGACCTCTCCAGATACCAGCTGACGTATTCGCACATGGCCTTCGCGGTGCGGGAACATCCGGCCGGCGCCTGGTCGGTCGTCCACAAGCTCAATGCCTGCGGCACCGCCACCTCGGCGCTGTACGACGAGGGGCTGGTGAACTTCTTCTCGGATTCGCCCTTCCGCTACCAGGCGGGCATCTGGCGCCTGGCGCCCGAGGCGCAGGCGCGCCTGAAGAAGGCGCTGCTCGGCAAGAAGGCGAAGGATTACCTGGAGCCGCACTACAGCCTGGTGGCCTATCCGTTCAGCCAGCGCTACCAGAATTCGAACGGCTGGGTGCTCGAGATGCTGGCCTTTGCCGTGGCGCCCGAGGACGAAGCGAATACCCGCGTCACGGCGCAAGCCTGGTTGAAGTCGCATGGCTATGTACCGACCCAGTTCGAACTCGGGACCCTGACCCGGCTCGGCGCGCGCGTCAGCAAGGCCAACATCGCCTTCGACGACCACCCGCCCGAGCTGCGCTGGAGCGGCAAGATCCAGACCGTCACCGTCGATTCCATCGTCACCTGGCTGCGCACGCTGCCCAACGGCTGCCAGTCCATGGGTTGTCCGGAAACGCAGGTAGCACTGCCCGGCGCGGCAAGATAAGACTCAGTCGTTCACATGGCGCAGCCGGGTCCCCGCCACCGCGGCGATGGCAAGTAGCAGCGCGCCGCCCGCGACGCAGGCGAGTCCCGTGCGCACGCTGAAACGCTCGGCCAATGCGCCGGCCGCCAGGGCGCCGAGCGGGGCGCTGGCCACCGTCAGCGAACGCATCGTCGCCACCATCCGGCCGAGTACCGCGTCCGGCGTCACGCGCTGGCGCAGCGCGATGTAGGGCACGAAGAACAGGGTGGCGCCGCAGTCGAGCAGGAACACCACGCTGCCGTAGGCGACGGCGGTCAATGCCGTGCTGCCCAGCAGGGCGGCGGGAATCGCCGGCATCAGCGCGAAGCCGCAGACGCAGGTGCACAGGCCGACCAGGATCGCGCGTCCGGTGCCGAAGCGCTTCGACAGCGGTTTTACGAGGATCGAGCCGGCCAGGATGCCGGCGCCGCCCAGCATCTGCGCCGTCCCCATCACGCCGGGCGCCATGCCCAGCGCGCGGGTGGCGAACAGGACGTGCAGGGCCAGGTAGCCATAGAACAGGAAATGCCAGGCGCCCGAGGTCCAGGCCAGGGTGCGCAGCACCGGATGCTGCCAGACGAAGGCCAGGCCGTCGCGGATGTCGTGCAGGGGATGGGTGGTCGCGGGCGCCGGCTGCGGTTCGCGTGCGCGGATGCGGCGCAGATTCGCCAGCGAGACGATGAAGGCGCCGACATTGCAGAGGATGGCAAAGGGCGCGCCCAGCAGCTGCACCAGGGCGCCGGCCATGCCGGGTCCGATCAGGCGCGCGGCCGATTCGGTGCCGGCCAGCTTGGCGTGGGCGTCGACCAGGCGCTCGCGTCCGACGACGAAGGTCAGAAATACCTGCTCGGCGCTGCCGCCGACGGTGAGGCCGGTGCCGAGCACGAAGCCGACCGCATACAGCCAGTAAATGGTCAACAGGTCGAGCCACCAGGCCAGCGGCACGCTTGCCAGCGCGGTGGCGACCATCACGTCGCTGCACATCATGATCGGCAGGCGCCGGCTGCGGTCGAGCAGCACGCCGGAGGGCAGTCCGAACAGGAGGAAGGGCAGGGATTCGAGCGCCGCCAGGGTGCCCATCTGGCTCGGCGTCGCGTGCATCAGCAGTACCGCGCAGATGGGCAAGGCCAGCAAGGTGATCTGGGAGCCGAACTGGGTCAGCGCGCTGCTCAGCCAGAGGCGGCGGAAGTCGGCGCTGCGCAACAGGCCGTCGGTGGCCAGGCGGTTCAGGGTCGTGCGTAGCGTGCTGATGATCTGCTCGTTATGGCTTGCTTAAATCGCAATGATAACCGCCTTTCCCGGCCGTGGAGGCGCTACAATCGCGGCACTGATCAATCCCTTATATAGAGGTGTCCCATGGAATACGCTGACCTGCTGATCGAAAACCACGGCAAGGTGGCCGTCATCCGCCTGAACCGCCCGAAGGCGATGAATGCGCTGAACGACAACATGATGAACGAGCTGGGCGACGCCCTGTACAAGTTCGACGCGGATCCGGGCGTCAACGTCATCATCCTGACCGGCAGCGAAAAGGTTTTCGCGGCAGGCGCCGACATTGCCGCCATGGCGAACTACACCTATGCGGACACCTACCAGGGCAATTACATCGGCCGCAACTGGGAGCACATCCTGAACGTGCGCAAACCCGTGATCGGCGTCGTCGCCGGCTATGCGCTGGGCGGCGGCTGCGAACTGGCGATGATGTGCGACTTCCTGATCGCCGCCGACAGCGCCAAATTCGGCCAGCCGGAAATCAAGGTCGGCGTGACCCCGGGCGCCGGCGGCACCCAGCGCCTGCCGCGCACGATCGGCAAGTCGAAAGCCATGGACATGCTGCTGACCTCGCGCATGATCGACGCGGCCGAGGCGGAGCGTACCGGCCTGGTGTCGCGCGTCTTCCCGGCGGAATCGCTGATGGAAGAAGCGTTGAAGGTGGCGAACACGATCGCCGACATGCCGGTATCGGTGGCGATGGCGGTCAAGGATTCGGTCAACCGCGCCTTCGAGACCACGCTGACCGAAGGCGTGCGCTACGAGCGCCGCTTCTTCCACGCGGGCTTCGGTACCCCGGCGCAGAAGGAGGGGATGTCCGCCTTCCTCGAGAAGCGCAAGCCGAATTTCGAGGGGATGTAAGCGATGCGGGCGCCGGTCTTCCTGAAGGGAGCCGCGGCGCTCGCGATCCTCGCGGCGGCAGGCTATGCCTGTACGTCGCTGCCGCCTTTGGCGCCGCGGGTCGCCACGGTGGCGCTGGCCGACACCGGCGCGACCCGGCTGGGGCAGGCGATCGCGCCCCTGGCCGCGGCGCACCCAGGCACGTCCGGTGTGCTGGCCTTGCCGGACGGGCGCGACGCCTTTGCCGCGCGCGCACTGTTCGCCCGTGGCGCCGAGCGCAGCCTCGACGTCCAGTACTACATCTGGCGCGATGACCTCACCGGTGTGCTGCTGTTCGACGAACTGCGCAGCGCGGCGGCGCGCGGTGTGCGCGTCCGTCTGCTCCTGGACGACAACAATACGGCCGGACTCGATCCGCTGCTGGCCGCCCTCGACGCCGATCCCAACATCGAGGTGCGCCTGTTCAATCCTTTTGGTGCGCGCAGCTGGCGCAGCCTGGGCTATCTGTTCGACTTCAGCCGGCTGAACCGGCGCATGCACAACAAATCCTTCACGGCCGATAACCAGGCGACGATCGTCGGCGGGCGCAATATCGGCGACGAGTACTTCGGCGCTGCGGGCGACATGCTGTTCGTCGATCTCGACGTCATCGCCGTCGGTCCGGTCGTCGGCGCGGTGTCGCGCGATTTCGATCGTTACTGGAACAGCGCCTCGGCCTATCCGGTTGCCGCACTGGTGCGTCAGCAGGCCGCCGGGTCCGACGCTGGGCTGGCGGCGCGCGCCGCGCAGCTGCGTAGCCGGCCGGACGCGCAAGCTTATCTGGAGGCGATCAAGGCCTCGGCCTTTGTCGAGCAATTGAAGAGCGGGCGCCTGCCGCTGGAATGGAGTAGCGTCCGCCTGGTCAGCGACGATCCGGCCAAGGCCGTTGGCGCTGCCAAGGCTGAGGACCGCCTCGCGGTCCAGCTGCAACGCCTGTGGGGCACGCCGCAGAGCCGGCTTGACCTGGTGTCTCCGTATTTTGTCCCGGGAAGGGTGGGTGCGCACGCCCTGGCCGACATCGCCCGCAGTGGAGCGCAGGTGCGGATTCTCACCAATTCGCTGGAAGCGACCGACGTCGCTGCCGTTCACGCCGGCTACGCCAAATGGCGCCGCGAACTGCTGCAGGCGGGCGTCTCCTTATATGAGCTGCGCCGCAGCTGGGGCCCCGACCTGCCCGAGAGCGGGCGTGGCCGCTTCGGCAGCTCCGCATCGAGCCTGCACGCCAAGACCTTCAGCGTCGACGGCCGCAGCGTCTTCGTCGGCTCCTTCAACATGGACCGGCGTTCGATCGACCTGAATACGGAGATGGGTGTCGTGATCGACAGTCCCCGCATGGCGCAAGCGCTGGACCAGGCGCTGGACGAACGCATGCCGGAGCGTGCCTATGAGGTCCGCCTGGACGGGAAGGGGAAGCTGTACTGGATCGAGCGCTCGGCCGGTGCGGAGCGCCGCCATGAGGAAGAACCGGGCGCCAGTCTCTGGAAGCGTGCCGGGGTCGATGCCCTGTCTTTCCTGCCCATTGACTGGCTGTTGTAGAAAGTCACGCGAAGGGCTTGCCAGACGCGAGTCCCGTTTGCTATAGTTCGCGTCCTTCGCGAAACGCCAACGAAATCAAGTAGTTGAGCTGGCAACGAAGACGCAGAAACTCTGCGGTGTAGCAAAAAAGAGATTGACGAGAATCACGAAACGCTGCATAATCTCATTCCTCTGCTGCTGACGAACAAAACGATTCGCAGAACGCAGCAAGGCAGTACCGAATAAGTTCTTTAACAATTAACAGTCGATAAGTGTGGGCGTTTGATGAGGGTGCCAGCTGACTTGTTCAGCTGATTACTTAAATTATCAAATGTTCGCACAAAGTATTAAACGTTGTCTCAGCAATGAGATGACGGTCAGTATTTTGAGTGAGCGACTCCGCAGCAATGCGGATGACTCGAAAGAGTCAACAAACAGAGATTGAACTGAAGAGTTTGATCCTGGCTCAGATTGAACGCTGGCGGCATGCTTTACACATGCAAGTCGAACGGCAGCACGGGCTTCGGCCTGGTGGCGAGTGGCGAACGGGTGAGTAATACATCGGAACGTACCCAGAAGTGGGGGATAACGTAGCGAAAGTTACGCTAATACCGCATACGTTCTACGGAAGAAAGTGGGGGACCGCAAGGCCTCATGCTTTTGGAGCGGCCGATGTCTGATTAGCTAGTTGGTGAGGTAAAGGCTCACCAAGGCGACGATCAGTAGCTGGTCTGAGAGGACGACCAGCCACACTGGAACTGAGACACGGTCCAGACTCCTACGGGAGGCAGCAGTGGGGAATTTTGGACAATGGGCGCAAGCCTGATCCAGCAATGCCGCGTGAGTGAAGAAGGCCTTCGGGTTGTAAAGCTCTTTTGTCAGGGAAGAAACGGTAGGAGCTAATATCTCTTGCTAATGACGGTACCTGAAGAATAAGCACCGGCTAACTACGTGCCAGCAGCCGCGGTAATACGTAGGGTGCAAGCGTTAATCGGAATTACTGGGCGTAAAGCGTGCGCAGGCGGTTTTGTAAGTCTGTCGTGAAAGCCCCGGGCTCAACCTGGGAATTGCGATGGAGACTGCAAGGCTTGAATCTGGCAGAGGGGGGTAGAATTCCACGTGTAGCAGTGAAATGCGTAGAGATGTGGAGGAACACCGATGGCGAAGGCAGCCCCCTGGGTCAAGATTGACGCTCATGCACGAAAGCGTGGGGAGCAAACAGGATTAGATACCCTGGTAGTCCACGCCCTAAACGATGTCTACTAGTTGTCGGGTTTTAATTAACTTGGTAACGCAGCTAACGCGTGAAGTAGACCGCCTGGGGAGTACGGTCGCAAGATTAAAACTCAAAGGAATTGACGGGGACCCGCACAAGCGGTGGATGATGTGGATTAATTCGATGCAACGCGAAAAACCTTACCTACCCTTGACATGTCAGGAAGGCCG
>NZ_PPXQ01000072.1 GCF_004798585.1 Massilia sp. Mn16-1_5
CCTATCCTGACTACCGGGGTATCTAATCCTGTTTGCTACCCACGCTTTCGCGCTTCAGCGTCGGTATCTGTCCAGTAAGCTGGCTTCCCCATCGGCATTCCTACAAATATCTACGAATTTCACCTCTACACTTGTAGTTCCGCTTACCTCTCCAGTACTCTAGTTATACAGTTTCCAACGCAATACAGAGTTGAGCCCTGCATTTTCACATCAGACTTATATAACCACCTAGACGCGCTTTACGCCCAATAAATCCGGATAACGCTCGTGACATACGTATTACCGCGGCTGCTGGCACGTATTTAGCCGTCACTTCTTCTGTTGGTACCGTCATTTCTTTCTTCCCAACTGAAAGCACTTTACATTCCGAAAAACTTCATCGTGCACACAGAATTGCTGGATCAGACTCTCGGTCCATTGTCCAATATTCCCCACTGCAGCCCCCCGTAGGACGAATTC
>NZ_PPXQ01000073.1 GCF_004798585.1 Massilia sp. Mn16-1_5
GGATTTTCCTATGTAGCTGAGGTTGTCGCCTCTGACGCCGAGTTGCGGACTGATCTGGCGATCGCCCGCAGCTTGGGGGTCAGCCTGCGCCGATTCAACGGGTGGGAGCCGACCACGGTCACCACCACCCGCCCCGACGGCACAACCATCACCACCCGTGACCCCGAGTTCGACGCGTGGGAGCGGTCGCTGTGGATCGCATTCGACGCGTGAGAGAAGCAGTGCTGCCCCGGCTGCGGCACCCCCTACGAGCGTGGCCTGTGGGACAACGACGCCGAGCCGGACAAGCGGCCACGGTGGCGCGTCGGCATGTATCGCTGCCGCCCCTGCGAGGTGCTGGAGCAGGTGCAGAGCAAGCACGTCAAGGCCCTCGAGGCTGCCAACCATGACCAGCCCGTCCCCACCCACCACCTCAAGTGGTTCGCGTTCGAGCACCCCGAAGGGAGGCCCT
>NZ_PPXQ01000074.1 GCF_004798585.1 Massilia sp. Mn16-1_5
ACGCGCCCAAGACGACGAGCAACGTCGACTACCGCGGGTGCCTGCAGGGCAAGGGCGCACACACCGTCTGGATCGGCGACGTGCTCACCCGCAAGGTCGCCGAGGACATCGAGACGTACGAGGCCAACAAGAACCTCGTGCTCACCGACGGCTGCCAGGCCGACCCGGTGCCCAACCTCGAGATCGAGACCGGCGAGATCGCCGGCGCTGGTCACTCCTCGTCGACGGGTCGCTTCGACGGCGAGCAGCTGTTCTACCTGCGCAGCCGCGGCATTCCCGAGGACGGGGCCCGCCGCCTCGTCGTGCGGGGCTTCTTCGCCGACATCATCCGCCGCATCGGGGTGCCCGACATCGAGGCCAGGATGATGGAAACCGTCGAGGCCGAGCTCGAGCTCATGGCGTCGATCCCGTCCCACAACGAGGCGCACGCATGAGCTTCGTCGCCGTCGC
>NZ_PPXQ01000075.1 GCF_004798585.1 Massilia sp. Mn16-1_5
TAGGGTCATGGATTTCAACAATCGTGACCCTATTTTCCTTCAGATCGCCCGTTTCTACGAACGGCTGATCTCGCTTGGCGCCCTAAAAGAGGGGGACGCTTTGCCATCGGTCCGCGAAGTCGCCTTCAATAACCGGGTGAATCCCAATACGGTGGAACGCGCCTTCCGCACGCTGGTGGAGGATGGCTATATCGTCGCGATTCCCAAGAAAGGCTTCTTTGTGGCAGGGGGCAAAGGAGAGGAGCAGCGGCACAAAGTGCTGCTAACTCGTTTGGCGGAGCTCTATCAAGCCGGCTACACCAAAGAAGAAATCAAACAAGCGCTTGAGGAAGGAGAAAAAAGATGATTGAGATTCGTAATCTCACCAAGACCTTTGGCGAAACCAAGGCCGTCGACAATCTCTCGCTGACCATCAACCCCGGCATCGTTGGCCTCGTTGGCCATAATG
>NZ_PPXQ01000076.1 GCF_004798585.1 Massilia sp. Mn16-1_5
ATATACAGTTGAGTCAGTATCTGTGATTTTAGAACGATTTGAATCGAAGTACAGCAACATTGTTTATGACTACGAAACGCAAGAAATCGCAGTATTGAATTCTTTAAAGTACAGCATTGTTAAAGGTGGAAAACCTGTTGCTGACTTGCTGATTAAAGAATTATCAAAAATCAATAACGATGAACTTATTTTAAAAGTTTATGAAAACTTGATGATTTTTTGGGGACGATCAACACGAGATTTTGATAAGACTGTTAAAGAATTATTTGAAAATGAATTAAAGAAAAGAAATGTTCCTATTATTTTTAATGACAATGACAATGACAATGACAATGAAGAATCGTACCCCGAATCGTACCACGAATCGTACCACGAATCGTATGACGAATCGTCAAAGAATAATATTCCTTATTCAAAAATAATCAAATACTTGAACAACAAAACAAG
>NZ_PPXQ01000077.1 GCF_004798585.1 Massilia sp. Mn16-1_5
TTGTCTAGTGTGTCGATAACGTATGCCACAACACCGGATGTCGGTGTGATGGTTTTCTCTTCGCCTGTTTTGACATTAACCGTCACGAGATAAAAGTTCTCATCTCCTCCCGTATCACGAGAGTAAATTACGGTGTCTTCGCCAACCCAGTAGTAGTATGCGATGTCGCGCCCTGTTACGGATGTGACGCGTTTTATCTGATCGGGGTTATCTGTGGGATAAACAAAGACGTTCTTACGGTCTTGCCATGGCTTCATCATTGAGATGTAGTCACCAGCAGGAGAGATTTGATAGCTAGAAACTTCGCTGTTTTTAAAGAAATAATCCACTGGATACTCGGGTGGAATCATTTCTGCATCGGTTGTGGTGGATGTTTGACTGCAACCCGCCAATAATAATCCAAAAGTGGCAGCAAGAATAAGCTTGCGAGTGCGCATTGTGTA
>NZ_PPXQ01000078.1 GCF_004798585.1 Massilia sp. Mn16-1_5
ACAATGGCGACGTCGTGACGGGCGTTTTCATGAAGGACTGCTGCGACCGCGAGATCATCGCCTGGCGCGCCTGGGTCGGCCGTGGGTTGCCTGGTGAACCGGTACGCGACATGATGATCGAGGCGGTAGAGGCACGCTTTGGAAGCACTGACGAACGAGCGATTACGCTGGAATTCTTAAGTGACAACGGCGGCGCTTTCCGGGCAATCGAGACGCACGCCTTGGCCCATGAACTGGGCATCAAGCCAGTGCACACGCCTGTCAACAGCCCGCAATCGAACGGTATGACCGAAAGCTTCGTGAACACGTTTAAGAGACGGTTTGAAAACTCGGAAGCAACTATGATGTCCAAATGGTCCTCTTCGATAGGAGTACGCCATGTGGACAGCAGAGCAACGAACACGGCATAAGGTCCGGGTTCCCAAGGAGCGCAAGGGTT
>NZ_PPXQ01000079.1 GCF_004798585.1 Massilia sp. Mn16-1_5
CCTACTCGCACCGCTCGGCTATATACCGCCAGCCGAAGCTGAGGCAAACTATTACAAGCAACTGAGCAGTCAAGCCATTCCGGCCTGACTCACACTAACCGGCCTCCACGAAAGCCGGGGCGATTCACTGCTTAGCCTTTTCGTGCGAGGTATTCGCAGTTGCAGCAACATCGTGACACTGAAACGCAAGACGCTGACCAAGAAAAGCTGACGAATTGCGGCGCTTTTCGTGCACAGTGTTCGGTAAGTACTGAGATAGCCCCCTGATTCACCAGACACAGTCGATGCGGTATCCTTACGAATAGGAATACGACTGTGAATATGACTAGGAACAACCAAACCATCGAAGTAGTGACAGTGTCAGAGGAGCGGCGCCGTCGCTGGTCAGTGCAGGAAAAGGCTGCGCTGGTCAAGGAAACGTACGAGCC
>NZ_PPXQ01000080.1 GCF_004798585.1 Massilia sp. Mn16-1_5
GGCTCGTACGTTTCCTTGACCAGCGCAGCCTTTTCCTGCACTGACCAGCGACGGCGCCGCTCCTCTGACACTGTCACTACTTCGATGGTTTGGTTGTTCCTAGTCATATTCACAGTCGTATTCCTATCCGTAAGGATACCGCATCGACTGTGTCTGGTGAATCAGGGGGCTATCTCATCACCACAAAGGGTCGGTCTAGCACGCGCCCGACCGAGGCACTATGAATCGCCCCGGGTTTTGTAGAGGCTCCATTGTTTGAGAGAATGGAGCTATGAAAAAGCAACCCAAGTATTCCCCTGAAGTCATCGAGCGCGCCGTGCGCATGGTCAGCGAAGCCGGCAGCCAGTA
>NZ_PPXQ01000081.1 GCF_004798585.1 Massilia sp. Mn16-1_5
CAAGCGCCTTAGAATACTCATCTCGCCCACCTGTGTCGGTTTGCGGTACGGTCTCGTATGACTGAAGCTTAGAGGCTTTTCTTGGAACCACTTCCGATTGCTTCGCAGCATAAAGCCGCTCGTCCCAGCCCCTTGGATTCTGTACCCGGATTTGCCTAAGTACCTCCTATGAACCAGAAACTGACTATTCCAACAGTCAGACAACCTTCCGCGATCCGTCCCCCCATCGCATCATACGACGGTGCAGGAATATTAACCTGCTTCCCATCAGCTACGCATCTCTGCCTCGCCTTAGGGGCCG
>NZ_PPXQ01000008.1 GCF_004798585.1 Massilia sp. Mn16-1_5
GGGCTCTTCCAAGTGTTTTTCTGCGACCGCGAGGTCACCCAAATCAACCTTAGAACCAGCTAGAATCTAACCCGGCAGTGTCACCTATGTGTCTAGACACCTGTTACCTATGTGTCTGTGCTATACAAAGTGCCCACCCTACGTCACTGCGGGCTCTGCGCGGTCGCCAAGGCGGTAGGTTCGAAGGCCTCGCCCCTACTGGGGCGTGCCTCTTCGAATCGTCCATCTGCCGTCGCCGCAGGGCGAGGGCGCCGCGAGCCGAGGGCGCGCGCTGTAACACCAGCTCACACGCCTCCTTTGCTCAATCGATGAGACCGCGTGGGCACAAGTGCCCACCCTACGTCACGCCACGGCAAGCAAGCTCAGTTCAACAACCTGTTGAACCCTCTACCTATTTAATGGCAAACTGATACCTCCTAGCGCAGTCAACCAGGAGCCCCCCATGACCACCCTGACCGGCGGCAACCTCCCAGCAGCCAAATTCTCCGCCAAACGCCTGCTCCGCATCGCCCTGATCACCGCCGCCATCCTGATGGCGCCCCTCATCGCCATGCAGTTCACCCGCGAAGTCAACTGGACCTTGAGCGATTTCGTGGTCATGGGCGTCCTGCTGATGGGCACCGGCCTCCTCTTCGACCTCGCCGCGCGCAAGATCCAGACGCGCAAGGCCCGACTGATCACGATCGGCGTCATCGCCTTCGGCTTCCTCTTCATCTGGGCCGAACTGGCCGTCGGCCTGGTGGGCAGCCCCTTCGCCGGCTCCTGAACCAGGCAGGCACCATGACAAAGGCCGCTCGAGAGCGGCCTTCCTTATTGATTACAAGTCGTACTTCACCTCCGCCAGCCAGGTCCTCTGCGGATACGGATGGAAGTTCCAGTACTTGTAATTGTTCAGGTTATCGACCCCGACCGCCACGCTCCACTGCTTGTTCAGGCGGTAGGTCGCCCGCAAATCCGCCGTGAAGTACTTGCTCGCACCCTGGTAGGCAAACCCGTTCGGATCCGAGTTGTCCAGCGTCGAAAACTGATCGCCGCTGTAGCGCGCCGCCAGCGTCAGCGCCAGCCGGTCATTGAAGCGATACGTCGCCACCCCGGTCGCCCGCCACTCGGGAATGCGTGGCTGGCGCTTGCCTACACTTGCAGGGAACTTGTCATTGCGCTCGATCGTCGAATCGGTCCAGGTCAGGCTGCCATTCAGGTCGAGTCCGGGCTTGAACACGTCCGTTGCGCCATAGGCCAATTCAAACCCTTGCGTATCGATGCGCCCGACGTTCTGCACGTTGGTCACATTCGGCGTCACCAGCACATTGGTCTGCGAATACAGCGCATCCTTGGTGCGCTCGCCGAAGGCGGTCAGACGCAGCGAACCGGTCTCGAGCTTGCGTTCGGCCGTCAGCTCGCCGGTCCAGGAGCGCTCCGGCTGTAGATCGGGATCGTTGTTGATCAGGACGCCCGCGCCGTTCACGCCGCCCTGGTAGAGCTCGGAAACGGTCGGCATGCGCACCGCGCGGCCGAGCGAGGCTTTCAGCGTCCAGTCCGGCGTGGCCTGCCAGGCCAGCGCCGCTTTGGGCGAAGCAACATTCTCGCGCCGCTCGCCGTGCGCCACCGTGACGGTCGCATTCGCCGTGCGGCCATCGCTGGCTTCCCAGCGCTCCAGGCGCAGGCCGAGCACGGCTTTCCAGCTTGGCGCGAAGCGCCAAGTGTCCTGGCCATATAAGGCCTGGGTCCGGGTGCGGCCGCCGAAGGCCGCATTGCGCGCGCCCGGGGCGCCGTCGATCCAGTTAACGGTCGCGCGTTCGATGCTGGACAGTTTGTAGGCTTCGCGCTGGTAACCGAACTCGACGACGTGACCGGCGCCCGGTCGCCAGATGCCTTTGGCGGCAAAGGTGTTCCAGCCGGTGCCGCTCCCGTCGACAATACGCCCTGCCCCGCCGTTCAGGGCGCCGGGCACGGAGGTGGTACCGGCGCGCAGCTCATCCTGGTCGTAATCGTAGAGGCTGGCCGCCAGCTCCCAGTCGAACACGCCTTTCGTGTTGCTCTTCACCGACAGGCCATGCATCAGGTGGCGCAGTTCCTCGTTGGAGACGTTGAAGTCGGTCTGCCCGAGCGTATAGCTGCGGCCTCCAATCGTGACGGGGCCGCTGTAGACGGGCTGGCCCGTGCCGTTCCTCAGGTAGCTGGCGGGCCGCCCTTCCGATTCGTTCTGCCACACGCCCAGCACATAGGTCGCGCGCACGGTGGGAGAAAAATCGTAGGCCAGCTTGGCTTTCAGGTGGTCCTGCACCGTGTGGTATTGGGTGGCGGTGCCGAGGATCAGCCAGTCGCGGTAGCTGCGGTCCTGGCCCGGTACGGCGCCGGTGACACTGTCTGCAGCACTGGTGACCGTGCCGGCTGAAGGGAGCCGGGTCACAAAAGTCTGCGGCTGGCCGTCGCTGTCGTTGCGGCTGAGGTCGATGAACCAGGACCAGGCGCCCTGCCTGTTGCCGAGCGAGATGCTGCCCTGGCGGCCATTGAAATCCTCATGCGTGTTGTAGAGCCGGAAAGGCTGGTACGACAGCGAGAACTTGGCGTGCGCCTCGAAGCGGCGCGGCATGCGTGTGACGTAGTCGACGACGGCGCCGACGGAATTGCCGCCATAGGCCGCCGAGAAAGGTCCGTAGAGCACATCGACGCGCTCGATCTCGCTGGGCGTGACCATGCCCCAGCGCGGCGCGAAGGTGGCGCCATTGCCGAGGTAGTTCGAGAGCAGGATGCCGTCGGCGTAGACGGCCGAGCGCGCACTGTTGCCGGTACCCGAGGCGCGCGTGGAAAGCACGGCGTGGTTGTAGTCGCCGATGTAGCGCTTGCGCACCAGCAGGCTGGGCAGATATTTCAGTGCGTCTTCGGCATCGGTGGCGTTAATGGTGCGCGCGATCTCGGCCGCGGTGATGCCTTCGATCGTGGTCGGGATCTGGGTCGGCAGCGAGGTCGGACGGTTGCCGGTGACGACGACCGTGCCCATCTGTTTTTCGGGTGCGGTGTTTTCCTGGGCCTGGGTGGCGCCGGCGCATGCGGCAGCGATGGCCACAGCCAAGGCGGATTTCGTTGGTTTCATGTTGTTCCTGTTCGTTTCGGTCGCTGCAAGCCGGCGTCCAGCCATTGGATGCCGCGACATGGGCGTGCGTGCCCGACGGCCGCGCGAATACGGCGATCCTCAGGCAGCTCGGCGAAGAATCAGGAAAGGACGGGCGGTGCGCGCGATTGCGGCGCGGCCCAGTGAAACAGCGGCGCGGGCGCCGCGTAGAACAGGGAGGGAAGAAGCTGAGCGCCGGCATCGAACAGCACGCTCGAGGTCGTCGACAACAAGCCCGGCGTGTGATGCTGGTCCACGCAATACGGGCAATGTTTTAATGGGTCAGGCCCGAGATCGGGCAGCCCCGGCGCTTTGACCTCGACGGCATGGGCGCTACAAATCGGGAAGTCGACCGGCTGCGCCGCGCGCACGAAAGCGTGCGAGAGCGTGGGTGCGAGCGCACCGAACAGGATCGCGAAAACGGCGATCCAGCTGGTCAGCGTATGTCGAATGAGCCGCTTCATGCACCAAGTATAACGAAGGCGGCGCGCGTGCGACATGCGGGCCGCCTACAAACAACGATTACGCCGATTCCTTGAGCTGCTCCAGAATCGCCGGATTTTCCAGCGTCGACACGTCCTGGGTGATGGTCTCGCCCTTGGCCAGCACGCGCAGCAGGCGGCGCATGATCTTGCCCGAACGCGTCTTCGGCAGGTTGTCGCCGAAGCGGATTTCCTTTGGCTTGGCGATCGGACCGATCTCCTTGCCGACCCAGTTGCGCAATTCGGCAGCCAGCTTCTTGGCATCCTCGCCGGTTGGACGCGCGCCCTTGAGCACCACGAAGGCGCAGATGGCTTCGCCCGTGGTGTCGTCCGGCTTACCGACCACGGCCGCCTCGGCCACGTTCGGGTTGGCGACCAGCGCCGACTCGATCTCCATCGTGCCCATGCGGTGGCCCGAGACGTTCAGCACGTCGTCGATGCGGCCGGTGATGGTGAAGTAACCCGTGTCCTTGTTGCGGATCGCGCCGTCGCCGGCCAGGTAGTATTTGCCGCCCAGCTCTTCAGGGAAGTAGCTGGTTTTAAAACGCTCCGGATTGTTCCAGATGGTGCGGATCATCGACGGCCATGGGCGTTTGACCACCAGGATGCCGCCCTGCCCGTTCGGCACGTCGGCACCGGCTTCGTCGACGATCGCCGCCATGATGCCAGGCAGCGGCAGCGTGCAGGAACCCGGCACCATCGGCGTCGCGCCCGGCAGCGGCGTGATCATGTGGCCGCCCGTCTCCGTCTGCCAGAAGGTATCGACGATCGGGCAGCGTTCCCCGCCGACGTTCTTGTAGTACCACATCCAGGCTTCCGGATTGATCGGCTCGCCGACCGAGCCCAGCAGGCGCAGCGAGGACAGGTCGTATTTCTGCGGGTGGAATTCCGGATTCACGTCCGAGGCCTTGATCAGCGATCGGATCGCGGTCGGCGCCGTGTAGAAAATGCTGACCTTGTGCTTGGCGATGGTTTCCCAGAAGCGGCCGGCGTTCGGGAACGTAGGCACGCCTTCGAAGACGATCTCGGTGGCGCCGACGGCCAGCGGACCGTAGGCGATGTAGCTGTGGCCGGTGACCCAGCCGATGTCGGCCGTGCACCAGAACACGTCGTCAGGCTTGATGTCGAAGGTCCATTTCATCGTCAGCGCCGCCCACAGCAGGAAGCCGCCCGTCGAATGCTGGACGCCCTTCGGCGTGCCGGTCGAACCCGAGGTGTAGAGGATGAAGAGCGGATGCTCGGCATCGACCCATTCCGGTTCGCAGTCGGCGGACTGGTTGTCGACCAGTTCGTTCAGCCAGATGTCGCGGCCTTTATTCCAGGCGATGTCGCCACCGGTGCGCTTGTAGACAATCACGTCCTTGATCGTGTCGCAGCCGCCCAGCGCCAGCGCTTCGTCGACGATGGCCTTCAAAGGCAGCGACTTGCCGCCGCGCTGTTGCTCGTCGGCCGTAATGACGGCCACGGCGCCGGCGTCGATGATGCGTTCCTGCAGGGATTTCGCCGAGAAGCCGCCGAAGACGACCGAATGGGTCGCACCGATACGGGCGCAGGCTTGCATCGCGGCCACGCCTTCGATCGACATCGACATGTAGATGATGACGCGGTCACCCTTCTTGATGCCGCGGGATTTCAGGCCGTTGGCGAACTTGCAGACGCGCTGGTGCAGCTCGCGGTAGGTGACGTTGGTCACGGCGCCGTTATCGGCTTCGAAGATGATGGCCGTCTTCTCGGCGTTACCGTTCAGCAGATTGCGATCGAGGCAATTGTAGGAGGCGTTCAACTGCCCATCGTTGAACCATTGGTAGAACGGTGCGTTCGATTCGTCGAGGGTCTTGGTAAAAGGCTTTTGCCAGTCGAGGTGTTCCGTGGCCAGGCGGCCCCAGAAGCCTTCGTAGTCGCCAGCGGCTTCCGCGCACAGCTTGTCGTAGGCTTCCATGCCGGCAATGGCGGCGTTCGCGGTGAATTCCTTTGGCGGCTGGAACACGCGGTTCTCTTGCAAGCCATGGTTCTCGTCGGTGATCTCGTTCTCGGCCATGCTAGTCTCCATCATGTAGTAGTTTTGCCAGACACCTTAGGCGTGCTCGCTTACTGAGCGCTTACAGGCTCGGAAACGGCACACCTCCCTGTTCCGGTGCGATTTTACCAAGCTTGCCACAAAGCGGCGCTATTCGAGATGGTGGTCTGCAAGCGTGCGCCAGAGGTGTAAAATGATGGGCTGAATTTTGTCGGAACCCTGGAGCCGTACTCGATGTCGCAAAATCTCCCCGCAAACGAACAACGCAAGCTCACCCCGCTCAACAACCTGATTTTCGCCAGCCGCTGGCTGCAGTTGCCGCTCTACCTGGGCCTGATCCTGGCGCAGTGCGTCTACGTGTTCCATTTCTGGGTCGAACTCAAGGACCTGATCGGCGCCGCATTCGGCAATGCCGATTCGCTGCAGCACATCCTCGAAGCCGTGGGCATGACGAACGGTCCGAAGAAGCTGACGGAAACGACCATCATGCTGGTCGTGCTCGGCCTGATCGACGTGGTCATGATCTCGAATCTCCTGATCATGGTGATCGTCGGCGGCTACGAGACCTTCGTCTCGCGCATGAACCTGGAAGGCCATCCGGACCAGCCGGAGTGGCTGTCGCACGTGAACGCCTCGGTCCTGAAGACCAAGCTGGCCATGGCGATCATCGGCATCTCCTCGATCCACCTGCTGAAAACCTTCATCAACGCAGCGAACTACGAAGACAGGGTACTGATCGCCCAGACCGTGATTCACTGCGCATTCCTGCTGTCGGCCCTGGCCATTTCCTGGACCGACCGTATTACCACTCACACGCATCACCAGTCCAAGCATCACTAACACCTCTACCCTACCTCGAGAATAGTCATGACAGTCATCAAACAGGAAGACCTGATCGAATCGGTCGCCGCCGCGCTCCAGTACATCAGCTACTACCACCCGGCTGACTACATCCAGCACCTGGCGCGCGCCTACGAGGCCGAGCAAAGCCCGGCGGCGAAAGACGCCATCGCCCAGATCCTGACCAACTCGCGCATGTGCGCCGAAGGCAAGCGCCCGATCTGCCAGGACACCGGCATCGTCAACGTCTTCCTGAAGATCGGCATGGGCGTGCGCTTTGAAGGCTTCAGCGGCTCCGTCACCGACGCCGTCAACGAAGGCGTGCGCCGCGCGTACAACTTCGCCGACAACAAGCTGCGCGCCTCGATCGTCGCCGACCCGCACTTCGAGCGCAAGAACACCAAGGACAACACCCCGGCCGTCGTTCACATGGAACTGGTCGAAGGTGACACCGTCGACGTAAAGGTCGCGGCCAAGGGCGGCGGCTCGGAAAACAAGACCAAGTTCGTGATGCTGAACCCGTCCGACTCGCTGGTCGACTGGGTCCTCAAGACGGTGCCGCTGATGGGCGCCGGCTGGTGCCCGCCGGGCATGCTCGGCATCGGTATCGGCGGCTCGGCCGAGAAAGCCATGCTGATGGCGAAAGAGTCGCTGATGGAAGACATCGACATGTACGAACTGAAGCAGCGCGGCCCGCAGAACAAGCTGGAAGAACTGCGTATCGAACTGTGCGACAAGATCAACGCGCTCGGCATCGGCGCCCAGGGCCTCGGCGGCCTGACCACCGTGCTCGACGTGAAGATCAACATGTACCCGACCCACGCGGCATCGAAGCCGGTCGCCATGATCCCGAACTGCGCGGCCACCCGCCACGCCCACTTCGTGCTGGACGGCTCGGGCCCTTCGTACATCGAACCGCCTTCGCTCTCGACCTGGCCTGAAGTGCACTGGACCCCGGACACCGAGAAATCGAAGCGCGTCGACCTCGACACGCTGACGAAAGAGGAAGTCGCTTCCTGGAAGCCGGGCCAGACCCTGCTCCTGAACGGCAAGATGCTGACCGGCCGCGATGCCGCGCACAAGCGCATCCAGGACATGCTGGCCAAGGGCGAATCGCTGCCGGTGGACTTCACCAACCGCGTGATCTACTACGTCGGCCCGGTCGATCCGGTGCGTGACGAAGTCGTGGGCCCGGCCGGTCCGACCACCGCGACCCGCATGGACAAGTTCACCGACATGATGCTGGAGAAGACCGGCCTGATCTCGATGATCGGCAAGGCCGAACGCGGCCCGGCCGCGATCGAATCGATCCAGAAGCACAAGTCGGCCTACCTGATGGCGGTCGGCGGCTCGGCCTACCTGGTCTCGAAGGCGATCAAGTCGGCCAAGGTCGTCGGCTTCGAAGACCTGGGCATGGAAGCGATCTACGAGTTCGACGTCCAGGACATGCCGGTCACCGTCGCCGTCGATTCGACCGGCACCTCGGTGCACCAGACCGGTCCGAAGGAATGGGCGGCGAAGATCGAATCGCTGAAGGGCATTCCGGTCAACGCAATCTAAACGAAAGGTGGGCGGGTCTCCCGCCCACGCGTTCAACCTGCGTTTGCATACCACCATGCTCCCTACCGCCCCCGACGCCCCCATCGGCATCTTCGATTCCGGCGTCGGCGGCTTGTCCGTCCTGCGCCACATCCGCGCGCAGCTCCCGCACGAACACCTCATTTACTTCGCCGACTCCGGCTTCGCCCCCTACGGCGACAAGCCCGAACACGTCGTCACCGCACGCGTGCTGGCAATCGGCGCCTTCCTGGTCGACCAGGGCGCGAAAGCCATCGTCGTCGCCTGCAACACTGCCACCGTCGCCGCGATCGCCGCCCTGCGCGCACGCTATCCCGGCATGCCCATCGTCGGCGTCGAACCCGGCCTGAAGCCGGCCGCCGCCTCCAGCCGCAACGGTTTAGTGGGCGTGCTGGCCACCGAACGTACCCTCAGCGGCGCCAAGTTCCTGCTGCTGCGCGACCAGGTCGCCGAGAACACCGGCGCGCGCTTCCTGCTGCAGCCCTGCATCGGGCTGGCCGACCAGATCGAGTTCGGCACCCTGGAATCGAACGAGACCGACGCCCTGCTGCGCCGCTTCATCCTGCCCCTGCTGGATGAAGGCGCCGACACCCTGGTGCTCGGCTGCACCCACTATCCGCTGGTGCAAGCCTCGATCGAACGCGTGATCGCCACCTGCACGGATCGCCCGGTCACCCTGATCGACACCGGCGAGGCCGTGGCGCGCCAGCTGGCGCGGCTGCTCTCGGCGGATGGCATCGCACGCGCAGCCGGCGCTGTGCCCGCCCGCCTCGACGGCTACACCAGCGCCAGCGGCACCGCCTTGTCCGCCGCCTTCAACGGCCTGCTCGGCCTCGATCCGCCTGTGCACGAGGTCGCAGGCAGTGCTGCCGACGGCATCGTGATCGGACCGAACAATTAGATTTGCCAGTTTGCTTCGGAGTTTGTATAATCTTGTTCTGTCTCGGCAGTGCTGAGATAGAAAGCAAGACAATGGTGGCTGTAGCTCAGTTGGTAGAGTCCAGGATTGTGATTCCTGTTGTCGTGGGTTCGAGTCCCATCAGCCACCCCAAAGATTCAAGCGAAAAGCCCGGTCGATGACTGGGCTTTTTGCATTTCAGCCCCTGGGGCCTCTTCTTACACCCCAGCCGTCTGCACCCGCGCGATCGTCTCGATCAGCTCATCCGCCGCCACCGGCTTCACCAGGTGCGCGGCAAACCCCGCCTCCTCCGACATGCGCCTATCCTGCGCCTGCCCATAGCCGCTGACCGCCACCAGGGCGCTGTCGCCGCAGCACGGCAAGCCCCGCAAGGCGCGCGCCAGTTCGTGCCCGCTCATGTCGGGTAAGCCGATGTCGAGCAGGACGACGTCGAACTCGCCGTGCGACGCGGCCGCCAGCGCGCCCTGGGCCGAATGCTCGACCCGCACGCTGTGTCCCGCGGTTTCGAGCAGCATGCCGAGCGTGGCGGCGGCGTCGACATTGTCGTCGACCACCAGGATGCGCCGCCCGGCTGCCGGCATGGGAACAGTCGCGGCGCGCGCAGCCGGCGCCGCGCCGACGGCCTCCGTCAGCACCGGCAGGCGCACCGTGAACACGCTGCCCTTGCCCTGCCCTTCGCTCTGCGCTTCCACGCTGCCCTCGTGCAGCTCGACCAGCTTCTTGACCAGGGCCAGGCCCAGCCCGAGGCCGCCCTGGGCGCGGTCGGGCGTGCGCTCGGCCTGGGTGAACAGGTCGAACACGACCGGCAGCAGCTCAACCCCAATGCCGATGCCGTTGTCGCGCACCTGCAGGACCGCCTGGCCGTCCTGCTCTTGCAGCGACACCTGCAGCGCCCCGCCGTCGGGCGTGTATTTCGCCGCGTTGTTGAGGAGGTTGACCGCCACCTGGATCAGGCGCGTGCGGTCGCCGCTGACGAACAGCGGCTGCGGCGCGATCTCGAGCGCCAGGCGGTGGTGCCTGGCCTCGACCACCGGCATGATCTGCTCGACCGCTTCGCGCACGACGGCGCCGAGTTCGACCTGCGTCTTGTTGATCGTGACCAGGCCGCGCGTGACGCGCGAGACGTCCAGCAGGTCGTCGACCAGGTGGGTCATGTGGGCGACCTGGCGGCTGATCACTTCGCTGGTCTGCCTGATGCGCGGTTCGCCGGCGAACAGCACGCGCAGCAGCTGGGCGGCGCTGCTGATCGGCGCCAGCGGATTGCGCAGTTCGTGCGCGAGCATGGCGAGGAACTCGTCCTTGCGTTCGTGCTCGCGCTGCAAATCGGCCTGCTGGCGCTGCAGGTGGTCGAGCATGCGGTTAATCGATCGGGCGAGGGTGACCGTTTCGCTGCTGCCGGCCAGTTGGGCGCGGCGTTCGCTGATGCCCTCCTCGCCCAGTTTGGCGGCGAACTGTCCGAGCCTGCGCAGGTCGCGCGTCAGGTTGAGCGAGAGGCGCGAACCGAGCAGGAACACGACCAGGGCCAGCAGCGCGGCGGTGGCGATGATCAGGCTGTACTGCGACCAGGGCGTTCCCAGGTCGTCGTCGAACGCGGAGACGTCGAGGCGCAGCTTTAGGCCCAGGTGGGCGAATTCTCCCGGCACCTTCACCGGCTGCTCGAGGCTGTTCCCCTTCGGCGTCACGCGCGTCTGGCCCGCCCAGGTCAGGACCGAGGTCGGCACCGGCCGCAAGTCGCGCAGGCCGATCTTGTAGGCGAGCGCGCCCTCCGGCGTATTCGTGCGCGAATAGCGCAGCAGGCTGACACCGACCAGTTCCGCACCCTGCGGACCATCGAAGATGGCGGCGGTGTCGCGGCCACGGTCGATCTGCGCGCGCAGCCAGTCCATCTGCTGCGCGTCGAAGCGCTCCTGGCCGTTGCCGGCGATCGGCTTGCCTTCGAAATCGGTGAACAGGACCTGGACCGGGATGCCGTTAATCTGGCGCAGGCTGCCCAGGAAAGGCGTCAGGTAGGTCTCGCGCCCGGCGCTGTCGACCAGGGCAGTGGCCAGGATGGGACTGTTCGCGACGTCGGTCATGCGCGAGGCCAAGGTCGCGAGCGTGGTGCCCACCATGTTCGCGTTATAGGCCGTCTCGCGCTGCTGCAGCACGGCGAGCGCGGCCGCATGCTGGCGGTTTACCAGCCAGAACGAGGCCGCGGCCACCAGCAGCACTGCCGCCGCGGTCAGGACGGCCGCCGCGATCGCGAAGCGCCGCGTGAGGCTGCCGGGCCGCAGCGTGGACCACATGATCATCGGTCGTCGGTCGGCACCAGCGTACCGTCCGGACGATAGCGTGCGATCAGGAGTTCGCGTTCGCCCAGCGCCTCATGGCGCCGGGGAGTGAACGGCGGCGCATAGGTCTTGACCAGGCCGCGGTGCACTTTCAGCTTTTCCAGGGCGTCGCGCACCGCCTTGCGGTCGGTGCTGCCGGCCAGGTCGATTGCCTTGGCCAGAATGTGCATCAGGTCGTAGCTGTGCGCCACACCAACCGGTCCCTGGATGTCTTCAATGCGGCGGATCTTTGACACCGCCGCCAGGCTCTTCATGAAGCGCGCCAGCTGCTGCTTGTCGGCCCTGAAGAAGGAGAAGGTCTGGATCACGGAGAAGTCGACCTGCTGCAGCGCCGGGCCGGCCTGCTTGGTGAACTCGCCGCCGGTCACGCCCCAGTGGCTGAGGATGGGCAGGTGCTGCGCCTTCGGCAGTGCCGCGACTTCACGCACCAGCACGGCCGCCTCGTCGTCGTTGGCGACCAGCACGACGGCCTGGGCGCCGGCGCGGCGCAAGGATTCGTAGCGCGCGACCAGGGTCTGGTCGCGCCAGTTGTACCAGGCCGTCTGCACGATGCGCAGGTCCTTGCTGGCGGCGACGTACTCCTCGGCCGCCGCCAGATTGCTGCGTCCCCAGGAGGTATTCGTCAGCAGCAGGCCGACGCGGCGCAGGCCGCGCTTGCGCGCCGTCTCCAGCAGTTTGGGCATGGCCAGGCTGTCGCGCAGCGACAGGCGGTAGACGTAGTTCGGCTGCATGCCGTTATCGACGATCATGTCGGCCGAAGACCAGGGCGCCATGAACAGGGTCCTGGTCGCCTTCAGGGTCGGCAATTCTTCGATGACGACCGGGCTGAAGCGGCCGCCGAAGACGGCGACCAGGTCCGGCATGCGCGCGAATTCCTCGATGTTGCGGATGCCGCGCGCCGGCAGCGAGCGATGGTCCTTGGTGACCAGCTCGAGCGGCCGTCCACCCAGCACGCCGCCGGCGCGGTTGATCTCGCCGATGGCGGTGCGCAGGCCCAGTTCCACGGCCTGGGCCGAGGTGCTGTTGTCGAGACCGAATTCGGCATCGAGTCCGATGCGGACAGGTGCCGGCCCGGCCACGGCGCCCGTGCAGGACAGGACCAACAGCGTGCCCAGCGCCAGCAGGCGGACGAGGGCGGAACGGCGGCGGACGGCGGTGAAAATCGGCATAGGCGGGACAAAAGTGAAGTCCGGTATTGTAATCGCTAAGCTCGAAACCCCTACGCACGGCCCGGCGGCATGGACGGGTCAGCCGTGCGCAAATGGAAAAAGCCACCTGCGAGGGCCGCAGGTGGCTTTTCCTGTAAGGCGCCGGCTTGGCCGGCCCTGCTTGATCAGTAACGGTTCGGGTTGTTCGGACGCGCATCGGCGCGGTTCGGCACGCCGTCGTTGTCGCGGTCGCGGTCCATGCGGTTCGGGATGCCGTCACGGTCGCGGTCGCCTCGCTGCCAGCCGCCGCGCTCCATCACCCAACCGTTGTCGCGCTGGCGCCATTCAGGACGGGCATAGACGTAGCCGGCGCGGACGCGCTCGTAATGGCCTTTGGTCCAGACATAGCGGCGGCCGTTCCAGTTCCAGTAACCCGGGATCCATTCATAGCCGCGGCGTGCCGCCGGAACCGCTTCGCGACGCAGTGGCGGTGGCGCCTTCTGCACGACGATCACTTCGGTTCGTGGGTGATGCTGTGCTTGCGCCACCGGCGTGAAGGCAGCGGTACTGATCACGGCAGCTGCAACAGTGAAGAGGATTCGTTTCATGGTAGTGCTCCTTTCGGTTCGGTGTGAGATCACTATAGCCAAACGTTCTGGTACACAGTAGAACTGATGCAAGTGCTTACAATCGATACATTTGGCGGGAATCCATTAACAGACTGGAAACCTTATGCTACTCCGCCGCGGCTTTTTCCCGCGCACGGACGAGTTCGCCAACCCGCAAAATGAAACAGCCGGCGCGAGGCCGGCTGTTCGTCATGCGGAAATACGTCAGGAAATTAGTCGAGCTTCCATGCGTAGTCGACCTTGGCCCAGGTCTGGGCTGGCGCGCCATCCTTGGTGCCCGGCTTGAACTTGCAAGCCGACAGGCCTTTCTGGGCTGCCTTGTCGAGGCCTTTGAAACCGCTCGACTTGTCCAGCTTCGAATCGGCGACGCTGCCGTCGGCGTTGACCAGGAACGACATCGAGGTCGTGCCCTGCTCTTCATTCATCAGCGATGCTTTCGGGTATTCGACCTTGCACTTCGACGGATCGAAGGAAGCTGGGGTTTCAGCGGCGAAGGCCGAGCCGGCAACGGCGGCGAAAGCGATGGTGGCGATGAGGTTCAGGCTGGTTTTTTTCATGATTATCGTTCCTAAGTTGAGTTGGTCTGCCGCTGACTGCTGCGGTCTTTCAGTGTCTCCGGCGGGATGCCGTCAATTAAAAAAATTTAAAATTCTTCCCATTCGTCGCTGCCTGCGGCAACCGGGGCCTTGCTTGGCTTGGCTGCGGCCGGAGCGGGCTTCTTGAGTGCCGGGCGGGCCGGACGTGCTGCCGGGGTCCGGACAGCCGGCAGGGTCGCTGCCGGCTTGGCTGCCGGTGCCGCCTGTGCCGCGACGACCGGCTCCAGGCTGTGCTCCTCGCCTTCGACCAGCTTGAAGATGCTGACCACGCGGCTCAGTTCACCGGCCTGGTCCTGCAGGCTCTGGGCGGCTGCGGCGGCCTCTTCCACCAGGGCCGCATTCTGCTGGGTCATGCTGTCCATCTCGATGATCGACATGTTGACCTGTTCGATGCCGGCGCTCTGCTCGGCGCTGGCGTTGGCGATCTCGCCCATGATGTCGGTCACGCGCTTCACGCTCGCCACCACTTCGTCCATCGTCACGCCGGCCTGGCCGACCAGCTTGCTGCCGCGCTCGACCTTCTCGACGGAGTCGCCGATCAGGGTCTTGATCTCTTTTGCCGCCGCAGCCGAACGCTGGGCCAGGTTGCGCACTTCCGAGGCCACGACCGCGAAGCCGCGGCCCTGCTCGCCGGCACGTGCCGCTTCGACGGCCGCGTTCAGCGCCAGGATGTTGGTCTGGAAAGCGATGCCGTCGATGACGCCGATGATGTCGGCGATCTTGCTGGCCGAGCTGTTGATCTCGCCCATGGTGCCGACCACTTGCGAGACCACGTCGCCACCCTTGCGGGCAACGTCCGAGGCGCTTGCCGCCAACTGGTTGGCCTCGCGGGCATGCTCGGCGTTCTGGCGCACGGTGGTGGTCAGGGTTTCCATCGCCGAGGCGGTCTTTTCCAGCGAGCTGGCCTGCAGTTCGGTACGCGAGGACAGGTCGATGTTGCCGGCGGCGATTTCACGCGAGGCGGTGCCGATGGTTTCGGTGCCGCGGCGCACCTGGCCGACGATGTCGACGAGGCTGTTGCGCATGCCGCTCATTTCGGCCAGCAGGCTGCCCTTCTCGGCGGTACGGGTGTCGATGGCGATGGCCAGGTTGCCGTGGGCGATGCTGCCGGCAATGCGGGTGGTGTAGTCCGGCTCGCCGCCCAGCTGCTTGATCAGGCCGCGGGTGATGACCCAGGCGGCGGCCACGCCCATGGCGACGGCGGCGATCAGCATGGCGATCATGAAGTTACGGGCGTTCACGAAGGCACTGGCCGCTTGCTCCTGGCTTTCGGCGCTCTGCTTGTCTTCCAGCACAACCAGCTTGTCCAGCGCTTCGGTCCACTTCTTCTGGACCGGACGCACTTCCTTGATCATGACGCGGGTCGCGCTCATGGCGTCGTTGGCCAGATAGAGCTCGGAAGCCTTGGCGATGGCCGGCATCGCGGTCGCCTCATGGCCCTTGATCTCAGCCAGCAGCGCCTTTTCGGCATCGGTGCCTTCGGCGGCGAAGATCTTGGCGACCTTGTCCTGGGCTGCGGTGTACAGGGCGGTCTGTTCCTTGAACTTCTTGAGCTCCGGTTCCATTTCGGTGGCGTCGGTCATCAGGGTCAGGACGCGCAGCGAAGCGAGGCGGTCTTGCACGTTGTTGCGCATCTCGATGACGGCACGGCTCGACACATTATTGACGCTGACCACGTGATCGAGGCGGTCCTGGATCTGTGCCATGCGCAGGACGCCGACCACGGTCACTGCAACGAGCAGCACCAGCACCAGGGCAAAGCCCAGTCCCAGACGCATGCCGACTTTCATCTTCGATAAATTCATTTCGCTTTCCTGTCTGTTGATCAGATTTGCTTCGCTGGTGCCGTCGTGGAAGCTGCATTCCTTCTCGGCAAGTTGCCGGTAGGATAAATCAAAAGCTGTCCGCCGAGGCTCCATAAAAGTGCATTTCCACATATTTATGAATTCGGCGGATCACATCTGTTGCAAATCTTCAATCCCGTGCTCGAAATTATGGATGGGGTCTTGCCCTAGGGCAAGCAGACGTTTGACCTGTCTACACAAATCGGCGTTTCCGTGTAGTAAATTTCCTACACGCAAGCAAAAGAGAACGGGTGTTCTTGTCGAGCTCGCCACACTACATGACGTGCGGCAAGCGAAATGAATTTCAAGGCAATGATTTACTTGCAATACGACGCGCATCGGGCGTGTACAGGGGCGCGTCGATGGCGTGCAGGGAGGAATGAGGCAGCAGGCGGACGGTTTTGCGGCCGCCTGCAGAGTAGGACGAGACTTACAGGGAACGAATCTGCGCAGCCGCTTCGAGGAGGAGTTGCGGGTCGGCGCCAGCCAGTTTCTTCGGATCCGAGAGCATCTGGCGGAATGCCCGCGCGCCCGGCAGGCCAGCCGTCAGGCCCAGCATGTGGCGCGTGATGCTGTTGAGCTTCAGGCCATGGCCGCCGTATTGCGCCAGCTGGGCCGTGATATACGGCACCATCGCCGCCAGCACCTCGGCGCGCGTCTTCGGTGGCGTATCGTCGCCGTAGAAGCGGGCGTCCCAGTTCGCCATCAGGTAGGGGTTGTGATAGGCCTCGCGTCCGAGCATGACGCCGTCCACGTGCTGCAAGTGCAGCGCGATCTCGTCGTCGGTCTTGATGCCGCCGTTGATGATGATCTCCAGCTCGGGGAACTCGCGCTTGAGCTGGTAGGCCACTTCGTAGCGCAGCGGCGGAATCTCGCGGTTTTCCTTGGGCGACAGGCCCTTCAGGATGGCATTCCGGGCATGGACGATGAAGGTACGGCAGCCGGCCTCGGCGATCGTGCCGATAAAGTCGCGCACGAAGCCGTATTCCTCGTTCTTGTCGATGCCGATGCGGTGCTTGACCGTGACGTCGATCGTGACCGCGTCGCGCATCGCCTTGACGCAGTCGGCCACCAATTGCGGCTCGTTCATCAGGCAAGCCCCGAAGGCGCCGCGCTGCACGCGCTCGGACGGGCAGCCGCAGTTCAGGTTGATCTCGTCGTAGCCCCACTCCTGCCCCAGCTTCGCGCTCTTCGCCAGGTCGGCCGGCTCGCTGCCGCCCAGCTGCAGCGCGACCGGGTGCTCGATCCCGTCATAGCGCAAGTGGCGCTCGACGTCGCCGTAGACGAGCGCGCCGGTGGTCACCATCTCGGTGTAGAGCCAGGTGTGGCGGGTGATCTGGCGGTGGAAGACGCGGCAGTGGCGGTCGGTCCAGTCCATCATCGGGGCGACCGACAGACGGCGGCCCGGCACCTGCGAGGGAGTTGTTTCGAGAGTCATGTGAACAGAAGATTTCGGCGGCGCCGCACAGGGGCGCCGCGCATGCGGGACCGGTATTGTACCGCAGCGGCCGCCCGCGAGCGCGGGCGCCCTCTTCTCAGCCGCCGAACAGCCGCTGGCAGGCCAGCCCGAGCTGGTTGCGCTCCTCGTCGGCCGTCATGCCGTTACTGAAGCGCATCTGCGAGGACTCCACCGGCTTCGTGTGCAGCGCGGTGACGGCGTGCACGATGGCCTGCGGGCGCAGGTTCAGGCGGTCGACGATGATCTGGAACAGGAACTGGTCCACGCCCCAGCCGCTAATGGTCCACAGGTCCAGGCGGACCAGTTCGTCGATCACGGCGCGCGACAGGCAGGGCATCATGCCTTCGACGAAAGGAATCGGCTCGACCTCGATGCTGGTCTTTTTCAAGGTGAAAGGCAGCGAATAAAAACTGTTCAGCGACAGCGCCGGCTGGGCGATGTCGAGCGCGAACATGTCGACGTAGTCGAAGAACTTGTTGATGTCGGCGTAGCTGATGAAGATGTCGCTGTTCAGGAACTGGACCACCTCGTACTCGGGCGGGATCAGCGGGAACAGCTTGTGCAGCGACTCGCCCCACATCTCCGAGACGAAGCTGAAATGGCCCTTCCAGCCGGGCAGGCTGGTGCACAGCTCGGTCGCCTCGGAGCCGTCGAAGGAATAAGTCATCAAGTCGAAATTCGGCGCCGCGTCCTGGGACAGCAGCGAACCCCAGGCCGCGCTGGGCGAGATGACGACGAGGCGCTTGCGGCGCCAGTTGGCGCGCAGGACCGGTTTCAGAGGTTGCAGTTCGGTGTACGTGAAGTCCATGGGTGTCCTGTTTACGGTTGAACGGGCGCTGCGGAAGCGTCCTGCGTGGGAAATCCGGGCGGCGCGCTGCGGCGCAGGCCTTCCGCGAGCGGCATGCGCGGCTGCCAGCCAGGCGGCGCCGTGAAATCGGTCCAGGCCTGCATGGTCTCGCGTGGGCGATAGGGGCGCTCGCCCCAGCCGACGTTCACGCGCGCGCCGAGCGCGGCCTCGAAGGCGGCGACCAGGTCCTTGAGGCGCAGCGGCGCGCCGGAGGAGACGCCGTAGTGCAGCTGCACCGGACCGGCATCGCGCAAGAAGCGTTCGGTGGCGAGATAGGCCTCGACCACGTCGTCGATGTAGACCATGTCGAGCAGCTGCTCGCCGCCCGACATCGACAGGGCCTGGCCGCTCGCCGCCGCCTTCCACAGGGCGCTCATCAGCTTCGGGCGCGGATCGTCGGGGCCATAGGTGTCGAACAGCGCCAGCGTCGCCACCGAGAAGCCGAGCGCATTCACGTAATAAGCCAGCAGCGTCTCGAAGGCCTGCTTGGTGGCGGCGTACAGGTTCACCGGATCGTAGGCGCGGTTCTCGAAGTGCTGCCAGGCCGTGCCAGTGTTCACCAGCAGGCGCACGCCGTTGGCGGCCATCGCTTCCAGCAGCCGGGTCGGGAACAGGATGTTCGCCTCGATCAGGTTTTCGATCTCCTCTGGCTTGTGCTGGGCGAGGAAGACGGCGGCCAGGTGGAACACGGCGTCGGGCGCGGCGGCGCGGACGATTTCGGTCAGTTCGGCCGTCGCGCCGCTTGACCGGTGTAAGGTCAGCCGGTCGAGGATGGGCGCCAGCGGCGCGAGGCTGGAGCCTGCGCGCAGCAGCACGTGCACCTCCCAGCCCTCCTCCACCAGGCGGCGCGCCAGGTGCGAACCGACGAAGCCGCTGGCGCCGGTGACGAGTGCGCGGCGCTTAGTCATACGTAAATGGGCTGTCGAAATCGGCCAGCGCGGCAAAGGCGGCGTCGCGCGGCGAGACTAGCGGGTTCGCCGCCGGCCACTGGACGCCGATCGAATCCCAGCGCACGCCCTCGTCCTGCTCGGGCGCGTAGACGCTGGTGACGTTGTAGACCAGGGTCGCCAGCTCGCTGGTCGCGCAGAAGCCGTGCGCCATCCCGGCGGCGATGTAGAGCGCGTTGCCCTGGCTGGCGCTGAGCGTGAAGCTGCGCGTCTGGCCATAGGTCGGCGAGCCCCTGCGCAGGTCGAGCACGACGTCGAACACCTCGCCGTGCACGCAGTAGACCAGCTTCGCGTGCTGGGCCGGCGGCTTTTGGAAATGCATGCCGCGCACCACGCCGCGATGCGAGTGCGAATAGTACTGCTCGACGAATCCGGCCTCGAGGCCGAGCGCGCGGAAGGCGCCCTCGTGGAAGGTCTTCACGAAGCGCCCGCGCGCGTCTTCCAGCACGCGCGGCTGCAGCAGCAGGCAGCCCGGCAGGCCGGTGTCCTGCGTCTCGAACATCAGAAATTCACCCCGAAGAATTCCTCGAGCTTCTCGACCATGTAATCGATGTGCGCGTGGGTCAGGCCGGGCCAGGTGCCGAGCCAGAAGGTCTGGTTCATGACGATGTCGGTGTTCGTCAGGTCGCCGCTGACGCGGAAGTGTTGGCCGATCATGTAGGGCTGGCGCGTCAGGTTACCGGCAAACAGCAGGCGGGTGGCGATCTTGTGCTGGTCGAGGTAGTTCAGCAGGTCGACACGGGCGACGCCGCTGCCTTCCTTGAGCACCAGCGGGAAACCGAACCAGGATGGATCGGAGTTCGGGGTCGCCTGCGGCAGGTGCAGGAACTGCGCGCAGCCGGCCAGGCGTTCGCGCAGGTAGGCGAAGTTGGCCTTGCGCGCCTGGACGAAATCGTCGAGGCGGTCGAGCTGGGCCAGCGCGCAGGCCGCCTGCATGTCGGTGATCTTCAGGTTGTAGCCGAGGTGGCTGTAGGTGTACTTGTGATCGTAGCCTTCCGGCAGGTCGCCCAGCTTCCAGCAGAAGCGCTTGTTGCAGGTGTTGTCCTTGCCCGGCGGGCAGTAGCAGTCGCGGCCCCAGTCGCGGAAGGATTCGGCGATCAGCTTCAGTTCCGGATTATTCGTGAACACGGCGCCGCCCTCGCCCATCGTGATGTGGTGCGCCGGGTAGAAACTCAGGGTGGCGATGTCGCCGAAGGTGCCGACCAGCTGGCCGTTGTAGGTCGAGCCGAGCGCGTCGCAGCAATCCTCGATCAGCCACAAGTTGTACTTGCGGCACAGCGCCACCACGACCTCCAGGTTGAAGGGGTTGCCGAGCGAGTGGGCCAGCATGATGGCTTTCGTCTTCGGCGAGATCGCCGCTTCGATCTTCGATGCATCGATGTTGTGGGTGTCGAGGTCGACGTCGACGAACACGGGCACGGCGCCGAACTGCAGGATCGGATTCACCGTCGTCGGGAAGCCGGCCGCCACGCCGATGACCTCGTCGCCCTTCTTGATGGCGCGTTCGCCGAGGCGGCTCGAGGTCAGGGTTGAGAAGGCGACCAGGTTGGCGGACGAGCCCGAATTCACCGTGATCAGGTATTGGACGCCGAGATAGCGCGCCAGGCGCTGCTCGAACTCGGCGTTGAAGCGGCCGGTGGTCAGCCAGCCGTCCAGGCTCGCCTCGACCATGTTCTTCAGTTCGGCCGCGCCGAGCACCTTGCCCGACACCGGCACCGGCGTCTGGCCCGGCACGAAAGGCTGGGGCGCGAAGGCGATGGCGGCATACTCTTCCACCAGGGCGGCGATCTGGCTGCGCAGTGCGGCGGGCGACTTGTCGGCGAAATGGATCGGGGCGGTACTCATGTCAGTCCTTGTTCATATTCTGTTGCGTATAGCTTGCAATCTGCTCCAAACAGACGGCGCGCATGTCGGCGCCCTGCAGCCAGGCGCGCTGCCACTCGAGCACGCGTGCCAGGGCCTGCGCCAAATCCCAGCGCGGGCGCCAGCCGAGGCGTGCCCCGGCTTTCGAAATATCCAGTTTAAGGTAATGCGCTTCGTGGGGATGTTCGCCAGCGTCGCGCCGCCAGCTGGCGCCCTCGCCCCAGCCTTCCACCAGGCGTTCGACGATCCACTGCACGGGTTGGGCATCAAGCTCCTGCGGCCCGAAGTTCCAGCCTTCGGCCAGCGCCGCGCCGTCCTCGACCAGGCGCTGCGCCAGCACCAGGTAGCCGGCCAGCGGTTCCAGCACGTGCTGCCAGGGGCGGATCGCGGACGGGTTGCGGATCGCGACCGGCTCGCCCGCCGCGAGCGCGCGCAGGATGTCGGGTACCAGGCGATCCAGCGCCCAGTCGCCGCCACCGATGACGTTGCCGGCGCGAGCCGAGGCCAGCGCCACGCCGCCGCCTGCGAGGAAGGAGCGGCGGTAGGCGCTGGTCACCAGTTCGGCGCAACCCTTGCTGCTGCTGTAGGGATCGAAGCCGCCCATGGCTTCGTTCTCGCGGTAGCCCCAGACCCACTCGCGGTTTTCATAGCACTTGTCGGTGGTGACGTTCACGATGGCGCGCACGCCGGGCGTATGCCGTGCAGCCTCCAGCACGTGCACCGTGCCCATCACGTTGGTCGCATAGGTCGCGACCGGTTCCGCATACGAGAGGCGTACCAGCGGCTGGGCCGCCAGGTGCAGCACGATCTCGGGACGCACGGCAGCGAAGACGGCGCGCACGGCGGCTTCATCGCGGATGTCGGCGCGGGTGTCGCTGGCCATGCCGGCGGCCACGTTGGCCACGGCGTACAGCGCCGGTTCGGTCGGCGGATCGAGCGCCAGGCCGTGCACCTCGGCGCCGAGCGACTGCAGCCACAAGGCCAGCCAGCTGCCCTTGAAGCCGGTGTGGCCGGTGAGCAGGACGCGCTTGCCCTGCCAGAAGGCCGGTTCAAAGGGAGGAGCAGATGCGGCCATCATCGGGTCCACATCTTCCAGGGTGCGCGGCCGGAGCTCCACAGCTCCTCTAACATGTGCTTGTCGCGCAGGGTGTCCATCGGCTGCCAGAAGCCGTGGTGTTCCCAGGCCATCAGCTCGCCCGCCTGCGCGAGTTTCATGAGCGGCTCCTGCTCCCAGATCGTCTGGTCGCTCTCGATGGTCGACAGCACCTTCGGCGAGAGGACAAAAAAGCCGCCGTTGATCATGCCGCCGTCGCCTTTCGGCTTTTCCATGAAGTCGACCACCTGTCCGGCGCGGATGTCGAGCGCGCCGAAACGGCCGGGCGGCCAGGTCGCGGTCACCGTGGCGGCCTTGCCGTGGCTCTGGTGGAAGGCCACCAGGGCCGTGATGTCGATGTCGCCGACGCCGTCGCCGTAGGTGAAGCAGAAGGCTTCCTCTTCCTGCACGTAGTCCGCCACGCGGCGCAGGCGCCCGCCCGTCATCGAATCGTCGCCGGTATCGACCAGGGTCACCTTCCAGGGCTCGGTGCGGCGCTCGTGCACGTGCATCTTCTTTTCGCGCAGGTCGAAAGTGACGTCCGAGGTATGCAGGAAGTAGTTGGCGAAGTACTCCTTGATCACATAGCCCTTGTAGCCGCAGCAGATCACGAAGTCGTTGATGCCGTGCGCCGAGTACATCTTCATGATGTGCCACAGGATCGGCTTACCGCCCAGTTCCACCATCGGCTTCGGGCGCAGGCTCGTTTCTTCGCTGAGGCGGGTGCCGAGACCACCGGCGAGAATGACTGCTTTCATGGGTTCCTCATCCAGGTCAGGCCGCTCATGCATCCGATGCCACGAAGGCATCGGAACGGAAGCGCCGCGGCGGCAGGCCGGCCGCGCTCAGTGCCGTCTCGGCTGCGCGCACCATCGCCTCGTTGCCGCAGGCGTAGACGACGGCGCGGGCGAGATTCGGGGCTTCGGCCAGGTACACGTCCTGCACGTGGCCGCGCGCGCCCTGCCAGTCCTCGCCGGCGCGCGAGAGCACCGGCACGTAGCGCTGGCCGGCATCGACCGCGTTCACGTCCCAGTACAGGTCGGGCTGCGTGCGCCCGCCCCAGAAGACCGCGACGCTGGCCGGACGCGCGTCAAGCGCCAGCTGCGCGATTTCTTCCAGCATGGCTTTCACGGGCGCGATACCGGTGCCGGTCGCCAGGAAGACCAGGTCCATGCCGGCGACCTCGCGCAGGACGAAGGTGCCGAGCGGACCGTTCAGGCGCAGCAGGTCGTTCTGTTTCGCCGCGCCGAACCAGTAGGCGCTCAGGACGCCGTCTTCCACCTGGCGGATGTGCAGCTCGACGCGCGGGCCCTGCGCGTTCGCCAGCGAATAGCTGCGCCGCACGTTGCCGGCCGCGAGGATGTCGACGTATTGGCCGGGCCGGTAGTTGAACACGGCGTTCGGCGGCAGGCGCAGGACCACTTTCATGACGTCGGGCGCCAGCGGCGCGATGGCCTCGATCCGGCAAGGCACGATGCGCGCCGGCGCCAGGTCCAGGCCGCCCAGCACGTTGGCTTCGACCGTCAGGTCGCTGGTGGCGCTGCGCACGCAGGCCAGCACCCAGCCGTTTGCGCGCTCGCGTTCGGTGAGGCCCGTTTCCGGATGCAGCGCGCTACTGTCGCCGCTGGTGATGCGGCAGGCGCAGGTGCTGCAGCGGCCGCTGCGGCAGCTGTAGGGCAGCGTCACGCCGGCGCGCGCCGCCGCGTCGAGCAGGGTCTCGCCCGGCTCGCTGTCGAATTCCCTGCCCTCTCCCAGTGCGATACGAAACGCCATGCTCCGCTCCCTCAAAAGCCCAGCAACAGCCGGAAGGCGTCGCGGTAGATGGTCGGGATGCCGTAGTCGACATACAGCTGGTTGCAGTACAGCTGGAACATGTCGCTGCGATAGGCGATCGCGGTGCGGCCATCGTTGAAGGAGACGTACTCGCGTTTCAGCATGTCGTCCAGGATGGCGATCTCGTGCGGCGCCAGCACGTCCAGCGGGTAGCGCAGGATGAAGGGACGGATGCCGTGGGCCAGCATCTGCACCATGAAGTGGAACTCGCCGCCGTTCATGTCGGCCACCACGATGCCGGGATGGGTATCGTTGTTCAGGGCCAGCAGGCCGGCGATGTCGAGCGCATCGACGCGGTAGCCCGTCATCGCGGCCTCCACGGCGAGCCGGGTCGCGCTGTCGAAACGGGCCAGGCGCGGATGCACGCGTTCCGGCATGGTGCTGGCCAGGCTGGCCTTGGCCGCCTGCGCGCCGGCCGGCCCCAGCTTCTGCAGCTCGGGCAGGTAGAGGTGGGTGTGACCAGGATCGAGCGCGAAGGCGCAGTGGTACAGGCCGGCGCGCGCGTTGTTGCGGTAGTTCTGCTGCAGGGCGGTGAAGCGCTGCGGATCGGGTTCGATCAGCACCGCGTGCGGATCGAAGTTGACCAACAGCGCGCGCAGCGGGTCCTCGGTGACGCCGTCGCCCGCACCGAGCTGCCAGACCAGCAGGTCGGGCACTTCGGTGAGCACGAAAAATGCGACTTTCAGCAGCGCCAGCGGAACCACGTCGTCAATGCGCACGCGGCTGGCCGCGACCTTGTCCTGGGCCGCTTCCAGCAGCGCGCTGCGCTGGGCGCGCGCCGTCTCGGCCAGCGTGCGCAGCGGGCGGGTCAGGTAGCTGTCGCGTTCACCGAGGGCGTCGACGGTGGCGCGCAGGTCGCCGCGTTCGGCCAGCAGCAGCGCGCGCCGCAATTGCGCCTGTCCCGGCAGCGGCGGATTGGCCCAGGCGCGGATGCCACGCGTGTTCGAGAGGTCGCGCGTGTACAGGCTCGATACCGGTTCGTCCTGCTGGTAAGGGTAGAACGTCTGCGGCGGCAGCATGCGGTGCGGACCGTGCGCCAGCGCGCGTCCCAGCAGCCAGGGGCCGGTTTCGAGATTGGCCGGCTTGCGCTTCAGTTCCATGCCGGCCAGGGTCTCGAGCGCCCAGCCGAGCGCGGTGGCGCCCGGCGCGGCGGCGATGAAGCCCATGGAGCAGAAGTCCTGCGCCTCGACCTCGTTGCAGACCACAAGTTCTTCGTCTTCCCAGCCGGGATCGAAGGCGTGATAGGGAATGATCTCGGGATCGAGCCAGAGGCCGCCGTGCGCGTGCAGGATGGCGTAGCAGGCGATGTGGGCGCGGCGCTGCGGGTCCTCGGCGCGTTCGAGCAGCGCCGCGGCGGGCAGCGAGGCCAGGTCGGAGGCATTCCAGGTGATGAACGCCCAGTCCGGCAACTGGCGCTGCCAGGCCTGCCAGTGGCCCTCGTGCGCCGGGTTGGGCGCGGCATCGGCAAGCTGGAGGCGGTGCACGATGCGGGTGATGCGTGCTCGGTCTCGGGTATCGTTACTGGCCATGCGTCTCCTTGCGGCGGAGTGGATTCGGGCCGCGCCGGCCATGCACCCGGCCCTGTTGTTGAGCTTACTTTTCAGTGTAGGTCTTCGTCATCATCCCTGCGAACAGGACGCCCAGCAGGCGCGACTCGTCGTCGCACAGCTCGCGGTCGATCTGTTCGATCGAAGGCCAGACCTTCTTCAGGTCGCGGTCCACCCACATCAGCCTGCGGAACCCGTTCCAGATGACGTCGGCCGACACGCTCTGCTGGATCTGGGAGACGTTGGACTCGTCGCTCAGCGAGGTCACGAAGGGGAAGAACACGAGGCCCTTCAGCTTGCGCTCGTAGATCAGCCGGCGCAGCACCAGGTCGTAGGGATAATTCAGCTCTTCCTCCTGCGCCAGCAGGCCGGCCAGCTTGTCGAGCGAGCGGTGGTTGACGAGATAGGCGGTGGAGCCGGCGAACGGAAAGTCCTTGACGTCGAGCAGGCGCACCTCGCCCGAGTCGGTCAGCTCGTGCCGCAGCTTCACCAGGTCGAGCATCGTTTGCGGCAGCGGAATGCAGACGTCGGTATAGGCGATGTCCCAGTCGTAGCTGTCGCAGACGCCGAGGAAGTTGTTAATCGTGGCAGCGGTGCTTTGACCGAGCACCATGTCGTCTTCGACGATGAAGATCGGCGCGGTCGCGCCGCGGTTCATTTCGATGACGGCGCTGTGGCTGAAGAAGCAGCCCTTTTCGCCCGGCTTCAGGCTGCCGGGCACATTGGTTTCCTCGATGTAGCGCGCATCCACCGCGGGGAAGCGTTCCAGCTGCCAGTCGCTGCCGCCGTACTCCGCCCAGTTCGCTTCGAGCTGGGCGCGCCGGCCGGTGGCACGCTCCAGGTTAATGTATATGCACTTCATCGGTTTCCATGGGACTGATCATCGACACTTCCCGGCGGCGGGAAGACCAGGCAAGCCAGCTGCGGCGGCGGCCCGGCCCATTATAGGTGGCACCTTCTTCTTTAACAAGAATCGTGCCCTCCCCCTTCCGGCCCGCGTTTCAGGCCTGCGTGGCCAGCGCGCCCTCGAGCTCGGCGCGCACGCGCTCCAGCACCGGGCCCCATTCGCCCAGGCGTTCCTGGCGCACCAGGCGCGCGCTGGCATACCAGGGGCTGTCGCTGCGTTCCAGCTGCCAGCGCCAGTCGGGCAAGGCGCCGCCCGGCAGCAGGATCCAGACCGGCTTGCCCAGGGCGCCGGCCAGGTGGGCGACGCTGGTGTCGACGGTGACGACCAGGTCGACCTGGGCGATCAGGGCCGCCGTTTCTTCGAAATCGGTCAGGCGTTCGCCGGCGTGGCGCACGTTCTTGTTCATTTGCAGCAGCACGCGGTCGATCGGACGCACATCCTTTTGCAGCGAGACCAGCTCGATCCGCTCCGAGGCCAGGCCGGCGATCGCCGAGAACGGCAGGCTGCGGAAGCGGTCGAGGCGGTGGTGCGGGTTGCCGCTCCAGACCACGCCGACACGCGCACGCGTCCTCTGTCCGAGCAGCTCGCCCCAGGCCGCCACGCGCTGCGGGTCGGCCGCCAGGTAGGCGCCGGGGGTCGGGATGCTGTCGTTGCGGGTGCCGAAGGCAAGCGGAAGGCTCATCAGCGGGCAATGCAGGTCGAACGGCGGCAAGTCCGCGCCCTTCGCCAGCACCTGGTCGACGCCCGGCAGGCGTCCCAGCAGGCCGGCCAGCGCCGGCTGCACTTCCAGGATCACGCGGGCGCCGCGCGCGGCCAGCAGCGGCGCGTAGCGGCAGAACTGCAGGGTATCGCCCAGGCCCTGCTCGGCGTGCAGCAGGATGGTCTTGCCTTCGACCGGCTCTTGTCCCAGCCACAGCGGCGCGGCGAAGTCACGCTTCTCGTGGAAGACGCCGAGCTCCTCGACGCTCCAGCGCGCCTCGTAATCCGGCAGGCCGCGTTCGAAGTCGCCCAGCAGCAGGTTCAGCAGCGCGCGGTTCCAGCGCGCCGGCGCGAGCTCGGGCATCAGCTCCAGGGAATGATCGAGGCTGGCACGGGCTTCGTCGAAGCGGCCGAGGTCGCTCAGCACCATGCCGCGGTTGGCGTGCGCCGCCGGCCCTTGCGGGCGCTGCGCGAGCGCCAGCTCGAAACTGGCCAGCGCCTCGTCGTAGCGCAGCAGCGCGCGCAGCAAGGCGCCGCGCAGCAGCAGGTAATCGTAGTTGTCCGGCGCCAGCGCCAGGGCGCGCTCGATGCTGGCCAGGGCGGCGTCGATCTGGCCCAGCTCGCGCAGGGTCTGGGCGCGCAGGTGCAGGGTCTTCGGATCGTCGGCCTGCTGGGCGCCGAGCTGGTCGAGGCTGCCGAGGGCGGCGTCGTGCATGTTCAGCTGGGCCAGCAGGCGGCCGCGATGGCGCAGGATTTCCGGGTTCTCGGGCTGCAGCGCCAGCGCGCGCTCGCAGCTGGCCAGCGCTTCGCGGTAGCGCCGCAGCAGTTGCAGCGCCAAGGCGCGGTTATGCCAGGCCGCGGCCGATTCGGAGTTCAGCTGCAGCGTATTCTCGTAGCTGGACAGCGCATCTTCAGGACGGCCCAGCACGTGCAGGACGATGCCGCGGTTGTACCAGGCGTCGCCGAACTGCGGGAACAGGCTCAGGGCGGCTTCGTAGCTCGCCAAGGCTTCCTCGGCGCGGCCCAGGTCCTTCAAGACGTTGCCGCGATTGTTATGGGCGTGCGCGAACTGCGGATGCAGGGCCAGCGCACGGTCGAGGCTGGCAAGCGCCTCTTCGTTGCGGCGCAGCTCGTGCAGGACCACGGCCTGGTTGTTCAGGGCATCGACGTCGTTCGGATTGAGCGCCAGCGCGCGCCCGAAGCCGGCCAGGGCCTCATCAAAGCGGCCCAGGGCCTGCAGCGCGGTACCGCGGTTGTAATGGGTGTCGGCGTCGTCGCCCGCCAGGGCCAGCGCGCGGTCGTAGCTCGCGAGCGCTTCCTCGAAGCGGCCCAGCTCCTTCAAGGCATTGCCGAGATTGCCATGCGCCGCCCCGACGTTCGGGCTGATCGCCAGCGCCGAGCGGATGAAGGTGGCCGCAATCTGGTACTTACCGCCCTGGAAGGCGGCGATACCGGTGTGGTGCAGCGCCTCGAAGTGTTTCGGCATCAGGCGCAGCACCTGCTCGTACGCAGCCAGTGCGCGGTCGAGCTGGCCGTTCTGGTGGAAGCCCACGCCTTCAGCAAACAATGTCGCCACTTTCGCCGCGGTCGGATTGGCGGGCGTGAAGGCCGGTGCGCCTTTGCTGTGTTTTCGCATGCTGGGAAGCCTTTGGTGATGGAAGGAAGCGGGACTGCGAAAGACACACTATAGAGAGAGAGGCGCAGGCCGTGCCTCATTATAGGTGGAGGTGTTTACGTACAGCAAGAAACGCGGCAGCGGATGTCACAATCGTCGGGATTCGCGCCACACTTGGGGCCACATCCGGGGTCGAAAGAATATTTAAAAAAATTTCCGTACGGCACTTAATGGATCTACGGAAACTGTCGCCTTGTACTTGTGAGAGCAGATGAGCTGCTCCTTGAACCCCTAGATAACTGGAGCCCAACATGCTGAGCCTTCACACCAACGCCGCCTCGCTGTCGGCACAAAATTCCGTCTCGTCGACCCAGAACAAACTGTCGACCTCGATGACCCGCCTGAGCACCGGCTTCCGCATCAACTCGGCAATGGACGACGCAGCCGGCCTGCAGATCGCCACCCGCCTGAAAGCACAGACCAGCGGTATGTCGGTCGCCATGCGCAACACCCAGAATTCGATCTCGATGCTCCAGACCGCCGAAGGCGCCCTGGACGAAACCGGCAACATCCTGCTGCGCATGAAGGACCTGGCAACTCAGGCCGCCGACGGTTCGTCGTCGAAGGATGACCAGACCGCGATGCAGGCCGAGTACGACTCGCTGGCGGACGAACTGACCAACATCATGAAGAACACCAAGTTCGGCGGCACCTCGCTGCTGAACCAGAACACCGGCAAGCTGTCGACCTCGATCACCTTCCAGATCGGTGCCGACAAGGCCGAGACCATGGCTGGTAACTTCACGACCGAACTGGGCGACGTGCACACCAAGCTGGCCGCCACCAGCACCCGCTACGCCGGCGGCACCGCAGCAGCTGCAACCGCTGCCGGTACCGACGTCAGCGGCACGACCGAAGCGATCGGCGCAACCAACGCCAACACCACCATCGACGACCTGTCGCAGGCCATCAACTCGGTCAGCGCCCTGCGTTCGAAGATCGGTGCCGTGTCGAACCGTCTGGACCACGTGTACAACAACCTGTCGAACATCAGCACCAACACCCAGAACGCGACCGGCCGTATCATGGACGTCGACTTCGCGACCGAAAGCGCGAAGATGACTTCGAGCCAGATGCTGATGCAAGCGGGTACCGCGATGCTGAAGCAAACGAACCAGATGTCGTCGATGGTCATGTCGCTCCTGCAGTAATCATGATTTTCTCCGGCTGAACAGCGCCGGATTCCGAAAGGCCAGCCGCATTCCGGCTGGCCTTTTTTGTTTCGGATGCATTGTGTAAAAGACAAGAAAAAAATAATTCAAAAAATTTCCATGCGGCACTTAATGGATCTACGGAAACTGTCGCCTTGTACTTGTGAGAGCAGATGAGCTGCTCCATCAACCCACCAACTGGAGCCCAACATGCTGAGCCTTCACACCAACGCCGCCTCGCTGTCGGCACAAAATTCCGTCTCGTCGACCCAGAACAAGCTGTCGACCTCGATGACCCGCCTGAGCACCGGCTTCCGCATCAACTCGGCAATGGACGACGCAGCCGGCCTGCAGATCGCCACCCGCCTGAAAGCACAGACCAGCGGTATGTCGGTTGCCATGCGCAACACCCAGAATTCGATCTCGATGCTCCAGACCGCCGAAGGCGCCCTGGACGAAACCGGCAACATCCTGCTGCGCATGAAAGACCTGGCAACTCAGGCCGCCGACGGTTCGTCGTCGAAGGATGACCAGACCGCGATGCAGGCCGAGTACGACTCGCTGGCGGACGAACTGACCAACATCATGAAGAACACCAAGTTCGGCGGCACCTCGCTGCTGAACCAGAACACCGGCAAGCTGTCCTCGTCGATCACCTTCCAGATCGGTGCCGACAAGGCCGAGACCATGGCTGGTAACTTCACGACCGAACTGACCAGCGTGCACACCAAGCTGACCGCCACCAGCGCCCGTTACCAGGGTGGCACGGCTGCTGCCGGTACCGCAGTCGGCACCGACATCAGCGGCGCGACCGAAGCTGCCGGCGCCACCAACGCCAACACCACCATCGACGACCTGTCGCAGGCGATCGACTCGGTCAGCGCCCTGCGTTCGAAGATCGGTGCCGTGTCGAACCGTCTGGACCACGTCTACAACAACCTGTCGAACATCAGCACCAACACCCAGAACGCCACCGGCCGTATCATGGACGTCGACTTCGCGACCGAAAGCGCGAAGATGACTTCGAGCCAGATGCTGATGCAAGCGGGTACCGCGATGCTGAAGCAAACGAACCAGATGTCGTCGATGGTCATGTCGCTCCTGCAGTAATCACGGCGACCTCCGGCTGATCCCAGCCGGACGATTCATCAAGGCCAGCCGACTTCCGGCTGGCCTTTTTTATTAGGACCGCGCCATGAATCCTCTCTCGCTCTCCGCACCCCTGGTGCCCCCGACGACGCCCCCGCTGCAGGTCGGCGCCGTGCTGCCGGTCGGGTCGGTGGCCGCCGTTGCCTATGCTGTCGCCGAAGCCGAACTGCCCTTGCCGGCATCGCAGCCCCTCCCCGCCTCCCAGACCGCCCCCGGCGCCGCCGAGCATGCCGACGGCGCGGCGATGCGTCCGGACCAGGTATTCATGTCGCGCCAGATGGTGTTCGGACCGCTCGACGCCCGTACCCTGGCCGGCAACTGGCGCGCCATGGTCGGCAACTATGGCGCCAGCCTGCTCGAGCGCGCGCTGCGCGAGCGTACTGGCGCGCTGGCGCCGGCCCTGCTCCTGGCCGGCCAGGAAAGCCGGGCGCAGAACCGCGGGCCGGAGGGCCAGTTGCCGCTCGACGCCTGGCGTTTCACCGTCCACGCCGGCAGCGCCCAGGCCCAGCACCTGCAGGTGCTGCGCAAGGGTCCCGATGGCGGCAACGGCCGCCGGCGCCAGCCGCGCGCGGCCCTGCGCCTCGAACTCGAACTGCTGGACGGCACCCACGTCGTGGTGCAAGTCGAGCCGGTGCCGGGCGGCGTCGCGATCGAACTGGCGGCACCAAGCGCCGCGGCACTGGCGCGGCTGCGCGCGCTGCAGCCGCAGCTCGATGCGGCGGTGGAGCGCGCGGGGCTGGTGGTGGTGCGCTGGAGTTTCAGGACGGGTATCGTCGCGGCCGGGTCGGCGCATGCGCTGCTGGCGGCGGAGGATGTGGGGGATGTGCTGACGCTGCCGGTGTTCCGGGCGGTGGCGGAGCTGGCCTTGATGTTGCCGGCGCAGGGGTGAAATATTATTTCAGCATGACGTCTGCGCTGAAAGGATATTTCATTTTTTTTCGCTACGTTTGATGGTGATGGTATGACGCCGTAACGCGTGGAGTCGGGACTCCACCCTACGAATAGCAACGAATTGTAGGGTGGAGTCCTGACTCCACGCGTTTACACGGCATGCACCGCCGCGAAATTATCCCACCGTCCCGACGATCGACACTTCCCGGTTCTCGGGAATCTCGTTATACGACAGCACATTCAGCCCCGGCGCAAACAGCTTGGCATAACGCGCCAGCAGCGGCCGCACCTGCGGCAGCACCAGCAGCAGCGGCGGCGTGTGCTGGCCCTTCATCTGCTCGCGCGCGACCGGCATGTTGATCTGCAGTTGCGACAGCAGCTGCGGGTCGATCGGATAGTTGTCCAGCGCGACCTTGCCGCCGCCGCTCTGGCGCGCCTGGTTCAGGGAACCGAGCAGCATGTTCTCCAGTTCCGCGGACAGGTTAAAGGCCGGCATGTCCTTCTTCTTCCCGAACAGGTTCGAGACGATCTGGCGCCGCAGCGCGCAGCGAACTTCGGCTGCCAGCAGGATCGGATCCTTGGTCGTCTCCGACGCATCCAGCAGGGTCGTGCCGATGACGACGATGTCCTTCAGCGACACGCCTTCGGCCAGCAGCACCCGGAACACGCGCAGCAGCTGGGTGTGATTCAGGGCCTTGCCCAGCGCGTCGGCCAGCTTCGGCGACAGGGCCATCAGGCGTTCCATCAGCGCCGGCACGTCTTCGTGGCGGAACAGTTCGTGCAGGTGGTCGCGCACCACCTTCGAGCAGTGGGTCGCGATCACGCTGGGCACCTCGACCACCTGGTAGCCCAGGCCCAGCGCGTGGCCCTTCTGGTCCGGCGTGATCCAGGTCACGGCCATGCCGAAGGCCGGTTCCAGCCCCGGGATGCCATCGAGTTCGCCGTACACGTTGGGCGACGGGATCGCCATCAGGTGCTCGGGGTGGACCTCGCCCTCGGCCACGACCACGCCCGACAGGCTGACCGAATACTGCGCCGGGCGCAGGGCCAGGTCGTCGCGCACGCCGATCGCGGGCAGCACCACGCCCATCGATTCGGACAGGCTCTGGCGAATGCCCTTGATGCGCTTGGTGAGCTGCTCGCCCTGCGCCTTGTCGACCATGTTCACCAGCTTATAGCCGACCGCCACCGAGATCGGCTGCACCACCGGCAGCTGTTCCCAGTCGAGGTCCGGTGCGCGGTCGTCGCGCAGGGCCGCTTCGATCGCGGCCACGCCGGCATTGTCGGCCGGCTGCACGCGATTCGCCAGGCGCCAGCCGGCATAGCCGAGCGCCGCTGCGAAGATGAAGAAGACCAGTTTCGGCATGCCCGGCACCAGGGCCAGGATCACCATCACGCCGGCGGCGGCGAACAGGGTGGTCGGCTGGGCCAGCAGCTGGTTGCCGACCTGTTTATCGAGGTCCCCTGCTTCGCCGATGCGGGTCACCAGGATGGCGGCGGCGGCCGACAGCAGCAGCGCCGGGATCTGCGCGACCAGGCCGTCGCCGATGGTCAGCAGCGCGTAGACGCGGAAAGCTTCGGCCAGCGGCAGGTCGTACATCAAGGCGCCGATCGCGATACCGCCGATCAGGTTGATGATCAGGATCAGGATCGAGGCGATCGCGTCGCCGCGCACGAATTTCGAGGCGCCGTCCATCGCGCCATAGAAGTCCGCTTCGGCAGCGACGTCCTTGCGGCGCTGGGTCGCCTTTTCCTGGTTGATCAGGCCCGCGTTCAGGTCGGCGTCGATCGCCATCTGCTTGCCCGGCAGCGCGTCCAGGGTAAAGCGCGCCGACACTTCCGAGATACGTTCCGAACCCTTCGTCACGACCACGAAGTTGATGATCATCAGGATGATGAACACCACCAGGCCGACCACGAAATTCCCGCCGATGACGACGTTACCGAAACTCTCGATGACGTTACCGGCGGCGTGCGTGCCCTCGTGGCCATGCAGCAGGACCACGCGGGTCGAGGCCACGTTCAGGGCCAGCCGCATCAGCGTGGTACCGAGGATCACGGTCGGGAAGACCGAGAAGTCCAGCGGCCGCTTGGCACTGACCGCGACCAGGATCACGATCAGCGCCAGCACGATGTTGAAGGTGAACAGGACGTCGAGCAGCACCGGCGGCAGCGGCAGCATGATCATCCCCAGCAGCATCAGGAGGAAGACCGGGGCGGCGTACTTCTGGCGCCGCAGCTCGGCGACAAAGGCGTTCATCGAATTCATGAAGGTGTTACCTCGCTCAAATGGTGTGGCACGGCCACGTCATTAGGGAACCGCGGGGGCGCCTGGCGCCGGCCGTCACGGAAAGCATTCAATTGCAGCACATAGTTCAGCACCTGCGACACGGCCTGGTAAAGCTGGGCCGGGATCTGCTGCTGCACCTGGCTGGTGTTGTAGATCGCGCGCGCCAGCGGCGGCAGCGTCACGGTCTCGATCTTGTGTTTCGCGGCGACGCTCTTGATGTAGAGCGCCATCTCGTCCACGCCCTTGGCCACCACGAAGGGGGCTTCGGCGCGGTTGGTATCGTACTTCAGGGCCACCGCGTAGTGCTCGGGGTTGACGATCACCACGTCGGCGGTCGGCACCGTCTTGTTGACGTTGCGCTGGGCCAGCTGGCGTTGCAGCTGGCGGATGCGGCCCTTCACTTCCGGGCTGCCCTCGCTGGTCTTGTGCTCTTCCTTCTGGTCCTGCTTGCTCATGCGCTGGTTCTTCGCGAACTGGAAGGCCTGGATCGGCACGTCGAGCACGGCGAAGATCACGAACACCGCCACCAGCGCGAACAGCGCGTCGAACATCATCGAGCCGCCGTGCACGATGGCGTCGCCCAGCGGCAGGCGCTGCAGGTCGACGTAGCCGGAGATGCCGGAGCGGGTCACGTGCACCAGCACGAAGCCCAGCACCACGGCCTTGGCCACCGACGTCGCAAAGCCGATCAAATGCTTCTGGCTGACCAGGTTGCCCAGGTTTTTCATGGGGCTGAGGCGGTCGAACTTCGGCGCCAGGTTTTTACCGGACATGATCCAGCCGCCCGGCACCAGGCCGCCGATCACGATCGCGGCCGGCACCACCGCCAGCGGCAGCACCATCTTCACGAACAGCATGGCGGCGGCCATGAAGACCACCGACATCGCATTTTCCATCGCGCCCGTCTCGCCCAAAGGCACGAACACCAGCCGAAAAATGGCTCTGAACGACTCAAGGTAGGTCGGCAGCAGCAGCGCGAACATCTTGAGGCTGGCCAGGATGCCGATCGCGGTCGCCAGGTCGCGCGAGCGGACGACTTGCCCTTCCTCGCGCGCCTTTTTCAGCTTCTGGGCTGAGGCCTTTTCGGTTTTATCGCCGTTGTCAGCCATGGGCCGCCCTCATCTGCTGTTGCAGCATCTCGAGTACCGCGTTCGTGATCTGGATGTAGTGTTCCGGGATGAAGCGCACGAGCTGCACCAGCATCAGCAGGCCGAACACCGTCACCAGCGAAAAGCCCAGCGAGAACAGGTTCAGCGAGGGCGCCACGCGGTTCAGGAAGCCGAAACCGATCTGCACCACCATGGTCGAAAACACGATCGGGATCGCCAGCAGCATCGCCGCGGCGAACACCCAGCCCACGTTCAGGGCCACCGTCTGCAGCACGATCGATCCGAGCCCCTCCCCCACCGGCCAGGCGCGGAAGCTCTGGCCCAGGATGGTGGTCAGCACCAGGTGGCCGTCGATCGCGAAGAAGACGAAGATCGCCACCAGCGCCAGCAGGCTCGAGATCACGTCGGACTGCTGGCCGTTCACCGGGTCGTTCATCTGCGCCATCGAGAAGCCGATCTGGCTCGAGGCCAGGAAGCCGAGCATCGAGATGGCCGAGGTGGCGAACTGCAGCGCGAAGCCCATCACGCCGCCAATCACGGCCTGCTCGAACATGGCGACCACGCCGGCGAGCGAGAACGGATCGGGCATTGGCATCCCTTTGGTCATCGGCAGCATCAGGAAGGCGATCACCAGCGACAGCAGCGCGCGCACGGGAATCGGCACCATGCCGTCGCCGATCGCCGGAGCGCTCGACAGCATCGCCATGATGCGGCAGAAAGGCCACCACAGCGCGCCGATCAGCGGCAGCAGATAGCTGACGAAATCCATCGGCTAGCGTCCCGAATTGCTGGTTCGTTGAGTCATCAATATGACGAAATCGGCATGAGACAAGGAGCAAAGCGCAGCAAGGCTGGAGCCTTGCGAGCATTTGAGACGCGGTATCAGGTCGATTCTCGTCATATTGATTCAATGAACCAGCTGTTCGGGGCGCTTAACTGGCGATGGTCGCCGCGCGCTGGAACACCGACACGCAGTAATCCATCAGGTAGCCGGTCATCCAGTGGCCGGCCAGGATCAGCGCCACCAGCGTCACCAGGAGGCGCGGCAGGAAGCTCAGGGTTTGTTCGTTGATCTGGGTAGCTGCCTGCACCAGCGCCACCACCAGGCCCATGATCAGGCCCGGCACCACCAGCACCAGCACCAGCAGCATCACCACGCGCAGCGCTTCGGCGACCAGGTCGACCGCGATGTCAGGACTCATAAGCGGGACTCATTCGAGAATTCGGGGTTTAGTAACCGTGGATACTGCCCACGAGCGTGTTGACGGTCAGCGTCCAGCCGTCGACCAGCACGAACAGCAGCAGCTTGAACGGCAGCGAGATGACCAGCGGCGACAGCATCATCATGCCCATCGCCATCAGCACCGACGAGACGACCAGGTCGATAATCAGGAAGGGAATGAAGAGCATGGCGCCGATCTGGAAGGCGGTCTTCAGCTCGGACAGGACAAAGGCGGCCAGTTTCACCGTGAAGGCGCGTTCCTCCGGCTTCATCGCGGCCGGTTCGCCGGCCAGGTGGGCCACTTGCGCCAGCGCGCTCTTGCTGGTCTGGGCCAGCATGAAGCGCGACAGCGGCACCTCGGCGGTTTTCAGGGCCTGCTCCAGGCCGATCTTGTTCTGGTCGTAGGGCAGGAAAGCCTCGTTCCAGACCTGGACGCCGATCGGGCGCATCACCAACAGGGTCAGGATCAGCGCGATGCCGGTGACGACACGGCTCGGCAGGCCCTGCTGCAGGCCGAGGGCCTGGCGCAGCAGCGACAGCACGATCACGAAGCGCGTGAAGCTGGTCGTCATCATGACGAACACGGGCAGCAGCCCGAGCAGGGTCATGAGGACCAGGATCTGCGACTTGACGCTCATGCCGGTCTTGGCGCCGGGGATCACGCCGGCCATCAGGTCCTGGGCGCTTGCAGGTGCGGTAAACAATAGGAGAGCGGCGCCCGCCAGCATCAACGCTGGGGCACCGCGGCGCAGGGCTGCGCCGCTCTTGAAGAACGTCATGCCTTGATCAGGTCCAGGTTCAGGCCGTCGAGATCGATCACCTTCAGGCCGTACTGCTCGCCCGCCACCACGACTTCGGCGCGGCCGATCGGGGCGCCGTTGACCTTGATGACCAGCGGCTCGCCGGCCACCGCGTCCAGCGGCAGCACGCTGGCGGGACCGAGGTCCATCAGGTCCTGCAGCGAGATACGGGCCGAGCCGACTTCCAGCGTCAGCGTGACCGGGATGCGGCGCATCATTTGCGGCAGGCGCGGATTGCGTGCCGGCGCGCCGACTTCCACGTTCTCATCCAGGAGGACGTCGACAGACAGTTCATCGTTGAGGTTCATATCCATTTATTCAGCGTCTTCAAAAGAGGTTAAACACAGCTTGCCTTTGTGCTCGGCCACGGCCGCCGTGAACAGGCGCGCTTCGTCGAGCAGGACGTCGGCGCGGCCGACGGATACCGGAATCACATCGCCCACCTTCAGTCCGAACAGGGCTTCCAGGGTGATTTCGTGGCTGACCAGGCGTCCTTCCAGCTTGACCTTCAGGCCGGTGCCGATCGATTCGGCGTTGCGGGCCGCACGTTGCGGACGCTCGGGCTGCAGCGCCTGCAGAATCAGACCCATCATGCGTGCGTCCGGCGCGATGAAGCAGCGCGCGGTACTGCCACCCTGCGGCTCGCGCAGCGTGACGGCGAGCACCCAGGCGTTCTTGCCGGGCACCGGCGCCGGCACCGGGGCGCTGGCGCCGGAGGCCGCGGCGCGGCGTTCGACTTCCACCCCGGCGGCGCTGGCGGCGACGCGCACGCGCATCGCCAGCACTTCGAACAACTGCTGCGTCAGCGTCAGCGCCAGGCGTTCTTCAGTAGCGGTCACGCGCTCGCCGGCGGGATCGCGCAGCGGCTTGGGGGCGCCCTTGCCACTGTAGCGGGCTTCCAGCAGGCCCACCAGCAGCGCACGCTCGAAGGCGACGGCGGCGACGCCATGCGGGCCGCTCATCGACAGCCAGCGCAGTGCGCCGCTTTCCGGTGCACGCTCGAACGCGACGTCGGCCAGTTCGAAGCTGCCCCAATAGCGGCGCCAGCCCGGCGCCGACAGCATTGCCGTCAGGTCTTCGGAAAAGGCGCCGGCAAAGGTCGGCAATAAATGCACAGGCCGGCCTAATAAGGTCGGGTCGAGTACCTGATGCGGACGCGCCTGAGCGGTTGAATTGTTAAACGGCATAAATGTCGTATTAGATATATTTGGAAGGAAGTGCTTTTATTTCATTCCCCTAGGCAACAATTATACCTGCTTCGATGTTTCGGATCACTTGATATTCCTCTTTGAATTCCGCATTGCCCTACGGTAAGATCGTATCTTGATTTGCAGCGCTCCCTAGGACAACAAGCCGTCTCACGAGGGAAAACGTCAAATTCACGGGGTTATGAATCACGTTTCCATGCAAGTCTTACATGCGCAAGATTTAACATTTGACGATACGAAGACCCCGCAACAATCGTTGAATGTCGCAAAAAAGCGACTCAGCCTGTCACTCATACGCCACAACGAACGCATAGGATTTAACAAATGGGAATTGAATTAGCCGGTCAAATCAAAGCTGACCTTGCCGCACTGACAAACGAAGCGCAGCGTCTTGCAATTGCTCCATCTGTCGAATTGGCAACGCCGAGCGGTCAAACCGACTTCTCTTTCGCCCAAACGATGAAGAATGCGATCCAGAGCGTCGACGCCCAGGACCAGGCCGCCAGCGCCAAGATGGCCGATGTCGACAGCGGCAAGAGCGACGACCTGGTCGGCGCCATGCTGGCTAGCCAGGAAGCCAGCCTCTCTTTCTCGATGCTGATGCAGGTACGTAACAAGGTCATGGGCGCGGTCGACGAACTGATCAAGCTGCCGGTTTGATGCCCTTGGAATAAACGGAAACTCTCAACGTGATTTCGAAACTCAAGAATGCTTTCGGTGCCGGCAAGCTCGGCGCCCTGCCCGGCCTGCCGCCGGCGCTGCGCAACAACCTGACGCCCCTGCTGGTGCTGGCGATCGTGATTACGGCCGCCGTCATGATGTTCATGTGGCAGGACCAGGCCAACTACAAGCCGGTCTTCGGTGCGCGCGAAAAAGTCGCGGCCAGCGACATGATGACCGTGCTGGAAGCCGAACATATCCCTTACCGCATCCACCCGGACAGCGGCCAGGTGATGGTGCCGTCGAACGAACTGGGCAAGGTGCGCATGCTGCTTGCCGCCAAGGGCGTGACGGCGCAGCTGCCGGCCGGCCTGGAACTGATGGACAAGAACGACCCGCTGGGCGTGTCGCAGTTCGTGCAGGACGTGCGCTTCCGGCGCGGCCTGGAAGGCGAGCTGGCACAGAGCATCCTGACGCTGGACGCCATCGCGTCGGCGCGCGTGCACCTGGCCATCGCCAAGACCAATTCGTTTGTCGCCGGCGCCTCGGACCAGAGCTCGGCCTCGGTCGTGATCGCGACCAAGCCTGGCCGCACCCTCGGCAACGAGCAGATCGCCGCCATCGTGAACATGGTCTCGGGCAGCGTCGCCAGCTTGAGCCCGGCGCGCGTGTCGCTGGTCGACCAGAACGGTAACTACCTGTCCTCGCGCGTGGACCTGACCGAAGGCTTCGACGGCGCTGCCCAGGGCGATGCCGCCGCGCTGCGCGTGTCGAACGAAGTGCGCGCCAACGTCATGGAACTGCTTGGCCCGGTGCTGGGCGCGAACAACTTCAAGGTCAGCGTCACCGCCGACATCGACAACGACAAGATCGAGGAAACCCAGGAAAAATACGGCGAAGCCCCGAAGGTCACCAGCGAAGCGATGCGCGAAGAGCTGGAAAAGAGCCGCCTCGCGATGGGCGTGCCGGGCACCCTGTCGAACCGTCCGCCGGAGCCGGCCGCACCGGCAGCGCCGGCCGCCGATGGCACTCCGGCTGCCGACAAGCCTGCCGACAACGCCAACTCGCGCAAGAACGCGACCACCCGCCAGTATGCGTATGACCGCGCGATCACCCAGATCAAGCGTTCGCGCGGCCGCCTGCGCAAGCTGTCCGTTGCCGTGGTGCTGAACAACGCCAGCGCGGCCAACGCCAAGGCCGGCTTCACCCCGGCGGAACTGGCGAACATCGACAAGATCCTGCGCGGCGGCCTCGGTATCGACCAGGCGCGCGGCGACGTCCTCGCCGTCTCCGCCCTGAGCTTCCCGGCAGCGGCGCCGGTCGAGCCGTGGTACCAGGAGCGCGACACCATCGTCGACGCCACGCGCTACGGCCTGTGGATCATCGGCGCCCTGCTCGGCTACCTGCTGCTGGCGCGTCCGATGCTGCGCACGATCACCGCCCGCATGGCTCCGGCCCTGCCGGCACCAAGCACTGCCGGTGCAGCGGCCGGCGCGGCTGCCGCCCTGCCGAATGCAGCCGCCGCGCCTGCGCTGGCGAATGCCGCCGCCGACGTCGCCGTCCCTGCCGGTGCAGGCGTGGCCGCCGTCGTGCCGCTGCTGGAAAACTATGATCTGCCGCCTGCGGGTTCCGCCGTGGATGTGATGGTCGATCACCTCAAAGTGCTTGCCGGTAAAGAGCCGGAGCGCGTTGCCGAAGTCGTCAAACAATGGGTGCAGAAGAAACATGGCCGAACTGAACAATAACGCCGAGGGCGTCGTCCTGACCCCGGTGGAGCAAGCTGCGATCGTCCTGCTGTCGATCGGCGAAGAGCCGGCGGCCGCCGTGCTGCGCTGCCTCGAGCGCGACGAACTGATCGAACTGACGCAAGTCATGTCGCGCATGAGCGGCATCAAGGTCGATTCCGTGAAATACGCGGTCCAGAACTTCTTCGACGACTACCGCGAGCAAAGTGGCCTGCACGGCGCCTCGCGTACCTACCTGAAGCGCTCGCTCGACCTGGCGCTCGGCAGCGACATCGCCAACAGCGTGCTGAACACGATCTACGGCGACGCGATCCGCCCGATGATGGCGCGCCTGCAGTACGCCTCGCCGAAGTGGCTGGCCGAGTTCATCTCGCACGAGCACGTGCAGATGCAGGCCGTGTTTCTCGCCTTCCTGGCCCCGGCGCTGGCCGGCCAGATCATCGAAGGCCTGCCGGAACAGAGCCGCGACCTGGTGCTGCTGAACCTGGCGCGCCTGGACGAGATCGACCGCGACCTGCTGCAGGAACTCGAAGACCTGGTCACGCGCTGCCTGTCCGCGCTCGACACCCAGAGTGCGAGCGTCGAAGGCGTGCGCCAGGTCGCCGAGATCCTGAACCGCCTGCCGAACAACCGCGCCGGCATGGTCGAACTGCTGCGCGCCCATGATCCGGAAGTGGTGTCGCAGATCGAGATGTCGATGTACGACTTCTTCATCCTGTCGCGCCAGACCGAACAGGTCATCACGCGCCTGCTCGACGACATCCCGCTGGAGCAGTGGGCGATCGCCCTGAAGGGCGCCGAGCCGGCCCTGCGCGACGCCATCCTGTCGGCGATGCCGAAGCGCCAGGCGCAATCCTTCGAAGACCTGATGCGCCGTTCGGGTCCGGTGCCGATGTCGCGCATCGAGCAGACGCGCAAGGACATCATGGTCGCCGTGAAGGCGCTGGCCGACGCCGGCGAGATCGACGTGCAGCTGTTCGCCGAGGCTACTGCCGAATGAAGCAGTTCCGCCCCTTTCACTTCCCGCCACTGCACCAGGTTCGCGCTGCCAGCGGCACCCTGCCCGCCAGCGGCGAGGGCGCGCCCTCGCAGGAAGACTGGGACAGCGCGCTGGCCGCCGGCTACCGCCAGGGCCAGCAGGACGGCTATGACGCCGGCTATGAAGCCGCGCAGGCCGAAGGCTTTGCGCGCGGCCACGCCGAGGGACTCGAACGCGGCCTCGAAGAAGGCCGCGCCCAGGCGCTCGCCCATCTGGAGCAGATCGGCAAACCGGTCGACAACGCACTGAAAGCCCTGAAAAAGCTCAAAAGCGATTTCAAGGCCGCCCAGCGCAAGGAAGTCGTGGACCTGGTCGGCAAGATCGCGCGCCAGGTGATCCGCGCCGAACTGGCCCTGCAGCCGACCCAGCTGCTGGCCCTGGTCGACGAAGCCCTGGCCGCCATGCCGCCTGCACGCGACACGGTCGAAGTGCTGATGAATCCCGAAGAACTCAAGCGCGTCTCGGAACTCGATCCGAAGCGCGCCAAGAAATGGAACCTGCTGGCCGATCCGTCGCTGGAAGCAGGCGAGATCCGCGTCAAGGCGGGCGACCATGAAGTCGACGCCGGCTGCCAGGGCCGCCTGTCCGCCTGCATGGACCAGGTGCGCGATGCGGTCGAAGCGACCGAAGGGAGCAAGGAATGACGGCCCTGCTCGATACCCTGCGCTCGCTCGACATCGACGCGGTGCCGGTCGCCACGCCGACCGGCCGCCTGGTCGGTGCCCAGGGCCTGCTGCTGGAAAGCGTCGGCTGCAAGCTGCACACGGGCCAGCGCTGCCGCGTCGAACTGAACGACGGCGGCTGGCTCGACGCCCAGGTCGTGGGCTTCCGCGACAAGGTGTCCTACCTGATGCCGTTCAAGAAGGCCAATGGCCTGGCGACCGGCGCACGCGTGCTGCCGGAGAAGAATGCCGCGAGCCTGATGGTCGGCCCGTCCTGGCTGGGCCGCATGGTCAACGGCCTGGGCGAAGAAATCGACGGCCTCGGGAAACTGGGCGGCGACCAGCCCCTGAATTTCACGCCGCCGAAGGTCAACCCGCTGAGGAAGACCCCGGTGGACGAGCCGCTCGACGTCGGCGTGCGCGCCATTAACTCGATGCTGACGCTGGGTAAAGGCCAGCGCGTCGGCCTGATGGCAGGTTCCGGCGTCGGTAAATCGGTGCTGCTCGGCCTGATCACGCGCCAGACCGTGGCCGACGTGATCGTGGTCGGCCTGATCGGCGAGCGTAACCGCGAGGTGCGCGAATTCGTCGAAAAGTCGCTGGGGCCAGAAGGCCTGAAGCGCGCGGTGCTGGTCGTGGCCCCGGCCGACGAGTCGCCGATGATGCGCGTGATGGCCACTGAACTGTGCCACTCGGTCGCGGCCCACTTCCGCGACCGCGGCCAGAACGTGCTGCTGCTGTGCGACTCGCTGACCCGCTACGCGATGGCGCTGCGCGAAGTCGCGCTGTCGCTGGGCGAACCGCCGGCCACGCGCGGCTATCCGCCGTCGGTGTTCTCGAACCTGCCGCAGCTGGTCGAATCGGCCGGCAACGGCGAGAACCCGAACGGCAGCATGAGCGCGATCTATACCGTGCTGGCAGAAGGCGACGACCAGCAGGACCCGGTGGTCGACACGGCGCGCGCGATCCTGGACGGCCACATCGTGCTGACGCGCGAGCTGGCCGAACGCGGCCACTATCCGGCGATCGACGTCGCCCAGTCGATCAGCCGTTGCATGGCGCAGGTGGTCACGCCCGAACACGCGAACGCGGCGCGCAAGCTCAAGGCAACCATGGCCAAGCATGCGCGCGTGCGCGACCTGATTCCGCTGGGCGCCTACACGCCGGGCGCGGATCCGGAAACCGACCGCGCGGTGAAGCTGCATCCGCATATCGAAAACTTCCTGTGCCAGGGCACGCGCGAAGGCGCGCCGCTCGACACCTGCGTGACGCAGCTGCAGGGGATGATGCAATGAACCGGCGCGACCAGATCAACAGCCTGGGCACGCTGGTCCAGTTGCGCAGCACGGAAGTCGACAAGCTGCAGACGGAACTGGCGCGCCAGGAAGCGACGCGCGCCCGCTACGCGGCCAACCTCGAACGCCTGCATTCGCTGGCCGAAGGCAGCGGCGCGTCGGGCCACCTGCCGCCGGCCCTGGCGCTGAACTGCGGCCAGTACAAGCAGGCCGTGTTCGCGCTGGCCGACACCCACCGCACCGACCTCCAGCTGCACGAGGCGAACATGGCGGTCTCGCAACGCAATCTGGCGCAGGCATGGACGCGCCGCGAACTGCTCGGCAAGGTGCTCGAGCAGCAGCAGGACGCGCTGGCCCGCGAGCAGGATCGTGCCGCCCGCAAGCGCGAAGATGAAATCGCCACCCAGTCGTGGCTGGCCGGCCGGGCATAAGCCCGGTCCTCAAGGAGAATAATATGGCAGGCATTACCAACACCTATGATCCGACGACCACCGCGCAAGCCCTGGCCGAAGCCTTCACGTCCGGCCGCCAGACCATCCTGACGCGCCAGACCACGCAGGCGTCGGCCACCGAAAAAGGCTTGTCCACGCTGGGCACCGCGCTGAGCACCTTCCAGAGCGCCCTCGCCTCGCTGACGGGCCTGAACAAGACGATTTCCGCCAACAGCGCGGTCTTCAGCGATACGGGCATCGCCAGCGCCACCGCGACGGCGACCGCCGCGGCCGGCACCTACAGCTTCTTCGTCGAGCAGGTGGCCAGCGCGCACAAGGTCTCGTACGGCGGCATGACCGACTTTGCCGGCGGCGGTTCGCTGACCCTGGGCGCAGGCACGAACTCGTTCAGCATCGACCTCAGTACCAAGGCTACCTGGACCGTGCGCGACCTCGCGGCGGCCATCAACGGCGCCAGCACCAACACCAGCGTCTCGGCGGCGGTCGTCACCACCGGTTCCACGTCGGAACTGGTGCTGACTTCGAAAGCCACCGGGGTGGCCAACAAGATCACGCTCAGCACCACCGGCGCGGACGCCGGCCTGACGGCCAAGCTGGGCGCGGCGCCGACCGAACTGGCGCAGGCGCTCGACGCCGTCGTGCGCGTCGGTTCCAGTACCGGCACGGCCATCACCCAGCCGAGCAACACCTTCAACGTGATCGACGGCGTCACCATGACGGTGTCGAAAGCGCAGACCGCAGGCAGCGCCCCGGTCACGCTGACGGTGGCGTCGGATGCCTCGAAGACGACGGCCAACGCCCAGGCTTTCGTGGATGCCTACAACAAGCTGAAGTCGGCGATCGATGGCCTGGTCAGCCCGGGCGATCCGGAAAGCGGCGGCGCGGCCGGCGCCTTTGCCGGCGACAGCGGCGTGCGCGCCCTGCGCGACCGCCTGGTCAACCTGCTGCGCAACACCGGCACCACCACCCTGGCCAACTTCGGCATCACCGCCAACCGCCAGGGCACGCTGAGCCTGGACAGCACGCGCCTGACCAAAGCGTTGGCGGCCGATCCGACCGGCCTCGACACCCTGATCGGCAGCAGCGCCGCGACCGCGCCGAGCGGCATCGCCGGCCAGCTCGACAGCTACCTGAAACTCTGGACCAACAGCACCAACGGCCAGATCGGCACCCGCAAGGATGCGGTCAGCAAGCTGCAGGACGAGTTGGCGGATCGGCAAACCGCGCTCGACAAACAGTACGACGGCGCCTATGCGCGCTACCTGAAGCAGTTCACCCAACTGCAGTCCGTTCAAAGCAATATGTCCTATAACACCTCGCTGTTCGACGCTTTGTTCAGCAGCTCTAAAGACTAAACTCATAGCCATGTCCTATCAAGAAGCCTACGGCAATTATCATGCCGTCAACCTCGATTCGCAGACCTCGCGCGCGACCCCGGTCGAGCTGGTCCTGCTGCTGACCGACGGCCTGCTCGACGAGCTGGCCCGCGTGCGCGGCCACATCATCGGCAAGCGTTACGAACAAAAGGCGGCCGGCATCGACAAATGCTGCGAAATCATCAACGGTCTGTCGAGCTCGCTCGACTTCGAGCAGGGCGGCGAAGTCGTCGCCAACCTGGCCAACCTGTATGACTTCTGCTCGTCGCGCCTGCAAGGCGCCGGCATCAAGATGGACCCGGCCATGGTCGACGAAGTGGTCGGCGTGCTGACCACGATCCGCCAGGGCTGGCAAGGCGTGCAGGAACGTAATGCCTAGGAGCGCGGCGATCGGCAAGCTGGCCGCCGGCATCAAGGATGCGGCCTTCGCGCGCGACTGGGAACGCCTCGGCGCCCTCGCCCGCTCGCTGGCGCCGCAGTTATCGAGCCTGCGCGAGCGCGGTGCCTGGACCAGCAGCGAACTGGCTGCGCTGGCGCAGCTGCGCGCGGTCCACGACGGCGCCGCGGCCGCCTGCGGCGAAGCGCTCGACACGCTCGCCCTGCGGCTTGCCGACATGCGTAACAACAAGGATGGCTGGATGGCGTATGCGCTCGCCAGCGACACGGAACCTGCCGGACACCAAGAATGAATCTGACCCTGACTCAACTGAACCAGCCTGCAGCGTCGGCCAAGAGCGCCGCGCCTGCCGCCGCCAACGACACTGCAACTCCGGCCGCTTCCGCAGCGGCAGGCGCGGCGCCGGCGCCCGTGGCGGACGCCGCCCAGCCGGCGGCAAGCCAGCCGGCACGCGGCTTCGCCCAGTGGCTCGGGCTGGACCCGGTGGCGGCCCCGATCGCCGACGCGCCTGTCGCCACGACCGAGGCCGCGCCGCTCGACACCGAGACCCCGGCCGACGAGCAGGCTGCCGCCGACACGCCCCTGCTGGGCGCGATGGCCATGGCCATGCCATTGATGCCGGTCGCACAGGCCACGCTGGCGGCCGTCGTCGCCGCGCTGCCGGGCGTGCCCGCCCCTAAAGAATCGGCAGCCGCTGCCGATACCGGAACTTCGCAGCCGGCCGCCCAGGCGGGTCAGGGCCGCGAAGGCCGCATCGAACTGGCCGCGCTGCCGACCGCCCTGCCGCTGGCGCGCGCGTCCGCCGAAACGGCACCGGCAGCCTCGGCACAGCCGGCAGCCGCCGCGCTGCCGGCCGAAGCGCTGGCCGCCAACGCCGACGCAGGGCCGGAGCAAGCCGCTCCCGCACTCGACCGCACTGCGGCGAACAGCTTCGGCGTGGCCGCACCGGCGCCGGGCGCGGCCCAGCGCGGCGGCGATACGGTCACGCTGTCGGGGCCGCCGACCGCATGGCGCCAGACCCTGCAGGAAGCGCTCGGCGAGCGTCTCCAGCTACAGGTCGGCAAGAACGCCGAGCAGGCCGTGATCCGCCTCGAGCCGCCGATGCTGGGCCGTGTCGAGATCGCGATCCGCCATAGCGCCGGTTCGCTCGAGGTGCACATCTCGGCGACCCACGGCGAAGTGCTGCGCCAGCTGCAGACCGTCAGCGAAGGCCTGCGCAACGACCTGGCCCAGCGCCAGTTCAGCGACGTGTCGGTCAATATCGCGCCGGCGCCGCGCGGCGCGGCGGGCGCCAACAACACGCCGATGTTCGCCGGCGGCGATGGCCGTGGCCGCCAGCAGGATGGACGCCAGCAGGAACAAGGTCCGGGCGAAGCCCTGGCCGAAGCGAATACCGGATCTTCCCCGTTCTCGCTGAACGGACGCGGCCAAGGCCGCGCGTAAACCTTTACAACGAACGATGAACAGCAAGCTCAAAATCATTCTCGGCGTTTTCGCCGTCGTGCTCGTCGCTGCGGGTGCCGCCGGCGGCGCCATGATGTACATGAAGTCGCAGGAAGCCGCGCCTGGCGCGGAAAAAGTCGCGCACGCCGAACCGAAGAAGGAAAAGTCGGACAAGCCGGTCAAGTACGTCACGCTCGACAAGGTGATCGTGATGCTCAAGCGCAGCCCGAACGAAACCGTCAACCACTACCTGTCGACCGACCTGGTGCTGGCTACCGACGAAAAGGGCGAGAAGGAAACCAAGGAACACCTGCCGCTGCTGCGCGCCGTCGCCGTGCGCGCTTTGTCGGCCCACACGCTGGCCGAAGCCTCGACCATGACCGTCGAGCAGTACGCCGCCCAGTTGAACAAGACCTTCGATGCCAGTTATGCCAGCGACGATCGGGAAAAGCCGTTCGGCGAAGTCATGATCGGCAAGCTGATCGTCGAATAAGGCTCGGGGACCGAATGGCCTATTCAGCCGACTATCTCGACGCTTCCTGCGGCAGCGAATACCAGGAGGCAGCCGCCGGCGCCGGCATGAGCCCGCGCGAAGAGCAGCAGCACCTGGTGGCCTACACGCCGCTGGTGAAGCGCATCGTGCGCCAGTTGAATTCGCAGGTGGGCGCGATGTCGCGCGAGGACATGGAGCAGATCGGCCTGATGGGCCTGTTGGAGGCGCTGCGCCGCTACGGCACGCCCGACACCGGCTTCGGCAGCTTCGCCTCGCTGCGCATCCGCGGCGCCATCCTCGATGAGCTGCGGCGCCAGGACTGGCGCCCGCGCGCCGTGCGCCAGGATGCGCACCGCGTGCGCGACGGCCTGCGCGCCCTCACCCGCACGCTCGGCCGCGAGCCGAGCCCGCAGGAAGCGGCCGACGCGCTCGGCATCACCCAGGAAGCGTATTGGCAGCACCTGCTGGACGACGGCGCCGAAGAGATGCTGAGCTTCGACGAAGTACTGCAGGAAGCGACCGAGCAGGCGCACAGTGCCCCGGGTCCGGAAGATTCCTTCATGCTGCGGCGCAGCCTGGAACAGGCGCTTTCCAGCCTGTCCGAGCGCGAGCAGCGTGTGATCCAGATGATTTACGAGTTCGAGCTCAGCTACAAGGAAATCGCCGCCGTGCTCGACCTGTCCGACGCCCGCGTCTGCCAGCTCAACAAGAGCGCGCTGGCGAAGATGAAAGCCGCCATCGGCGCGCGTTAAGAAAAAAACGAGAAACAACCATGATCCTCATCCAGAAAGGCCTGTCATGCAGCAATTCCTAGGTATCTTCATCGTGCTCGGCTGCGTGTTCGGCGGTTTTGCGCTGATGGGCGGCACGGCCACCGCCATCTGGCACCCGGTCGAGATCCTGATCATCGTCGGCGCCGCCTTTGGCGCACTGGTGATCGGCAACGAGAAGCACGTGCTGTCCGAAATGGCGCACCAGCTCAAGAAAATCGCGTCGCGTAAGAAACACGACTCGGAATTCCAGCGCCAGCTGCTGCTGCTGATGTATGAACTGCTGCAACTGGCCGCCGGCGGCCTGAAGGCGCTCGACGCCCACGTCGAGGCGCCGAAAGACAGTGCGATCTTCCAGCGCTATCCGCGTATCCTGGACGAGCCGAAACTGCTGGCTTTCATCGTCGACAACTTCCGCCTGATGGCGATGGGCAAGATCAACGCCCACGAGCTGGAAGGCGTGCTCGAGCAGGAACTGGACGCGATCCACGAAGAGCTGACCCAGCCTTCGAAGTCGCTGCACAAGATCGCCGAAGGCATGCCGGGCTTCGGCATCCTGGCCGCCGTTCTCGGCATCGTGATGGCGATGTATTCGGTGGCCGAAGGCGCGGATTCGGGCGCGATCGCGGAAAAGGTCGGCGCGGCGATGGTCGGTACCTTCATCGGCATCTTCTTCTGCTACGGCCTGCTCGACCCGCTGTCGAACATGATGAAGCAGCTGGTCAACGGCGAAGCCTCGACCATGGAAACCGTGAAGGTCGTGCTGTGCACCCACGTGGCCGGCAAGCCCGCCCTGCTGGCGATCGACGCCGGCCGGCGCCTGATCCAGCTGAACACGAAGCCGAGCTTCGCCCAGCTGGAACAATGGATCAACGCGATGGGCGGCGACGACGAATCGCAGAACAAGCGGCGCCGCTCGAGCGACCGCATGACGGGGTAAGCTGTGTCCAAGCTGAACGACAAGCATCACGAGCAGACCATCATCAAGCGTGGTGGCGGCAAGCACGACCACGACGAGCATGGCGGCGCCTGGAAAGTCGCGTTCGCGGACTTCTGCCTGGCCCTGCTGTCGCTGTTCCTGGTGCTGTGGCTGATGGCCGCGCGCGAAAAGGAAGCGGTCCAGAACATGACCAAGGACGCCGCCGCCGGCCAGCTCGAAGGTCCCGGCAAGCGTCCGGAAATCGCCAACGCGCCCAGCGGCAGCCTGATCGAGCGCTTCCCGACCATGCGCGACGGCACGGGCCCCGCCCAAAGCAATGGTGCGACTGCGGATGCGCGCGTGTCCTATGATTCCCCTGCGGACCTCAAAGCCTTGTCGAAGAAGCTGGAAAAGATGAGCGAAGACGCCGGCCTGGCTGCCAACCTGCAGTCGGAAGTGACGCCCTACGGCCTGCGCGTGATGCTGCACGATACCGACCGCCAGGGCATGTTCATGCGCGGCAGCGCCCTGCCGACCGGCCGCTTCGCGCGCCTGCTGCAGAAAATGGGCCCGCTGTTCGCGCAGATGGAAAACCAGATGCTGATCGTGGGTCACACCGACTCGGTGCAGTACCAGTTCGCCGAGAAGACCGGCATGTCGAACTGGGCGCTGTCCTCGAACCGCGCGATGGCCGCGCGCGCCCAGCTGCTCCAGGGCGGCATGCGCACCGACAGCGTGCTGCAGGTGGTCGGCATGGCCGACCGCGCGCCGCTCGACGCGAAGCAGACCGACGCCGGCATCAACCGCCGCATCGAACTGATGATCCTGACGCGCGCCCAATCGCGCTCGGTCGCTGCGATGTTCGGCGCACCCGGCGCCACCGAAACCCTGCTCGACGGCGTGTCGGTGAGCGCACCCGCAAAAGCCGGCGACAAGAACGACGACACTGCGTCGCTGCGCGGCCAATTGGCGAAGTAAGCATGACTATTCAATCCAAATCCCGAGGTAACCGCATGAAAATCACTGGAACCGGCGCGCCGTCCATGGCGCCTGCAATCGGCGGCGCCGCCAACGCGCCTGCTCCGGCGGCTGCGGCCCCGGCCCCGGCGGCGGAAACCGGCGCTGTCCTGCAATCGGAAGTCCTCAAGCCGGCCGCCAAGGCCCTCGCCGCCCTGCCCGATTTCGATGCGGCGCGCGTGGCCGAACTGCGCGACGCGCTGGCCAAGGGCGAGCTGCCTTTCGACGCCTCGCGCCTGGCGGGCCTGATCCAGCGCTTCCACGGGGGGCGTTGATGAGCAAGATGACGCGCCAGCAGGCCGTCGCCGCCCTGGTCGAGGGCGTCGAACAGGACCTGCAGGCCACGCAAGCCATCCACGCGCTGCTGGAACGCCAGTTCCAGGCCGCGCTGCGCCACCGGGGCGCGGAGCTTGGCGCGCTGGCCGAAGAGCTGACGCCGGCCCTGGATGCCATGGATGCGCGCCGCAAGCAGCGCGTGGCCCTGGTGCGCGCCCTGCACGGCCCTGAAGGCACGATGAGCGGCTTCATCGCCGCCCAGCCGGAACCGGGCCGCGCCAAGCTGGCCGCCGCCTGGAGCGAGCTGGAACGCCTGGTGGTCGCCTGCAAGAGCGCGACCACGCGCAACGGCAACCTGCTGGCCGAGCAGTTCACGACCATGCAGCGCGTGCTGCACAATTCGGACGGCACCTATGCGCCACGCTGAGTTCTCGACCACGTCGATCGCGGCCACGCTGCCGACCGCCCCGACCCGTCCGGCCGAAGCGCTCGGCGGCGGCGGCGGCTTCGGCAAGGCCTTCGCCGCCGTGCAGGGCGAAGTCGCGGATTTCATCCAGAACGGCGGCGGCACCTCGGCGCCGGAACTGACGCCCGAAGGCAGCCTGTGGCGCAACCGCAGCGCGGCGTCGGTGCTGGCGGCCCCGGAAACCGATGAGAGCTCGACCAGCGAAGACCAGCAGGCCTTCCTGGACAGCATCGCACCCTGGGCGAAGGAAGCGGCGGATAAACTCGGCGTCGCGCCGGAACTGGTGCAGGCCCACGCCGCCCTCGAATCGGGCTGGGGCAAGCGCCCCATCATGAACACCGGCAGCGGCGACGGCGCCAGCAGCCACAACCTGTTCGGCATCAAGGCCAGCGGCAAGTGGGATGGCGCGGTGGCCGAATCGGCCACCACCGAGTACGTCGGCGGCGCCGCCGTGAAGACGAAGGAGCGTTTCCGCTCGTATCCGGACGGCGCCAGCGCCTTCCGCGACTACGCCAGGATGCTGCTCGATAACCCGCGCTACAAGGGCGCGATCGGCGCCGGCAACGACGCCCATGCCTTTGCCCAGGGCCTGGCGAAAGGCGGCTACGCCACCGATCCGGCTTACGCGTCCAAGCTGGCGCGCCTGGCCGGCAAGCTGCAGGGAATTAACGGTTGATCGCTTGGCAAAGCCGTTTCACCGGCTGACGCGGGGCATGTCGACCGGTTCGACGGTTCCCGCGCCGGTCACCCGCATGCGCACGGTCTGCCCGCTGGTGCTGTTGCGCACCCGGACCGTCGCGCCGCGCGCCCCGGCATCGAGCGCCTCTCCGGCCGTGCTGACTTCGATCCCTTCGATCCGCGCAACCATCACAACCGCGTCGCCGCGTTTGACCAAAACAGGTGCCGATAGCGAATTGTTACGCAGAACGTCGCCGGCGCGCAACATTCTGCGGCTGGTTTGGCCAACTGCGTCATTTGGATCAATCACCGGGTCCGGAATGCTGGTAATCTCCCGTTGCTCTACGGTAACATGTGTATCCGTGAGAATTTCATTTGCAGCGACCGGCGCGGCCAGTACCACGACCGATGCCGAAATGCGGGCCCGCACGATGTATTCGAGACGGCTGGCGCCAGCCCCCGGGCAGCGCACCGCGAAACGCATCCGGGTCGGCTGCCGGGTATCGACGGTTTCGACCTCGACCGGGCCGCTGCAGGTGGCGGCCACGCGCGGCGGCACCACGGTCAGCTCGAAGCGGGCGTCGCGCAGGTTGGAAGCGGCGGCCTGTTTTTCCAGCTGGGCGCGGGCGGCTTCCTCGACCTGGGAAGCAACCGTAGGTGCAGCGAAGACCGGCGCGGCAGCCAGCGCAAGGGGCAAGACGAGAAGACAAGCAGCACGAAGAATCATTGCAACAACCCCGGCAATCAAAGATTTAACCATTCTAACGAAACACACTGCAGTTCACCGACGAAGGATCGACCATGACGATTAATTTTAAGGACGCACTGGGATTACACGCCGACGCGCTGCACGTGCGCGCCGAACGTACCAAGGTGCTGGCCGCGAACATCGCCAACGAAAGCACGCCCGGCTACACGGCGCGCGATGTCGATTTCGGCGCGGTGATGCAGGAGCGCGCCGCAGAGGAAGCCGGCGAGCTGTCGCTGGGCGACGGCGCCGAAGCGCTGTACCGCGTGCCCTTCCACCCTAGCGCCGACGGCAACACGGTCGAAATCGGCGTCGAACAGGCGGCGTTCTCGCAGAACGCCTCGGACTTCCAGACCAGCCTCACCTTCATCAACATGAAGCTGCGCGGTCTGCAAAAAGCCATCAACGGTCAATAAACATGGGTTTTAAAGACATCTCCACTATCGCCGGTTCGGCCATGGCTGCCCAGTCGGTACGCCTGAACACGATCGCATCGAACCTGGCCAACGCCGACACCGCTGCCCCTTCGGAAGCCGAAGCCTACCGCGCCCGCAAACCCGTCTTCGCCGCCGTCATGGAAAACGACGCAGGCGGCCGCGTGCAGGTGCTCGACGTGGTGCAGAGCGCCGACCCGGTGCGCAAGGTCTATGAGCCGGGCAACCCGCTGGCCGACGCCGAAGGCATGGTCGTCTACTCGAACGTCAACTCGGTCGCCGAAATGGCCGACATGATGTCCGCCTCGCGCGCCTTCGAGACCAATGTCGAAGTGCTGGGCCGGATCAAGAACATGCAGCAGTCGCTGCTGAAACTGGGCGAAGGCTGAGGTTAAGACAATGAGCATGCTGACCAATAACTCCCTCGCGGCCTCGAACAACACGGCCGCCACTGGCACCGACGCCATCGCGACCAGTGCCGACGTCTCCGCCAACAAGGATATGTTCACCAAGCTGCTGGTGGCCCAGATCCGCAACCAGGATCCGCTGGCGCCGTCGGACCCGAGCCAGTTCGTCAACCAGCTGTCGCAGCTGTCGCAAACCGAAGCCCTGCAAAACCTGAGCAAGACCACCAGCGCCAGCGCCAGTGTCCTGCAAAGCCTGCAAGTGCTGGCGATGGGCGGCCAGGTCGGCTCGCAAGTGTCGGTCGCCACCGACCGCGTGCGCGTCGACGGTTCCGCCATCAACGGCACCATTAGCCTTCCTTCGGCTTCCGGCGCCACCAACCTGGTGCTGACCGGCGTCGACGGCCAGCCGCACACCATGACGCTGCCCTTCCATTCGGCCGGCAGCCAGGCATTCACGATCGACCCGAGCGCCCTGGGCCTCGCACCGGGCAGCTACTCGATCGCCGCCCAGACCGCCGACGGCGCATCCGTGCCCGTCGAAATCGCCGGCACCGTAAACAGCGTGCGCCTGTCTGGCACCGGCTCCGTCGTATTGCAGGTGGCTGGCGTCGGCGACGTCGACCCGTCCGCCATTACTGGTTTCAACGGCAAGGCCTCGCAGGTCGCCGCTAACTAATATCCAAGGATCTAGCCATGAGCTTCAACATCGCCCTCTCCGGTATCCAGGCCATCAACGAACAGCTGGAAGCCGTCTCGAACAACATCGCCAACTCGAGCACCTACGGTTTTAAAAGCAGCCGCGCCAACTTCTCCGCCATGTACGCGGGCGAGCAGGCGAACGGCGTCTCGGTCGGCTCGCTGACCCAGAACATCGGCACCAACGGCTCCGTCGAATCGACCGGCCGCTCGCTCGACGCCGCCATCGAAGGCCGCGGCTTCTTCGTCACCCGCGATTCGCAGGGCACCATGTCGTACAGCCGCGTCGGCATCTTCGCGGCCGACAATGCCGGCAACCTGGTCGACGCCGCCGGCCGCAAGGTGCAGGGCTACGGCCCGGCCGTTAACGGCACCCTGGGCGTGATGGGCGACATCAAGATCCCGACCGGCCAGATCGCGGCCAAGGCCTCGACCGGCGTCAAGTACGTCGGCAACATGTCGGCCGACTGGCAAGTCCCGACCAACACGACCTTCGACGCCACCAAGCCTGACAGCTACAACATGGTCAAGCAATCGGTCCTGTACGATTCGCTCGGCATGCAGCACACCGTGTCGCAGTACTTCGTCAAGACCGGCAGCAATGCCGTCACCGTGCACTACGGCTTCGACGGCGCCGCTCCGAGCGCCACCAAAGCCCTCGCCTTCGACGCGCAAGGCCAGCTCCCGGCGGCGACCAACAGCGGCAACCTGACCCTGACCCCGACCAACGGCGCCGCCCCGATCACCTTCTCGATCGACTACACCGGCACCACCCAGTTCGCCGGCGAAGCGACCAGCACCACCAACAGCACCGACGGCTACGCCTCGGGCAACTACGTCGGCGTCGAGCTGGCGGCCGACGGTTCGGTCGTGGCGCGCTACAGCAACGAGCAGAAGCAGACCGTGGGCACCATCGCCCTGGCCACCTTCGGCAACGAAGGCGCCCTGACCGCCACGAGCGACACCAGCTGGCAAGCCAACGCCGCCTCGGGCCTGGCCCTGTACGGCACCCCGGGCGCAGGCCTGGCCGGCAAGCTGAACACCGGCTCGCTGGAAGGCTCGAACGTCGACATCACCTCGGAACTGGTCGGCCTGATGACCTCGCAGCGCAACTACCAGGCGAACTCGAAGGTCATCACGACCGAGAACCAGATGATGCAAGCCCTGATGCAAGCCCTCTAATAAAGGGATTACCGCTCCATGGATAAACTGATCTTCACCGCCGTCTCCGGCGCCGAGCACACGCTGCGCGCCCAGCAGGTCCACGCCAACAACCTGGCCAACATGGACACGCCGGGCTTTCGCGCCAACCTGGAACTGGTGACCAGCCAGCAGCTGGGCGCGGGTGTGAACTATGGGTACGACGACGTGCACATGGCGCGCACCCAGGCCGACGCCATCTCGACCCGGCCGGGCACCGTGCGCGAAACCGGGCGTCCGCTCGACGTCGCCATCAACGGCAACGGCTACTTCGCGGTCGAATTCGGCGGCAACGAAGCCTATACCCGCGCCGGCGCGATCGACATCGGCGCTGATGGTGCGCTGTCGGTGGCCGGCCGTCCGCTGCTGGGCGAAGGCGGCCCGATCGTGCTGCCGCCGCATTCGGCGGTGGAGATCGGCACCGACGGCACCATTTCCGTGCTGGCCGAAGGCGCGACCACGATGCAGGTGATCGACAAGCTGCGCCTGGTGACGGCCGAAGGTCCGGAGCTGACCAAGAACGAAGCGGGCCTGATCGTGTCGCGCAGCGGCGACCCGCTGCCGGCGGACGCCAACATCAGCGTGCGCTCGCGCGCCCTGGAAGGCAGCAACGTGTCGGCCGTCGAAGAGATGGTCGCGACCATGGCCCTGAACCGCAGCTTCGAAATGCAGATGAAGCTGTTCCAGGCGAGCGACAAGATGAACGAGGCGGGCAACCGCCTGCTCGGCGCCTGAGCGGCTCCGTCAACGAATTAGGAGAATTTCATGAATCCAGCAATGTGGATCAGCAAGACCGGCGTGCAGGCGCAAGACGCCAAGCTGCAGGCGATCGCCAACAACCTGGCCAACGTCAACACCGTCGGCTTCAAGCGCGACCGCGTCGTGTTCGAAGACCTGCACTACCAGGTCGACGCCCAGCCGGGCGCGCAAAGCGCCGACAACACCGTCTCGAACGGTGTCCAGCTCGGCAACGGTACGCGCCTGGTCGGCACCCAGAAAGTGTTCACCAACGGCTCGATCCAGACCACCAGCCAGCAGCTCGACGTCGCCATCTCCGGCAACGGCTTCCTGCAGGTGCGCCGCCCGAACGGCGACGCCGCCTTCACCCGCGCCGGCCAGCTGCAGGTCGACGCCAACGGCACCCTGGTGAATGCCCAGGGCCTGCCGCTGGTGCCGCAGATCACCGTGCCGAACAACGCCACCGCAATCACCATCGCCGAAAACGGCACCGTTTCCGTCACCGTGCCGGGCCAGTCGGCACCGACCGAAATCGGCGCCCTCACCCTCACCGGATTCGTCAATCCGGCCGGCCTGCTGGCCCTGGGCGAGAACCTGTTCTCCGAGACGGCCGCCAGCGGCGCGCCGAACGAAGGCCGTCCGGGCGACGGCGCACTGGGCAAGCTGAAGCAAGGCGCTTTGGAAGGTTCGAACGTGCAGGTCGTCGAAGAAATGGTCGACATGATCGCCGCACAACGGACTTATGAGATGAATACCAAAGTGTTGTCGGCTGCCGACAATATGCTGCAATACCTCGCGCAGGCGGCCCGATAATGATCCGTTCTAGCTTTGCGGCAACTATCATTACGATGTTGCTGGTCGGCTGCGCTTCCAAGGCGCCGATCGCCCAAGTAAGCGACGAAGCGCCGATTCCGGTCACGCGTGCAGCCGCACGTGGCGTCTCCGGCGGCGTCTTCAGCAGCGACGCGCTGTCGCTGACCTCGGATGCCCGCGCCTACCGCGTCGGCGACGTGGTCACCGTGATCCTCCAGGAAACGACGCAGGCGAGCAAGCGCGCCGGCACCAGTTTCAACAAGGGTTCGTCGGTCGGTATCGCCCCGCTGGGCGCACTCGGCAAGACCTTCGGCAAGACCGGCTTCGACGCCAGCGCCGACCGCAGTTTCAAGGGCGACTCGACCAGCACCCAGCAGAACGCCCTGTCCGGCGCGCTGACCGTGATCGTGCAGGAAGTGATGCCGAACGGCCTGCTGCGCGTGGCGGGCGAGAAGAACATGACCCTGAACCAGGGCGAGGAATTCCTGCGCCTGAAGGGTTATATCCGCGCTGCCGACGTCGACGCCGACAACCAGGTGTCCTCGCTGCGCGTGGCCAATGCCCGCATCGCCTACTCGGCGAAAGGAGTGCTGGCCGATGCCAACTCCGCAGGCTGGTTGACGCGTTTCTTCACCGGACCGCTGATGCCCTTTTAACTTAGGACCGACATGATTCAGTTTCGCCGCTTTGCCCTCGTAAACCGTATCATTTTTGCCGCCGCGCTCGCCCTTGGCGCGGTTGTGCCCGCGCAGGCCGCCCAGGCGCTGCGCAATCTGGTCAGTATCGAGGGCGTGCGCGAAAACCCGCTGGTCGGCTACGGTCTCGTGGTCGGCCTGAACGGCTCCGGCGACTCGACCCAGGTCAAGTTCGCCAGCCAGTCGGTGTTGAACATGCTCAAGCAATTCGGCGTCAAGCTGCCTGAAGGCCAGGACGCCAAGAACAAGAACGTCGCCGCCGTCATGGTCTCGGCCGTGTTCCCGCCGGGCTATCGCCGCGGCCAGGCGATCGACGTCACCGTCTCGTCGCTGGGCGACGCGAAAAGCCTGCGCGGCGGCACCCTGCTGCTGACCCAGATGCGCGCGGCCGACAACGAAACCTACGCGCTGGCCCAGGGCAACCTGGTGGTCGGCGGCCTGAACGCCTCCGGCAAGAGCGGCTCCTCGGTGACCGTGAATACCCCGACCACCGGCCGCATCCCGAACGGCGCCATGATCGAGCGCGAAATCGCAACCGACTTCGCCACCCGCCCGCAAGTGCTGCTGCGCCTGCGCCACCCGCATTTCGAGACCGCGACCAATGTCGTGGAAGCGATCAACCGCCGCTTCGGCCCGGTCGCGACCACCGCCGACGGCACCAGCGTCGAAGTGATCGCCCCGAGCAATCCGACCGAGCGCGTCGCCTTTGTCGCCAAGCTGAACGCCCTGAACGTCGAAGCCGGCGTCGAAGTGCCGAAAGTCGTCTTCAACTCGCGCACCGGCACCGTCGTCATCGCCGAAGGCCTGCGCGTGAAATCGGCCGCCGTCACCCATGGCTCGCTGAAGGTCGTGATTTCCGAAAGTTCCAATGTCAGCCAGCCCGGCCCGCTGTCGCGCGGCCAGACGGCGGTGACGCCGCAGTCGCAGCTGTCGGTCGACCAGGGCGGCGGCCGCCAGATGTTCAAGTGGCCGGCCGGCGCCAAGCTGCAGACCATCATCGACGTGGTCAACAGCCTGGGCGCGTCCCCCGACGACATCATGGCGATCCTGCAGGCGCTCGACCAGGCCGGCGCCATCGAAGGCGAACTGGTGGTGATCTGATGATGGACCGCACCACGCCCCTGAATCCGTTGCAGCCGCAGGCCAACGGCGCCAAGACCGATGCCGTGGCGCCCGCGGCCGAAGACGCCGCCTACCTTGCCAAGGCCACCCGCGCCGCCGTCGAGTTCGAAAGCTTCTTCATCTCGCAGATGCTGAAGGACATGCGCTCCACCACGCGCGAGATGGCCGACGAGGACAGCGTCTTCAAGGACAAGGTCAACCAGGACATGCAGGACATGGCCGACGGCATCCTTTCGAAGCAGATGGCCGGCCAGCGCGCCTTCGGCGTGGCCGACGCGATCCTGCGCCAGCTCGTGCCGACAAAAATTACTCCCGGCAACACTTAATATTTCCCGGCAACTGGTCGCCTATCTACGGTAGGCCCCTGTTTCTTCAGAAAGACCTCCATGACCATCATGACCAACGCCCTGTCGGGCGCGCTCGCATCGCAGATGGCGCTGTCGGCATCCAGCCAGAACATCGCCAACCTGCAAACCAAGGGCTATACGCGCCAGGCGGCGCTGTTGACGGCCGTCGGTGCGGACATGAGCGGCAAGTCCGTCGGCAATGGCGTGCAGGTCAGCTCGCTGCTGCGCTTCTCGGACGGCTATAAAAGCCAGCAGATGTGGCGCGCGGCGGCCGAGACCGGCCAGTATTCGCAGACCCAGCCCTACCTCACCCAGCTCGAGCGCGTGATGGGCGACGATACGGCCAGCCTGTCGGTCGCGGTCGACCAGTTCTTCGCCGCGCTCAACGCGGTCGCCGGCGACAACGCCACCTCGACCCCGCTGCGCCAGCAGGTGCTCACGGCAGGCGGCCTGCTGGCCCAGCGCTTCAACAGCCTGAACAACGTCTACAACGCCCAGCAGCAGTCGGTCAGCCAGCAGCGCAGCGCGATCGTCGACGCGGCCAACGCCAACATCAGCAAGATCGCCGCCCTGAACGCGCGCATCACCCAGGCGAACGCGGTCGGCGCACCGGCATCAAGCCTGATCGACGCGCGCGACCTCGCGATCGACGAGCTGGCCGGCCAGATGGCACTGGAAGTGTCGGACCAGCCGGGCGGCGTGCGCGACGTCTCGCTGAAGACCGGCCAGGCACTGGTGATCGGCAATGTCGCCGGCGAGCTGAAGGCCGTCGGCGGCGTCGGCGCCCAGACTTTCAAGCTCGAATTCGCCTCGACCACCTTCGGCCTCGATGCGGCCAAGCTCGGCGGCCAGCTGGGCGGCCTGACCGTCTATGAACAGGAAACGCTGCGCCCGATGCAGCAGGGCGTGGCCGACATCGCGCGCCAACTGTCGGACAAGATCAACACCCAGCTGACGGCCGGCTACGCCATGGACGGCACCCCGGGCAAGCCGATGTTCGTCTACACGGCGGGCGCGACCAATATGCTCACCATTGCCCCGGGCATGGAACCGACCGGCCTGGCCTTCTCCAGCGACGGTACCCAGGGCGACACCGGCAACCTGCTGAAACTGGTGAACATCAACAGCCAGACCGTCACCGTCACCGGCCTGGGCACCGTGCTGCTGAGCGACGCCGACACCCAGCTGGTCGGCAAGCTCGGCGTGCTGAGCCAGCAGAACCAGGCGGCGCTCGCCACCGCCGAGACCATGCGTACCCACGCGGTCGACGACTGGCAGGCCACGAGCGGCGTCAACCAGGACGAGGAAGCCGTCAACCTCGTCGAATACCAGAACATGTACCAGGCCAACATGAAAGTCATGTCGGTCGCCAATTCCCTGTTCGACGCCACGCTGGCGATGATGGGTTAAGGATCAATCATGCGCATCGCCACCGCCCAATACCAATCGAACATGAACAAGTCGCTCCAGCTGAACCAGGAGCGCATGAGCGACCTGACCCAGAAGATGGCGACCGGGAAGCGCATCTCGGTGCCGTCGGACGATCCGGTCGACAGCGTGCGCCTGTCGCGCCTGCAGCGCGAGGAAGCTGCCATCACCCAGTACCGCGACAACATCGCCTCGATCAAGATCCGCCTGTCGAAGAACGAGGGTTATCTCGGCAGCATGGTCAACGACATCTCGGCAGGCCGCGACCAGATCGTCTGGGCGCTCGACGGCAGCAACACGCCGGACGACCTGCGCGCCATGGTCAAGCCGCTCGAAGCCTTGCGCGACGGCCTGCTCTTCAGCGCCAACTCGGTCGACCAGGAAGGCCGCTACGTGTTCTCGGGCACGAACACGGCGACGGCGCCGATCGCCTACAACGCCGCCGCGGCCGCGGGTTCGCGTTACAGCTTCGCCGGCAACACCAACGAACAGCGCGTCGTGGTCGGCAATGGCCTGACCCAGGTCGCGAACGACAACGTGAAGGGCATCGAGAAGCTGCTGAACCGCCTGGATGCGACCATCGCCACCCTCAACGGCGCCAGCCTGAACGTCAACGATCCGGCCACCCGCGCCGTGCTGGAAGACAACTTGACCGGCTTCGACGAGGCGCTCGACCTGGTGTCGGGCAAGATCGCTGTCCTCGGCGGCAAGCAGAACATCCTCGACACGCTCGACGCCAACCATGGTAACGTCAGCCTGTCGAACCAGATGGCCATCACCGACATCGGCCAGCTCGACATGGGCGTCGCCGCAACCGAGCTGAACGGTTACTCGACCGCCCTGCAGGCTACCTACAAGGCGTATGGCCGGATTGGTACGCTGTCCCTGTTCTCTGCCCTGTAATCGATGGACACCACGCTTCGCACCGCATCCACCACGCTTCCAGTCACTACCTCGGTCAACCCGGGTAACGGCGTCGGCCCGGCCAAGACCGTGCCGGCGCCGCTGCGCACCCAGCCGCTACCGGGCACAACCTCGGACGACGCGCCCGATACCCGCGTCGCCGTTCGTCCTGCCGTGCAGGCGCCGCAGCGCCGCAGCCACGCCAACTGGGACAATCGCCTGCAAAGCGACGTCGCCAGCGCCCAGCAGGCGCGCGAATACCTCGACCGCGTCGCGGCCCAGCTCGAATCGGTGAAGGCCGCGCTGAGCGCGAAGATCGCCGGCATGAAGAGCGGCGCGCGCGACCTCGAAGCACGCGCCCGCCAGCTCGGCGCCAGCATCGCCGCCCGTAGCGCGCAAGCCGGCGGCTCGGTCGATGCCCAGCTCGCGTTCTCGGACGGCGAACCGGCGCAGCAGCGCTTCCGCATCCAGGGCCTGGACGTGGCCACGCTGCAGTCGTCCGCGCCCCTCTCGCTCGCCTTTTCGGTCGGCGGCGCCGGCGGTCCGCAGCTGGCGGCCAGCCTGGAACCGGGCATGACGGCGGAAGAGATTTCCACGCGCCTGGACCGCACCCTCGCGCCCTTGGGCGTGCGCGCCGGCCTGGACAAGCAGAACCGCATCGAATTCAGGACGGCCGAAGCCAACTGGCCTGGCGTGCGCGACAGCATCGCCATTTCCGGCCGCGGCCGCGTCGCCACCGAAGCCGTGTCGCCCGACCTCAAATTGCAGGACATCGGCACCGGCAACGCCGAAGCGCTGCGCCAGAGCCTGCGCGAAGTGGTGCAGGCCCTGGAGCGCGTGCGCCGCTCGCAGGATGCCGCCAGCGCCGCGCTGAGCGCCGCCACCCTGCGCGCCGCCCAGTCCGAACTGAGCGCCGACGACCTCGCCATTTCGGCCCAGGACTTCGCCACCACCGCCGCCAGCCACGACTACGAGTCGCTGCTGGCGATCACGTCGGCGCTGGTCGGCGTCAGCCGCGAACGCGTGCTGGCCCTGCTCGGCCTGCGCTGAGCGCCCTTCCTCCGCGCCTTTCCTTCTCTATCGCGGCCCGCGCGGCGTCACTGTAATCGTGGTGCCGCGCAGGTCGATGTCGTGCAGCGCGATGCTGCCGAAACTCGGTCCGCTCGTGGCCTGGCCGACGCGGATATTCCTGAACTTGATCTCGCCGATCGTCGTCGGCAGGCGCAGCGTCACCGAGCCGTCCTTGTTGACGACGGCGCTGGACTGCTCCGGATCGTAGGCCACGTCGCTGACCGAGGTCTCGGCGTTCAGCAGCCCGGCCAGTGGATTGAACAGCTTCGCCAGTTCGCGCGGCAGGGAAGGCGCAGCATCGGGTGCGTGCGCAGGCAGGTTCGCCGCCGTCAGCGCCGCCATCTGCAGCTGGGCGCGCAGGGCCTGTTCGCGCAGGCGTTCGCTCAGGTTCCGGTCATCACGGCCCTGCCCCGCCACTTCTCCCAACTCCTCGTCGCTCAGTTCACGCTGGGTGCGTGCGCTCGCCACCGCCACGGGCGCCGCGGCCAGCGCCGCATAGGCCTGCAGCGGCGCCAGCAGCGAGGTGGCCAGCGCGGCCGCCAGGCGCAGGTTGCGCTGGCGCCGCATCGCGCGCCCGATCTGCGCTTGCGTGATCAGCTGCATCGCCGCCAGCACCTCGCCGAGGCGCTGGCCGGTGCGGTCCTGCTCGCGGATCGCCTGGTCGAGCTGTTCCTGCGAAATCAGGCGCCGGGCGAGCAGGATCTGCCCGAGGCGCGAGTGCTGGCGCTTGGTCCATTCCATGCCGTGCTCCCTCGATTACTGCGCGGCCGCGGCGCGAAGGCGCAGCCCGATCCTGGTCTGCAGCTCGGTCAGTTTCGGATTGACGCGCGGGCCGTTCGCCCTGGCCACGGCTTCGCCCAGCGCCTTCTGGATGTCCGGCGCCAGCGCCTCGAACTTGGCGCGCACCGGCGACTCCAGGATCGCCGCCAGCTGTTTGAGCTCGTCCTCGCTGAAGCGCTCGGCCAGCAGCGGCGCCACCGTCGTCTTCACCGTCTCGGCGGTGCTGGCTTTCACCGCGGGCGCCTCGGCTTCGTAGAACTTCGCGACTTCCGTGCCGATGTCCTTCAGCGCCGCTTCCTGCTTGTCGGGTGCGACCCGGCCCTCCAGCACGACGCGCGCCTGGCGCAGCGATTCGGCGACCGGCCGCTGCAGCATCTGCAGGCCGACCTGCTCGAGCGGCATCTTCGCCAGCACCCGGTCGACCAGCACCTGCTTGGCAGGAGGAACCGCGGCCGGTGCCGCCAGGGCCAGGTTCGAGCTCAGGGCCAGCAGGCCGATTGCGATTCGATACATCGTGACACTCCTTCAGGTTAGTAGGGCTTGGTCCAGGACAGGCCGGCATAGCGCACCTTCAGGTCGCCGGCGATGCTGGTGGCCGCATACGGGTTGTAGATGATGTTGAAGAAGCCGTCGCAGTTCAGGTTGCAGTTGCTGCGCGCCGGGATGTTGTAGCTGCCCTTCATGTAGCTGGCCGCGAGATTCAATTCGCTGCCGTTGTCGAACTTGTAGCGCAGGCCGACGCTGCGCAGCACCGTGTCCGGCAGCGGCGCCAATAAGCTCATCTTGTCGCCCGGGATCGAACTCTTGCGCGGCTCGTAGCCGGCCCTCAGCGACAGTTTCTTCGTCACGTTGAGCTGGGCGCCGAAGCTGTAGTGGACGATGCTTTTGAAACCCATCGGGAAGGTGGCCTGGTTCGAGTTCGGATGGCCGAACAGGCGCGCCATCTCGAGCAGCTTGATGCTCTCGTCGAACTTGAAGGTCAGCTCGTTCCATTGCGCCCAGTCGGCATACGAGACGTCGGCATTCAGTTGCAGGTAATCGGTGAGCATCAGCTTGGTACCGATCTGCACCCGCCACGGGAAGGGAATCTGGGCCGTCATGTTGCCGACCTGGAGTTCGGGAATATCGGTCGGCAGCGCGGTGATCCCGCCCACGATCGGCCCCAGCAGGGAGCTGTTCAGGCCGCGCACGAACTGGCGCAGCATCGGGTCGGCCTGGAATGCATACTGGCCCGAATAAGTGGTCCTGGTCCCGCCCTGGAACACGGCGCCCAGCGCGAACCATTTTTTCGGCTCCCACAGGACACCGATGTTGATGGTCGGATCAAACGACGAGTGCATGTCGAAGTCGATGTTCGCCGCCTTCTTGAACGGATTGACCATGCCCTCTTCCCCGCCGCCGCACAGGCCGAAGGTCAGCGTGTCGATCAGGTTCGGATTGCCCTCCGGGCAGACGCCGCGCTGCAGGCTGCCGACCGTGCCGAGCAGTTTATTCGGCGCGCGGAAATCGGTATTGATGGCGAAATTGGCGTAGGCGATCGGCACCGAGACCCCGACCCGCAGCGTGTCGCTGATCTTGTAGCCCATCGCCGGCGACAGGTACACCAGGCGCTGCAGCTGCACCAGGCGGCCGTCGAAGCGGGCAGGATCGTCCGGATCCTCGGTACGGTCCACGCTCATCGCCTGCGACAGGTAGACCATGGTGCCGAAGGTGAAGCGCGAATCCTTCGGGTTCCAGGCGATGCCCAGGCCCGGCACCACCACCGCAGGCAGGCGCGCCTTCGGAATGCCGATGAAAGGCAGCGCCATCGCCTGGCGCACCGGACCGCTGCTCTTGCCGTTGATCGGATCGTCCTTGAAGCCGCCGATGTCGATGTCGGGTGCGCTGGTGAAGGTATTGCGGTTGCGGATCGAGGCGCCGAACAGGGTGTCGATGTGGTTGATGCCGTTCAGGCGCGCCAGTCCCGCCGGGTTGAAGTGGATCGATTCGATGCCGGGCGGGTCGGCCGTCACCGCGTTCCCGAGCGACATCGCGACCGGGCTGGTGACCAGGTTCTCGGTCACGCCGCCCAAAGCTGCAGGCGCGGCGCCGGCCAAGGCAAGCAGCAGCGGCAGGGACGAGCGGCGCATGATCAGAAGGCCAGCGGCAGGCCGAGGCTGACCACCATGTTGGGCGCCGATGCCGTCAGGCCGGCACCCACGGTCAGGTTGACGGTGGTCTTGGGCGAGACGCGGTAGCCGGCGCCGATCGAGAGCACACCGGCCGTCTGGGTTGCGGTGCGCACGCTGCGCCCGCCATCGAAGGTGAGCTTCGAGCGCGCCGAGATCGACTCCTGGAACGAGAACGAGGTCGTGATCTTGTACGACAGCGCGAACGCGAAGCCCATGCCGAAGCCGATACTGGCGCCTGGATCGACCTGGCGCAGCAGCGCGCCGTTGATGTTCTGGGTCAGGTGCTTGGCCGGCAGGCTGTAGCCGGCGTTGAAGGAGGCGAACAGCGCCACCGGATCGGCGATCTTGGTCGCGTTCAAACCGAGGTTGATGCTGTTCACGCCCGAGCCGGTGGCCAGGCCCTTGGCCGCATCGACCTTGTACGGGCTCTTGCCGCTGGCGATGCGCGCCCCGCCGGTGAAGGTGACGGTGGCGTCGTCGCGGCGCGTCTCGAAAGGCTGCCAACGCACGCCCAGGCCGATGTCGCCGATGGTGTGCGAGGTGCCGGAATAGCCGCCCGAATCGGACCAGCGGCTCACCAGGGGCAGGGTAAGGCTGGCGGTGAGATTGTTGCGCAGGCCGTAGTCGGCGAGGAAGGTGTTCGTGATCGTGTGCGAGCTGGTGTTCTCGATCGAGAACAGGGTCGCGGTGCCCGAAGACAGGTCGGCGTTGATCTTTTCCTGGCCGATGTAGGTGTAGCTCAGGTCGTAGTTGACCTGGAATTTCCCCTTGCGCAGCAGCGAATACTGCTTGTCGACCGCGGTCAGCGTGTCCTTCAGCAGCGTGGCCTGGTCGGCATCGCCCTCCTTCTTTGCGAGCGCATCGCGCACGGCGGCGTCGGAGGCGTTCTGCGGCGTGGTGGATGCCGGCGAGGGCTGCTGCTGGGCCAGGACGGAGGTACTCGCGAACAGTGCAAGGGAAGCCGAGGCGGCGAGCAAACGGACGATCTTCATGAGGTTCCTTGTTTCGTGAATCGGTTCGGGATTACTGCCTGTGGATGGAGACGCCGCCCACGCCGTTGAACAGGCGCTCCATCTGCAGCTGGCTGTCGAGGGGGCGCAGCAAGGCGCGGTCGCGGATGCGGTCCATGTCGGTCACGCCCAGCTCGTGGTCCGACAGGGCCAGCTTGTCGAGCGCCGGCTGGTCCTTGCGCGGATAGGCCATGAACAGGGTGTTGCGGTCCCACAGGGTGGCGAATTCCGCAACCGGGAAAGTGATGTTGCCGGCCGAGGGATCGGCCAGGAACACGAGCCCGTCGCGCACGCCGCGCAGCACCACGAAGTGCTTGAAGCCGGCGTAGTCGATCGGCACGATGGCCGGGTGCTCGAGGGTCAGCAAATCGCTCATCTCGGCATGAAAGCCCGCGCTCTGCACGCCGAGCGAAGCCAGGTAACGCTTCATGTCGAGCAGCGAAAAGCCGCGGCGCTCGATGATCTTGTCCTTCTCGCCGTGGGCCATCATCCCTTCCATCGACTGCTGCTCGGTGACGTCGATGCCGAGGTAAAAGTTCAGGATCGTGACCAGCGCGGCCGAACCGCAGCTGTAGTCGTAGGCCTGGCGCACGATGTGGCGGTACTTGAGTTCGGAGAAGGGTTCCATGCGCAGCGCCTGGGGGCCGGCACCGGGCACGCCGAGCGTGGCCGGCATGTCGAACTGGTCGGCCGGACGGTCGCTGGCGGGATGCTTCGAGACGACGCCGGCGCCGCCCAGGAGGGCTGCCAGCACGCCCAGCAGAATGATGAACATCGTGTCTCCCCGGGGGACGGATCATGCCGCCCCTCCCTTTTTTACGCCTGCCGCCGGCCTATTGCAGGGCTGCGGCGCCACGCTTTCAAGTCGAAGTCAACGTGGCATTTTTGCTACGTTTCTTGCAAACATTTTTATATTTTGGGTGCATGGAGGCAATTGCGGTGTTATAAAACGCTATCGTTTTTATAAAAAAGCGCTCATTCGCGCGGAGACGGAAGATGGAGACATGGGACAGGGTCAGCAGTGCGCTGGGCGTGCGGCCGGTCGTCAGCGCCGAGCTGGCCGGCGTGCCGCTGCGGGCTGAACGCTACATCTTCCAGCTCAGCCAGTGCGAAGTGCCGCCGCTCGATTCGATGGTGCTGGCCTGCCACCTGGGCGGTTCGCGCGCCACGGTCGGCCGCACCCGCGCGCGTTCCTTCGACTTCATACCCAGCTCCACCGCCGTGTTCCAGCCCGGCTTCGCCAGCCACTGGGTGTTCGCCGGCGCCATCGACATGGCGATGTTCCACTTCCTCGACGCCGGTCACGAGATGGTGCGCAAACTCCAGCGGCTGCTGGCCGAACGCGGCAAGTCGGCCCTGTTCGCCGACCCGCTGGTGAATGCCAGCGCGGCCCAGCTGCTGGGCGAAGTGGCGCGCAGCCCTTCTCCCGACCGCGGCTTTCTCGACCGGGTCGGCGCCCTGATGATCGAGCAGGCCTGCCGCGTGCTGGAGGGCACGGCCGGGCGCCACGCCCCGCCCGACGCCCTGCAGCTGGGGCGCATGCATGCCGTGCTGGACTGGATTGCGGACAACCTCTCGAACGAACTCTCGAACGCCGAGCTGGCCGAACGGGCCGGCGTCTCGGAATCGCATTTCCGCCGCGTGTTCCTGGAAGCGATGGGCATGACGCCGCACCGCTACGTGCTGCGTCTGCGCCTCGAACGGGTGCACGAACTGCTCACCCGCACCAGTTTTTCGATCGCCCGTATTGCAGCGCAATGCGGCTTCAACAGCCAGAGCCACATGACCAGCTGCTTTGCCGCGGCCTACGGCATCACCCCAGCGCGCGCCCGCCAGCAAGCCCGCCTATAAGCACACGGCATGGTCCGATGCCTCTCGGACATGACTGATTCCGCCCGAAAATGATCGTTTTTTGATAAAGACGAGAGCATTTTCCAAAGCCGCCGCCTTCACCCCCGACACATAATAAAAAACCAGCATCTGGCGTTCGACCAGACCCTTCACCGGAGACAAGCGATGAGTATGGACAAGCAGGCGCGCGGCCGGCCGCGCAGGCAGGCGTGAACTACCTTTCCACGGCCGACGTGGTGCAGCGCATCAAGGCCTGCCTCGCCGCCGACGGCTTCGACGTGTCGACCCTGTTCGCGCGCGCCGGCCTGGCCCACCTGGAAAGCGGCAGCGCACGCGCCAGCGACCTGCTGGCCCTGTCCGACCAGTTCAGCCTCCTGTGGGAAGCCCTCGCTATCGTTACGGGCGACCCGCTGCTGGGCTTCCGGGTCTGCGCCACCGATCCGTTGAGCTGGCTCGGCGTGCTCGGCCACCTGATGCTGGCTTCGCCCACGCTGAAAGGCGCGGCCGGCAACCTGATGCGCTACATGCCGCTGGTGACGCCGATCGTCCATGCCACCATCGAACCGGTCCAGGGCCGCACCAGGCTCGGCCTGCACCTGGTCGGCGGCGCGCGCTTGGTGCCGCCGCAGCGTTACGACTTCACCTGGAACCTGCTGCTCGCCACCGTGCGCTTCGTTGCCGGCCGCCCCGACCTGCGCCCGGTCGCCGTCGACTATGCCTTCCCGCCGCCGCCCTCCACCGCCCCGTATGCCGAACGCTTCGGCTGCCCGGTGCGCTTCGGCGCGCCCGCCAACGCGCTCGAATTCGACGACGCCGACATCGCCGCGCCGATCCCGACGGCCAATCCGCTGGCCGCCGAAGGCCTGTTCCGCCTGCTCGACGAACGCCTCGCCCAGGCCGAACGCAGCAGCGTCGCCGGGCGCGTGCGCGACCTGCTGCCGGGCATGATCGAGCGCGGCGGCGCCCTGCGCGAAGCGGTCGCGCGCCGCCTCCTGATCAGCGAGCGCACCCTGCAGCGCCGCCTGGCCGACGAAGGCACCGACTTCTCGGCCCTGGTCGACGAAGTGCGGCGCGACATCGCGCGCCAGTACCTCGGCAGCGAAGGCATCAGCCTGAAAAGCCTCAGCTACAAGCTGGGCTTTTCCGACCACAGCGCCTTCCACCGCGCCTGCCTGCGCTGGTTCGGCAAGGCGCCCGGCGAATTCCAGCAAAGCGGCAAGCTCAGTGTGACCACAGGCGCAGTTGCCCCGTCATCCTCATCTCGCCGTCCAGGCTGAAGCGCCCCAGGCTGTTCGTTACCGGCGCCTGCGGATCGGCCTGCACGCTGAGCGACTCGAATCCGAAGCCGGTAAAGCGCGTCATTGCCGGCAGGCCGATCGCCATGTATTCCTGGCCGCCCGCGCTGGTCTTCGCCGACAGGCTCAGGCCCACCATCTGCACCACGCCACTGACATTCTTGAAAACGGTATAGGTCGTTTTTCCCTGCACTTCATGCGCGATGTAGAGGCGGCTGTCGAGCGCCACGCCGTCCGCACCCGGCTGGTTCAGTTCGAGGCGCATGGCGAAGCTGATCCCGTCTGCGCCGCGCACCTGCGCCAGGTCGCCATCTTCGAGCAGCACCGGACGCGCCTTGGCGCAAGCGCAGCAAGCCCACAGCAGCATGGACAGGGCGCGCGCCTTCATGGACGGAAGCGCACGTCGAGGTAGTTCAACTGGATGGTCCCGATGCGCGAGGCACCCAGGTCGACGTTACCTGTGGGGCTACGGAACGCGATGTTCTCGATCTGCAGCGTGCCCTGGGGCGCGCCCTCGGGTCCGGCCCAGCCGATGCCCACGTGCAGGCTGGCCTGGCCTTCTGCATCGGTACGCGCCTGGAACAGGCCCGGCTGATTCGTGACGTCGGCCAGGCGCCACGGTCCCGCCGGCGCGCCATCGGCGCCGCGCGCGCCGATGTGCACGCCGCTCAGGATCATGCTGCTTTCCCCCTGGCGCAGCGCCAGGCTGCCGATGCTGCTGCGCAGGCCAATGCCGAAGGCCAGGCCCTGGTCCACCTGCGGCGTGCTCCATTCGAAGCCGCCGCCGTAGTACACGAGATCCTTCAGCTCCACCGTGCCGACATTGACGTCGCGGCCATCGGCCTGCACGCCGAGCACGAAGCTGGCTTGCCAGGCTTCGTGGCCGGCGGCGTTCTCCGGCATCGACAGGCGCATGATGTCCGCGCGGCCCGCGCTGCCCTTGACGATGTCGAAGCGGTAGGGATCGGCGAAACCGTCCGGATTGTCCGAGCGCGAGGCCGTCAGATCGCCGAAGCTGAAGCTGCCGCTGCCATCGCCCGTGTGATAGCGCAGCGTGGCGCTGCCCTTCAGCGAGAAGTCGGATAAATTAAAACTCATGCCGTCGCGCCCGGCGACCTGCGCCAGCGCGCTGTCGTTCATCGGCTCGACGGCGGCCGCGGCCAGCGGCGCGCACAGCAGCATGGCCATCGCCCGCTTCAACGGCCGCTCCCGACGTTCGGCGGCATCAAGGCCTCCAGGTTCAGGGCCTGCAGGCGGTCGCGCCAGTTCATCCAGATCCCGACCTGGGCCGGCGTGAGCGCCGGCATGCCTTCAGCGGTCGGGAATTGCACCGGGGTTTTCAGAATCGAGATCCAGAAGTCGCGGCTCGGACCGTTCGCATCGCCCGCCTTGATGGCGCCGATCTGCGCCAGCTGGGCCGCGCAGCCGGCGCAGCTGCCGTCCCAGCGCTTGCCGCCGCCCGGGTCGTTGTTGCTGTCGATGACGCCGGCCGCGCCGGCATCCACGCGCAGCGATCCGGAGAGCGAGGCGATGCGGGTGCCGATCTCGCCCGAGATGCCGTCGAAACCCAGGCGCATGCCGACCGCTTCGCGCTGGCCGTTCACCTCCTGGAACACGAATTCGAAATAGGGATTGGTGACCTGCACCAGGCGCCGGGCGTCGCCCGCATCGCTGCGGCCGAATTGCAGGGCGTGGATATCGATGTCGGCGCCGGTGCCGTTGCGCGCGGCGTAGGCGTATTCGCCCAGGCGCAGCTTGTACAGGTTGGCGTTGAGGGTGACGTCCGCATCCAGGCTGATGCGGGTGAAATCGAAGCCGTTCAGGCTGGTGTTGGCGACCGTGAACAGGCCTTGTCCGCTGACGCTTGCGAGTTCGGTTTCCGACAGCGGGCGCAGTTGCGCCGACGCGCTGCCGAACCAGCACAGGGCAAACAACAGTAACAGGCGGCGCAGGACCGCATGCATGGGATGGTTCATCGGCTTGGCACCCGCGATGACGAAGGAAAGACGGACGGCGCGTCCCCGGAGGACACGCCGCCTTGGACTACCCGGAAATTAGTGCGCCCAGATGTAGACCGTGGTGCCTTGCAGGCGGATGTCGTTCATTGCCATCTTGCCGTAGGAAGCCGAGGAGCCGCCCATCGAGATCGCGTCGACCGACATGTTCAGCTTGTGGCCGGCGCCGACTTCGATTTTCGGGATGGCGATCTTGACGACGTCGCCGCCGCCGTAGAAGGCGGCCAGGGCGGCGCCCTGGGCTGCGGCTTCAGGCGTCTGGCCCATGGCCTGTGGCGCGGTCACGCCCAGCACGCTGCCGAACACGTCGGCCTTGAAGCTGGCTTCGTTGATCACGTCCAGCGTGGCGGCGATGGTGCCGGTGAAGGCGATGTTCTTGAAGCTGACCGAAGCGTTTTCGGTGGTGTTGGTGTAGGTGAAGTCACCGATGTGGATGTTCAGGTCGGCAGCGATCGACACGCCGTCCTGGCCGGACACGCGCGACAGGTCGGCGTCGGCGATCGGCTTCATGGCCGATGCGTAGGTGGCGACGGAGGACAGAGCGGCGACGATGGCCAGTTTTTTCAGCAGTTTCATTGAGATCTCCATAATTTTTATACTGAGTCGAAGGAAGACTTTGCGTTCCCGACACGATCCGCCCTCGCCCGCGCCTGGCTTGTGGCCGACCGGTGCTGACCTCGGGAGCACATTTCTCTTAATCAGGAATTAATTAAGAGTAATCATCGTACAACTCTGCTAATAAAAACTGCATCGTTTTGTCTTGGCTCAAGAAGCCAAATCGATGGCTTCATGAGCCATCCGCAGGAGATGGATTGGCGCCCTCGTCAAAGGGCGCCGGGCGCTCGCCGATCTGCTGGCGCCACATGGCGTAATACAGGCCGCGCGCCTCCAGCAGCTGCGCATGCGTGCCGCTCTCGACGATATGCCCCTTCTCCAGCACGAAGATCGTATCGGCGTGCATCACGGTCGAGAGCCGGTGCGCGATCAGGATCGTCATCTGCGCCGCGCGGCTGGAAATGGCGCGCACTGTATTCGTGATCTGCTCCTCGGTGATCGAATCGAGCGCCGAGGTCGCCTCATCGAAAATCAGCAGCGCCGGCTGGCGCACCAGGGCGCGCGCGATCGACAATCTCTGCTTCTCGCCGCCCGAGAGCTTCATGCCGCGCTCGCCGATCACCGTGTCGAGTCCTTCAGGCGAGCGTTCCAGCAAATAGGCGCAGGAAGCCTGCTGCATGGCCGCCACGATTTCCTCGTCGGTCGCGTCGGTCTTCACGAAGCGGATGTTGTCGCGGATGGTGCCCGCGAACAGATAGGTCTCTTGCGTAACAAAGCCGATCTGGCGGCGCACCCGGTTGTAGCGCAGGTCGGTGGTGCGCACGCCGTTATACGAGACCTCTCCCTGGTGCGGCGTGTACAGCCCGACCAGGAGTTTCACCAGGGTCGACTTGCCCGAGCCCGAAGGGCCGACAAAGGCCACCGTCTGCCCCAGTGTCGCCGCGAACGAGACCCCGGCCAGCGCATCCTCGGGCGCGCCCTTGTGGCGGAAGCGCACGTCGTCGAAACGCAGCTCGGTGAGCGGGCCGATCTCGACCGGATCGGGCGGCCGGCGTTCGACCGGCTTGTCCATCAGGTTCTTAAAATTCAGCAGCGAGGCCTCGGCCTCGCGGTGGGCCAGGATGATGTTGCCCAGCTCCTGCAGCGGCGCAAAGATCGACACCGAGATGAATTGCATCGCGATCAGCTCGCCGGTGGAGAGCACGTCGCGGAAAATCAGCCACAGCAGCGCGAACAGGATCGCCAGTTTTAAAAGGCTCAGGGTCGATCCTTGCAGGAAGGAGAGCAGCCGAATGCGCTTCACCTTCTCCATTTCCAGCGCGAAGATCGCATCGGTCTGGCTGCGTAATCGCCGGATCTCGGGAAAGGTCAGCCCCAGGCTTTTGATGAGCTCGATATTCCGGAGCGACTCGGTGATGAAACCGGAGTTGCGGTTGGTCTCGCGCACGATCGAGCGCTGCTGGGTCTTGATCTCGCGGGACAATAAGCCGGTCAAGCCGCCCAGCACCAGCACCCCGACCAGGAACACCGGCACCAGCAGCCAATGCTTCGTCACCGCATACCAGGCGAGAAAACTGACGCCGACCAGGGCCGCAAAGGCCGTGTTAATAAACGTGTTGATCAGGCGCTCGCTGTCCGCCCTCACCTTCTGCAGCAAGGAGAGCATCTCGCCGCTGCGCAAGTCCTCGAATTCCTGGAATTTCAGGCGCATCAGGTGGCGCAGGCCGTCGTTGAATATCGCCACGCCCAGCTTCTGCACGACCAGGCGCGTGACGTATTCCTGCAAGGCCTTTGCCAGGCGCGACAGCACGGCTACCAGCACAGCGAGGCCGAGCAGGCGCATCACGTACGGCATGGGATCGGCGTCGCCCGCGTGGCGCAGCGTCACGTGGTCGATGATGCGCCCAAAAATGATCGGGTCGACCAGCGCCAGTACCTGGGCGATGCCGGCAAAGACCAAGGCCAGCAGGGCCAGGCGCCAGTGGGGTCGCAGGTAAGTCCAGAGGATGCGCATGAGGGCATCTTAGCAATCCGGGCGGATCTTCCGCACACGGATGAGCCTGGGAACCGGGACGTAAAAAACCGCTGCCCGCATTCGCATGCGGTGACAGCGGTTTTTCAAGAAAGCGGAGTTGAACTCCGCATTTTCATTACGCTTCGCGCGAGGCCTTCTTGCGCTCGTGCTCTTTCAGGTAGCGCTTGCGCAGGCGGATCGACTTCGGCGTGATCTCGACCAGTTCGTCGTCCTCGATGAACTCGACGGCGTATTCGAGCGACATCTGGATCGGCGGCACCAGGCGCACGGCTTCGTCGGTACCCGACGAACGCACGTTGGTCAGCTGCTTGCCCTTGATCGGGTTGACGACCAGGTCGTTGTCGCGCGAGTGGATGCCGATGATCATGCCTTCGTACACCGGGGTGTTGTGCTCGACGAACATACGGCCGCGGTCCTGCAGTTTCCAGATCGCGTACGCAACGGCGGCGCCGTCGTCCTGCGAGATCAGCACGCCGTTACGGCGGCCGGCGAGTTCGCCCTTGCTGTTGTCGACCGGTGCGTATTCGTGGAACACGTGGCTCATCAGGCCGGTGCCGCGGGTCAGGGTCATGAATTCGCCCTGGAAGCCGATCAGGCCGCGTGCCGGGATCAGGTATTCCAGACGGACACGGCCCTTGCCGTCCGATTCCATGTTCTGCAGGTCGCCACGGCGGCGGCCCAGTTCTTCCATCACGCCGCCCTGGTTGGCTTCTTCGACGTCGACGGTCAGGTTTTCGTACGGCTCGTGGCGCACGCCATCGACCATCTTGTACACGACGCGTGGACGCGACACGGCCAGCTCGAAGCCTTCACGGCGCATGTTTTCCAGCAGAATCGTCAGGTGCAGTTCGCCGCGGCCCGAGACTTCGAAGGTGGTGTCGTCGTCGGTCGGCGACACGCGCAGAGCGACGTTGGCCTTCAGTTCGCGCTCGAGACGCTCGCGCAGCTGGCGGCTGGTGACGAACTTGCCTTCGCGGCCGGCCAGTGGCGAGTTGTTGACCATGAAGTTCATGGTCAGGGTCGGCTCGTCGACGGTCAGCATCGGCAGCGCTTCCGGCACGTCCGCTGCGCAGACGGTCGAACCGATGCCGATTTCTTCGATACCGTTGATCAGGCAGATGTCGCCGGCAACGGCTTCATCGACCAGCACGCGCTCCAGGCCCTTGAAGTTCAGCACCTGGTTGATGCGGCCCTTGATCGGGGTCGAATCAGGACCGTTCATCACGACAACGTCCTGGCCGGTCTTGACGCGGCCACGGTTGACGCGGCCGATGCCGATCTTGCCGACGTAGGACGAGTAGTCCAGCGAGGTGATCTGCATCTGCAGCGGGCCGTCCGGATTGTCGTCACGCACAGGCACGTACTTCAGGATGGCGTCGAACAGCGGCTTCATGTCGCCGCTGCGCACGTCTTCGGTCAGGCCGGCGTAGCCGTTCAGGCCCGAGGCGTAGACGATCGGGAAGTCCAGCTGCTCGTCGTTCGCGCCCAGCTTGTCGAACAGTTCAAAGGTCTGGTTGATGGCCCAGTCGGCGCGCGCGCCCGGACGGTCGACCTTGTTGACGACGACGATGGGTTTGAGGCCCAGGGCCAGCGCCTTGCGGGTCACGAAGCGGGTCTGCGGCATCGGGCCTTCCTGCGCATCGACCAGCAGCAGCACCGAGTCGACCATCGACAGCACGCGCTCGACCTCACCGCCGAAGTCGGCGTGGCCCGGGGTGTCGACGATGTTGATGTGGGTGCCTTCGTACTCGACCGCGCAATTCTTCGACAGAATCGTAATGCCGCGTTCTTTTTCGAGGTCGTTCGAGTCCATCACGCGGGTGTCCACCGCCTGGTTTTCACGGAAGGTGCCGGACTGACGGAGCAGCTGGTCGACCAGGGTGGTCTTGCCGTGGTCAACGTGGGCGATGATTGCAATATTACGAATTGCGCGTTTGGTATTTGACATGTATTTTCAGCGTGATTTGCGTGATGGTACGGATGTGTCCGATGCAGCCGATTTCGGAAACCGACTAGTATAGCAGGTTAATGCGAGCTTTCCGTGAAAAGGCCCGCATTTTCAACGAGTTGCTGAGTTTTTAAGGGTTTCGGGCCGGTTTTGGCCGTTTTTTTGCAGAGGATGTAGGGTGGGCGGGTCTCCCGCCCACGCGTTCAACCAGCGGATGAAAGGCCGATGTGGCTGAGCTTGCTGGGCCTGAACGCGTGGGCGGCAAAGCCGCCCACCTTACAGGTCTGATCTGATATGCCGGCAGGCTTACTGCTGCGCCGCGATCAGCCGTTCCGGCGCCAGGATCGCGTATTCCTGCAGATTCGCGGTGCCGAGCAGTTTGCCCTCGTGGTACACGCGCACCCTGCCCAGCTCGCTCGGCACCATGACCGATTCCTTGCCCAGCGCCAGACGCTGGCCGTTCAGGAAGCGCTTCGCCAGTTCCGGGGTCAGCTCGACCGACGGGAAGCTCGACAGCAGCGCGTCGACCGGCGCCAGCAGCGACAACGGCTCGGCGTGCGCCTGCAGGTCTTCCAGCGTGATCATCGTCGCCGAGGTCAGCGCGCCGACCTGGATGCGGCGCAGCGCGTTCAGGTGGGCGCCGCAGCCGAGCGCGGCGCCGATGTCTTCGCCCAGCACGCGCACATAGGTGCCCTTGCTACAGGTGACGCGGATCTTCAGCATCGGCGCGTCGTACGCAATCAGTTCCAGCCCGTGAATGGTCACCGGCCGCGCTTCGCGCTCGAGCACGATGCCTTCGCGTGCGTATTCGTACAGCGCCTTGCCGTCGCGCTTCAGGGCCGAATACATCGGCGGCACCTGCAGGATCGGGCCGCGGAAACGCGCCAGCGCCGCCTCGATCTGCTCGAGCGTGACGTCGACCTCGCGCGTCTCGATAGCCTCGCCCTCGGTGTCGCCGGTGTTGGTCATGATGCCGAGGTGAACGGTCGCCTCATAGGTCTTGTCGGCTTCCAGCAAATCTTGCGAGAACTTGGTCGCCTCGCCGAAACACAGCGGCAGCAGGCCCGTGGCGAAAGGATCGAGGGTGCCGGTGTGGCCGGCCTTCTTCGCGTTCATCACGCGTTTCGCCTTGATCAATGCGTCGTTCGAAGACAGGCCGACCGGCTTGTCGAGCAGGAGGACGCCGTCGACCAGGTCACGCGGCTTTTTTTGCGGACGTGCGTTCACTGGGCGTCTTTATCGCTAGATTCGCTGTCCTGGCCGAAGTCGGCGGCGCGCACGGCGTTGGCCTGGTCGATCAGGGCCGACATCTGCAGGCCGCGCGAGGTCGAGGTGTCGTGCATGAAGTGCAGCTGCGGCAGCGTGTGGATGTGCAGGCGCTTGCCCAGCATGTTGCGCAGGTAGCCTGCCGCCTTGTTCAGGCCCTCGAGCGTCTGCTTCACTTCTTCCTTGCTGTCCTTCAGCACGGTGAAGTAGATCTTGGCGTGGGCGTAGTCGGGCGTGAGCTGCACTTCGGTCAGCGTGATCATGCCGACGCGCGGGTCCTTCAGCTCGAAGGCGATCAGTTCCGACAGGTCTTTCTGGATCTGGTCGGCGACGCGCAGGCCGCGCTGGGGGATGGTTTTGCTGTGTTTTGCCATGGTGTTTATTGAAGATTTTTCTGACGATGGTACATCGATAGGGAGATTGCAGGCGTACGAGCGGGGAATCGGTGTCGCCGATGATCACAGGGTGATACCGCGTGGGCGGAGCCCACCCTACAACACCCGAAAAAAAGCGCCATCGGCTGGGCACAGGGCCCGGCGGATGGCGCTTCTTGAGCCGCGCTGGATTACAGCGTACGGGCGACTTCGGTCACTTCGAACACTTCCAGCACGTCGCCGACCTGGATTTCGTTCATGTTCTTCAGCGACAGGCCGCACTCGAGGCCGGCGCGCACTTCCTTCGCATCGTCCTTGAAGCGCTTGAGCGAGTCGATCTCGCCGGTCCAGACGACGATATTGTTGCGCAGCAGGCGGACCGAGGAGGTACGCTTGACCACGCCATCGGTGACCAGACAGCCCGCGATCGCGCCGACTTTCGAGACCAGGATGACCTGGCGAATCTCGACCTGGCCGGTGATGGTCTCGCGCTTTTCCGGAGCCAGCATGCCCGACAGTGCCGTCTTGATCTCGTCGATCGCATCGTAAATGATGCTGTAGTAACGGATGTCGACGCCATTGGCTTCGGCCAGCTTGCGTGCTTGCGCATCGGCACGGGCGTTGAAGCCGATGATGACCGCCTTCGAGGCGACCGCCAGGTTGACGTCCGACTCGGTGATGCCGCCGACCGCCGCATGGACGACCTGCACGCGCACTTCCGAGGTCGACAGCTTCTGCAGCGAACCGACCAGTGCTTCCTGCGAACCCTGCACGTCCGTCTTGATGATCAGCGGCAGGTTCTTCACCTCGCCCTCGGCCATCTGGTCGAACATGTTTTCCAGCTTCGCCGCCTGCTGCTTGGCCAGCTTCACGTCGCGGAACTTACCTTGACGGAACAGACCGATTTCACGCGCCTTGCGCTCGTCGGCCATGACCATGACTTCTTCGCCGGCAGCCGGCACTTCGGTCAGGCCCTGGATCTCGACCGGGATCGACGGACCGGCTTCGGCGATCGCCTTGCCGTTCTCGTCCAGCATCGCACGGACACGGCCGTAAGCCGAACCGGCCAGCACCACGTCGCCGCGGCGCAGGGTACCCGATTGCACCAGGATCGTCGCGACCGGGCCGCGGCCCTTGTCCAGACGGGATTCGACCACCAGGCCACGGGCTGGCGAACCGACCGGCGCCTTCAGTTCCAGCACTTCGGCCTGCAGCAGCACTTGCTCGAGCAGGTCGTCGATACCGGTACCGACTTTTGCCGACACCGGCACGAACGGCGAATCGCCGCCGTATTCTTCCGGCACCACGCCTTCGGCCACCAGTTCCTGGGTGACGCGGTCGGTGTTGGCGCCCGGCTTGTCGATCTTGTTGATCGCCACGACCAGGGGCACGCCGGCAGCTTTTGCGTGAGCGATTGCTTCCTTCGTCTGCGGCATCACGCCGTCGTCCGCCGCCACCACCAGGATGACGATGTCGGTTGCCTTGGCACCACGGGCACGCATGGCGGTGAACGCCTCGTGACCCGGGGTATCCAGGAAGGTGATCATGCCGCGCGGGGTGTCCACGTGGTATGCACCGATGTGCTGGGTAATGCCGCCGGCTTCGCCAGCCGCCACTTTCGCACGGCGGATGTAGTCCAGCAGCGAGGTCTTGCCGTGGTCGACGTGGCCCATGACGGTCACGACCGGCGCACGCGGGGTCGCTTCGAACTCGGCATGCTCGCCCTGGTCGGCCAGGATCGCTTCCGGATCGTCCTCGGCGGCAGCGAAGGCTTTATGGCCCATCTCTTCCACCACGATCATCGCGGTTTCCTGGTCCAGCACCTGGTTGATGGTGCACATCTGGCCCAGCTTCATCAGCTGCTTGATGACCTCGGACGCCTTCACCGACATCTTGTGGGCGAGTTCGGCCACGGTGATCGTTTCAGGGACATGGACGTCCTTGACGATCGCCTCGGTCGGCGCCTGGAAGTTCGATTCGCGCTCGTCGTTGTGCGAGTTGCGGCGGCCACCGCTGCGGCCACCCGCACGCCAGCCATCGCGGCCGCTCGGCGCGCTCGGGGCGCCACGGCCCTTCGCACCGCCTGGGGCGCCACGCTTCTTGGCGTCGTCCGACCAGGTCGAGGAGACGTTCGCCGACTTGATCGACTTCTTGTCGCCCGGCTTCTTGTCGCCTGGACGGGCGGCGGTGCCTTCCGCAGGCTTCTTGTCGGCAGGCTTGTGCAGTGTGCCGGCCGGTGCGGCCGGTTTCGCGGCGACCGGGGCCGGTGCCGGTTCCGGCGCCTTGATGACGCGGCGCGGCTGGGCCATCATGGCCTTGATTTGCGCCACTTCGTCGGCCACGGCCTTGCGTGCGCGCTCGGTGGCGGCAGCGCGTTCGGCGGCTTCCTTGGCGGCTTCGTCCGACTTGCGCTTGGCTTCCTCGGCAGCGGCCTGCTTGGCCTGCTCGCTGGCGGCCGAGTTGGCGGCGGCAGCGGCTGCGGCGTCGCGCTTGGCGGCTTCCGCGGCGTCGCGCTTGGCCTGCTCTTCGTCGGCACGGGCCTGTTCGGCGCGTTCCGCTTCGAGCTTGGCCAGGCGTTCCTGCTTTTCGCGCAGGTCCGCTTCCTGGCGGGCGACGAGCTCGGCGTGGCGGCGTGCCTCTTCCTCGCGGCGAGCGATTTCGGCGGCGTCGATGACCGGTTCGGCCGGCGCCGCGGGTGCGGCTGGTGCCGGGTCGTCACGCTGGACGAAGGTGCGCTTCTTGCGCACTTCGACCTGGATCGTGCGCGACTTGCCCGACGCGTCAGCCTGCTTGATCTCGCTGGTTTCCTTGCGGGTGACCGTGATCTTCTTCTTCTCGGTCGATTCGCCCGCGCCGTGGGTACGGCGCAGGTGGTTCAGCAGCTTGTCCTTATCATCCTTTGACAAGGGATCTGACGTCGAACTTTTTTCGACGCCGGCGGAACGCAGCTGCGTCAGCAGCAAGTCTGCAGGCATCTTCAGTTCGGTGGCAAATTGGGCTACGTTGTTACTCGCCATTCAGTCCTCTTTTCTATGTGTCGCGGAGATGATAAAGATTTGCAAATTACGCCTTGGCCGTTTCTGCCAGGCTCCAGGCTTTCGCCTGCAGCGCTTTGGCGCGGTCATCATATTTGCTGTCGACCAGCTTCATCTCATCGTCGGTCACATCATTAAATTCACTCTTGATCAGTTCACGGGCGCGGTCCGACGACAGGGCCAGGATGGCGCCGAATTCGTCGTAGGCCAGGCCGGCGAAGGCTTCCACCGTCTTGATGCCTGCAAGACCCAGCTTGCCGGCAGTCGTGCGGTCCATGCCTTCGAGGTTGACCAGTTCTTCTTCCATACCCTCGAGACCTTCTTCCGAGGCGATCGCCTCGGTCACCAGGGCGTCACGGGCACGGGTGCGCAGCTCGTTCACGGTCTCTTCGTCGAAGGATTCGATTTCCAGCATTTCCGAAATCGGCACGTAGGCGATTTCTTCCAGGCTCGAGAAACCTTCCTCGACGAGGATGTCGGCGACTTCCTGGTCGACGTCCAGCTTTTCCATGAACAGCGAACGGATTGCCGCGGTTTCCTGGGCCACCTTGTTGGCCGATTCCTCGGCCGTCATGATGTTGATCTTCCAGCCGGTCAGTTCCGAGGCCAGGCGCACGTTCTGGCCCGAACGGCCGATGGCGATCGCCAGGTTCTCTTCGTCGACCACGACGTCCATCGCGTGCTTTTCTTCGTCGACCATGATCGACGAGACGTTGGCCGGTGCCAGGGCGCCGATCACGAACTGGGCCGGATCGTCCGACCACAGCACGATGTCGACGCGCTCGCCGCCCAGTTCGCCGGTGACGGCCTGGACGCGCGAACCGCGCATGCCGACGCAGGTGCCGATCGGGTCGATGCGCTTGTCGCTGGTGTAGACCGCGATCTTGGCGCGCACGCCGGCGTCACGGGCAGCCGATTTGATTTCCAGCAGGCCCTGCTCGATCTCCGGCACTTCCAGCTCGAACAGCTTCATGATGAATTCCGGCGCGGTGCGCGACAGGATCACTTGCGGGCCGCGCATATTGCGGTCCACGCGCAAGATGTAGGCACGGACGCGGTCGCCGATGCGCAGGTTTTCCTTCGGGATCATCTGGTCGCGCGGCAGGCGGGCTTCGATCTTGCCCGATTCCACGATCGCGTCGCCGCGTTCCATGCGCTTGATGGTGCCGGTGACCAGCGAATCGCCGCGCTCGAGGAAGTCTTGCAGGATCTGCTCGCGCTCGGCGTCGCGCACGCGCTGCAGGACGACTTGTTTCGTGTCCTGGGCGAAGCGGCGGCCGAACTCGACCGATTCCACCGGCTCTTCGATGTATTCGTCGACTTCGATGTCGGCGATCTGTTCTTTTGCTTCGAAATGCAGGATTTCCTGGTCCGGCAGCTGCAGGCCGGCTTCATCCGGCACGACGTGCCAGCGGCGGAAGGTTTCGAATTCGCCCGTGTCGCGGTCGATGCTCACGCGAATGTCGACTTCGCCTTCATAGCGTTTCTTCGTGGCCTGGGCCAGGGCGAATTCGAGCGCCCCGAACACCACTTCCTTATCGACGTTTTTTTCGCGCGCAAGCGCATCAACCAGTAACAAAATTTCGCGACTCATGCTTTGCGACTCCTAAAATCCACCTGCGGCACCAAGCGTGCCTTATCCAATTCGGCCAGCGTAAATTCCAACAACGCCGGCCCATCTTTACCTTCAAATTCCAGACCGATCTTGTCGCCTTCCGGCGCGACCAGGATGCCCGTATAGGTCTTCCGGTTCGCGGTACCCGGCATGGCGACGCGCAGCTTCACCGTGCATTCATGGCCGGCGAAGCGCTCGAAATCGGCCAGGGTGCGCACCGGGCGGTCCAGCCCGGGCGACGAAATCTCGAGACGCTCGTAATCGACGTTCTCCACCGTCAATACGTGCGACAACTGGTGACTCACCGTTGCGCAGTCCTCGACGGTAATAGGACCCTTTTCATCGGCGACGGCAGCCGGAAAATCGATAAACACGCGCAGGATCCCGCGCTCGCCTCGCTCGACATCAACGAGTTCGTAGCCCAGGCCAGCGACTGTCTTGGCGATCAAATCAAACTGCTGCACGACACTTCTCCAAGGGCGTTAAAACGTTTTACCAAAAAAAAAATGGGCATCTGCCCATCTTTTTGTATTCACAACCCAACCAGATGTAAGCACTTGCACCAAATTAATACTCGGGAAGGACTTCGATTAGGCTGCAAATTATAACGTATTCGAGGGCGTGCTGCAATCGACATACCATTTTATGAGCAAGCAAACAACGGCCGCGCACGTTATCAAAGCGAAAATGGGGTGTGACAGGAACATAACAGGCCACGGAGGGCGTTTTCGCTACGAACCGTTGCGTAACGTAGGGCGGGCATGCCCGCGTGACGGACGGTTGAGCAGACTCGGCGATACGCCCGGACACCCCACATGAGGACACGCGACCAATAATCAAGCGCTAGACGCGGGCATGCCCAGTAAAACCGTCATCGAGGCCATTGGCCTCGATGACCCCGTACGGTGCGCTGCCGCCCCGGACTCCGAAGCGGCAGCCAATCGCTTTCACCCCCGGCGACCGCGGCGCGGCAGGCCGTGCTCGGAACCGCGCGGACCCTGGCCGCCGCGGCGGCCCCCGCCGCCCGTACCGGCAAAACCGAACGTGGTCTGCAGCGGATCCGGCTGCTTCGGACGGCTGCTGCCGCCATTGCCCGGACGCCCGGAGCCGCCGCCGAAGCCGCCATTGCCGCCGCGGCCCTTGCCGCCGGCAGGACGACCCATCGGCGCCGCAACACCGCCGCGCGGCGCCACGCCGGCGCGCGCCACCGGCGGGCCGAACGGGTCGACGTTGCGGTTGGCGTCGGCGCGGTCGATGCGGTTGCCGTCGGAGCGGCGCGGATCGGGCTGCTGACCGCCCTTGCCTTTACCCTTGCTGTCACCGCCGCCGCCCTTCTTCTCGATGCCGAAGGCAGCCATGAAGTTGCGCACGTCGTTTTCTTCCAGCTCTTCCCAGCGGCCGCGCTTCAGGCCCGAGGGCAGCGTCATGGCGCCGTAGCGGGTACGGATCAGGCGCGAGACGGTCAGGCCGACGGCCTCGAACATGCGGCGCACCTCGCGGTTGCGGCCTTCGCCGATCACCACGCGGTACCACTTGTTGATACCTTCGCCGCCGCCATCGGCTATTTTTGTAAAGTTCGCCAGGCCGTCTTCCAGCTCGACGCCGGCCAGCAGCTTCTGGCGCATGCCCTCTTCCAGCTCGCCCAGCGTACGCACGGCGTATTCGCGGTCGATGTTATAGCGCGGGTGCATCAGGCGGTTGGCCAGGTCACCGGAGGTCGTGAACAGCAGCAGGCCTTCGGTATTGAAGTCGAGGCGGCCGACGGCCAGCCACTTGCCGGTCTTCATGGTCGGCAGGCGATCGAACACCGATGGACGGCCTTCCGGATCGTCGTGGCTGACAATCTCTCCGGCCGGCTTGTGGTACACCAGCACGCGCGGCGGCTTGTTGTTGTTCACCTTACGCTGGATGAGCTTACCGTTGATGCGCACGGCGTCGGTCGGCAGGATGCGCTGGCCGATGTGGGCCGGCTCGCCGTTGACCGACACGCGGCCGGCGACGATCAGCTCTTCCATGTCGCGGCGCGAGCCGAGACCGGCTTCGGCCAGCACCTTGTGCAGCTTCGGCGCGTCGTCGTCCGCCGTCAGGTCACGGCGTGCCGGCTTCGACTTCTGCTGGCCCTGGCCGCCTTCGTTGGCGTCGAACGCGTCCGAGGTGACGAAGGAGAACACGGCGTCGGCGTCGTTTGGCTTGCCGCCCTTGCCCCTGGCATTCTTGCCGCCCTGCTGACGGCCCTGCTGGCCGCCTTGCTGGCCATTTTGCGCGTTGCGCTGGCCGGTCTTGCCATTCTTGTTCTTGCCCTTGCCCTGGCGCTGCTCGCGGCGGGCTTCGCCGCCCTGCTCGCCTTGGGCCTGGACCTGGCCCGGCTGCGCGTCGGCTGCCTGAGCCTGGACGGCGGCGGCCGGCTGGCGCGCTTCGCGGCCGGCACGCTGCTCGCGCATCTGGCGCGGGCCGCGCGGCTTGCGCTGGCCATCGCCCTTCGGCTCGCTCTTGCCCTGCGCCTGGCTCGCCGCATCGGCGGCGGCCATGTTGTCCATGGCCGGGCTTGAAGCCTGCGTGGCGGACGGCTGCGGCCAGGTTTCCGTTGCCGGCGCTGGCGCCGCGGCCTCGGCCGGCTTGGCCTTGGTGGCGCGCGGCTTGCGGGCCGGCTTCGAAGCGGCAGCAGGCGCGGCAGCAGGCGCAGCGGCTTCGGCGGCTACCGGTGCGGCGGCCTCGGCTGCGGTTGCAGCCTTGGTGCGGCGCTTCGGCTTCTCGGCGGCGGGCGCAGCGTCGCCGGCAGGCGCGGCATCGGCAGCAGGCGCAGCCTTCGGTGCGGCGGCTTTGGTGCGGCGCTTCGGCTTGGCCGCCTCGTCCTGGCCAGGTGCGCCAGGCGTGGTATCGGTGTCAGTAGGATTCATCGTTCGTATCAATGTTGTTGACCCTGTCCACGCCGTAGGCCGGTTGCGGGTCGTGTATCGGGACTTCAACGGGTGAAGTAGCTTGTTCTTCGTCGACGTCCGCCGGCGCGTCCGTCTTGTCAAAATTCTGTTGCAGGGCCGCTTCCAGCGCCTCCAGGCTGCGCCCGTCCTGGGCGTCGGCAATACTCTCGAGCGGAGGCAATTGCCCCAGCGATGCCAGGCCGAGATCGTCCAGGAACTGCTTCGTCGTGCCCAGCAGGGCCGGCCGTCCGACCACTTCACGGTGACCGACGACGTCGATCCAGCCGCGGTCTTCGAGCATCTTGATCGTCTGCGAGTTCACCGCGACGCCGCGGATCTCCTCGATGTCGCCGCGCGTGACCGGCTGGCGGTAGGCGATGATCGCCAGCGTTTCCAGCGTGGCCCGCGAATACTTCGGCGGCTTTTCCGGCGTAATGCGGTCGAGATATTGCTTCATCTCGGGGCGGCTCTGGAAGCGCCAGCCCGAGGCCAGGCTGACGATCTCGATGCCGCGGTCCTGCCAGTCGTGGCGCAATTCCTCGAGCAGCAACTTGATCGTATCGAGCCCGACCGGCGTACCGAGCACGCGTCCGTTGGCGTCGACGTCGGCAAACAGCTTCTTCATGCCGTGTAGGGACATCGGCTCGCGCGCGCATAGCAAGGCGGTCTCGAGGACCCGCTTGGCCTCATCAGTCTTCATTCTCGATGTCGTCAGGCCCGGGGCCAGGAAACGTTCAAACAAATACGCGATCGGCGGGCATCGGCTGGCCGGAGTCGGCGCAGCGCAGGCCTTCACGCCAACGCGGTTCGCGGTGCTGCTCGTTGATACAGGAATCAAATGGCCCGCGCTTGGACGCGGCGGGCGACATTACGGTAGCGGGACAGGACCCGGCCACAGCGTTCTCCGCGTGCCAGACGGAAAACCTACAGGTGATTATTCAGCGAAACGCGGACGTGTCACGCGGCTTCGAGGTGCGCGTACCATGACAGCAATCGACGTCGTTTCTTCCAACTGCGGGCCATTGTAACCGATAAAACATCAGAACGACCACTTGCGCAAGGGGTGCGCGCCCGGCATTCGCCTTAAGCCGACAGTTTTTCGGCCAAAACGGCGGACACGCCAAGGAAAGCAGGATATTCGGCAGTGATCACGTAGGTGGGCACCTGGGCCAGGTAGGAAGCGAAGCGGCCCTTCTGTTCGAAGCGGCTGCGGAAAGGCGATTGCGCGAAGCGTTCGCCCAGGCGCGGCACGATGCCGCCGCCGATGTACACCCCACCCTGCGCGCCGAGGGTGACGGCCAGGTTGCCGGCGACGGTGCCGAGCATGCCGCAGAAGACCTCGAGCACCTGGCTCGAGACGGCGCATTCCCCCGCCAGCGCGCGGCGCGAGATTTCCGGCGCAGTCAAAGGATCAAGCGCCAGGCCCTGCACATGCGCCAGCGCGCGGTAGATCAGTTCGACGCCGGCGCCGGACAGGAAACGCTCGGCCGAGACGTGTTCGAACTCGCGCCAGGCGTATTGCAGGACCGCCACTTCGAGTTCGTTGGCCGGCGAAAAGCTGACGTGCCCGCCTTCGCTGTTGAGTGCGGTCCAGCCGGCGCCGGCCGGGATCAGGCCCGACACGCCCAGGCCGGTGCCCGCGCCCAGCAGGCCGAGCGGCGCGCCGGCACGCGGCGCACCGCCGCCGACCTGCACTTTATCGCCCTCGCCCAGGTGCGGCAGCGAACGCGCCAGCGCATAGAAATCGTTGACAACCAGCAGCGTCTGCAAGCCCACTTCCTGGCGCACGGCTTCGATCGAAAACTGCCAGTGGTGGTTCGTCATGCGGATCTGGTCGCCATCGACGGGATTGGCGATCGCCACCGCCGCGTGCGCTACCTTGCCGAAAGCCGCCACCTCGGGCGAGGCCAGGTAGGCGCGCATCGCGTCGGCAAAGCTCACATGGTCGCCGCAGGCAAGGACCTGCACCGCCCCGAAGCTGCCGGGCGCCAGCTCGAGCGCGAAGCGCGCATTCGTGCCGCCGACGTCGGCCAGCAGGCGTGGGCTATCGAAGGAGGCGGCGTGGGAAGCGAGGTGGTCAGGCAGAGAAGCAGTCATCGCAGGACATAAGGCTGGGGATGTCCAAGCTTACTGGATTTCTTTGCTGACTTACAAGAAGATTTTGTAGTTTAGGTACAGAGACTCCGGACTATCGTGCCGATTTGCCGCAGCGAGGAAAGTAGTACGACTACGTCACTCCTCAACAGGGCGCCGGTTGGGCACCCTCCGGCCGGGCATGGTGGGCATGCCAGGCATCCAGTCCGCCATGCAATGGGCGCGCGCGATGGAAGCCGTTGGCGAGGAATTCCTTGGCTACCTGCGCCGCCGTGACGTCGTTCGGACAGCTGCAATAGACGACGATATGGCGATCCTTGTCGAGGCTGGCCATCAACTGGCCCGGCTCGCAGCTGTTGTACAGCAGCGCACCCGGAATGGCGTGTTCGAGCGCCTGGGCGGTAACGCTGCGCGCATCGATAATCAGGGGATCGTGCCCGCCCTCCATCAGCGCTTTCAGTTCGGCGATGGCGATACGCGGCACGGCGAGCGTGGCGCGGTGGCGCCGGCGCTCGACATACTTATAGACGACGAACAGCGCCAGCAGCGCGGCCAGCACCATCAGCGCGGCGCTGCCCATGGTGTCGAGCATGGCGAGGATGCCGTCGACGCTGTCGTGGAAGATGGCGCCCAGCGCGATGCCGGTACCGCCCCAGAGCAGCGCGCCACTGGCTGAAAAGCCGAGGAAGGCGCGCGTGCGCGTGCCCAGCGCGCCGGACATCGGCGCGGCGATGGTATTGAAGCCTGGGACGAATTTCGAGACCAGCAGGGATTTCGGGCCGTAGCGGCGGAAGCGGTCTTCGGTCTGATTGACGCAGGAATCGGGCGACAGCGAAATCCGGCACAGCAGGCGCAGCACGCGCTTGCCGTAGTAGCGCCCGGCGCTGAACCAGAAATAGTCGCAGATCAGGCAAGCCAGCAGCACGGCAAGCAGGCACAGCTGCCAGCTGGCGCCGCCGTCGACCGCCATCGCCCCGGCCAGGATCAGCACGGGAAAGGCGGGAATCGGCAAGCCGAACTGCTCCAGCAGAACCGTACCGAAGACGAGGATGACGCCGTATTGCTGGATCAGGAGAGTGAGCTGGGACATCCGTTCATGGTAGCCCAAATCCCTGTATCAAGCTGGCGACCGCGGGGTTTTCGCAACGCTTTGGCGAGCTTCCCTATCTTCAGGCCAGGCGCGGAATGGCCGCCAGCAGCGAGCGGGTATAAGGATGCTGCGGATTGCGGTACAGCTCGTCCGAATCGGCCATCTCGACCACGCTCCCATGGTGCATCACCATCACCCGGTCGGCGATGTAGCGCACTACGGATAAGTCGTGGGAAATGAAGATGTAGCTCAGCTTGTACTCGTCCTGCAGGTCCTGCAGCAGGTTCAGCACCTGCGCCTGCACCGACACGTCGAGCGCCGAGACCGACTCGTCGCAGACCAGGATGTCCGGCTTCATGGTCAGGCAGCGCGCGATCGCGATGCGCTGGCGCTGGCCGCCGGAAAATTCGTGCGGATAACGATGAAAAGCCTGGGCAGGCAGGCCGACCCGCTCCAACAAATTTTGCACTGTTTTGGTGCGTTCGTGCTCGCCGGCGCCAATGCCATGGATGCGCATCGGTTCCAGCAGGATCTGACCAACCGTAAAGCGTGGGTTCAGCGACGCATACGGATTCTGGAAGATGATCTGGATGCGCCGTTTATAGGCCGCGTACTCGCGGTCCGACAACGCGAACAGGTCGCGGCCATCGAAGCGCGCGCTGCCGCCGGTCGCGCGGTGCAGGCGCAGCAGGGTCAGGCCGACCGTGGTCTTGCCCGAACCGGATTCGCCGACCACGCCCAGGGTTTTCCCGCGCGGCAGCGTGAACGACACATCCTTCACCGCGTGGAACACGCGCTTGCCGAACAGGCCCTCGCGCAAGGTAAAACTCTTGGCCAGGTTCTCGACGACCAGCACGTTCTCGTCGTCCGCCGCATAACCACGCGCGCGCTGCGGCAAGACCGCCAGCGGGTCGCTGCGGCCGCTCAGGTAATCGTCGATCACCGGCAGCCGCACCGGCCGCGAGTCCAGGGTCGGCCGGCAATGCAGCAATGCGCGCGTGTAGGCGTCGCGCGGCGCGCCGAACACCTGCTGCGCACTGCCCTCTTCGCGCACTTCGCCATGGCGCATCACGATCACGCGGTCGGCGATTTCTCCGACCAGCCCGAGGTCGTGGGTAATGAACAGGACCGACATGCGGTGCTTTTTCTGCAGCGCCGCGATCAGTTCCATGATCTGCTTCTGGATGGTGACGTCGAGCGCCGTGGTCGGTTCGTCGGCGATCAGGAGCTTGGGTTCGCAGGCGATCGCCATCGCGATCATCACGCGCTGCTGCTGCCCGCCCGACATCTGGCCGGGATAGGCGTCGATCTTGTTGGCAGGGTCGGGAATGCCGACCTCTTCCAGCAGCGCCAGGGTACGCGTGCGCGCTTCGCGCTTGCTCATGCCCATGTGCCGCTGCAGCACCTCACCGATCTGGAAGCCGACCGTGAACACGGGATTGAGCGAGGACATCGGCTCCTGGAAAATCATCGCGATGTCCTTGCCGCACAGCTTGCGACGCTCAGCCGGCGGCAGCTGCAACAGCTCGCGCCCGTCGAACAGCACCTGCGAGCCCGGCTCGATGATGGTCGTCTCGGGTGGCAGCAAGCCCATCACGGCGAGCGAGCTGACCGACTTGCCGCTGCCCGATTCGCCGACCAGGGCGACGGTGGCATTCTTCGGCACGTCGAAGGAAATGCCCTTGATCGCCTCCACCGTATTTTTCTTGTCGACGCGGAAGGCGATGCGCAAGTCACGCACCTGGAGCAGGATGTCGGTATCGTCAGTCATTTGATTTTCGGATCGAGCGCGTCACGTAGCGCATCGGTGAACAGGCTGAAGGCCGTCACCAGCAGCGCCATCGCACCGGCCGCGGCCGCCAGCTGCCACCATTTACCCAGGATCAGTTCGTTCTGCGCTTCGTTCAGCATGCTGCCCCAGGACACGGTCCCGACCGGCACGCCAAAGCCGAGGAAGGACAGGATGACTTCGGCCTTGATGAAGCCGACGACGAGGATCGACAGCTGCACCAGGGCCACGTGCGAGACGTTCGGGAAAATATGCGAGAACATCTTGCGCCAGCTCGAGGCCCCGATCGCGTCGGCCGCCATCACGTATTCGCGCGCCTTGTGCTTGATGTACTCGGCGCGAATCAGGCGATAAGGCCCCGTCCAGCCGGTCAGGCCGAGGATCAGCACGATCGTCATCACGCCCTTCTGCTGCAGCACGGCGGCCACCGTCAGGATCATCAGGATCGAGGGGATGGACGTAAAAATGCTGTAGAACCAGTTGAACAGGTCGTCGACCACGCCGCCGAAAAAGCCCGACAGCGCGCCGAACAGGGTCCCCAGGGCGACCGCGACGAAGGCCGCCACCAGGCCGACCACGATCGAGGTCTCGCCGCCCTTGATGGTTTTCTTCAGCACGTCGTGGCCCCACTTGTCGGCGCCGAACGGTAACGTGAGCGCCTTCTCACGCGGCGGATGCGACGCCCGCACCTCGGCCTTCAGGCTTTCCAGCTCCTGCGCCAGCGGATCGAAGGCATTCGGCGGCACCGGCGCCGGCAAGCGCGCCAGCGCGGCGCTGGCGGCGTCAGGCCCGACGAAGGATGGCGGCGCATAATTCACTGCCACCTCGTCTTCCCAGTCGGCGGCGACCAGTCCGCTGGAAGACAGAAGCAGCAAGAGGATAAACGCGCCGACGACGGCCAGCGCCGCCATCGCGATGCGGTCGGCGCGCAGGCGGCGCCAGGCGAGCGTCCAGAGGCCGGGTGAATGCAATTCGTTCGTCATCATTTCAATTGCACGCGTGGATCGACCGCGCCATACAGCAGGTCGGCCAGCAGGTTGAACACCATGGTCGCGGCGGCGACGTACACGGTAATCGCCTTGATGACCGGGAAATCGCTGCGCTCCACGGCGAGGATCACTTCGCGCCCGATGCCGGGAATGCCGAAGAAACGTTCGAGCAGGAAAGCGCCGATCAAGAGCGCCGGCAAGTTCGCCATCACGTGGGTGATGATCGGGATCGCGGCATTCCGGAGCACGTGGACCCAGACGATGCGGCGCTCCGATAAACCCTTGGCGCGGGCCGTGCGCACATAGTCCTGGTGTACTTCGTCGAGCACGAAGCTGCGGTAGAGGCGCAGGGTCGGCGCGATCGACACGGCCAGGCCGATGATGATCGGTAGCAGCGCGTAGCGCAGCAGGTTCTCGCCCAGGCTCTCGCCCCAGCCCTGCACCGGGAACAGGCCGAGTTTATAAGCGAAGAAGTACTGGAACACGATGATGTAGACCAGGATCGAGATCGACATGCCGACCGTGCAGGCCACCATCACGGCGCGGTCGGTGAGCGAGCCGCGCACGAACGCGATGGCCAGCGCCAGCGCGATGCCGAACAGGGTTTCCAGGATGGTCAGGGGCACCAGCACCGTCAGCGAAGGCCCGAGCCGGCTGGCGATGATGTGCGACACCGGTTCGCCTGTGCTCCACGCATTGCCGAAATCAAAGCTCGCGATCTGCTTCAGGAAAATGCCGAGCTGAACATAATACGGCTGGTCGATGCCGAGCTGGGCGCGGATATTCGCGATTGCCGCCTCGTCGGCCATCTTGCCCGCCAGCAGATAGGACGGATCGCCGCCCACCCAGTTGAAGAGCACGAAGACGAGCACGATGACGCCCGCCATTGTCGGCAGCATCTGCCACAGGCGCCTGAGTATGTAAGCCAGCATGGGACTTCCCGCCGCCGCGCCTTGCCTGGCTCGGCCGTTTTAAAAACGCTCACGATAACGCAATTCGCGGCGGGCGGGCCATCAAGTTCTGTTGTTGACCTATAACCTGGGAGGCGTTTCGGCTGCGCGCGAGCCGGCTGGATGCGTGGGCGGCGCACGCGTTAGCGGTATGCATGCACCCGGGTGTAGCCGACCACCCTACATCCCTATGGCGTAGGGTGGTCGGCTCCACCCGGACCTCTGCGCCGACGCGACGCCTGCGCCGCCCACGCGTTCAACCGGCGGATGAGCAGCCGCAAGGTCCGTCCCTTATGCGTCCTCGCGCAGGCGGCGCTGGCGCACGGCCGCCGCCAGCCCTTCCAGCACCTGCACGCTGGTCTCCCAGTCGATGCAGCCGTCGGTCACCGACTGGCCATAGGTCAGCTCCTTGCCCGGCACCAAGTCCTGGCGCCCGGCCAGCAGGTGCGATTCGACCATCACGCCGACGATGCGCTCGTCGCCTGCGGCAACCTGGCGCGCGATGTCGGCGCAGACCGGCACCTGGTTTTCCGGCTTCTTCGAGCTGTTCGCGTGCGAGGCGTCGATCATCAGGCGCGAGGCCAGGCCGAGGGCGGCGATCTGGCGGCTGGCGTCCTCGACGCTGGCGGCATCGTAGTTCGGCGCCTTGCCGCCGCGCAGGATGATGTGGCAATCCTCGTTACCGGCGGTCGAGACGATGGCCGAATGGCCGCCCTTGGTCACCGACAGGAAGTGGTGCGGCGTCGAGGCCGCCTTGATCGCTTCCACCGCAATCTTGATGTTGCCGTCGGTCCCGTTCTTGAAGCCGACCGGGCACGACAGCCCGGAGGCCAGCTCGCGGTGCACCTGCGATTCGGTGGTGCGCGCCCCGATCGCGCCCCAGCTGATCAGGTCGGCGATGTACTGCGGGCTGATCACGTCGAGGAATTCGGTCCCGGCCGGCAAGCCCATCTCGTTGACGTCGCGCAGCAGCTCGCGCGCCATGCGCAGGCCGTCGTTGATGCGGAAGCTGTTGTCCATGTAGGGGTCGTTGATCATCCCCTTCCAGCCGACCGTCGTGCGCGGCTTCTCGAAATACACCCGCATCACGATCTCGAGCTCGCCGATGAAGCGGCGGCGCTGCTCGACCAGGCGGCGCGCGTATTCCATCGCGGCCTTCGGGTCGTGGATCGAGCACGGGCCGATCACCACCATCAGGCGGTCGTCCTGGCCATGCAGGATGCGGTGCAGCGCGATGCGCGCCGCGCTTGCCGTTTCCTCGGCCGCAGGCGTCACCGGAAACTCGCGGATCAGGTGCGAGGGCGGTGTCAGTTCCTTCATTTCGCGGATGCGTAGATCGTCGGTACGAGGCATGCGGTACTCCGTTTCGTTTATCTGGGCTGCAAATGAAAAAACCGCCATCTCTGGCGGTTTCTGGTCGTTCGGTCTGTTCTCTTGCTGCGTGAACCTGCCGCTACTCCACCGCCTGAAGGCTGGAATGGCTAAACCAAAAATAGGTAAAGAAGGCAGCGTTGCGCATAGGGAATCCGAAAATGGTTGAAACGACTATAACCCTTGGCTATGAAGCTTGGCAAGCGTTTTGTCGCACTGCGTCATTTGCTGCATGAAGTCGAAATGACAGGCAAGCGGTTGCGACAAACCGACAGCCTATTAAACGCAAGGCTCATGTTTGAGGGATATCAGACATGGCCTTGTCACTAATGCAAAAGTCGGGAGACGCCCCCGTTCAGCTGCGTTTTCTTTGTGCTGGATCAGTTTGCTTCGTTCCAGACCATGAGGCTAATCAAGCTGCGGCGCCTGGATGGGAATGTGAACCCTCACTACCCTTGGAGTCCGGACATGAACGAAACCTTGTTATCCCGATCCGTGCGCCGCCTGTTCGCAGGAAGCGGCGCGATTGGCCTGGCCTTGTTGGCGCAGCCCCAGGCAGCCGCGCAGGACGCAGCCGAACAGCCGGTTGCACGCGTCGTCGTTACCGGCAGTAACATCCGCCGCGCCGAAGCCGAAACCGCCTCCTCCGTGCTGACCGTCAACCGCGCCGACATCGAACGCTCCGGCAAGACCACCGTGTCCGAACTGCTGCAAACCCTGGCGGTCGACAACCAGGGCTCGGTGCCGGCGGGCTTCGGCAACGGTTTCGCGGCCGGCGCCACGGGCATTTCGCTGCGCGGCCTCGGCGCCGCTTCGACGCTGGTGCTGCTCAACGGACGGCGCATGGCGCCCTACGGCCTGGCCGACGACGGCCAGAAAGTGTTTGCCGACCTCAACGTGATCCCGACCGATGCCGTCGACCGCGTCGAGATCCTGAAGGACGGCGCGTCGGCCATCTACGGCTCCGACGCCATTGCCGGCGTCGTCAACATCATCCTGCGCCGCGACTTCAAGGGCACCGCCGTGCGCGCCTCGCTCGGCATCACGGAAGAATGGGATGGCGAGAAGCAGAACTTCGCCATTACCCACGGCTTCGGCAACCTGGACAGCGACGGCTACAGCGGGCTGCTCAATTTCGAATTCAAACGCAGCAACAACATCTGGCTGCGCGAGCGCACCGACCGCCGCCAGGTCGGCCGTATCGACCTGCGCCCCTGGGGCTTTTCGGCACAGGAAGCACTGGGCGGCACCGGCGCCATCACCGGCAACAACGCCTCCGGCAATGCGATCAACGGCAACGTGCGCAATCCGGCCACGAACGACTACTTCAACCGCGGCAACCTGTCCCCGGCAACCGGCTTCACCCGGCGGTTCCCGGGCGCGGCCTGTTCGAATTTCACCAGCCACCCGCAGGGCGATCCCGGCGGCGGCTGCCTGATCGACTCGACCCAGGCCTACAACCAGGTCCAGCCGCAACAGGAGAACTACAGCCTGTACGGACGCGGCACCTGGCGCCTGACACCGGAGATCGAAGGCTACAGCGAGCTGAACCTGTACTCCAGCAAGACTGCAACCTCGACCACGCCCAGCTCGATCAGCGCCAATGCCGGCTTTCCGGGCGGCCCGGTCAGCAACGCCGGCGTGCGGCTCGGCGCTGCCCATCCCGACAACCCGTATTTCGGCACTGCGGCGCGCCTGCGCTATTTGCCGGCCGACGTCGGCCCGCGCGCGTCGAAATTCGACTCCTTCTTCGTGCGCGCGATAGCCGGCGTGCGCGGCACCCTGGCCGGCTGGGAATACGACAGCGCCCTGCTGTTTTCGCGCAGCACGGTGCAGAACAGGCGCACCGGCTACCTGCAACGCGACGTCACCTTCGCCCTGCTCGATCCGAGCCCTGCCAACATCGCAGCCGCTCTGGTAAACAGCCCGGCCTATGCCGCGCTGCCTATCGGCACTGTCTGGCGCATTGCCGAGAACGCCGGCCTGAACGACCCAGCCGTGTACGCGGCACTCTCGCCGACGATCGGGGCCGACGCCCACGCCAAGATCATCCAGGGCGACTTCAAGCTCACGCGCGAATTCGGCAAGCTGGCCGGCGGCGCGATCGGCGTGGCGGCCGGTGCCGAATGGCGGCGCGAGGAGTCCGAGCTGAAACCCGTCACCGGGACCGAACGCGGCAACATCATCGGCCTCGGCTATTCGGCATTCAGCGGCGCGCACAACGTGTTCGCCTTGTATGGGGAGGCGCTCGCTCCCGTACTGCCCGGGCTGGAAGTAACCGGCGCACTGCGCTGGGACCATTTCACGGATGTGGGCAATTCGTACACCCCGAAGGTCGGCGTCAAGTGGCAGCCCTCGCGCCAGCTGGCGCTGCGTGGCACCTTCTCCCGGGGTTTCCGCGCCCCGAGCCCGGCCGAGAACGGCGTCGGCGGGCTGGCGGCATTCTCCACCGCCGCCGACCCGCTGCGCTGCAGCCTGGGCGTGGAAGCCGCTTGCGATCCGGCCGCGATCGCGCTCGTCACCTCGCCCAACCCGGACCTGTCGCCGGAGCGTTCGAAGAACTACAACATCGGCATCGTCTGGGATCCGCTGCCGCGCACCAGTATCTCGGTCGACTTCTGGCGCATCAAGCGCAAGAATGAAATCAACCAGGAGCTGGTCGATGTCGCCATCGCCAACGGCAGCGTGGCGCGCGACCCGTCCACGGCGGAGGCCGGCATTCCCGGCGACCCGGGCGCCATCACCGCAGTGCTCGCGAACTACGTCAATTCGGCCCAGTCCGAGGTGCGCGGCATCGACCTCGACGTCCGCTACACGCACCGCCTGCCCAATGGCTGGGGCAATCTCCTGCTCGACGGCAAGTGGACGTATATCGACAAGTGGAAGCGCACCGAGCGTGACGGCAGCTCGCGCGACTTTGCCGGCACCCATGGCAACTGCGACGTCACCAACTGTATCGGCACTCCGGACCACCGCGTCAATCTGCGTGCCGCCTGGGACTGGACCGACTGGCGCGTGGCGCTGAACGCGAACTACCGCGCGCCGATCGAGAACGTGCGCTTCAAGGGCGCCCCGTGCGCCAGCCACTTCGCCAATGGCGACGACGCACCTGCCGGTTGCGAAATCGCCTCGTTCACGGTCTTCGACCTGGTGCTGCGCTGGAAGGCGGCGCCCAACCTGGAGGTGTTCGGATCGATCGAGAACCTGTTCGACAAGATCGCGCCGCTCGACCCCTTGACCTTTGGCGCCCAGTCCTTCAACCCGCTCGATTACCAGGGCGCGGTGGGACGGAGCTACAACATTGGAGCGCGCTATACCTTCTGAGGGCAGGCTACGATCCGCGTTACACGGCCCCGCTCGGCAGGACGGTGTACGCGCGGCTGGCCTACAAGTTTTGACTGTAGGGTGGACGGCTTCGCCGTCCATGCGTTCAATGTACAAATACATTGCCGTCAGCTGCATTTGTAGGGTGGGCGCCCCGTGCCCACCAGCAGCAAGCGCCGCGTTAGCGCATCGTTTCGGTGGGCACAGGGCGCCCACCCTACGCCTTCCTCTGTAGAGTATTAGCGAAAAAAATGCCCGGCAGCGCCGGGCATTTCTTCATCGCAGCAGCGAGACTTACGCCGTACCGCCGACCGTCACCCCATCGATGCGCAAGGTCGGCTGCCCCACGCCGACCGGCACGCTTTGCCCCTCCTTGCCGCACACGCCCACGCCCGAGTCGAGCGACATGTCGTTGCCGATCATCGAGATGCGGTTCATGACGTCCGGGCCGTTGCCGATCAGGGTCGCGCCCTTCACCGGATAGGTCACCTTGCCGTCTTCGATCATGTAGGCCTCGCTGGCCGAGAACACGAACTTGCCGTTGGTGATGTCGACCTGGCCGCCGCCGAAGTTGACCGCGTACAGGCCGTTCTTGACCGAGGCCAGGATCTCGGCCGGGTCCTTGTCGCCCGCCAGCATGTAGGTGTTGGTCATGCGCGGCATCGGCAGGTGGGCGAAGGATTCGCGGCGCGCGTTGCCGGTGATCGGCATCTTCATCAGGCGCGCGTTCATCGTGTCCTGGATATAGCCCTTCAGGATGCCGTCCTCGATCAGCGTCGTGCACTGGGTCGGGTTGCCTTCGTCGTCCATGTTGAGCGAGCCGCGGCGGTCCTTCAGCGTGCCGTCGTCGACCACGGTGACGCCCTTGGCCGCCACGCGCTGGCCGATCATGCCGGCATACGAGGACGAACCCTTGCGGTTGAAGTCGCCTTCCAGGCCGTGGCCGACCGCTTCGTGCAGCAGCACGCCGGGCCAGCCCGGGCCGAGCACGATCGTCATCGGGCCCGCCGGCGCCGGACGCGCCTCCAGGTTCACCAGCGCCGACTTGACTGCCTCGGTGGCGTAACGGTCGAGAATCTCGTCGTCGAAATAGCCATAATCGAAACGGCCGCCGCCGCCCGAGGAACCGGTCTCGCGCCGGCCGTTCTGCTCGGCGATCACGGTGACGGACACGCGCACCAGCGGGCGGATGTCGGCCGCCAGCACGCCATCGCTGCGCACCACCAGCACCACGTCGTATTCGCCGGCCAGGCCCGCCATCACCTGCACCACGCGCGGATCCTTGGCGCGCGCCATCTTCTCGACACGCTCGAGCAGCTTGACCTTGGCGGTGGCGTCGAGCGAGGCCAGCGGGTCGCGCGGCAGGTAGAGCGAACGGCCGCCGGTCGGCGTGGTGCTACTTGCCACCTTCACGCGGCCGGCACCGGCGCGCGCGATGGTGCGCGTCGCGGCTGCGGCGTCCAGCAGCGCGGATTCGGAAATTTCGTCGGAGTAGGCAAAGGCCGTCTTCTCGCCCGAGATGGCGCGCACGCCCACGCCCTGGTCGATCGAGAAGCTGCCGGTCTTGACGATGCCCTCTTCCAGGCTCCAGCCTTCGCTCTTGGTGAACTGGAAATACAGGTCGGCGTAATCGACCTTATGGGTGAACATCGTGCCCAGCGTGCGCAGCAACTTGCCTTCGTCGAGGCCAAACGGCGTCAGCAGTACATCGCGCGCGACTGCCAGGGAGGAAAGATTCGGTTCGAATGGAGTCATTTTGCGTCTTGTCTCGGTCTCGGTTGGATTCGGGCATTGTGCCATATCCGCCCCGATCGTACCGATGCGGACGCGGGTGTCGTCACCGCCGGGCTTCTGTTGCAAGCCTTACATCTTGCGGTGCTTTAGCGCCGGCAGGCTCTCGCGCACCGAAGCCAGGAAAGCCGGATCGAGCTCGCCCGACACCACGCCCTCTCCCTCGCGCAGCACGTCCTTCACTTCGCCCCAGGGATCGACCAGCATGCTGTGCCCGAAGGTGCGGCGTCCGTTGGCATGCTTGCCGCCCTGGGCCGAGGCCAGCACATAGCACTGGTTCTCGATGGCGCGGGCGCGCAGCAGGACCTCCCAGTGCGCCATGCCGGTGGTGTGGGTGAAGGCGGCAGGCACCACGATCAGCGCGCACTCGCCCATCGCACGGTAGAGCTCGGGGAAGCGCAGGTCGTAGCAGACCGACAGGCCGACGCGCCCGAACGGGGCGTCGAAGCTGCCCACGGCCGCGCCCGGCACGATGGTGCGCGCCTCGTCATAGGATTCGCTGCCCTTGTTGAAGCCGAACAGGTGGATCTTGTCGTAGCGGCTCACTGGCGCTCCGCTCGGGTCGTACACGAGGGTCGTGTTGAGCACCTTGCCGTCTTCAGGAGAAACGAGCGGCAGGGTGCCGCCGATCAGCCAGATGCCGTGCTCGCGCGCCAGCGACGCCATGCAATCCTGGATCGGGCCGGTGCCCGCGCTTTCCGCGTGAAAGACCTTGTCGGCGTCCGTCATGCCCATGATCGGCCAGTATTCGGGCAGGGTCACGAGCGTGGCGCCGCCGGCGGCGGCCTCCCCCACCAGGCGGCGTGCGGTGGCAAGGTTCTGTTCGACGTCGGGGGTGGACACCATCTGGACTGCGGCGACACGGGTCATGTCTCATTCCTTCGCTTTGGCGGCCGCGGCGGGCGGCGGGTTCTCGATCTTGACAATGGTAGGCGATTTCCACGGTCCGGTAACCCGCATGTGATAAGTCAGCGCCTTCATCACCGGCGCGCGCAGGAAGAGTTGCGCCAGGTAGGAGCCGAGGCCGATCACGGGATTGACCGCCAGGCCGTACACCAGCGGCCCGGTGCCGAGGTTAAATTCGGGAATCACGACCACGTGCAGGTCGGTCGATTCGTTGGCGATGTCGGCCGTGCCTTCCATCAGCACCGTGGCGGCCACGCCATGCATCTTGAGGTTGTCGGTTTTTACGACGCCGCGGGTGATCATCGCATTCGCGCTGATGCCATCGAAGGCCAGGCCTTCCGAGAACACGTCGTGGAAATCGAGTTTCAAGAGGCGCGGCAAGGCCTGCAGGCTGAGCACGCCGAGCAGCTTGGCGGCGCCCGGGTCCTGCTTCAGGAACTGGCCGCCGGTCACGTTCATCTCGATCTGTCCCGACAGGGAGGGAATGTCCAGCGCGTAGGGCAAGCCGGCCCAGGACAGGTCGCCCGAGAGTTTGCCCTTGCCACGACGCAGGGTTTCCGGGAAGCCGAGGCGGTCGAGCAGGCGCCCGGCATCGAGGATGTCGAGCGTGAAATTCATGCCGGTATTGCTCTTGCCGTCCTTGGTCAGCCAGCGGCCTGTCGCCTTGAGCTGGCCGTCCGGATTGGTCAGCGACAGGCGGTCGATGCGCCATTCCTTGCCCGCCAGGGCCTGGACATTGCTCGCCTGAAGGTCGAGGCGCCCGAACTGTTTATTGAAGAGCTCGAAACGCTCGGCCACGATGTCGAGCGCGGGAATGGTGGCGCTGGCGCCGCGGTTCGATTCGAGCAAGTCCTTCACGTCGGCCGCCTGCGATTCCGGGATCACGAGCGAAGCCAGGCGCGCCGTGACCTTGCCCACGCCCTGGCCCTGCCCTTCGCTCCAGGTAAGGTAGCCGGTGGCCTGGCGCGAGTGGATGTTGGCCTGCCAGGCCGTGCCCCGGTGGGTGGCGCCGACCACGACGTCGGCCATGCGCCGTTCGCCGATGAACAGTTCCGAGGCGCGCGCGGCGATGGTGGTCGGCAGCACATACTGGGAGAAATTCGGACCCGTCGCGCCCGCACCCGCCGTTCCCGTGTCCTCGCCCGCGATCGCCCGTCCCGCGGCCAGCCAGGCGTCGACGTTGACCGACTTCATGTCGACGTTGATCATCATGCCGTCGTCCGGCTCGGGCGCCGGCAGGTTGACGCCGATGCCACCGCGCTCGACGATCCAGGCGCCGCGCGGCGCGCGCGTACGCACGTAGCGCGCGGCCACCGCATTGCCCAGCGACAGGCGCAGTTCGTCGCGTCCGACACCCTCCGGCGTGGTGGGTGCGCCGTTCAGCACGAAGCGTAGCGGCAGCGCATCGGCTTCGGGTTTATTCAGCGGCGCCGGCAATTCGATGCCGAGGCCGGCGAGGTTCGAATCGAGCGTCACGCCGAGCTGGTGGTCGCGGAAGGCCACCAGGCCGTTGTAACGGGTGCTGCCCGACAGGCGCTGCCCCAGGCGCGCCATGGCCGGCGCCGGCGCGGTGCGGCGCATGCCTTCGGCCGACAGGGTGCCGGCCAGGCGGATCGCGATCGAGCCGTCGCGCTGGGTACCGCCGGAAAGCGCCAGCGGCCCGCCCAGGAAATTCGCGCCGACGCCGTTCAGGTTGACGCCGTGCTCGGTGAACTCGACCTTGCCGACGGCCGCCTGCAGCGGCGGCAGGTCCGGGAACAGGCGCACCTCGTTTTCCAGCAATTGCAGCGCGCCTTGCACCTTGGTTTCGTGCAGGTCCGCCAGCGGCATCTGCAGTTTCAGGCCGAGGCGGGCATTGCCGGTGCCGAGCGTGTCCTCCGTAAAATGGCCGATCCAGCCCAGCACCGGGCTGGCCGCGACGTAGCGCAGGAAGTCCTGCAGCGCACCGGCGGCATTGCCGTCGATGTCGAGCTGCGACGCGTGCGAGCCGAGGTTCGGGATCACCGCGCGCACATTGCTCAGGTTCAGGCCCTGGGTGCGCAGGGTCTCGCCGACGATTTCCATGCGCGCGCGGTCGAACACGATGCTGCCGTTGATCGCTTCCGCCAGCGGCCAGGCGGGCTTGTTGTCCGGCGTGCGGTGGCCCGGCGCATATTCGAGCACGGCGTTGTGCAGGCGTCCGGCGACGCGGAACTCGCCCTTGGCGCGCGCTTGCGCGTTGTCGGCGCGGAAGGGGAAGTCGGCGAGGTCGCCGCGCAAACGCAGGCGCACGTCGTTCAGCGTGCCGCCCTGCAGCGCCGCACTCAGCCAGTCGCGCAGGTGCTCGGGCGTGGCCAGCGGCAGGAAGCGGCCGACCTGGGCGATCTGGAAGCCGTCGAGCGAGCCTTCGATGTCGGCCACGCCCGGACCGTGGTGCGGGCCGAGCGGCAACAGGTGGCGGCCCGACAGGCTGCCGTGCAGCGCTCCTTGCGCGAACTCGAGTTTGTCCACCTCAACCAGCAATTGCTCCTGCGACTGGTAGGTCCAGCGCGCGCCCAGCGCCAGCCGGTCGAGGGGCATGGCCGGGTCGGCGAACCAGGCCGGCATGCGTAGCGCCAGGTCGCTCGAATCGAGCGTGATGCTGCCGCCCTTGTCGGTGGCGTCGATGGACCCGCTCAGGTTGTCGAAGCCGGGCAAGGCCGGCATGGCAGGCTGCGCCGACTCGGCCGGGGCGCCAGGCGCCGCCGGCACGGCCTCGCGCGCCGCCTGCGGGCGCAGGCTGAGTCCCGCCACCTGGCCCTTGATGCGGTAGCCGGCAAGATGCGGATACTGGCCCTCCCACGACGCCGAGAAGTCCAGCAGGCGCCCGCGCGGTGCGAAGTCGGCCAGCGCCTGCCTCTGGAAGGATGACAGCGGCAGCTGGGCCGCCAGTTCGCTGAGTGCCGCCAGGTCCACCTGGCGCGCCTGGACCGACACCTGCTGCGGCTTGCCGTTTTTAGCCGGGACGAAGGTTTCGGTCAGGGTGGCGGGCGGCAGGCTGCGGCCGTCCTGGGTCGCCACCAGAAAATTGTCGAGGCTGACCGTGTGGCCGTTCGCGCCGAAGGTCGGCTTGCCGTCCTCCTTGCCGGGCAACAGGGTTTCCTGGGCCGACAGCCGGCCCGACACGCGCGCCAGCTGGAGCGGCGGCAGGTCGGGCTTGATGCGCGCGGAGACGCCGGCCAGCGCGAGGTCGGCGGTAAAGCCGGCCAGGCGGGCTTTGTCGAGCGTCATCCAGGCGCGCAACGAGCCGCGGCCCTGGCTGAGGGCGAAGGGATAGTCGAGGTAGCGCTTCCAGGCCGCCAGGTCGGCTTCGCGCAGGTCGGCGTAGAGTTCGCCTTTCCAGAGTGCGATATCGGAGGCGCGGCCGCCGAAGCGCGGATGGGCGAAGCGCGCGCGCACGTCGAGCGGCTGGGCCAGCTCGGCCGGGGGCGTGGCTTTCAGGGCGAAACGGTGCGTGGTCCAATGGTTTTGCAGCACCAGGCCGACCTCGCGCAGGCTCAGCGTCGGGGTGCCGCGCTGGGCGTCGGTCCAGTCGACCCGGCCTTCGCGGATCAGGATCTCGCGCTGGCGGAACACCCAGTCGCCGCCCTCGCCGCCCTTCTCGTCCTTCGGGTCGATGCGCATGCCGGCGACCTGGATCACGCCATCAGGCCCGCGCCGCACGTCCAGCTGGGGCCGGATCAGTTCGAGCGATTCGAAGCGTGGTTCGGCCGCCAGTACGCTCCACCAGGAAAAGGTGGCCGACACCGAGGGCAGCGCCAGCACCTGGCGCCCGGCCGCATCCCTGAGCGAGACGTCGCCCAGGAACAGCGAGGGGTTCAGTCCGCTCCAGGTGGCGTAGATGCGCGCGATGCTGACCTGGTTGCCGAGCGCGCGGCTGGCGGCGCGCTCGATGTCGCCTTTATAGAGGTCGATGTTCGGGAGGATGGCGTAACGCAGCGCGAGGAACAGCAGGCCGAGGCCGAAGTACACGAGCAGCGCCAGCTTGACGGTGAAGCCGAGCACATGATGCGAAGCCAGGTTGGCATACCGGTAGGCGGCACGCAACCGCCGCCAGCGTTCCGCCAGCGGCACGGGCGCCGCCGGGGGCGCCTGCGGTTCCGGATTTTGCATCAGGGTGCTAATTTTTTAAGGCTCGCCGTAAAAATGTTCTAAAAGAAGAGCGCTTGCTTGAATTGCGGCGTCTACCTTACCATCGTGCTGACCGGGGCGGCACGGCGGGCAATTCTACCGCAAGCTGCTTGTCGGAACGTTTTTCCTCTCGTGCCGGACCACCCGATGACCCTTGCTTCCCCCGCCAACACCTCCCGCTTCTACCAACGCTGGATCGCCGGCGCCCCCGGACGTGAAGAACGCGTCGCCGAGCTGGCCCAATTATCGCTGGCCTGCCCGGATTTCGGCGCCTTATTGAAGCACGAGCTGGAAGCCGGGATACCCCTGCCGCGCGCCATGCGGCGCCTGCGCAACCTCTTGCTGGCGACCCTGATCCGGCGCGAGCTGGAAGGCTTGTCCGACATGGACGAGGTCGTCAGCGCGATGACCGGCCTGGCCGACTTCGCGATCCGTACCCACCTGGCCGACCTGATGGCGGAGATGGTGGCCGCGCACGGCATGCCGATCGGCGCCGAGTCCGGCCGCCCCCAGGAAATGATGGTGCTCTCGATGGGCAAGGGAGGCGGCGGCGAGCTGAACGTCTCCTCCGACATCGACCTGATCTTCGTCTATCCGGAAGACGGCGAGACGGCGGCCGGCCCGAACCAGCGCGAACTGTCGAACCACGAATTTTTTGTCCGGCTGGGGCGGCGCCTGATCGGCGCGCTGTCGGAGGTGATCGAGGACGGTTTCACCTTCCGCGTCGACATGGCGCTGCGTCCGAACGGCAACTCGGGGCCGCTGGCCGCCAGCCTGAACATGGTCGAGGAATACCTGATCGTGCAGGGCCGCGAATGGGAACGCTATGCCTGGGTCAAGGCGCGCGCCGTGACCGGCACGACTGAAGACATCGCGGCGCTGGACGCGATCGTGCGCCCCTTCGTGTTCCGGCGCTACCTCGATTTCGGCGTGATCGACGCGATCCGCAACATGCATGCCCAGATCCGCGCCGAGGTGAAACGCCAGGAACGCCTGCACCCGGACCGCAGCAACAACGTCAAGCTGGGGCGCGGCGGCATCCGCGAGATCGAGTTCCTGGCCCAGGTGTTCCAGCTGATCCGCGGCGGACGCGACCCGGCCCTGCGCGAGCGCTCCACGCGCCTGACCCTGCGCCTGCTGGCCGAGCGCGAGCTGATGGCGCCGGATACCGTCGAACGCCTGCTGGAGGCCTACACCTTCTTGCGCAACCTCGAGCACCGGCTGCAATACCTGGACGACGCCCAGACCCATACCTTGCCCGCCAATGAGGCCGACCGCGAGACGGTAGCAAGCATGATGGGCTTGCCGGACGCGGCCACCCTGCTCGCCCGGCTCGAGGAAACCCGCAGCTTCGTCGCCGCCCAGTTCGACGACATGTTCGCCGACAAGAGCGCCCCCGCCGGCGAAGAACGGGCCGAACTGGACGCCATCGCCGCCGACCCGGAAGCCCTGGCCGCGATCGAGGCCCACATGCAGGCCCTCGGCTACGGCGACGCGGCCGCAAGCGCCCGGCGCCTGGCCGCGACCTGGTCCGCGCCGCGCCTGCAAAACCTGCCCGACGCCAGCCGCGCGCGCCTGCTCGCCCTGGTCAACCTGGCGCTGCCGCAGGTGGCGACCGTGGTGCGCGAAGCGGGAGTGGGCAGCCACGGCGCCACCCTCGGCCGCCTGCTCGACTTCCTGGAAGCGATCGCCCGGCGCTCGGCCTACCTGTCGCTGCTGACGGAGTACCCGCACACCCTGGAACGCGTGATCCGCATGATGCACGCCAGCGGCTGGGCCGCGACCTTTTTGACCCTGCACCCGATCCTGCTCGACGAACTGCTGGACGACCGCGGCGGCATCGACGAACCGGCCCACCTCGCCGCCAGCCTCGACGCCAAGCTGGCCGAAGCCGCGGGCGATACCGAACGCCAGCTCGACATCCTGCGCGACACCCATCACGCCCAGCTGTTCCGGCTGCTGGCGCTGGACCTGGCGGGCGAACTGTCGGTCGAGCGCCTGGCCGACCATTTGTCCGCACTGGCCGACGTGGTCGTGGCCGCCACCATTCGCTGGGCCTGGCGGACGGTGGCAACGCGCCACCGCGAGGAGCCGCGCTTCGCCGTCATCGCCTACGGCAAGCTGGGCGGGAAGGAGCTGGGCTATGTCTCGGACCTGGACGTCATCTTCCTGTTCGACGACGAGGACGACATGGCGCCCTCGAACTACGCGAAACTCGGCCAGCGCTTCATTACCTGGATGACGGCGCACACGCCGGCCGGCATCCTGTTCGACATCGATACGGCGCTGCGCCCGGACGGCGCCAGCGGCATGCTGGTCAGCTCGCTGTCCGCCTTCGAGCGCTACCAGCACAATGCGGCCTGGGTCTGGGAACACCAGGCGCTCACGCGCGCCCGTTTCTGCGCGGGCGACGCCGCCATCGGCGCACGTTTCGAGGAAATCCGCGAAGCCGTGCTGCGGCGCGACCGCAGCGCCCAGGCGGAGGAATTGAAAGCCGAGGTACTGAAGATGCGCCAGCGCATGCACGAGGCGATGCCGAACCGTAGCTCCCTGTTCGACCTGAAACAGGACACGGGCGGGATGATCGACATCGAGTTCATCGTCCAGTACCTGGTGCTGCGCTACGCTTTCCAGCATCCCCAACTCACGGCAAATGCCGGCAATATTGCCCTTCTACACCGAAGTGGCGAACTCGGCCTGATCGATCCGCTGCTCGCCGCCGGCGCCGCCGACGCTTACCGCGCAATGCGCAAGCTGCAGCACCAGTTGCGCCTGCAGGGTCAGGAAGCGCGGGTCGAACCTGCTCTCGTGAAGCGCCACGCGGCCGGGGTGACCCGGCTCTGGCAGGCGCTGTTCGATCCTGCATCCAGCGCGGGCTGAGCGGCGGTCTTTGACGCGTATGCACGCCGTATGCACAAAATAGCGCGCAATTAAGCGTCTTTACAACACTGTGCTTTTTTATTAAGCGTGCGCGTTGACAGCGCTATGTCCCAATGTTTCTATGCAATCGTGAAAAGAAGGCATTTCTTCTCACGTCGAGAAGCAGCACCCACGTTTGCCAGGCTTCCACAGGATCGTCTGGCATTCCCATGCATACAAAATAGGGACAACCATGTTTAAAGAAAAGGTTTTGGCGCAATCCTTGCGCCTGATGTTTTCCGGCGGCGTTGCCTTCAGCCTGGGCGTCGCCAGCCTGCCTGCATTCGCGCAAGCGCAAGCGGCACAGCAAACGGAACAGCAAGCAGAACAGCCGGTGATGCAGCGCGTGGAGGTGACCGGTTCCTCGATCAAACGTATCGCCGCCGAAGGCGCATTGCCGGTCACGACCGTGACTGCCGAAGCCATTCGCGCATCGGGCGTCACCTCGATGGCCGACCTGGTGCAGCGGATGTCGACGGTGCAGGGATCGACCGGCGAATCGGCTTCGGTCGGCGGCCAGACTTTCGGCTTCTCGGGCATCTCGATCCACAACGTCGGTGAAACCCGTACCCTGGTCCTGCTCAACGGCAAGCGCCTGGCGCAGTTCGGCGGCCAGACCCTGACCGGCTTCGCCGCAGGTTTCGACCTGAACTCGATTCCGCTCTCCGCCATCGACCGCGTCGAACTGCTGACCGACGGCGCCTCCGCGCTGTACGGTGCCGACGCGATCGCCGGCGTCGTCAACTTCATCACCAAGCGCGACCGCACCGATGCCGACATCACGATCGGCTACTCGCACCCGGAAGACGGCGCCCGCGAGCGCCGCTTCAGCCTGACCAAGGGTTTCGGCTCGCTCGACGACGACGGCTGGAACGTGATGCTGACCTTCGGCCACGACGAGCGTACCAAGCTGAGCTCGGACAGCCGCTCGTTCGCCAACACCGGCGAGCGCCGCTTTTCGGCAAACGGCAAGCAGTACCGGATCCAGCAATTCTCGGCCAGCCCGATCCCGGCCAACGTGCTGAACGACCGCGGCGAGCTGATCAGCCCGGCCCTGCGCACCGCGGGCGCCTGCCCGACCAAGACTTTCCGCGTCACCCAGCCTTATACCATCGACGGCGAGGACTTCGTCGACGACTACTGCGGCTACGACTTCGTGAAGGACCTGGAAATTTTCCCGGAACGCAAGCGCGACAACTTCATGCTATCGGCAACGGCCAAGGCCTTCGGCCAGGAGCTGTACACCGACGTGCTGCTCTCGGAAACCAAGCAGAACTCGCGCATCGCGCCGGTGCCGGGACAAGTTTCGATCGACGCCGGTTCGGCCCTGCACAACCAGTACCTGGCGCCGCTCGGCATCACCGGCGACACGGTCGCCTTCTACCGCCTGTTCGACCTGGGCCAGCGCACCTCGAAGGACGTCGCCCTGTTTGCCAGCGCCGTGTTCGGTTCGCGCGGCAGCGTCGCCGGCTGGGATTACGATGCGTCGTATAACTTTTCGAAGAGTAAGGTGAAGGGCTTTATCTCCGGTTATCCGGGCGCCCTCGCCGTCAGCAACCTGACCAGCAGCGGCCTGCTCGACCCCTTCGTCGGGGCGGGCCAGCAAAGCCCCGCCGCACAGGAAGCGATCCGCGCGATCGCCTACGACGGCTACTGGGATGGCGGCGTGTCCGAACTGAATTCGGTCGCCGTGACCGGCTCGCGCTCGCTGATGCAGCTGGCGGGCGGCGCCATGATGCTGGGTGTCGGCGTCAATTTCAACCGCGAGGAATTCTCTTCGAAGCCTAGCCTGTTCGCTCAGGGCGCACTGGCCGATCCGGTTGCCGGCACCCTGTGCGGCCCGTCGACCGGCCTGGAATGCGACCAGCGTTTCGGCGACGCCGCCAGCTCGCTGCCCTACACGGCGAAACGCAATTCGAAAGGTGTGTTCGCCGAATTAGTGATGCCGGTCATCAAGAACGTGGAGCTGGGCGCCGCGGCGCGTTACGACCATTACTCCGACTTCGGCAGCGCCTGGACCGGCAAGGCCAGCTTCAAGTGGTCGCCGACGACAAGCTTCCTGGTGCGCGGTTCGATCGGGAATGGCTTCCATGCGCCGACGGTCCCGCAGGTGAATGCTGCACTCCAGAGCTTTGGCGTGACCAGCGAGAACTACACCTGCACGCCCGAACTGCAACAGGTGGCAACGGCCAATGGCGCGCTCTGCCGTCCCGGCAGCGCCCAGTACGACCAGCTGGCTGGCGGTAACCAAGGGCTGAAGCCGGAAAAATCGCGCCAGGCCACCCTGGGATTCCGCTTCGAACCCTTCCGCGCGCTGAGCCTCGGTGCCGACATCTGGACCGTTGCGATCCGCGATACCTTCGGCCAGTTGAGCGAACAGGTCGTGTTTGCCAATCCGCTGCAATTCCCCAACTCGTGGGGTTCCCAGATCGACATCGCTACCGGGCGCAACTATCTGGCCTTCAAGGCGGATAACCAGAACCTGGGCAAGTACTACGCCACCGGTATCGACTGGGACATCACGGGCCGCTACCGTACGCCTTGGGGCGCCCTGACGTCGCAGCTGAACATCTCGCAGATGCTGCGCGAGAAGAGTCAGCTGGAAGAAGACGGCGAGTACTTCTCGGCGATCGGCAACTTCGACGAACTGGGTACAGTGACCTTCCGTAACCGCGGCACCTGGCGCAACACCCTGAAGACGGGCGACTTCTCGACCACCCTGAGCGCGAATTTCAAGTCGGGCTACACCGACCAGGAAACCCTGGTCGACGTGCTCGACGCCGGCGGCAATGTCACCGGCCAGGAAGACGTGCGCGTCAAGGTCGGTTCCTTCGTCACTTTCGACCTGCAGACCGTCTGGACCCCGAACCCCACCTGGTCGGTCACTGCCGGTATCCTGAACCTGACCGACAAGGACCCACCTTTCGTTCCTTCGACCTCGGGTGCGAACCGCGGCCAGCAGTTCGGCTACGACGACCGCTACTACGACGCGCGCGGCCGTACCGCGTACGTCAACGCGTCCTACAGGTTCTGACGCGACGCACGCATCGTGGCAGCTGCCACGGTGCGGTAACGCAGCAATCCGCCGGTCTCCCCGGCGGATTTTTTTTGCGCGCGCACTGGAGCGCAGGCTGGCGCAAAAGCACGGTGATAGCAGCCTCGACGGCACTAGCCTTTACAAAGTGCACCGTCAAGGTGCGCACGGTTGGAACTTTGTAATTACACAATTTTGCAACATTTCTAAATTTTAAATTTCTGTCTAGTTGACAAGCTTGCATCCGGAATGATTCCATTGTTCGGTTGTATTTGCGCAAACCATTGTTTGAGAAAAATCAATGGTCGGTAACAAAAGATGTAGCCGGTGGCTTGCTCACGGGTTTGACTGATTTTTTATTGAGGAGTGTTGCAAATGATGGAAACAATTTTGTCCCGGTCGATCCGCGTGATCTGCCTGAGCGGCCTGGCCGTGGGCATGGGCACCGCGTACGCGCAAGAGATGCAGACGCAAGGGGGGCAAAACCAGAGCGGTGCTGCCCAGCAGCAGGCCGCCGCCGCGACTGAGGCCCAGCAGCCGATGCAGCGCATCGAAGTGACCGGTTCGCGTATCGCTTCGCCGAATGCCGACTCGCCGTCGCCGCTGCAGGTGCTGTCGGCCGCCGACATCGCCGCATCGGGCGCCGCCAACCTGCAACAGGTGCTGCTGGATAACCCGACCATGGGCTCGCCGGCGATCAGCCGCACCAACTCGGCTTTCCAGACCGCCAGCGTGGGCGTGGCCACCGTCGACCTGCGTAACCTGGGCACCTCGCGTACCCTGGTGCTGGTCAACGGCCGCCGCTTCGTCTCGGGTATCCCGGGCGAATCCGCAGTCGACCTGAACTCCATCCCGACCGACTTCATCGAACGCGTCGAACTCCTGACCGGCGGCGCCTCGGCAGCCTACGGCTCCGACGCAGTGGCCGGCGTGGTCAACATCATCACCAAGCGCAGCTTCAACGGCATCATGCTGGACGCCCAGATGGGCGAGAGCTCGAAGAACGACGACCAGAAGCGTAAGTTCTCGGCGACCTTCGGCACCAGCAACGACGATGGCTTCCTGATGGGTCACCTGGGCTATTCGCGCCAGGGCCACGTGTGGTCGCGCGACCGTGAGCGTTCCTCCGTCGACCAGCAGTCCCGCGCCGCCAGCACCGGCAACAGCGCAGACCTGTTCACCATCGACCGTCCCTTCTACTCCAGCTTTGCGCCGCAAGGCCGCTTCTATCCTGATAGCGGCAACTTCACCTACGACCGCGCAGGCAACGTCATTCCGTTTAACACGAACGGCACGAATGGCGGTGTCGCCACGGGCTTCAACCGTAACGAATTCCGTTCGATCGCCGTGCCGGTCGAGCGCTATTTGTTCGCCACCAACGGCGAGCTGAAGATCAACGAGAAGACCCGTGCCTTCATGGAAGGCACCTATGCCTCGTCGCACGTCTCGACCAGCATCGAACCATTCGCACTGGGCGCCGAAGACATCTTCCCGTCGACCGGCGGCCAGGTGCCGGCCGGCTCCATGGTCAACGGTGCTCTGGTCCTGAATCCGCTGGTGCCGCAGTACCTGCAAGACCGCATCAGCGACAACGATGGCGACGGCATCCCTGACTACTACTTCACCCGCCGCCTGGCGGAAGTCGGTAGCCGCGGCAGCACCGCGGAACGCGACACCTTCCGCTTCGTGACCGGCGTCAAGGGCGAATTCGATGCCTGGAAGACCTGGAACTATGAAGTCTACGGCGGCTATGGCCAGACCAAGGAAGCCCAGCAGTCGACCGGCCAGGTCAATGTCCTGAACTTCGCCCAGGCGCTGCAAGCCATCCCGGGCGAAAACGGCGGTGCGCCGGTTTGCGCCAGCGCCGATGCACGCGCACAGGGTTGCGTGCCGATCAACGTGTTCGGCTACAACACCATCTCGCCGGAAGCACTGAAATACGTGACCGCACCGGGCTCGCTGCTGACCCGCACCACCCAGAAACTGGTGGGCGGCCAGATCAATGGCGAAGTCTGGGATCTGCCGGCCGGCCCGCTGGGCGTGGCGGCAGGCTTCGAATGGCGCAAGGAGTTCTCGAGCGCCGTGCCGGACGCCCTGACCCAGGCTGGCCTGAACGCCGGCAACGCAACGCCGCCGACCGCCGGTGAGTTCAGCGTCAAGGAAATCTTCCTCGAAACCCGCGTGCCGCTGCTGAAGGACATGGCCTTCGTCAAGGAACTGAGCTTCCTGGGCGCCTTCCGCCACGGCGATTACTCGTCGGTGGGCAGCACCAACAGCTGGAACGCCGGTGTCGAGTGGACCGTGGTTGACGACGTCAAGCTGCGCGGCACCCGTTCGCTGTCGACCCGCGCGCCGAACATCAACGAGCTGTACCAGGCACCAAGCCAGGACTTCCCGTCCGGCCTGAACGATCCTTGCCTGGGCGTGACCGCAACCTCGAACGGCCAGTACGACGTGCTGTGCCGTGCCAACCCGGGCGTGGCAGCGAACATCGCCGCCAACGGCGCGTTCACCCTGACCCAGCCTGACATCCAGGGCGTCAGCGGCTTCAACCGCGGCAACCCGAACCTGCAGGCGGAAAAAGGCCGTTCGACCACTGCCGGCGTCGTCTGGACCCCGCGTTCGATCGATGTCCTGAAGCGCTTCACCTTCACGGCTGACTACTTCAACATCAAGATCGCCGACGCCATCCTGTCCACCGGCCGTCAGTACGCGCTGCAGAGCTGCTACAACGGTTCGAACCCGGCAATGTGCTCGTTCATCACCCGCCGTCCGACCGCAACCGGCAACAACAGCGCCGGCTCGCTGGACCTGGTCGACACCGCCGTGTCGAACACCGGCGGCTTCACGACTGAAGGTATCGACTTGACCGCCGCCTGGAACGACCGCGTCGGCCCGGGCCGCCTGTCGACCAAGCTGGCCTACACCTACGTGAAGAAAGGCTGGATCAAGGAGACCCCGGACGCCGAACAAGATCCGTTCGCAGGTGAAATCGGCGCGCCGAAGAACAAGGCGCTGTTCGACATCGGCTACAAGTGGAACGACCTGAGCGTCAGCGCGACCATGACCTACATCGGCCGCTCGGCGCTCGACGACCAGTTCCTGGCCGCCCTGACCCCGGCCCTGCCGGCGAACTCGGTCAAGTTCGGTTCGCGTACCTACACCGATCTGCAGGCTTCCTACCAGATCATGAAAGGTACCGAGCTGTACTTCGGTCTGAACAACGCGTTCGACACCAAGCCGCCGGCAATCGTCTCGGGCATGCCGGGTAGCGACACCGGTGTCGAAACCGCTGCCGGTACCTACGATCCGATCGGCCGCCGCTGGTATGCTGGCGTGCGCGTGAAGCTCTGATCCTTCCCTTCCGGGAACTGAAGACGCCGGGTTCGCCCGGCGTTTTTTTATTCCCGGTTATCATAGGGGGCATGCTGGCGCAAAGGTCCGGCGATCACACTCTTATTTATGGCAATCAAACTCAAGAACGACAAGGACATCGCGAAGATGCGCGTGGCCGGCCGTCTGGCCGCCGAGGTCCTGGAAATGATCAAGGAACACGTCGTCCCCGGCGTCTCCACCGAAGAACTCGACCGCCGCTGCAACGAATACATCCGCAAGGTGCAGAAGGCGACGCCGGCAAATGTCGGCTACCACGGCTTCCCGAAGACCCTGTGCACCTCGGTCAACGGCGTGGTCTGCCACGGCATCCCGAGCGAAAAGGAAATCCTCAAGGACGGCGACATCGTCAACATCGACGTCACCGTGATCAAGGACGGCTGGCACGGCGACACCAGCCGCATGTACTACGCGGGCACGCCGAGCCCCGAGGCCAAGCGCCTGGTCGACACCACCTATGACTGCATGATGGCCGGTATTCGCACCGTGCGTCCGGGCTCGCGCCTGGGCGACATCGGCCACGCGATCCAGAAGATCGCGGAAGCGGCCGGCTATTCGGTGGTGCGCGACTACTGCGGCCACGGCATCGGGCGCGTCTACCACGAAGATCCGCAGGTGCTGCACTACGGCCGCCCGAACACGGGCTTGCTGCTGAAGGAAGGCATGACCTTTACCGTCGAGCCGATGATCAATGCCGGCGACGACGAAGTGGCGCAGCTGGACGACGGCTGGACCGTGGTCACCCGCGACGGCTCGCTGTCGGCGCAATGGGAGCACATGATCGCGGTGACGAACAACGGCTTCGAGATCCTGACGCCCTGGCCGAAGGGCTGAGTGTTTCGATTGATGACCGTACAGGTCAAAAAAAAACCCGCCGGCCGGCGGGTTCTTTTTTGCTGCTATGCGAATTACTTCGCGTTCATCAGCGCAACGGTGGTGTCCAGCATGCGGTTCGAGAAGCCCCACTCGTTGTCGTACCACGACGAGACCTTCACCAGGCGGCCCGAGACTTTGGTCAGGGTGGCGTCGAAGTTCGACGATGCCGGGTTGTGGTTGAAGTCGACCGAGACCAGCGGGTCGGTGTTGTAGGTCAGGATGCCTTTCAGGGCGCCTTCCGAAGCCGACTTCATGATCTGGTTGACTTCGTCCACGGTGGTGTCGCGCTTGGCGATGAAGGACAGGTCGACGATCGAGACGTTGATGGTCGGCACGCGGATCGCGAAGCCGTCCAGCTTGCCGTTCAGCTCAGGCAGCACCAGGCCAACCGCTGCGGCGGCGCCGGTCTTGGTCGGGATCATCGACTGCGTGGCCGAACGGGCGCGGCGCAGGTCTTCGTGCATCACGTCGGTCAGCACCTGGTCGTTGGTGTAGGCGTGCACGGTGGTCATCAGGCCGGTTTCCAGGCCAATGGCGTCGTGCAGCGGCTTGACCAGCGGGGCCAGGCAGTTGGTGGTGCAGGATGCGTTCGAGATGACGGTGTCGCTCGCCTTCAGCACGTCCTGGTTGACGCCATAGACGATGGTCGCGTCGACATCCTTGCCGCCCGGGGCCGAGATGATGACTTTCTTGGCGCCGCCCTTCAGGTGGGCCGACGCCTTTTCCTTGGTGGTGAAGAAGCCGGTGCACTCGAGCACCACGTCCACGCCCAGTTCGCCCCATGGGATTTCAGCCGGGTTACGCTGCGCGAACACGCGGATCTTGTCGCCGTTGACGATCATGTTGTCGCCTTCGACCGTGACGGTGCCCGGGAACTTGCCATGGGCGGTGTCGTAGCGGGTCAGGTGGGCGTTCGATTCGGCGTTGCCGAGGTCGTTGATCGCCACGATCTGGATGTCTTGCTTTTTGCCGCCTTCGTAGAAGGCACGCAGGATGTTGCGGCCGATGCGGCCATAACCGTTGATTGCAACTTTGATCGTCATTGCTTTGCTCCTGATTAGAAAAAAACTTTTTTCGGACCTCGAATACAAAACGGGCCGCCCGCAGGCAGCCCGTGAAAAACATTACGCAGCGATCACGCCTTTGGCCTTGGCCACGACGTTCTCGACGGTGAAGCCGAAGTGCTTGAACAACACCGGTGCCGGAGCGGATTCGCCGAAGGTGTCGATACCGACGACGGCGCCTTCCAGGCCGACATACTTGTACCAGAAGTCGGTGACGCCGGCTTCGATCGCGACACGCGGCACGCCACGGGTCAGGACGCTTGCCTTGTAAGCTGCGTCCTGGCGGTCGAACACGTCGGTCGACGGCATCGAGACGACACGGGCGGCGATGCCCTCGCCTGCCAGCGCCTCGGCGGCTTTCACAGCCAGCTCGACTTCCGAACCGGTGGCGATCAGGATCACCTTGGCGTCAGCGGCGTCGCGCAGCACGTAGCCGCCCTTGGCGATGTCGGCCACCTGGCCGGCTTCACGTTCCATGAACGGCAGGTTCTGGCGCGAGAAGATCAGGGTCGACGGGCCGTCGCGACGCTGCACTGCCGCGCCCCAGGCCACCTGCGATTCGACCGTGTCGCACGGACGCCAGTTGTCCAGGCCCGGGATCAGGCGCAGCGAGGAGACGTGCTCGATCGACTGGTGGGTCGGGCCGTCTTCGCCCAGGCCGATCGAGTCGTGGGTGAACACGAACAGCGAGCGGATCTTCATCAGGGACGCCATGCGCAGCGCGTTGCGGCTGTAGTCCGAGAAGGTCAGGAAGGTCGCGCCGAAGGGGATGAAGCCGCCGTGCAGGGCGACGCCGTTCTGGATCGCGGCCATGCCGAATTCGCGCACGCCGTAGTTGATGTGGTTGCCCGGGATGCCCGAACGCACGGCAACGATCTCTTTCCAGTTGGTGAGATTGGAGCCGGTCAGGTCGGCCGAGCCGCCCAGGAATTCCGGCAGGATCGGGGCCAGGGCCTGGATCGCGTTCTGCGAGGCCTTGCGAGTGGCGATGGTTTCCTTTTTGTCGACGCAGGCAGCGATGGCGGCGTTCAGCACGTCGTTGAAGTTACCTGGCAGCTCGCCCTTCATACGGCGCTCGTATTCGGCGGCCAGTTCCGGGTGCTTGCTACGGTACTCGGCGAACATCGCGTTCCAGCTGTTTTCCAGCTCGGCGCCGCGTGCCTTGGCATCCCATGCCTGGTAGATTTCGCCAGGAATGTCGAACGGGATCGGATCCCAGACCAGGTGCTGGCGCACGGCCGCGATTTCCTTGTCGCCCAGCGGGGCGCCGTGGACTTTATCTCCACCTTCCAGGTTCGGGGCGCCCTTGCCGATGATGGTCTTGCAGCAGATCAGGGTCGGACGGTCCGATTTCTTGGCCGCTTCGATCGCGTTCGAGACGGCGGTCACGTTGTGGCCGTCGACCTTCGGAATGACGTTCCAGCCGTAGGCTTCGAAACGCTTCTGGGTGTCGTCGGTGAACCAGCCTTCCACCTTACCGTCGATCGAGATGCCGTTGTCGTCGTACAGCCAGATCAGCTTGTTCAGGCGCAGGGTACCGGCCAGCGAGGCGACTTCGTGCGAGATGCCTTCCATCAGGCAGCCGTCGCCCAGGAAGGCGTAGGTGTAGTGATCGACGACCTCGAAGCCCGGACGGTTGAATTCATACGACAGCAGCCACTCGGCCAGCGCCATGCCGACGGCGTTGGCGATGCCCTGCCCCAGCGGTCCGGTGGTCGTTTCCACGCCCGGGGTGATGCCCACTTCCGGGTGGCCCGGGGTCTTCGAGTGCAGCTGGCGGAAGTTGCGGATGTCGTCCATCGACACGTCGTAGCCGGCCAGGTGCAGCAGCGCGTAGTGCAGCATCGAGCCGTGGCCGTTCGAGAGCAGGAAGCGGTCGCGGTTCGACCAGTTCGGGTTGGCCGGGTTGTGGCGGTAATGCTTGTCCCACAGGGCGACGGCGATTTCCGCCATGCCCATTGGCATGCCTGGGTGGCCGGAGTTGGCTTTCTGGACAGCGTCCATTGCCAGCGCGCGGATTGCGTTGGCCATCAGGGTCGTGGTTTGCATAGATGTCATGATTGGTAAGTCTGGATTTGGAAGGCGGCGGCGCTACGGGAGGCCGTAGCCCGCTATTCTACCAGAGCTGCACCTGCCTAATAAAAAAGCGTTCAAGCAAAGTTGTGCAGTGCAAACAAAAATGGCGGACCGAAGTCCGCCATTTTATTGTCGACTACCAGCGATCAGAACCTGACCGTAGCGCCGAGGGTCACGTACCGCCCCACCGCGTCGTAGCTTTGCGGGAAGGTGTTGCCGCTGTTCGGACCGGTACCGCCGATCGAGCCGCCGACGATCGGCGGCTTCTTGTTCGCGGCATTGGTCACCGAGGCCACCAGGCGTACGTTCTTGCTGACGTTCCAGCTGGCGTTCAGGTCGACGTAATGGTACGACGGGATGCTGGCGAAAGCCGGCAGGAACACGGTGCCGCCCGGTTCCTCGATCACGCCGCTGACATAGCGCCAGTTGTAGCCGACCGCCCAGGCACCGAAGCTCCAGTTGGTGCGTTGGTTGAACTTGCGCTTGTAGACCGGCGCCGACACGATGTTGTTGCAGGCCACGCTGTAGTAGCCCAGGCAGTCGCGCTCGACCGCGGTCGGCGTCGCCTGGAAGGTGTAGCTATTGACCTGGTTGGCGCCAAGGCTGATGTCGAAGTTGCCCCAACGCGCATCCAGGCCCACGCGGCTGGCGGCCAGGCGGTACGAGATGTTCAGGTCGACGCCGCTGGTGCTTTGCGAGCCCAGGTTCGACAGCGGCGTGGCGACGCCGCGCGCCTCGTTGCCGTTGAAGGTGCCGTTGATCGTGTTACGGCCAATCATGCCGCAGAACTCGTTGAGCGTGAAGCCCGGATTCTGGCCCGCGCTGTAGCAGCGTTCCAGGATGTCGGTGGTCGCCGGCGACGAGACGGCATCGGTGATGTCGATCTTGTAGTAGTCGAGCGACAGGTTCAGGCGCGGCAGCGGCTCGATCACGAAACCGATGGTCTTGGTCTTGGCCGATTCAGGTCCCAGCGCCGGGTTGCCGCCGGAGAGGTTGTTGATCTGGCCCGAGGACGGCGCCGGCAGCGCGCCGACTTCGCTCAGCGGCACGCCGGTCTGCACGCACAGGTTCGACAGGGTACCGGCGCGGGCAGCGTCGGCCTTGTTGATGTTCGTGCCCTGGCAAGGATCGGTGGCCAGGTTCGACAGGCCGGTCACGGCCGGTGCGAACAGCTCGTTCACGTTCGGCGCGCGGGTGGCTTTCTGCACCATGGCGCGGAAGCGCAGCTTCTCGATCGGCGCCCATTCGCCGCCCGCTTTCCAGCTGCCGTAGTCGTTCTTGGCGCTGGCGGTGGAGAACTCGGTCTGGCGATAACCAAGCTCCGCGTTCAGGGTACGCACGAATGGCAGGTCGCGCGCGATCGGGACCAGCATCTCGACGGCGTACTCCTTCAGCGAGAAGCGGCCCGAGCGGTCAGGCGTCGGCGCGCCCGTGCCCAGCACTTCACCCTGCAGCTGCGAAGCGGCGTCCGACTGGGTACCGGCCGTGACCTTGCGGTTTTCGGCCAGCAGCGACATGCTGATCGGATCCTGCGCAAAGGGGCTGCGGATGGTGTTGCCCAGGTTGCCCGAGAACGCAATGGCGGCCACGTCCTGCTTGACGCTCTGGTTCAGGATCGCGCTGTTGTTGATGAACTTGGCCTGCTCGGGCGTGATCGAGCCTTCGGCGCCGAACACGTTCAGCGGTACGCAGCCATTGGTGTTGTTGACGCAGGTGGTGGTATTGAGAGCGTTCAATGCCTGGCCGACCTTGGCCAGCGAACCCCAGTTGCGACGCGTCTGGGTCTGGTCGGCGGTGCCGCGCGTCCAGTAAGCGTCGTAGGTCCAGTCGTAGGCGATCTCGCCCTTCAGGCCGATCGTGTACTGCAGCGTCTTGTTGTCGAAGTCGTTGAAGCGCGGGCCGAGTTCGGTGAAGCGGCGGTTGACCAGCAGCGGGACGATCGTGTTGTTGCCGGCAACGCAGTTGGCGGCCGGAATGCCGCGCCGTGCGCAGATCTGCTCGCGCGCCGCTTGCGGGATGTACGGGTTGCCGATCGGGACGTTGAAGGTGTTGCCGAAGGTACCGGTCGAAGCCAGGGCCGAGGCCACCTTGCTGTTGGTGGCGAATACCTCGGTATAGGCTTCGGCGTACTCGTTGATCTTGTAGTTGCCGAGCGCGGTCGCCTGGGTGCGGTCGAGGCCGGTCACATAATAATTCGGCGGATTGGTGTTGTAGAGCGCGACAGGCTGCACCAGCGTGCCGGTGGCCGGATTGATCTGCCATGCGCCGGACAGCACGTTGGCGTTGCCCGCCGTGCCGGCACTGGTCGAGAATGCGGCCGGCACGGTCGTGCCCGAGCCGGTCGGCGCGCCGGTCACCGAGTTCAGGCTGGTGATGCCGTATTCGCGTTCGCCCTGGGTCAGCGGATCGGACTTGGTCTTGCCGATGCTCAGCACGACATTGCCGCGGCCGCCGTCCAGGTTGGCGCCCATGGTGACGTCGGTGCGGCGGCGCTTGGCGTCGTGCTGGTCGGCGGTCATGCCGTAGGAGGTGGTGACGTCGACGCCGGTGAAATTGCGGCGCAGATTGAAGTTGGCCACGCCGGCGACGGCGTCGGCGCCGTACACGACCGAGGCACCGCCGGTCAGGATGTCGACGCGGCTGAGCAGGGCCATCGGGATCGAGTTGGTATCGACCGTGCCGCCGAGGCTGTAAGGAACGAGGCGGCGGCCATTGACCAGGACGAGGGTGCGGTTGGTACCGAGGCCGCGCAGGTCGATCGTCGCAGCGCCGCCGGTGCCGTTGTTGGTAGCCGGACCGACGGCGGGAACCGCTGCCGGCAGGGCCTTGAAGAACTCTTCCACGGCGACCGGCTGGGTGGCGCGGATCTCTTCGGCAGTCACCGAGCCGATCGGGCTGCTCGAATTGAAGCCGGGCGCCGTCATGCGCGTACCCGTCACTTCGACGACAGCGGGTTTCTGCTCTTGCGCCCAGGCGCCGGCACTCAGGCCGGCCAGGACGGCACCGGAAAACATCAGGCGTACAGACCGCGACAAAATCTTCTCTCTAGTCATTATTATCATCTTCCTCGTAGTGACAACCGAACGCTGCCAGTCCCGGATCGCGGTCCCGGCACGTTCCCCTCGGCAAGCAGTCAAGCCATGCGTGATGACATACATACTTGCTAGAAAGATAGGATCATCTTGTATTGACGTGTGTCAATACATTACGGTTATTGTTTCGTAAATACAACGATTGCAAACATCCGGCCGGCGCGTTCCCGCATGCGGCCGCGAACGGCGCCGATTACAATGCGCCCTTCCCTTTCTTGTTTGCAGCTGCTTATGCCACGTTTTTATTGTCCCCAGCCCCTTGCCGCGGGTACTGTCGCCGACTTGCCGGAAGCGGTCGCCCACCACCTGCACGTGGTGCGCATGCAGCCGGGCGAAGCGCTGACCCTGTTTGACGGGCGCGGCGGGCAATACCGGGCCAGCTTGCTCGAGACCGGCAAGAAGCGCGCAAGCGCTACGGTCGAAGCGCACGAAGCGGTCGAGGCCGAGCTGCCCTATGCGATCACATTGGCGCAGGGCTTGCCCGAGGGGAGCAAGATGGACTGGATCATCGAGAAGGCGGTCGAGCTGGGCGTCGCAAGCGTCCAGCCGCTGGCTGCGCGCCGCAGCGTGGTACGCCTGTCGGGCGAGCGCGCCGAGAAGCGCCACGCGCACTGGCAGGGCGTGATCGTGGCGGCTTCCGAGCAGTGCGGCCGTAACCGCCTGGCCGAGCTCGCGCCACTCAGCAGTGTCGATGCATGGCTGGCTGCGCCGGTGCAGGCGGCGCAGCCGACCATTCTGCTGTCGCCGCGGGCGCGGCAATCGCTGTCGGGCTGGGCACGTGAAGCGGGTCCGCAAGACCTGCGCTTGATGATCGGGCCGGAGGGCGGATTCAGTCCGGAAGAGGAAGATGCGGCGGTCGCCGCCGGCGCCATCGCCCTCTCGATGGGACCGCGCGTGCTGCGCACCGAGACCGCCGGGGTCGCGGTGGTCGCCGCGCTGAACGCGTTGTGGGGCCAGTACTGAGGCTTGCGCGTTTCGCAAGGCCATAAAAAAACGCAGCCGAAGCTGCGTTTTTTTGTTGCGGCCCGCAGGCCGCAAGCACTACGCGGTTCGATTACTTGAAGCGGTAGTTGTACTCGACGGTGAACTTCGCCGAACGTGGTGCGGTGAAGTACGAAGGCATTTCGTACGTAGCGACACGTGCGTAGTCGTCGTTGTATGCCTCGTAGACCTTCTGGATCGACTGGTCGTTGAGGACGTTGTAGACGTCAACGCGCAGCGACAGGCCCTTGGCGTACGCTGGCTTGTAGACCAGGTTCAGGTCCAGGGTCTTTTCCCAAGGCAGGCGGCCGACGGTACCGCGCGGCGACAGGGTGTTCTCTTCACCGGTTGCGCCGAAGCAGTAGTGCGCTGCCGAGTTGTAGTGGTAGCCCGAATCGATCGCGGTCGGATCGGCGCCCGAGCACGAACGTGGACGACCCGATGCCAGCAGCAGGTTGGCGCCGGCAGTGATCTCAGGCGTCACGTCGTAGAAGCCGAAAGCCTTGATCTGGTGCTTGCGATCGTTCGGCAGCAGGCCGTATGCACCGACCATCAGCTCCGGGAAGTCCCAGGTCTGGGTTGCGGCGACGTCGCCCTGGGCGCTCGTGGTATCCGACAGGGTCTGGCCTTCGGTGTTACCGCGGTTGCGCGACAGGGTGTAGTTGACCTTGGCATACCAGCCGTTGCGATATGGATGCTCGAAGAACATGTCCAGTGCAGCGTAGGTACGCGTCGGCTTGTCGAAGCCCAGTTCTTCCGCGCTCAGGTTAACCTTGGTGTAGGTCTGGTTGCCGGCGTAGTCGACCAGGAACTCGTTACTACGGCCCGGGTTGAACGTGGCGCAACCGAAACCGGCGTAGTTCGATGTGTCGATGTTGTTACGCTCGGCGTAAGCATCGAACGGACGTGGATCGCACAGGTCGTCGATGGTCGACTTCAGCTTGCGGTAGGTGACCTTGGCGCCGAAGTTCAGGTTCGGGCTGAATGCACGCTCCATGCCGATCGTGAACTCGTCCTGGTAGGCCGGTTTCATGTTCTGCGCGGCAACGGTCTTCGGATCCTTGGCCTGGCCGTATTCGTTGTTGTTCGACACTGGCTCGGTCAGCTGGGTGGTGCCGGTCGGCAGGCCGTTGGCGTCGGTACCGGTGTAGGTGTAGTACTGGAAGGTGTAGGTCGAGCCGTTGGCGCCACGCAGAGCGACCATGGTCGGGATCTGGATGGTGTAACGGCCGAGGCTACCGAAGACCTTGAACGACGCATCGCCGTTCACGTCCCACGACGCGTTCACGCGTGGGGCGTACTGGTTCTTCATCTCGATGTACTTGGTGTTGTCCTGGTTGGCGTTGTAGAAGCCTTCACGACGCAGACCGGCGGTCAGCAGGACGTCCTTCGTGACTTGCCAGCGGTCTTCCAGGTACTGCGCATCCTGGCCGGCATAGGCGTTCGAGATCGTCGAGTAGATGATGTTGCGGACGTAGTAACCCTGGGCTGCCAGACCACCGAACTGGGACAGTGCAGGCAGGGAGCCGCCCGACACGTTGATCGACTGGTTCGGAGTCGTGGTGCGCTGGTATTGCATCAGGCTACCGCCGGCGTAGGCTTCGCCCGCGCCGGTCGAGACCGCCTTGTTGTTGTCCAGGCCGGCACGCAGGGTGTGGTTACCCAGCTTGTATTCCAGGTCCAGGCGCTTCGAAGTGACGTCGTCCTTCGAGCCGCTCAGTGGAATCGTGCTCGTGACCTTCTGGCCGGCGACATAGTTCAGGCCAGGAGCGCGGTTGGCAGCAGCAGCCGACACCTGCGGCAGGGCCGGGTTGTAACCGAACGGTTCGTAGATGTGACGCGACTGGGTCTTGCCGTACAGGGCGTTGATCGTCAGGTTGTCGGTGAGGTTACCCACGTAACGCAGGCTCTGCAGCTCGCCGCCGTTGGCGTGGGCCGGACCGAATTCCTGGTGGATCGACGAAGTAACCGTCGAACCGACCGCGCGCGTGGCGTAGTTATACCCGCGGTAGTCGTAATCGCTCTTCGGCAGGTCGCCGATGGCCGTGAATTCCAGGCGGTGGTTATCGTTGATGTTCCAGTCCAGCTTGCCGTAGTAGCGCTTGGTCGTGGTCTCGGCATTGCGGAAACCGCTGTTGTTCAGCGTGGTGGACGTCGTGCTGCCGACGACCTGGTCCGCTTCGGACTTGGTCTGTTCCAGGGCCACGAAACCGAACAGGGTGTCCGGAATCAGCGGGCCGCCAACCCAGGCCGAGGCCTGGGTCTGCTGCAGTTCGTTGTCCTGGCGGCGCAGGTACAGCTTGCCGTCGGTTTCAGGGAAGGCGCCGGTGTTCGAGTAGTACTGGTCGCGATAGCTGGCGCGGGTCGAACGTGGGGTGATCGACGCCATGGCGCCGGCTTCCCAGGTGTTGGTACCCGACTTGGTGGTGATGTTGACCACACCGCCGGTCGAGCGGCCGAATTCGACGCCGAAGCCGCCGGTCAGGATCTGTGCCTGAGCGATCGCGCCGAATGGCAGTTCCATCGCGCCCAGCTGGGTCAGCGCATTGGTGGCGACCATGCCGTTGATGTAGTACGCATTCTCCGATGCGCCGCCGCCGCCGAAGCTGGCGCCAGCCGGGTAGCTCGGGTCGCCGCGGGTGGTGTTAGGAGCGAGCTGGACGATCGATTCGACGTTGCGGCCAATCGGCAGCTTTTCCAGTTCGCGCGCGGTGAAGGTCGCGCCGTTGTTCGAGCTCGACACGTCGATACGGCTGCGGCGGCCGGCCACGCGAACCGTTTGCACCGCGGTGGTGCCGGCGACGGCAGGAGCGTCGAAGCTGGCTTCGACGCCCTGGCCTGCCAGGACTTCGAGCTGGGTGGTGCCGACGGTGGCGCCGCCCTTGACTAGGGTCGCGGTGTAGGTACCGATCGGCAGGCTGGTGACGCGGAAGTTACCGTTCGCATCGATTGCGGACGAGCGGGTGGCGTTGGTGCCGGTGTTCTTGAGGACGATCGTGTCGCCTGCACCGCCGGCGACCTTGCCGAAGACGGTACCCGAAGCATTCGACTGTGCCATAGCGGTTGGCATCGTTGCTGCCGTGATAGCAGCGGTTGCGAACGCAACCTGCAACGCGCGAACCAAAACTGTGTTTCTCAACATATTTGTTCCTATTTGATTTTAGATCTACTGACAGTCGTGCCTTGGCATGGAGTCCCCGCAGCAGCCCCAGCCACTCTCCTCGACACGATGCCTACGAGGTCAAGTACACAGCGAGTGTTACTTAACTTACAAATATAAACATGCAGCAAGCATGTGTGTCAACGGCAACAGACACACATGTGCAGGATTGCAACAGTATTTTTTTCGTAAATACAGTTTTGGTAGTACATTCAAACCAACAAAAGACTGTTATCAATAAATTTTTTCTAGGTCAAACAGTATTTGTTAAAAGTGGAATTTGATAATGTGCATTTTGCGCTGCAACTAAATGTCCGCTAGAAGCGAAGCCTATGTAGTTTCACTATAAATACTCTAGAGTCATCTATTTTGCGTTCGCGCCTATCATTGCTGACTTTCAGATTTATACATCCAGAAAAAATAACTATCTGAATTATTCATTCCTGAAGTTAAGCAGAGCAGCAGCGCTGTGAAGCAGGATTTATAAAGCAAAGTGAACGGCCAAAAAAAAGCCCCGGCGAACCGGGGCTTTTACATCACGAGGTGATGAGGATTAGAACTTCTTGTCGTACATCACCGACACACGAGCATAACGCGGGGCGCTCAGGCTCAGTGGGGTTTCGTACAGCGAGCTGACGGCGTCTTCGACGTTGTAGGCTTCCGTCACGCTTTCGACAGCCTGGCGGTTGAACACGTTGAAGACGTCCAGACGAACCTGCAGGCCTGGGACCATCGATGGCTTGTAGGCCACATTCAGGTCAAGGCGACGCTCGCCGGGCAGACGGCCGACGGTACCGCGCTGAACGATGCGGTTTTCTTCGCGGGTAGCACCCAGGCAGTAGAAGGTCTGGTTTTCGTAGTTCGGCGAATCGCCTGGATTCGGCTCGGTACCGATGCAGCTGCGTGGACGGCCGGATGCCAGGACAACGTTACCGCCAACCACAACTTCCTTGGTCAACTCATAGAAGCCGAAGGCCTTCAGCTGGTGCTTGCGGTCGTTCGGCAGCAGGCCGTTGGCGCCGATCATCAACTCAGGGTAATCCCAGGTCGAGGTGACGGCGACGTCAGCCTGGCCATTGTCCGAACGGACCTGGCCTTCGGTGTTGCCCTTGTTACGCGACAGGGTGTAGTTGACCTTGCCGTACCAGCCATTGCGGAACGGGTGCTCGACAAACACGTCGAGTGCCGCGTAGGTACGCTTCGGCTTGTCGAAGCCCTGCTCTTCCGCGGACAGGAAGACCTTGGTCAGCTGGGTTTCGCTCGTGCCGTACTGCACCATGAAGGTGTTGTCCTGGCCCGGGTTGAAGGTCTGGCAGCTGTTACCGTACAGCGGGTTCGTGATCGCGATGTTGTTCGCTTCAGCATAGCGGGTGAACGGACGCGCATCGCAGAAATCGTCGATAGTCGACTTCAGCTTACGGTAGGTCACCTTGCCGCCGAAGTTCAGGCTTGGCGAGAATGCACGCTCGAAGCCCAGGGTGATTTCATCCTGGTAAGCCGGATCCATGTCCAGCGCTGCGAGGGTCGCGACGACCTTGTCCTGGCCGTATTCGTTGTTGCTCGACAGCGGAACGCTCAGCTGGGTCAGGCCGGTCGGATTGCCTTTGGCATCCACGCCCGAGTACGTGAAGTACTGCGAGGTGAAGGTCGAACGGCCCGCGCCGCGCACCGAGATGTGGGTCGGGATCGGCACCGAGTAACGGCCGGCGGTACCGAAGACTTTCAGGCTGGCGTCGCCATTGACGTCCCAAGCCGCGGCGAAGCGCGGGTTGATCTGGTTCTTCATCTCCAGGAAGGTCGTCTTCGAATCGTTCTGGTTCTTGAACGATTCGTTACGCAGACCGAAGGTCAGCAGCAGGTTCTTGGTAGCCTGATACTTGTCTTCCAGGTAGAAAGCGCTTTGTTCGCCGAACGAATCGGTCACGCTCGAGAAGATGCCCTTGATGACGTAGTAACCTTGCGGACCAAAACCGCCACCAGTGGCCGGTGCAGGAACACGGACACTGCCAGGACCGGTGATCGGGTTATTCGGATTTGCAGATTTTGCGTAGGTCCAACGGCCGCCACCGGCACGGAAGTCGCCGGCCTTGGCCGACTCGATCTTGGTCTGGTCCAGGCCACCGCGCAGGGTGTGGGCGCCGAAACGGTATTCCAGATCCAGACGTGCCGAGTCAACGATGTCTTCCGAGCCAGGGGCCAGGATGTTGGTGGTCACCGACTGCGAGTTCGTGTAGGCAACGCCAGGAACGCGGGCAGCCACTGGCGCCGAGATCTGGAACTGGTTCGGATCGAAGCCGTCGAAGTCGTTGGTGTGCTCCGACTTGGTACGGCCGTACAGGGCGGTCACGGTCAAGTCCTGGGTCAAGTTACCCGTGTACTTGAGCATGTTGGTCTTGCCACCGTTGTTGTTGATGTTGACGTTGGTGGCACCTGCGGTGACGATACCGTTGCGCGCGCCGGTCGTGTAGTCGTAGCCGCTGTCGCGGGTCTTGACGGTCGGCGTATCGCCCAGCGCGGTAAACTCCAGACGATGGTCGTCAGTGATGTTCCAGTCGATCTTCGCCATGTAGCGCTCGATCTTGGTATCGCGGTCGCGCCAGCCGAAAGCAGTGTTCGATGCTGCCGAAGAGACGGTGGTGGTATTAACGAAACCGTCATCCTGGCGGGTGGTTTCAGCTGCTGCGAAGAAGAACAGCTTGTCCTTGATGATCGGACCGCCGACGTAGGCGCCGTAGACCTTCTGCTCGCGCTCGTTCTGTTCGCGACGCTGGTACAGCTTGGTGTCGGTCAGCGGATTGAAGCCGGTGTTAGCGTAGTAGAAATCCTTCGGTTTCGCGCGCCACGACTTCGGCTCGAAGGTCACGATGCCGCCTGCTTCCCAGGTGTTGGTACCGCTCTTGGTGATGATATTGACCACACCACCGATCGAACGGCCGAACTCGGCGCCGAAGCCGCCGGTCAGGACCTGGGCTTCAGCGATCGCGCCGAACGGCAGCTGGGATGCGCCCAGGCCGGTCAGCGGGTTCACGACTGGGAAGCCGTTGATGTAGTACGAGTTTTCCGATGCTGCACCGCCACCGAAGGAAGCACCGCCGGCGAAGCGCGAGTCGGCGCGGGTGGTGTTCGGAGCCAGCTGGATGATGGCCTCGACGTTACGGGCGATCGGCAGTGCAGCCAGTTGGCGAGCGTTGAAGGTCGCGCCGTTGTTGGTGCTGCTGACGTCGATAGTGCGGCGCTGGCCGGTAACCTGGACCGTCTGCATGCTGGTCGCGGCAGCGGCTTGCGGGAACACGGCTTCGGCACCCTGGCCGATGCTGGCGTCGACCTGGACGGTCGAGACCACGGTGTCGCCTTTCATCTGCGACACGGTGTAGGTACCGGTCGGCAGCGAGGTCGCGCGGAAGCGGCCCTGTGCGTCCGGGGTAAGGACGCGGCGCAGGCCGGTTGCCGGATTTTCAACCACGACGGTGACGCCAGCGCCTGGGGTCACGGTACCGAAGACGGTACCGGTCGCGTTCGACTGCGCCATTGCCGGGTTCATGACGCCGACGGTCAGGGCTGCGCCGCTGAACGCCAGAGTCAAGGCATGCACTAATACGGTTTTTTTAAACATGTGTGATTTCCTGTCTGGATTTTCGTTCGTCCATTGTGTGGATGAACGGGTCTTGTTTTCGTTACTAATCACTCGTACTACAAAGGTCCCACTTTTTCTACTTCACCCCAAAAGGGTAGAAAATTCATGCTCTTGAACTTAATCAATAAATATGAATTTCTACATAGAACCATATGCATAATTGCAGTGTCAACATTCTCAAACGCAGTTTGTGCATATTCGCAACACTTTCAAAAAGTGACGCAGCGCAATCAAAATTTTCTCCTTTTGTTGGTGCAATGCAGCACTTTTATGGGATTTGCATGCACCAAAAAAGTGCACGAATCTACGGCAGCGTAAATATTCAACTGTTAGAACTAAATTCACCGAAATTTGGAAAGACGCTCGACTTTGCAGCGCAACAAAGGGAACAGGACGGCTCGCGCCTTTTGTTGTTTTTACGCGAATCTCATCTTCCCGAGCTCGTCTAGACAAATGTAACCGGCAGGTACAGCCGCGTGCATGCCTCGTTGGTCCCCGGTAAGTGAACAGGTAGAATAGAGGTTTGCCCTTCACCTGCGCTGGCGCCTCCTGATGCACAGCCATGGTGTGCCTCCTGGAATTGACATGCTGCGCATTAACGAACTCAAACTCCCCCTCGACCACCCCGACCACGCGCTGCGCGACGCCATCCTCACGCGCCTCGGCATCGGCGGCGCCGACCTGGTCGACTTCAACGTCTACAAGCGCAGCTACGACGCGCGCAAGAAGGCGGCCATCGTCCTGATCTATGCGATCGACGTCGAAGTCAGGAACGAGCAGGCGGTGCTGGCGCGCCTGAAGGGCGACCAGTACGTCGGCCCTTCCCCCGACACCGGCTACAAGTTCGTCGACGCGCCGCGTCCGCCGGCCGGCACGCCGCGTCCAATCGTGGTCGGCACCGGCCCCTGCGGCCTGTTCGTGGCCCTGATCCTGGCGCAGATGGGTTTGAACCCGCTGGTGCTCGAGCGCGGCAAGGTGGTGCGCGAGCGCACCGTCGACACCTTCGGCTTCTGGCGCAAGCGCAAACTGAATACCGAGTCGAACGTGCAGTTCGGCGAAGGCGGCGCCGGCACCTTCTCGGACGGCAAGCTGTACAGCCAAATCAAGGACCCCAAGCATTACGGACGCAAGGTGCTGACCGAGTTCGTGAAGTCCGGCGCGCCGGAAGAGATCATGTATGTCAGCAAGCCGCACATCGGCACCTTCCGCTTGGTGAAAATGGTGGAGCAGATGCGCGCCGAGATCCTGTCGCTGGGCGGCGAGATCCGTTTTGAAACCCGCGTCGACGACATCCGCATCAGCGAGACCGATGGCGTACGCCAGGTCCGCGGCGTGGTGCTGGCCAGCGGCGAAGAGATCGCCACCAACCACCTTGTGATGGCGGTCGGCCACAGCGCGCGCGACACCTTCCAGATGCTGTACGACCGCGGCGTGTACGTGGAAGCGAAACCGTTCTCGATCGGCTTCCGCGTCGAGCACCCGCAGTCGCTGATCGACGTCTGCCGCTTCGGTCCGAACGCCGGCAACAAGATCCTCGGCGCGGCCGATTACAAGATCGTGCACCACGCCTCGAACGGGCGCTCGGTCTACAGTTTCTGCATGTGCCCCGGCGGCACCGTGGTCGCCGCCTCCTCGGAAGAAGGCCGCGTCGTCACCAATGGCATGAGCCAGTATTCGCGCAACGAACGCAATGCCAACAGCGCGATCGTGGTCGGCATCACGCCGGAAGACTATCCGGGCCATCCACTGGCCGGCATCGCCTTCCAGCGCGAACTGGAGTCGCGCGCGTTCCTGCTGGGCGGCAGCACCTATGATGCGCCGGGCCAGCTGATGGGCGACTTCGTGCGCGGCGTACCTTCCAGGGAATTTGGCTCGGTGATCCCGTCGTTCAAGCCGGCCGTGCACCTGACCGACCTCGCGCCCTCGCTGCCGGAATACGCGATCACGGCGCTGCGCGAAGCGTTTGTCGCATTCGACAAGCAGATCAAGGGGTATTACAAGGAAGACGCGGTGCTGACCGGGGTCGAGACCCGCACCTCCTCGCCGATCCGCATCAAGCGCCGCGACGACGACCTGCAAAGCCTGAACACGCGCGGCCTGTTCCCGGCCGGCGAAGGCGCGGGCTATGCCGGCGGCATCATGTCGGCCGCCGTGGACGGCATCCGCGTGGCCGAAGCGGTCGCCATGGCCATGGGCGTGCCGGTGCCGGCACTGCAGGACTGATGGTGCAGGCCGCGCCGACCGCCGCTTCTCCCCGCGCGTTCGCGCCCTTCCTGGCGATCGTCGGATCGCTGGTATCGGTGAACGTGGGCGCGGCCTATGCCAAGGGCCTGTTCCCGCTGGTGGGCCCCGCCGGCATCACGGCTGTACGCGTCGGCCTGGCGAGCATATTCCTGATGGCCTTCTGGCGCCCTTGGCGCGCGCCGTTGGCACGCGCCGATGCCATGAACGTCGCCATCTATGGCGTCATGCTGGGCATGATGAATCTGCTGGTGTATGCCGCGTTTGCGCGCATCCCGATCGGGGTGGTGATTGCCATCGAGGTCATCGGGCCGCTGGCGGTGGTGGTACTGTCCTCGCGCCACCTGCGCGACTTCCTGTGGGTGGGCTGCGCCGCCTTCGGCCTGTGGCTGCTGGCGCCGACCACCGCGGGCGCGGCCGCGCTCGACCCGGTGGGCGTGCTGGCCGCCGCCGGCGCCGGCTTCTGCTGGGCCATGTACATCGTCTTCGGCAAGCGCGTCTCGACCCTGAAAGGCGGCCATGTCGTCGCCTGGGGCATGCTGGTCGCGGCCCTGTGCACGGTGCCGGTCGGGATCGCGCAGGCGGGCACCGCTTTGTTCGCGCCGCCCGTGCTGCTCGGCGGCCTGGCGGTGGCCCTGCTGTCCTCGATCCTGCCTTACTCGCTCGAGATGATGGCGCTGTCGCGCCTGCCGCGCCGCGTGTTCGGCATCCTGGTCAGCGCGGGACCGGCCGTGGGCGCGCTGGCCGGCTTCTTCGTGCTGGGCGAAGTGCTGACGGCGCTGCAGTGGCTGGCGATCGGAATGATCGTCGTGGCCACCGCGGGCAGCGCGGCGACCGCCGGGAAAAACTAGAGCCAGCCGGATTTCTTGAAGCGGTAATACAGATAGCCGCACACCCCGACCATGATGCAGATCGCGGTCGGGTAGCCGTACTTCCACTTCAGTTCCGGCATCACCTCGAAATTCATGCCCCAGACGCCGGCAAAGGCCGTGAACACGGCGAAGATTGCGGCATAGGCGGCAAGCTTCTTGTTGATGTCGTTTTCCTCGATCGTCACCATCGACAGCGTCACCTGGATCGCCGTGGCGATGGTGTCGCGGATGGTATCCAGGCGCCCGGAAATGCGCAGCAGGTGGTCGTGGACGTCGCGGAAGTAATCCTGGGTATGCGCCGCCAGGTCGGGCACGCGCCCGCCGTGCAGGCGGTCGACGGCGTCCATCAGCGGAATCACCGCATGGCGCAGGACCAGCGTATTCCTCTTCAAATCATACAGGCGTTCGATGTTGTCGCGCTGGGCGCCCTGGCCGCCGAAGATGCGGTCTTCGATCGATTCCAGGTCGGACTCGAGTTTATCGATGACGGGGAAATAGCGGTCGACGATCGCGTCCATCAGCGCATACAGCACGAAGCCGGAACCCATTTTCAGCAGCTTCGGTTCGCGCTCGGCGCGCGCACGCACGCCCAGGAAACCCTGGGCCGAATCGCGCCGCACCGACAGCACGTAATTCGGGCCGGCGAAGATCGCGACCTCGCCGGAGCACAGTTCGTCGCCGTTCAGGTTCACCGTGTGGACGACCGTGAACACGGAATCGCCATACTCTTCCAGCTTCGGGCGCTGGTGGCCGCGCGAGGCGTCTTCCACGGCCAGTTCGTGCAGGCCGAACTCCTCCTGCATGATGGCCAGTTCGCGCGGATCGGGATCGCGCAGTGCGACCCAGACGAAGCAGTCGGGTAGTTTCAGGTACTCGCTGATATCCTCGACCGGGATATCGGACAGTTTCTTGCCTTCCTGGTAGGCGACGCAGTTGATCAGCATGTGGGGCGAATGGATGGGACAGCGATACAGGAGCTTACACCATCCATGCCTGCCGCCGATGGGCGGACGTTACGCGTTCGCTGCTCGTAGGGTGGGCGCCCCGTGCCCACGCGTGAAGCGCGCGTCAACGAGGCGCATGCAGTCGGTGGGCACGGGGCGCCCACCCTACTCTTCTACTCCTCGCGCGCGCCGTCGATCCCTAACTCCACGATCTTGCGCGTGATCGTGTTCCGCCCGATCCCCAGGCGCATGGCCGCATCGTTCTTGCGCCCGTGCGTGTGCTTCAGCGCCGTCTTGATCAGCGCCGACTCGAACTGTTTACCGAGCGTGTCCATCACCTCGAACTGGCCGGCGCTGAGCATGCTGGCCGCCTGCAGTTCGAGGAGGCCGATCCAGCCGTCCGGTGTCGGCGGGGTCGTCAGCATGGCCGGGACCGCTGCGCCGCCGTCGGCCGGCGCGGCCACGAAAGAAGTCGTGCCCGCGGGCGGGGCCTGGGTCAGGTCGCGCGGCAGGTCCTTGATTTCGACCGTCTGGCCCGGCGCCATCACCGTGATCCAGTTACACAGGTTTTCCAGCTGGCGCACGTTGCCCGGCAATTCCAGGCTGCTGAGGAAACGCATCGCGCTGTCGCTCATGCGTTTCGGTTCGACGCCCAATTGGTGTGCGCTCTGCACCAGAAAGTGGCGCGCCAGCAGCGGGATGTCTTCGCTGCGCTCGCGCAGGCTCGGCAGGCGCAGGCGGATCACGTTCAGGCGGTGATACAAGTCTTCGCGGAACAGGCCGTCGCGCACGCGCTGTTCCAGGTTCTGGTGGGTCGCGGCGATCACGCGCACATTGGCTTTTACGGGCTGGTGTCCACCGACGCGGTAGAAGTGGCCGTCGGAGAGCACGCGCAGCAGGCGTGTCTGCAAGTCGAAAGGCATGTCGCCGATCTCGTCCAAGAACAGGGTGCCGTCCTCGGCCTGCTCGAAGCGCCCGCGCCGCATCGCCTGCGCGCCGGTAAAGGCGCCACGCTCGTGGCCGAAGAGTTCGGATTCGAGCAGGTCCTTCGGGATCGCCGCCGTGTTCAGGGCGATGAAGGGCTGCTGGGCGCGCGGGCTGTGCTTGTGCAGGGCGCGTGCGACGAGCTCCTTGCCGGTGCCCGATTCGCCCGTGATCAGCACCGTCACGTTCGACTGCGACAGGCGGCCGATGGCGCGGAACACTTCCTGCATCGCCGGCGCCAGGCCCAGGATCTCGGGCGTTTCCGCGGGCGCCGCTTCGACGCTGGCTTCGCGCAGGCTTTCCTCGAGCGCACGCCGGATCAGGGCCACAGCCTTGTCGATGTCGAAGGGTTTCGCCAGATAGTCGAAGGCGCCGCCCTGGAAGGAGGCGACGGCCGAATCGAGATCGGAAAAGGCGGTGATGATGATGACCGGCAGGCCGGGGTGTTTCGCCTTCACGGCCTGCAGCAGGTCGATGCCCGATTCGCCCGGCATGCGGATGTCCGATACCAGCACCTGCGGCGTATCGTGCTCGAACGCGCTCAGCGCATCGCGCGCGTTGGCGAAGCTGCGCGTTTCGAGATTTTCGCGCGCCAGGGCTTTTTCCAGCACCCAGCGGATCGATGCATCGTCGTCGACAATCCAGATTGGTTTCATGTAGTTCGTGGCTTTCCGCAATATGGTGTCAAAGTGGGACGCGGCGGCCTGCCACGGCCACTTATGGCAACGGCAGCAGGATCCGGAAATCCGTCAGTCCAGGCCGGCTTTCGCACTCGATCATCCCCAGGTGCTGCTGCACGAAGGTTTGCGCCAGCGTCAGCCCCAGGCCGCTGCCGCCATCCCTGCCCGACACCAGCGGGTAGAAGATACGGTCGCGGATCTCCGGTGCGATGCCCGGTCCATTGTCGATGATATGCAAGTCTAATGCCAGCCCGTAGCGGACCTTGGCCAGGGTGACCTGGCGGGCCACCCGGGTGCGCAAAACGATCTCGGCGTCGCCCGCCGCGATGCGGCTCGCCAGGGCCTGCGCGGCGTTGTGCACGATGTTCAGGACGGCCTGGATCAGCTGCTCCTTGTCGCCCCTGAATTCGGGGATCGAGGCATCGTAGTCGCGCCGGATGGCGAGGCCGTTCGGGAATTCGGCCAGCACCAGCGAACGCACGCGCTCGCACACTTCGTGGATGTTGACATCGCCGACGATGTGCGGCTTGCGGTGCGGCGCCAGCAGGCGGTCGACCAGGGTCTGCAGGCGGTCGGCTTCCTTGATGATCACCTGCGTATATTCCTTCAGCTGGCTCACGTGCAGCGGCGGCAGTTCGAGTTCCAGCAACTGCGCCGCGCCGCGGATGCCGCCCAACGGGTTCTTGATCTCGTGCGCCAGGTTGCGGATGAGTTCCTTGTTGGCCTGGCTCTGGTCGAGGAAGCGCTCCTCGCGATCGAGTTTCAGCTGCTGCACGTTCTCGCGCAGCTCGATCAGCACCTCGCCGCCTTCCAGGCTGCTGGCGATCGAGTGCACGTGCAGGGTTTCGCGGCCCGGCCGGTCCAGGGCCAGGTCTTGCCGCAGGTCGGAATACTGGTGAGCGCGGGTCTGTTCGCACAGCGCGGCCAGTTCCTCGCCGTTCGAGAACAACGACTTCAGGGTCCGGCACGACAGTGACTTGAGGGAGGCGTCGAGCATGTTCTCGGCCGCCGGGTTGGCGTAGCGCACACGGTCGCCGGCGTCGATCAGCAGGACGCTGGAGGCCAGCAGTTCGAGGCCGGCAAAGCGGCCCTCGGCAATCGCGCGGTCGGGAAGGTTCATCGGATATTCGAAATTTCGCGCCGCAGCGCCTCGATGTTGCGCTCGGTACGGCTGATGTCGTCGCGCATCTGCGCCACGCGCTCCTGGTACTTGGCGTAATTGCGCTCGTTGCCCTGGCGTTCGGGCTCGCCGTTGTTGAAGACCTTGCGCAAGTCCGCCAGCTTCTGCTCTTCGGCGCGCAGTTCCTCGTTCAGGATGCCGCGGCGATCGTCGTCGCGCGCGCGCTGCTGGGAGGTGTCGACCCGCGGGAAATTCGCAGGGCTCGGCGTAGCGGCGGGAGGCGCCGGACTACTTGCGCGAGCCGCAGGCGCCGGCCCGACGCGCGCGGGCGGCGCCGGGATATAGCCCGGCAGGTCGAGCGCCTTGCAGCCCTTCTTGCCGGTATCGGTGAATTCGACGCGGCCTTGCGCATCGACGCATTTGTAGACCGTGGTCTGGGCCGCGGCCGCACCGCTCAACAGCACGCCGGCGGCCAGTACGAGTTGTAAACCGCGAGCGGTCACACTGGTTGTCATTCGCATCAGTAGAAAGCTGCACGGCAACGCGTGCCAAGGGTATCGTTGGGCCGAATATACCGCATCCAAATAAAAACGCGGGGAAAGCCATCGGCCCTCCCCGCGTTTGTTACCTGCGCTTACAGCTTCTGATGCCGTAGCGCAACAGTCGATCCGTGCGGATTACGACGAGTAGTACATGTCGAATTCGGCCGGGTGCGGGGTCATGCGCAGGCGCTGGACTTCGTTCATCTTCAGTTCCAGGTAAGCGTCGATCATGCTGTCGCTGAACACGCCGCCGCGGGTCAGGAACTCGCGGTCCTTGTCCAGGGCTTCCAGTGCTTCTTCGAGCGAGGAGCAGACGGTCGGGATCAGCTTGTCTTCTTCCGGCGGCAGGTGGTACAGGTCCTTCGACGCGGCTTCGCCCGGGTGGATCTTGTTCTGGATGCCGTCCAGGCCGGCCATCAGCAGCGCGGCGAAGCACAGGTAGACGTTGGCCAGCGGGTCCGGGAAGCGCACTTCGATGCGGCGGCCTTTCGGGTTCGCCACGTGCGGGATGCGGATCGAGGCCGAACGGTTACGGGCCGAGTAAGCCAGTTTCACCGGCGCTTCGTAGCCTGGGACCAGGCGCTTGTACGAGTTGGTGCCAGGATTCGTGATCGCGTTCAGGGCCTTGGCGTGCTTGATGATGCCGCCGATGTAGAACAGCGCCGTTTCCGACAGGCCGGCATAGCCGTCGCCTGCGAACAGGTTCTTGCCGTCTTTCCAGATCGACTGGTGCACGTGCATGCCCGAGCCGTTGTCGCCGTTGATCGGCTTCGGCATGAAGGTGGCGGTCTTGCCGTAGCTGTGGGCGACGTTCCAGATCACGTACTTCAGGTTCTGGGTCCAGTCGGCGCGCTCGACCAGGGTCGAGAAACGGGTGCCGATCTCGTTCTGGCCGGCGCCGGCCACTTCGTGGTGGTGCACTTCGACCGGGATGCCCAGCGATTCGAGGATCAGGCACATTTCCGAGCGCATGTCCTGGAAGCTGTCGACCGGCGGCACCGGGAAGTAGCCGCCCTTGACGGTCGGACGGTGGCCGCTGTTGCCGCCTTCGGTTTTCGCATCGGTCGACCACGAGGCTTCATCCGAATCGATCTTCACGAAGCAGCCCGACATGTCCACTTTCCAGCGGATCGAGTCGAAGATGAAGAATTCAGGTTCCGGACCGAAGTAGGCGGTGTCGCCCAGGCCGGTCGACTTCAGGTAAGCCTCGGCGCGCTTGGCGATCGAGCGCGGGTCGCGGTCGTAGCCCTTGCCGTCCGACGGTTCGATCACGTCGCACTGCATGAACAGGGTCGTTTCTTCCATGAACGGGTCGATGTTCGCGGTGCTCGGGTCCGGCATCAGGATCATGTCCGATGCTTCGATGCCTTTCCAGCCGGCGATCGAGGAGCCGTCGAACGCGTGGCCCGACTCGAATTTGTCGAGGTCGAAGTGCGACACAGGAACGGTGACGTGCTGCTCTTTACCGCGGGTATCCGCAAAGCGGAAATCCACGAACTTGACTTCGTTATCCTTCACCATCTGCATCACATCTGCGGCGGTCTTTGCCATGCGTTTCTCCTAAATGAAATCGGGTGCTGTAGAACGGGCGAGATCGCATTCGACCGGTCAGCCCTCTACAACATGCTTGCAGGAACATATGCAGGAACCATGCCAGCCGCTTATCGGACTTTTCAGCATGAACAAATGCATAATCCTTCTTTAGAACGCCCAGCGTTTGACCCTAAAATCAGACAGCAGGCCGTGGTGCAGCTTTGCTCATCCATTGCACCAAAACAGTGCACGCGCTCCAAAGCGCACCATTTTGATGCAGAGCGCACCGTTTCGGCAAGCGCGCTCCGTTGCAGTGCGCACGCCCGGTGCGCATGCTCATGAAAGGACATTATGCAAACGACCAAAGAAATACTCGACGCCGCGCGCGAACGCGCACCGGGCCAGCCCTATGCCGGCGCCGTCACCCCGGCCGAGGCCTTCACGCTGCTGCAGGCGGCGCCGAACGTGAAGCTGGTCGACGTACGCACCAACGCCGAGCGCGACTGGGTCGGCCGCGTCGTCGTGCCCGAAGGCCAGCACCTGGCCGTCGAATGGGCGACCTACCCGGGCGGCCAGCCGAATCCCCTGTTCGGCCAGCAGCTCGAACGCCTGGCCGGCAAGGACGACGTCCTGCTCTTCCTGTGCCGCTCCGGCGTGCGCTCGCGCCACAGCGCGCGCGTGGCGACCGAACTGGGTTATGCGAATGCCTTCGACATCCTCGAAGGGTTCGAAGGCGACAAGGATGGGGAAGGACACCGCAAGACGATCGGCGGCTGGTGCAAGGCGGGGCTGCCCTGGGCCGGGGCGTAGGGTGGGCGCCCCGTGCCCACCAAACGATGCGTCGACGGCACCTAGGCTCATGGTGGGCACGGGGCGCCCACCCTACATGACTACGCCTAGCGTTACATTCCCGTCGGCAGCACCATCACCTGCAGCCCCGAGGCCTGCCCCGGCGCGTGATACACGCGCTGGGTCGCCTTGACGAAATCTTCCGGCTTCGCCTTCGGAATGTGCGTGAAGGTCTGCGGATTCAGGTCGATCAGCGGGAACCAGGAGCTCTGCACCTGCACCATGATGCGGTGGCCGCGGCGGAAGGTGTGGTTCACGTTGCCGATGTCGAAGCCGATTGCCTCGACTTTACCAGGCGTGAACGGTTCCGGCTTCTCGAAACTGTTGCGGAACTTGCCGCGCAGTGGGTTGCCGCGCACCAGCTGCTGGAAGCCGCCCATTTCCACGCCGGGCGCGCCGACGTCGCCGCCGCGCCGCTCGGAGGGCGTTTCCGGATAGGCCGCCGGATACACGTCGATCAATTTGACCACCCAGTCGGCATCGGTCCCGGTGGTGGAGACGAAGAGTTTCGGCGTCACCGGCCCGGCGATCGTCACGTCTTCTTCCAGTACCTCGCTCTGGTAGACCAGCACGTCCGGACGGGTGCTGGCGAAACGCTGGTCGGAGACCATGTATTCCTTCGGCATGCCGGTGGCCGGGTAGCCGATGAAGGGCACCGGCTTCTTCGGATCGGCCACGTACTCGTCGAAGGCGGCACCGCTTGGGGCAGGCTGGGTCCAGCCCAGGGTGCCGTTTGCCCCGAAGTAGAGCGTGCGCGGTTTCGCCTGCACCGGCGGCCAGGCGGTGTAGCGGCGCCAGACGTTGCTGCCGGTCTCGAACGCCGTCACTTCGGCGATCGCCTGCGCAGGCTTCGCGCCTTTCAGGTGCTGCTCGAAGAAGGGGAATTGCAGCTCCTTGCGGAAGTACTCGGCCGTCTTGCTGTCGAAGGAGACATGGCCGAGGCGTGCGCCCTCCCCGCGCGCCCAGCCGCCGTGCACCCACGGCCCCATCACCAGGCTGTTGGCGATGCCCGGGTTCTGCTTTTCGATGGCGCCGTAGGTGGTGAATGGTCCCTGCGGATCTTCGGCATCGAACCACCCGCCCACGGTCAGCACGGCGGCCCTGATGTTCTTCAGGTGCGGGGCGATGGCGCGCGCTTTCCACCAGGCGTCGTAGGTATCGTGTTCGATATTCGGCATGAAGAGCGCGCGCTGCTCCGCGCTCATGGCGCCGGCGATGTTCGACAGGGTCAGGTGCTTGAGGAAGAAGTCGTAGCCGCTGGTGGTGCCGTAGTCGAAGCCGGACCAGGTCTTGGGCAGCGGGGTCGGATTCGGCGCCTCGGTAAACGCGGCGTAGAAGCCGAAGTTCGCGGCCAGCATGAAAGCGCCGCCATGGTAGGAGTCGTCGCCCATGTACAGGTCGGTGACCGGAGCCTGCGGCGACGCTGCCTTGATCGCCGGATGCGAGTCGATGATGCTGGCCGCCGTATAGAAGCCCGGATAGCTGATGCCGTAGATGCCGACCTTGCCGTTGTTGTTCGGGACGTTCTTCAGCAGCCAGGCCACGGTGTCGTGCATGTCCTCGCTCTCGACGCCTTCACCGGCGGCGCGTTTCGCCTGCACGTGCGGCGTCATCTCCTGCCACTTCCCTTCCGACATGTAGCGGCCGCGCACGTCCTGCTCGACGAAGATGTAGCCGGCATCCTCGAACTCGCGCGACGGGCCGATGGCGTCCGGCATCCACTGCACGCCGTAGCGCAGCTCGCCCTGGGCCTGCACGCCGGCGCTGTAGGGCGTGCGCTGCATCAGGAAGGGAGAGGGGCGGCTGCTGTCCTTCGGCACGTAGACGGTGGTGAACAGCTTGACACCGTCGCGCATCGGGATGCGGTATTCGTACTTGGTATAGGTTTCGCGCAGATTGCGCTTGGCCGGCGGGGCATCCACCGCATTCATGGTGGTGGCGTGCACGGGACCGGCACCGAAGGCCAGCGCCAGGCTCAGCGCAAGGAGGGATAGCGGACGACGCATATGAATTCTTTCTGAAGCGGATACACGGGGCCGCCAGTGTAATCCGTTTCGGAACAGAATTGCTATTCGGGCAAGGCGTCGCCGCTGTGCTGCACGGTCTTCAGCCGCTGGCGCACGATGTTGATGTGGCCGCGCAGGCCATACAGGCCGTCGGCATAGGCCAGCGGAATCGAGATGTGGTTCACCTGCTCCTCGATCTCGTCCAGGCGTTTCAGGAGGTCGGCGCGGACGATCTCGCGCTGCGGCTCCTGCACGCCTTCCCATGCCTGCTCCACCGCGCGCAGTTCGCCATACCAGCGGTACACGCGCGAGCGCACGCGCCACACGTACAGCGGCGGCACGATTTTAGAAAGCGGAATCACGAGGGCCGCCAGCGCCACCACCACGACCCAGAGCCGCTCGAACAGATTCGCCAGCCAGAAGCGCATGTAGCGCTGCAGCAGCGGCGGACCGTCGCGGTAGTACTTGGCCGCCTCGTCGGCCACTGGAATCTCGGTGAACTTCGGCGAGGGGAACTGGCCCTGCTGCTGGAACCACCCTGCCCCGCCGTGGATCTCGCCGGCCGCCTTGACGAACAAGTCGATCAGGGCCGGATGCAGGTCTTCGCGCGCCACCAGCGTCGCCGTGGGCGCGATCAGGTGATAGTCCTGGTTCGGGATGTCGCGCCCGAGGTCGACGATCCCGCGCGGCAGGGTCACGTGGGTGAGGAAAGGCAGGCGCCGCGTATAGGCTTCGGCCTGCGTGAAATTGAAGAGGCGGATGCCGGGCGTCTGTAGCAGCATCTGGATCAGCGGCGCTTCCGGCGCCGAGCTGAAGACCAGGCCGTCGATGCGTCCGGCCAGCAGTTCGACCGTGGCCGGCGTGTTCTCGAGCGCGCCGATCTTCAAGTCCTGCGGCTCGACGCCATTGACACTCAGGATCTGCCGGAACAGGTTGGGCACGCCCGTGCCTTCCGGCCCCAGGTTGATGCGCAGGCCGCGCAGGCCGGTCAGGCTATTGGTTTTTACTTTGTCGCGCAAGAACAGCCAGACCGGTTCGGTGAACAGGCTGCCCAGCGACACCAGCCCGAGCTGGCCCGCCTGCTCTTCGCTGGTCGAGCCACTCTGGACGAACGCGATATCGGCCTCACCCCGGCGCAGGCGCTCGAGGTTGTCCAGCGAGCCGAGCGTTGGCTGGAGGGTGACGAGGATGTCGTCCTTCTTGAGCTCCTGCGCGTACTGCTTGCCGAAGCTTTCGTAGGCGCTGTTTTCCTGCCCTGTCGCCAGGCGCAGCTCGCGCGGCGGCGCCGGGTCGACCAGCCAGTAGGCGACGATGCAGGCGGCAAGGACCAGGACGATCGTCGGCCCTGCGGCAACCAGCAGGTCGCGCAGGGAGACGAAACTGAAGTTGCGGATTTTCGAGACGGCGCGCCGGCTGGCCCGGCGCGCCTTTTCGGACGCCGTCAACGCACGCACTGGCGCGTGGCGCCCACGCTGCCCTGCGGCGGTTCGATCATCGGCATCAGGCTCGGCGCCAGGGTCACCAGCAGCTGCGAAGGCAGCGCGCTGGTGAAGTCGTAGTGCTCCGACTGCGGACCATGAACGTAGGCCGTCATCGAACCAAAGAAGCGTTCGCCGATGTTGAAGACGAAGGTCGCCGAGCGGTTCACGTAGCGCGACTCGATCAGGCGGCCGCCGCGTGCGTAGACGTCGAAGCGCTGGTCGCCGGTACCGGTCTTGCCGCCGACGGCGATGACCTGGCCGTCCGAGGTGGCGAAGGCCGTCTTGACGCGCTTGGCGGTGCCGTCCGAGACCACGCCGCGGATCGCATCGGCCACGGCGCGCGCCACTTCCGGCGCCAGCACGACTTCGTTCTCCACTTTCGGCGCGCGCTTCACGAGCGTTTCGTACGGCGTGCCCTTGGCGAAGTGCAGCGAATCGATGCGCTCGACGGGTTTGCGCACGCCGCCGTTGATGATGATGCCCATCAGTTCAGCCAGCGCCGCCGGACGGTCGGCCGAGGCGCCCAGGGTCGTCGCATAGGACGGCACCAGCGAGTCGAACGGATAGCCCATCTTCTTCCACTGGGCGTGGATCTTGAGGAAGGATTCGACTTCCAGCAGGCCGGCGATGCGCTTGTCCTGGGCGTTCTTGCGGTTGGTCTTGAACAGCCAGGAATACACCTCCTGGCGCTCCTTCACGCTCGCCGCCACGGCTTCGCTCCAGCTGGCCTTGGCATGGGTGCGCAGGTAGCCGACCAGCCACAGTTCCAGCGGGTGGACCGAGGCGACGTAGCCGCGGTCGGCCAGCGACATGTTGGCCGGGGCGTACTGGTCGTACATCTTGGCGATGCGCTCGTCGTCGACCTCGTTGGCCGGCAGCGAGGCGTCGATGAAGGCGCCGAATTCCTGCAGGGTCGCGTTCGGGGCGATCGTGCGGTGCACGGCGGCGAGCTTCGAGGCCATCGGACGCACGCCCTGGACCAGCAGCGTCGTCGCCTCGGCCCCGGTCTTGCCCTTGTACTTGTTCCAGAACTTGGCCAGGAAGGTTTTGCCTTCGGCATCGGCGAAGCGCGCCAGGTATTCGGCGCGGCGCGGATCGTCGGCGTCGGCCAGCAGCGCGGCCGAGGAGCCCGGCAGCTGGAACATGTAGTAGCGGGCGACGTCGCGCATCATGCGCACGAACACCAGGTTCGTCGACTGCTGCAGCGCTTCCTGCACCGTCATGATCTTGTGGTCGTCGAGCTTGCTGAAGTTGCCGAAGTAATGCAGACCGCCGCCGGTGAAGAAGCCTTCGCCCGGGTTGCCCGAGTACTTGCGCGCCATCGCGGCGGCGAGCATCGGCTTGAGGCCGCGGTCGGCGTTCGCCGGCAGTGCCTGGAAATACTCGACGGCCCACTGGCTCAGGCGGTCCTTCGGATCGATGCGGGTTTCGCGCAGTGCCTTCGGGTCGAGCGGCTCGTAGCGCTTGTGCAGCTGGTCGACGATGTCGAGGTAGGTGACGAGCGTGCGCAGCTTGGCGGTCGAACCGAGATCGAGCTTGGCCTGCTCGTTGATGTCGAGCGGCTGGTCGTAGTTATCGGTCTGCACGCGAAGGTAGTTGACGTTCTCGCCGCGTTCCATCAGCGTGAAGCTGTACACCACTTGCGAAGGGTCGCCGTTGCCGAGCAGGCCCTTGCCGGTCAGGCCGGCTTCCGCCGCCGCTTCCGGCGTGGTGAGACGGCGCAGCGCCGAGGTCACGGCCTGCTGGGCTTCGGAGTCGAGCGTCGAGACCACCGACATGTCGAGGCGGTCGAGGTTGTACAGGCGCGGTTCGCCGAGCAGGTAGCCGAGGTGGTTGCGCACCGCGTTCGAGGCCTTGCGCGACACGAAAGCGTTGGCGGCCGGCGCCTCGACGCCCGAATGGAGCGCGGGTTTGAGCTTGACGGCGAGCGCGGCGTCGCGCAACTGCGGCGTGATCACGCCGGCCTGCGCCAGCACGCGCAGGTGGCTGTTGGTCAACGTCTCGAGGTCGGCTTCGCCGGCGCCGAGATAGTATGCAGGGCGGCGCTGCGCGATCATCAGCGACAGCGCTTCCTTGTAGATCAGGACCGCTTCGGGCGTGTCCATTCCACCCTTCAGGGTCGCGCCGACCTTTTTAAAGTCGCGGCCGTACCAGACCCACATGCCGTCGCCGATGCCGTTCACTTCGCCGTAGCCCAGCTTGGCCGACAGCGGCACCGTGTTCAGGTAATCGAGCACGATCTGGCGCCGCGCGCCGGTCGTGTCCTCGCCGTCCTGGTAGGCGCGCAGCGTGGCCGAGGCCATCTGGATCAGTTTATCGTGCAGCGAGGCGGTGCGGCCTTCCGGCGAGTGGCGGTATTTTTCGATCTGGGTGGCGAGCGTCGAACCGCCGGCCACGCGGCCGCCGCCGCTGATGCCGATCGCGGACAGCGACTTGTCGAATACGGCTTTCGAGAAGCGGTCCCATTCGATCGCCGGATTGCGTTTCGGGTAGGCCGGGTCGAGCAGCTCGCGGTTCTCGATGAAGAGCAGGCTTTGCACCAGCAGCTGCGGCGTGTCGTCGAAGCGTTCGTAGAAGCGCTCGGGGAAGCGCGAGGCGAACAGCGGCTGGCTGCGGCAGTCGAGGATCTCGAGGCCGGTTCGCGTCTTTTCGCGGTAGGTGGCGAAGATGCCGCGGTCGGCCAGCTCCACCATCTTGGGCGACAGGCGCGCCTGGGCGTCGATCACGTAGTCGCGCGTCTGCAGCTTGGTGAGGAAGGCCGGCAGATGCGAGTAGCCGAGGCGCGCGTCATACGGGCTTTCGGCGGGGAAGCGGATCGCGTCGCTCGGGCCCTTGGCCATGCGGTAGTGAACGTCCTTCATCATGCCGGCGAACAGCTTGGCCTGCAGGGTCGACGTGCGCGTTTCGTAGACAGCATAGGCCGAGCCGGCAGCCACGACCACCAGCAGGATCCCGAACAAAACGAGCTTGCCGCGGCCCTTGCCTTTCGGGGGCTCGCCTTCGCGTTCGGGTTCCGGGCTGGCGCCGTCCGCGGGGCCGGCGTCGGAGGGCGCGCCGGCTTCGGTCACCAGCGACAGGTGGGGGACGGGGTCCTGCAAGGACTCTTCCGGCGCGGCCGCATCGATGGCGGGCGCGGCGTTGCCGTCGGCTTGACCGCGCAGTGCGCGAAATACGTTACGAGGCCGTTTGAAACGGCGGGTGCTTTCCATGATGGCTCAACTGGTTTTGAATCGATATGCCTGCAATCCCGTCAACCTGCTCGCCATCCCTGCTGCCGGTTTGTTCGAGTGATCCGGGTGGTCATTTGTTCACGTTTGTGGTTCTTTTTTTAAGCGCCGATCCAGTAAGAATTGTGTCGGCGCCCAAGACATCATTCCACCACATCAACAGGTATAGGACGAAGCCCTGTTCAACAAATTTGACCTGCCCCGATTTTTTTCGCAAAAAAACAACGGCAGAGTTATCGGGATAGCATTGATGCCTACAAGCATCCTTCTCGCGATCTTACATGGCTGTCATGTCGGGTGTGTGACAGTCGGTTTCATCAACGTTCGAGGGTGCCCATCGGTGCACTTGCGTCCTGCCCGCGCAGGTCTTCCAAGGCCTGCAGGCAGTAGTACTGGAACCACAATCCCGTGAACAAAAAGATCAGGACATACAGCCAGGCCGAGAGGATGGCGAGGAAGGGAAACAGCGCAACGGCCAGCACCGCGCCGCCCATCCATGCGATGCCGGGCAGCGCGCCCAGCACGCCCGACGCCATGCCGATCGCCAGCAGCGGCCAGCGCCGCGCCTGCATCAGGGTCTTGCGTTCGGCCGCGCTGGCGTGGGCCGCGAGCGCGTCGTAGCTCATCACGCGCGAGGACACCCAGCCCCACAGGGCCGCCTGCACCAGCACGGCCAGCGGCGGAATCGCGTACAGAGGCACGGTGCACAACCACAGCAGCGCAAATACGAGCACGCTCGTCAGGTTCATCCAGACGCTGCCGGCGAAGCTGCCGCCCTCCTTGCGGGCGAGCTGGGGGAACTGGCGTGTGCCGACATAGCGTTCGATGGCGGGCATCGCGAACACGCCCATGAACAGCAGCGCGGAGGCGATCATCAGGGGCAGCAGCAGCAGGATCGCCATCAGCGGCACGACCACCACCTTCAGCACGCCCAGGCCCAGGCTGGAGAGCACGCTGCCGCTGGACTGGAACCAGCCGTACTCGCGGAAGACGGCGTCGAGCCAGTCGAACAGCGCCGGTCCATACGCCCACAGCAGGCCGCCCCAGAGCAGCAGCGACAGCAGCAGCGGCGCCAGCGACAAGAGCATCATGCGGCCCGAGAAACCGGCGCGCAGGGCGCGCGCCCAGGCGGTGGCGATGCCGTTCATACCAGGCTCCCAATGTCAAAAGGACATTGTAGTGCAGGGCAACGAATGGCGGTTTGCAGGTGCATGCACTACAATCGCCGTTCACAGATTATCGAGGGAACAACATGTCCACTACCACCACCGCTTCCGGCCTGCAGTATGAAGACACCGTCGTCGGCGAAGGCGCCGAGGCGAAAGCCGGCAACTACGTCACCGTCCACTACACCGGCTGGCTACGCAACGACGACGGCACGGCCGGCGCCAAGTTCGACTCCAGCAAGGACCGCAACGACCCGTTCCAGTTCCCGCTGGGCGCCGGCCACGTGATCCGCGGCTGGGACGAGGGCGTGCAGGGCATGAAGGTCGGCGGCCAGCGCCGTCTCACCATTCCTGCCAGCCTCGGCTACGGCGCACGCGGCGCCGGCGGCGTGATCCCGCCGAACGCGACGCTGATCTTCGACGTCGAACTGCTGGCTGTTTAATAGCGAGCAAGTACCACGCTGCCCTGCGGCTTCTGGCGCGGCAGGGCAGCGTCGAGCATCCCCTCTAAAATTCCGCCCGAAACGGGGCGATTCCCTACCCCCTGCGCTAAGATGGCCGCGCGCATTGCCATCCCGTCAATGCACCTTCATCCACAGGAGTATTTCATGAGCTTGCAAGACCAGTTCACCCAGGCCCAGGCCGATTCGAAGAACCTGCCGGAACGCCCGGACAACATGACCTTGCTGAAGATTTACGCGCTGTTCAAGCAGGCCTCGAGCGGCGACGCCACCGGCGATCGTCCAGGCTTCACCGACATGGTCGGCCGCGCCAAGTTCGATGCATGGGATGCCCTGAAAGGCACGTCGCAGGAAGACGCCATGCAGCAGTACATCGACCTGATCGAAGAACTGAAGGGCTGATTGTATTTCGTAGGGTGGGCATTTATGCCCACGCGGTCGTACCGTCGCATATCGCAACGTCAACATTGATCATCCGGTGATACCGCGTGGGCATGAATGCCCACCCTACAACACCATCACACTGCCGCAAACACGCGGCGCATCTTGTCCGCCACCTTCGCCTCGATCGCCGGGCGAAACGCACTCATCAGCATTCCCAGCTTGATCCGCAGCGCCGCGCGCTGTTCACCCAGGGTCAGCGCCCCTTCCACGCCGCTGCGCTCGAAGCGCAACACGTCGCCATCCCAGCGGCACTGCATGCCGAATTCGGCGGCCACCTTGTCGGCCACCTGCTGCGCCGCGGCGCGTGCCCGTTCCGGGCTCAGGTTGTGTTCCTGGACGATCTGGATGTCGGCCATGTGCTTCCTCTCTAGACAATGAATGCGCAAACAGTCCGCCATCATGCCAGTTGCATCGGCCTGATGCCAGTCCACTGTGCAATTGATTCGTGTCAAGACCGGTTCCACCGGGGGCGCGAGTATCACCTGAGCCAGGTCAGCACGACCACCCTCACGATCAAACAGACAAGGATTGCGCAATGGAACGAGCCCTGCTGCCGGACGACATTGTCCCCCCCGAGCGCGACCAGCCTCCGGTCGCCTTCATCCCCACCCCGAGCGCGCCCTACCGCCAGCACCGCAAGGCGGCCCAGCTGCTCGACCAGCCCGGCGCCCCGCGCGCGGTTGACGCGCCGCCCGTTCCGGACGTGCCCCTGCCCTACGCCTTCGGCGCGCGCGTCCTGATGTGGAAGCAGGATCCTTCGGTGCTCGAGATGGGCACCCGTAAGGCCTTCCTGCCCGGCGTGGTGCTGGCCGGGCCGCGCGACGCCCGCATCGCATCCGGCGACCCGGGCATCAGCCCGGTCGAGCCGAATGCCTTCGGCGACTTCGTCACCATGCCCGACACGCCCCAGTTCGACGCCGTCCACACCTTCGCCGTGGTGCGCCAGACCCTGACCATGTACCAGCGTTCGCTGTCCTCGGCCGGCGCCGAGATGCCTCTGCCCTGGCAGTGGAACAGCAGCATCGACACGGCGCCGCTGCAGATCTTCCCCTACGGCCTGCCAAACGTGATGAACGCCTTCTACAGCCGCAGCCAGACCTGCCTGAAGTTCGGCGACTTCGTGCCCGCCGGGGAGAAGGAACGTGTGTTTACCTGCCGCTCCTTCGACATCGTCGCCCACGAAACCGGCCATGCCGTGCTCGATGGCTTGAAACCGCATTGGCTGCTGGCCGACGCCCCGCCGCAGACGGGCGGCCTGCACGAATCCTTCGGCGACCTGACGGCGATCTTCCTGGCCCTGTCCCAGCTCGACCAGTGCGAGGCGGTGGTGGCCCAGACCAAGGCCCGCCTGCACGACAAGACCTTCCTCGCCGACATCGCCGAACAGTTCGGCCTGGCGCTGGGCGGCACCACGGGCTTGCGCAACGCCGACAACGACCTGACGCTCTCGCAAGCCGGCACCCAGGTGCATGCGATCTCGCAGGTGTTTACGGGCGCGGTGTATGACATCCTGGCCGACCTGTTTGCCCTCGAACGCAATCCGGCCTTCGAGGACGACGCCGCCGTGCTGCACCGGGTCGCCTCCTGGCTGCGCGGCCTGGTGCTGCGCGCGCTGGTGGCCGCGCCGGACATGGCCGCCACCTATGCCGACGTGGTCAACGAAATGCTGCGCCTGACCGGCGAGGACGGCAAGCCGGCGGCTTACGCCGAGTCGATCCGTCACCAGTTCACCATCCGCGAAGTCGTGGGCGGACCTGAAACCGGCGAAGCCGCCCCGCTCCCCTCGGAATCGGCAAGCGCGAGCGCGAGCGCCGTCCCCGGCATGCACAAGCGCCTGGCGGCCGGCGTCTGCGACGCCCCCGGCGCCCAGCAGGACCGGCGCGCCTGCTGCGGCACCATGAACCTGGCCGAGTACTACAACATCGAACGCGTGCTCGACGCCGAAGCCCAGGCGCTGGCGCGCTGGTGCGCCGAGCGCGGCCGCAACGGCCCGGCCGGCGAGGAGCTGCCGGTCGATACCCCACCACCGGGCGACCAGAGCCAGCTGGCGGCGTCGTGAAGATCCGCGCGAAAATGGCCGGCGGCCTGGCCCTCGGCGCCGCTCCAAGCAGGCGGGATGCGGGCGTTACCCCGGGGCGGTGCCCCGGGCTTCCCGGCGCAGGTGCCAGTTAAGCAGGCACAACGCGACCGTTATATGGGGTTGTGCGGGGCAAATCGCGCGTCACGCATCACATTTGCTTATGTATATTGTGTCTAAGCCTAATTTGTAGGAAACCTCGAATTGCCCTAAAATACAGTGCTTTGCCATGCGGGCGCCTTTCTTGCGCCCCGACGCCCTGGCACTCCACCATAGATAGGACTGTTATGACCCACGTTGTCACCGAATCGTGCATCCGCTGCCGGTATACCGACTGCGTCGATGTATGCCCGGTCGATTGTTTCCGGGAAGGCCCGAATTTCCTCGCGATTGACCCTGACGAGTGCATCGACTGCGCAGTGTGCGTGGCCGAGTGCCCGGTGAATGCGATCTATGCCGAGGAAGACGTGCCGGGCGACCAGCAGCAATTCATCAAGATCAACGCCGATTTGTCGCGCTTCTGGCCGTCGATCACCAAGACCAAACCGGCCCTGCCCGACGCGGAAGAGTGGAAAGACGTCAAGAACAAAGTGGACCAGCTGGCCCGCTAAGCGTCATGCTTCTTTGCCGCTGGCGCCGGTTTTGACCGGCGCCAGCAGGCACGCTCCATCCATGGCACACTAGCGGCCATCGCAGCATCGGGCATCCCCCGCGCGCCCCTCTTTTACAAAATCAACAGGACCCAAGCACATGACGATCAGTGCCACCCACGATGCGGGCAGCATCGCCCCCAACAGTTCGTTTGCCGGCGCCATCGACGCCGACGCCGTCATCATCGGTGCGGGCCCGGTCGGCCTGTTCCAGGTCTTTGAACTCGGCCTGCTCGAGATCAAGGCCCACGTCATCGATTCGCTCGCAGCCGTCGGCGGCCAGTGCGTCGAGCTGTATCCGGACAAGCCGATCTACGACATCCCCGCCGTGCCCGTCTGCACCGGCCAGGAACTGACCGACAACCTGCTCAAGCAGATCGAGCCTTTCGAGCCGACCTTCCACCTGGGCCAGGAAGTGACGACCGTGCAGCGCCGCGAAGACGGCCGCTTCAACGTCGAAACCTCGACCGGCACCCAGTTCATCACCAAGACCATCTTCATCGCCGCCGGCGTCGGTTCCTTCCAGGCGCGCACGATCAAGGTCGAAGGCATCGAGAAGTTCGAGAACACCCAGCTGCACTACCGCGTCAAGGATCCTGCCCTGTTCGAAGGCAAGAACCTGGTCATCTGCGGCGGCGGCGACTCGGCCCTGGACTGGGCCCTGAACTTCGTCGGCAAGGCCGAGTCGGTCGTGCTGGTGCACCGCCGCGAAGACTTCCGCGCCGCCCCAAGCTCGGTCGCCAAGATGAAGCAGCTGTGCGACGAGTACGAGATGCAGCTGATCACCGGCCAGGTTACCGGCTTCGACGAGAAGGACGGCCAGCTGAGCGAGGTGAAAGTCACCGGCGCCGACGGCGTCACTCGCCGCGTGCCGCTGGACATGCTGATGGTCTTCTTCGGCCTGTCGCCGAAGCTGGGCCCGATCGCCGAGTGGGGCCTGGACATCGAGCGCAAGCAGCTCAAGGTCATGGACACCGAAAAGTTCGAGACCAACGTGCCCGGCATCTTCGCCGTGGGCGACATCAACACCTACCCGGGCAAGAAGAAGCTGATCCTGTCGGGCTTCCACGAAGCCGCGCTGGCCGCCTTCGGCGCCGCCCCGTACATCTTCCCTGACAAGAAGATCCACATGCAGTACACGACGACTTCGCCGAAACTGCACAAGATCCTGGGCGTCGAGACTCCGGTCTTCGATTAAAACGACCGTTCAGTTTCAGATACACCACAATGCCCCGGACCTCCGGGGCATTTGTTTTTATGTGTGCCGCATCACCGACGGCCTAGCGTAATCGGGTGTATAAATTCCCTTAAGCGTGCGCCGAATAAGCTTGGGAGGGAAATGGATATTTCCACGCGTCAAGCAAGTTATCCTATAATTGGTTGATGAATTTTCGCGCACTGGAAATGTCCGCCCACACGGCGGCAAGCCGGGCGCAAGGGCTCCGGCAACGCGCCGAAGCGACACGCACCACATGAAGGAAATACTATGCTTTATCAACTGCACGAGATGCAACGCTCCTTCCTGACCCCGCTGATGCAATGGGCGGATGCGTCCTCGAAGCTGTTCTCCAATCCGGTTTCCCCGTTTGCCCACACCCCGTTTTCCCAGCGTATCGCCGCCGGGTACGAGCTGATGTACCGGTTGGGCAAGGATTACGAAAAGCCGGCCTTTGGCCTCGACACCACTACCATCAAGGGCGAGACGGTCAACATCGTCGAACGCGCGGCCGTCACCAAGCCCTTCTGCAAGCTCTTGCATTTCAAGAAGGATTTGCCGGACGCGGCTTTCGAAGCGCTGGCGCAGCCGACCGTGCTGGTGGTCGCGCCGCTGTCGGGCCACCACTCGACCCTGCTGCGCGACACCGTGCGCGCCCTGCTACCGGATCACGACGTCTTCATCACCGACTGGATCGACGCGCGCATGGTGCCACTGTCCGACGGTCCCTTCCACCTCGATGATTACATCTATTACGTGCAGGACTTCATCCGCACCCTGGGTCCGGACGTGCACGTGATCTCCGTCTGCCAGCCGACCGTGCCGGTGCTGGCCGCCATCTCGCTGATGGCAAGCGACAATGATCCGAAGCTGCCGAAGACGATGACGATGATGGGCGGCCCGATCGACCCGCGCAAATCGCCGACTGCGGTGAATGACCTGGCCACCGAAAAGCCGTTCTCCTGGTTCGAGAACACGGTGATCTACGCGGTGCCGGGTAACTATCCGGGCTTCGGGCGCAAGGTGTATCCGGGCTTCCTGCAGCACGCCGGCTTCATCGCCATGAACCCGGGCCGCCACGCCCAGTCGCACCGCGAGTTCTACCAGCACCTGGTGCGCGGCGACGAGGAGTCGGCGGAAAGCCACCGCCAGTTCTACGACGAATACAATGCGGTGCTCGACATGCCGGCCGAGTACTACCTCGACACCATCAAGACCGTGTTCCAGGAATTCCGCCTGCCGAAGGGCACATGGGAAGTCGGCGGCAAGCTGGTGCGTCCGCAGGACATCAAGACAGTCGCCCTGTTCACCATCGAAGGCGAACTCGACGATATCTCCGGCGCCGGCCAGACCCAGGCCGCGCACGAACTGTGCAGCAGCATCCCGGAAAACATGAAGCGCGACTACGTGGCGCCGAAAGCGGGCCACTACGGCATCTTCTCGGGCCGCCGCTGGCGCGAGACCATCTGTCCAAAGATCGGCGAATTCATCCGCGAATTCAGCTGAACGCCCCCCTTCTCTTCATCAAAAATGCCGCAGTGACTGCGGCATTTTTTTTGCGTTTTCCTCAAGTCCGTATGGCACAGCCACTCCAAGTTGTAAGTGCGCAACATACAGTGTTGCATCAAAGCATTTTGTAGAGTATTCGGCAAACCTGCCCAAAACGCATAGGCCCTGTATGTACGGGCGTTATGCGAGATTGCATCAGGAATGCACAGCGTTCCATTTGTGCAAATCTAACCAATTCCCACAAATTTCCCTTCGACATTATTGAGTTCTTCTACATAATTTATTTCGGTAACTGCAGAGGCGATCCCTCGCAGGAAGCCGGAGACCACTTGCAAAAACGAAATAAGGTAATAGAGAAGATATGATGTTCAGAGAGAAAATGGGCGTACGTTCCGTGCGCCTGGCGCTGGGCCTGTTGGCCGGCCTGGCAGTCAACCAGTCGTTCGCACAAGAACAGCCGATGCAGCGCGTCGAAGTGACGGGCTCGGCAATTAAACGCATCAACGTCGAAGGCGCACTGCCGATCCAGACGCTGTCGCAGGAAGTCATCGCCAAGACCGGCGCGACCAGCGTGGCGGAACTGATCCAGACCCTGCCGGCCATGCAAGGCTTCACGATCTCGGCCATCGCTGCCGGCTCGAACTCGGGCGGCCGCGTCAGCGCGTCGATCCACGACATCGGCGAAAGCTACACCCTGGTCCTCCTGAACGGCCGCCGCCTGGCGCCGCAAGGTTCGGGCAGCTCGGTCAACCTGCAGGCGATCCCGATGAGCGCGGTCGAGCGCGTCGAGATCCTGACCGACGGCGCCTCGGCCCTGTACGGCTCGGATGCCATCGCCGGCGTCATCAACTTCGTCCTCAAGCGCAACCAGCAAGGCGGCGACATCGAGGCCAACTACAGCACCCCGACCAGCAACCGCGCGGGCGATTCGAAATACGTGGCCGCCAGCTACGGTTTCGGCGACCTCGACACCCAGGGCTTCAACGTCCTGCTGAGCTATCGCCACGACGACCAGAGCCAGGTGCGCGCAACCGACCGCGACTTCGCGAAGACCGCCTACCTGCCGTTCGAATACGGCGGCAAGCAGTACATCTACGACCGTACCAGCTCGGCTACGATTCCGGCCAACGTCACCGTCACCTTCAACGATCCGAAAGTGGCTTCCGCGGCCTTCTCGCCATACCTGCGCAAGAACGGCAGCTGCCCGGAACTGAACTATGCCAGCCTGACGAACACCGCAGCGATCCAGAATTGCTCGTTCGACTTCGTCACCCAGGTCGAAATCGTTCCTGAAAACAAGCGCGACAGCCTGTTCCTGAAGGGCTCGCTGAAAGTTGCCGATAACGTCACCCTGTTCTCGGACGTCGCTTACTCGCGTTTCGACCTGACCGCGCGTATCGCCTCGAACACCGCGCCGTTCACGATCGCGACGAACTCGGCCATGTTCACCCAGTACGTCGATCCCTACCTGACGCCTGCCCAGCGCGCCGCCGGCATCAAGAGCGTGGCCGGTAACTACCGTACCTACGACTGGGGCACCCGCGACAGCCAGACCATCACCGAATCGAAGCACGCCGTCGTCGGCGCCGACATCGATGTGGCGAACTGGAGCGTGAACACCGCCCTGACCTGGTCGCAGAACGCCATCGACGAGCGCTATGTCGGCGGCTACGCCAAGAACGCCGAGTTCCGCAAGATGCTGGCCGACCGCGCCTTCGATCCGTTTGCACCGATCGGCGCCCAGAGCGCAACGACCCAGGAACTGATCAAGAACTCGATCTTCCACGGCTCGATCCGCGAAGCCTCGACCACCCTGAAGGCGGTCGACCTGCGCGCCTCGCGCGAACTGTTCGCCATGGCAGGCGGCGCCGCCGCGGTCGCCCTCGGCGCCGACTATCGCGAGTACCGCTACGACCAGGTGCCGCATGCCACCTCGGCCGACATCTACAACTTCAATACCTCGCCCGCGTACGACATGAAGCGCGACAACATGGGCGCCTTCACCGAGTTCCGTGCACCGCTGACCAAGCAGATCGAACTGAACGCTGCCCTGCGCTATGACAAGATCTCGGCGATCGACGATGCAATCCAGGGCCGCAAGTTCGGCAGCGACCAGTCGAAGTCGACCTACAAGCTGTCGGCACGCTACCAGCCGACCCAGCAGCTGCTGTTCCGTGGTTCGTACGGCACCGGCTTCAAGGCACCGAGCATGCTCGACATCGCCCAGCCGCTGGTCAACGCAGGCTTCACCGCCGGTAACTTCGACTGCCCGATCGCCGACGCCACCCTGTGCCGTCCAGGCAAGACCCAGTACAACGTCGTCTCGAGCGGTAACGAGAACCTGCGCCCGGAAACCTCGAAGCAGTTCACCATCGGTACCCGCTGGGAACCGAGCGCCCGCCTGTCGATGGGCCTGGACCTGTGGGACGTGAAGATCCGTGACGCCGTCTCGGCCGTCAGCGAGCAGCAGGCCTTCGCCGATCCGGTGAAGTTCCGCGACCTGTTCACGACCTACACCGAACCGTCGACCGGCAACACCTACTGGGCTTTCCGCAGCTCGTCGGTGAACATCGGCCGTACGCATAACCGCGGCATCGACTGGGACATCACCGCCCGTCAACGCTTCGCTTTCGGTAACCTGACCGCGACCCTGAACGGTACCCACACGCTGAAATCGGACTACACCCGTCCGGGCACCAGCGACGACTGGGTCAACAGCATGAACTACTTCGGCATCAACAACGCCGTGACGTTCAAGAACATCGCGCGCCTGCTGACCACGCTCGACACCGGCAAGCTGTCGAACAGCATCGTCGTCAACTACCGCAACGGCTATACCGACGCCGCAGCGGACGTGCGCGACGTGGCTGCCAACGCGACCGTGAAGAACTTCCGCCTGGAAGTGCCGTCGTTCACGACCTTCGACTGGCAAGCCCGCTTCAAGTACAACGAAGCGATCACCCTGCGTGCCGGTATCAAGAACCTGTTCGACCGCGAGCCGCCGCTGTCGCTGCGTAACTCGTCGGGCCACCAGGTCGGCTTCGACCCGCGCTACGCCGATCCGCTGGGCCGCCAGTTCTACCTGACCGGCAACTACAAGTTCTGATCAGTTAGGCTGAAATAAAACAAGGCCGTCCCGCGCAAGCCGGACGGCCTTGTTATTTAATGCGAGCTATTTCTTACAGCACGTCTTCGCGCCGGTCCTCGCCGCGGCCGAAGTCCGGATCGGCTTCGTCGTCGCGGTTGTCGCGGCGATCGCCATGGCGGCGCTCGCCATTCTCCTCTTCCGCTTCGTCCTGTCCGTCAGCGCTGTGCGCGGAAACGCGGTGCGCGATCATGCCGGTCGGGTCGGGTTCGAGCAAGGGGGCGATAATCCATTCGTTCATACATTCTCCTATCAGCGTTCGCCGCGTCATGCGGCCGATGGCCTATTAAGCCATCGGCGGCGGATCACATCTGTTAGATACGCCACTTACGAGAACGATACGCACTGTCTCAATTGCGTAGCCTGGGCTCCGTAGCCTGGGCTCTCGAGCCCAGGACTCCGGCGCAAACATCGTGTTTGCTTAATTATTCAACGGGCACAAATATCGTGTTTGCTTAATTATTCAACAGAACGCTGGCAATGATCCCCGTCGCAATCGCCGCCAGCACGTAGTCGCCGCCGACCTGCACCCAGTGGTAGCCACGCGGCGGCGCGCTCAGGCGGTGCGCGCGCCAGTTGTCGACCACGTATTGACGGTTGTGGTAAGCGGAGGGCAGGCGCTGGCCGCGGTACAGGTCGTGGCGCGGGCCGGCGCCGCGGCGGGCGTCGCGGTAGCCCTCGCGGTAGGCTTGGCGCTCGTCGCGGCGGTCGTCGCGGTAGTCGCGGCGGGCTTCACGGCGCTCCTCGCGGCGCTCCTCGCGGTATTCGCGGCGTTCCTCGCGGCGTTCCTGCGCGCGGTCGTCGCGGTGGTCGCGGTAGCCGCGGTCCTGGGCCATCGCCGGCAGGCTGCCTGCCAGCATGACGGCGATCATGGCGCGTGCAATCGTCTTGTTCTTCATGGATTTCTCCTGTCATAAAGCCGGCAACGGCCCGGCGGAGTCTCCAGTAAGCCACACGCCGGCTTACGCCTCTGTACGCTCACCCACGCAACTGCCGGGCTCGCCAGCGCAGGTCGCACCCCGCCCGCTTTTGTCGGATAATGACGCCTTTGACATCGCTTTCGCTGCGCCGTGACCAAGACCCTTGCCGACCTGATCGAAGACCAGCTGCCGCAGACGCAATGCACCAAGTGCGGCTATCCGGCATGCCGGCCCTATGCCGAAGCGATCGCCGCAGGCGAAGCCGACATCAACCAGTGCCCGCCCGGCGGCATCGAGGGCGTGCGCCGCCTGTCCAGCGTGACCGGCCGCCCGGTGATTCCGATCAACCCGGCCAACGGGGTCGAGCGCCCGCGCCCGGTCGCCTTCATCGACGAAGCCTTGTGCATCGGCTGCACCCTGTGCATCCAGGCCTGCCCGGTCGACGCCATCCTCGGCGCGGCCAAGCAGATGCACACCATCCTGCCCAGCCTGTGCACCGGTTGCGACCTGTGCGTGGCGCCCTGCCCGGTCGACTGCATCAGCATGGTGCCGGTCACCGGAGAGGCCACCGGCTGGGCTGCCTGGTCGCAGCAAGCGGCCGACGCCGCCCGCGCCCGTCACGACTTCCGCAGCGAACGCCTGAAGCGCGAGCGCGAAGAGAACGAAGCGCGCCTCGCGGCCAAGGCGCTGGAAAAGATGCGCGAAGTCACTGCCGAGGCAACCAACACCCCCGAGGAACTGGCGGAAAAGGAACGCAAGCGCGCCATCATCGCCGCCGCCATGGAACGCGCCCGCCAGCGTGCCGCCGCTACTCCGCCTGAACAGCCGAAAGATAAGCCTGACTAATGAACCCGGCCAAACGTTTAGAAATATTTACGCGCTTCCGCGCCGCCAATCCGCATCCGACCACCGAGCTGGAATACACGACGCCCTTCGAACTCCTGATCGCCGTGCTGCTGTCGGCGCAGTCTACCGACGTCGGCGTGAACAAGGCCACGCGCCGCCTGTATCCGGTGGCGAACACGCCGCAGAAGATCCTCGACCTCGGCCTGGACGAACTGAAGACCTATATCTCGACGATCGGCCTGTACAACACCAAGGCGAAGAACGTGATCGCCACCTGCCAGATCCTGGTGGACCAGTACGGCGGTGAAGTACCGCGCGAGCGCGAGGCGCTGGAAGCCCTGCCGGGCGTCGGCCGCAAGACGGCCAATGTGGTCCTGAACACGGCCTTCGGCGAGCCGACGATGGCGGTCGATACTCACATCTTCCGCGTGTCCAACCGGACGAAGATCGCACCGGGCAAGAACGTCGACCAGGTCGAGATGAAGCTGCTGAAATTCGTGCCCAAGGAGTTCCTGCAGGACGCCCACCACTGGCTGATCCTGCATGGCCGCTACACCTGCGTGGCGCGCCGCCCGAAGTGCTGGAACTGCATCATCAACGATCTGTGCGAGTTCCGCGACAAGACCCCGGCGCCGGATGGCCTGATCGCGCCGGAACCGGTGCCGCCGGTCGCCGCCTGACGGTGGCATAAAAAAGGCGCTGTTCGCGTTAAGTGTGGAAAGCCGCCTGACGCCCCAGCGCCATCCGCAGCAGTCCTTCCGGCGCCTTGATGCGTCCACCATCGAGTGCCCAGCGCCAGCCGAGGTAGTTGGTCAGGTAACGGCTGGCCACGCCCCGGAAAGGCTGGAGCCAACCGCGCAGGCGGCTGTGATAGGCGTTCACGTTCTGCACATGGATGGCGCCGCGCACCCGCACGCCGGCTTGCAGATTCACTGCTTCATGTGTGATGCCCGCTTCTCGTGCGAAATGGCGATAGGCCGCGTGACTATCCGTGACCAGCAGCACGTCCGGTTCCAGCCGGGTTTTCAGGTGTTCGTGCAACTGCCGGCGCGTCACCGGGCCTTTGCCGGGTACCCAGTCGAGCGTCTGGCCGCTGCGGTCGCGGGCGACCAGGATGCACATCTGCTCGTTCGAGATGCCGCGTTTTGTCGCTTTCCCGCCGCGCTTGCGTGCAGGGCGATCGAGCGAGCGTGAGCCTTTCCGGGATTCCAGCACATACATCTCGTCCGCCTCGGCGATGCCTCCCAAGCGGTCGGGACGGTCCTGCGTGCTCAAGGCGAGAAACCGGTGGCGCCAGCGAAAGCTGGTTGCGCCGGCCACGCCCAGTTGCTCGGCGGCGCGGCGGATGCTGTGCGAATCGAGCATCTCGCCCAGGTAATCGAGCCAGCGGTCCTTGTGGCGCAGGCGCGCCAAGGGTGTGCCGCTCAGCCCGTTACAGGTGCGTCCGCAATTGCGGCAGCGGTAGCGCTGCAGGCCGTGCGCGCGGCCGTGCTTGTGAAAATCGCGCGCGCCACAGCCGGGACACACGAGCCGCCCGGCGGTGTGCTGTTCGATTACCTCGACGGCCTGGTCCCGCTTTATCTCCGGAAGCAAGAGACTGAGCAAGCGTTGCCGCTGACGCAAGGTGAGCGCTGCCAGCTGCGTCAGAAAGTGCTCGAACTTGCGTGCTTGCATGCGAACCTCCGTCGGGTGAAGTCTGGATTTGACCTCAGCCGTTCAAGAAGATTCCATACCTAACGTGAACAGCGCCATAAAAAAAGCCCGCGCGGCATGGCGCCGGCGCGGGCTGTCAAGGCAAAAAACTTTACTTAGAACGCTTCCCAGTCGCCGGCGCCTGCTGCGACACGCTGTGCGACAGGCCTCGATGGGGCACGCAGGCCCGCTGCCGGCAGTGCGCGCACCGGCGCCACGCCGATGGCCGGTCCCGCCGGCGCATCGTTGGCGGCGGCCGGGGCAGCATCGCCGTCGAGCTTGAATACGCCGACCACGCCGTTCAGCGCCACGGTCTGCTCGCGCAGCGCCTCGGCCGCCGCCGCCGCTTCCTCGACCAGCGCCGCGTTCTGCTGGGTGACGGTGTCCATCTCGGTGACGGCGATGTTGATCTGCTCGATGCCGGCGCCCTGCTCGGTGGTGGCTGCGCTGATCTCGGCCATCACGTCCATCACGCGCTTCACGCTGGCGACGATGTCGGTCATGGTGGCGCCCGCTTCGCCGACCAGCGCGCTGCCCGCCTCCACGCGTTCGGTGGAGGCGCCGATCAGGCTCTTGATTTCCTTGGCCGCGACGGCCGAGCGCTGGGCCAGGCTGCGCACTTCCGAAGCGACGACGGCGAAGCCGCGGCCTTGCTCGCCGGCACGCGCCGCTTCCACGGCCGCGTTCAAGGCCAGGATATTGGTCTGGAAGGCGATGCCGTCGATGACGCCGATGATGTCGGCGATCTGCTTCGACGACTCGCTGATCGCGGCCATGGTGCCGACCGCGCGCTCGACGATGTCGCCGCCCTTGACGGCGACGTCGCAGGCGCTCACCGCCAGTTGCCGCGCCTGGCGCGCATTGTCGGCATTCTGCTTCACGGTCGAGGTCAGTTCTTCCATCGAGGACGCCGTTTCTTCCAGCGCGCCGGCCTGCTGCTCGGTGCGCGAGGAGAGGTCCATGTTGCCCTGGGCGATTTCGTCGGACGCCAGGGCAATCGTCTCGGCGCCGCTGCGCACCTTCGTGACGATCTGCTTCAGACTGGCGTTCATGTCGCGCAACGCGGCCAGCAGCTGGCCGGTTTCGTCGTTCGAGCTCACCTCGATGTGGGTGCGCAGGTCGCCGGCGGCAACCGTCTTGGCCACCGCGACGGCGCGGTCCAGCGGACGCACGATCGAACGCGAAACGACGATGCCGGCCACGATCGCGGCGGCAGAGCCGAGCACCATGGCGAGCAGGCTGAGGAAGGTTGCACGCCGGCTGCCGGCTTCCGCCGCGGCCACATCGTGCTCGGTTTGCGCGACGATCTGGTCTGACGCCTGCACCAGCAGTTCGGAGGGCGCGCGGTCCTGGCCCTTGACGGCGGCGTCGCCGGCGGCAGGATCGAAGCCTGCGGCCTCGAACTGCGCGTAGCCGGTACGGAAGTCCTGGCCCATCCGGGTATGGGCTTGCGCAAACTGCTCGAGCAGCGTGCGCTCTTTGCCCGCCGGCAGCGATGTGATCAGCTTGCCCGCCTGCTCGGCCACCTTGCGTTCGCCTTCCTGGAAGGCTTGCCAGTATTTGGCGCGCTGTTCATCGTCCTTGCCGCGTAGCAGGGTGTTCTTCCATTCCTGGACCTGGGTCTTGAAGCCCGACTGCAGGGTCGCGACGCCCTGCGCCTGGCTGTAGTCGGTGACGGCACCGCCATAGGTCGTGATCGAGCTGTTCAGCTCATAGAGGCCGAAGAATCCTGCGCACGCTACGACGAGCGCGACGGCGGCAAAGCAAAGGGGGAGTTTACGGCTGAGTTTCATGAAAATTCCTGGATTCACCACGGCGACCGGGCGGCCGCCAGCATTGCAGCGCCCGCATGGCAGGGCGCATGCATGCGGCATGTGACACCCAGTCTAACGTTTAGTGTATCCGTGCGGCAACTAAATGACCCGCGGTGGCTGTGATCGGCGCTCCCGGTGTGAACCCGTCGCAACACAGTTATTTGAACGGTATGCGCATTCGCACAAAGGCTCTGGACAGCCTGGCAAGGTGGTATTCGTGGCCTTCCTACCACTTGCCATAGTGTTCGACCACGCCGCGCCAGAAGGCGTCGGCTTCCTTGCCCAGCGAAGTCCCGCCTGCCTTGGCCGTGGCGTTCGCGGCGGTCTGCACCATGACCAGTTTTAATTGCGGATCGACCACGATCATCTGCCCGTACACGCCGAGCAGTGCGAAGCGCCGCTTCTCGCTTGGGAAGGTCCAGAACTGGTAACCATAGCCGTAGTAAGGCGTCGCTTCCAGGGGCCGGAAAGCCGGCGGCGCCCGGCGCCAGTCGGTGGCCTCCATCAGGTAGCCGTTCGGAATGACTTGCGTATGCGACGGATCGTCGGGACGCGCGCCGTCGTTGGCCAGCACCACGCCCAGGCGTCCGTAGTCGCGCAGCGTGGCATTGAAGTTGCCGGCCGCGCGTTCCAGGCCGGTCCGGTCGGCACGCCACAAGGCCGGCGTCTCGGCGCCGATCGCCTGCCACAGGCGCGTACCCAGGTAGTCGCTCAGGTTGCCGCCGGTCGCACCGCGCAGCACCGCCGCCAGCACTTCCGTTTCGGCGCTGGCGTAGGAAAAGCGCGTGCCCTGCGGCGCATCGCGCACCGTGATCACCCTGGCCGCCTGCTCGACCCCGCCCGCGATCACCGCGCGCGCCCAGCGCTCGATGTCGTCCTTGCCGTCGTAGCGCTCCTCGAAATGGGCGCCCGAGGACATGCGCAGCAGGTTGCGGATCGTGGTGTCGCCATACAGGGTGCCGCCCAAGGCCGGCGCGTACTTGTCGGCGCGGTCGTCGAGCGAGGCGATCTTGCCCTCTCCCAGCGCGATGCCCACGGCCAGCGAGACAAGCGACTTGGCCATGGAATTCGAGACGAAGCGCTGCTGCGCCGTGCGCTCATACTGGTAGCGTTCGACCTGGATGACGCCGTCCTTGATGATCAGGAGGCCCATGATGCGCTGGCGCGCCAGATAGTCGTCGATGCTCAGCTTGCGGCGCATGTCGAGCGTCCAGCGGATCGGCGGCTCCTGCTCCAGGCGCGGCAGCGGCATCGGCGCGCTGCTGGCCGCAAGGACGTTGGCCTTGCCGCCGAAGATACCGGGAATCTCGCCCTGGGCGGTAAAGGACCCGACCCGCACCGACTCGTCGTAGAACCAGTTTTTTGCCGTGCCGACCGGGTAGCCCAGCGGCTTGCCGAGTTTGTCTTCATCGGGCGCGGTGGCGGCGCATGCGCCGCCCGCTGCCCATAGCAGCAACAATGCGAGAGATCGTGCGTAGGGCATGCGGCGGTCCTTGTCCGATTGGAAATACCGGACATGTTGCCATGAAGTTATCCCTCAGGCAACAACTGGACCGCTTCGTTCAGGCAGCGGCGAACAGCGTGGTGGCGCCGGTGGCAAAGGAAGCGCGCGCGATGCGGCCGTCGACCACCTCGTAGATGCACAGCATCTCGACGCTGCCCTTCCCTTCCGGGAAGTTGCGCGTCACGACTTCGAGGTCGGTGACGAAGTTGCCCAGCACCGTGCGGCTGAGCAGGCGCGCGTGCAGGTCGGGCTCGGCAAAGCGCGTCACATAGCGCGGACGGATCGCATCGATGCCTTCGGCCAGTAGCGGGCCGTGCAGCGTGAACTGCCGGGCATCCGGCGCATAGGTCGCCATCAGGGCGTCGATGTCTTTGGCGTTGTAGGCGTCTAACTGGGCCTGGACGACGGCGGCCGGATCAGGGTGGGACATGCGTGCTTTCAGAGGAGGACTAGGTTGTCGCGGTGGACCAGTTCCGGCCCTTCGATGTAGCCGAGGATGGCTTCGATCTCGTGCGAAGAGTGGCGCATGATGCGGCGCACTTCGCTGCTGGTGTAGCTGGTCAGGCCGCGCGCGATTGGTTGGCCGGCTTCGCTGACGCAGGTGATCACCTGGCCGCGCCCGAATTCGCCCTTGACGGCGATGACGCCGATCGGCAGCAGGGACTTGCCTTCGCGCGTGAGTTTTTGCACGGCGCCGGCGTCCAGCACCACTTCACCGGACGTGTGCAGATGGTCGACCATCCACTGGCGGCGTGCGGTCAGCCGCGTGGTGGGCGCCTGCAGTTCGGTGCCGATCGATTCGCCGCCGGCCAGACGCGTCAGCACCTCGGGTTCGCGGCCCCAGGCGATCACGGTGTGGGCGCCCGAACGCGCGGCGCGGCGCGCGGCCAGCACCTTGGTCAGCATGCCGCCGCTGCCGATATTGCTGCCGGCGCCGCCGGCCATCGCTTCCAGGCTGGCGTCGCCGGCCTGGGCGCGTTCGATCAGGGTGGCGCTTGGGTCCTTGCGCGGATCGGCGGAATACAGGCCGCGCTGGTCGGTCAGGATCACCAGGGCATCGGCTTCGATCAGGTTGGCGACCAGGGCGCCCAGGGTGTCGTTGTCGCCGAACTTGATCTCGTCGGTGACGACGGTATCGTTCTCGTTGATGATCGGGACCACGCCCAGGCGGAGCAAGGTCGTGAGCGTCGCGCGCGCGTTCAGGTAGCGCTCGCGGTCGGCCAGGTCGGCGTGCGTGAGCAGCACCTGGGCGGTCTTGACGCCGTGTGCTTTAAAACTGGTCTCGTAGATCTGGGCGAGGCCCATCTGGCCGACGGCGGCGCAGGCCTGCAGCTCGTGGATGTCGTGCGGACGCGTAGCGAAACCGAGGCGCAGCATGCCTTCGGCGATCGCGCCGGAGCTGACCAGCACGACTTCCTTGCCGAGGCCGCGCAGGGCCGCGATCTGGGTGGCCCAGCGCGCGATGGCGTGGTGATCGAGGCCGCGGCCTTCGTTGGTGACGAGCGAGGAGCCGACCTTGACGATGATGCGGCCGGCGGTCTGGATGACTGAATTCATGGCGAGAGTCTTTTTTCCCTGGGGCGCAAGGCCAGCAGGGCCAGCCCTGCCAGCAACTCGATCCCGCTGACGACGAACAAGGACCCATGCGGCAGGCCGATCGCGAAGGCCGCGACCAGGCGCCCGGCCGGCTGGGCGAGCAGGAACAATGCTACGAGATCGCCGAGGATGGGCTGGTCGCCCCGCCTTGCCGCCAGCACAGCCAGTCCCGCGGTGGCGAGACGGACTCCGACATAGATGGCGTAGAACTGGCTGTAGCCGTTCACGCCAACGAGAAACAGGCCCATTGCGGTGGCGACCCGGTCCGGGTCGAGCAGCGCAACGAGCGCCGCCAGCGAACTGGCGGTGGCGACCAGCTGCAGCAGCTGGCCGCGGGCCCAGGCCCTGGTGAGTGCCGGACGCTTAGTCTTCAAGGATCTTGAAGCGTGGATCGTCCGGATCGATCGAGACGATGCCGCGTGCTTCTTCGGTCATCTGGGTGGTCTCGTCGGCGCGTACTTCGGCACCGCGTTTCTCTTCCAGGTGCAGGTAGATCGCATTGATCAGGTCCTGGCAGCCTTCGCGGCTGAGGGCCGAGATCTCGAAGACCGGGCCTTTCCAGGCCATCTTCTTGAGGAAGTCTTTTACTTTCTTCTTGCGCTCTTCTTCCGGCACCATGTCGAGCTTGTTGAGCACGAGCCAGCGCGGCTTGTTCAGCAGGTCTTCGTCGTACTTCTCGAGTTCCTTGATCAGGGCCTTGGCTTCCTTGACCGGATCGACGGTTTCCTCGAATGGTGCGAGGTCGACGATGTGCAGCAGCAGGCCGGTACGCGCCAGGTGGCGCAGGAACTGGTGGCCGAGACCCGCGCCTTCGGCCGCGCCTTCGATCAGGCCCGGGATGTCGGCGATGACGAAACTCTTCGCGTGCGATACGCGCACCACGCCGAGGTTCGGATGCAGGGTCGTGAACGGGTAGTCTGCGATCTTCGGCTTGGCGTTCGAGACGGCCGTAATGAAGGTCGACTTGCCCGCATTCGGCATGCCCAGCAGGCCCACGTCGGCCAGCACCTTCAGCTCGAGGCGCAGCGTGCGGCGCTCGCCCGGCTTGCCGTCGGTCTTCTGGCGCGGTGCGCGGTTGGTCGAGGTCTTGAAGTGGATGTTGCCCCAGCCGCCCTCGCCGCCCTTGGCGAGCAGTTCGGTCTGGCCGTGTTCGGTCAGGTCGGCGATGATCTCGCCGTTGTCGTTATCGATGATCAGGGTGCCGACCGGCATGCGCAGGGTGACGTCGTCCGCGCCCTTGCCGTAGCAGTCCGAGCCGCGGCCCGGCTCGCCATTGCGCGCCGTATGGGTCTTCGAATAGCGGAAGTCCACCAGGGTGTTGATGTTACGGTCCGCCACCGCCCAGATCGAGCCGCCCTTGCCGCCGTCGCCGCCGTCCGGACCGCCGAAGGGGCGGAACTTCTCGCGCAGGAACGAGGCGCACCCGTTGCCGCCGTCGCCAGCAATGACATCAATTCGTGCTTCGTCGATAAACTTCATTTTTGACCGCCAAAAAACTAAAAGGCTCTACATTAAGCAGAGCCTTTCGATGGAAGGCTTGCGCCTTACAAGATGCGCCGCTCGGGGCGGCGCTTGCATGCTTGATTTAAGCAGCGACTGCTTCGTTGGCAACGACGGTCACGAACTGCTTCGAGCCCACGCCTTGCTTGACGAATTTCACGGTGCCGTTGACCAGGGCGAACAGGGTGTGATCCTTGCCCAGACCGACGTTCACGCCAGGACGAACCTGGGTGCCGCGCTGACGCACGATGATGCCGCCGGCGTTGATCGCCTGGCCGCCGTACACTTTGACGCCGAGGCGTTTGCTTTCTGAGTCGCGGCCGTTACGGGTAGTGCCGCCGCCTTTTTTGTGTGCCATTTAGTTACTCCTTGATGACTGTTTAAATAGACCGGGGCAATTAGCCGTTGATCGAAACGACTTCGATCTCGGTGAAGTTCTGGCGGTGGCCCTGACGCTTCTGGTAGTGCTTACGACGGCGCATCTTGAAAATGCGGACCTTGTCGTGGCGACCATGGGAAACGACCTTCACCAGCACCGTCGCGCCTTCGACCAGAGGAGCACCAAACTTGATGCTCTCGCCCGCGCCAACGGCGAGGACCTGATCGATGGAGAGTTCGGAACCAATGTCTGCCGGTATCTGTTCTACTTTAAGTTTTTCGCCAGCGACAACTTTGTATTGCTTGCCACCGGTTTTTATGACCGCGTACATGATTGAAAACCTCATCAATTGTTAATTAAAAATCCCTGCGGCGGCGACCGGGTCAATGACCGCGCTGCGCTTCTCTGGTGCCGGGGAACAGGGAATTATACACGGATGATTCTGTTGCGTCAAAAGCCGGGATGGCCGCCACACGGGCGTGGCATCCCGGCAACGCCGCCCCGAAGGCGCAAAGCGCGGGCGGACACGCGCAAACTTGGCCAAATGGCACGGCTCATGCTTGCATGTCGTATAATCGCCGCACTCTCGCACATTCAACGCACATAACGCAGGTTCGCCTTGTCCGCCGCTACCCCTCACGCCCAGAACACCATCACCCAATCGATCGCCGCCGACATGGATGCGGTCAACACGGTGATCCGCCAGCGCCTGCATTCGGAAGTGAGCCTGGTTAACCAGATCGCCGAGTACATCATCAGCGCCGGCGGCAAGCGTATCCGCCCTGTGCTGGTGCTGCTGCTGGCCAACGCCTACGGTTACAAGGGCACGGCGCACCACGAACTGGCAGCCGTCGTCGAATTCATCCACACCGCCACCTTGCTGCATGACGACGTCGTCGACGAATCCTCGATGCGCCGCGGGCGCCAGACGGCGAATGCGCTGTTTGGCAATGCCGCTTCGGTGCTGGTCGGCGACTTCCTGTATTCGCGTTCCTTCCAGATGATGGTGAGCCTGGAAAACATGCGCGTCATGCAGATCCTGTCGGACGCGACCAACGTGATCGCCGAAGGCGAAGTGCTGCAGCTGCTGAACATGCACGATCCGGACGTGACCCACGAGAGCTACCTTAAAGTGATCCGCTCGAAGACCGCCAAGCTGTTCGAGGCGGCCGCCGAACTCGGCGCCCTGGTGGCCGGCGCCAGCAGCGCGCAAGTGGCCGCGGCCGGCGAATACGGGCGCTCTTTAGGTACTGCTTTCCAGCTGATCGACGACGTGCTCGATTACGCCGGCGACGCCACCGAGATCGGCAAGAACGTCGGCGACGACCTGCGCGAAGGCAAACCCACCCTGCCCCTGATCTACCTGATGGAACACGGCACGCCCGAGCAGCGCGAGCTGGTGCGCAGCTGTATCGAGCAGGGCGACGAGCAGCATTTCGACGCCGTGCTGGCCGCCGTCACCTCCAGCGGCGCCCTCGATTACACCCGCCGCGAAGCCGAAACGGCAGCGCGCCGCGCCGCTGAATCGATCGCCGATCTGCCCGACAGCCTCTACAAGGAAAGCCTGCTCCAGCTGTGCCGTTTCGCTGTTGACAGGAACCATTGAGCAAAATTATAGTAATGCTTCCCGAGACGCCTATCTTGGCGTCTCAAACCGTCGGGGTGTAGCTTAGCCCGGTAGAGCGCTACGTTCGGGACGTAGAGGCCGGAGGTTCGAATCCTCTCACCCCGACCACGAATACAAAAAAGCCCGCTTCTCGAAGCGGGCTTTTTGCATGTCGGGACGGCGTTCATCCCCTCCCCTGCTTCAGCAAGGACTCGTGTCCCGGCGCGAAATTCGCGTGCAGCGGCAGGTAAGCCGCTCCGATCACCTTCGCATCGCGCCCGATGGCGCCGGGAATGATGTCGGGGCGCATGATGCCCTGCCAGCTGTACTGGCCCAGCGCCGTGTGGATTGCATCGACCAGCTTGTCCAGCAGCGGTGCACCAAACGCGCCGTCGACGATCACGCCGCCCAGGTCGAGCAGGCAGGACGAGCCGTTGACGGCAAAGGCGATCGCGCGCGCCGCTTCCTCCAGCCAGCGCGCCGTGACCGGGGCCCAGGGCGCCTGCAGCAGGCGCGCATCGCCGGCCGGCAGCCTGTCCAGGCCCACGGCCGCCAGCATGTCATCGAGCGTGGCCAGCGAGGCGCAGGCCAGCAATTGCTGCGCGCCGCCCGGACGCACATCATCGGCCACCCCCAGCGGCATCGAACCGATCGCGCCCGCATTGCCGTAGACGCCGGCATGCGGCTGGCCGTTCAGGACCAGGCCGCCGCCGATCAGGGTATCGATGTAAACGTACAGGTAGTTCTTCAGGTGGCGTCCGCGCCCGGCCACCAGTTCGGCGACGCAGGCGGCCGCCGTGTCCTTGGCAAAGGCGACCGGCAGCCGGGTCATGGCCTGCAGGCGCTCACGCATATTGGTGCGGGTCCAGGCATCGGCATCCTGCGGCGACAGGCCCACCAGTTCGCGCCAGCCACCGAAGGCCAGCGGCGCGGCCAGGCCGATGCCGCTCACACGCTGCGCCTTCTCGGCGCCAAGCTGGTCGGCGATGCGCTCCAGGTGCTCGCCGATCTCGCCGAACACGGCGTCGACCGAAGGCGCGCCGTAGACGATGGACTTGCGGTAGCGCGGCGCCCCGGTGAAATCGATCAGGGCGACATCCAGGTTGCGGCGCCCGATCTGTACGCCGATCGCAAAGGCGCCGTCCGGATTCAGGGCAATCGGCTGCGAGGGCTGGCCTACCCGGCCGCGCAGGGAATCGCGCTTGACCACGAAGCCCTCTTCCAGCAAGCGGTTGATGATTACCGATACTGTCTGCGTGCTCAGGTTGGTCAGCCGCGCCAGTTCGGCCTTCGGCAGGCTGCCATGCAGGCGGATCGCATGCAGGACCACGCGTTCGTTGAACTCGCGCATGCCCAGCTGGTTCGAGCCCGGCAGACGTGGCGTGGCGGGGTCGACGAAGGAAGTTGGACGGGCAAAGGTATGCATGCGAAGGACAAAACGTGGCGAAAAGACATCGAGTATAAATTTCAATAATAAATAAATCAATGTGATTTATTAACTTCGTACCAAGTTTTTCTTTTTCTACACCGCAGCGCAACAAAAACGAACAGCGCATGCAAGAGAAACTGGTCACATTGGAAGTGCCCCGGCAGGGCTGGCTTATCAGCTCGACAAACATAAGCCTACATTATCGCGGACATCACGAACTGAAAGTATATTTATAGCCCCAAGGAATTTATACTGCACCGCAACATCACAGTATTTACCTTGGAGCCAAACATGAACGCAGCAACGATCACCCAGGCGCAGGAAGACGGTCTGCGCCACCAATCCACCGGCCTGTTCGCGACGATCCGCAGCTTCTCGGAACAGCTCTTCGTCGCCCACGGCGGCTGGCTCGCCGCGCGCAAGGAACGCGCCGCCAAGGCCTCCTACGCCGTCGCCGAACGCCAGGGCCGTGCCGAGCTGTTCGCCATGGCAGCCGACGCCGAAAAGCACTCGCCTAACCTGGCAGCGGAACTGCGCTGGCTGGCGAACCGCTAAGCAGCAAGCAGTAGCAGTAGCAGTAAGTATTAGGTAACAGCGCGCGCTCGGCTTTCGCCACCCCAAGTGGCAGCCGGTCGCAAACCTCCCTCCTTCGCCCGGGCCGTCGGCGCCCGCCACGCCCGGGCCGCACTTCCTCCCTCTCAAGCATTTCCCTGCCAACACGCCCCGCCTGCGCCGCGTCGAATACCACGCTGCCGCCACCGAGCGCCCGTGATCTACGGCAGACCTCGCTCCAAAACGGACCGCTACTGTGGTCACTGCTGCGCCGCGCACCAGGGATCCTTCCCTGCTCCTTGCGATTTCCCGGCGCACATCGACCGATCAACAGGAGGTTGTCATGGCAAGGTTCGGAGTCGAGGCGATCCGATACTTCAGTCATGCGCGCGCCGCTGGCGTGAGCACGGCAGGAGATCTGACCTATACATTCAATCGAAGTAACGGATTCGACAGCAAGCTGCGTGCAGCCGGCCACGTGCGCGCATTCTATTGGGCCAATACGGATTGCTGGGAAACCGACATCCGCGATGTCGACCAGGGCGGCGACGACCGCAGCTGGGTCGACGACGTCGATTTGTTCTGGCTCGAAACGCACGGCGGACACGAGGCCGACGGCCGCGCGCGCATGCTCTACGATACCCCGCACAGCGAGTGGCGCACCTACTCGAACCGCTGGCAGCTGGGCGAGGACTGGAACAACGAATGGGTGATGGCCTATTCCTGCGAGACCGTGGACCGCAACCGCGTCAGCGGCCTGTGGAACATCTTCGCCCGCATGCACATCTACTGCGGCGCATGGGAAACCATGTGGGACGGCGTCACGACCGACGAATGCGGCGAGGACGTCGCCGACAACCTCACCGACGGCGACACGGTCTGCCAGGCCTGGCATGACGGCGTCTCGGACTGGTGGGTGGACAACCACCCCATCACCGTCTGCGTGGGCAATGCCGCAACCTGGAACAACGGGAATATTCGCTGGGATTTGTCGTACCTGAATCGCGACCACCTGTGGGGACACGGCAATGTCGATGCCGACCTGGCGCCGGCCCAGCAGGCCTGCATCCTGTGGTACTGGACGGAGGGCTGAGCCATGAACGAGCAAATCCTGATCGACAGCCTGGCCGCGGCCTGCGCGGACCGGCTCCCCAACCGCGCCGACGTCCTGGCGCTACGCCCCTTCACCCTGGACGACGTGCGGGCGCGTGCCAGCCGTTTCCTCGCGCTGGTCGAAGAGGCGACCGAGTGCGCGCACGACCGCGCCAATTTCGCCACCCGCGACGACCGTACGCTGGTACAGCTGGCGAACGGCGCCCGCGCGGTCGTCTACCACGCCTCCGGCGCGCTGCAGTTCAAGGCGGCGGGCTCGCCCTTCGAATCGCCGTTCGCGCGGGTCGAAGAACGCGCCGTGCTGACGCGGATCGTGACCGAAGCGGCGCAACGCCTGCGGTTGCAGGAATGGGCCGGCGACAGCGGCAGCCTGCAGTTCGAACGCCTGTTCCAATCGAAGGGCCAGGGCGCGGACCGCAACGAGCGCATCGCCGAACCGGTGCTGTTCCGGGCCACCGGCGCCTGGCGCCATCTCATCGGCGGCATCCCGGTGCTGGGCGCGGCCTCGGTCGCACTGACGCTCTCCGGCAATGGTGCGACCGAGGCATTGGCCGTGCACATCCGGCCGGGGGTGGCAGAGAAACTCGATAGCACCGCCATCATCGCACCCGAAACGGCCGCGCGCCAGGTGGCCGCCAACCTGGCGAGCGTGCTGGGTAACGCGAAGGAGCGGCTGCCGGGCGATGTCGTCGCCTCGCAGACGATGCGCTTCGGCTACCTGGACCTGGGCAAGCGCACGTCGCAGCGCGTGCTGGCTCCGGTGTTCGTGGCGCAGATCGTGCTCCGCCACCGGCTCGAAACGCAAGCCTATGTCTTCGCGGTGCCGGCCACCGAGCGCAGCTATCTTGACCTGCCGCTGTTCGGCACCGAGGCCATGGTGGGCCGGGCGCGCGGCGCCGGCGGCAAGCATTGCGAGAACGGCTTGCGCTAGCGCGCCGTTTCCTGCGCCAGCAGCCTGGCGATCTCGGGCAGGCAGGAGCCGCAATTCCCGCCCGCCTTCAGGCAGGCCGTCACCTCGGCGGGACTGCGCAGCGCTTCCTTGCGGATCGCTGCGCAGATCGTATTGCGTCCGACGCCGAAGCAAGAGCAGACGGTCGGGCCCGGGTCGGCGCCCGCCAGCGGTGCGCGTCCCGCCAGCAGGGTGGCGCGGTCGCCGGCAGCCAGCGTCTCCTGCGCGAACAGGCCGGCCAGCCACTGGCGCGGCGGCAGCACGCCATGGCGAGCGACGAAGACGCAGGCCTGCAGCCTTCCGTCCACCAGGTGGGCGGCGCGGTACACGCCGGCGCCGGCATCGTCGTACTCGATCCAGCCGGCTTCCGCGTCGACCTTCAGCAGGGTGCGTGCCCACTGCGCATGCGCGGCGCCGCGTCCGCCAAGTTCATAGCGCACGAAGCCCGCCCCCTGCACCCGCGTCCAGTTGGCGACTTCGTCCACGGCCAGCGGCGTGCGGCTCAACACGAAGGCCTGCCACTCCACCACGAAGGGTTCGACGCGCACCGGCGTGTGCTTGAACTCCGGTTCGCCCGAGACCGGATCGACCACCGGATTGACCAGCGCGCCGACGCGGGCGTCAGAAGCCGTCTGGCCGTTCCAGTGGATCGGCACGAACACGCTGCCGCGCGCGATGCCGCCGCCATGTGCGACGCGCGCCACCATCGCGCCCCAGCGGCTGCTCACGCGCGCAAGCTCGCCCTCGCGCACGCCGCACAGCAGGGCGTCGTGCGGATGCAGGTCCACGGTCGGTTCCGGCGCGTGATTCGCCAGGCGCGGCGATTTGCCGGTGCGCGTCATGGTGTGCCACTGGTCGCGCAGGCGGCCGGTATTCAGGACCAGTGGGAAGTCCTCGTCGACGGCGTAAAACGGTGCACGCGGTGCCGTGGCGACGAAGCGCGCCTTGCCGTTCGCATGGGCGAAGCGGCCGTCCGCGAACAGGCGCTCGGTTCCCGCGCGCTCGCCCTGAGGCAGCGGCCACTGGACCGGTTCGAGCGCGTCGTAGTCCTGGCGGCGCATGCCGCTCAGCCCCGAGATGTCGAACAGGCGCCGATGATGTGCATCGTTACGCCAGCCCGACAGGCGCGCGTGCTCGTCGAAGATCGCTTGTGGCCCCTCGTAGTCGAAGCCGCTGAAGCCCATGCGTTGCGCGACGTCGCACAGCGCCCGCCAGTCGGCACGCGCCTCGCCCGGCGCCGGCAGGAAGGCGCGCTGGCGCGAGATGCGGCGTTCGGAATTGGTCACCGTGCCGTCCTTTTCGCCCCAGCCCAGGGCCGGCAGCAGGACGTCGGCGTAGCGGTTGGTGTCGGTCGCGGCCACGATGTCGCTGACCACCACCAGTTCGCACTTGTCCAGCGCGCGCCGCACCTGGTCGGCGTCGGGCAGGCTGACCAGCGGGTTGGTCGCCATGATCCACACCGCCTTGACCGTGCCCTCCTCTAGCGCGCGGAACAGGTCGACCGCCTTCAGGCCCGGCTTGTCGGCGATGCGCGGCGCATCCCAGAACGTGCGCACGGCCTCGCGCTGGGCCGGATTGTCGAGCTCCATGTGCGCGGCCAGCATGTTGGCCAGGCCGCCGACTTCGCGCCCGCCCATCGCGTTCGGCTGGCCGGTCAGCGAGAACGGCCCCATGCCGGGCCGGCCGATGCGTCCGGTCAGCAGGTGGCAGTTGATGATGGCGTTGACCTTGTCGGTGCCGCTGGAGGACTGGTTCACGCCCTGCGACCAGGCAGTCACTGTCTTGCCGGTGGCGGCAAAGGCTTCGTAGAAGGCCAGCAGCTTGTCGAGGTCGACGCGGCAGATGCGCGCCACCTGGGCCGGGTCGCCGCACTCCGCCTCGGCCGCCGCGAGTGCACCCTCCAGGCCTTCGGTATGGGCCTGCACGAAGGCAGCATCGGTATGTCCGTGGCGCGCGAGATAGCTGAGCAGGCCGTTGAACAGCCAGACGTCGGTGCCCGGCTTGATCGGCAGGTGCAGGTCGGCCAGCTCGCAGGTGGCGGTGCGGCGCGGGTCGATGGCCACGATGCGCAGACCGGGACGCGCTTCCTTCGCCTTCAGGATGCGCTGGAACAGGGTCGGATGGCACCAGGCCGCGTTGGCGCCGACCAGCACGACCAGGTCGGCCAGCTCGAGGTCCTCGTAGCAGCCCGGCACCAGGTCTTCGCCGAAGGCGCGCTTGTGGCCGGCCACGCTGGAGGACATGCACAGGCGCGAATTGGTGTCGATGTTGGCGCTGCCGACATAGCCCTTCATGAACTTGTTGGCGACGTAGTAGTCCTCGGTCAGCAGCTGGCCGGAGACATACAGCGCGACCGCATCCGGGCCATGCTCGGCGACGATGCGCGCGAAGCCGGTGGCCACGCGCTCCAGGGCTTCGTCCCAGCCGGCGCGGCGCAGGGAACCCTTCTCGCGCACCTGCGGATACAGCAGGCGGCCGTCCAGGTCGAGCGTCTCGCCGAGGGCGGCGCCCTTCACGCACAGGCGTCCTTTATTGGCAGCGTGTTCGACGTCGCCGGCGATGATCGGGATCGTGCCCGGCTTGACGGTCGCCGTCACGCCGCAGCCGACGCCGCAGTATGGACAGGTGGTGCGCACGGTCGGCGCGGGCAGGGACATGTCCATGGTCTTTCCTCTTTCCTTATGGTGCGGCGCAGAGCGCCTGGCCGAACAGCAGGCGGTCGCGCAGTTGTGACACGTCGGCGCCGCGCTGGATCAGGTCGAAGTACCAGGGGCCGTCGCCGACGTCGCCCACCAGTACCGCGCCCGTGACGCGGTTATCCTCGAGCACGAGGCGTTTATAGACGCCCGCCGTGCGGTCGCGCAGCACCAGCTCTTCGCTGCCGGCGCCGCCGAGGATGTCGCCGGCCGAGTACAGGTCGATGCCGGTGACCTTCAGCTTGGTAGCGGTGGCGGCCTGCACGTAGCGGCGGTGGCCCGCACCCGCCAGGTGGGCGGCGCAGACGCGCGCCTGTTCCCACACTGGCGCCACCAGGCCGAAGGTGGCGCGCCGGTGCTGCACGCATTCGCCTACCGCATAGATGCGCGGGTCGTAGGTCTGCAGGGTGTCGTCGACGACGATGGCGCGTTCGCAATGCAGGCCGGCTTCGCGTCCGAGGGCTACGTTCGGCCTCACGCCGGCGGCCATCACGACCAGGTCGGCCGGCAGCGCCGTGCCATCGGCGAAGCGCACCGCTTCGACCCTGTCCGCTCCTTCGATCGCGCTGGTTTGCGCATCGAGCAGGATGCTGAGACCAGCACGCTCCAGGGTTTCCTTCAGCAAGCGCCCCGCCTCGCCGTCGAGCTGCTGGTTCATCAGGCTGGCCGCCACATGCACGACGGTCACATCCATGCCGCGCCGTTTCAGGGCGTGCGCCGCCTCCAGCCCCAGCAGGCCGCCGCCGATGACGACCGCACGCCCTCCCCGGCGCGCCGCGGCCAGCATGGTGTCGACGTCCTGCAGGTCGCGAAAGCCGACCACGCCGGGTAGCGTATTGCCCGGAACCGGAAGCATGAACGGCGTCGAACCAGTCGCCAGCAGCAGGCGGTCGTAGGGCGCCTCAAGGCCGGAGCGGGCGATGACGACGCGGCGCTTGCGGTCGATGCGCACGACCGGATCGCCCGCATGCAGGGTGATGCCGTGTTCGGCATACCAGGCGCGCGGATGCAGCATGATCTCCTCGACCTGCTTGTCGCCGGCCAGCAGCGGAGAAAGCAGCACGCGGTTGTAGTTCCCGTGCGGCTCGGCGCCGAAGACGGTGATCTCGTACAGCTCGGGCGCAAGCTTCAGCAGTTCCTCGACCGTGCGCATGCCGGCCATGCCGTTACCGACCACGACCAGCCTGGCGCATTTCCGGCCGATATTCATGCCGCCACCCACACGGTGCCGTTCTCGATCCGCACCGGAAAGCTGCTCACCGAATGCGCGGGGGCTTCCAGGCACTCGCCCGTCTGCAGGTCGAAATGATGCTTGTAGATGGGCGAAGCGACCACGATGCGCTCGCCGATGCTGCCCACCAGGCCGCGCGAGAGCACGGCGGCATGCGCATTGGGGTCGTAGTTATCGATCGCGAACAGGCGCTCCTGGCCGACCCGGAACACGGCGACCTGGCGCCCGTTCAGCAAGGCGCAGACGCCGGTATCGGGGACGATCTCGTCGACCGCGCAGATCGCATTCCAGTTGTGCAGTTGTATATCTCGGTGCATGGCAGCCTCCTTCTCAGTTGATGACCGCAATCGGGATCGTGCGGCGGCGTTCTTCGATGGTGGCCGGACGGACCTGGCCGCGCTCGGGCATGAAGACGACGTTGTCGTCCGGTGCCGGGCTGTTGACGAAATGGCGGAAGCGCTTGCGCACCTCCGGGTCCTCGACCGCGTTCTTCCATTCGCAGGCATAGCTGTCGACGACCGCCTGCATGTCGGCTTCCAGTTCCTCTCCGATGCCGAGCCTGTCGTCGACAACCACGCTCTTGAGGTAGTCCAGGCCGCCTTCGAGGTGTTCGCGCCAGGTGCTGGTGCGCTGCAGGCGGTCCGCCGTGCGCACATAGAACATCAGGAAGCGGTCGACCAGCTTCACCACCGTCGCCTCGTCCAGGTTCGATGCGATCAGTTCGGCGTGGCGCGGCTTCATGCCGCCGTTACCGCAGACGTACAGGTTCCAGCCCTTGTCGGTGGCGATCAGGCCCACGTCCTTGCCCTGGGCCTCCGCGCATTCGCGGGTGCAGCCGGAGACGCCGAACTTCACTTTATGCGGTGTGCGCAAGCCCTTGTAGCGGTTCTCCAGCGCGATCGCGAAACCGGCGCTGTCGCCCACGCCATAGCGGCACCAGGTCGAGCCGACGCAGGATTTCACGGTGCGCAGCGACTTGCCGTAGGCATGGCCCGATTCGAAGCCGGCGGCGATCAGCTCTTCCCAGATCGGCGGCAGCTGGTCCACGCGCGCACCGAACAGGTCCACGCGCTGGCCACCCGTGATCTTGGTGTACAGGCCGTACTTCTTGGCGATCATGCCGACCGCGATCAGGCCGTCGGCCGTGACTTCCCCGCCCGGCATGCGCGGCACCACGGAATAGGTGCCGTCCTTCTGGATATTCCCGAGGAAGTAATCGTTCGAATCCTGCAGGCTCGCGTGCTCGGGTTTTAAAACGAAATCGTTCCAGGTCGAGGCCAGGATATTGGCCGCGACCGGCTTGCAGATGTCGCAGCCTAGTCCGGTGCCGTGTTTGGCCAGCAGCTCGCCGAAGCTCCTGATGCGGCCGACCCGCACCAGGTGGTGCAGTTCCTGGCGCGAGTGCGGGAAGTGTTCGCACAGTGCGCGGCTGACGGTCACGCCCTGCTTCGCCAGTTCGGCGTTCAGCACCTGGGTCACCAGCGGCACGCAGCCGCCGCAGGCCGTGCCGGCCGTCGTGCACTTCTTGAGTGCGCCGATGCTGGTCGCGCCATCCTGCACCGCGGCGCACAGCGTGCCTTTCGAGACGTCGTTGCAGGAGCAGATCTGGGCCGTATCCGGCAGTGCATCGACGCCCAGGCCCTTCTTCGCGGCGCCGCTGGCCTGCGGCAGGATCAGGCTTTCGGGCGCCTCCGGCAGGTCGATGCCATTCAATGCCATCTGCAGCAGGGTGCCATATTCGGCCGCATCGCCCACCAGCACCGCGCCCAGCAATCGCTTGCCGCAGTCGCTCACCACCAGCTTTTTATAGGTCTGGCGCCGCTCGTCGAGGTACTGCACGCTGCGGCTGCCGCTTGTCGCGCCATGGGCGTCGCCGATGCTGGCCACGTCCACGCCCATCAGTTTCAGCTTGGTGCTCAGGTCCGCACCCGCGAAACCGCCCGGCGCGCCCAGCACGTGGCGGGCGGCGCCGCGCGCCATGTCGTAGCCGGGCGCCACCAGGCCGAACAGCTGGCCGCGCCAGGCCGCGCATTCGCCGACGGCGTAGATGTCGGGATCGGAAGTGAGGCAATCGTCGTCGATGGCGACGCCGCCGCGCGGCCCCAGCGCCAGGCCGCAGGCGCGGGCCAGCTCGTCGCGCGGGCGAATGCCGGCCGAGAACACGATCATGTCGGCATCCAGGTGGGTGCCGTCCGCGAACTGCATGCGGTGAGTGCCGGCCTCGCCGTCGACGATGGCCAGGGTGTTCTTGCCGGTATGGACCGTGACGCCGAGTTCCTCGATCCGGCCGCGCAGCACGCGCGCGCCGGGATCGTCGACCTGCACCGCCATCAGGCGCGGTGAGAACTCGACCACGTGTGCTGCCAGGCCCAGGTCGCGCAGGGCTTTTGCGCATTCGAGTCCCAGCAGGCCGCCGCCGACCACGACGCCGGTGCGGGAGCGCGCACCGCATTCTTTCATCGCTTCCAGGTCCTCGATCGTGCGGTACACGAAGCAGTCGGCGCGCTCGCGGCCCGGCACCGGCGGCACGAAGGGAGAGGAGCCGGTTGCCAGCACCAGCTTGTCATAGGCGAGGACCTCTCCGCTGGCCAGCGTGACCGTGCGCGCGGCGCGGTCGATGGCATCCACCCTGGCGTTGAGCTTCAGGTCGAGATTGGTCCGTTCGAAAAAGCCGGGCGCCACCAGCGACAGGTCCTCCGCCGTTTTCCCGGCAAAGAATTCGGACAGGTGGACGCGGTCGTAGGCCGGGCGCGGCTCTTCGCCCAGCACCGTGATGTGGATATGGGGCGCGGCGCCGGCCAGGCTTTCGACGAACTTGTGGCCAACCATGCCGTGGCCGATGACGATGACGTTCATGCTGCTCTCCTCATGCACGCGCCGCGGCGGCGGCGCTCGCTGCTGTGTTCACTGCCGTACTGCTGAAACGGGCGCCGAGGGCGCACAGGCTGGCGACGACGACCAGGCCGCCGAGGATGAACAGGGTCTGGCGCACGTCGCCCGTCCCTTTCATCAGGAAGCCGGCCAGCACCGCGCCGACATTGCCGCCGGCGCCGACGATGCCGGCCACGCCGCCCAGGGCGTTCGGGGCGACGAAAGGCACCAGCGCGTAGGTGGCGCCACAGGCCATATGCGTAAATAAGCCGAACACCAGCATGGCGACGAGCGCAAAGGCGACGCCGTCGGCATTCGCGAACCACAGCAGCCCGAGGCCCTCGCCCACCATCAGCACGAACAGCACGGTGACGCGGCTGTTCAGGTCACCACGCCCGGCGCTGCGGTCCGAGAGCCAGCCGCCCAGCGCCCGGGCGAACAGCGCCAGCAGGCCGAAGCTGCCGGCCGCCAGGCCTGCCGCCTTCAAGGACAGGCCGAAATGGTCGACGTAATACACGGCCGCGATGTTGTGGATGAAGATCTCGATGCCGAAGCAGGCGCCGTAGGTGACGAACAGCAGCCAGGCGCGGTGATTGCGGCAGGCCGCCTTGAAACTGGCCCAGCCGCCCTTGCCACCGCTTTCCACTGGAAGGCCGGCCGCGCGCAGCTCGCTGAAGTTACCGGCCGGGCAGTCCTGGGTGTAGCGCCAATAGACGAGCGCCATGACCAGCATCGCCACGCCAGGGACGACCAGCGCGACGCGCCAGCCCAGGGTTTCGGAGACGCCCGCCATCAGCAGGGCCGCCAGCAGCAGCGGCATCGCCGCCTGCGCCGCCCCGCCGCCCGCATTGCCCCAGCCGGCGGCGGCCGCGTTGGCGGTGCCGACGACCTTGGGCGCGAACATCACCGAGGTGTGGTACTGGGTGATGACGAAGCTCGCGCCCACCGCGCCGATCCCGAGCCGGAACAGCAGGAAGCTTTCGTAGCTCTGGGCGAAGGCCACGCCGAGCACGGGAATCGCGCCGAGGGCCAGCAACCCGGTATAGGTCTTGCGCGGACCGTAGCGGTCGCACAGCGGGCCCACGAGCAGGCGCACCAGGATCGTGATCGCGACCGCGGCGATATTGATGTTCGCGATCTGCGCCACCGACAGCCCGAACTCGCCTTTGATCACCGGCATCAGCGGCGCGCAGGCGAACCAGGCGAAGAAGCAGACGAAGAAGGCGACCCAGGTCAGGTGGAAGGCCCGCATCTGGGGCGTATGGAACTCGAGTAGGTTGATGCTGTTCGCTTTGCTGGCCATGGTATCCCTCGATTGAAAACAAAAAGGCGTCCGCGTCCCGAGGTGGTCACCTGGGAGGCGGACGCCGTTGTCCGGTTGAGCCGGTCCTGCATTGGACCGGCTGAATAAATGAAGGGATCGCCGTTGATCCTGTCCTCTGTGTTTGCAAGAGGTGTGCCAGAAGCGGCGCGGGGCGGGAAGGACGCTCAGGTCCGAGTGGGTGCTCTATTGCAGTGCACAATGCGCGTTAATGATGCAAACGTATGCACTGATGTAGGGTGGGCGCCCTGTGCCCACCAATGGTCGAGCAGTGTTAGCGCACGCAGAACCGGTGGGCACGGGGCGCCCGGTGAAGCCGTGGGCGAAGCCATTGGCCTCGCCCACCCCTACGCACTAATGACGTGTGGTTCACGTTGGTGAATCCCGAACGACGCCGCATACCGCACCGGATCGCTGCCGTCCCACACCCGGCCATCCATCAGCGTACTGCTGCGCATCAGCCGATCCGGCACGTCCACGCCCGCCAGCGCCGCCGCCTCGCGGTACAGCTCGACCTGATTCACCGCACACGCCACGCCCAGGTAATCCGGATCGTCGCGCAGCAGCCCCCATCTCCGCTGCTGGGTCAGGAACCACATCCCATCCGACAGCCAGGGGAAGGTCGCCTCCCCTTCGCCGAAGAAGCGCAGGCCGGGAAAGTCGCCGCGCCGCGGCAGCAGGCAGGCGCGCAGCAGGTCGACCTTGGCGTGGATGTAGGCCGGGCTGGCCAGCACTTCGGCCGCCGCTTCGCGGTTGGTGGCGGAGGTGTCGAGCCAGCGCGCCGTGTCGAGCAGGGCCGCGACCAGGGCGCGGCAGCTGTTCGGATGGCGGGCGACGAAGTCGGCACGCGCGCCGAGCGCCTTGCCGGGATGATCGGGCCAGACCTGGCTGCTGGGCGCGACCAGCGCACCGCTCGCTTCCATCACCGCACGCCGGCTCCAGGGCTCGCCGGCGCAAAAGCCGTCCATATGGCCGGCTTCCAGGTTGGCCGCCATCTGGCCCGGCGGCACGGTCACCAGGCGTGTGTGCGCGAGCGGGTCGATGCCGGCCGTGGCCAGCCAGTAACACAGCCACATGGCGTGGTTCCCGGTCGGGAAGGTGTGGCCGAAGGTGTAGCGGCGCGGCTGCTCGCGCATCAGGGCGGCCAGGCCGGCACCGTCCTTCACGCCGGCCGCCGCCAGGGCGCGCGAGAGCACGATGGCCTGGCCGTTCTGGTTCAGGTTCATCAGCACCGCCATGTCGCGCGCGGGACTGCCGATCCCCATCTGCAGGCCGTACAGCAAGCCGTACAGGGCGTGCGCACCATCGAGTTCGCCGTTTGTGAGGCGGTCGCGCATGGCCGACCATGACTGCTGCCGCTCGAGCACCAGCTTGATGCCGTACTTCTCGTCGAAGCCGAGCACCGAGGCCATGACCAGCGGCGCGCAGTCGGCCAGGGGCATGAAACCGATACGCAATGTCTCGGTTTCGGGGCGGTCCGATCCGGCGATATTCATTTGACTCCTTTCGCCGGGCGCTCGCCCAGCAAGTCCTCGACGTCCAGGATGCGCTGCGCGATCTCGGCCAGTCTCATGTTCTTGTTCATCGCCAGGCTGCGCAAGCGGCCATAGGCTTCGTCCTCGAGCAGCCCGTGGCGCGCCATCAGCAAGCCCTTGGCGCGGTCGATCAGCTTGCGCTCGGCCAGCTTCTGGCGCGTGTCGGCCAGTTCGCCCAGCAGTTTCTGCTCGCGCTTGAAACGCGCCAGCGCCACGTCGAGCACGGGGCGCACACGCTCGGCGCGCAGGCCGGCCACGATATAGGCCGAGACGCCGGCCGCCACCGCCGCTTCCATCGTGTCCGCGCTGTCGTCTTCGGTGAAGAGCACGATCGGGCGCCGCTCCTCGCGGGTCGCGATCACGATGTGCTCGAGCACGTCGCGCGCGTCCGACTCGCTGTCGACGATGATCAGGTCGGGCTGCAGCTGGGCGATGCGCTCGGGCAGGAAGATGTCCGGCGGAAGCGAGGCGACGATGTCGTAGCCGGACTCGAGCAGGCCGACACGCAGGGCGGCGCTGCGGCAGGCCTGGGCAGCGAGGGCGGCGTCGCCCGCCTGCACGTCGCCGCCATGGACGACGACGATGCGCAAGCTGCGGGAGGGATCGGGAGCTTTCATGCCCTTGTCGATGCAAGAAGCGGGCCACGCCCGGCGTCCATACAGCGCAGTCGCACTCGAGATATTTCGCTCATCAATATCTACCGCAGCTGGTTGCGCCTAAATATTCATGGAACGTATCGCCGAGATCATCAACAAAAAGTTCGTTTATTTCTGAGAGGCACTTATACTGCAACGCAACATCACCAGCCAATCCAAGGAGCTCCAGCATGACCGTACTCGAATTCCTCCCTGTCGGCCTCGCCGTGCTCGCCGTTGTCGCCCGCGTCGCCATGTTCCTGCCACGTCAACCGAAGTCCGCCGCACAAGCCGGCTGAGCTGCAGCGCAGCAGCGCAAAAACGAAGGCGCACCCGTCAATACGCGGGTTGCGCTTTTTTTCATGGCCGGATAAATCTTCCGGCACTCCCCCCTGTCGCTGAGTGGCTGAGCTAGAATGCATGCGCATTTTTCTAGCCAGAAAGCTCTTTTTCACTCACAGACATCCACGATGCGACTTCCTGCACTGACCTTTCTTGCCGCGCTGAGCGCCCTTCCCGCCGTCGCCGCGCCCACGCCCATCACTTTAGAGCAAGCCATGGCCCATCCGGACTGGATCGGCAATCCGGTCGAAGCTGCATGGTGGAGCTGGAACGGCAAGGTCGTCTACTTCAAGCAGAAGCGCACCGGTTCGCAATTGCGCGACACCTTCCTGGCGGCGCAGAAAGGCGCACAGAAAGTCGCAGACGCCGACCTGGCGAAGCTCGACAGCCCGGCCGTGGTCTACGACCGTGCACACACCCGCACCATCATGGTGCGTAACGGCGACCTGTTCGAGCGCGACCTCAAAAGCGGGCAGCTGGTCCAGATCACGCGCGGCGTGAAGGCCGAAGACCCGCAGTTCTCCAGCGACGAGCGCGCGGTGCAGTTTCGCGTCGGCCACGACTGGTTCAGCTGGGACCGCGCCAGCCGTGTGCAGGGACCAGTGGCTTTGCCGCGCGCGGCCAGGGACCCGGCCAATCCGGAAGCGGATGCGCTGCGCGACATGCAGCTGCGCCTGATGAGCACCCTGAAGCGCGCCAAGGACGACCGCGACGCCGCCCGTACGCGCACTGAAGAAGAGCGCCGTGCCGATGCCACGCGCGCCCCTGCCCCGGTCTACCTGGGCGACAAGGTCACCATCGAAGGCAGCGCCCTCTCGCCGGACGGCCGCTGGCTGCTGGTCGTCACCGCCGCCAAGGGCGCGGATAAAGGCCGCGTCGGCAAGATGCCGCGCTACGTGACCGAATCGGGTTACGAAGAGATGGACGACGAGCGCACCCGCGTCGGCCGCGCCAACCCCATTCCGCACCAGCTGAAACTGATCGACCTGGCCGACAGCCGCGTGCAGGACGTCCCCTTCGACACCCTGCCCGGCATCACGGTCGACCCGCTCGCCAAACTGCGTGCCGAGGCCAAGCTCGATCCGCTCAAGGGCAACCGCCCGCTGCGCATCGCCGACCGCGCCGACGCCGTGCGCTGGACCCTGGACGGCAAGCAGGCCGCCGTCATGCTGCGCGCCATCGACAACAAGGACCGCTGGATCGCCACCGTCGACCTCAAGGCCGCGAAACTGGTGCCGCAGCACCGCCTCAGCGACGAAGCCTGGGTCAACTTCGACAACAGCGATTTCGGCTGGCTGCCGGACAACCGCAGCCTGTGGTTCGTGTCGGAAGAAAGCGGCTACGCCCACCTGTACACGCAAACGCCCGGCGGCCCGCACCGCGCGCTGACCAGCGGCCAGTGGGAAGCCGGCGACGTGCAGTGGAGTGCCGACGCCGCCACCGCCTACATGCTCTGCAACCGCAAGAACCCGGGCACCTACGAGGTCTGCGCCGTCAACGCAAAAGACGGCGCCACGCGCGAAGTGACGCAGCTGGAAGGTGTCGAACGCTTTACGCTGTCGCCGGACAGCCGCAAGCTGCTGGTCCACTATTCGTCGAGCTACATGCCCGCCCAGCTGGCCACCGTGCCGGCGAGCGGCGGCGCGGCCGTCAAGCTGACCGACACGCGCACCGCGGACTACAAGGCGCGCACATGGGTCCAACCCGAATACGTGGCCGTGCCCTCGAGCGACGGCGGCGCGCCGGTCTGGTCGAAGCTGTACCGCCCGGCGAACATGGAAGCGGGTAAAAAATATCCGGTCGTGATGTTCGTGCACGGCGCCGGCTACCTGCAGAACACGACCAAGCGCTTCCCGGTCTACTTCCGCGAGCAGATGTTCCACAACCTGCTGGTCGAGAAGGGCTATGTCGTGCTCGACATGGACTACCGCGCCTCCAAGGGTTACGGGCGCAACTGGCGCACCGCGATCTACCGCCAGATGGGCCATCCGGAACTGGTGGACTACCAGGACGGCGTGAAGTACATGGTGGCGAACCACCAGGGCGACCCGGCGAACGTCGGCATCTACGGCGGCAGCTACGGCGGCTTCATGACCTTCATGGCCCTGATGCGTGCGCCGGACATGTTCAAGTCGGGCGCGGCCCTGCGTCCGGTGACCGACTGGACCAGCTACAACCACGAGTACACCGCGAACATCCTGAACACGCCGGACCTCGATCCGCAGGCCTATAAAATCTCGTCGCCGATCGAGTACGCGGACAAGCTGCAGGGGAACCTCCTGATCGCCCACGGCATGGTCGACGACAACGTGTTCTACCAGGACTCGGTGCGCATGGCCCAACGCCTGATCGAGCTGCGCAAGGACAACTGGGAACTGGCGAGCTACCCGCTCGAACGCCACGCCTACACCCAGCCGGAAAGCTGGTTCGACCAGTATCGCCGCATCTTCAAACTGTTCGAGCGCACGCTGAAACAGTAAGGCGGCACGCGAAAAACGGACAAACGGGCGCCCCACGGGGCGCCTTTTGTTTTACTGTTCACCTTGTTATTCGTTTCGCTTTCCGATTGCCCTCATGACGCTTTCCGCTTTCCGCTCCCTCTCCTGCCTGCTTGCCCTCCTCGCCTGCGGCGCCGCCCACGCCCAGGACAAGGGCAAATCCGATGACCCCAACTTCATCGGGCTGCCTGTCACGGGCCAGCTCGATGCGAGCCGCGTGCTGGCCGAGCGCCACGGCGAGCAAGGCGTGAACAAGGACAAGGGCAAGGACAAGGGCAAGGACAAGGATAAAGACAAGGACACGGCATCCGCCAGGGAAGGCGCCAGGCCCGCGCCTGCAGCGCGTGGTCCGGCGATTCCCACGGGCGGCATCACCGGTGTCGTCATCGAGAGCACTGCGCGCGACGACCAGGACGAGGTGCCGGTCACGTTCGGCCAGGTGTTCGCGCCTGGCGACCTGCCGCGCGGGGCCGGGCTGGCCGCCAAGCTGCCCGACGGCAGCCTGCTGCCGCTGCAACTCGACGTCAAGGCCAGCCATCCGGATGGGTCGGTGCGGCATGCCGTCGTGTCCCTGATCGTGCCGCGCCTGCGCGCCGACAAGGACCTGGGACTGGCCCTCGTCAAGAGCACAAAGAAGGCGCAGGACACCGCCAAGGTGGGCGGCGCGCCCGACACCGTGGTCACTGTCGTGATCGACGGCGAGCGCTACACCGCCTCGAGCGCGGCCCTGCTGAAGACGCAAAAGGCGCAGACCTGGCTGCAAGGCCCGGTCGTCACCGAGCTGCAGGTGGCCGCGCCCCTGAAGAACGCCAAGGGCGACGAACATCCGCACCTGGCGGCGCGCTTCGCGCTGCGCTGGTATCCGCAGGCGCGCCAGGCGCGCATCGACGTCACCGTCGAAAACGACTGGGCCTACGAGCCGGATCCGCAGAACTTCACCTACGACGTCACGATCACGGCCGACGGCAGGCAGGTCTACCGGAAGCAGGACCTGACGCACTATCACCACGCGCGCTGGCGCACCCTTGCCTGGACCGGCGAGGCGCCAGCGCTGCACCTGCGCCACGACAGCGCCTACCTGATCGCGACGCGCGCGCTGCCGAACTACGACCTGTCGGTGGTCATGCGCGAGCGCGAACTGGCCCAGCTGGCATCGCGCTGGGAAGGCCCGAAGACCGAGCCGATGGGCGTGGGCCTGGCCATGCGCGCGATGGGCACCACCGGCGGGCGCGGCGACATCGGCCTGCTGCCCGGCTGGGGCGCCGCCTACCTGATCAGCATGGACCCGCGCGCGAAGAATGTCACGCTCGGGACCGCCGACCTGGCCGGCAGCTGGCCGATGCACTACCGCGACAAGCGGTCCGGCCTGCCCGTCAGCCTGATGGACTATCCCTACATGACCCTGCTCGGCCATCCGGGCGATACGCGCAATCCGAAGACCGGCAAGCGGGAAGCCTTCCCCGCCTGCCGCAAGGACGCGTGCAAGTCGCCGAACCGCCCAGACGAATCGCACCAGCCGGCCTTCGCCTACCTGCCCTATCTCGTCACCGGCGACCATTACTATCTCGAAGAGCTGCACTTCTGGACCATGTACAACGTCTTCTCCTCGAACCCGGGCTACCGTAGGAACGTGCAGGGATTGCTGAGCACCGGCCAGGTGCGCGGCCAGGCCTGGAGCCTGCGCACGCTCGGCGAAGCGGCCTACATCACGCCCGACAGCCACCCGCTCAAGCGCGACCTGCTGGCCATCCTCGACAGCAACCTGGCCTGGTACAACGCAACCTATAGCAACAATGAGGAAGCCAACAGGCTGGGCGTGCTCGTCAACGGCTACGCGGTGCTCTACAAGAAGAAGACAGCGGTCGCGCCCTGGCAGGACGACTTCTTCACGGCCGCCGTCGGCCATGTCGCGGAACTCGGCTTCAAGGAGGCCGAGCCCCTGCTCAAGTGGAAGGCGCGCTTCCCGATCGCGCGCATGGTAGGCGACGGCGCCTGCTGGATCCTGGGCGCGAACTATACTTATGCGGTACGCGCCACGCCCTCGTCGCCCTTCTTCACGTCGATCGGGCAGGCGTATGCCGCCACGGCCGGTCCCGAACTGGCGAACCTGGCCTGCGACAGCGCAGAGATGGCAGCTGCGCTCAAGACGAAACCGGGCGACATGGGCGGCTACTCCAGCACCGTCACGGGCTTCCCCTCGAACATGCAGCCGGCCCTGGCCTATGCCGCGAACGCCGGCGGCGAGGCCGGGCGCAAGGCCTGGGCGCGCTTCATGGCGCGCAGCGTCAAGCCCGACTACGGCTACGGCCCGCAGTTCGCGATCGTGCCGCGCTGAGTACACGCGACCCGCCTCGATTAAAACGATTACAACATGTAACGGCGATTGCATCGGTGCGTGGCTCGTAGCATCTTGTACGAACAATAATTCGACAAGGTCCTGACATGAGACACGCCGCCTTCGCCCTGCCTGCCCTGGCAGCCGCATCCCTTCTTGCCGCCTGCAGCACGGAAAGCCAGCTGGCGCAGCCGGCGCCGGCCGTGGCCAGGGCCAGCCCCGTGGTGCCCGCGCCGGCCGCGCCGCAGCAGCGCGTCGAGGTGTCCGGATCGAGCCTGAAGATGGCCGCCGGCGCAGCCTTCACCTATGCGCCGGCGCCACCGCCACCGCCCTACCTGGTGCCGCACGTATTCCGCTTGCCCGGTGTCGACAAGTTCCCCGATGCGCTAGCGAACAAGGCGGTCCTGGTCCAGGAGCAGCCCGTCTCCACCTTCAGCACCGACGTCGACACGGCCTCGTATGCCTTCGTACGGCGCCAGCTGACTGCCGGACGGCTGCCGCCGGCGGCCGCCGTGCGCGTCGAAGAGATGGTGAATTACTTCCCCTACGACTACGCGCGCCCGTCCAGCCGCAGCCAGCCCTTCGCGGTGACGACCGCGGTGATGCCAAGTCCGTGGAAGGCGAAGAACCAGCTGCTGCACATCGCGGTACGCGGCTTTGACGTGAAGGCGGCGCAGCAGCCGCCGATGAACGTGGTGCTGCTGGTCGACGTCTCCGGTTCGATGGGGCCGCAGGACCGGCTGCCCTTGCTGAAGTAGGGATTTCGCCTGTTCGCGCAAAGCCTGCGGCCGCAGGACCGGGTGGCGATCGTGACCTACGCCAGCGGCACCACGGTGGCGCTCGAGCCGACCGGCGGTACAGACAGGCAGAAGGTGCTGGATGCCATCGATGCCCTTGGTGCGGGAGGCAGCACGGCCGGCGCCGACGGCCTGCAGCGCGCCTACGCGCTGGCCGAGCGCCACTTCGACAAGGACGCCGTGAACCGCGTGATCCTCGCCACCGACGGCGACTTCAACGTCGGCATCACCGATCCGCGCGAACTGGAGAAATTCGTCGCCGCCAAGCGCAAGAGCGGCGTCTACCTGTCGATCCTGGGCGTCGGCAGCGGCAACCTGAACGACGCGCTGATGCAGCGCCTGGCGCAGTCGGGCAACGGCAACGCGGCCTATATCGATTCGCTGCTGGAAGCGAGAAAGGCGCTGGGCGAGGAACTCGGCTCGACCATGTTCCCGATCGCGAACGACGTCAAGATGCAGGTCGAGTTCAACCCGGCGAAGGTCGCCGCCTACCGCCTGATCGGTTATGAGACGCGCATGCTGGCGCGCCAGGATTTTAAAGACGACAAGGTGGACGCCGGCGACATGGGCGCGGGCCATACGGTCACCGCGATCTACGAGATCACCCCAAGCGGCGCCGCCGGCACGCTGGTCGATCCGCTGCGCTATGGCGAGGGCAAGAAAGCGGCGCCACGGACGAAGACCGACGAACTGTGCTTCGTGCGAGTGCGCTACAAGCTGCCCGGCGAAGACAAGAGCCGCCTGGTCGAACAGCCGGTGCGCGCGGGTGCGGCGCATCAATCGCTGCAGGCGGCGCCGGCGGACCAGCGCTTCGCCGTCGCCGTGGCCGCTTTTGGGCAGCGCCTGCGCGGCGAACAGCAGTTGGCCGATTATCCGTATGCCGACATCGCCGAACTGGCGAATGGTGCGCGCGGGGCGGACGCCGAGGGGTATCGGGCGGAGTTCGTGAAGCTGGTGCGGATGACGGAGGCGCTGGGCAAGGCCGGTCAGCGGTAGGGTGGGCGCCCCGTGCCCACCAACACGATGCGTCAACGCGGTGCATGCATTTGGTGGGCACGGGGCGCCCACCCTACGACTGCCGCAGGGCGTGCTTCACTTGCCAGTTTTTGCACCGGCTTCGAACCAGGCGCCGACCTGCGCCCGTTCGGCGTCGGTCATGTTGGTGAGATTCGCCAGCGGCATCGCCTTCAGTTGCACCGTCTGCTGGTAGATGCGGGCCGCGTGCTGGGCGACCAGTTCCGGCGAATCGAGCATTACGCCGGCCGGCGCCGTGGCGAAGCCGGGCTGGGTCGGGTGCGCGGCATGGCAGGCCACGCAGCGCTGATCGACGATGGCTTTCACGTGCGCGAACTGGGCGGCGCTATCCACGCCCGGCTGCTGCGCGGTCGGCGCCTTCGGCGCGATCAGCACTGCCAGCACGGCCAGTAGCGCCACGCCTGCCGCCGGATAGGTCCACTCGATGCGGCCCTTGTGGCGCAGGTTGAAGAAGTGGCGGATCAGCACACCCGCCGCCATGATCACCGCCAGTACGGCCCAGGCGTGCGTGTGGCGGTAGGTCATCGCGTAGTGGTTGCTGATCATGAGGAACAGCACCGGCAGCGTGAAATAGTTGTTGTGCACCGAGCGCTGCTTGGCGCGGATGCCGTACACGGGATCGGGCTTCTGGCCGGCCATCATCGCGTTCACCATCTTGCGCTGGCCGGGAATGATCACGTGCGCGACGTTCGCCACCATGATGGTGCCGATCATGGCGCCGATGTGCAGGTAGGCCGCGCGCCCGCTGAGCAGGTGGGTCAGCACATAGGCGCTGCCGACCAGGAAGGCGAAGATCACGAGGCCGAACAGCAGGTCGCGTTTTCCCAATGGCGACTTGCACAGCAGGTCGTACACGAGCCAGCCGACCACCAGGCTGCCGAGACCGATGCCGACCGCCTGCCAGCTGGTGAGATCGGCCACGCTGCGGTCGACCATCATCGCCTGCGCATTCAGGTAGTACACGATGAACAGCAGCGCAAAGCCCGACAACCAGGTCGAATAGGCTTCCCATTTAAACCAGTGCAGCTCCTTCGGCAGCTCGGCCGGAGCAACGAGGTACTTCTGCGGGTTGTAGAAGCCGCCGCCGTGCACGGCCCAGAGTTCGCCGGCCACGCCCTTCTTCGCCAGGTCCGAACCCGGCGGCGGCGGCTTGATCGTGTTGTCCAGCCAGACGAAATAGAAAGAGGCGCCGATCCAGGCGATACCCGTGATGATGTGCAGCCAGCGCACCAGCAGGTTGAGCCATTCGAGGCCGTAAGAGGCGAACACGTCCATGCAAGTTCCCTTTGCTGATATTCCTCTGACGATAAACCGATTTCATTTTGTACAACATGAAAATTAACGTATATTCGACATACCCGAATCCATATACGACAAGCTCATGTCCGCCCTGCCCCAGCACCTGGATATCCACCTGATCCGTATCCTCTACCTGCTGCTGGTGGAGAAGAACGTCTCGCGGGTGGCGCTGAAGCTGAACCAGCCCCAGCCCTCGATCTCGGCCTCGCTGCGTAAACTCCGCGAACTGACGGGCGACCCGCTGCTGGTGCGCGGCGCGCGCGGCATGGTGCCGACCCAGCACGGCGAAAGCCTGTTAAAGCCGGCCAAGCGCATCCTCGACGAGACCGAGAGCCTGTTCGTCAAAAAATCGGCCTTCGTGCCCGAGGAAGCGGCGCGCACCTTCCACATCGCCGCGCCCGACTATCTCGACACCCAGTTCCTGCCGAACGTGGTCGCCGCCGTGCGCCGCGGTTCGCCCAACAGCCGGGTCGCGATCCACGGCATGGGCGCCGGCGCCGACTACCTGCGCATGCTCTCGGACGGCGAAATGGACCTGGTGATCGCCAACTGGGACGAGCCGCCCGCGCACCTGCACATCTCGAAGCTGTTCGAGGATCCGATCGTCTGCACCATGCGCGCCGACAGCCCCTACGCGCGGCGTACCTCGACCGATGCGATGAGCATCGAAGACTACCTCAGTCTGCCGCACGTGGCGCCCTCGCAGACCCTGCCCGGCTACCACGGCGTGATCGATTCCTTCCTCGCGCGCCAAGGCATGCAGCGCAAGATCGCGGTCGAGTCGCCCTACTTCGGCCTGATCCCCTACATGCTGACCCAGACCGACCTGGTGCTGACCACGGGCCGCCAGTTCATGCGCTCTTATGAGAAGACGCTGCCGCTGAAGACGTTTACGATGCCTCTGAAATTCCCGCCGATGCGCTTCTACCAGCTCTGGCACCAACGCGTGCACCAGTCGCCGGAACACAAGTGGCTGCGCGACCAGGTCAGCCAGGCGGCGCGGGCGCTCGTCCAGAAGTAGCCGTGAGCCGGACTGGCGGCGCAGGTACTGCTCGATTTCCTGCGCAGTCTCAAGCCCTGAGGGATTTTTGCGTGCCCGGCAGGATGCCGCGCACGGTCAGTGCGATCGACAGGCCGATCGACGCCAGCAGCAGCGTTCCGCCCAGCTGGCGCTCGGCCTGTTCGCCGAGCAGGAGCAGGCTGCCGAGCCAGAACGCGACCGCCCACAGTACGCACAGGGCGATCAGCTTGAAGGGATTGCGCGGCACGAACGAGGACATCTCGACAGCGCAAGGCGCGCCGCACACGGGACAGGCCGCGCCGCCGTGATGCGTGCCGCTGGCGCAACCGGGACAAAAAATTGTTTCCATGTTCGCTACTCCCTCGCTTGCAGGCCGACGTTTGATGCGCGAAGAAAAGATTACGTCGCCGGCATGGCGAGGTGGTGATGGCCGTCAGAGCCAGATTAAGCTTGTAAGCGAGCGTGTCAAGGAACGCACGCTAGCGGCTGCTATTGGCTGCGCCGCGCCAGCACCAGCGCGATCCCACCCAGGATCGCCACCGAAGCCAGCGCCAGGCGCAGCGTCACCGGCTCGGACAGGAAGAGCACGGCGCCGAAGGCCGTGATCAGCGGTACCGACAATTGCACCGTGGCCGCGCGCATCGCGCTGAGCTCGCGCAGCGCCGTGTACCAGAGCGCGTAGCCGACGCCGGAAGTCAGCGCGCCGGAGACAATCGCCAGCGCGATGCCCGCCGCATCCGCATGGGCCATCCCGGCGAAGGGTAGCCACAGCGCAAGGGCCAGCGGCGCCGCGCGCAGGAAGTTGCCGGCCGTGGCGCGCAGCGGATCGGGCGCCCCGCGGCCGCGCAGCGAATACACGCCCCAGGCGGCACCGGCCAGCGCCATGAAGGCGGCGCTGAGGGGCGGCGGCGCGCTGACGCCCGGCAGCACCAGATACACCAGTCCCGCCCCCGCCAGTCCCAGCCCGCACCACGCTGCGGCAGAAAACCGTTCGCCGCCACGCAATGCCCAGCCGAACATGCTCAGCTGCACCGCCCCGAACAGGATCAGCGCACCGGTGCCGGCCGTTAAATTGACATAGGCGAAGGAAAAGAAGGCGACGTAGGCGAACAGCATCGCCGCGGAAAGCCAGTCGCCGTCGACCCGCGTGTCATGCCCCGCGCGCCGGCGCACGATCAGCACCAGCGCCAGCGCGCCGGAGGCGACCCGGATCGCGCCGAAGCTGGCCGGATCGATGCCGTCGCCGGCCAGCGCCAGGCGGCACAGCAGCGAATTGGCGGCAAAGGCGAGCAGCGCCGCCGCCGTGAAGGCGAGCGTGGCCAGGCGCGGCGTCTCGAGGGCACGGTCACGCATGGGGGCAATCCATCAGACAACAGCTCATGGGAAGATCCGCATCCTCGTTGGCATGCTCCCACATTAAGCGCTGTCCCCGTGCTCAGACAAGCACGGCGCGGGTAGGCAACGGCGTCGCGCGTCTATTCGTCCACGCGCTGTACGGCGCGTTTGGCCGTGGCCCGGCTCTTCAGCCAGTCGCGTCCGCCTGCTTTGAGTGCGCGTTCGACCACGGCCGGCGGCAGGCTGTACACGGTGGCCCAGGTGGCGCGGCCATCGAGGCCGTTCGACGGAAAGCTGCTGGTCTCGATCGGCCAGTTGTACTTGCGCTTCAGGGTACGTACGATGGCCGCGAGCGTGACGCGGCCGCGTAGTGGCTCGGCGCCGGTCTGGTCTTCATCGGACAGCAGCACCGCCAGCACGGCGCCACGCGCCGTCAGCGGACCGGGAAAGGTGGGGGTTTTGCTCGGCATGCGGGCATTGTAGCCGCGTTTTCGCGCGGCCAGTGCACGCCGGCATGCCTCACACGCTTGCGGTTTCCCCGGCCATGAGGGCGTCGGTCGCAGCGCCGGCCCGTTCCAGCATGGCGTGCAAGAGCACGTTGCAGCCGGCCTCGAGGTGGGCCGGCTGGGCATCCTCGATCTCGTTGTGGCTGATGCCGTCCTTGCAGGGCACGAAGATCATGCCCGAGGGCGCCACGCGGGCCGTATAGATGGCGTCGTGGCCGGCGCCCGACACCACGTCCATCGTCGAATAGCCGAGCTTTTCGGTAGCGGCGCGCACGGCGTTCACGCAATCCGGGTGGAAGGGGCAAGGCGGATAGTAGGACACGCGCTCGATCTCGATGCCGAGGCCCGTCTCGCGCCGGGTTTTGTCGACGAAGGCCAGCATCTCCTCGTGCATGGTGTTCAGCAGTTCGTCGTTCACGTTGCGCAAGTCGATGCTGAATTTCACCTGACCGGGAATCACGTTGCGGCTGTTCGGGAAAACCTGCACCATGCCGACTGTCCCACGCCCATAAGGCGGGTAGCGGTTCGCGATCGCTACAGTTTCCTGCATGATGGTGGTGGCCACCTGCAGCGCGTCGCGGCGCAGGCCCATCGGGGTCGGGCCGGCGTGCGCTTCCATGCCGGTGACCGTGCAGTCGTACCAGGACAGGCCCATCACGGCCGGCACCACGCCGATGATCTTGTCGGCATCTTCCAGCACCGGCCCCTGCTCGATGTGAGCCTCGAAATAGGCGCCGATCGGGTGCCGGCCCGGTTCCTCGCTGCCGAGATAGCCGATGCGCTCCAGTTCCTCGCGCACGGTCTTGCCCTCGACATCCTTCGCCGCGTAGGCGGTCTCCAGGCTGAAGGCGCCGCAGAACACGCCGGAGCCCATCATCACGGGCACGAAGCGCGAGCCTTCCTCGTTGGTCCAGAACGCGACCTCGATCGGAGCGTCGGTGACGATGTTATTGTCATTCAGGGTACGCACAACCTCCAATCCGGCCAGCACGCCGTAATTGCCGTCGAACTTGCCGCCGGTGGGTTGCGTATCGATGTGGCTGCCCGTCATGACGGGAGGCAGGCTGTCGTCGCGTCCGGGCCGGCGCATGAAGACGTTGCCGATCTTGTCGACCGTGACGCGCATGCCCGCTTCGCGCGCCCAGCCGACAACCAGGTCGCGGCCCCGGCGGTCAAGGTCGGTCAGGGTGAGGCGCTTGACGCCGCCCTTGTCGGTGGCGCCGATTTGGGCCAGTTCCATCAGGGAGTTCCACAGGCGTTGGCCGTTGATGCGCAGAGTGTCGGACATGGTGTCTCCAGAGCGTGCGTTGAACGCGTAGGCGCGGGTCAGATAAAAGCAGGCCGGTCGATGTGGCGGCCGGCGCCCTCTTCCGCGCGCAAGTCGCCACGCTCGAAGACGAGCTTGCCGGCATGGACCGTGTGGGTCGGGATGCCGCGTACGGTGCGGCCTTCGAAGACGTTGAAGCCGCCTTTCGCGAACTGGGTCTTGGCCGAGATGGTGCGCGTGCCGTTCGGGTCCCAGATGACGATATCGGCGTCGGCGCCGACGGCGATCACGCCCTTCCTCGGATACATGTTGAAAATCTGCGCCGCGTTGGTCGAGGTGACGCGCACGAATTCGGAGGGGGTCAGGGTTCCGGAATTCACGCCGGCGTCCCAGACCACGGCCATGCGCTCTTCCACCCCGCCGCAGCCGTTCGGGATGCGCGTGAAGTTGTCCTTGCCCGCCGCCTTCTGCTCGGCGCAGAAGGTGCAGTGGTCGGTGGCGGTGGTATGCAGGTTGCCGCCGCGCAGACCCTGCCACAGCGCCTGCTGGTGATGCGGGCTGCGAAACGGCGGGCTCATCACGTGGCCGCGTGCAAAATCCTCGTCTGGGCTGTCGTAGACGCTGTCGTCGATGACCAGGTGTCCAGCCAACGCTTCGCCATACACGCGCTGGCCCTTGGCGCGGGCACGGGCGATGGCGTCCAGCGACTCGGCGCAGGACACGTGCACGATGTACACGGGCGTGCCGAGCACGTTGGCAATCGCAATCGCGCGGTTGGCCGCCTCGGCTTCGACTTCCGGCGGACGCGACAGCGGATGCGCTTTTGCTCCCGTGATGCCGCGCGCCAGCAGCTCCTGCTGCAGCTGATACACCAGTTCGCCGTTTTCCGCGTGGACGGTCGGGATCGCGCCCAGCTCCAGCGCACGTCTGAAACTGTTCACCAGCGTCTCGTCGTCGGCCATGATCGCGTTCTTGTAGGCCATGAAGTGCTTGAAACTGTTCACGCCATGCTCGCGCACCAGGGTGCCCATCTCCGCATGCACGGACTCGTCCCACCAGGTCACGGCTACATGGAAGGTGTAGTCGCCGGCCGACTTCCTCGCCCAGCCACGCCAGGTGCGGTAGGCCTCCAGCAACGACTGCTTCGGGTCGGGAATGACGAAGTCCATGATGGTCGTGGTGCCGCCCGCCAGGCCGGCCGCGGTGCCGGTAAAGAAATCGTCGGCGGTGACCGTGCCCATGAAGGGCAGCTGCATATGGGTGTGGGTGTCGATCCCGCCCGGCATCACGTACTGCCCATCGGCGTCGATCACGGTGGCGTTGGCCGGCGCGTCCAGCTGTTCGCCGACGGCCACGATCTTGTCGCCGAAACACAGCACGTCGCCGCGGAAGGCGCGGTCGGCGTTCACGATGGTGCCGCCACGGATGATCGTCGTCATGAAGACTCCTTGTCAGGTGAAATCAGGTAGGTGAATTCGCCGTGCGCACCGCCTGGGCCGCGCGCCCGTTCATCATGAGGCCATACACGATAGCGGCAATGACGACGCCGACGAACCAGGCATAGGTATAGATCGTCTTGAAGGCCTCGCCCACGTTGGGAAACGCGTTTGGCAGTGCCGCATTCAGGAAGCCCGGCAGGTTCGGCAGCACGCCTGCTGCGAATGCGACCAGGGCGGCGACGTTCCATCCGCCGCGGTAGGTGTAGGCGCCCTGGTCGCGATACAGCTGGTCGACGTCGAGTTCGGTTTTGCGGATGAAGTAATAGTCGATGATCATGATGCCGGCGATCGGTCCGAGCAGGGCCGAGTAGCCGGTCAGCCAGATGAAGATGTAGTTCTGGGTCGTTTCCAGGATTTTCCAGGGCATCATCGCCAGCGCGATGCCGGCCGTGATGTAGCCGCCGACGCGGTAGGAGATGCGCTGGGGCGACAACGCGGAAAAATCGTAGGCCGGTCCGACCAGGTTCGCCGCCAGGTTGACGCTGGCGGTGTCGATCAGCAGGATCAGGAGCGCCACCAGCACCGCCACGCCCGTCATGCGGCTGGCGACGTCGACCGGGTCCCACAGCGCCTTGCCGTACAGGACGATGGTTGCCGAAGTGACGGTCACCGCCAGCGCCGCCAGCAGCGCCATCGGCAGCGGCAGGCCGAGCGACTGGCCGACCACCTGGTCGCGCTGGGTCTTGGCAAAGCGGGTGAAGTCGGGAATGTTCAGCGCCAGCGTGGCCCAGTAGCCGATCATGGCGGTCAGCGAGGGCCAGAACACGCTCCAGAACAGGCCGGCCTTCTTGCCGCCTTCGACGAATTGCGAGGGCTGGTCCAGCAGCGGACCGAAGCCGCCGACCTTGCCGTACACCCACCAGAGCAGCAGGAAGCAGATCGCGATCTTCAGGGGGGCGGTATAGGTTTCGAGCTTGCGGATCGATTCCATGCCGTGCACGACGAAGTACATCTGGATCGCCCAGAAGCCCAGGAAACAGGCCAGCTGGCCGAGATTGATGCCCAGGCCGGGTAAATTGTCGCCGCCGATCGGGTGGCCGAGCAGGACGCCCAGCAGCGTATAGATCATGCTGCCGCCGAACCAGGTCTGGATGCCGTACCAGCCGCAGGCGACGATCGCGCGCATCAGCGCCGGCAGCCGCGCGCCGCGCGTGCCGAAGGAGGCGCGCGCCAGCACCGCATAGGGGATGCCGTACTTGGTGCCGGCGTGGCCGATCAGGAGCATCGGCAGCAGCACGATCACGTTCGCCAGGAACACCGTGATCACGGCCTGCCAGGCCGACATGCCGCTTTCGATCAGGCTCGAGGCCAGCATGTAGGCGGGAATACTGATCACCATGCCGACCCAGAGCGCGGCGAAGTGATACCAGCGCCAGCTGCGCTGCGCGGCGCTGGTGGGCGCCAGGTCGTGGTTCCAGAGTTCGTTGCTGACAGGATGTTGCGTCACATTATGTTCCAATCGTGGTTCTCCAAACGGGTTGATCTTTCACCCGAGTGTAGCCCAAACGTCAGTACGGTTGCGGGACTTCGCGGCGGCAGGCCGGCACGAAGCCCCCACCCGGTTCAAACCGCTTCGATCACCGCCGCCGCTGTAGCCGGCACCAGCGGTTCCGGCCGGTTCTCCGCGCGCGGATTACGCGGATCCTGCGTCCAGTTCATGTACGGCTTGCCGGTTTCCTGCGGCACCATTGCGATGCAGGCCTCGACCGGACAGGTAATTTCGCACAGGTTGCAGCCGACACACTCCTCGCGGATCACCTCATAGCGGCGCGCGCCGTTGTCCATGATCAGCTGGGCGATCGCCTGGTGCGAGGTATCCTCGCAGGCGACAAAGCACTTGCCGCAGCCGATGCACTTGTCCTGGTCGATGTGGGCGATCACCTGGTAATTCATGTCCAGGTATTTCCAGTCGGTCGTGTTCGGCACGGCCTTGCGCGAGAAGGCGGCGACGTTGGCATAGCCCTTCTCGTCCATCCAGCGCGACAAGCCGTCCTTCATTTCCTCGACGATGCGGAAACCGTGCAGCATGGCCGCCGTGCACACCTGCACCGAGCCGGCGCCCAGCGCGATGAATTCGGCGGCATCTCTCCAGTTGCCGATGCCGCCAATGCCGGAAATCGGCAAGCCGGCCGTGATCGGATCGCGCGCGATCTCGGCCACCATGTTCAGCGCAATCGGCTTCACGGCCGAACCGCAATAGCCGCCGTGGGTGCTGGCGTTGCCTACCTGCGGGAATGCGACCATGCGGTCCAGGTCGAGATGGGTGATCGAATTGACCGTGTTGATCAGCGAGACCGCATCCGCTCCACCCGCCAGCGCCGCCCGGGCCGGGGCGCGCACGTCGGTGATGTTCGGCGTGAGTTTCACGATCACGGGTAATCTCGTGTGCTTCTTGCACCAGGCGGTGACCATCTGCACGTACTCCGGCACCTGCCCGACCGCCGCGCCCATGCCGCGCTCGGGCATGCCGTGCGGACAGCCGAAGTTCAGCTCGATACCGTCGGCGCCGGTCGCCTCGACCAGCGGCAGGATCGCCGCCCAAGGCGCTTCCTCGCAGGGCAGCATCAGCGAGACGATCAACGCGCGGTCCGGCCAGGCCTGTTTCACGGCGGTGATTTCGCGCAGGTTGATGTCGAGGCTGCGGTCGGTGATCAGTTCGATGTTATTGAAGCCGATGACTTCGCGGTTCTTGCCGTAGTGGGCCGAGTAGCGCGAGGAGACGTTCACGGCCGGCGGATCTTCGCCCAGGGTCTTCCAGACCACCCCGCCCCAGCCGGCCTCGAAAGCGCGCACGACGTTATAGGCCTTGTCGGTCGGCGGCGCCGAGGCGAGCCAGAAGGGATTGGGGCTCTTGATGCCGCAGAAATCGATGCTCAGGTCGGCCATGCTGCCTCCGCTACGATGTCGTTGTGGATCGCCAGCGCGGCCAGCTTGCCGTGCTGGACCGCCTGCACCGTCAGGTCCTGTCCCAGCGCGACGCAGTCGCCGCCGGCATAGATGCCGGGTACCCTGGTGCGCAAGGCAGCGTCGACGACGATGCGTCCGCCCTCCTGCCACAGGTCCTGGGCCAGGGTATCGAGTTCGGGCGGCGGCGCCATGGCCTGTCCGATCGCCTTGAAGACGGCATCGGCCGCGATCTCGATGAAGGCGCCAGTACGTGCCAGGCGGGCATCATCCATGCGGGTTTCCTCGAAGCGCATGCCGGCCACCCGGCCGGCGTCGTCAAACAGCACTTCGAGCGGCGAGGCCCAGGTTTTGATACGCACGAAATTCGTCTTCGCGATCTCGATCTCGTGGCCGGTTGCGCTCATGGCGTCGAAGCCGCGGCGGTAGACCAGGGTCACCTCGTCGGCGCCCAGGCGTTTCAGTTGTACCGCCATGTCGATCGCGGTATTCCCGGCGCCGATCACGATGGCGCGGCGCGGCACCGGCAGGCGTGACAGGTCGCTCGCCTGGCGCAGGGCGGCGATGTAGTCGGTGGCGGCCATCAGGCCCGGCGCGTCCTCGCCGGTAAGGCCAAGCCGGCGGCTGGCGCCCAGTCCCAGGCCCAGGAACACGGCGTCGAAGCGCGCATGCAGGTCGTGCAGCTGCAGGTTGTCGCCGAGGGCCTGGCCATACTGGATGTCGATGCCGCCGATCGAGAGCAGGAAGTCGACTTCCTGCTGGGCGAATTCGCCGGGCAGCTTGTACTTGGCGATGCCGTATTCGTTCAGGCCACCCGCCTTCGGCCTGGCTTCGAACACGACCACGTCGTGCCCGAGCATGGCGAGGCGGTGCGCGCAGGACAGGCCGGCGGGGCCGGCGCCGACGACGGCGATGGTCTTGCCGGTGGCGGGCGCACGCTGGAACGGGTGGCCGGCGAAGCGCGCGTTGTCGACCGCGTGGCGCTGCAGCAGGCCGATCTTGACGGGCTCGCGCTCGGCGTAGTGATTGCGCACGCAGGCGCTCTCGCACAGGATCTCGGTCGGGCAGACGCGCGCGCAGCTGCCGCCGAAAATATTCGCCTTGAGGATGCCGATGGCGGCGCCGTTGATGTTCTGGTCGTGGATGTTGCGGATGAAGCTGGCGACGTCGATGCCGGTGGGACAGGCACGCATGCAGGGGGCGTCGTAACAGTACAGACAGCGGGCCGCTTCGATGGCTGCCTGGCGGGCCGTGAGTGGCGGCGCCAGGTCCGTGAATTGCGCCGCGAGCGCGCCGTGCGAGTCGGCTGCCGGCGGCAGGTGCTGGAGAGTCTCGATCATGTGCATCCCTGTTGTTGTTGGAGTGCTGGTGTTCGACTGCTTCATGCGGGTGCTGCGGGGTGGTGCTGTTTCTGGTCTTGCCTTTCGTAAGGTGGGCATTCATGCCCACGCGGTGATACATGCCCTTCGATTTGTCGCGCGGCTGATCGTGCCGCAACTATCGATGCGTGGGCGGGGGACCCGCCCACCTTACGATCCTGCGCTTGACGTTTTCGTCGACGCATGCGTTCGCGTGGGCACGGGGCGCCCACCCTACACGGTGACGCCGTTTATTTCATCTGCGGGAAGGCGAACTCGGCGCCGGCGCTTGCGGTGTTCGGCCAGCGCTGCATCACGGCCTTGTGGCGCGTGTAGAAACGCACGCCCTCCGGGCCGTAGGCGTGGTGGTCACCGAACATGCTGCGCTTCCAGCCGCCGAAGCTGTTGAAGGCCATCGGCACCGGCAGCGGGACGTTCACGCCCACCATGCCGACCTGGATCTGCCGCACGAATTCGCGGGCCACGCCGCCGTCGCGCGTGAAGACGGCGACGCCGTTGCCGTATTCGTTGGCGTTGATCAGCTCCACGGCGCTGCCGACGTCGGGCAGTCGCACCACGCACAGCACCGGGCCGAAGATCTCTTCCTGGTAGATGCTCATCTCCGGCTTCACGTGGTCGAACAGGGTACCGCCGACAAAGAAGCCGTTTTCGCGACCTGCTACCTTGTGGCCACGGCCATCGACCACCAGGGTCGCGCCCTGCTCCACGCCCTCGCCGATCAGGCGCTCGATGCGCTGGCGCGCGGCCTGCGTGACGACCGGGCCCATCTCCATGCCCTCGCCCATGCCGTCGCCGATCTTCAGTTTTTTCGTGCGTTCGGCCAGGGTGGCGACCAGCTTGTCGCCGGCGTCGCCGATGGCCACCGCCACCGAGATCGCCATGCAGCGCTCGCCGGCCGAGCCGTAGGCCGCGCCCATCAGGGCGTCGACCGCCATGTCCATGTCGGCGTCGGGCATGACGACCATGTGGTTCTTGGCGCCGCCCAGGGCTTGCACGCGCTTGCCGTTGGCGCTGCCGCGCGCATAGATGTATTCGGCGATCGGGGTCGAGCCCACAAAACTGATCGCCTGCACGTCGCGGTTGTCGAGCAAGGCATCGACGGCGACCTTATCTCCCTGCACCACGTTGAAGACGCCGTCCGGCAGGCCCGCTTCCTTCAGCAGGCGCGCGTGCAGCAGCGAAGGCGACGGGTCGCGTTCGGACGGCTTGAGCACGAAGGTGTTACCGCAGGCCAGCGCCACCGGGAACATCCACATCGGCACCATCACCGGGAAGTTGAAGGGCGTGATGCCGGCGACCACGCCGAGCGGCTGGCGCATCGACCATGCGTCGATGCCGCGCGCGATCTGGTCGGTGAATTCGCCCTTCAGCAGTTGCGGAATGCCGCAGGCGAATTCGACGACTTCGATGCCGCGCGCGACTTCGCCCTGCGCATCGCTGAAGGTCTTGCCGTGCTCGCGCGTGATCATGGCCGCGAATTCGTCAGTGTGCTGCTGGCACAGCTGCAGGTATTTGAACAGGATGCGCGCACGCGCCAGCGGCGGCGTGGCCGACCAGGCCGGGAAAGCGGCTTGCGCGGCGAAGACGGCGGCGTTGACTTCGTCCACGCTTGCCAGGGTCACGCGGGCGCAAGGCTCACCGAGGGCCGGATTGAAAACGTCGGCGTAGCGGTCGCCCGCCGTATCGACCACCTGGCCACCGATGAAGTGGCCGATGATTTCATTCTGATTCATGTCTTGTCTCTTTAGTCCAGGTTTTTCAATACGTTGGTCAGCTTGCCGAACAATTCGTCGATGTGCTGTTTCTCGAGGATCAGGGGCGGCGACAGTGCAATGATATCGCCCGTCGTGCGGATCAGGATGCCGTCGGCAAACGCTTTTTTGAGCGCCTGGTAGGCACGCGCGCCCGGCTTGCCCGGGATCGGTTCGAGTTCGATGCCGGCGATCAGGCCGATGGTGCGCAGGTCGATCACGTGCGGCAGTCCTTTCAAGGCATGGACCGCGTCCTCCCAATAGGCTTGCATGCCCTTCGCGTGTTCCAGGATCTGCTGGTCCTGGAAGGTGTCGAGGGTGGCCAGCGCGGCGGCGCAGGCGACCGGGTGGCCGGAATAAGTGTAGCCGTGGAACAGCTCGATGCCGGCAGGCGCCTCCATGAAGGCGTCGTGGATGAACTTTTTGCTGAATACCGCGCCCATCGGGATCACGCCGTTGGTGAGTCCCTTCGCGGTCGTCATCAGGTCTGGCTCGACGTCGAAATAATCGGCCGCGAATGGCGTCGTCAGGCGGCCGAAGCCGGTGATGACTTCGTCGAAGATGAGCAGGATGCCGTGTTTGGTGCAGATCTCGCGCAGGCGTTTCAGGTAGCCCTTGGGCGGCACCAGCACGCCGGTGGAGCCGGAGACCGGCTCAATGATGACGGCGGCGATGGTCGAGGCGTCATGCAGTGCGACCAGGCGCTCGAGTTCGTCCGCCAACTCGACGCCAAAATCGGGCTCGCCACGCGAGAAGGCGTTCTTGAGCAGGTTGTGCGTGTGCGGCAGATGGTCGACGCCGGTGAGCAGCGGTCCGAAGTGCTTGCGGTTGGGTCCGATGCCGCCCACCGACAGGCCGCCGAAGCCGACGCCATGGTAGCCGCGCTCGCGTCCGATCAGGCGGGTACGCCCGCCCTCGCCGCGCGCCTTGTGATAGGCCAGTGCGATTTTCAGGGCGGTATCGACTGCCTCGGAACCGGAGTTGGTGTAGAAGACGTGGCCGAACTTGTGGTTCGTGTAGTCCATCAGCCGCTCGGCCAGGTCGAACGCGGCCGGGTGGCCCATCTGGAAGGTGGGCGCGAAATCGAGCTGCTTGACCATCTCGCTTACCGCGCTCACGATCTTCGGCTGGGCGTGACCGCAAGGCACGCACCACAGGCCGGCGGTGCCGTCGAGGATCTGGTTGCCGTCCACGTCCTTGTAGTACATGCCTTCGGCCGAGACCAGCAGGCGTGGATCGGCCTTGAAATCGCGGTTGTTCGTGAAAGGCATCCAGAATGCGGACATCGATTCGGGTCTGGACTCGTTCATGCAGGCTCTCCCTTGTTCTGTGAAGCAAAACGATGAGGCAATGATAGCAATGTGCGCGTCGGCGCCCCGAATGTAAAGCTGCGGGACACCGGTCCAAATCGGGTGCGTTGCAAAAATGCAAAAACACCTGCCGATCCGGTAATATAAACGCGCGCCGTGATGCCGTCATATCGATTTGCGTATATGCGAAGTCAGCGGCAACGAAGGAAGCATGCTAAATCAGCCGGCGTGCTGCCAGTGTGAGAATGCTAACGCCTTTGATCTAACGCAAACTCAGCCATCGCGCATAAGCGACTGTGATGCTGAGCGGAGACCGCCATGCCCGAATCGATGCCGCCCGTCCTGACGACCAGCCGCCTGCGCTTGCGGCCGCTCGCTGCCGACGATGGACCTGCCCTGTACTCGATCTTCTCCGACGAGGAGGTGGTGCGCTATTGGTCGCGCAGCGCGTGGACCGACATGGCCCAGGCCGACGAGATGCTTGCCGCCGCCATGCGCGATTACGCGGACGGCAGCGGCCTGCGTTATGGCATCGTGCTCAGCGCAACAGAGGAATTGATCGGCGTCGCCAGCCTGTTCGCCTTCAACCGCGACAACCGTCGTTGCGAAATCGGCTATGTCCTGGGCAGCCGGCACTGGGGCCAGGGTTATGCAAGTGAAGCACTGGTGCCCGTGCTCGACCATGCATTCGGTCCCCTGGGCATGAACAGGATCGAGGCCGACATCGATCCGCAAAATATCGCATCCGGCCGCGTGCTGGAAAAGCTCGCCTTCCGCCGGGAGGGCTATATGCCGGAACGCTGGTTCGTGCATGGGGAATACGCCGACACCGCCTTCTACGGCTTGCTCAGGCGCTATTGGGACGAGCGCTTGCTGTCCCGTTCGTCGGCGGTCGCTGCCGGTTAGCCCATGAAAACGCCGCTTCGTCGGACAAGCCTCGCCGCCGCCGGCGAAGGGTCGTAAAGTGCTTCCATCGACACCCCGCACATGAGGAGCACGTAATGAAAACCACCACTTTCCGATCCTTCGCCGCCGAGCTCGAAGAAGCCGCTGCCAACTGCATGCGCTTCCTGCGCAGCGGCCTGCGCACCTTCTCGGCCCTGCCCTGGCCGGCCCTGCTGCTGGCGGCGATCATTACTGCCTGCGCGATCACCGTCATTCCGCTGGCCCTGATGCTGTTTGCGATCTTCCTCGCCATCAAGTACGCCGTGCTGGCGATTAACAGCGACAAGAACACCCCGCTCGAGGACTGAAACATGCAAGCCAGCCAGATCAACCGGGCACTCGACCTGATGCGCGAAACCTTCGCCGAAGTGAGCAAGCTGTGGTGGGCGTTTTTCGACTGGGTCGCGGTCGTCGACTGGCGCAAGCTGGCCGTCACCTGGCTGCTCGCCTTTGTCTTCTTCGGCATGGTGAATACGCCGGAGCCCGCGGTCTGGTACCTGTTTATCTCGTTCGGCATCAAGGTCCTGGCCGGCGGCAAGCGGCGCGCCGAGCTGGTGGCCAAGGACGCCACCCTCAAAGCCGAGGTCGCTACGCTGGAGCGGCGCCTGACCGAGGCGCAGATGGCGGCCCTGCAGGCCCAGGTCGAACCCCACTTCCTGTTCAACACCCTGGCCCTGATCGGCCGCCTGATCGAGACCGACCCGCCGGAAGCGGCCAAGGTCCACGCCCACCTGATTTCCTACCTGCGTTCGAGCCTCCCGCAGATGCGCTCGAGCGGCGGCGCCACCCTCGGCAAGCAGCTCGAACTGTCGCGCGCCTATCTGGCGATCATGCAGGCAAGGATGAAGGAAAGGCTCGCGGTACGCTTCGAAGTGCCGGACTTCCTCGGCAGCGCACCCTTCCCGCCGATGATGCTGCAGACCCTGATCGAAAACGCCATCAAGCACGGACTGGAACCAAAGATCGAAGGCGGCACCATCACGGTGCGCGCCCGGGTCGAGGTCGCCACTCTGATCGTCGACGTCTGCGACGACGGCATCGGCATCGACCTGCACGCCGACGATGGCGTGGGCCTGGCCAACATTCGTGAACGCCTGCAGCTGCTGTATGGCAACCAAGCCGAACTGGTCATCGAAGCGCCTCCGGGCGGCGGCGCCTGTGCTTCGGTGCGGATTCCGTACAAAATGATGGAGGGAGCATAATGCCGGTCACTGTCCTGATCGCCGACGACGAAGAAGCGATGCGCGAACAATTGCATGCGCGCCTGCTGGAAGTCTGGCCCGAAGTCGAGGTCGTCGCCCTCGCGTCGAACGGCATCGAAGCCGTCGAGATGGCCAATCGCTACCAACCGCAGATCGCCTTTCTCGACATCCGCATGCCCGGCATGGGCGGCATCGAAGCGGCGCGCCAGCTCTACGACCGCTGCCACATCGTCTTCGCCACCGCCTACGACCAGTACGCAGTGGACGCCTTCGAGCACGGCGCCATCGACTACCTGCTGAAACCCGTCACCGCCGAACGCCTCGCTACCACCTGCGAACGCCTGCGCCGCCGCCTGGAAAAAGCACCGCAGGACATCGGGGCACAACTGGCGCAGCTGGGCAGCCTGCTCCAGCAAGGCACAGCGCCGAAGCGCAACTACCTACGCTGGATCCAGGCGCAGGTCGGCGGCAGCCTGCGCATGGTGAGCACACGCGAGATCCTGTTCTTCCAGTCCGACGAAAAATATACGCGGGTGCAAACGGCCACCGCGGAACTTCTCATTCGTAAGACGCTCAAGGAACTGGCGGACGAACTCGATCCGGACGAGTTCTGGCGCATTCATCGCTCGACCCTGGTGCGCGTGGACGCCATCGCCGAAGTCTCGCGCGACCTGCGCGGACGGCAGATGCTGAGGGTGAAGAATTACCCGCAGGAGCTGGAGGTGAGCCGGAATCATTCGCACCTGTTCCAGCAGATGTGAGTCCTCCAGTCGGACGGTTAACGTCCGCAACGCCCCTGACTTGACCGCCCGCCCAGGCCTCCATAGCGCTTTCTCGCCATCCCTGTAGGCACGCAAGTGTTGTATGAACCCGACCCGACAGTGGGCGGGTGGCGACTTGCTTGCCAGTATCGCTCGTCAAAAGTCGCATTGGCTGACTTGCCAGCATTCACCACCTACATCCGAAGCTAGCGCCAGACAGGCGTGCATTCCAATGACAGTGACGTGCGAATGCAGCTCAGGCACGGGCAACTTGCTGCAATAAGGAACTGGGTCAACAATTAATAAGGCCCATGTGCTTTATCGAAAGCAATGAACGCTGGCAATCAATAATTTCCTATTTGACAGAGGCAAGAATAAATTTTCTGATCTTCTTGACTGCCCTCCAAAATGCGGCAAAGATCTTGAACATATAAATTCAGTTACCAATATTGGTAATCAAAAAAATTCTTCGACGAAAATAAATATTTAGCTCGACGATATTATAACTAGGGATGCACTGCTTCCGCAGGGCAAATAGAAACAATCACCAGTGAACGCATCAAACCAATGCGCCAGGCGGCTCGCGCGTTGACGCCGATGCTTTGCCCATTTCAAAAGCACAAGAAAACCGTTTGCAAGTCATTGTCCTGTTCCAGCGGAAGACTGGCTCGCGAACGCACGCGCTCGCGCAACAATCGGCATAGCTGGCGCATGAGAAAAATTCATTCACAACTGCCATTATCACTTTTCATCAACAGCCTACTTTATAAGTTTGTACTGGGGATTCGATCATGCGCTCAATTCAAATTTTTTGCACCAAGCTTTCCACAAAGATCCAGGCATATCGTAGAAACGCATCAAGAACCGGGATTGCCCCACATACTTTTTTCGTACGTCCGAAAAATCTGAATAGACGATTGCAGGCATTCTCAGTATTAGTGCTAGGCGCATTAATATTAAGCGATAAGTTCTCGCATGCACAGGATTCCATCGAGTCAATGTCCTTGAAAACTGTCCCGGTGCCAGGTCCGTCTGCTGCGATGCTGTCGGAGTTTGTGAAAGACAAACAAGCAGTCATCCGGCTCGGGAAAGCACTCTTCTGGGATACCCGGGTAGGCAGCGATAACAAAACCTCATGTGCGACGTGTCACTTTAATGCCGGCGTGGATGATCGCAGCAAGAACCAATTGGATCCGGGAACGTTGCGGCGCTTCCCGCGCCTGGCGCCAAATATGCCCAACCCTGATTCAACGTTTCAGCTCGGCGGTGGGCCGAACTATCAACTCAAGGTCGAGGATTTTCCCTTCACCCGGTATATTAATGAGGCCGACACCAACGGCGCCGGCTCGAAAATATCCGATGTTAACGAGGTCGCTTCTTCGCAGGGTGTCTTTACCGCAAAGTTCAAAGGAATTTCTGGAAATAAACAGAACAGCGCAGACGAGTGCGACGTCGTCCTTGACCATCAGGACGGATTCAGCATAAATAATGTCAATACGAGGCGTGTCGAGCCGCGCAATACCCCCTCGGTCATCAATGCTGTTTTCAACTTCAGGAACTTCTGGGATGGCCGGGCAAATAATATGTTCAACGGAGGAGATCCATTTGGGCTGAGAAATACCGCTCCGCTGATCTGGAAGAGAGAAGCTGGTTTGCTCCGCCAGGTCCACGTCGCGCTCCCGTCGTCTTCGCTCGCATCCCAGGGATCGGGGCCGCCCCTGTCAGGAACTGAAATGAGCTGCACAGGAAGGGCTTTTGTCGCACTGGGCAAAAAGTTATTGAACCAGAAGATCCTGAGCGATCAGACGATATCGCCGACCGACAGTGTATTGGGAAAATACGCGAACGATAAGCCGGTTTATCGCGCCATGATTGCGCAGGCGTTTAATCCGAATTATTGGCAGTCCCCGTCGATCGTACGCTTCACGAATAGTCATGCGAAACGCATCGGCTCGATGGACCTCAAGAATCCTCATCCTTTCGACAATTTCCCGGACACAGACGCCAGCCAAATGGAGGCGAATTTCTCCCTCTTCTTCGGTCTGGCAGTACAGTTGTACCAAGCGACGCTGATTGCAGATGATAGCCCCTTTGACCGCTATGCCGAAGGCAAGGGACAGTTGTCGGAACAGCAGAGCAAGGGCCTCATCATATTCCGTGGAAAAGGTCAGTGTATCAACTGTCACGGAGGAGCAGAAATGACCAATGCATCCTTCCGCAATGTCATCAATCAACGTCTGGAAAAAATGACGATGAAAAACGGGTTGATAAAGACATATGACAACGGTTTTTATAATATCGGCGTCAGGCCGACAAGCGACGACATCGGCATTGGCGGGGTTGATCCCTTCGGTAACCCATTATCGGAAAGTATGTTTTTCGCCAAGTCTGCTGCCAATGCTTCGTTGCTGGGGAATGGGTTTGATCCGCGCAAGTACGAGCAACCTGCAACGGACAAGGTCAGCGTCAATGGCGCCTTCAAGACTCCTGGCTTACGCAATGTGGAGTTGACCGGGCCGTATTTCCACAATGGGGGCAAAGCCACACTGATGCAGGTTGTCGACTTTTACAACCGGGGTGGCGATTTCGCCGAGGAGAACAAGGATGACCTGGCGCCGGATATACGGCCGCTCAACTTGAGCGAGGACGAGAAGGAAAGCCTGGTCGCGTTTCTCGTGTCGTTGACGGATGAGCGTGTCAGGTATGAAAAAGCCCCGTTCGATCACCCGTCCTTGTGCATGCCAGATGGACACCCCGGCAATACCAAGACAGTCACGAACAGCGGGAACGGAAATGCGACCGATGTGAGTCCTTTACGGTGCCTGAAGGAAGTCGGGGCTGCCGGAAGCACCAGGAAGATCGCTCCATTCCTGGGCTATGGCGTCCTTCCCAAGCAACGGTGATGTCGATTCCAAACCAAAGGATGCGCAACGACGTCGACTGGGATAGACAAGCTTGCTCGAATGCCGTCCGGACGAAAACAACAAAGCGCCGCACATCGATGTGTACAGCGCTTTTGGTCGAGCAATCGGCGAGCGTGCCGCAACACGCGGCCTGTATTTCCTTACACGTTCAGATCGCGTCCGCCAAACGCGTTCGGCAACTGCTCCGCCGCCGTCGTCTCGAAGACATCGCCCTTCAGGTTGGTCAGCACCACGGGCAGCTCGTTCCCGCCCAGTTCCAGGACGACCTGGCGGCAGGCGCCGCAGGGAGCGATCGGGCCGTCGGTCTGGCCGATCACGGCCAGGGCCGTGAAGTCGCCCGGCTTGTAACCATGGGCGATGGCGCTGAAGAAGGCGGTGCGCTCGGCGCAGTTGCACAAGCCATAGGACGCGTTTTCGATGTTACAGCCGCGGAAGATGCGGCCGTCCTTGCATTCGAGGGCGGCGCCGACCTGGAAGTTCGAGTATGGCGTGTAGGCCAGCTCGCGCGCGGCTTTCGCTTCGGCGATCAGTTTTTCGTATTTCATGAGGCCTTACTCCGGACGGATGGTGCGATGGATCATCGGCGCGGCCGCGGTTTTCTCGGCGCCGATCTGGTAAGCCGCCTGCACCTGGCGCACGGCCTGCTCGGCCGCTTGCTGGGTGCGGGCGTGCACCATCGCCAGCGGCTGGCCGACGTCGATCTTGTCACCGAGTTCGACCAGGTTCGTCAGGCCGACGGCGAAGTCGATCGCATCCTGGGGACGCACGCGGCCGCCGCCCAGGGCGACGACAGCCAGGCCGAGGCCGCGGGTGTCGACGGCGGTGGCGTAGCCAGCCTGGGTGCTCGGGACCGGCACGATGACCGGCGCGGTTTCGAGATAGGCGTCCGGCTTGTCCATCAGGTCGGCCGGGCCGCCCAGTGCCGTCACCATGCGCGCGAAGCGTTCCGCCGCCTCGCCCGAATCGAGGGCCGCCTGCAGCTTGGCGCGCGCCTCGCCGTCGTTGGCGGCCAGGCCCGAGATGACCAGCATCTCGGCGCACAGCGCCATCGTCACTTCGTGCAGGCGCGCCGGGCGTGCCTTACCGGTCAGGTAGTCGATCGCGACGCGCACTTCGACCGCGTTGCCGGCGGCGTGGCAGAGCGACTCGTCCATGCCGGTCAGGATGGCCGAGGTGCGGGTGCCGGCGCCGTTGCCGACGCTGACGATGCTCTCAGCCAGTTCCACCGATTTTTCATAGGTCGGCATGAAGGCGCCATTGCCCACCTTGACGTCCATGACCAGCGCGTCGAGGCCCGCCGACAGCTTCTTCGAGAGGATCGAGCCGGTGATCATCGCTACCGATTCCACGGTCGCCGTGGTGTCGCGGATGCTGTAGAAGCGTTTATCCGCCGGCGCCAGTTGCGCGGTCTGGCCGATGATGGCCACGCCAACTTCCTTGACCACTTTGCGGAACAATTCCGGATCGGGGACGGTGCTGTAGCCCGGGATCGAATCGAACTTGTCGAGCGTGCCGCCGGTGTGGCCGAGACCACGGCCCGAGATCATCGGAACGAAGCCGCCGCAGGCCGCGATCATCGGACCGAGCATCAGCGAGACGACGTCGCCGACGCCGCCGGTCGAGTGCTTGTCGACCACCGGGCCCGGCAGGTTCATCGACTTCCACTCCAGCACCTGGCCCGAGTCGCGCATCGCCAGCGTGAAGGCGACGCGTTCGTCCATGTTCATGTCGTTGAAGTAGACGGCCATTGCGAGGGCCGCGATCTGGCCTTCGGTGACCGTGTTGTCAGGGATGCCGCGGACGAAAAACTGGATTTCTTCGGCAGTCAGGATGCCGCCGTCGCGCTTTTTGCGGACGATTTCTTGGGGGAGGAACATGGGATGTTCGCCTCTCTACTATTCAGATATTCAAAAGGACGTAGGGTGGACGGCTCTGCCGTCCACGCGGTGATCGTTATCGGCTCCGATGTCGTGCTCGAACCGGCATACGCCAACTATCACCGCGTGGACGGGGAACCCGTCCACCCTACCCGTCAACGTGACGGTCATGCAAAAGCCATCAAACGCCGTATGGAATCCAGACGTTTTTCACCTGGCTCGCGTGCTGCAGCACGGTACGGCCGCAGGCCTGCTTCGCATCGAACCAGTCACGGCCCTTGCCGCCGCCAACCCACGTACGCTTCAGCGTTTCCGACGACAGGCGCTCGACCTCGGCGCAGCCCTCGGCCGAGCCGTCGTGACGCCACACGGCATCGACGTCGCCGTGGGTTGCCAGCGTACGCGCCAGCTCGTCGGCCGAACCGGTAACGATGTTCAGCGCGCCGCCCGGCAGGTCCGAGGTGTCCAGCACCTGGTACAGGTCGGTCGCCGACAGCGGGTAGGCTTCCGACGGCACCGCAACGACGCGGTTACCCAGCGCCAGCGCAGGAGCGACCAGCGAGATGAAGCCCAGCAGCGGATTCTCGTTCGGGCAGACCACGCCGATCACGCCGACCGGCTCGTTCAGGGCGACGGTGATGCCGTGCATCGGCGGCTGGTGTGCTGCACCGTCGTACTTGTCGCACCAGGCGGCCCAGTAGAACAGGCGCTCGATCGAGGCCGCGACTTCGCGCTGCGGGTCGCGCACGCCGGTCATGGCGGCCAGGCGGGCTGCGAATTCCTCGGCGCGGATCGCCAGGTTCTCTGCGATGTAGTACAGGACCTGCGCGCGGTTGTGCGCGGTCGCTTTCGACCAGCCGGCAGCTTTGTGGGCGGCTTCGACGGCGTTGCGGATATCCTTGCGGTTACCCTCGCCGACGTCGGCCAGGAAGGCGCCGTTGGCGCCGTTGATCGCGCGGCTGTAGGCGCCGTCAGGGCGGGCCTGCTTGCCGCCGATGTACAGCTTGGCGGTGCGGTCCACGGCGAACGGGCTGCCGGCGTCCGATGCTTTCACTTTGCCTTTTTCGGCAACGATTGGTGCGGCCGGGCGCGCATCTTCCGACAGCGGGGTCAGGTACTCGTACATGCCTTCCTTGCCGCCTTCGCGGCCGAAGCCGGATTCCTTGTAGCCGCCGAAGCCGCAGGCTGCGTCGAACTGGTTCGCGGTGTTGATCCACACGACGCCGGCCTTGATCTGCGGCGCGACGTCCAGCGCCAGCGAGATCGATTCCGACCACACGCAGGCGGCCAGGCCGTAGACGGTGTTGTTGGCCAACTGGACGGCTTCGCCCGGGGTGCGGAAGCTCATCGCCACCAGCACCGGGCCAAAGATTTCGGTCTGCGCGACGGCGGCCGAGGTCGAGGCGCCGGTGATCAGGGTCGGCAGGTACCAGGAGCCGGCAACTGGCGCTTCGCAGGTCGGCTGCCAGATTTCGCAGCCTTCTGCACGGGCGGCTTCGACCAGGCCATGGATGCGCTGCTGCTGCACCGGATCGACCAGGGCGCCGATATCGTTCGACTTATCGAGCGGCGAACCGACGCGCAGGTTCTGCATGCGCACCTTGACCTTGGCGATGAAGCGGTCGTAGACCGATTCCTGCACCAGCAGGCGCGAGCCGGCGCAGCAGACTTGGCCCTGGTTGAACCAGATCGAATCGACCAGGCCTTCGACGGCCGCGTCCAGGTCGGCGTCGTCGAACACGATGAATGGCGACTTGCCGCCCAGTTCCAGCGACAGCTTCTTGCCGCTGCCGGCGGTGGCCTTGCGGATGATGCGGCCGACTTCGGTCGAACCGGTAAAGGCCAGCTTGTCGATGCCTGGGTGGTTGACGATCGCTTCGCCCACGCGGCCGTCGCCGGTGACGATGTTGACCACGCCCGCAGGCACGCCGGCCTGCTGGCAGATCTCGGCGAACAGCAACGCGGTCAGCGAGGTGTACTCGGCCGGCTTGAACACGATGGTGTTACCGGCAGCCAGCGCAGGCGCGATTTTCCAAGCCAGCATCAGGACCGGGAAGTTCCACGGCACGATCTGGCCGACGACGCCGACGGCGCGGTAGTCGGCGAATTCTTCCGACTGCAATTGCGCCCAGCCGGCGTGGTGGTAGAAGTGGCGCGCGGCCAGCGGCAGGTCGGCATCGCGGGTTTCGCGGATGGTCTTGCCGTTGTCCAGGGTCTCGAGCACCGCGAACAGGCGCGAGTGCTTTTGCAGCAGGCGCGCGATCGCGTACATGACTTTCGCGCGGCCGTGGCCGCCCATCGCGACCCAGCCCGGCTGCGCGCGGCGCGCGGCTTCGACGGCGCGGTTGACGTCGTCCGTGGTGGCTTGCGTGACTTGCGCCAGTTCCGAACCGTCGGCCGGGTTGTTCGACGCGAAGGTCTCGACGCCCTCGCTCCACGCGTTATCGATGAACAAACCAAAACGGCGTCCGTGCTGGTCCAGCCACGCTTGCGCTTCTTTGGTGCTCTCGGGTGCGGGGCCGTAATCCATAGTTTGCAGAATCTCTTTAATTGTTGGCATGACGAATCCGTTCGGTATTTAAGGTTGCGCGTGGCGGTGGGCGGCCGAGTAGGCGCCGGTCACGTAGTGCTCGAGCTGGCGCTCGATGTCGGTCATCAGGCTGGACGCGCCGATGCGGAACAGGTGCGGCTGCAGCCAGTCGTTGCCCAGCTCTTCCTTCATGACGGTCAGGTATTGCAGCGCGGCCTTCGCAGTCGACACGCCGCCAGCCGGCTTGTAGCCGACCTGGAAGCCGGTCTGCTCGTAGTATTCGCGGATCGCGCGGGTCATCACCAGCGAGACCGGGATGGTGGCGTTGACGCCTTCCTTGCCGGTCGAGGTCTTGATGAAGTCTGCGCCCGCCATCATGCAGACCCACGAGGCCTTGGCCACGTTGTCCAGCGTGACCAGGTCGCCGGTGGCGAGAATGGCCTTCACGTGGGCGTCGCCACAGGCCTGGCGGTAGGCGAGCATCTCGTCGTACAAGGCTTGCCAGTTACCGGTCAGGACGTGCTGGCGGGTGATGACGATGTCGATCTCGGTGGCGCCGGCGGCGACACTCAATTCGATTTCGCGGATCTTGGTTTCCAGGCTCGACAGGCCGGCCGGGAAAGCGGTCGACACGGCGGCGATCGGCAGGCGGCCCTGCAGGATCTTCGCGGCCGGCTGGATCATCTCGTGGTACACGCAGACGGCGCCGGTGGTCAGCGACTCCAGGCCGAGGGCCTGCATCAGGTCGGCGCGCAGCGGGCGCATCGCCTTCATGCACAGGCGCTCCACGCGGCCCGGGGTGTCGTCGCCGCCGAGGGTGGTCAGGTCCATGCACTGCACGGCGCGGATCAGCCAGGCGGCCTGGTATTCCTTTTTCACCGTGCGGCGGTTGGCCAGGCTGGCAGCGCGGCGGTCGGCCGCATTGCGGTTGACCTTGATGTGGTTCACCCAGCCGAGGTCGAGGCCGACGGCGGTGTTACGTTTGAAGTCCAGGTTCTGGGTCATAGCAGTGCGGTTCCGTTGGAGAGAGGTTTGACGCCAAGGTGTTTGGCCAGCGTGGCGCCGATGTCGGAGAAGGTCGACGCGGTCGGCAGTTCCTGCGGCGCGACGTTCGGGCCGAAGAAGATCATCGGGATGTGTTCGCGGGTGTGGTCCGAGCCCGGCGCGGTCGGGTCGCAGCCGTGGTCGGCGGTGATCACGACCAGGTCGCCGTCCTTCAGTTTCGCCATGAACTCCGGCAGGCGCGCGTCCAGCTCGTGCAGCGCGTTCGAGTAGCCGGCGACGTCGCGGCGGTGGCCGAAATGCATGTCGAAGTCGACGAAGTTCACGAACGACAGCGACTTCGCTGGGGCGGTGTCCGCCACTTCGACCAGACGGTCGAACAGGGCCATGTTGTCCGGGCCCTTGATCAGCTGGGTCACGCCCTGGGCCGCGAAGATGTCGCTGATTTTACCGAGCGCGATGACTTCGCCGCCTTCGTTTTTCACGTGGTCGAGCAAGGTTGGGCTTGTGGGCGGCACGGCGTAGTCGTGACGGTTCGAAGTGCGCTTGTACTTGCCATTCGCGCCCAGGAAAGGACGCGCGATCACGCGGCCGATGTTGTAGGGCTTGACCAGTTCGTAGGCCGCTTCGCACACTTCATACAAGCGATCCAGGCCGAAGCTCTCTTCGTGCGCGGCGATCTGCAGCACCGAGTCGGCCGAGGTGTAGAGGATCGGCTTGCCGCTGGCGACGTGTTCGTCGCCCAGTTCGTCGATGATGGTGGTGCCCGAGGCGTGGCAGTTGCCGAGCCAGCCCGGTACGCCGGTGAGTTCCTGCAGCTTGTCCGTCAGCTCCTTCGGGAAGGACGGCACGGTCTTCGGGAAGTAGCCCCAGTCGAACAGCACCGGCACGCCGGCGATTTCCCAGTGGCCGCTCTGCGTGTCCTTGCCGGTCGACTGTTCGCGCGCGACGCCCCAGGCGCCGGTAAAGCCCTCGCGTTGCGTAAAACCGGCGGCCCATTCGCCGCTCGCCTTGTGGGCTGCGGCAGCCAGGCCGAGACGCTCCAGGTTCGGCAGCGACATCGGCTTGCCCTCTTTCGCAGCCCATTGCGCGATGTGGCCGAAGGTGTTGGCGCCCGCGTCGCCGTATTTGTCGGCGTCGGGCAGCGCGCCCAGGCCGAAGGAGTCCAGCAGGAGGATGAATGCGCGTGACATGGAAGTCCTCGAGGTTTATTGGGCGGCGCGCGGGATCGAACCCAGGCGCTCGGTGAACGAATGGATCAGGGTGACCAGGTCTTTCGCCGCGATCGCCGCGTACTTCAGGGTCTGCTCGTGCGACAGCGGGAACGGCGACAGGCCTTCGGCCAGGTTGGTGATGGCGGAAATACCCACCACTTTCAGGCCGCAGTGGCGCGCCGAAATCACTTCCGGCACTACCGACATGCCGACGACATCCGCGCCCATCGTCTTGAACGCGCGGATTTCAGCGGCGGTTTCGAAGTTCGGGCCCGGCGCGGCCAGGTACACGCCTTCGGCGATCGTGATGTCCTTGGCGGCTGCAGTCTCTTTCACCAGCGCGCGCAGGTCGGCGTCGTAGGCGTTGGCCATGCTGAAGAAGCGCGGGCCGAACCGGTCGTCGTTCGGGCCGGCCATCGGGCTGCCCGGCAGCAGGTTGATGTGATCCGACAGGACCACCACGCTGCCGGCGTCGACTTCGGTGCGCAGCGAACCTGCGGCATTCGTCACCAGCAGCATCTCGCAGCCCAGCAGCTTGAAGGTGCGCACGGCCGAGGTCATGACATTCGCGCCGTATCCCTCGTAGAAGTGGCCGCGGCCCTTCATGCACACAACCGGCACGCCGGCCAGCGTACCCAGCACCAGTTCGCCCGCGTGACCGTGCACGGTGCTGATCGGGAAGCCCGGCAGTTCCGAGTAGCTGATCGAGACCGCGTCCGCCATCTGCTCGGCGAGCACGCCGAGGCCGGAACCGAGAATCATCGCCACGCGCGGCTCGAACCCTGGTTTGCGGGCGCGAATGATCTCGGCGGCTTCGAATGGGGTATTGCTGGACATGAGAATTCCTTCTAGTGAATCTGGGATGGGAGCTTGGTGCGGGCTGTACGTTGGAGCGGCCCGGCGTCGCAGAGGGGACGCAGATAAGCCAAAAATTATTATAACTATGCATTATCGCGGATATGTATGGCAAATACCATTTCTCTTGCTCATTTATATGAGGAGCGACTAAATGGCTGAGCCGGCCGTTGGCCTCCCGCGACACGTGCTCGGTCGTCAATATCGGTTGACTCCAACCAAACATTTGTCTAGCATGGACAAACATTTGTTTAAAACCAGGCCGACGTGACCGACCTTTCGAAAAAAGAACAGCTCTACGCGCTGATCCGCGCCAATCCCTTCATTGCCCAGAACGAGCTGGCGACCGAATTGAACCTGTCGCGTTCGGCCGTGGCCAACTACATCGCGACCCTGGTGCGCGAGCGCCGCCTGCTCGGGCGCGCCTACGTGCTGCCAAGTGCCCGCCCCATCCTGTGCATCGGCGCGGCCAACCTGGACCGCAAGCTGCGCGCCGCCGGTCCGCTGGCGATGGGCAGCTCGAACCCGGCCAGCGCGGTCGAATCCTTCGGCGGCGTGGCGCGCAACATCGCCGAGAACCTGGCGCGGATGGGCGCGAAGGTCGGCCTGATCACGGCGGTCGGCAAGGATTCCTCCGGCAGCGCCCTGCTCGGCCACGCGGACGGCGCCGGCATCGACACCCACGGCGCCTTGAAACTGGATGATGCCGCCAGCGGCACTTACACCGCAGTGCTCGACAGCGACGGGCAGATGGTGGTCGCGCTGGCCGACATGGCCCTCTACGACCGCATCACACCAAGCTTCCTCGACCTGCGCCGCCAGCAGCGCGCCGGCGCCTCGCTGATCGTGGCCGACCTGAACCTGAACCGCGAAGCCATCGAGACGCTGCAGATCGATGCCGCGCGCGATGGCGTCGATCTCGTCATCGTCGCCGTCTCGGAGCCGAAGATGAACCGCCTGCCGGAATCGCTGCAAGGCGTGCGCCTGCTGATCCTGAACCGCGGCGAACTGGCCGCGCGGCTGGGACGCACCCTCGACAGCGACGACGAACTGGCCGGCGCCTGCCGCGAACTGCAGGCGCAAGGCGCGCTGGACGTCGTCGTCACCCTGGGGCCGCGCGGCGTGCTGTTCACGACGCCGGGCGGCGTCGAACGGCTGGACGCGCCGCCCGCCCAGGTGGTCGACGTCACCGGTGCCGGCGATGCCTTTTCGGCCGCCGTCTGCCTGTCGCTGCAAGGCGCAAGCGCCGACCTGGCGCTGGCCTGCCGCCGCGGCCTGGCGCTCGCCACCATGACCATCGCCTGCCGCGAGACGGTCTGTCCGAACCTGACGCCCGAAACCTTCGGCGCCCTTATCTAAGTACTGGAACCACCATGCACTCCTTCCTGCTGTTCTCTCCTGAAGTGGCCGCCGCCCGCAACGCCGGCCGCCCCATCGTCGCGCTCGAGTCGACCATCATCTCGCACGGCATGCCCTACCCGCAGAACGTGCAGACCGCACGCAAGGTCGAACAGATCATCCGCGACGCCGGCGCCGTGCCTGCGACGATCGCCATCATGGACGGCAAGATCTGCATCGGTCTCTCCGACGAGCAGCTCGAGACGCTGGGCACCGCGCCCGACGCCATCAAGGTGAGCCGGCGCGACCTGGCCTACGTGCTGTCGCAGCGCCTGCTGGGCGCGACCACCGTGGCCGCGACCATGATCTGCGCGCAGCTGGCCGGCATCGAAGTGTTTGTTACCGGCGGCATCGGCGGCGTGCACCGCGGCGCCGAAACCAGCTTCGACATCTCGGCCGACCTCCAGGAACTGGCCCAGACCAGCGTCGCCGTGGTCTGCGCCGGCGTGAAGTCCATCCTCGACATCGGCCTCACCCTCGAATACCTGGAAACCCACGGCGTGCCGGTGGTGAGCGTCGGCCAGCCCGGCTTTCCTGCTTTCTTCACGCGCGAATCGGGTTTCAATGCCGACTTCCAGATCGACAGCGCCGCGGACCAGGCCAGCTTCATCCGCACCAAGTGGCAGCTCGGCCTGCAGGGCGGCGTCGTGGTCAGCAATCCGGTGCCCGCGCAGTCCGCGATGCCGAAGGAGGAAATCGACCGCATCACCGAACAGGCTTTGCAGGAAGCGGAGCAGCAAGGCATCAGCGGCAAAAAAGTGACGCCGTTCCTGCTGGCGCGCATCAAGGAACTGACCGAAGGCCGCAGCCTGGCCACCAACATCGCCCTGGTCGAACACAACGCGCTGATCGGCGCGCGCCTGGCCGTGGCCTTGAACACACACGCCGCATAAATAAAACATGTCGATCGACCTGAAACAGCTGAAATACTTCCTCGCCGTGGCCGAGGAAAAAAGCTTCAGCCGCGCCGCCGAGCGCCTGCACATCTCGCAGCCGCCGCTGTCCCAGCAGATCATGAAGCTGGAGGCGGAACTCGGCGTGCGCCTGTTCGCGCGCACCACGCGCAGCTTCGAGCTGACCGTGGCCGGCAAGGCGCTGATGGCGGAAGCCTCCGACCTGCTGGGCCGCATGCGCATGACGATCGACACCATCCGCCAGATCGACCGCGGCGAAGTCGGGCGCCTGCGCGTGGGCATCGTCGGCTCGGCGATGTGGGGACCGATCCCGAGCCTGCTGGAACGCTTCCAGAGCGAATTCCCGAAGGTGACCTGGACCATCCACGAACTCGGCCCGGACGAACAGTTCGAGGCGCTGCGCTCGAAGCAGATCGACGTCGGCTTCTGGCGCGAGCCGCGCCTGGACGAGGAAGCCTTGAAAGCGGCGCACCTGCACCAGGAACTGTGCTTCCGCGAGAACGTCTGCGTGGCCGTACACAAGCATCACCCGCTGGCCGCGCGCGAGGCGATCGACCTGCTCGACATCGCCAGCGAGCCGATGCTGACCCTGCACCTGAGCCAGTCGGCCGAGCCGCGCTATCTGATCCAGTGCTGCGTGAATGCGGGCTTCCAGCCGATGATTTTCCAGGAAGCGGCCGAGCCGCAGACCCTGCTCGCCATGGTCGGCGCGGGCCTGGGTGTGGCGCTGATGCCGGAGACGACCAGCCGGATCGGCTGGCCGGGCGTGGTCTTCGTGCCGATCGTGAAGAACACGCCGTCGGCGAATTTGTACATCACCTATCCGAGCCAGGACGACGCACCCGTTGTGCGGGCGTTCCTGAAGATCCTGAAGCCGGACGGTGGTTAAGGGTTTGTAGGGTGGGCTCCGCCCACGCGGTACGGTGGTCGATATGCGATTACATTTTCGGGAGCCGTCGCCGCAGATCGACCGGTGATACCGCGTGGGCATAGCCCACCCTACATCAGTGGGTCGCGCCCTCTACCTCAATATGCTCGGCACCACCCCGCACAGCTACCTCCACCGCCACCTTCAATCCCTCGACGATCTCGGATAGCCCCATCGACGGCGCGCCATCGATCGCAGCCGCCTGCTCCGGCAGGTAAGGCACGTGGATAAAACCACCGCTCACCTCCCTACCCTGCACGTGATGCATCAAGCCATAAAACACGTGATTGCACACGAAGGTGCCCGCCGTCTGCGACACCGAGGCCTTTAGCCCCCGCTCGCGCATCGCGCCAACGATCGCCTTGACCGGCAGCGACGCGAAATAGGCTGCGGGACCGTCAAGCGCAATCGCCGCGTCGACCGGCTGCTGCCCGTCGTTGTCGACGATCGGCGCATCGTCGACGTTGATCGCGACCCGCTCCACCGTCAGGTCCGCACGGCCGCCGGCCTGGCCGACGCAGATCACGACATCGGGCTTGATCTCGTCCACCGCGCCGCACAGCACCCGGTTCGCCTGGCCAAACACGCAGGGCAGCTGCAGCACTTCGACCAGGAAGTCGCCGTCCACCCAGCCCTTGAGCGCGCGCACCGCCTCCCAGGCCGGATTGATGGTCGCGCCGTTGAAGGGCTCGAAGCCAGTCAGCAAGACAGTCTTTTTCATCGCTATCGATTCATCAGGAAATAAAGGAGGACGATGTTCGCCGCCAGCAGCGGCAGCGCGGTCGGAATCTGCGCCTTGATCACCGCGTTTTTGTCAGGCAACTCCAGGAGCGCCGCGGGGACGATATTAAAGTTCGCCGCCATCGGCGTCATTAATGTGCCGCAATACGCGCTGAACATGCCGATGGCAGCCATGACAGCAGGATCGGCCCCGTATTGTCCAACCAGCACGGGTACCCCGATGCCGCCGGCGATTACCGGGAAGGCGGCAAAGCCATTGCCCATGATGATAGTAAACAGCGCCATGCCGATGCAATACAGGGCCACCGCCGCCAGGCGTGAATCGACCGCGAACCAGGACGTCGTCACCTGCGCCACCGCCTTGCCGACGCCCGCCTCGGCGAACAGGAGGCCGAGCACCGCCAGCATGTGCGGCAAGGTCACCGCCCAGCTCATCGCATCGACCAGGCGGCGCGCTTCGCGCAGGCCCTGCACCGGACTGGCCCGGGTCAGCCAGCAGGCCGCGCCCAGCGCCAGCAGCGCCGCCAGCCCCAGGCAGGCCAGGGTCAGGTGCGCCTTGTCAAACAGGGCCCATGCGCCGATATGGGCGTCCTTCAGCAGCGTCGCGCCCAGCACGGTCACGAGCGGAATCACCAGCGCCGGCAGGAACAGGCGGTTGCCGAGACGCGCGGCGCTGGCGCGGCGTTCGGCCTCAGGCAGCGTGCCGTGCTTGCCCGGCAAGACCCGCCCGCAGCCGGCCAGCAGCGCCATCGCGATCATCAGCGCCCCGGCCAGCGCCGGCGCCATGTAATCACCGACCAGGTAGACCGCCGCGTACAGGCCCCAGAACAGGCTCGAGGTGACACGGCGCGGATGGTCGCGGTCGAACGCGGTCAGCAGCGCCACGAAGCCCAGCAGCAGGCCGACCAGCACATACAGCAATCCGAGCGAGAAGATCACTTGCTTGCCCCCTCGCGGCGGATGGCGGCGTCGAGCCGGCGCAGGTTCCAGCTGTGGATCACGAAGGCGCACACCGCCGTCGGGATGCCCCATAAAGCCATGCGCAGCGGATCGACCTCGATCCCTTCGGCGCGCAGGATGGTCTGCATCAGCACGATGGCGCCGAAGGCCACAAAAATGTCCTCGCCGAAGAACAGGCCGACGTTGTCGGTGGCCGCCGCCATCGCGCGGATGCGGTGGCGCAGCGCGTCCGACAATGTGCCGTTACGCGCCTCGGCCGCGCCTTCGGCCAGCGGCGCGACCAGCGGCCGCACCATCGAAGGCTGCCCGCCCAGGCTCGTCAGGCCGGCCGCCGCCGATACCTCGCGCAGGAACAGGTACACGATCAATAGGCGCCCGGTCGTGGCCGAACGGACTTTCGCGATGCTGGCCATCGCGTGCTCCTTCAGGCCGAAGCGCTCGAGCAAGCCGATTGCCGCCAGCGGCAGCAGCAGCACCAGCGGCAGGTTGCGCGTCTTGATGAAGGCAGTGCCGAGCGACTCGAGTACCTGCATGACCGGCATCGCGGCCGCGGCCCCGGTGACGCCGCAGGCGGCGACCACCACCAGCACGGGATTGGCGCGCAGCAGGAAGCCGGCGGCGATGACGGCTACGCCCAGCAGCGGCCACAGGTTGACGGTGGTGTGCATGCACTCTCCGGCTCAGTTGCTCAGTTGATCAGCGGGAAGTGTAACTGAAGCCCGCGCACGCTTGATCGCGCTCATGCTTTGCGCGACCCTGTTCTCTAATCTCGGGACACAAACGACGAGGAGACAGCATGCGCCCGCCCGCCTTCCTTCCAGCCCTGCGCCGCTTCGCTAAACGGCTGAGTCCGCTCATCCTGTGCACCATGCTGGCCGCCTGCGGCGGTGGCGTGGCGATCGGCTTCGGTTACTACGACGACGACTTCGACGACCACCACGACAAGCCCGATCGCCCGGCCCCCGAGACCGGTGTCTTCCTGATCGCCGGCGACCTGTGTCCGACCTGTGGCGGTTCGCTCGACGGCACGGGCTCGGGCGCGCGCTTCGACGCGCCCGAAGGCATCGTCAACGCCCCGGACGGCAACCTGTACGTCGCCGAGAAGAACAGCGCGACCATCCGCCGCGTCTCGCCCCAGGGTGTCGCGACGACCTTCGCCGGCAGTGTGGGCGCCATCGGCAGCCAGGACGGCGCCGGCAACGCGGCGCGCTTCAACACGCCGACCCGGCTCGAGGCGGATGCAGACGGCAATGTGTACGTGACCGATACCGGCAACTCCCTGATCCGCCGGATCAGCGCCGCCGGTGCCGTCACCACGCTGGCCGGCGCGGCGGGCCAGTGCGGCAGCGCGGACGGCGACGCGCGCAACGCCCGCTTCTGCTCGCCGCAGGGCATCGCACTCGACCGCCAGGGCAACCTGTACGTGGCCGATACCCTCAACCACACGATCCGGCGCATCGACCGCGCCAACGTGGTGAGCACCATCGCCGGGGCGGCCGGCTCCTGCGGCAGCAGCGATGGACGGGGCGGCGCGGCGCGCTTTTGCGAACCGCAGGACATCGAGGTCGACAATGCCGGCTACGTGTACGTGGCCGATACCGGCAATTCGACGATCCGCGAGATCGCGCCAAACGGAGACGTGCGCACGATCGCCGGCGCGGCGGGACAGTGCGGCAGCGCCGACGGCGTCGAGGGTCGCGCCCGCCTGTGCCGACCGGCCGGCCTGGCCCTCGACGGCAACGGCAGCCTGTTCGTGGCCGATACCGGCAACGGCACCATCCGGCGCATCAACACCTCGAACGCCGTCACTACCGTGATCGGGGTGGCGGGCAGCCAGAACAACGTGCTCGGCCCCCTGCCCGGCGGCCTGAATGCGCCACGCGGCATCGCGGTGTTCGGCGCCGGGGCGCTGGCCGCGACGACGCAGAACCTGGTGCTGAAACTGGTGCCGCGCTGAAGCCGGCGCCGGAATGAGGAATTACGCCGGACGCACCGGCGTGGCGGCCATGTCGCCCACCACCGTGTTCCAGGGGCGCACGTGGAACGCTCGCACCAGGCCGTGGGTGACGTACGGGTCCTTGGCGGCGAACATCTGCGGGACTTGCGGGCTGTCGCAATTGAAGACCAGTAGCGCGCGGTCGGCCGGCTCACCCAAAGCACCGGCGAGCACGATCTCGCCGCGCTCCTGCGCTTCCCAGGCCAGTTTCAGGTGCTCGTCGCGAAATTCCGGGCGGCGCTCGAGGTAGTCGGGCGCGAGATCATAGGTCAGCAGGTAATGCACGGCGGTTCCTCGGATATTGAATGGACAATGAAAGGCCATCTTACCCGAAGCCGCTTCGATGCATCTTGCCGATGCAATCCAGGTCCGGGCGGGTGCCGGTGTGTGTTTCTGTAGCGAAAATCATACTCTCCCGTCGATCATTCCAAATGCTGCGGTGCATTGCGACTTGGCGCACAGAACATTTTCTGCCGACGAGGTAGACTGGCTCCATGAACACATCGAGCAAAAAAGTGGCGGCAGGGATGGCGGGCTTCGCCAGCGTGTTGTGGCTGGGCCTGACGGCCGCCGTCGCGGCCAACCAGCGCCGGCTGGTGTTCAACCCGACGATCATCCCCGAAGTCAACAGCCCGCGCAGCAGCGGCCACCGTACCCGTCCGATCGTGCTGCGCGCGAAAGACGGCACCCGCCTGTGCGGCTGGCTGATGACGCCGCGCGTGCCGGGTCCCCGTCCTGCCGTGCTCTACTTCGGCGGGCGCTCCGAAGAGGTGTCCTGGGTCGTGCGCGACGCCGGCAACCTGTTCCCGAACATGACGGTGCTGGCCCTGAACTACCGCGGCTACGGCAATTCCCATGGCATTCCAGACGAGACCCTGCTGATCGAAGATGGCTGCACCTTGTTCGACTGGCTAGCCGCCCTCGGCCAGGTCGACGCGCGCCGCATCGCGGTGGTCGGGCGCAGCCTCGGTTCCGGCGTGGCCGTGCAGGTCGCCAAGGAAAGGGCCGCGCACTCGGTCGTCCTGATCACGCCCTACGATTCGATCCTGGCGATCGCCAAGCGCAAGTTCCGCGCGATGCCGATCGAGTACATGCTGCGCCACCGCTTCGAGTCGATCAAGCACGCCCCTTCGCTGAAGGTGCCGACCTATGTCCTGCGCGCCGAAAGCGACGACATCGTGCCGCACTCGCATACCGACCAGCTGTGCGAGAAGCTGGCCAACCTGATCCTGGACGACATCGTGCCCGGATCCGACCACATGAACATCCCCTACCTCGAAGCGACGCAAAGCCGCATCGCCGGCTTCCTGACCCAGCGCTTCAGTGCGCCCCTGAAGACGCCCGAGCTCCTTCAAACTGTGGCGTGATGGAAAAAAATGCCGAATGTTGTCGGCATTTATATTTCCATCGAATAAATTGCCAAGTAAAATCGTATTTGCCTTGCATCGGCGGACTGATGCATATTTGACAGGTTGAGCTGCAGGATTCCGATAGCGGATGACGCGGCGCATGGCCGGCCCTCCCCCAGGACGAGAAATAGCTGTTGTGATGACGCGACATTCGCGCCTACAGCTGTCTTGAGGAAAGGTTCCGATACAAATCGTAACCCCATGAAATGTCCGGGGCTGACACAATCCGCACGGCTTCACGCGCATCGCACCAGTGCGATGGCGCTGAGCCTTGCCTCTAGTCGGCCCTCCCAACGCAGCCGTTGCGCCGGGTACAATATCGAAATTCCAGGAGCTCATTCATGAAATTCAAGCAACTCAGCACCACGATTGCGGCATTGTTCATCGCCGGCAGCGCCATGGCGCAAGCGCCGGCAGGTGCACCGAAGCTGGGCATCGTCTACGATGCCGGCGGCAAGTTCGACAAGTCGTTCAACCAGTCCGCTTTCGAAGGCGCCGAGCGCTTCAAGAAAGAAACGAACATCCCCTACATCGAAGTCCAGGCCAACAGCGATACCCAGGCCGAGCAGGTGATGCGCGGCCTCGCGCGCAAGAAGCTCGACATGATCGCCGCCATCGGCTTCTCGCAGACCCAGGCCGTGGCCAAGGTCGCCAAGGAATTCCCGAAAGTCAAATTCGTCCTGATCGACTCGATCGCGCCGGGCGCGAACGTCAACTCGATCATGTTCAAGGAACAGGAAGGCTCCTACCTCGTCGGCGTCGCCGCCGCGATGGCCTCCAAATCCAAGAAGATCGGTTTCGTCGGCGGCATGGACATCCCGCTGATCCGCGCCTTCGCCTGCGGCTACAGCCAGGGCGCCAAGGCGCAATTGCCGAAGATCGAGATCATGTCGAACATGGTCGGCACCACCAGCGCGGCCTGGAACGACCCGGCCAAGGGCGGCGAGCTGGCACGCCAGCAATTCGACCGCGGCGCCGACGTCGTCTTCGCCGTGGCCGGTGGCTCGGGCATGGGCGCGCTGCAGATGGCCAAGGAAAAGGGCAAGCTGGCGATCGGCGTCGATTCGAACCAGAACTACCTGCACCCGGGTTCGATGCTGACCTCGATGGTCAAGCGCGTCGACGTCGCGATCTACGACTCGTTCATGCAAGTCAAGAACAACACCTGGAAAGCCGGCACGACCTACAAGGGCCTGAAGGAAGGCGGCGTCGACTGGGTGCTGGACAAGGACAACCGCAAGGTCGTCTCGCCGGAAATCGAGAAGCGCGTCAATGGCGTGAAGGCCGACATCATCAACGGCAAGATCAAGGTCATCGACTACCGCGCCGCAAGCAGCTGCCCGGTCTAATCCAATCCAGTTTTACAAAGAGCGCGCCGCGCCGGGGTTTCCGGCCCGGCGCGCTTTTGAATGAATGACTCACCTTTTTCACGACAAATCGCTATGCAGCCAGCCGTAGAATTTCGCAACATAAGCAAGGCCTTCGGGCCGGTGCAAGCGAACGCTGACGTCAGCTTCACGATCGCCAAGGGTTCCATCCATGGCGTCATCGGGGAGAACGGCGCCGGCAAATCCACCCTCATGAGCATCCTGTACGGCTACTACCACGCCGACAGCGGCCAACTCCTGATCGACGGCCAGGCGCGCAGCATCCGCAACAGCCAGGAAGCCATCGACCTCGGGATCGGCATGGTGCACCAGCACTTCATGCTGGTCGAGAACATGACCGTGCTCGACAACGTCATGCTGGGCGCCGAGGGTGGCTTCAAACTGGCTGCCAATCGCAAGGAAGTCGAAAACAAGCTGCGCGAGATCTGCACGCGCTACCGCCTCGACGTCGATCCGCTGGCCATCATCCACGACCTGTCGGTGGGCGCCCAGCAGCGCGTCGAGATCCTGAAGCAGATCTACCGCAGCGCCAACATCCTGATCCTGGACGAGCCGACCGCCGTCCTGACCGCCCAGGAAACCGCCTCCCTGTTCGAAATCCTGCGTCTCTTCAAGGACCAGGGCAAGACCATCATCCTGATCACGCACAAGCTGCAGGAGATCATGGACATCACCGACCAGGTGACGGTGCTGCGCGCCGGCCGCGTGTCGGGTGCGGTCGCGACAAGCGAGACCTCGAAAGAGCAGCTGGCCAACATGATGGTCGGCCGCCCGATCGAGGGCAACCTGCCGCGCAAGCCCTTCAATCCGGGCGCGCCGGTGCTGAACGTGAAGAACCTGCAGCTCAAGGACGCCAACGGCGTCCAGCTGCTGGCCGACATCGACCTGAACGTGCGCGCGGGCGAGATCGTCGCCATCGCCGGCGTCTCCGGCAACGGCCAGAGCGAGCTGATGGAAATCCTGGCGGGCATGCGCCTGCCGACCTCGGGCCAGGTCGAACTCGAAGGCAAGCCCCTGCCCTTCGGGCGGCGCACCAACGCCGACGGCCTGCCGGCCACCTTCCGCGAGCTCGGCATCGGCCACGTGCCGGAAGACCGCCTGCGCGACGGCGTGATCAAGGATTTCTCGGTGATGCAGAACACCGTCTTCGGCTACCAGGACCGCGTGAAAAACCGCTGGGGCCTGTTCGACTTCGAGGCGATTGCCAAGCGCTGCGCCCACTTGCTGCAGGCTTTCGACGTACGCCCGAACAATCCGGACCTGCGCATCGGCCTGCTCTCGGGCGGTAACCAGCAGAAGGTCGTGATCGCGCGCGAAGTCTCGGCCGCGCCAAAGCTGATGCTGGTCGGCCAGCCGACCCGCGGCGTCGACATCGGCACCATCGAATCGATACACACCCAGCTGCTGCGCCTGCGCGACGAAGGCGTGGCGATCCTGCTGGTGTCGGTGGAGCTGGAAGAAGTGCGCGCGCTGGCCGACCGCATCGTCGTCATGTCGGGCGGCCGCGTCACCGGCGAACTGAATATCGATGAATTCGACACCACCCGCATCGGCCTCCTGATGGGCGGCATGCACAAGTCATGAAACAGATGAAAACCACCGAACTGCCACGCTGGGCGACGGGCTTCGCCCTGCCGCTCCTGAACCTGCTGTCGGCGCTGCTGGTCGCCGCGCTCGTCATCCACCTGCTGGGCGAAAGCCCGGTCGAGTCGATGCACATCCTGATCAACTCCGCGATCGTCAATCCGGAAGGCCTGGCCTATACGCTGTTTTACGCCAGCACCTTCATCTTCACCGGTCTCGCAGTGTCGATCGCCATGAAGGCAGGCCTGTTCAACATCGGCGCCGAAGGCCAGATGTACTTCGGCGGCCTCGGTCTCACTCTCGTCCTGCTGGCCTTCGACGCCAGCCTCTCGCCCTGGCTCCTGATCCCGCTGGCGATGATCGGCGCCGCGATCTTCGGCGCATTGTGGGCTTTCCTGCCGGGCTACCTGCAGGCCAAGCGCGGCAGCCACGTGGTGGTCACGACCATCATGTTCAACTTCATCGCCGCCAGCCTGATGAACTTCATCATCGTGAAGTACCTCATCCCCGAAGGCGAACAGAATCCGGCCAGCCGCGTGTTTTCGGACGCCGCCGCCCTGCCGACCCTGAACACCTGGTTCCCCTTCTTCGGCGACACGCCGCTGAACATCGGTTTCCCGATCGCGATCGTGGCCCTCGTCATCTACGGCGTCGTGGTGTCGCGCTCGAGCTGGGGCTACCAGCTGCGCGCGACCGGCCTGAACCAGCACGCGGCCCACTACGCCGGCGTGCGCATCAGCCGCATGATCATCGTCGCCATGCTGATCTCGGGCGCCCTCGCCGGCCTCGCCGCCGTCAACTCGGTGATGGGCTCGACCCACTACCTGAGCCTGAACTTCCCGGCCGGCGCCGGTTTCGTCGGCATCGCCATCGCCCTGATGGGGCGCCAGCATCCGGTCGGCATCTTCCTGTCGGCGGTGCTGTTCGGCGCCCTGATCCAGGGCGGCTTCGACCTGTCGCTGGAAAAGCCGAACATCCCGGTCGAGACCTTCGTTTTCATCCAGGGCCTGATCATCCTGTTCTGCGGCGCGATGGAGAATTTCTACGCACCGGCCGTCCTGAAACTGATCAACGCAACACGCAAGGGTTAATCATGGAAGGCTTTGATATCCTCAATATCGTCGTCTCGACGGTCCGCAACGCACCGGTGCTGATGTTCGCCGCACTGGCCGGCCTGTTCGCCGAACGCAGCGGCGTCGTCGACATCGGCCTCGAGGGCAAGATCCTCGCCTCGGCCTTCGTCTCGGCCGCCGTCGGCTACACGACGCAGAATCCGTGGCTCGGCATCGCTGCCGGCATCGCCGTCTCCGTCGCCCTGGCGATGGTGCAGGCCTTCGTGTCGATCACCCAGAAGGGCAACCAGCTGGTCGCCGGCATCGCGATCAACATCGCCATGAGCGGCCTGACCTTCGTCGTCGCCCAGTACATCTTCCAGCAGGGCGGCCGCACGCCGGACCTGGGCGCGGCGCGCTTGTCCAACGTGGTGCTGCCGGGCGCGGAAGCCTTGGCCGGCGTGCCGGTGCTGGGCTGGATCTGGAACAGCCTGCTCGGCGGCCACTCGCCGCTGGTCTACCTCGCCTTCATCCTGCTGCCGATCGTGCACTGGATCGTCTACCACAGCCGTTTCGGCCTGCGCCTGCGCGCCTGCGGCGAGAACCCGCATGCGGCCGATGCCGCCGGCGTGTCGGTCGAGAAGACGCGCTACCTGGCGATGCTGGTCGCCGGCGTGCTGTGCTCGTTCTCGGGCGCCTACCTGTCGATCGTCCAGAGCGGCTTCTTCCTGCGCGACATGTCGGCCGGCGCCGGCTACCTGGCGCTGACCGCCCTCGTATTCGGCAACTGGCGTCCGCTGCAGACCGTGCTGGGCTGCCTGATGTTCGCCTTTTTCCAGGCAGTGCAGATCCAGATCGAAGGCGTCGACCTGCCGGTCGTGGGCCGCATCCCGGGTTCGCTGATCCAGATGATCCCATACGTCGTGACCGTGATCGTGCTGGCCGGCCTGATGGCGAAGTCGGTGGCGCCGAAGGCGATCGGCAAGCCGTTCGTGAAGTCGCGCTGATCGGCGCTTCGTAAGGATGAAGGGCGGCCTGCGGGCCGCCCTTTTTTTGTCCGGAAAGGATGGTGGGCTCGGGGCGCCCGGTGAAACCGTGGGCCAGGCCATTGGCCTGGCCTACCCCTACCTCATCACTCCCGCTTTAGGAGCACACCACCCGCATCCAGCTTTTGCAGCGCGTGCTTCTTGCCGCTCTTCGCCTCGTGCCAGGCCGGCAGCACGCGGAAGGTCAAGGCCAGGTCGTAGTCGCCGGCCACGCTGCCCGTATCCATCGGCACGTCGCCCGCCCGGTTCTGGTACCAGCGCAGCCATTCACTGGACCCCGGCGCGGGCGAGTTCAGGTAGGGTGCGCCCGCCTTGGAGTCGCCAGGCACCAGCGGCATCATGAAGGAGGCCATGCCTTTCGCCGGATTGGCCGCGTTCCACTGCGAGGCGCCATGGCAGCTGAGGCAGGATGAATTGGCGGCGCGCCGCAGCAGCACGCGCTGGCCGCCGCTGGCCACCGAGATGTCGTTCACGCCATGGTCGTTCGGCCCGGACAGGCGCCCTCCCCATCCCAGCGTCTCGGTGGCATACAGCGGCGCATTCGGATTGATCCAGGATTCGGAAAGCGCCGCACCCGGATTCGCGGCGCTGTCCACGCGCGGATCGTTGCCCCACTGCGCGCCCAGCGGCACCATCTGGTCCCACACGAAGCGGCTGCCCGGACGCGTGTTGCGGTCGTAGACCAGGGTCGTGAACACCCAGCCCGTCTGCGGTGCGGACTGCGTGTCCTTGACCACGATATCGACCTGCATCAGCCAGGCCTTGCCGAGCGTCGGCTGGTCGAACTGGCCGGTGGTGGCGTTCGTCGTCATCATCATCGGCCAGGCCAGCGCGCCGCGCATCGCCGGCCATTCGGCCGGACCGGCCGTGGTGAAGGCGAGTTTCACCGTGACGGAACCGTCGGCGTACTGGGTGGCGCCGCTGCCCAGCTGCGGAGCATGCGGGTCGCGCCAGATCGCGCCCAGGGTCTGCGCCCCGATACGGTTGTAATAAGTGATCACATAGGTCGTGAACGGCTTCTTCAGGCCGCTCTTCGGAAACAAGTCGTCTTCCACGCGCTCGAGTCCGACCAGCATGCCGTGGATCGCCTCGCGCTGCGCGCCCAGCCAGGGATCGTTGTACCAGCCGCGCCGGCCGGCATCCCAGTCGCCCTCGTCCAGCAGCAGCGCGACCATGTCGCGCGCGACGGCATCCTTCAGCGCCTGGGTGTAGGCGGCGGCGTTGCTGGTGTCGATCGGCGCATTGTTGATGGCGGTGCGCCAGGGCATGTGTGGGACCGGCAAGCCGGACGGATAGTCGTGGCTGAGCTTGAACAGCGGCCCCGCGTAGTCGCCGCGGGCCGGCGTGCGGCCGTTGTGGTCGAGCCAAGGGTCGGGTGTGGCGGCCGTTGCCGGCAGCGCCAGCAGCACGCCGACCACGGACAGGCAATAGCAGAGATACAAGGTTCGAATGCGCATGTTCGTTTCCTGAACGGAAGTGAAAACAGCCCATTCTTCTCCCCATCCATCCGCGCGAATTGCGGAGGAACAAGGTCCTGCGAAATGTGACTAATCGCTCGCCAAGGCCGCCGAGCGCTTGATCGTCCACGTCAACCCGAACCCCGCCGACACCCCGTTGTCGCGCAGGTGCAGCGGACTCTTGTCGTTCTTGCCGACGCCATAGTTCTCCGCGCGCAGGAAGGCATAGGCGCGCAGGTCCGGGTTGATCACGCGCGCAGCGAAGACGCCGGCGCGCACCAGGATCAGGCCGGCGTCGGCGCTGTAGGCGGCGCGGGTCGCGGTCGCGTATTCCGGGCGCACTTCATAGAAATAGCGGTTGATCTTGCTGTCGCCGACGACGGCGGCGAGCTGGGTGTCGAACAGCCACTTGCCGTCCTCGCTGCGCCGTTCGTAGACCAGGCGCGGCTCGAAGGTATAACCCTGGTGGCGCAGACCGCCGCGTACTTCCATCACCGCGCGCAGCGGCAGCTCGGCACGCAGGCCGGACCTGGCATCGAAACGGGCCAGGCGCAGTTTCAGGCGCGGACCGAATTCGGCCAGCGCGCCCAAATCCGGCATGCCGGCGCGCGCCTCGACGTCGTCGGAACGGGCCGGCAGGGACGCCGCCAGGCCGATGTCGAATTCCGCGCGATCGCTCTTGAACAGGCGTGCGCCGATGCCGCCCTGGTCCGAGCGGAAGACCTTGCCGCGGTAGATGATGAGGGGCAGGACCAAACCGCGCGTCTCGCGGTCAGCCGCGCCCGGATACGAAGGCGTGCTGACGACACCGCCGCCCAGTCCCAGCTCCCACAGCGGCTGGCCCGGACGCGACTCGGGAATGGCATCCTGCTGGGCGTGGGCGGCGGTCGCAGCCAGGCAGAGCCCGAGGCTGGCGAGGAGACGAGGCTTCATGCGGTGTCCGGTAAAAGGCGGCGCGGCGCGCCGGAACCGCCATTCTAGCCGCGGCCGCGCCAGCCCAGCCGCACGCCACGCCGGGCAAAGAAAAAGGCCGCGGACGTCACCGCCGCGGCCTTGATCGACAAGAAGACTTGCTTAACCGTAGATGGCTTTGAGCACCTCGGCCAGCTTGTAGCCGCCCTTGATCAACTGTTCCTTGGCAATCTGCGAGCTCGGCACCGGATAGTTGTTCGGCACTTCCAGCGCGAAGGTGTAATAGGTCTCGCCTTTCTTGCTGATTTGCGGCGTGATCTTGCCCGGCACCACGTCGGCGTAAGCAAACTTCGACACGACCAGCGCGTCGTCCGCCCACTGGTAAGGCCAGGTCGCCACGTCGCCGCTGTTCGCCTTGATGGCCGGCTTGCTGTCGATCGCAAACTGGGCGAACTGCGCTGGAGTTTTCGTCTGCACGCGACGGAAGGCGTAGTCCACCGTGGTGCTGTCCCAGTACGAGTGGAACGGCTTCGTCAGCGCCTTCGGCACGCCTTCCTTGATCGGCTTCGGTTCGCCCGGCGGGATCAGGTTGGCGCTCAGCTGGGTCAGCCTTTCGTCGTCCAGCAGCAGGTTGTTGCCGCCACGCGAATCGAAGATCGCCGCTTCGTCGACTTCCGCATGGGTCTTCGGCACCACGAACTTGCCGTCCTTGGAAACGAAAGCCGCACCCACGTGCAGCGGCTGGTGAATGTCGCCGGTCATGTGGGTCAGCAGGATCAGAGCCTGGCGCTTGGTGAACTTGTGCGGGTTCAGGGCCGGGTCGGTTTTACCTTGCAGCACGGCGATGCACTGCTTCAGGGTCTGCACGATATCGACCTTGCTCGTGCCGACGCCGTGATCATGGTAGTGCTCGAGCTGGAACGGGACGTCGGTGTAGTGGTACTCGCTGTGCTTCGGGTTGGCGGTCGTGTACTCCACCATTTCCGGCGACTGCGGGCCGCAATAGGTGCCCTTCACGCAGTCCGGCCAGTTGGCGATCGATTCGAGCGTCTCGCCCGGCAGCAGCAAGGCGGCAATCTGCTTCTGCGCATTCGTGCCCTTCAGCAGTTTGTCGGCGATCGCACCGACCGCGCGGTGGCCGTCGCCGCCCCAGGCCAGCGCGTTGTGGGATGCGAAAGCGCCGGCAAGCGCGAGGACACAGGCTAGTTTTTTCATGGATGGTTCCTTGGATTGAACGGTGCTGCGATTATTGTGGCGTGCGCACTTTGTCGATGCGCGTCGACGGGGCCAGGCCGGCTTGCGCGCCGCCCGCGCCCGGATTCCTGGCGATGTACTCGCTCAGGGCATCGAGGTCGACGATCTGGGTGTCGACGCGCTTCGTGCCCTTGGCAAATTCCGGGAAATTGTCACCGCCTTCGGCCAGGAAGTTATTGGCGACCACGCGATAGGTTTGATTGTCATCGACAGGCTTGCCGTTGAACTTCAGGCTGCCCGGCACCAGGCGCTGGCCGATCGGACGCTTTTCGTCCCAGGTGTAGCTCAGGCCTTGCGACACTTGCAGGATGGTGGCGCCCGATGCGCTCGGACGCTGCCACTGCTGCTCGAGCAGGCGGCGCAATTGCGCGCCGGTCAGGTCCAGTACCACCAAGGTATTCCCGAACGGCAGCACCGCCTGGGCGTGGCCGAAATTGGTGGTCAGCGCGGCGTCCGAGGTCTCCAGGTCCTTGCGGATGCCACCATTGTTCATGAAGCCGATCTGGGCGCCTTGCGCGCGGGTCGCGGCCAGCACGGCGTCGGCGATCAGGTTACCTAACGGCGATTCGCCGGCCTCATTCGCCCTGCGCGCCACGGTGGCGGTGCCGAGCTTGCCGAGCGGACGCGCCAGCGCCGCGCGGCTGCGTTCCTTCACGCCGGCGAGATAGGCGCTGACTTGCGGATCGGCCGGGAACTTCGCCGGATCCATGACGACGTTTTTCACGTCGATGTCGGCGATGGCGCCGCTGCTCGCATCCACCTTCAGTGCGATGCGCGACAGCAGATGCCCCGCAGCATCGGCCTGGGTCACGACGCGGCCGTCGACCGTGCACAGGTAGCCCTGGTGCGAGTGGCCGGTAATGACCAGGCGGATCGCCGGATCGAGCTTCTTGACGATGTCGACCACGCCGCCGGTCAGGCCCTTGCAACCCGGCTGGTCCGGGGACTCGTCGGTGCGGCCGCCTTCGTGGATCAGGGCGATGAAGACCTTGGCGCCGTCGGCGCGCATCTGCGGCAGGGTCTTGTTGATGGCGTCGGCTTCGTCGATGAAGTCCAGGCCGGCAATGGCGGAGGCCACCGCGACCGAGGCGGTTCCCTGCAGCACGGCGCCGGCGACGCCGACTTTCACGCCTTTCACGTCTTCGACACGATAGGCGGGCATGAAGGGTTTGCCGGTCGCGCTGTCGAGCACGTTCGCAGCGAGGTAGGTGAAGCGCGCGCCGCGGTAGTCCGGGCTCAGGCGGCAAGCCTTGCCGGGTCGCGGCGAATCGCAGCCGCCGGCCTGCTGGCGCAGCAGTTCCTTGCGGCCCTGGTCGAATTCATGGTTGCCGACCGAGGACAGGCGCAGGCCGAGCAAATTCATCGCTTCGATGCTCGGCTCGTCGGCCCACATCGAGGACAGCGCCGGGCTGGCGCCGATCAGGTCGCCCGCGCCGATGAACAGCAGGTCCTTGTCTTCCTTGCGCCAGGCGGCCAGCGCGCCGCTCAGGGCTTCGATGCCGCCAGCGCGCAGGGTCTCGCTTTTCCCGGTGGCGGCGCTGGTGTAGGTGTACTTGCTTGGTTCGAGGTTGCCGTGAAAATCGTTGATGGCAACGAGGTTCAGCGTGACCGGCCCACGCGGGGTCGTGGTGCAGCCGGCGGCCAGCAGGGCCAGCGCCAAAATGGACAAACGGGCGCGTGCGCGCGGGGAAACGGTCATGACTTACCTTACTGATAGAAAACGGGGACGGTCCCGCGTGGGCAAACGGAATTATTGCACGTAGGCCAGCGCGCGGCCATCTTTACAGGCCCTCGCCTTTCCACGAAAAAAAGGGCCGGTGTTTCCACCGGCCCTTCGTCATCCTACAGGCAGGGAATCAAGTATTAGAACTCGTACTTGACGGTTGCCTGGATGGCCCACTGCGATTCGCCCTTGGCTTGGCGCACGTTCAGGTCTTCCACGTTGTTACGCACAGCGTAGATGTACTTGCCCGATGCATCCAGGCCAGCGTAGTCGACGAAGCTACGTGCTTGCGCACCGGCCGACTGGAAGCCGACTTCTTCGATACGGCCCCACTTCTTGTTCAGCAGGTTGCCGAAGTTCAGGATGTCGAGCGAGAAGCTGGCCTTGTGCTTGGCCATGAAGCCAGGCAGTTCCTGGGTGATCTTCACGTCGAAGCTGTTGGTCCACTTCGAGAAGTCGCTGTTACGCTCGACCACGCCACCCTTTGCCTTGCTCAGGGCCTTGTTCGAATTGACGATGTCCCAGAACTTGGTCTCGTTGGCCTTGTTGGCCGCGGTGTCGCCGAAGAACACGACTTCGCCCGAACCGAAGGCCGTCGGGATGTACATCAGGTCGTTACCTGCCAGGCCGTCGCCGTTCAGGTCGTTGTTGATGGTCCAGCTGTACGGCTTGCCCGAACGGCCTTCATAGAAGACGCCCAGACGGGTGCGGTAGTTGCCGAAGAAGCGCTTCTCCCACGACATGCGGGCATTGATACGGTCTTTCACCAGGTACGAGGAGTTGGCGGCAACTTCTTCGTTCGGGTTGAAGACCGAGCGGCCCGACCAGTTCGAGTTCGAGGTCGACGAGGTCAGCGGCGAGACTTCGGTCGCGTTGGTGTGCGAGTAAGCCACCGACCAGCCGAAGCCCTGGCGGGTCGGGCTCGTCAGCGAGATAGTCGCGACCTGGGCGTCGCCCTTGTCGGTGCCCTTAGCCAGCAGCACGTTGCCGTAGTTCAGGTTCGAACGGGCCTTGGCAGTCGCCTGGCAGGCAGTGTTAATGGCGATCGCGTTGTTGCTGAACGTGTAGCACTGCTGGAACGCGCCGGCTGCGTTGCGGTTCAGGCCGCCTGGAGCGTAATACAGTTCGCGGCCGTCGGTACCGATTGCGGTCGGTGCGCCCACGTTCAGGTTCTGGTAGAAGATCGCGTTCTTGTTCTGGGTCGCCAGCAGCTCGGCGCCGAACACCAGACCGTACCATGGCAGCTCATGCTCGAATGCCAGGTTGGCTTTCCAGATCGACGGCTGCTTCAGGTCCGGCGACAGGATGTCGACGTTGGCGGCCGGGGTGGCGCCAGTGACCGTGCGCTGCGCGTTCACGTCAGGCGTGAAGGTGCCGTCGGTGGTCGGGCAGCGGGTTGCGCCGGAGCCCGAGCAGGTGATGATGCGGGTCGCGACGCCCGGGTTCGAGAACGGGTTCGACATCCAGACGGTTGCCGCGGCGCCCTGGAACAGGCCGAAACCGCCGCGCAGCTGCATCGGACGTGCCGAGTCGAACTTGTAGTTGAAGCCGACGCGCGGCTGCCACAGCTTCTGGCCGTCGAAGGTCTGGGTGTTGTCGTAGCCGTAGCCACCGGTCTGGCGGCCGAACGAGCCGGTACCGGCGATGGTCGGCGCGGCGACTGCGGCATTCTGCAGCGGACGGTTGTCGACGTCGGTCAGGTCGACGCGCACGCCGGCGCTGACGGTCAGGTTCTTGTTGACGTTCCAGTTATCCTGCAGGAAGAAACCGGTGTTCTTCATCGTGAACTGGGCAATCGCGTTGCTCAGCGAACCGCCGGCGACCGGCAGCTGCACGGTGTACGACGACGGACGGCCACGGGTGAAGTTCTCGTAGATCGCCGCTTCGATCTGGGCGGCGGTCACGTTGTTGCCTGCGCAGTTGAAGGTGCTGCCGGCGGCGACGCCCGGCACCGTGTTGTAGGCGAAGTTGCTGTCGCACTGGAAGGTGTAGTTGCCGAACACGTTCTGCAGGAACGCGTTGTAGACCTCGTTCGAGGTGTAGTCGGCGCCGGCCTTGAATTCGTGGTCGCCCCACTTGTAGTTGGCGCCCGCGTACAGGTCGAGGGTCTTGGTGCCCAGCACGTTGTTGTGACGGCTGTTTTCGGTACCGGTGTTCAGGAAGCGGGTGCCGGTGCGGGTGCCGCTCGGCGCGTCCGACGGCAGCGGGCCGCTGAACGAGAACGACATGGTCGGCAGCTGTGCGTTGTTGATCGGCACCGAGTCGTAGTCACGGGTCGAGGCGCGGAATTCGGTCGAGAAGTTCTCGGTCCAGTCCGAGAACACCTGGGCCACGGCCGTCTCGATGGTCTTGTCCTGGTTGTAGAACTGCGAGCTCAGGGACACGCCGGTCTGCGAGAAGCCCGGGAAGATCGGCTCGTTCTGCGAGGTCTTCGAGTAACGGAAGTTGGCGCGGTGGTCGTCGTTGATGTTCCAGTCGACCTTGAAGGTGCGCTCTTCGGTCTTCATCTTGGTGCCCTCGGGGATCGAGTTGCTGCCGAGGTCGAAGCCGTAGGTCTTGCTGGCGATGTCTTGCAGGCGCGCGATCTGGGTCGGGCTGATGCCGACGGTGGTGCCGGAGCCCGAGCCGATGGCGTTGAATTCAGGACCGCTGCGGGTGCTTTCGTAGTTCTCGGCCAGGGCGAAGAAGAACAGCTTGTCCTGGATCAGCGGGCCGCTGACCCACAGGCCCTTGGTGTTGTCCTTGAACTCAGGCGCGTCGTTGTAGTTGCCGGTGGTCGCGTCGTAGCGCTTGCCGACCAGGCGGTCGTCGCGGGTGATGTAGTAGGCGCCGCCGTGGTACACGTTGGTACCCGACTTGGTGACGGCGTTGACGTTAGCGCCGGTGTAGCCGCGCTGGGTCACGTCGTAGTTGGCCACGTTCACCTGCACCGAGGCGATCGCTTCCATCGAGATCGGCTGGCGGGCGGTCGGGCTGCCGTTGGCTTCCAGGCCGAAGGTGTCGTTGATGGCGACGCCGTCGATGGTCATCGAGTTGTAGCGCGAGTTCTGGCCGGCCACCGACATTTCGCCGCGTTCCTTGTCGGTCTGCGACACGCGTGGGTCGATACGGGCGAAGTCCTGCAGGTTGCGGTTGATCGATGCCTGGGTTTCCAGGTCGGCGCGGGTCAGCGTGGTGACCGAACCCATCGAGCTGTTCGAGAAGATTTCCGAACGGGCGCGGTTGCCGGTGACGGCGACGGTCTGCATCTGCTGGCCGAGGGTCGCGTCGACGGCGGCGGTTTCCGCCAGCTCGACGAACACGTTCTCGCGTTTTTCGGTGATGCCGTTCTTGGAGATAATGATCGTGTACGGACCGCCGACACGCAGGCCGCGTGCGACGTAGCGGCCTTCAGCGTCGGTGACGACGTTGCTGACAGAGCCCGACTCGGTGTGGACGATCTGCACCTGCGCGCCTGCAGCCGGCGCACCATCCGCACCCGAAACACGGCCGCCGATGGCCGAGGTGGTGTTCTGTGCGAACGTCGGTGCTGCCGACAACGCAATCGACAAAGCCAGCGCCAGCTTGGTCAGCCGGATCTGTTGTTGAGTGATCATTATTAAAACCCCAAAATAGACTTAATAGTTATTTGGGCGCCCGTAAGCGCCCCTCTTTACAAGTACTGCAAGCTTCGATGCTGCGTTGCGCAGCGGAGACCAGCCGGCCCTCCAGAGGACCGAGCGATTGTAAAAAGGAAATATGTCACCCTCGTTACGACCGCTCTTGAAAAAACTTCAAGCATATTTACTAACAACAACAAATATGCATGACTGTCCTTGGCGAGACAAATACGTTTTTCGTTGGCGATTTATACTGCCCACCTCTTAATCGCCCAAAAATCGTGCAGTTTGACGCCGCGCAGGGATTTCCCCAAGCAAAATCACAAGGCGCGATTATACGGAAGGCATTCTTGGCTGAAATATTTTGATAAAACTTTTCTGCATTCGCCCCACGGGCTGCGGGAATTTGTGGCGACTTGACCACAAACCTTATCTAGGCAATAACATTTGTCTGTTTCATCACGGTGCACGGCGTGGTGCACACGTAAAAACGGCAGCCTTGCGCTGCCGTTCTTGAACACACTAATTAGTGTTTCGACCGTCGCTCGGGCACAACGGTTTTTACCATTTTTGCCACATCGGCTTCGAAGGCGGCGAAGCGCGCATCGAGCTGGCGCGTCAGGCGCGCCTTGTCGGCGGCGGGCAGGAAGGCGTAGCGGATGCTGTTGTACGAGGTCTTCTTCATTTCCGCATAGTCCGGCTTGTAGCGGCTGGCGAACAGCACGTATTCCTGCGACAGCGTGTGGCGCGTGACGCCGGCGTCGTCGGTCGAGATCACGTAGGGCACGCCGTATTTGCGGTACAGGGTGATCGGGTGGTTCTCGCCCTTGATGCCGCTAATAAAAGCGTTCGAGGTCAGGTTGATCTCGACCGGGATATCCTTCTCGCGCATCGTGCGCAGGATGGCCGGGGCGTTCGCCTCGTGCGCCAGGTCGATGCCGTGGCCGATGCGGTCGGCGCCGGCCACCGTCAAGGCCTGGTCGATGTGGAACTTCAGGCCTTCCGGCGGCACCTCACCCAGCGCCAGCTCGCCCGCATGCAGGGCCACCTTGACGTTCGGGTACAGGGGTTTCAGGAAACGGAACATCTTCATGTGCAGCGCATAGTCACGCATCGACACCATCGTGCTTTCCTGGCCGACGATGTTGACGCCGACCACCTTGCCGCCGTTCGATGCCGACTTGAAGGCGGCGACCATCGCGGAAAACACCTGCGACGGGTTCAGCAGGCGCAGCACATAGGTCTGGTAGCGCATCGTGAAGCGCTCGTCGTCGATGCCGGCGGCCGCTTCGTCGATCTTCGCCGTGAAGTCGGCGATCGATTTCGCGAACGCCGGGTCGCGCTCCAGCGCTTCCATCGCGCGGCGCAGTTCCGCGTCCAGGCCGGCGTCGTCGTTCGCCAGCTGCCAGGCGCGCGCGTCGAATTCGGCATTGGCAACCGTCGGCGCCATCTTGAACATGGTTTCGATGTAGCTGACGTTTTCCGCGATCGCGCGCTTCTTGAGTTCCTGCAGGCCTTCCTTGAAGTTCGCGTTCGAGACCGGGCCGAAGTAGCCGAAGGTCTGGAAGAACAGGCGGTCCGGCGGCGGGTTCAGGACGCCGTGGTTGTCGAAGTCCTTGTTCGACCAGCGCTGCACCAGCTCGCGCCAGGTGTAGTCGTCGGCATAGACCTCGGCGCTGTTCAGGCAGTTGCGTTCCTTCGCCGGTTTCGCGCGTTCGGCGGCGATCACGGCCTTGTCCTGCTCGATGCGGTAGGTCCGCTTGTTCACGCACAGGCCCTGGCGGTCGAGGAAGTCGAGGTATTGCTCGACATAGATCGCGCCCGAGTAATGGTGGTGCAGGTCGCCCCCCTTCGGCATCTGCGTGAAGAACATGGTCAGCTCGGCCAGCTTCGGATCCTGGCCGGCGATGAGCGCGGCGTAATGACGGCTGGTCGCCGCCTCATTGGCCTGGCGCGATGCGGTGGCCGGCTCCTTGGCCATGGCGCCGGCCGGGGCGGCGACGGCCAGGGCGATCAGCAGGCGGCTGATGGTGTTCTGCATGACGGGTCTTTCTTGATGGGTTGACGTGGCCGCGCAACTTTAACGGCTTCGTGCAGTGTTGGCAACGTCGGGCCAACGGTACGCACAGATCCGCGCGGGCATGCCCGCCCTACGTTGCGCATCGGCCAGTGGCTGTCGTGTACCGTAGGGCGGGCATGCCCGCGCGGATTCAAAACACCGATAACGTATCAGGCAACAGCCCCACTGCGCTCGTGCACCTTGACGCCGGCCGCGTACGTGGCACGGATCGCCCGGTCGTCGCCCAGCAGCGCCAGCGCGAACAGCTGTTCTTCCAGCGTGTCGCAGTGGCTGCTACGGCGCGCCAGCAGCGGCGTCGACTTCGGGTCGAGGACGACAAAGTCCGCTTCCGCGCCGACCGCGAAACTGCCGATCGTGCCTTCCAGGTCCATTGCGCGCGCGGCGCCCAGGGTGGCCAGATAGAACATGCGCAGCGCCGGCAGGTAGCTGCCCTTCAGGCGCGCGACCTTATACGCTTCGTTCATGGTCTGCAGCATCGAGAACGAGGTGCCGGCGCCGACGTCGGTACCGAGGGTCACCTTGGCGCCCGCACCGTCGGCCTTTTCGAAATCGAACAGGCCGCTGCCCAGGAACAGGTTCGAGGTCGGGCACACGGAGGCGCTTGAGCCGGTCGCCGCCATGCGCGCGAAGTCCTCGTCGTCGAGCCAGATGCAGTGGCCGAACAGCGCGCGCGGACGCATCAGGCCATAGCCGTCATACACGTCGAGGTAGCTGCGCGAAGCCGGATACAGTTCGCGCACCCAGCTGCACTCGTCCTTGTTTTCCGAGACGTGGGTCTGGATGAAGGTGTCCGGATAGGCCTTGGCCAGTTCGGCGATCGTCTGCAATTGGGCCGGGGTCGAGGTCGGCGCGAAGCGCGGCGTGATCGCGTACAGCGAGCGCGCGTGCTTGTGCCACTTGTTGATCAGGGCTTCGCTCTCGCCCACCTGCCCTTCGACGTCGCGCAGGAAGTCCGGGCAGTTCCGGTCCATCAGCACCTTGCCTGCCACCATGCGCAGATTGCGCGCCTCGCTGGCTTCAAAGAAGGCGTCGACCGATTCGCGGTGCACGGTGCAGTAGACCACCGCGGTGGTGGTGCCGCAGCGCGTCAGTTCGTCGAGGAAGAACTCGGCCGTCGCGCGCGCATGCGCCGGGTCGCCGAACTGGCGCTCGGTCGGGAAGGTGTAGGTGTCGAGCCAGGGCAAGAGGCCCGGCGCCGGGGAAGCGATCATGTCCGTCTGCGGATAATGCAGGTGGGTGTCGATGAAGCCGGGCGTGATGATCTGGCCGCGGTAGTCGTGCGGCTCGAGGCCGGACGGCAGCGTGGACACGAGCTTCCCGTAATCGCCGGCCGCCTTGACGCGCCCGTTTTCGATGACGAGCAGGCCGTCCTGGTGCCAGGAATACGCATCCTCGGCAAAGGCCGGGTCGGCGTGAAAATGCAGCAAGCTCGCACGGTAGGCTTGCACGGTAGTGGGTGCGGTGGACATCAGTTGGATTCCGGAGAAACTTCAGGGTGACTGGCGGCGTCAAACGCCTCCCAGACGGTAAGCAGTTGCGCCGCGCAGGATGCAGCAATCACGGCCGGCGCCTTGCCGGCGATGCCGGGCAGGCCGATCGGGCAGACCATGGCGTCGATGCGCTCGTTGGCGATGCCGCGCTCGCGCAGGCGGTGCTCGAACTGGCGGCGCTTGGTATCGGATCCGATCAGGCCGAACCAATCCCGCAGTTGCGTCGATTGGGGACGCGACAGTATCGCAATCGACAGGCGCAGGTCAAGTGCATGGCTGTGGGTCATCACCAGGAAGGTGGTGCCGGGCGCGGCTTGTTCAACCAGCGCCTCGGGGATGTCGGTGGCCTCGATGGTGACGTTGGCCGGCACCGTGGCCGGGAACAGGTCCTCGCGCTCGTCGACCCAGGTCACGCGGCAAGGCAGCTCGGCCAGCGCGCGCACGATGGCGGCGCCGACGTGGCCGGCGCCGAACAGCATCAGGTGGGCGCGCGGGGCGAGGACGGCGTCGGCGAGCCAGCGGCGGCCGTCGGCGTCGGTGAAAACGTGGGTGCCGCCGGTGCGGTCGAAAGCGGGAACGGCGGCGCCGGCGAGTTGGCGGCCTGCGCCGTCGAACAGCGCCCAGGCCGGCGCATCGAGTGCGAGCACGCGGATGCTGTCGAGATGGCGGCGCGCATCCAGCAAGGCTATCTGGTCACGGTCGACCGGCTCGAACACCAGATGCGCGATCCCGCCGCAGCACTGCCCCAGGCTGGGCCCCAGTGCAAAGCGCTCCAGGCGCGGCTGGCCGCCCTCTTCCAGCATCCTGCGCGCGATCTCGATCGCGCGATGCTCGAGGTGGCCGCCGCCGATCGTGCCCGCAAAGCCCGCGGCGGTGACGAGCATCTTCGCCCCCGGCTCGCGCGGCACGGAGCCTTCGACGATGGCGACCGTGACCAGCACGGCCGGCGCCGACGTTGTATGCCGCGCGGCTGTCAGCCAGTCGTCCATCACGCTTGCGCAGCCGCTGCTTCGACGAAGGCGATCGCGTCGAGGATCTCCTCGCTCGTCGCCGGCGCGTTCAGGGGCGGATTGACCCGGTGGCCGCCGACGCTGGAAATCGCATCGCGGATCGCGAAGAAGACCGAGAACGGCAGCAGCAGCGGCGGCTCGCCCACGGCTTTCGAGCGGTGGATGCTGTCTTCGACGTTGCGGTTCTCGAACAGGCGCACGCGGAAATCCTGCGGACAGTCGGACACGCCCGGAATTTTATAGGTCGAGGGCGCGTGCGTCATGAGCTTGCCGCCCGGGTTCCACCAGAGTTCTTCGGTGGTGAGCCAGCCCATGCCCTGGATAAAGGCGCCTTCGACCTGGCCGATGTCGATCGCCGGATTGAGCGACTGACCGGCATCGTAAAGCGCATCGGCCCGCAGCAGTTTCCATTCGCCGGTGAGCGTGTCCACCACGACCTCGGACACCGCCGCGCCGTAGGCAAAATAGGAAAAGGGCCGGCCGTTCATGGTCTTGGCATCCCAGGACAGGCCCGGGGTCGCATAAAAACCGTCCGACCAGAGCTGCACGCGGGCGAGATAGGCTTTCTGCACCAGCGCCGGGAATGGCACTTCCATGCCATTCACGAAGATGGTATCTGCCGCGAAGCGCACATCGCCTGCTTCGCCGCCGTACTGAAGCGCCGCGAAGGCCGCGAGGCGCTCCCTGATCTGGCGCGCCGCGTCCTGCGCCGCCTTGCCGTTCAGGTCGGCGCCGGTGGAGGCGGCGGTGGCCGAGGTATTCGCGACCTTGCTGGTGTTGGTGGCGGTGGCACGGACGTGGTCCATGTCCACGCCCAGTTCGTGGGCGACGACCTGCATCACCTTGGTGTTGATGCCCTGCCCCATCTCGGTACCGCCGTGGTTGACCATGATGGAACCGTCCACGTACACGTGCACCAGCGCGCCCGCCTGGTTCAGGTGGGTGACGTTGAATGCGATCCCGAATTTCACAGGCGTGAGCGCCAGGCCCTTCTTCAGCACCGGGCTGCCGGCATTGAAGGCGGCGATCGCTGCGCGCCGCGCGCGGTACTCGCTCGAGGTCTCGAGTTCGGCCACCAGTTCGTGGATGACGTTGTCCACGACCGCCTGGCCGTAGGGCGTGACGTTGCGCTCGGTTTTGCCATAAAAATTCAGCTTGCGCACGTCGAGCGCATCCATGCCGAGATTGCGCGCGATCTCGTCCAGCACGTATTCCATCGCGATCGCGCCTTGCGGGCCGCCGAAGCCGCGGAAGGCCGTGTTCGACTGGGTATTGGTCTTGCCGCAGGCGGCGCGGATGTCGACGTCGGACAAATAATATGCGTTGTCGTAGTGGCAGACCGCGCGCGTGGCGACCGGCCCGGACAAGTCGGCCGAGAAGCCGGCGCGCGACACCATGTCGACTTTCGCCGCCAGGATGCGCCCCGCGTCGTCGTAGCCGACTTCGTATTCATAATAGAAGCAGTGGCGCTTGCCGGTGACGAGCATGTCGTCGTCGCGGTCGGCGCGCAGTTTTACGGGGCGCTTGAGCTTGTGCGCGGCGATCGCGGCGGCCGACGCCCACAGCGCCGATTGCGATTCCTTGCCGCCGAAGCCGCCGCCCATACGGCGGCACTCGACGACCACATGGTGCGAATGCAGGCCGAGCGCGTGCGCGACCACGTGCTGCATCTCGCTCGGGTGCTGGGTCGAACACTGCACCAGCATGCCATTGTCTTCGCCCGGAATCGCATAGGCGATCTGGCCTTCCAGGTAAAACTGTTCCTGGCCGCCGACATAGAGTTTGCCGGCGACCTTGCGCGGCGCGTTTGCGAAGGCCGTCTCGGCATCGCCGCGCGCCAGGCGCATCGGCGGCACGACATAAGACTTGGCGGCGTGCGCTTCCTGCGGCGTGAGAATGGCCGGCAGTTCCTCGTATTCGATCTTCGCCAGGCGCGCGGCGCGGCGAGCGTTGTCGTGGCTGTCGGCGACGACGATGAAGACCGGCTGGCCGACGTATTCCACCTTGCCGTCGGCGAGAATCGGGTCGTCGTGGATGATCGGGCCGCAGTCGTTGGTGCCGGGGATGTCCTTCACGGTCAGCACGGAGACGACACCGCGCGCCGCGCGCACGGGCGCCAGGTCGAGCGAGACGATGTGCGCATGCGGCTTGGCTGATAAGCCGAGCGCCGCGTGCAGCGTGCCCGCCACTTCGGCGATATCGTCGGTATAGGTGGCCTGGCCGAGCACGTGCAGCGTGGCCGATTCGTGCGGCCGGGCGCGACCGACCGCTGCCCACGCCGCCTGCTTGATTGCTGGTGCGCCTGCGTCGTTCATGCTGTTCTCCTCAAGCCTGCGCTGCGAATGCGTTGACGCTGCTGGCCGGCAGCGGATTGTCGAGACGCGTCTCGAGCCAGAAGCGGCGCAGCAGGTTCTGCGCCGTCTTCATGCGGTAAGCGCTGGAGGCGCGCATGTCAGACAGCGGCGCGTAGTCCCGGGCCAGCGCGGCCATGGCTTCTTTCAGCGTCTCTTCGCTCCAGGCGCGCCCCGTCAGCAGGCTTTCCGCCGCGGCGGCGCGTTTCGGCGTGGCCGCCATGCCGCCGAAGGCGATGCGCGCCTCCTTCACGATATCGCCGTCGAGCGTCAGCGCGAAGGCGGCGCAGACGCTTGAAATGTCCTGGTCGAAGCGCTTGGCCAGTTTATAGGTACGGAAACGGACGCCAGCACGCGGCAGCGGCACGCGCAGCGCGGCGACGAATTCGTCGGCCTGCAAATCCTTCTGCTGGTAGCCGAGATAGAAATCTTCCAGCGCCAGCTCGCGTGTTCCCTGCGCACCGCGCAGCACCAGGCGCGCGCCGAGCGCGATCAGCCAGGGCATCGAATCGCCGATCGGCGAACCGTTGGCGACATTCCCACCCAGGGTGCCGGCATTGCGGATCGGGAGCGACGCGAAGCGCTGCCACAGCTCGCCCAGTTCCTGCGGATAGTGGCGGCACACGGCCGCGTAGGCGTCCTGCAGCGTCACGCCGGCGCCGATCTCGAGCCAGCCGTCCTCCTCGCGCACCGCTTTCAGCTCGGCCACGTTGCCGATATAGATGATGTCGTTCAGCTCGCGCATCTGCTTGGTGACCCAGAGGCCGACGTCGGTCGAGCCGGCCAGGATCAGCGCCTGCGGGTGCGTGGCGCGGAGTAGAACGAGTTCGTCGAGCGTGCGCGGTGCATGAAAGCTGCGGCCTTCGAACGCATAGCGCATGCCTTCGCCACGCTGCAGCGCGCGCAGCTGCTCCGCCACCGCGGCGCGGTCGAATTCGGCGCGCGGCAGTTCGCCCATGCGCTGGGCCGCGTCGATGATCGGACGGTAGCCAGTGCAGCGGCACAGATTGCCGGACAGGGCGTCGTCGATCTGACAGCGCGAAGGAGGCGTCCCCTCCTGTTTCAGGTACATGCCCCACAGCGACATCGCGAAACCCGGGGTGCAGAAGCCGCACTGCGAACCGTGGCACTCGACCAGCGCCTGCTGGACCGGATGCAGGCGGCCATCGGGCAGCTGCAGGTCTTCCACCGTGAACAAGGCCTTGCCGTCGAGCGTAGGCGTGAACTGGATACAGGAATTCACCGCTTTCAGTTCCAGCTCGCCGTTCTCGAGCGAACCGACGACGACGGTGCAGGCGCCGCAGTCGCCCTCGGCGCAGCCTTCCTTGGTGCCGGTGCAGCGCAGGTCCTCCCGCAGGTGCTGCAGGATGGTTTGCGTCGGCGCCACATCAAGCACTTCGTGGACGGCGTTGCGGAAATAAAAGCGGATCGGTTCGGCCATGCTTGTCTCGGTATGGGTCCAGCGTGGAAGGATACCCTGTCCGGGCCGGAACCAACTATGTCTTAAAACTGATTTTGCTTATCATCAAATAGATATATCAGCCGCGCATTGGCCAATGACGGGATCACCCTGTTTCCAGCGCTCGACGATGTCGATGCGGCAGTGCAGCCCAATCGAGACCATTTTAGGCGTGTTCAAGCTATTCGGGTCGCCTTCCGCATCCCGCACCTCAGCGATGCATTGACGGAAAGTTATCGATATATGATCCGAATAATAGATATTTTTACCACACCATATAGGGGGGGGGCGGATGAGCAAATTCAGTACCCGCGTGCCCGATACCGCGCACGGCCGCCCCGCCGCCGGGCATGACGATCGCGCTATATGCCGTAACCGGCGAAACCCGCAAGCTGCTTGACAATCGCTTTCGGCATCGCTGATCCAGAACGACCACGCGCCGCTGGCCGTCACACCCTGGTCGTACTCGACCTACCAGGGGAGTTGACCGGGGAAAACGGACGCCTGCACTTGGAAGAAATTGTTATCCTGACGATTCACGACAGGAGCGCCAATGGCTTTGCACATCGTTCATTTCATCGGGCCGATCAACCATCATTCCGCGTGCAGCGTACGCAACCTGTGCCTGCAGGCGTTGCAGAACGGGGCCACCGAGATCGAGCTGCACATGTCGACCGAAGGCGGCAATATGACGGCCGGCTTCGCCTTGTACTTTTTCCTGAAATCCCTGCCGATCCCGCTGACCACGTTTAATATCGGCAGTATCGAGTCGGTCGGCGTCGTCATTTTCCTGGCCGGATCGAAACGCTTTGCCTGTCCGGGGGCGCGCTTCCTCGTACACCCCCTGCACTGGGGCTTCGGCAACCTGGTGGCGGCCGACCATTCGCGCGTTTCGGAATGGCGCGAATGCCTGGATTTCGATGCCGAACGTTATGCCGCCATCTTCGACGAAGCGACCCGCGGCGCGCCCGAATCGCACGACATCCGCCCCCATCTGTTCGGTAATGCGCGTATCTACACGGCCGAGCAGGCGGTGCGCGCCGGCCTGATCGATGAGGCGGTCCAGGCAAGGCTGCCGGAAATGGGCGCAACGACGCACTGGTGGAATTGATTTATATCTTTAACATTAGCGGAAACACATGAATAGCGAATAATTACCGAATCTACTGTTTCCGCTTTACAACAGCACGCCATAACGGACCTTATTTGTTCCGCATGAGCGTGCTTTTTCTTGTCAGTTGTTTTGCCTGATGGATACAATCATTTCCGTCATTTCACGTCTCATCGCGTTTGACAACACGAAAAGAAGAAGTAAATCTTATAAACGCAGTATCTGTTACAGGTTGTCTTATGAATAAGCAGATTATCGCCGCCGCCCTGGCTCTGCCGCTGGCGCTCTCGTCGGCCTTCGCGCAAGAAGCGCAAGGCCCTTCGGTCAAGATCAGTGGCTTCGGCACTGGCGCCCTCACCTGGACCAACACCGACCAGGCCGAATTCGGCCGTCCGAACCAGGCTTCCGGCGTCAAGAAAAGCCCACGCACCGGCGTGGATTCGAACCTCGGCCTGCAAGCCGACATCGGCGTCAACAGCTGGCTGTCCTTCACCGCCCAGGGCCTGGTGCGCCGCGATGCCGAAGAAGAGTATGGCGCGGAACTGGGCTGGGCCTTCGCCAAGGCCAAGATCAGCGACCAGGCCAGCGTGCGCGTCGGCCGTATCGGCCTGCCGGCATTCATGATCTCGGACTACCGCAACGTCGGCTACGCCAACAACTTCCTGCGTCCGCCGGTCGAGATGTACTCGCAGGTGCCGTTCAATAGCCTCGACGGTATCGACCTCACCTACCAGCACAGCTTCGGCGACACCACCGTCACCGGCCAGATCGCCTTCGGCGGCGCCGAAGCACCGCTCGCCGGCGACCTGACCGCCCGCGGCAAGAAGATGAGCGCCCTGAACATCGTCGCCGAACACGGCCCGTTCACCGCCCGCTTCGGCCGCGTCGACGCCACCGTGTCGATCTACGGCGACGGCCCGAGCGCCGTGCGCCTGGGCACCCTGCTGACCGGCCTGCGCAGCTTCGGCACCGCACTGCGCGCACCGCAGCTGACCGAGATGGCCAACCAGCTCGACACCAACGAAAAGAAAGCCTCGTTCACCTCGGTGGGCCTCGGCATGGACTGGAACAACATCGTCGTCCAGACCGAATTCGCCAAGCGCAAGGTCGATGCCTACGTCAACGACACCAGCTCGTGGTACGTGATGGGCGGCTACCGCATCGGCAAGTTCCTGCCATACGTCATCCAGAGCAAGCTCAAGATCGACGGCACCGTGGCCAACGTCGTGCCGGCCACCTGCCCGGTCGCCAGCCCGACCGTCTGCGGCCAGCTGGCTGCACTGCGCGCCGGCGCCAACACCCTGCCGTACACCGGCGTGGGCCAGGGCGAGTCGAGCACCACCTCGATCGGCGTGCGTTGGGACTTCTACCGCTCGCTGGCCCTGAAGGCACAGATCGACCGCGTCAAGCCGGCAGTCGGCAGCGGCCTGCTGCTGAACGCAGCGCCAGGCTTCAACAAAGATGTCACCGTCGGCGCCGTGGCGATCGACTTCGTTTTCTAAGGAACGCGCCATGAACAAACTCTTGAAAGCGGCCGTCGCCGCAGCCATCCTCGGCGCCTCGGTGCCGGCACTGGCCGAAGTCGTGGTCGTGGTGAACCCGAAGGCCGCCGAAGCGACCATGACGAAGGACCAGGTCGCCCAGTTCTTCCTCGGCAAATCGAGCGCGATGACCCCGGTCGACCAGCCGGAAGACGCCGCCATCCGTGGCGAGTTCTACAAGAAGGTCACCGACAAGGACGCCTCGCAAGCCAAGGCCCTGTGGTCGAAGCTGGTGTTCACCGGCAAGGCCACGATGCCGAAGGAAGTCGCCAACAGCGCCGCCGTGAAGGCCGCCGTCGCCGCCAACCCGAAGGCGATCGGCTACATGGAAAAGAGCGCCGTCGACGGCACCGTCAAGGTTGTCTACACCGCGCCGTAAACAAGGATAGGAGCAGCGCTCCCGCATCCCCGGCCCTGCCCGCTCCCCAGCCGGCAGGGCTTTTTAGCTGAAGGCGTAGGTAAGACCTGGTTAATCATTGTCAGCGAGTTGAGAGAGAGACGAACAGCATGAGCATCAAGCGCAGGATTTGGGCACTTCCGGTCATTTCGACCCTGATTTTCGGCCTCGGCGTGGGCGTCAGCGCAAGCATCGCGAACAAGGCCCTGGATTCGATCCATTCCACCGAACTGACGGACTATCCGGTCCTCGACGCATCGAAGGCCCTCACGCTCGAAGTCAAGGACATCACCGACGGCCTGATGAGCGCCGTCAGCGAAGGCGACAAGGCGCGCATCGACGAGATGGGCAAGCAGGCCGAGGCCGTGCGCACCCACCTGAAAGCGTTCGGCGCGATCGAGGGCCAGGCCGCGAACGGCGCCCGCCTGCTCAAGGAATTCAACGATTACTATGCACCGGCGCTGTCGGCCGCGCGCATCATGCTCGAACTCGAGCAGGGCGACGCCCAGGCCGTGGTGCCGAAGATGCAAAGCACCCTGGCCACGCTGACCAAGGACCTGGAGCAGACCCAGGTCAAGGCCCAGGAACAGTTCAAGGCCGGCATCGCCAGCAGCGAGGCGAACGTGCGCCGCGTGCTGTGGACCATGATCCTCACCGCCCTGGTCGTGATCCTGAGCCTGGCCGTCGTGTCCTGGTTCGTGGTGCGCGCCATCTGGCATCAACTGGGAGGCGAGCCGGAATATGCGCGCGAGATCGCGCGTGCGGTCGCAGCCGGCGACCTGGCAATGGACATCCGCACCGAAGCCAGCGACACCACCAGCCTGCTGGTGGCTCTGAAGGACATGCGCGCGCGCCTGGCCACGATGGTCGCCGAGATCAAGAGCTCGGCCGAGACCATTGCGGTGGCCAGCGCCGAAATCGCCAGCGGCAACGCCGACCTGGCCGGCCGCACCGAATCGCAGGCCGCCAACCTGGAGCGCACCGCCCGTGCGATGGACGAGCTGACCGGCGCCGTGCGCCAGAACGCGGCGAATGCCAACGAAGCGAACGCGCTGGTCGTCTCCGCCACCGACATCGCTACCCGTGGCGGCCAGGTGGTGGGCGGCGTGGTCAGCACCATGGGCGACATCAACACCTCGGCCAAGAAGATCGTCGAGATCATTTCCGTCATCGACGGCATCGCCTTCCAGACCAACATCCTGGCGCTGAACGCGGCGGTCGAAGCGGCGCGTGCCGGCGAACAGGGCCGCGGTTTCGCGGTCGTGGCCGGCGAGGTGCGCAACCTGGCCCAGCGCAGCGCCGCTGCCGCCAAGGAAATCAAGGAACTGATCGGCGACTCGGTCTCGAAGGTCAACGCCGGCAGCGCGCTGGTCGACCAGGCCGGCGTGACCATGGGCCAGATCGTGGATTCGGTCAAGAAGGTGCACGACATCATGGCCGAGATCTCGATGGCCGGCCAGCGCCAGAGCGAAGGCATCGAGGACATCGGCCGCGCGATCGACAGCATGGACGAGATGACCCAGCAGAACTCGGCCCTGGTCGAGGAAGCCTCGGCGGCGGCGGAATCGCTGACCGAGCAGACCACCCAGCTGACCGGCGCCCTGTCGGTGTTCAAGCTGGCCGATAGCGGCGGGGCCCCGGTCCTGCACACGCGTCCGGCGCCGCTGGCCCTGCGTTAAACCCGGCACAACCTTGTGTGAATAAGTAATGCCAAAACAATACCGGCGCCTGAGGGCGCCGGTATTGTTTTGGGCGGCGATGTCGCAATGTTCACACCGCTTGGCGTGCCGCTAACACCCGTAATCGAAACGCCAACAAACCCGGCTCTACGGGGCGTCATGGCATTTCGTCTACGTGGTAAGCATGCCTCGCCACCCTGTTGAAACGCTTTACAAACTTGATGCCTGTAGGCATCATCCGAGGAGTCTGCCGCCTTGGGCGGCCCCTCGGCTTTCCTCTCATAACACGGCTCATATGGCAGCAGTCCTCCCGAACGCGACCCCAGGCACCCAGTTGTCGGGGCTTGCGCGCGCGCTGGTGCAGGCCGGGCGCCTGACGGCCCAGCAGGCGGAGGCGCTGCAGAAGAAGGCCGCGGGCGACCGCACCGCCCTGATCGACGCCATCATCGCCGAGCGCGCGCTCGACGCCGCCTCCCTCGCCGTCTTCTGCGCCGAGACCTTCGGCTATCCGCTGTTCGACCTGTCGACCTTCAGCATCGAATCGCTGCCGGAAGCGGCGATCGACGCCAAGCTGATGGCGGCCCAGCGCGTGGTCGCCCTGGCCAAGCGCGGCAACCGCCTGTCGGTGGCCATTTCCGACCCGACCAACACCCAGGCGCTGGACCAGATCAAGTTCCAGAGCGAGGCCGCGGTCGAGCCGGTGATCGTCGCCCACGATGCCCTGCTCGCGCTGCTGGCCAATCTCACCAAGAGCGCCGAGCAGTCCCTGGGCGACCTGGTCGGCGAGGAAGGCGAGATCGAGTTCGCCGAGGAAGAACAGGCCGCCGCGCCGGTCGAAGCCACCACCGAAGTGGAAGACGCGCCGATCGTGCGCTTCCTGAACAAGATCCTGATGGACGCCGTGTCGCTGGGCGCCTCCGACATCCACTTCGAGCCCTTCGAGAAGTTCTACCGCATCCGCATGCGCGTGGACGGCGTGCTGCGCGACCACGCCACGCCGCCACTGGCGATCCGCGACAAGCTGGTGTCGCGCATCAAGGTGCTGGCCAAGCTCGACATCTCGGAAAAGCGCGTGCCGCAGGACGGCCGCATGCGCCTGATCCTGTCCGCCACGCGCACCATCGACTTCCGCGTCAGCACGCTGCCCACGCTGTTCGGCGAAAAGACCGTCATGCGTATCCTGGACGCGACCCAGGCGCAGATGGGCATCGATTCACTCGGCTACGATCCGGAGCAGAAGGCGATTCTGCTGGACGCCATCTCGCGTCCCTACGGCATGGTGCTGGTGACGGGGCCGACCGGTTCCGGCAAGACCGTCTCTCTCTATAGCTGCCTGAATGTGCTGAACAAGCCTGGCATCAACATCTCGACCGCGGAAGACCCGGCCGAGATCAACCTGCCCGGCGTGAACCAGGTCAACGTCAACGACAAGGCCGGACTGACCTTCCCGGTGGCCCTGAAATCCTTCCTGCGCCAGGATCCCGACATCATCATGGTCGGCGAAATCCGCGACCTGGAAACGGCCGACATCGCGATCAAGGCCGCGCAAACGGGCCACATGGTCTTCAGTACCCTGCACACCAACGACGCGCCCTCGACCCTGACGCGCCTGATGAACATGGGCGTGGCGCCTTTCAACATCGCCTCCTCGGTGATCCTGATCACCGCCCAGCGCCTGGCGCGCCGCCTGTGCACCTGCAAGCAGCCGCTCGAGATGGGGCGTGAGGCCCTGCTCGCGGCCGGCTACCGCGAAGGCGACCTGCAGGAGGACTGGAAGCCCTACGGCCCGGTCGGCTGCGAACGCTGCCTCGGCTCCGGCTACAAGGGCCGCGTCGGCATCTACCAGCTCATGCCGATCACCCCGGCGATCGAGGAACTGATCCTCGCGCACGGCAATTCGATGCAGATCGCCGCCCAGGCCGAGAAGGACGGCGTGAATTCGCTGCGCCGCTCCGGCCTGATGAAAGTGAAACAGGGGCTGACCAGCCTCGAAGAAGTGCTCGGCTGCACCAACGAATAGAAAATTTAGGATCGACATGGCAACCTCCCTCTCCACCCGAAGCCGCGGCGGCGCGCAAGTCAAGGAAGCGGTCTACGCCTGGGAAGGCAAGGACAAGTCCGGCAAGACCGTGCGCGGCGAGCTGCGCGCCGGCGGCGAGGCGATCGTCAACGTGACCCTGCGCCGCCAGGGCATCATGGTCACCAAGGTCAAGAAGAAGATCTACCGCAGCGGCAAGAAGATCACCGACAAGGACCTGACCATGTTCACGCGGCAGCTGGCGACCATGATGAAGGCCGGCGTGCCGCTGCTGCAGGCCTTCGACATCGTGGGCAAGGGCCATGCGAATCCGTCGATGTCGAAGCTGGTGCTCGACCTGCGCGCCGACATCGAGACCGGCACCAGCCTGAATAATGCCTTCCGCAAGTACCCGCGCTATTTCGATCCGCTGTTCTGCAACCTGGTCGGCGCCGGCGAACAGGCCGGCATCCTGGAAGACCTGCTGCACCGCCTGGCCATCTACAAGGAAAAGACCCTGGCCCTGAAGGCCAAGATCAAGTCCGCCCTGACCTACCCGATCGCGATTCTCGCGGTCGCCTTCATCGTGGTCGCCGTGATCATGATCTGGGTGGTCCCGGCCTTCAAATCCGTGTTCGCCAGCTTCGGCGCCGACCTGCCGGCGCCGACCCTGATGGTGATGAGCATGTCGGAGTTCTTCGTCGAATGGTGGTACTTGATCTTCGGCACCCTGTTCGGCAGCATTTACTTCTTCTTCCAGTCCTGGCGCCGCTCGCTCAAGATGCAGCAGGCCATGGACCGCCTGCTGCTGCGCCTGCCGATCTTCGGCGACGTGATCCGCAAGGCGACCATCGCGCGCTGGACGCGCACCCTGGCGACCATGTTCGCCGCCGGCGTCCCCCTGGTCGAAGCGCTCGACTCGGTCGGCGGCGCCTCCGGCAACGCGGTCTACCTCGACGCCACCCGCCGCATCCAGACGGAAGTCAGTACCGGCACCAGCCTGACGGTGGCGATGCAGAACGTGAACGTCTTCCCGAGTCTCGTGACCCAGATGGTCGCCATCGGCGAAGAATCCGGCGCGCTCGACGGCATGCTGGGCAAGGTCGCCGACTTCTTCGAGGAAGAAGTCGACGAGGCCGTGAGCGCGCTGTCGTCGCTGATGGAACCGATGATCATGGTGATCCTGGGCGTGCTGATCGGCGGGCTGGTGGTGGCGATGTATCTGCCGATTTTCAAGCTCGGTTCGGTGGTGTAAGCGAACGTATAATCGTCTAATCGAACAAAGTGGGGCGATTAGACGATGTTTACGACAACTGCCTTAGTGGCTGGCGCGCAGAATCTCGCTCAAGAGCAAGCTGTGAGTGGAGTTATAGAGTACTTCAAGAGCGCAGTCATTGAACGATGGAGCACCTACCGCGCCGAGAAATTTTTTAAGTTATTTCTCGAAGAGATTCGGAAGGAAAGCGATAGCAGATTCGAATCAGCTGATCTGAACGAAATGCTCCGGCAGGTGGCACCTACAGACAAGCAGTCGTCGGCGCTCTTTGACGCTTATCGACGAGTTGCCCTCTCTGCATCAAAAGACATAGGCCCGATGATCATCGGTATGCTAACTGCCGGTATTGTCCTTGAGGACCGGCAGGCATCGAACGATGAGGAGCTTATCTTTCAGGCAGCAGAAGTTCTAAATGATAGGGATTTCGACGACCTGCACAAGTGGTGGCCGAAAAACGACAACAAGGTTGTCGAAGCAGACGGTTCACTCCACATTTTCATCAAGAAAGGTCCAGATCAGCCGCCGGGAATCTCGTTAGGTCGCGTTGGCTCCGGAGTCGACGACGTTCCTATAAATTTGGCTCGGGAACTAGGAATCTTTGCACTCAAGCTGAAGAATACCGGGTTACTGGCAGAGATGAAGCTTCCTCGTCAGAACATTTCCGTAGTCGGTGCTACGCAGTATTTCGTTATCGCTAGTACAGCATGTCAGCGTCTTTACGAACTCGCAGCACGAGCACGATCGGTGCCGGAGTAGTTCCTATCACGCCTGCCCCGGTCTTCGTGACGTATTCATCTAAGACGCGTCATAAAGACTCCTAGCCGCCTGATGGCCTCGCTGAGACTCTCTTCGCTGGCCGCATACGATAGGCGCACGTAGCGATCCGCGCCGCAATGCCCAAAGTCCTTGCCCGGCGTGAGCGCCACGTGCACCTCTTCCAGCACGCGCTCACAGAACTGCCAGGACGTCAAACCCGTGCCGCTCACGTCGAAGTACACGTAGAAGGAGCCATCCGGCGGCACCGGCACCGGCAAACCGATCCCGGCAAGACCTTCCAGCACCAGTGCGCGGCGCCGGCCGAACTCGACGCGGCGCTCTTCGCACACGGCCAGCGATTCCGGGGTGAAGCAGGCCAGCGCCGCCTGCTGCGACAGGTGCGAGGCGCAGATATAGTAATTCTGGGCGAGGCGCTCCATGGTCGGCACCATGGCTTCCGGCACCACGGCCCAGCCCAGGCGCCAGCCCGTCATGCCGAAATACTTCGAGAAACTGTTGATGACGATGGCGCCTTCGTCGAAGGCGAGCACGGTCTGCGGTGGACGTCCGGACGCATCGCGGTCGCCCAGGTTCAGATAAATCTCGTCGACGATGCGCCAGGCGTCGTGTTCGCGTGCCCACTCGCAGATCGCGCGCAGTTCGTCCGGCGGCACCGAGGTGCCGGTCGGGTTCGAGGGTGTCGCGATCATCAATCCTTGGGTTTGCGCTGTCCAGTTGGCGCGCACGCTGGCGGCATCCAGTTGAAAACGGCTGGCGGCATCGGTGGCGACCAGTTTGACGTTGGCGCCGAAGCTGCTCAGGAACTGGCGGTTGCAGGGATACGAAGGGTCGCCGACCAGCACCTCATCTCCCTGGTCGACCAGGGCCGCCGTCACCAGCAGCAACGCGGCCGAGGCGCCGGCGGTGACGATGATCCGGTGCGGGTCGATGACCACGCCATGCTCCTGCAGATAAAAATTGGCAATCGCCGCGCGCAGGGGCGCGATGCCCAGGGCTGCCGTGTAGGGCAGCGAACCGCCCTCCACCGCCGTGCGTGCCGCTTCCAGTACGGCAGGCGGCGGGCCGAAATCGGGTTCGCCGAGGCTGAGCTTGATGACTTGGTGGCCTTGCGCTTCCAGGGCGGCGGCGCGCTTGCCGAATTCCATGGCGAAGAAGGGATCGACTGACTGGGCGCGTTGTGAAATTTTCATGGTGCTCCTGCGAATAACGGCTGTGGAGCGAGGATTTTATATGGGTGACACCAAATCCGCTCACGCCCTGCCCGGCACGATGTCCACCCCGATCTGCTCGGCCAGCGCCAGCAATTCGCCGTAGGCCAGTGGATTGGCCACCAGGCTGCGCGTGGCCGCACTCGGGCGCAGGATACCGGCTGCGATGCGGTCGCCGAACAGCACCACCGAGCGTGCGCTGTCGTCCTGGCGTGAAATCCAGCACAAGCCCTGCACCTGCGGAAACCCCGCGTGGATGGCCACTGCCCATTGCCGGGTCAGCGGATACTGGTCCTTCTCGGTATCGATCAGCTGCTTGCGCTCGACGCCGAGCTTGCGCAGCGCGCGGCTGCCCAGGTCGGCCAGCTGCAGGTCCTCAAGGGCCGTGAATTGGGAATGCACCTGGCCGTCGAGCTTGGCCTTGTCGTAGGCCTTGAAGCCGGCGGCGAAGGGAACGTCGTGGAACACGCTTTCCATGGCCGCGCAGGCAAAGCTGGCGCCACCGTAGAGCGTGGGAATCGGCTTGCCGGCGGCGTTGGCAATGGGGCTGAAGCGCGCATTGCCCTTGATGCCGGGATTGAACTGGACCGCGCCGTAGTCGAGGTGGTGCACGCGGTGCAGCGGTTCGCCCGCAGGCCAGCGGGTGAGCGTGATGTGGAGCGTGGGCGGTGGCGTGATCGCCACGCCGGCGGCGGCTGCGTGCGGCCTGGCGGCCGGGCGCTTAAGCATGCGCGACGCCTTCGCATTCGTCGGCGGCCGCCGCGATCACCCGCTCGGGCGCGCTTGCCAGCAGGTCACGCGGCGCTTTGCCGCCCAAAAAACTGTTGGCGGACATGAACCAGTAGGACAGGCCCCACGCATCCTTGCTGTCACCGAAGGTCTGGAGGACCTGGGCCAGCGCCTTGCGCGGCCGGTAGCCGGCGCCCGGGTCGAGGCCGTAACTAGGGAAATAATCGATGCCGTTGTGGCGAATGGCGAAGATGGCGCCCTCGCGCTTCCATTTGTTGGGCTGGGCGCTGGGATTGCTGGCGCTGAAACCGGCGACGGAGGCGATCTCGGCGGCCGTCATCCAGTCGCCGCTGCCGATGACTGCGGTGCGCGCACGCACCAGCATGGTCGCTTTCTTGAGCTCGTTGGGGGTGGGCGGCGTGCGCGGCACCAGGGCTTCGACGATCGCGTCGAGCGATTCGCGATGCTGCTTGCCGACAATGGTTTTCACCAGCCCGGCTATGCCGGCGAAGGTGTCGGCGATGGCCGCCGCTTCGCGCGGCGTGGCGTGCTCCAGGGTCACCGCCACGACTTGCTCGGCATGCACCGCGCCCAATTTCTCGCGGACTTCCTCGGGCCCGCCCGCCAAGGTCGAAATGCCCGGCGTCTCGTATTCCATTGTACGCATGGACCCTCCTGATGAGATTATTTTGGTTCGTTTCATGACATCATAACCCATATAATCCACTTGATCCACGACGCTTGCAAGGGGCGCACGCACGGAGTTTGCGCCGAATACGGCGGCATGCACACCACATTCCTGCTTCGCAGGAGGCAAACGGTGCATGCCACCTTCGCCAAAACGCCGGAAACACCCTAAAATAGGTTGATCTACGGAACCATTTTCACTTTTCGGACGCTCGCATTGGAAACTCTTCTCTTCGCCGCACCGGGCTTGCTCGGTCCCACCCTGGTTGCCGGCCTGCTGGGCCTCCTGATCGGCAGTTTCCTGAACGTGGTGATTCACCGCATTCCGAAGATGATGCAGCGCGAGTCCGACAACTACGTCGCGCATGAGAGCGGCAAGGAGTTGCCGCATACCGATCGCTACAACCTGATGGTGCCGCGTTCCGCCTGTCCGCATTGCGGCCACCAGATCACGGCATTGGAAAATATCCCCGTCATCAGCTGGCTGGCGCTGCGCGGCAAGTGCAGCCAGTGCAAGGCGCCGATCTCGGCACGCTACCCCGCCATCGAACTGCTGACCGGCCTGCTGTCGGCCCTGCTGGTCTGGACCTTCGGCTCGGGCGTCGCCGGCATGGCCACCCTGGTCTTTGCCTGGCTCCTGATTGCAATGACCTTTATCGACGTCGACACCCAGCTGTTGCCGGACGATCTCACCTTTCCGCTGCTGTGGCTGGGCCTGCTGGTCAACCTGAACGGCACCTTTGTCCCCCTGCGCGACGCCGTGATCGGCGCGGTGGCCGGCTACCTGGTACTGTGGGCCGTGTACTGGCTCTTCAAGCTCGTGACCGGCAAGGAAGGCATGGGTTATGGCGACTTCAAGCTGCTGGCGGCGCTGGGCGCCTGGCTCGGCTGGGCGATGCTGCCGACCATCATCCTGTTATCCTCGGTGGTGGGCGCGATCGTCGGTATCAGCCTGATCGTGTTCGCCAAGCGGGGACGCGACAAGCCGATACCCTTCGGCCCTTATCTCGCCGCCGCCGGCATGATCGCCCTCCTGTACGGCGAGCGGATCGGCGCCATCTTCCAGGGCTTCATCGCTTAAATACCATGGAACCAGGCCAGGCAAGTGCATTCTCCGTCGGCCTGACCGGCGGCATCGGCAGCGGCAAGACGACGGTGGCCGACATGTTCGGGGCGCTCGGCGCCTCGCTGGTCGATACCGACGCCATCGCCCACGCCCTCACCGCGCCGCACGGGTCCGCCATGCCGGCCATCCTGGCCGAGTTCGGCGATACGTTCGCCACCCCGCAGGGTGCGCTCGACCGCGCCAAGATGCGCGAGCTCGTGTTTACGGATCCCGGCGCGCGCGCCCGCCTCGAAGGCATCCTGCATCCGCGCATCCGCGAGGCGACGGCGGCCGCGGCGGCGATCGCCACCGGCCCCTACGTCATATTCGTGGTGCCGCTCCTGATCGAGTCCGGTACCTGGCGCGAGCGGGTCACGCGCATCCTCGCCGTCGACTGCCCGGAAGAAACCCAAGTCGCCCGCGTGATGGCACGAAACAATTTATCTGAAACCCAGGTACGCGCCATCATGGCAGCCCAGGTCACGCGCGCGCAGCGCCTGGCCGGCGCCGACGACGTCGTCCTGAACGACGATGGACTCGCCGCCCTGACGCCCCAGGTGGAGCGCCTGCACGCGTTTTACATGGCCGAGGCCGCCCGGCTTGCCGCTTCAACCATGCGGGGTTTGTAATTTTGCTCCGCATGGTTCAGAATCACGGAGTTGCTCGCCAGCCCACATTCAGGGGAATGTCACTTTGATCGTCTACGAATATCCTTTCAACGAGCGCATTCGTACCTTGTTGCGGCTGGAAGACCTGTACGAGAAGTTCAAGTTCTTCGTACGCCAGGAACACCCCATGCAGCACCATGTCGCACTCTCGACGATCTTCGACATGCTGGAAGTGGCCGGCCGCGCCGACCTGAAATCCGACCTGCTGCAGGAACTCGAACGCCAGAAGCAGAGCCTGCTGGCCTACCGCAGCAATCCGAACGTCGCCCCCGAAGCCCTCGATGCCGTGCTGGCCGAAGTCGAGCAGGTGAGCAGCGCCCTCGCGGCCAGCCAGGGCAAGACCGGCCAGAACGTGCGCGACAACGAGTGGCTGATGAGCATCCGCGGCCGCACCATCATCCCGGGCGGCGCCTGCGAATTCGACCTGCCCTCGTATTACGCCTGGCAGAAGCGTCCCACCGAACAGCGCTACGCCGACATCATGGGCTGGTTCGGCCCGCTCGCCCCGCTGTTCGACGCCCTCGCACTGGTGCTGCGCCTGCTGCGCGATTCCGGCCGTCCGACTAAAATGATCGCAGCCGCCGGCAGTTATCAGCAAATGCTGCAAGGGAAGATTTACCACATGCTGCGTCTTGGCCTGGACGAGTCGCTCGGCGCGATTCCCGAGATCTCGGCCAACAAGTACATGCTGTGGGTACGTTTCACCACCCAGGGCGGCGATTTGAAACCGAAATCGCTGGAAGAGGACGTCCCCTTCGAGCTCACCCTGTGTAATTTCTAAAGTATTGCCATGACCGTTGTAGCCTGCCCTACCTGCGCCAAGAAAGTCGAATGGACGCCTGAGAACAAGTACCGTCCGTTCTGCTCCGAGCGCTGCAAGCAGATCGACCTGGGTGCCTGGGCCGAAGAGAAGTACACCATCCCCGCCGCCGCGCCGAACGAGGCGCAGGACAATCCGCTGGACGACGACCAGCGCTGATCTGCATGCGCCTCAACGGCGCATGAATGCACAACGAACGTAGACAAGATGTAGGGTGCGCACTCGTGCGCACGCGGTACAGCGGATGATGGCCGAGTCGTATCACCGGGATGCCGAATCAATGAGCAAACGCCGTACCGCGTGGGCTCGAGAGTGTTTAGCACAGAGACATAGGTAACACCTGTCTAGAGACATAGGTAACACTTTTATGATCATTGCACAGCCAACGAATGGAGTGTGCGATGCCTTGGAAAGAATGTTCCCAGATGTCTTCTAAACTCGAGTTCGCAATGTTGGCGGCAGAGCCCAATATCGACATGCAGGCCCTGTGCCGGTCTTTCGGCGTCAGCCGAAAG
>NZ_PPXQ01000082.1 GCF_004798585.1 Massilia sp. Mn16-1_5
CGAGGCAGAGATGCGTAGCTGATGGGAAGCAGGTTAATATTCCTGCACCGTCGTATGATGCGATGGGGGGACGGATCGCGGAAGGTTGTCTGACTGTTGGAATAGTCAGTTTCTGCTTCATAGAAGGCACTTAGGCAAATCCGGGTGCGTAATTCAAGGGAGTGGGACGAGCGGCTTTATGCTGCGAAGCAATCGGAAGTGGTTCCAAGAAAAGCCTCTAAGCTTCAGTCATACGAGACCGTACCGCAAACCGACACAGGTGGGCGAGATGAGTATTCTAAGGCGCTTG
>NZ_PPXQ01000083.1 GCF_004798585.1 Massilia sp. Mn16-1_5
CCAGAAGTAGGTAGCTTAACCGCAAGGAGGGCGCTTACCACGGTAGGATTCGTGACTGGGGTGAAGTCGTAACAAGGTAGCCGTATCGGAAGGTGCGGCTGGATCACCTCCTTTCTAGAGTAGCACCACAAACCTTAATGGTTGCAGAGCTTCGCTCTGCTCATCAAGCGTCCGCACTTATCGACTGTTGAACAAAGAACACAGTTTCGGGGCTGTAGCTCAGCTGGTTAGAGCACCGTGTTGATAACGCGGGGGTCGTTGGTTCGAGTCCAACCAGCCCTACCAAG
>NZ_PPXQ01000086.1 GCF_004798585.1 Massilia sp. Mn16-1_5
CTTGCGTAGCAACTAATGACAAGGGTTGCGCTCGTTGCGGGACTTAACCCAACATCTCACGACACGAGCTGACGACAGCCATGCAGCACCTGTGTTCAGGTTCCCTTTCGGGCACAGCCAAATCTCTTCGGCCTTCCTGACATGTCAAGGGTAGGTAAGGTTTTTCGCGTTGCATCGAATTAATCCACATCATCCACCGCTTGTGCGGGTCCCCGTCAATTCCTTTGAGTTTTAATCTTGCGACCGTACTCCCCA
>NZ_PPXQ01000087.1 GCF_004798585.1 Massilia sp. Mn16-1_5
TACGGTCGCAAGATTAAAACTCAAAGGAATTGACGGGGACCCGCACAAGCGGTGGATGATGTGGATTAATTCGATGCAACGCGAAAAACCTTACCTACCCTTGACATGTCAGGAAGGCCGGAGAGATCTGGCTGTGCCCGAAAGGGAACCTGAACACAGGTGCTGCATGGCTGTCGTCAGCTCGTGTCGTGAGATGTTGGGTTAAGTCCCGCAACGAGCGCAACCCTTGTCATTAGTTGCTACGCAAGAGCACTC
>NZ_PPXQ01000088.1 GCF_004798585.1 Massilia sp. Mn16-1_5
TACGGTCGCAAGATTAAAACTCAAAGGAATTGACGGGGACCCGCACAAGCGGTGGATGATGTGGATTAATTCGATGCAACGCGAAAAACCTTACCTACCCTTGACATGTCAGGAAGGCCGGAGAGATTTGGCTGTGCCCGAAAGGGAACCTGAACACAGGTGCTGCATGGCTGTCGTCAGCTCGTGTCGTGAGATGTTGGGTTAAGTCCCGCAACGAGCGCAACCCTTGTCATTAGTTGCTACGCAAG
>NZ_PPXQ01000009.1 GCF_004798585.1 Massilia sp. Mn16-1_5
ACCGTGATCACCCTGGTCCTGCTCGGCAAATGGCTGGAGGCGCGCGCCAAGGGCCAGACCGTGGAAGCCATCCGCGCGCTCGAAGCGCTGCGCCCGGACGAGGCCATCGTGCGCAGGGACCGCGCCGCCGCGTCGTGCGGAGAACTGGCGCCAGCAGGAGCGCGGCGCGCGCCAGATGGAGCGCTGACCAGGAAAGGACCAGTGCGCAGCATCCCGCAGTGTCCTTTCAGCAATCGCACGCGCCCGGCGCGCATTGGCTACAATGTCGGTTTGCACAGGAGCCACCATGGACCCCAAAGAATCCCTCATCGAATACCCGAGCGACTTCCCGATCAAGGTGATGGGCCCCACGCATGACGCCTTCGCCAACACGATCGTCGAGGTGGTGACCGGCTTCGACCCGACCTTCCACCACGGCCGCATGGAAGTGCGTCCTTCCGGCAAGGGCAACTACACGGGACTGACCTGCATCGTGCGCGCGACCAGCCGCGAACAGCTGGACGACATCTACCGCACCCTGTCGTCCCACCCGATGGTCAAGATCGTTCTTTAAGCCTTATCAGGCAGGCAAGGCCTGCCGCAGCCGGGCAAGGCGGACGGCGCTGGCATATAATGTCGGGGCTGTCCACCTTCCCGACCGGATCCCATGCAACCCACCCGTCCCGCCAGCCCGCTGATTCGCGAGCTGGGCCGCGCCGACTACGAACCCGTGTTTGCTGCGATGCGCGCGTTTACCGATGCGCGCACGCCTGAAACGCCGGACGAGCTCTGGATCGTCGAGCATCCGCCCGTGTTCACCCTCGGCTTGGGAGCCGACCGCGCGCACCTGTTGCAGGGGGAAGGCGTGCCGGCGCGTGCCATTCCCGTGGTGCAAACCGACCGCGGCGGCGAAGTGACCTACCACGGTCCTGGCCAGGTCGTGATCTACCTGCTGATGGATCTGCGCCGCAACAAGCCTGGCGGCAAGTTGTACGCCCGGCAATTTGTGGAAAAAATCGAACAGGCGGTCATCGACGTGCTGGCGGCGTATAATCTCGGCGGTGAGCGCATTGCCGGGGCGCCCGGCATCTATATTGCCGAAGGACCGCGCCGCGGCGCCAAGATCGCCGCGCTCGGTTTAAAGGTGCGCGGCAACGGCTGCACCTACCACGGGGTCTCGCTGAACGTGGCGATGGATTTATCTCCGTTTTCCTGGATTAACCCCTGCGGCTATTCCGGCCTGTCCACCGTCGACATGCGCACCATGGGCGTCGAAGCGCCCCTGGCGGACGTGCAGCAGGCGCTGGCGCAAGCCTTGATCCGGCACCTGGCCGTGATCTCCGAACCGAACAAACCAACTGAAGCCCTCCCGGGCTAGAGCGATATGACTACCGACACCGATACCGGTCTGACTCCCGCCTACAACGCCACCGACAAGCAGAAGGGTGCGAATAAGACCTCGCGCATCCCGATCAAGATCGTGCCGATCGCCGATGCCGAGCGCCTCAAGAAGCCGGACTGGATCCGTGTGAAAGCGGCCACCGCCTCCTCGCGCTTCTACGAGATCAAGGACATCCTGCGCGCGAACAACCTGGTCACCGTGTGCGAAGAAGCGAGCTGCCCGAACATCGGCGAGTGCTTCGGCAAGGGCACCGCGACCTTCATGATCATGGGCGACAAGTGCACGCGCCGTTGCCCGTTCTGCGACGTCGGCCACGGCCGTCCGGACCCGCTCGACGTCAACGAGCCGGCCAACCTGGCGAAGACCATCGCCGACCTGCGCCTGTCCTACGTCGTGATCACCTCGGTCGACCGTGACGACCTGCGCGACGGCGGCGCCGGCCACTTCGTCGAGTGCATCCAGAAGACCCGCGCCCTGTCGCCGAACACCAAGATCGAAGTGCTGGTGCCGGACTTCCGCGGCCGCCTGGAAAAGGCCTTGAACATCTTCGCCGACGGCCTGCCGGACGTGATGAACCACAACCTGGAAACCGTGCCGCGCCTGTACAAGGAAGCGCGTCCGGGCGCCGATTATCAACACTCGCTGGTGCTGCTGCGCGATTTCAAGAAGATGTACCCGAACGCGGTAACCAAGTCCGGCATCATGGTGGGTCTCGGCGAAACGGATGAGGAGATCCTGCAGGTGATGCGCGACATGCGCGAACACGACATCGACATGCTCACCATCGGCCAGTACCTGGCGCCGTCGAACTCGCACCTGCCGGTGCGCCGCTACGTGCACCCGGACCAATTTAAAAAGTTCGAGGAAGCGGCCTACGAGATGGGCTTCGTGCACGCGGCCGTCGGCGCGATGGTGCGTTCCTCGTACCATGCGGACCAGCAGGCGCACAACGCCGGCGTGGCGGCGTAAGCTGTTACGCGCTACGCAAACAGGAACGGCCTCCGCGGAGGCCGTTTTTTATTGGCGGCTCTCGGCAGGCACTAGGGCAGGATCGCCGGTCCCTTGATCTGCTGCTGGATCTCTCCTGCCGCCTGCTGCACTTGCTCGACCACCTGCGCGTCAACGCCGACGGCGCGGGTCGGCACGATGCGCGGCGTGATCAGGACGATGGTCTCGGTCGAGCTGCCCGTCGTTTCGTCGTTCGAAAACAGTTTACCGAGACCCGGCACCTCGCCCAGGATCGGCACCCCGGTGCGGCGCAGGCCGGCGCTGGTCTTGATCAAGCCGCCGATCAGGATCGATTGCCCGTTTTCCGCCACCAGCTGGGTGTTCACCTCGGTCGTCTTCTTCGACGGGATCCCGCCCAGCAGCGAACCCGAGCTTACTTCCGGTCGCACGCGCAGGGCGATGCGCCCGTCCGTGTCGACCGAGGGCGTCACGCGCAGGATCACGCCCGTTTCCAGGAACTGGATCGATTCGCTGGTGACGTTGTTGATGGTGGTGGTCACGCGGTAGCCCAGCTTGTCGCCGATGTTCGTGCTCGCTTCCTGGTTTTCCAGCGTCAGCAGTTTCGGCGTGGCCAGCGTGCGCACCCGTCCCTTGTTGCTGAGGGCATTCAGGTAGAGGTCGACGTTCTTGTTCACGTAATTGAAGACCAGGCCCGCGCCATTCGCCGGCACCAGCGCGCTCGTGCCGATGCGGTTGACGCCGTTGGCGCTGAAGACCTTGTTCCACTCGATGCCGAAGTTCTCGTTCTCGTCGAGCGTGATCTCGAGGATCTTCGCTTCGATCATGATCTGTTGCGGCTGGGTGTCGATCTCGCGCAGCAGGGCCTCGATGCGCTTGAGGCCCTCGCGCGTGTCCTCGACCACCACCATGCGCCGCGACGGCAGTACGGTGACCTTGCCGCCGCGGCCCACGTGTTTGGTAAGGATGTCGGCCACCAGCTGCGGCTCCGAATACAGCACTTTTAAGGCCTTCACTTCCAGCTGGCCGATCGGGCCGACGCCGGCGTCGGCCGGCTGCGCCGGGTTGACGATCACATAGCCCTTGTCGCGCTCGATCACCTGGTAGCCGCCGGCTTCGGCGATCGCGTAGATCGCCTGGCGCGGCGTCATGTCGTACAGGCTGACGGCGACATTCCCGGTCACGCCTTTGCCCAGCATGATGTTGACGCGTTCGTGGCGCGAGATCATCTCGAACAGTTCGGCGATCGGGGTGTCGCGAAATACGAAGGAGGTGGGGGAACTGCTTGCCGGCGCGGTGGTGGACGATGCGGTCGACGACACCGCGGTCGGCGGCTGGACGCCGCTTTGCTTGGCGGCCCCGGCATCGAAGGCGGCAGCGAGGAGGGCGGCCAATACGATCGGTTTCAACAGGTTCTGCTTCATTTGCGGGATGCCTCGTCCAGTACCAGAACGCTTTTCACGCCACGTTTACTAAGCGTGACGCCGCGTTCTTCCACCTTGATCAGTTGATAGTCGCCGAACCACTCGCCGGTGGCGAGGATCTGGCCGTTGATGTTTGCCAGCGCACGTCCCGGCGCCACCATGATGGCGCGCAGGCGTGGTACGGCCTGCGGCATCTCGGGTTCGGCCGCCGCGCTCGGTGCCGGCGGGGCAGGGCGCGCGAACGGGTCGCGCAGGGGCTGGGCCTGGGCCGCGCCGGCGGCCAGCACCAGCAGGATGATGAAGCTCGGCTTCATGGCTTGCTCTCCTGCGGCCGGTAGGCCGCGATACGGATTTTCATGGCGACCTGCCCCGGCGTTTCGCCTGGCCGCATCTCGAAGCCGGCGACGGCCAGGTTCGGCTGCGCGCGCTCGATCGCGTTCATCCAGGCCAGCAGGCCGGCATAGCTGCCGCTCGCCTCGGCATCGAAGCCGGACTGGACGAACGCAAGGACCACTTCGTCGGGCGCCGGGGTGACGCCGTGCAGGGTCACGCCCTGGGCCTGGGCCAGCTTGCCCAGTTCGCCGACCAGGCGCACCAGCGCTTGCTCCGGCGCGGCCGCCGGGCCGGCCTGGAAGCGCTTCGACAGCGCCGCGCTGTCGCTTTCGAGTACGGCCAGCTGCGCGGACAGCTGCGCCGGGTCGCTGGCGACGAGCGCGAGCTGGGCCTGTTCGGCGCGCACCGCGCGCAGCGCCGCCAGCGGCGCGCGCAGGGCATAGAACCAGAGCGCGGCGGCCACGATCAGGAGCAGGCCGCCGCCCATCAGGTGCAGCTGGCGCGCCGGCAGTGCGGCGGCCTTGCGGATCAGGCTGGCGTTCATGGCGTCGCTCCCGTCTTGACCAGAGTGGCGGCGACCTTGAAGCTGACGGTACCGCCATCCTCGAGCGGCGCCGTGCTGCTGTTCAGGAAGCGTACGTCCGACAGCCGCCCGTCGGCCGCCAGCGCCGCCAGGAAGGCGCTCATCGCGCCGTTGTCGAGCGCCTGGCCGGCGATCTCGATCTGGCTGCCGAGACGCCAGGCTTGCAGCGCGCCCGTTTGCGGCGCGCGCGCCTGCACGGTCCCCGGCGGCAGCGGGGTCGGTGCCGCCTGCAGCTGTTCCTGGGTGCGCGCAAAGCGCAGCTGGTCGAACCAGACGCGCTCGTTCAGGGCGCCGTCCAGGCTGGCGGCCAGCGCCGTCACTTCGCCGCCGCCGCGCAGCGTCGCCAGCGCCGCCACGTTCTCGGCCAGCAGGTCCTTGCGCGCCTGCGCGCTCGCCAGCTGCGAGCGCATCGCCCCGAGCTGGATCGAGGTGGCGCGGCTTTGCTCCAGGCGCGGCGTTTCCAGCGCCAGACGCCAGCGCAGCAGGGCGCTGCTCGCGCCCCCTGCCACCAGCAGCAGCGCCAGGGCGGCGCCATAGACGGTCAAGCTGCGCCGTACGCGCAGCCCCTCGCGGTAGCTGCGCGGGATCAAGTCGATATCAGCCATGGGCTTCTCCCCGTAATGCCAGGCCCGCGGCCAGGGCGATGCCGTGCGTGTCGCTGCCGACCGGCGCCGACATCGGCGCGCCCTGGAAGGCCTTGAATGGGTCGAGCAGTTCGACCGGCAGCCGTACCAGCTCCTCGACCCGCTCCTGGATGTGGCGGTAGCGCGCCACGCTGCCGTTCAGGTACACGCGGCTGATCGCGCTGCCGCGCGTGCGCGAAGCCACATATACCTGGGTCCGTACCAGCTCCTCGGCCAGCGCCGCGAATTCCTGGTACAGGATCTCGCGCACCGTGCGGCCGATGTCGGGCGCCGCGCCGCTGCCTGCGCCATACTGTGCGCCGGCCGGCGTGCCGATGCCGTGCTCGCGCAGCAGCGCCAGCGCCACATCGAGGCTCAGCCCGAGCGCGCGCGACAGGCGGTCGACCAGCTGCATTTCTCCGAAGTCGATCTCGCGGTCGAGCATCAGGCGCCGGCCCCAGATCACGGTCAGATAGCTTTTGCTGGCGCCAAAATTGATCAACAGGACCGACTGCTCGAAGTCGTCCTGCATCGCCGCCAGCAGGCGCGCAATCGCCGCCGGGCCGATGTCGAGCGCCACCGGCTCCAGGCCGGCGCTGCGCAGCGTCTCCAGGTAGGCCAGCACCTTGTTCGATGCCGCCACCGCGGCCAACACCTGTTTTTCAGGTCCGGCGGCATCGACGCTGCGCACCTGGTAGTAGTCGACCACCGATTCCGTGGCCGCCGCGCCAAGCTGGTCGCGCACGGCTTTTGCCACCGCCTGCGGTTCGCTGTGGCCATCCGGCACGTGCACCGTCAGTGGCAGGATGCGCACTTCGCTCGGCGCCAGCACCGACACCACGCGCCGGCCGGCAAAGGGCGCCGCCGCCAGCGCTTCGCGCACAAAGGTTTTCAGGCGGCGCGGATCGGCCAGCAACTGCGCGCGCTCGAGCGGGTAAGGAAGAGAAACGGCCGCGCGCACCACCGGGCCAGCGGGGCCGGGCGCGCTTTGCAGCATGTTCAGGCGCTGGGCGGCGAAGTCGACGCCGATCGGTGCCGGCGCGGCGCCCTTGTTGAGCAAGGAGGTGAACCAGGACTTCATGCGGCGGCTTTCCCTTCGATGTTCGAACGGATCGTGTTGCCGCCCGTGTGCTTGGCTTCATACAGTAGTTCGTCGGCACGCTTGTAGGCGGCGTCGAAATCCAGGCTGTCGCCCGGCGCCAGGCGCACCAGGCCCAGGCTGACGGTCGGCGTGACGCCGCCCGGCAGGGGCACCGTCATCCTGCTCGAAATCGAGGCCAGCGCCGCCTCGACGCGCGCCGGCACATCATGCCCGCACATCAGCAGCGCGAACTCGTCGCCGCCCAGGCGCGCCAGGTATTCGACGTCGCCCGGCAAGTCGCTAAAGGCCGCACGCACCGCGCGCAGCACTTCGTCGCCGCTGCCGTGGCCGAAGGTGTCGTTGATCGATTTAAAACGGTCGATGTCGAACAGGCCGAACCAGCAGGCGCTGCCCTGGTCGTGGTGGTGCGCCACCACACGGTCGAAGTCGCGCTCGATATGTCTGCGGTTCCAGGCGCCGGTCAGGTGGTCGCGGTTGACCAGTTCGGTCAGCTCGCGTTGCGCCTGTTCGAGCTGGAAGCGCATCGCGAGGTCGTGCTTGCGCAGGCCGAGCGCGCGTGCGACAAGGGCCAGCGAGATCACGGCCGCCACCAGCATCAGGCACTGCAGCACCCACAGGTCGAGCGCCGCGAAGCGGAAGCGGCTCAGGTAAGTCGAGGCGGTGAACATCAGGTAGATGGCGCCGGTGGTGAGCGCCGCCTCGCGCAGTCCCCAGGGCACCACCGGCACCAGCATGATCAGGACCGCCACGGAGAGCAGCAGCATCGCATGCAGGTGGCCCGAGCGCTGCGCCAGCAGCACCAGCGAAGAGCCGCACACGACCAGCAGCAGCATCGCCAGCAGGTAGAGGGCGCGCAGCTGCTCGACCTTCGCGCTCGACAGGTAGATGTGCAGGGCCAGGGCGCTCAGCACGCCGTAGGTATAGGTGTACAGGGTGCCGAGCTCGAACACGGCCGAGATGACGGCCGCCAGGGCCAGGAACATCAGCGCGACAAGGCTGAGCAGGGCGACGCCTTTGCGGGTTTCGCGCGTGATCACGGGCGTGGCGTACTCGCGCAGTTCCGGCACGCCGAAGTCGAGGCAGGACCAGACGCCGGACAGATTGCTGAGGGTAGGGGCAGTTGTTTTCATGGCTGTAGGTTCAATCAGGAGCAGCGCTTGAAATAACGCACGGACAGTTCCGGCTTGCTGGAACCGTCGAAACTGTAGAAGGACACGTTCGATAAAGCGGTCGGCTTGAGCAGCACGCCGAAGTTTTGCGACGCATCGCTGGCCCAGGTCTGCACGACCGGATCGATGCGCCAGACATAGGCGCCGTTGAAGGCGCTGCTGCCCGGGTCGATCACGACGCTGGCTGCAGGCGTATCGACATAATCGCCGCCTTCGCGTGACCAGGGCGTGGTCCAGGTCACGCTTTTCGCCCAGTCGCGCGTGACGCGGTGGACCGCCAGCGTACGCCCCGGCTGGTTGGCATTGCCCGACTTCTTGGTGACCCGCAAATCGGCCTGGATGATCGATGCCTTGTCCAGGTCCGCCGGCAGCTTGAAGAGGATCAGGGGATGGGCTCCGTCCTCGGTCGCGGTCAGGGTGTCGGCATTGAACACGCTGGCGCCGCCGTCGCGCACGATCGTCGTGTCGGCGTCGCCCGGGCCGATGATGGTGGCTTGCCGGACTTCGTTGGCATCGACGATCAGTTCTTCGCGGCTCAGCACATTGACCGTGCCGCCGCCCTGGTTGCGGTTGCTGGTGGCGCTCACGCTGACCGTCATGAGCGGTTTCCTCCACACGGTCTTGGTGACGGTGACGGTCCCGTCGCGCAGGGTCAGGGTGCCGAAATTGGCGGCGTACTGGTCGCAGCCGCTCTTGGCGGTGCGCCATTTGGCATACTGGACGCCGCTGGACGCCAGGTAGCGCGCCACCTCGATATCGTACTGGGCATCGATATCGGCGACGCTCATGCCGGCTTCGCGGGTCACCGCATAAGCCAGCGTGCCGACGATGGCCAGCATCAGGGCCACGGGCAGCAGCAGGATGCCGCGCTGGGCCTTCACTGTGCGGTCCCCATGCGGACCGTTGCCATGGCGCTGGTGCTGCTGCCATTACGGGACATGCTCAGGCTCACCTTGATGAGCGGCTGGGTGCTGTCGTTCACGGGGATGCTGAGCTCGAAGGCCGTGACCGATTCGGCCAGCACATAGCTTTCCTTGCCCTGCTGCTCGATCAGTACCCCGTTGTTGACGCTGTAGACGGCCGGTTTTAGCCAGTCGCTGCTCGGTTTGCCGACCAGGGTGGTGGAAGGTGGCGTGGCGCGGATGCGCGCGGCGATGCGCTCGAGGGCGAAGTCGGCGTCGCGTTGCAGCGCGATCTGTTCCTGTCCGACGCTGGCGGCAGCCGAGGCGGTCTGCAGCATCGGCACCAGTGGGACCATGACGAGGGCGGTAATAGCCAGTCCGATCAGCAGTTCGACCAGGCTGAGGCCCTGTGCGCGGGCAGGCAGATGCGGGATCATCGCGCCACCAGGGTTGTGAACGAGTACCCTTTGTCCGAGGTGAGCGAGACCGACAGCATGGCCGATTCGAGCCGATCCTGGGCGGTGCTTGCGGCCAGCGGTACCGGGGCCGGCGCGCACTGCTCGCATAGCACGAGCGCGAGGCTGCGCACGACCCGCGCGCAGGCCGTGTCCTCGGGCAGCACATAGCTCGCGCCGCCGTCCTTGACGGCTGCGCTCCACAAGGTTTGGTAGGGCTCGGCGAGGATGGTTTCCATCGAATTCTTCATGCAGCGCAGCTCCTGCGCCTTGTCGACGGCGGCCGACGAGGCGGACAAGCCGTTGCGCACCGCTTCCGCCATCGGCACGACGCAGATGGCCAGCAGCAGTACGGCGACCATGACTTCAATGAAGGAAAAGCCATGCTGTCGAACGGCAGCCTTCACAGCGTCACCCGGCCCGTCACCGGTGCCACGCGTACCACGCGTTCGATGTTCCCGTAGCGGATCGTGACCAGGCCGTCTTCCTTCAGCGGATCGACGTCCTTGGTGCCGCTTAGCAGGCTCCACAACTGGCTCAGTTTGCTGGTGTCGACGTAGGAGGGCGCGCCATCCGGTCCGAAGGAGGCGAAATTGGTCGTGGGTCCGCCCTCGTACTTGAAAACGGCGCTGACAATGGTGGCGCGCGGCATGGCGTTTGCTGCGAAGCTGATCTGGTAATCGCGTTTGTCGAGGGGATGTGTGGTGGTAATGCTTCCAGATGTGGTGGGCTGGTAAACCCGCAGCATCTGGGTAGCGGGGTCCACGCTGACCTGCTGGTAGGTGTTGGTCCGGATCGCTTCGCGCTGGGCGAAGCGCAGGGCTCGGACCACTTCGTTTGCCATGGCATCGGCCGCGAAGGAGCTGACCGGGTCCGCTTTTGGAACCGCAATCGATGCTGCGATCGCAACGACTGCGATAACGATGACCATTTCGGCAAGGGTTACGCCCGTTTGCCGTAGCGTAGGACGAACCACTGCCAGTGTTTAGTAGGTCGAGTATGCTGCGCCGCGACGGCCGACGGCGTTGCTGTTCATGACGATACGGCCCGAGCGGTTGTCGAACTGGTAGCCACCCGTCGCCGCAGCAGGTGCCTGATTTTGCGCGCCAGTCGAGATGATGGCAACGGCACGGCTCGGCGGGTTCGTGATCTGTTCAGCTGGAATGGCAGCCAGATACGGTCCCAGGGACAGGCCGCTTGCTTGGACACGCACCGTGCAGGTTTCGCCGGCGGCGTTCGAGAAGCCGGTGAGCTGTTCCGTAAATGCAGCTTCGGTATTCACCGCACCGGCACCCGGAGTACCGCCGGCGGCCGTGCATGCCGCCGCTGTCGTACCGGCAGCGGTATTGGCCGAAGGGTAAGTGTTACGGTGTTGGACACGATAGAGCTCGATCGCCGAGCGCATGGTGTTCAGGTTGGCATCAAGCGCCGCTTCCTGCGCGTCACCAGAGGTGTTCGCAAACTGCGGAATCGCAATCGCCGCCAGGATCGCAATGATGATCACGACGATCAGGAGCTCGATGAGCGTGAAGCCTTTGGCGGCATGGCGGCGGAAAGTGGAGGTCATCATCATTTTAGAATAAGGTTAAGTGAAGTTTGCTGAGAGGCAAATTCTTAACGGATAGCAACGAAGAGTAGCATGAACAAACGGTTCTTTTGTTGCTACGGCGCATTTACTTTTTCAAATTGTCGTTTTTTAATGCACAGCTCGTGACATTTTGAAAATAGGCAGGATGATCGAGGTGACGATCGTCCCGACCAGGATGCCCATCACCAGCAGCATCACCGGTTCGGCCATCTTCGCCAGCGCGTTCAGCTGGCGCGTCAGGTCGCGCTCGTAAAAGTCGGCGACGCGGCCCATCACGCGGCCCAGCGTGCCGGTCTGCTCGCCGGTATCGATCATCTGCTTGACGCTGACCGGGATCAGCGGGCTGTCGCGAAAACCGGCGGCGATGCCCCGTCCTTCGGTCACCTGCACTTCGAGTTCGCCAATAAAACGCTGGAATTCCGCGTTCGGGATCACGTTGCGGCAGGCGCCCAGCGTGGCGAGGATGGTCACGCCGCGCTCGAGCGAAATGCCCATCACGCGCAGCAGGCGCGTCAGATAGATCTTGATGAAGATGTCTTTGACGTAGGGCAGGCGCAATTTGAGGCGGTCGAGCTTTTCGCGCACGTCGGGACGGCGCAGCGCAAGCAGGGCGCCGGCCAGCAGCGCCAGCGTGCCGATGCCGAACAGCGCGCCATGGCGGGTCAGCGCCTCGCTGGCGAAGATGAAAATCTTGGTCGTCACCGGCAGTTCGTCGTAGATCGAGGTGAACATCACCGAGAACTTCGGGAACACGGCGACCAGGATGAAGATCACCACCAGGATCGAGAACACGATCAGGAAGCCGGGATAGGACAGGGCCGAGACGATCGTGCTGCGCAGCCGTTCCTGCTTTTCGTCCATGTCGACCAGTTGCTCGAGCACTTCCGGCAGGAAGCCGCCTTCCTCGCTGGCGCCGACCAGGTTGATGTAGGTCGGCGGGAACAGGTCGGGGTGCTTGTGCAGGGCTTCGGAAAAACGCTGGCCGCCGACGATGTCATCCGCGACCTCGCCGATGATCGCCTTCAAACGCGGCTTGCCGGCCTGCTCGTGCAGGGCGCGCAGCGCGTCGTGCAGCGGCACGCCCGTCTCCAGCAGCAGGGCCAGGCGTTCGGTGAACAGCATGCGGTCGGCGCTGCCGATGCGCGCGTCCTTCGTCAGGTGCCAGGCCGGCTTGCGTGCGGCCGCCTTGGCCGGTCCGGCCAGCTCGGTCGCGGTCGGGGTCAGCGGGTGGTCATTCCATTCGATAGCCATGGCGCTCCCTTACAAGGAATGGACGACGCGCGCGATTTCCTCAGGCGTGGTGTCGCCGCCAAAGGCGCGTTCCATGCCGTCCGCGTACAGGTCGCGGTGGCCGCTGGCGCCTACGTGCTGCGCCATCGCATCCTTGCTGGCGTTCGCCACGATCATGCGCTGCAGTTCCGGCCCGACTTCGAGCAGCTCGTAGATGCCCAGGCGGCCCTTGTAGCCGGAGTCGTAGCAGGACGGGCAGCCGCGGCCCTTTTGCAGTTTCAGGTTGCCTTCGCCCTTCCAGCCATACGCCAGCGCGGCGCCGGGCGGTACCAGGTAGCCGGTCTTGCAGGCCGGGCAGATGCGGCGCACCAGGCGCTGCGCCATCACGCCGATCAGGGCCGACGACAGCAAATACGGCTCGACCCCCATCTCGACCAGGCGCGCCACCGCGCCCAGCGTGTCGTTGGTGTGCAGGGTGGTCAGCACCAGGTGTCCGGTCAGCGCCGCCTGCACCGCGATCTCCGCGGTCTGGCGGTCGCGGATCTCGCCGACCATGATGATGTCCGGATCCTGGCGCAGCACGTGCTTCAGGATCTTCGGGAAGGTCAGCCCGATCGCATCATTGACCTGGTTCTGGTTGATGATGTCCAGCTGGTACTCGACCGGGTCCTCGATCGTGACGATGTTCTTCTCGATACTTTTGAGGTAGTTGATCGCCGCGTACAGGCTGGTGGTCTTGCCGCTGCCGGTCGGCCCCGTGACAAGAATCAGGCCGTGGCTGCGCCCGAGCAGGCGTTTGAAGGTGTCCACCGCGCCGCCGTTCATGCCCAGCTTGTCGACATCCAGAATCGACTGGTTTTTATCCAGCACGCGCAGCACCACCTTCTCGCCATAGATGCCGGGGAGGGATGAAAAACGCAGGTCGACCGTGCGGCCTTGCGTCATGACCTGGATGCGGCCGTCCTGCGGTAATCTCCGTTCCGCGATGTCGAGATGCGCCATCACCTTTAAACGCGAGACGATCGCCGGATGCAGCTCGATCCGGGGCGACATGACTTCATAGAGAATGCCGTCGATGCGCAGGCGGATACGCGATTTATTCCGCGAGATCTCGATGTGGATATCGCTGGCGTTGTCGTGGATCGCGCGCTGGATCACGGCATTGACCATGTTGATCACCGGGCTGGCGCCGGCCATCTGGTCGATCTGCGTGTAGTCGTCCGGGATCTGGTTTTCCACCAGCTCGAGGTCGTCCGCCTCGCTGTGGATAAAATCCGGCATAGTGCCGCCGTAGGCGTCGTCGCGCACGCGGTTGATGTCGGCCGGCGGCGCCATCGCGACGCGGATACGGCAGCCGGTGCGGGCGCGGATCTCGTCGATGCTGTGCACGGCCTGCGGCTCGCCGGTGGCGATCGTCAGCGTGTTCTCGACCACGAACAGCGGAATCACGTTCAGGCGTTTCGCCACGTCGCGTTCCAGCAGCGAGACGGCGGTCGGGTCGTACAGGCCGGCGCGCAGGCTGACGAAAGGGAGATCGAGCTGCTCGGCCAGGGCCTGGAAGAGGGCGGCTTCGGACAGCCACTTCTTTTCGACCATGATGAAACCCATGCGCTTGCCGGTCTGCTCCTGCAGGCGCGCCGCTTCCGCCACCTGGCTTGCAGTCACGATGCCGCGTTCGACCAGGATGTCGCCCAGCTTTAATTGGCCGGGCGGGCGCGCGGGCTTGGCCGGCGCCTGGGGCGCGTCATACAGGGCCACTTGGTCGGCGACGCCGGTAATCGTCAGGATGTCGAGCAGCAGCGGGCTCGGGTAGGCCAGTTTCAGCCAGCCGCCCAGGGCGCCCAGGCGGCTGGCCGCGCGCGTCATCAGTTCCAGCGCCCGGCCCGACAGCAGCGGCACCTTGCCCAGGTCGAGCACGATGCTGACCTGGTGCTGGGCGATGCATTCGGCGATCGCGCTTTCCACCGCATCGATGGCGTCAACGGCCACCAGCGCCATCGACGGCGCCAGGTAGGTCATCGAGCCGATGCGGCTGCGGGTCACGGCATCGTTCATTTACGCGGCAACTCCCACTGCTTCGCGTGCAATGTTGAAACGGGCGATCCACTCCGGCTCGGCAGCGCAGACTTCCTCGAACACCTTGATGATGCTCGGGTCGAGCTGGCTGCCGGCCACGCGCTTGATCTCCGCCATCGCCACTTCGTGGCTGCGTCCGGCGCGGTAGGCACGCGAGCTGGTGATCGAATCGTAGGTGTCGGCCACCGCGATGATGCGCGCGTTGAGCGGAATGTCGTTACCCTTCAGGCCATGCGGATAGCCGGTGCCGTCGTATTTTTCCTGATGGTGGCGCGCGCCCGGCACCGCACCCTTTAAACGGTCGATGTGGCGCAGGATTTCGTAGCTGCGCTCCGGGTGCACCATGATGAAGGTGAACTCGTCGCGCGTCAGGCGGCCCGGTTTGCACAGCACCGCATCCGGGATGCCGATCTTGCCGACATCGTGCAGCAGCGAACCCCAGAACAGGTCGTCGGTGTCGCGCGTGGAGAGCTGCATGGCTTCGCCGATCTGCATTGCGATGTAGTGCACGCGCTCGGAGTGGCCGCGCGTGTACGGGTCCTTGGCTTCGACCGCCTCGATCAGGGCGTTCGCCATCTGCTCGTTGAATTTCTGCGTTTCCGCCAGCGCGCCGTACATCTTCGACAGGCCGGACAGTTGGTTCGCCAGCAGCTCTCCGAGTTTACGGTCGCTGTTCGAGAAATCGGGTTTCGTCAGGTGGTTCGCCAGCACCAGGATCGCCACCACGCTGCGGTCGTGGATCACTGGGCAGCACAGCAGTTTATAAGGCAGGTCCGTGAAGATGTAGGCGCGGCGCGGGTCGTTGACGTCGTTGATGACGATCGGGGCGCGCGCCGAATGCGTGAAGCGATACAAATCTCCGCGCATCTCGACCAGCACCAGGTCCAGGTTGTGGATCGGCGCCGACAGGTTGGTCGCGTGCACGCACAGGTTCTCGCCCGGCTTGACGAAGGCGGCAACGTCGGCGTCCATGTGCTCGGCCCAGCTTTGCAGCAGCTTCTGGAACAGGTCGGCGCCCGGTTCGAGCTGCTGGACCTGCTTGTCTATCGCATACACCAGGTGCAGTTCCTCGTAGCGCTCGGACAGTTCCAGCGCCATGCTGTCGAGTTCGCGCTTGGCGGCCACGTCGTCGGCGATGCCGGCGGCGATGTCCTCGAAGGTCTCGGCCAGCAGGTCCCAGGCGGTCGGGGCCTCGGCCAGGCGGGCGACACGCGCCGCCAGGTAGCCGAGCAGGCCGCTCTTGCCGTGAATGGCCATGTACAGCAGCGTGGCAGTGTCCGCATCATGGCGCTGCATGCCGTCGCCGACACAGGCCCACGCAAAACCGGCCGCGCAGCGTTCGCCGATCCAGCGACCGATGTCGCTGTCGCCGCGGGCGGTCCAGGCGAGGGCGCCGGAGGCGTCGCAGACGGCGAAATCGTGTTCGACGCCGGTGACGCGGCGCAGCCAGCGCGCGTAGCGGGTGTAATCGAGCTCGTTCAGGGCGTCAGGCTGCATGGGTGTTCTCCTGCTGGGTGGCGGCGCCGGCGAAGTGCGTGGCGAGGCGCGCGATCAGTTGGCGTGGGCTGAGGGGTTTTTCGAGAAAATCGACATCAAGCAGATCGCGCACCCATTCGCGCTCGCTGGAGGCCGTCATCGAGGTCATCACGAAGATGGGGAAGCATTCGTCCGGATAGCGTGCGCGCGCGGTGCGGCACAACTCCCGTCCGTCCATGCCGGCCATCTGGATGTCGCTGACCATCACGTCGGGACGGCGCGCGGCCATCTTTTCCAGCGCTTCGGCGCCGTCGTTGGCGCTGGCGACCTCATAGCCCTCGCGCTCGAGCATCAGGCGCAGCACGCGGATCACGTGCGGTTCGTCGTCGACCAGCAGGATCGTGCGTTTGTTCATAACACTTGGCCTCCTTCGGCCAGGGCTGGCATTTTTTTCAGGTGGATCGAGAACACGCTGCCGTGTCCGAGCTCGCTGTCGATCGTCAGGCGGCCGTGGTGCAGCTCGACGATCTGGTTGGTCAGATACAGGCCGAGGCCGTGGCCGCCGCGCTGTTCGGGCCCGGTCTCGCGCACGCGGAAGAATTTCTCGGTCACGTGTTCGCGGTCTTCCGGGGTCATGCCGATGCCGCTGTCGCGCACCGCGATGACGACATCGGCGTCGCCTTCCTCGGCGGCCAGCACCACGCTGCCGCCGGCCTGGTTGTACTTGATCGCGTTGTTCAGGAGGTTGTTCAGGGCGATGCGCAGCAGGTCCTTGTCGACCGAGACGGCGGCCAGGTCGCGCGCCACCTGCAGATCGAGGCGGATGCCGCGGCTTTCGGCGCGCGCACGGGCCTGCTGCCAGGCGTCGCGCAATAAATCGTCGAGCTTTACGCGGTGGCGTTCGGGCCGCATGCTGCCCATTTCCAGCTTGCTGACGTTCAGCAGGTTGTTGACGAGCGAAGTCATGCGCTCGACTTCGTCCTGGATCACGTTGATCGCTTCCACCCGCACCGCCGCGTCGACGCCGTCGTCGGCCAGCATCTCGCCGTACATGCCGATCACGTTCAGCGGCGATTTGAGTTCGTGCGCCACGTGGGCAACGAAGTCATTGCCGGCCTGGCGCGCCAGGTGTTCGCGGGTGGCGTCGCGCAGCACGACCAGGGTGCCGTAGGCCATCGAGTGCCCCAGCAGCGCCTGGGCCGTGGCCCACAGCCGTTTATCGGGCACGCGCGCAGGATTGAATTCGATCGTCATCTGGCTGCGCGTATCGAGTCCGGCGCTGCGGAAACGCGCCAGCATCGCGCGCAGTTCGGGATCGCGGCACCAGGCTTCCACCGGTTGCGACAGCACCTCGGCCACCGGCACGCCCAGCAGCGGCTCGATCTTGCCGGTCGCGAAAGTCACTTCGCCGGCCGGATCCAGCACCAGCAGACCGTCCGGGAGGCATTGCAGCACCGCCTGCATTTTGTTGCTGCCGTATTCGAGCAGGCGGCCGCTGGCCATGCTGGCCACGCTTTCCTGTTCCAGCTCGCGGATGCGCGCGCTGGCCTGGTCGAGGTAGCGGTTCAGCTTATTCGCCAGGCCGCGCACGTCGGCATCGGCATCGGCAACGACCGCGGGCATGGTCTGCCCGGCGCCCACCGTACGCAGCTGCTCGCCGAGTGCGGCCAGCGGTGCCATCTCGCGTTTGATCACCAGGTAAATGAGCGGCACCAGCAGGAACATGGCCAGCGCGATCAGCGCATAGAAGGGCAGGTCCTTCATGTCGAAAGGCGTGCGCGGCTCGAAGTAGCCGATGCGCACCTGCATTTTCTCTTCGGCGCTGGCCAGGGGACCGTGGAATTCGCGGATCGCGCGTCCGTTCTGGCCCGGCGGAATCGCGCGTTCGGCGAAACCGGTCAGCGCCAGCGGCGCGCTTGGGGGCACGATGGCGCCGGCGCTGGCCACTTCAACCAGGTTGCGGCCGTTGTCGAGGCTGACGGCGGCATACGCGAAATCGGGATTGTCGCGGTAGGCCAGGATCGAATCGAGCACGCCGGGCGCGCCCTTGGCGGGCACCAGCACCGGTACCGGCAGTGCCGCCAGCGAGCGCACCATGCCCAGGCCCTGGGCCCGTACCTGCTCGGCGTGTTCCGTTTGCTGGCGCTGCAGCAGCAGCGTCACGACCAGTGCGATCACTGCCAGCATGGAGCCAACGAGAATCAGGCCGATCCGGTTATTTTTCATATGGGCGGTCCTTCCGGGCGAGTGGGCAGGTCGGCAAAAAGTAGTGGGGGAAGCGTCAGACTATAGTTGAAAATTTCTTCAAGGAAAATAACATTCTGCTTAGATCGCCTGTCCGGTCAAGTTTTTGTCGATACCAGTACACACTTCCGGACAAAATGCGAAGTTTCAGCGCGGCATGCCGGCGCACTGTGGAACAGGGCCGCCAGGCCATCCGCGCTATAGTGATAACAAGCAGACATCATCCTTCAGAGACATGAGCAATTCACGCTACGACACCCTTGATAACGACACCGGCGACGAGGACGCCTTCCTCGAACGCGAACTCGGCCTGGCCGAGCGCGGCATCGAACTGGTCAAAATGGAAGGGCGGGTCTTCCTGCGCTTTGCCGGCGAAGTGAAATACGAGGGTTTGCGGGTGTCCTACGCGCTGGTGCCGGCGCGCGGCGTGCTGGCCAAGCCGAGTAAATGGCGCAAGATGGATCTCGTCGCGCGGCGCGAACTGATCGAGGAACGCACCTCCGACAAGGCCATCGCCGAACTGCAGCTCGATGCCGAGGAGTTCGTGCGCGACATCGCCGAACAGGCCGACGACGCCGGTTTCGATCCGCGCGCTTTTCTGGGCGTGCTGGATGAACTGGAAACCTCGGAGCCGGCCGAATACGTGTTCGAACGCATCCGCCAGCGCCTCGAGCACGCCATCGAGCGCGAGCAGGAGGAGCGCCACGCCGCCCGCACCAAGGAAAGCATCAATCTCGCTGAATACCCGGAATCCTTCGAGGTTGCCAGCCGCATGCAGCGTAAATTCATCGCCCTGCTGGGACCGACGAATTCCGGTAAAACCCACCGCGCGATGGAAGCGCTGGCGAAGGCGGCCAGCGGCGCTTATCTCGCTCCCTTGCGCCTGCTGGCGCTGGAAAACTACGAACGCCTGCAAGCGGCCCGCCCGCACGGCGAAGCTTTAAAAGTGAGCTTGATCACGGGCGAGGAGCGGCGCGTGGTCGAGGGCAGCACCCACGTGGCCAGCACGGTCGAGATGCTGGACAGTAAAACGCCGATTGAAGTGGCCGTGATCGACGAAATCCAGATGCTGGCCGACCGCGACCGCGGCGCCGCCTGGACCGCCGCCGTTTGCGGCGCGCCGGCCTCCACTGTCTACCTGGTCGGCGCCCCGGAAGCGCGCCGTGCGATCGAGGCGCTGGCCGAACGGCTGGAAGTGCCACTCGAGGTGCATGTGCTGAAACGCATGGCGCCGCTGGCGATGGAACCGTCGCCGGTCCGTAAACTGTCGAACTTGCGCCGCGGCGACGCCGTGATCGCCTTCTCTCGGCGCGAGGTGCTGATGTGGCGCGACATGATCACCGAGAAGGGCTTGTCGGTCGCCACCGTCTACGGCAACCTGTCTCCGGAAGTGCGCCGTGCCCAGGCCGAGCGTTTTAGAGAGGGGCAGGCCGACATCGTGGTCGGTACCGACGCCCTGGCCATGGGGCTGAATATGCCGATCGCGCGCATCGTGATGACGACGGCGGTGAAATACAACGGCTATGAAGAGGAAGAGATCTCGGCGGCGCTGGCCAAGCAGATCGCCGGCCGCGCCGGACGCTACGGCGTGCACGAAGAGGGTTTTGTCGCCGGCTACGACGACGACACCCACGAGGTGATGCGGGCGCTGATGAAGGAAAAGATCCCGCCGGTGCCGGCCAGCGGTTTCGCCGTCGCCCCCTCGCTCGAACAGTTACACAGGATCTCCTCGGTGACGGGTGAAACCTCATTGGTAAAGCTGCTGCGCCGGTTTGTGCACAACATCGACGTGCCGGACGGTTTTTTCTATCCGCGCATTACGGAAGACCAGAACGAACGCGCCGAATGGCTCGACACCCTCGACCTGACGGTGGCCGAAAAATTCATGCTGTCGCTGGTGCCGATCTCGAGCCGGGTGCCGATGCTGCAAAGCGCCTGGGAACACTGGGCGCTCTCTCTGGCGAAGAAAAAGGTGTCCAAGTTGACGCCGCATCCGGAAGGCCTGTTCTGGAAGAACCTGCAGGAAGTCGAGGACACCTGCCGCATGTATTCGGCCTATGCCTGGCTCGGCTACCGCGCGCCGGACTATTTCCCGAGCATCGAGGAAGCCCAGCAACTGGCGCGCGAGGCCTCCGAGCGGGTGGATGCGCTCTTACAGCAGCAGAACGCGGCCACGCGTAAGCGCCATGCGGGGAATGCGCACAAGCAGAAGCGGCGCGCATAATGGAACGGTGCAGACGCTGGCCGCCTTCCGGCAGCCCGCGCCTGCCCGGTGTAGGATGTCGGATTCGCCACTCCGGATAAACCAACATGAGCACTGCACCTACCCTGGAAGCTTTTAATCAGCGCGGCGTCGGCACCTTGCCCGGCTACCTCGGCATCGAGATCCTCGAGGTCGGTCACCAGACCCTGACCGCCCAGCTGCCGATCAAGCCGCACCACCTGGCGCCGAACGGCTACCTGCACGCCGGCAGCGTGGTAACGCTGGCCGATACGGCCGCCGGCTATGCCTGCATCGCCAGCCTGCCCGAAGGCGCCCAGAGTTTTACGACGATCGAATTGAAGTCGAACCATTTCAGCACCGCGCGCGAGGGCACGATCGTCGCCGTGGCCAGCCTGGTGCATGGCGGACGCACGACCCAGGTGTGGGACGTGAAGGTGACGGACAAGAGCAATGGCAAGACGATTGCCCTGTTCCGCTGCACCCAGATGATTCTTTATCCTAAATAAGCCAGATTCAAGGCGAGGGCGGCACGCAGGCTGCGGCAACACCTGCCGCGGTGCCCCCCACTGCATGCAGGTCGGACGGCGGCTTGCCGTTGCCGACCAGGATGGCCGGCTGGCCTTTATAGGTGAGCGTCAATTCCTCACCGGCGTAGTTGGCGAGCGCCTTCGGCACGAAGATGGCGAAGCGGTAGTTCAGGTCGGGATAAAAGCCGCTATGAAACACCTGCTCGGGCGGCCCTTCCTGAATTTCGGCGGCGACCGCGTCGAGGATGGGCATGGTGTCGCCCGTATTGTTCAGGTCCAGCTGGCCCTGGTAACGCAGCGAATAGGGCGGCAGGCCGCCGTATTCTTTCCCCTCGTGGCGTACGCGAAAGCCGTTGACGCTGTAGTGAAAACCGCGCTGCGCATGCTCGTTGACGTCGACATTGCACAGCACGAAGATGGCCCAGAAGCCCTGGGAATCGACCGGGGACAGGTAGCCGACGCGGTACAGCGCGGCCGACAGCGGGATTGGATTGGTGAAGCGGATTTCGTGGGCATTCGCGACATGCTGGTAATGCAGCACAGCGACCGCCTTCGGCTTTGGACCGGCGCAGGCGGCCAGCGCGAGCAGCGCCGCTGACGTTCCTATCCTGCGTAAACAGTGTCCCATCGCATCTCCTTTGCGCATGGCCGCCTGCGCCTGCGAATGCATCAAGCTTGGCCTCTTGCGGCACCGTCGGCTTGAGCTAAGTCAGGCGTGCTGTGGCGTGTTTGCCATCGATGCTGCCATGCATATAACTCAGTGTAATGACAGAAGCGCATCGCGGCAAGGCGAGCACGGCCAGGGAAAGCCTCAGCCGGCTGCCGTCAGCGCCTTTTGCAGGAGAGCATGCACCTCCTTGAAATCGGGCTCGCCGACATAGCGCTTGAGGATGCTGCCATCCTTGCCGATCACGAAGGTGGTGGGAGTCAGGGTGACGTCGCCGAAGGATTTGGCGATATTTCCGCCCGCATCGAGGGCGACGGTGAAGGGGAGCTTTCTCGTCTCGGTGAAATTCAGGACGTAGTTCGGCGGATCGTACTGCATGGCGATCGCCACGAATTCCAGTCCTTGCCCCTTGAACTTGTTGTAGGTGTCGACCATGGCCGGCATCTCTTTGACGCAAGTGACGCAGGAGGTCGCCCAGAAATTGACCATCACGACCTTGCCGCGCAGGTCGGCGGTGCTGATCTTGTCGCCGGCGATGCTGATGAAGGTCACCTGGGGCGCCTGTTCGGCCTTGCCGAAGGTAGCATAGCCGACGCCCGCCAGCGCCAGCACAAGGGCGCCGATGGCGGCAGGTTTGATCCAGGAAGATAGTCTGGCAGTCATGGCGCTAGCGATAAAAAAAGCGGGACCGCAGTCCCGCCAGGATTACAGGGCGACCGACGAGGTGTTCGGGTACTGCGTGCGCAGTTCCTCTTCGGTGATGTATTCAAAAATTTTCACGACGCGCTGCACGCCCGAGACGCTCTGGGCGATCTTCGCTGCCAGGTCGCCTTCGCGCTGGGTCACGCGGCCCATCAGGTACACGGTACCGCGCTCGGTGACCACCTTGAACGAGGTCGCCGAGATCGTTTTCATTTCGACCAGGCTGCCCTTGACGTTACCCGTGATCAGGGCGTCCGAGGAACGCGAGGTATAGCTCGACGGGCCGGCGACGACCAGTTCGTTGATGACGGAGACGACGTTCTCGATGCCGCGCACTTCGCGCTCGACGGCGGCCTTCATGGCTTCGTCGCGCACTTCGCCGGTGAGCAGCACCTTGCGGTTGTAGCTGGCGATGTTCACGTGGCCGGCGCTGCCGACGATCTTCGGTACTTGCACCTCGGCCTTGACCGTGATCGACTTGTCCTCGGTCTGTGCACCCAGCGTGCGGCGGTCCATGGTGGCGGCCGCACCCATGGCGGCGCCGCCGACGACCAGCGGCACGCAGCCCTGCAGCGAGCCGATCAGGGCTGCGCACAGGACGGCTTTTGCCAGGGAGCCATTCAGGCCGGGTTTATTCATTCTCGTCTCCTCCGAAAAGCGCGACGTCGATGCCGTCGCAAATAGCGTGAATCGCGACCAGGTGCACTTCCTGGATGCGCGCGGTACGGCTGTGCGCCACGTTGATGTGCACGTCGGCGTCGGTCAGCAGCTTGGCCAGCGCGCCGCCGTCCTTGCCGGTGAAGGCGACGATGCGCATCTCGCGCTCGAGCGCCGCTTCGACGGCGGCCAGCACGTTGGCCGAATTGCCCGAAGTCGAGATCGCCAGCAGGATGTCGCCGGCCTGGCCGAAGGCCTGCACCTGCTTCGAGAAAATCTCGCGGTAGCTGTAGTCGTTGGCGACGGCCGTCAGGATCGAGGTGTCGGTGGTCAGCGCGATGGCCGGCAGCGGGAAGCGCTCGCGCTCGAAGCGGCCGACCAGCTCGGCAGCGAAGTGCTGGCAGTCGGCGGCGGAACCGCCGTTACCGCAGGCCAGGATCTTGTTGCCGTTGGACAGGGCGCTGAACATCAGTTCAATCGCCTGCGAAATGGGTTGAGACAGAGCCGCGGCCGACTTCAGCTTCAGGTCGGCGCTCTCCTGGAAGTGAGCGAGGATGCGTTGAGTGTTCATAGCCGACGATTATAGTGTAGTAGGGAGTCCGGGCGGCAAAGCAATGTAAAGTTTGCTTACAAAACCGGAGTGGATTGTCAAACTTGAATCGCGTCGCGCAGCCACTCGAGCTGGTCGCCGTCGATGGCGACGACGTCGAAGCGGCAGGGCGGAACATGGGGCAGGCGCTGCAGGTAGACCTGGGCGGCCCGTATCAGCCTGCGGATTTTCTGGGGAGTGATGCTGGCGGCGGCTCCGCCATGGCGGCGGTCGGCGCGCTGGCGCACTTCGACGAAGACCAGCGCTTCACCGTCGCGCATGATCAGGTCGATTTCGCCGCCTTTACAGGTGAAATTGGCAACGACGAGCACCAGGCCGTGGCGGCGCAGGTAGCGCAGCGCGGTCTGCTCCCAGTCGCGGCCTTGCGCCTGCTTCTCCGAGAGCTTGACCGGGTCCATGTCATTGTCCGGCGACCGTTTCGAAACCGATGCCGTCGCGGTAGACGGCGGCCGCCTCGCTGCGTCGCAGCGACCAGGCGCCATTGTTCTGGCGTACCGACAGGCGTCCGGTGACGCCGTCCAGCGTGAAATTCGTGCCCGGTTGCTGGGCCAGGGTGCGCGCGATCTGGAAGGCGTCGATGCCGAGCGCGTACAGGCGCTGCATGTCGAGCGACTCGCTGTCGACCGGGCGCGGATAGACCATCACGGCCGGATGGTCCGGCTGCACCGTCCAGGGCAGGTCGACCAGGCGCACGCCGTCGAGTTCCGGCACACCCATGCCCGGGGAACGGCCCGGATTGGCGGCCGAGATCGCATAGGTCGGCAGCGAGGTGCCGAGCGCGCTGCGCACCTGGCGCAGGGCGCCGGCGTCGAGCGCGGCAAACACGAGTTCCGGACGGTCGATCGCCAGGCGCGAACGCAGTTCGGCCAGGGCGGTGGCGTCGACGTAGCCATCGAGGATCGGCAATTCGGCCGTCGCGTTGTTGCGGCCCAGGCGGGCCCAGCGCGCGGCAAAGGCACCGGCGGTGCGCTGCTGCCAGGCGGCTTTGCCGCTCAGCACGAGCGCGCGTCCCATCGGGTGTTCCTGCGCGGCCCAGTCGGCCGCTTGCCGCGCTTCTTCTTCCACCGACAGGCCGACCACCAGCATCTGCGGCGGCAGCGGGCGCTCGGTTTGCGGATGGTTCAGGGCGATGGTCGGTTTGCTGACCGCGTTGCTGGCGACGATCGCCGCCACGCTCGAGCGCGCCAGGGGACCGACGACGATGTCGTTCTGCTGGGCCGCGCGTGCATAGGCTTCCAGGGTCGACTCGGGAGAGTCGCCGCTCGGGACCACGTTGACTTCGATGCCATTGCGGTCGCGTTCATGGCCGGCCATAAAACCGGCGCGCACGGCCTCGGCGGCCTGGCCGAGGGCAGGGGACTGCAGCGGCAACAGCAGGGCGATACGCGCCGTGCCGGCCGCGGGCCTGGCCTGGGATTGCGGGGTACCGGTACCCGGATACAGTTCCACGGGGGAGGTGCGGGTTTCGGAAGCCGGCGCCCGGGTGGGCGTTTCCGGCGGCGGCGCCGGTGGCAGCGCCCTTGTGTTTGGCTCGGCGGGCGCGCACAATCCGCCCGGTACGCCGCAACCCAGGTCGGGTGGCATCGGGGTGCTGCAGCCTGCAAACATGCCGGCTGCGCTGACTGCCAGCAGGCCCCTCATCACATTTGAATTAAGACTTTTTAAGAGCATCGTATCCTCAACATGACCGACAACCAGTCCATCGATATCGCCCAGCTCCCCGTGATGGCCGAGGCAGCTCAACAGTCTTATCCTACAGCAACATTGTACGTGGTGGCCACCCCGATCGGGAACGCCACCGACATCACGCTGCGCGCGCTGCACCTGCTGGCGCTGGCCGACGTGGTCGCCTGTGAGGATACCCGCAAAACCGGCGCGCTGCTCACCCGTTACGGCTTGAACAAGCAGATGGTCGCGGCACATCAGCATAACGAGCGCGAAGCGGCCGACAAGCTGATCGCGCGCCTGCGCGCCGGCGAACGTGTTGCTTTGGTGTCGGATGCCGGCACCCCCGCCGTCTCGGATCCGGGCGCGCGCATCGTCGACGCCGTGCGCGACGCCGGCCTGCGCGTGATCCCGCTGCCGGGCGCTTCGGCCTCGGTCGCGGCCCTGTCGGCATCCGGCCTGGTCAACGACCGGTTTACGTTTGTCGGCTTCTTGCCGGCGAAATCGAAGCAGCGCGAAGCGGCGTTGACGGAACTGGTGCGCGAGCCGGCGACCCTGGTGATCTACGAGGCGCCGCACCGCATCGTCGATTGCGTCGAGGGTTTGATGAGCGTGTTCGAGCCGACGCGCCAGGTCGTGTTTGCACGCGAGCTGACCAAATTGTTCGAGGAAGTGCACCGCTGCCGGCTGGAAGAGGCGCTGGCCTGGGTCAAGGCGGACCAGCACCGCGAGCGCGGCGAGTTCGTCGTGCTGGTCGAAGGGGCGACGCTCGAGACCGATGCCCAGGATGCGGAGGCCGAGCGTATCCTGAACATTTTACTGAGCGAATGCAGCGTCAAGCAGGCGGCGAATTTGACGGCGCAGATTACCGGGCGCAAGAAGAATGCGCTGTACGAGCGCGCCTTGCAGATCAAAGGGGAGTCGTAGGGTGGGCACTCCGTGCCCACGCGGTCTCACCGGTGGATCTACGGCGACTTTGTTATAAGCGTAAACTCTGGGCAAACGCCGTAACGCGTGGACTCGGGAGTCCACCCTACGGTTCACCACTTGCACCCGCTATCTTTTTTGTCGGCCAGGATCAGCAAAGGTCCTAACAACCCTCCCGGCAAGCCATCCTTGCAATCCCTCCGCTTTGCCGCCCCGATGGCCCGTGCCGCGCGCGTTTCCGTTTCCAGCGGCTTGTCGGGGAACTGACCGACCGCCGTGCCCTCCTTGCTTGGGTCACGCATATTGGCCAGCGAACGCGCCATCTGGCGCGCCGCTTCACGGTCGAAGCGCGGTGTGTCCGGTTCGGACTGCGGCGCCTGCTGCACCGTGAACGGCTCGGGCTGCGCCGGCGCGGGCGCGGGTTCGACCGCGATCACAGGGCGTGGCCGCTTGGGCTGGGCGTGGGGCTGCGCACGCGGCGCAGGCCGCGATGGCGGCGTCGGCTCGGCCTGCCCCACAGGCGCCGGAGGTGGAGGAGGGCGCAGACGCACGGCGATCGGCCGCGGCGGCGCCTCCGCTGCGCGCCGCCAGCCGTCGCGCTGCAGGTTCAGCAGCAGCGCGTGCAGTGCCAGCGAAAGCGCGATCCCGGCCGCGATGCGCCGGTGACTCTTCCTCGCATCGTCCGCGAACACGGCGCCATTCCCTGCTGCCAGTTTCACAATACATCGCCCCCTGTTGCACGAAAACTCCACAAAATTCAAACCCGACCTTGACCGATGGGCCTGCAGCGGCTATGATGTGTGTCTTCGGAGTGTAGCGCAGCCCGGTAGCGCATCTGGTTTGGGACCAGAGGGTCCAAGGTTCGAATCCTTGTACTCCGACCAGTATTAAGAAGAAAGCCGACAGCGAACGTTGTCGGCTTTTTTCGTTTACGTCCCGACATGAAGACAAGGGCCCGGTCGAAATAGCCTTCGACCGGGCCCTTGTTGAATTGGTTCAGCCCAGGCGTTTCGCCGCGATCGCATTCCCCGCGCGGCTGGAACCCTTGCGGCCGAGCTGCTGCGAAATGAACTGGCCCGCATCCACTACCTGGTCGAGGTCGATCCCGGTTTCGATGCCCAGGCCGTGCAGCATGTACAGCACATCCTCGGTGGCCACGTTCCCGGTCGCGCCTTTCGCATACGGGCAGCCGCCCAGTCCCGACACCGAGGAGTGGAAGATCTGCACGCCCACCTCCAGGCTGGCGTAGATGTTGGCCAGCGCCTGTCCATAGGTGTCGTGGAAGTGGCCCGACAGCTGCTGCAGCGGGAATTCGCGGCTTGCCGCCAGCATCACTTCCTGCGTCTTGCGCGCGGTCGAGACGCCGATGGTGTCGGCGATGTCGATCTCGTCGCAGCCCAGGTCGCGCATGCGGCGCACCACGTCCGCGACCGCCTCCAACGGCACCTCGCCCTGGTAAGGACAACCGAAGGCCGTGCTGATGCTGCCGCGCAGGCGCAGGCCGTTCGCCTTGGCCGCTTTCGCCACCGGTTCGAAGCGCGCGATCGATTCGGCGATCGAGCAGTTGATGTTCTTTTGCGAGAAAGCCTCGGAAGCCGAACCGAAGATCACGACCTCGTCCGCTTTAGCGGCCAGCGCCGCCTCGAAGCCCTGCATATTGGGCGTCAGCGCCGAATAGATGGTGCCCGGCAGGCGCGTGATCTTCGCCATCACCTCGGTACTGGTCGCCATCTGCGGCACCCATTTGGGCGACACGAAGGACGCCGCTTCCACGTTCGAAAAGCCCGCGCGTGAAAGGCGGTCGACCAGCTCGATTTTCACTTCCGCGCTGATCGTTTCCTTCTCGTTCTGCAGGCCGTCGCGCGGACCGACTTCGACGATTTTGACCTGCTTGGGCAGGTTGATTGCGGTGGTCATTTCAGTATCCCAGGTTGCGGTCGACGATATCGTCCACCGGTTGGCCGCTTTCGAACGCGGCGATTTTATGAGCGATCTGACGCACGGCTTCTCCACGGATGGTCACTGCGGAGATGTGCGGCGTGATCGTGATGCGCGGCTCTTCCCAGAACGGGTGCGGCGCCGGCAGCGGCTCGTTGCGGAAGACGTCGAGCGTGGCGCCGGCGATGTGGCCGGATCGGATCAGGGCCAGCAGATCCGGCTCGGCCACCTGCGCCCCGCGTGCGACGTTGATGATATACGCGCCCTGCGGCAGCGTCGCCAGGCGGCGGCGGTCGAGCAGGTTGTTGGTGTCAGGCGTCAGCGGCAGCAGCGAGACCAGGACGCGCGTGCCGCGCAGGAAGTCCTCCAGGGACTCCATGCCGGCATAGCAGTCGACGCCCGGCAAGTCTTTGGGCGTGCGGCTCCAGCCGCGCACGGGAAAGCCGAAGCTGCGCATGGTCTCGACCACCCGCAGGCCCAGCTTGCCGAGCCCCATGACGCCGACCGTAAAATCTTCCTTCACATGGTTGGGGAGCGGCGACCACAGGCCATGTCTCGCCTGCTGCTCGTATTCGTCGAAGCGGCGGAAATAGCGCAGCGTCGCGTAGGCCACGTATTCCGCCATCTGCACCGCCATGCCGGCGTCGCCCAGGCGCACCAGCGGCACGTCCGGCAGCGATCCTCCGAATTTGAGAATGGCATCGGCTCCTGCGCCCATCAGGAACACGGCTTTGACGTGTGCCAGTTGCGCCAGCAGCGCTGCCGGAGGCGCCCACAGCACCGCATAGTCGCACGCGACGAGCGGCTCGCCTTCCTGCCAGCCGACGGTTTCGACGCCGGGCAGCACCCGCGCGAAATCCTCAGCCCAGGCGCCGATCTGGCCATCGCCCCGGTACAGCAGGATGCGCATTGTTTATGCCGCCTTGAAGGCCAGCAGCGGCGCGCCGTCCGCCACCTGGTCGCCGACCGCGTACAGCACCTCTTCGACCAGGCCGTCCGACGGCGCGGCGATCGTGTGCTCCATCTTCATCGCTTCCATGATGACGAGCGGCTCGCCCTTCTTGACGCTCTGGCCGCCTTCGACCATCACGGCCACGACCTTGCCCGGCATCGGCGCCGTCAGGCGTCCGCCCGCAGCCTCGGCCTCGCCGGCATGCGCCATCGGGTCGTTATAAGCAAAGGTATGGTGTTCGCCGTTGGTGAAGACGTGGAACAGGTCGCCATCGCGGCGCACGGCGCCATGCATCGATTGTTCGCCGAGGCGGATCGACAGCGTCGCACCGTCATGGCCGCTGACGCTCAAGGGCTGCTTCGTGCCGCCGACGTCCAGTTCCCAGCCCTGCGGGTGGTACACCACGCCGACCTGGTAGGCACCGCCTTCGAGCCCGGCCGCGTGCTCGTCGGCGAAGGAGAGTTGACGGCGATAGTCGCCGTTCAGGCGCCAGCCCTGCGCCTGGCCCCACGGATCGGCGGCGACGCGCGAAGCACCGCTCGAGCGCTTCTTCTCGGATTCGATCAACGCCACCGCTGCCAGTGCCAGCGCACCGGCGGGCGCCGCTTTCGACGGCGGGAACAGGGTCGCGCCGTTCCGTTCGATCAGGCCCGTGTCGAGGTCGGCCGTGGAGAAGGCCTCGCCTTCGACCAGGCGTTTTAAAAAGGCGATGTTGGTGGCGAGGCCGACGATCTGGAATTCGCTCAGCGCCTGCGACAGGCGCGCCAGCGCCTGGGTGCGGTCGACGCCCCAGACGATGAGTTTGGCGATCATCGGATCGTAGAACGGAGAAATCGCATCGCCTTCGCGCACGCCGGAATCGATGCGCACGCCCGCCGGCTCGACGCCCGCCACGCCGCCCAATTCAAAATTCACGGCGTTCGGGGTATCCATGTGGCGCAGCGTGCCGATCGACGGGAGAAAACCCTTTTCCGGATTCTCGGCATAGATGCGCGCCTCGATCGCATGGCCGTGGATGGCCAGTTCATTTTGCTTCTTCGGCAGCGGCTGGCCTGCGGCTACGCGCAGCTGCCATTCGACGAGATCCGTCCCGGTGATCATTTCGGTGACCGGGTGCTCCACCTGCAGGCGCGTGTTCATCTCCATGAAGTAGAACGAACCGTCCTGGTTGGCGATGAATTCGACCGTGCCGGCGCCGACGTAATTGACGGCGCGCGCCGCGTTGACGGCCGCTTCGCCCATCGCCGCGCGGCGGTCCGGGGGCATGCCCGGTGCCGGCGCTTCTTCCAGCACCTTCTGGTGGCGGCGCTGCACCGAGCAGTCGCGCTCGTGCAGGTAGACGCAGTTGCCCAGTTTATCGGCAAACACCTGGATCTCGATGTGGCGCGGACGCGTCAGGTATTTTTCGACCAGCACCTTGTCGTCGCCGAAGGAGCTGATCGCTTCGCGCTTGCAGGAACCCAGCGCGGCGACGAAGTCCTCGCTTCTCTCGACCACGCGCATACCCTTGCCGCCGCCGCCGGCACTGGCTTTCAATAGCACCGGATAACCGATACGGTCGGCCTGCTGGCGCAAAAACTCTGGTTCCTGGTTCTCGCCGTGGTAGCCCGGCACCAGCGGCACGTTCGCGCCTTCCATCAGCTGCTTGGCGGCCGACTTCGAACCCATGGCGCGCATCGAGGAACCCGGCGGGCCGATGAACACCAGGCCGGCCTGTTCGCAGGCTTCGGCGAACTCCGCGTTCTCGGACAGGAAGCCATAGCCCGGATGGATCGCCTGGGCGCCGGTGGCCTTTGCCACCTCGATGATTTTCTGGCCGCGCAAGTAGCTTTCCTTGGCTGCGGCAGGTCCGATCAACACCGCCTCATCGCAGACCGCAACGTGTTTCGATCCGGCGTCCGCTTCCGAATACACAGCGACGGTGCGGATTCCCATGCGGCGCGCGGTGGCGGCGACACGGCAGGCGATTTCGCCACGGTTGGCGATGAGGATTTTGGTGAACATGCGTTTGTCTCGTATTTTTTAGTGTTGATCGTATTGGGAAGCGCAGGTCTGCAAATCAGCAGCCGCAGCTTTCCTTCGGTGCCGATTCGAGCGTCGCCGAGCGCGTCTTGAGGCCGAGTTTCGCCAACAGCGCGCGGTCGTCTTCGGCTTCCGGATTGCCGGTGGTGAGCAGCTTGTCGCCGTAGAAGATGGAATTCGCGCCGGCCATGAAGCACATCGCCTGCACCGCTTCGCCCAATTGACGGCGGCCGGCCGACAGGCGCACGCGCGCCTTCGGCATGGTGATGCGCGCCACCGCGATGGTGCGGACGAATTCGAGCGGATCGAGCGGATCGAGGCCGTGCAGCGGCGTGCCTTCGACCTGTACCAGGTGGTTGACCGGGACCGACTCCGGATACGGATTCAGGTTCGCCAGCTGGGCGATCAGGCCGGCGCGCTGCTCGCGCGTTTCTCCCATGCCGACGATGCCGCCACAGCAGACCTTCAGGCCGGCGTTGCGCACGCGGCCCAGCGTATCCAGGCGGTCCTGGTATTCGCGGGTCGAGATCACGTTGTTATAGAAATCGGGCGCGGTGTCGATGTTGTGATTGTAAAAATCGAGGCCGGCGTTTTTCAGCTGCTCGGCTTGTCCTTCTTCCAGCATGCCGAGGGTCGCGCAGGTTTCCATGCCCAGCGCTTTTACTTCGCGCACCATCTCTTCGACCTTCGCCATGTCGCGCTCTTTCGGGCTGCGCCAGGCGGCGCCCATGCAGAAGCGGGTGGCGCCGTTGGCTTTCGCCTGGCGCGCGGCGTCGAGCACCGTATCGATGTCGAGGATTTTCTTGGCTTCGACCCCGGTGTCGTAGCGTGCCGCCTGCGGGCAATAGCCGCAGTCCTCTTCACATCCGCCGGTTTTAATCGACAGCAGGGTCGCCAGCTCGACGTCGCCGTCCGGGAAGTGTGCACGGTGCGCTTCCTGGGCGCGGAACATCAGCTCGTTGAACGGCAGTTCGAACAGAGACAACACGTCGGCCAGCGGCCAGGTGGCGTCAGGCCGTTCCTTGATGGCGGCGGTCGGGCGGTGGAGGGCGACGGTGTGGGGAGCATTCATGGTGGTTCCTTTAGGTGTTACAGAGCCCGCGTCGACGGCCAGCCCGGCAGTCCCGCGAGATCGATGAATCGGGCCGCGTTGGCGGCGGTGGGGTCCTCGAGGCGCGGCACCACACCCAGCAGCGGAGCCGGAATGCGGGCTTCGAGGGCCTCGATGTTCTCGTCAAAAAAGCGCATGTCCGGGTCCGCCGTGTTCGCGACCCAGCCGGCCAGCACCAGGCCGCGGGCGACGATCGCTTCGACGGTGAGCAAGGCATGGCTGATGCAGCCCAGGCGCATGCCGACCACCAGGATCACCGGCAGGTTCAGTTGCGCGGCCAGGTCGGCACTGTCGAAGGTGTCGGAGAAGGGCACGCGGAAACCCCCGACGCCTTCGACCACGACCGCATCGGACGCGGCCAGGATCTCGGCATAGGCGGCGATGATCGGCACCGGGTCGATGCTCACGCCTTCCAGGCTGGCCGCGATGTGCGGCGCGCAGGGTTCGCGCAGCATGAAGGGCGTCGTGATGTTCTGCGGCAGGTGCACGTTGCCGGCGCCCGCCAGCATGTCGGCGTCTTCGTTGTGGAGTTCTCCATCGCGTAACTCGGCGCCGGCCGCGATCGGCTTCATGCCGCAGGCACGGTGGCCGGCCTCGACCAGTTTATGCAGGATCGCGCTCGAGACCAGGGTCTTGCCGATCTCGGTATCGGTGCCGGTCACGAAGCAGCAAAAGCGCGAAGGAATGCCCTCGGCGGCCAGGGCTTCGCTTGGTGCGCTGACGGGCTTTTCCTCGTTTGCGGTCAGTACGGGCGCAGGCGGAATCGCCAGTTCGACCGCCGGTTCCTGCGGATCGTTGAGGTTCTTGGTCACATGGCCTCCAGTTCGTTCAATGCCGTCACCAGCTGGGCGACTTCGTCATGGGTGTGCGCGGCCGACAGCGTGACGCGCAGGCGCGCCGTTCCTTTCGGTACCGTCGGCGGACGGATCGCCGGTACCCACAATCCCTTCGCGTACAGCGCCGCCGCCACGCGCAGCGCCTCCTCGTTCCCGCCGATGAGGATCGGCTGGATCGGCGTGCTCGACACCGGCCGCTGCCAGCGCGTGAGGCGCAGGTCGGCGTCGAGCTGGGCAATCAGTTGCTCCAGCTGGCTGCGCAGGCCCGCGCCTTCGTCGCTGGTGATGATGTCCAGGCTCGTCAGCAGGGCGTGCGCCAGTGCCGGCGGCGCGGCCGTCGTGTAGATGTAGGGCCGGGCGCGCTGGATCATCAGCTCGATCACGCTGGCGTGGGCCGCGATGAAAGCGCCGCTGACGCCGGCCGCTTTTCCCAATGTGCCGACATACACCAGGTTGGGTGAGCGCAATCCAAAATGTTCGAGTGCGCCGCGGCCCTGGGCGCCCAGCACGCCGAAGCCGTGGGCGTCGTCGACGAACAGCCAGGCGCCGTGGCGTTCGCACAGGGCCAGCAGCTCCGGCAGCGGCGCCAGGTTGCCGTCCATGCTGAAGACGCTGTCGGTCGCGACGATTTTCGTGGCCGCGCTGCTGGCTGCCAGTTGCGCTTCCAGCGCCGCCACGTCGCCGTGCGGATAGATGCTGACCTGCGCCCTGGCCAGGCGCGCGCCGTCGATCAGCGAGGCGTGGTTCAGCGCTTCCGAGAAGATCACCGCATCGGCATCGCCGCCGAGCGCGGTCAGCACGGCCAGGTTCGCCATGTAGCCGGTGCTCAGGTACAGGGCGCGCGCCTCCTCGATATGCGGCGCGGCGAATTCGGCCAGGCGCTCTTCGAGGATGGCGTGCGCGCGGCTATGCCCGCTGATCAGGTGCGAGGCGCCGCTCCCGGCGCCGTACAGCTGGGCGCCGGCGCGCAAGGCTTCCACCACGCGCGGATGCGCGGCGAGACCCAGATAGTCGTTGCTGCAGAAGGCAAGCATGGCGCGGCCGTCGACCACCTGCAGCGGCGTGCAGCGGGTGTCGGCCACACGCCGCCGGCGCAGCAGGCTTTGCTGGTCCAGGGCGGCCAGCTTGCCGTTGACGTTGTCGATCAGGTCCATCATCAGGCCGCAATCACGGATTCGAAGACCGATTTCACGCGCACGCCGAGCAGGTCGATCTCTTCCTCGTTCAGTACATAGGGCGGCATCACATACACGGTGCGGCCGATCGGGCGCAGCAGCAGCTCATTGTCGACGGCGGCGGTGAAGAAGCGCCGTGCGAAGCTCGCCGCGCGCGCCGCATCCGGCTCGACCGCGTCGAAGGCGAAGATCATGCCGCGCTGGCGGAACGCATGGGTGCGCTCGTGTTCGGCCAGCGGCGCCAGCGCGATGGTCAGTTTGGTGGCCAGCTCGCGGTTGCGATTTAAAACGTCGTCGTCGCGGAAGATCTGCAAGGTCGCGAGCGCCGCGCGGCAGGCCAGCGCATTGCCGGTGTACGAATGCGAATGCAGGAAGCCGCGCGTGATGTCCTCGCTGTAGAAGGACTGGTAGATCGCGTCCGTGGTAAGGACCAGCGACAGCGGCAGGTAGCCGCCGCTGATGCCTTTCGAGAGGCAGATAAAATCCGGCCAGATCGCCGCCTGCTCGCAGGCGAAGAAGGTGCCGGTACGGCCGCAGCCCACCGCGATCTCGTCGGCGATCAGGTGCACGTGGTGGCGGTCGCACAGCTCGCGCAGCATTTCCAGATAAAGCGGATCGTGCATCGCCATGCCGGTCGCGCACTGCACCAGCGGCTCGACGATGATCGCGGCGATGTTATGCGCGCGTTCCTCGAACAGCTGTTCGACATCCTGGATGGCGCGGCGCGCTACATCCTGTGCGGATTCCCCCTCAAGGGCATTGCGCGCGTCAGGGGAGGCCACCACGTGGGAAGCGCGTAAGAGCGGACCATACGCATCCTTGAACAGCGGGACGTCGGTGACCGACAAGGCGCCGACGGTCTCGCCGTGGTAGCTGCCCTGCAGGCAGACGAATTCCTGCTTTTCGCTGAAGCCCGCGTTACGCCAGGCATGAAAGCTCATCTTCATCGCGATCTCGACCGCCGAGGCGCCATCGGACGCATAGAAGGCGTGGCCGAGCGCGTGGCCGGTGAGGCCGGCCAGCTGTTCCGACAGTTCGATTACCGGCTCGTGCGTGAAACCGGCCAGCATCGCGTGTTCCAGCGTGTCGAGCTGCTGTTTCAAGGCCGCGTTGATGCGCGGGTTGGCGTGGCCGAACAGGTTCACCCACCAGGAGCTGATCGCATCCAGGTAGCGTTTATCTTCGTGGTCGTATAGCCACGGCCCCTTGGCGCGGGCAACCGCGATCAGCGGCACCTCTTCGTGGTGCTGCATCTGCGTGCAGGGGTGCCATACGCTGCGCAGGCTGCGTGCGATCCAGTCGGAAGATGTGTGCTGCTTCAAGGTGGTTCCTATAATTTAATTCAGCCAGTTCGGCTTGCGCTTCTCGAGGAAAGAGGCGACACCTTCGCGTCCCTCGCTTGAGGCGCGGATCGCTGCGATGCGCTCGGCGGTGTCAACCAGCAGCGCATCCGTCACCGGCACGCCGACGACTTCGCGCACCAGTTTTTTCGCTTCCACGACGGCGTGCGGACTGTTCGATACCAAGGACTTCAGCAGGCCGGCGACCGTGGTGTCGAGGTTTTCCATCGCCACCACTTCATGCGCAAAGCCCATGCGCAGCGCGGCGGCCGCGTCGAAGCGCTCGGCCGTAATAAAGTAGCGGCGCGCTGCCTGTTCGCTCATCGCCTTGATGACGTAGGGAGAGATCGTCGCCGGGATCAGCCCCAGCTTGACTTCGGACAGGCAGAAATTGACGCTGTCGGCCGCGACCACGATATCGCAGGCTGCGACCAGGCCCATGCCGCCGGCGTAGCAGTCGCCCTGGACTTTTGCGATGGTCGGTTTCGGGCACAGGTAGATCGTGCGCAGCATGTCGGCCAGGCGCGAAGCGTCGGCCAGGTTCTCGTCGTGCGAGTAGCCGGCCATCTTCTTCATCCAGTTCAAATCCGCGCCGGCACAGAAGGCCGGGCCGTTCGCGGCCAGGACGATCGCGCGTACCAGCTCGTTGCGTCCGAGTTCATCGAAGGCCAGCGCCAGCTCGGCGATCGCCTGTTCATTAAAGGCGTTGCGCAGCTCCGGACGGTTCAGGGTGACGGTGGCGACCTTGTCGGCGATCGCGATAGTAAGGGTCTCATAGTTCATATTCACTCCTTACATGCGGAAGACGCCGAACTTCGTCTCTTCGATCGGCGCGTTCAGCGCGGCTGACAAGCCTAAACCTAAGACCATCCGTGTATCGGCCGGATCGATGACGCCGTCGTCCCACAGGCGCGCCGAGGCGTAATACGGGTGGCCCTGGTGCTCGTACTGTTCCTTGATCGGCTGTTTAAAAGCCGCTTCTTCGTCCTGCGACCATTGGCCGCCCTTGGCTTCGATGCCGTCGCGTTTCACGGTTGCCAGCACGGACGCCGCCTGGTCGCCGCCCATCACCGAAATGCGCGCGTTCGGCCACATCCACAGGAAGCGCGGAGAGAAGGCGCGGCCGCACATGCCGTAGTTGCCGGCGCCGAAGGAGCCGCCGATGATGACGGTGAATTTCGGTACCGAGGCGGTGGCGACAGCGGTGACCATCTTGGCGCCGTTGCGGGCGATGCCCTCGTTCTCATATTTGCGGCCGACCATGAAGCCGGTGATGTTCTGCAGGAAAACGAGTGGAATCTTGCGCTGGCAGCACAGCTCGATGAAGTGCGTTCCCTTCAGCGCCGACTCCGAGAACAGGATGCCGTTATTCGCGATGATGCCGACTTTCACGCCGTAGATATGGGCGAAGCCGCACACCAGCGTGGTGCCGTAGCGGGCTTTGAATTCGTCGAATTCGCTGCCGTCCACCACGCGTGCGATCACTTCGCGCACATCGAAGGGTTTGCGGGTATCGACCGGGATCACGCCATACAGTTCTTCCGGTGCGTACTTCGGCTCGACGACTTCACGCTGCGCGCCCTGCACCGGTTTGGTGCGGTTCAGGTTCGAGACGATGGTGCGCGCCAGCGACAGGGCGTGCAGATCGTTCTGGGCCAGGTGATCGACCACGCCCGATAAACGGGTGTGGACGTCGCCGCCGCCCAGGTCTTCCGCGCTGACGACTTCGCCGGTCGCCGCTTTTACCAAGGGCGGACCGCCGAGGAAAATGGTGCCCTGTTCCTTGACGATGATCGACTCGTCGCTCATCGCCGGGACGTAGGCGCCGCCCGCCGTACAGGAACCCATCACGACCGCGATTTGTGGGATGCCCTGGGCCGACAGATTGGCCTGGTTATAAAAAATGCGGCCGAAATGGTCGCGGTCCGGGAACACGTCGTCCTGGTTCGGCAGGTTGGCGCCGCCCGAGTCCACCAGGTAAATGCAGGGCAGTTTATTCTGCTCGGCGATTTCTTGGGCACGCAGGTGTTTTTTCACCGTCATCGGGTAGTAGGTCCCGCCCTTCACCGTGGCGTCGTTACAGACGATCACGCATTCCTGGCCGGCGACGCGGCCGATGCCCGTGATGATGCCGGCTGCCGGGGCAGCGTTGTCATACATGTCGTAAGCGGCGAGCTGGGAAAACTCGAGGAAGGGCGTACCCGGGTCGAGCAGCATCTGCACGCGGTCGCGCGGCAGCAGCTTGCCGCGCGCGACGTGCTTGGCGCGCGCCGATTCGCCGCCGCCTTCGGCGATCGCGGCAACTTTCGCGCGCAAATCGTCCACGATCAACTGCATGGCCGTCGCATTTGCTTTGAAATCATCACTGCGCGGGTTGAGTTTTGTCTCGATGTGGGGCATGCCGTCCTCTGTTTTTCTGTCTCGTGCTTACTTGGGAAATGTGCCGTCCAGATAGAACCAGCGGACTTCTCCGCCGAGCGCCGGGTCGGGTTCGCGCAGGAAGCGGCTGACTTCGTGCAGCCGGTGCGCGCGGCCCGCCACCTTGAAGCGCGCGACGAATTCGACCGTATCGCTATCTGGATGATCCAGCAATTCTGCTTTACGTTGACGTAAACGTAAAGCAGATTTTATCTCAAGGCCGAGCCAGCGAAGATCCTCGTCCGGATCGAGGATCGCATCCTGCGGCCGGGTGCTGGGGTGCCAGGTCGCGCGCAGGTAGTCCTCGTTACGCTGGGTATAGGCCGTGTAGCGCGAGCGCATCAGGGCCTCCGCTGTGGGCGGCAGGGCGGCGCCGGCAAGGTAAGGGCCGCAGCAACTGCTAAGCGCGGCGCCGCCGCAGGGGCAGGCGCCGGATGGGAGGGTCGGTTTGGACATCCCGCGATTATCCGCGATTTTTACCCAGGCCGACGCTGCCGGGCGTATTGGGGAAAACCGCAGCTGCTTACATTGTGTGCAGTGTGACTGTAAAAACGCTGCCGGTGCCGGGCCCGTCGCTTTCCGCGGTGACGCTGCCGCCATGCAGGCCGACCACGTTCTTGACCAGCGCCAGGCCGATGCCCAGTCCCCCTTGCGAGCGGTCCGGCGTGCGTTCGGCCTGGGTAAACAAGTCGAACACCTGGGGCAGCAGCGCCTTGTCGATGCCGATCCCGTTGTCGCGCACGCGGATCTGCGCCTGGCCCGCGGCGCAGCTGACCGTCACGTCGATGCGGCCACCACGCGGCGTGTACTTTGCCGCATTATTGAGCAGGTTGACGAGCACCTGCACCAGCCGGTTCGGGTCGCCCATGACCCTCGCAGCGGCCGGCACCGGGGCGACGACCAGCGCGTGTTCGCGCGCCTCGATGAGCGGACGCGACTGCTCGACGGCACTGTGGATGGTGGCGCCAAGCTCGACCTCGACGTTTTCAAGCTGGATCAGGCCGCGCGTGACGCGCGAGATGTCGAGCAGGTCGTTCACCAGCGAGGTCATGTGCCGCACTTGCCGGCTGATGACTTCGCTCGAGCGGCGTACCCGCTCCTCGCTGGCGATGCCGATTTTCAGCAGTTCGGCTGCCGAGGCGATCGGCGCCAGCGGATTGCGCAGCTCGTGCGCCAGCATGGCGAGAAACTCGTCCTTGCGGCGGTCCTGCTCCTTCAGCGAGCCGTACAGGCGGGCATTTTCGAAACTGTTGGCCGCGATCGTCGCCAGCTGCACGAGAATGGCTTCATCCTGCTCCGTGAAATCGCCCTCGAACTTGTCGGACGCCTGGATCAGGCCGATGTTCTGGCCCTGGCGGTCGACCAGGGGCACGGCCAGCCAGCCGCGGATCGCCGGATGCTGGGTCGCATGCTTGCCGAAGCCCTTCCAGGCAGGATGGGCTTCCAGCTGCGCCTGGGTCAGGCGCATGACCTGGTTGGTGCGGCAGACTTCGGCATAGATGCCGCTGCCGTCCGGCTTGACGTCGTAGCTGCGGTAGCGCGCGTACTTGTCGGACATCGACACCGCATTGATTTCCTGGGCGCCGCCCACGTTCAGCGAGACGACCGCCTGGTGCACCTCCAGGATGGCGCGCACTTCCTCGACCAGGCCCTGGGCGATCTCCTTGGTCGACAGGGCGCTGCCGAGGATGCGCGAAGCCTGCGCCACCTTGACCAGCAGGGCCGAATGGCGCTGTTCGCGCTCCAGGCGCTCGGCCAGTTCGGCCTGGGCCGTGACCATCTCGTGGATGTCCTTGTTGGCGCCGATCCATTCGCGTATAAAACCGTCGGCATCCGCGATCGGCACCCCTTTCACGGCCGTCCAGCGGTAGCTGCCGTCGAGCTGGCGCAGGCGGTAATTGGTCTCATACACGGCGCCACTGGCGGTGCAGTTGCGCCAGGTGGCGAGGGCCGTTTCGCGGTCGTCCGGGTGCACCGCGTCGAGCCAGCCATATTCTTTCCACTCGTCGTAGCTCTGGCCGGTGATGGCGCGCCAGGTCGGCGAATCCTCGAGCACGCGGCCGTCGGGCGTGGTGCTCCACACGGTCTGCGACGTCGCCATCACCAGCGAGCGGAAGCGCTGCTCGCGCTCGCGCAGGGCTTTTTCGGCGATAACGCGGTCGGTGATGTCCTCGTGCATCAGCATGACTTCGAGGATGCGGCCGGCCTGGTCCTTGATCGGATGCGCGCGCGCCGTCACCCAGCGCGCCCGGCCGGTGCCGCCCAGCGCCACCACGTCGTAGTAGATGGCGGGGATCTCGACCGATTCCCCGTCCAGGGCCCGCCGCAGGTAGCCGGCGATGCCGCTTTCCACCAGCTGCGGATCGTCCAGCAGGCGATAGTCGCCGAGGATGTAGGCGTGCAGCGGCGTGCCTTCGTGGATCTGCCACAGCTGTTCCCAGGCTTTATTCACGCGCAGGGTGCGGCCCTCGGGCGATACGATCTGGATGCTGGTCGGCGCCTGCTCGAACAGTTCCCGGAACCGTGTTTCGGAACTGGGATGAAGGCTGAGTCCGGCGGGAGGGGAAGGGGGCATAGGGTCCAGGAACACGTTTGGCGATTACCGCAGTAACAGCCGCACAAAGAGATGCGCGGCATCATGTCACAGTTTATTGTCGCGTGTTCGATTATTCTGCCTGAGCCAAAGGTAATGGTGTAAAGACATCAGTTTGTCCACTAAAATCCACTGTTCACGTAACGTGGACATTGTATTTTTAATGGACATTGTCCGGTCTTCCATGTATGTTCACGTTACGTGGACATGAAATATTAATGGACAATTGAATCTGGAGCGGACATGCGGCCACATCAATACGAAGTACTATCGGCAAACCAGGCTCGGGAAGGGCTGGAGCGTACAACGGGGCTGCGTGCATCGATGCGTCCACACCTGTCGCCCTCCTTTGACGGCCAGGTGGCCATCGACACCGATGACGGCCGAACCTTCGATTTGCCTTACGACGTCAAAACAAGCATCGACCGCCGCGATCAATTGCTGAGTTTTAAGAATCGTCACGATGGCGGCGTGTTGATCACCCGCGAACTCAGTCGCGCAATGGCGGCGCAGTGCCGGGAACTCGGTATCCAGTTCATTGATCACGCAGGCAACTGTTTTCTGCGACAACCTGGGCTGTTTGTCTTTGTAACCGGCCTTAAAGAAAGCTCGACCTCGCAGCAAGCGGCAGCGCGCGGACTGACGCCCGCCGCATTACGCGTCGTATTCGCCGTGTTGACGCGCCCGTCCATTTTAAACAGCAATATCCGGCACATCGCCGAAATAGCGTCGATTTCCCATGGTGCAGCCGGGACCGCCATGCTCGCGCTCGAGAAGGCCGGTTACTTTACCAGCGCTAAATCAGGGAGTCGCGTACTGGCGATGCCTGGACGCTGGCTCGATACCTGGACTGAAGGCTATCTCGGCCGGATCCGCCCAAAACTCGAGAAGTACAGGATGAGTGCGCCTGAACCGATCTCTGCTGTGTTGGAACGGGTAAGTCCGCGCTATCGCGAGGTGGTCCTGGGTGGCGAGGCTGCTGCATCAGTGCGAACATTTGCCCTGAAACCGGGGACACTGACCTTGTATATTGACCTTCGCGATCCAAGTGTGATGCGCGATCTCGTGCAGGAATTGAAATTACGGCGCGATCCCAACGGGCAGATCGAACTGGTCCACATGTTTTGGAACGCAAACGAGTTGGAATCATTTCCAACCGTACCGGATGCATTGATTTATGCGGACCTGATCGGTACCGCTGACGAGCGCACGATGGAAATTGCTGCGGAGTTAAGAAAGGAAATTTGCGCCAATGTTGAAAGTAAGGCCGGATAGGCCGCTGTCTGCCGACCTGCTCATGCTGATACAGCAGCTCGATCAGGTAGCGGTGCGACTGCAGATTCCCTATTTCGTGATCGGCGCGACGGCACGCGACATCGTGATCGAACATGTCCACGGACTGGAAACGACGCGCGCCACCAGGGACGTTGATTTCGCGGTGGCAGTCTCTTCCTGGGAAGAATTTGCACGATTGAAGGAGCAGTTGATCGGGACCGGCGCATTTCGGGCCGGCGAGCAATCGCAGCGCCTTGGTTTTGGAGAGAACGGCGCTTACCCTCTCGACCTGGTGCCATTTGACGGCGTGGAGCGTAACGGAGAAATAGCCTGGCCGCCGAAGGGCGATTTCGTCATGAACGTTGCGGGTTATACCGAAGCCTACGAGAGTGCGCTCGCTGTCGAGATCGAGACCGGTTTCACGGTCAAGATCCTGTCCTTGCCGGCGATGGTGGTCTTAAAAATCCTCGCATGGAACGACAGGCCGGAACGCGACAAGCACGCGTCCGACGTACTGCTGATCCTTCGGCATTATCACCAAACCGGTCAATTCGAGCGGCTGTATGATGACGAGCACATTGCCCTGCTTGAGCGTCATGGCTACGATGCGGAACTGGCTGGCGCTGCGCTTCTAGGGCGTGATGCCCGGCGCGATCTCGCAAGCAAGACCCTGGCGCAAGTCATGAAAGTATTCGCAAGCGAAAAGCATTCCGAGCGGTTTATCGCCCAGATGCTGCGTTCCCAACCCGGAGTCGGCGATCGTGCAACGCTGCTATTCGCAGCATTCATCGACGAGATCGCCGCCTGATTCGTTTGCTCTGCGTTTCACGCCACGCTTCATTGCGACTGAAACTCCTCGGTCGCCACGAACAGATCCCAGCATGCAATGAACAGCGCCGCCACCACCGGGCCGATCACGAAGCCGTTCAGGCCGAACAGGGCCATGCCGCCCAGGGTCGAGAGCAGCACCAGGTAATCCGGCATTTTCGTGTCCTTGCCGACCAGTACCGGGCGCAGCACGTTGTCGACCAGGCCGATCACCAGTACGCCGAAGGCGATCAGGACCACGCCCTGCCAGATCGCGCCCGTGACCAGGAAATAGATCGCCACCGGCGCCCAGACCACGGCGGCGCCGACCGCCGGCAGCAGCGACAGGAAGGCCATCACCACCGCCCATAGCAGCGGCGCCTGCACGCCCAGGAACCAGAAGATCAGGCCGCCCAGCGCGCCCTGGGCCGCCGCCACCAGCACATTGCCCTTCACGGTGGCGCGGATCACGGTCGTGAAGTTGGTGAACAGGCGCTGCTTGTATTTCAGGCTGAGCGGAATGGCCTGCCGTACGCGCGTCGCCAGCGCCTGGCCGTCGCGCAGCAGGAAGAACAGCAGATAGAGCATGACGAACATGCCGACCAGGAAATCGAAGGTCTTGCCGCCGATGGCAATCGCCTGGCGCGCCACCGTCTGGCTGACCTGGGCCGCCGCCTCCGTCATTTTCGCCTGCAGCGAGGCGAGGTCGGTCAGTTCGAAGCGTTCCAGCAGGTTCACCATCCACTGCGGCAGCGAGTGAATGATGCGCTGAAAATAGGCGCCGAAATTAATCTGGCCGGAATTGACCATCTCATAGATGCCGGCTGCCTGCTTGACCAGCGAGGCGGTGATCAGCGACACCGGCAGGATCACCATCACGATGATCAGGAGCAGGGTCAACAGGGCGGCAATCGTCGGCTTGTTCTTGGTTTCGCGCAGCAGCTTGCGGTAAAGGGGCGCGAACAGGATCGCCAGCACCACGCCCCAGAACACCGCGCCCGAATACGGCAGCAGGATGTAAACGAAGGCCAGGGTGACGAGGGCGAGTAAGAGCAGGAAGAATTTTTGCTGCAGGGTGTACTGGGTCATGGTGCCGATGCTCTTTTCATAATGTTGACCTCATGATAGAGCATCCGGTGCGCCGAGTCGCTCTCGTCAGCGCCGCAGCGCCAGCATGTCCAGCGCGAACGGCGGATTCTTCCCCGCCATCAGGTCGGCCAGGATCCGCGCGGTGCCGGCGGCAAACGTAAACCCGAGCGGGCCGTGGCCGACGTTCAGCCACAGGTTCGCAAGTGGCGTGGCGCCGATGATCGGCGCGCTGTTCGGGGTCGCCGGGCGCAGGCCGGCCCAGGCCGAGATGCGTTCGTAGTCGGCCGCGTGCGGCATGGTTTCGCGCACTTGCCGCGTCAGGCTGCCGATGCGTTTTGGGTTCAGGCTGACATCTTCGCCGACCATGTCGACCATGGCCGCCACCCGCAGCTGGTCACCGATGCGCGCATATAAAACCTTGCGTTCGAAGTCGGTCACGCTGATCTCGGGCGCGGTGTCGCCGGGGCGGATCGGCGCCGTCAGGCTGTAGCCTTTTAATGGATACAGCGGCAGCCGGATGCCGGCCTGCGCCGCCAGGTTACGGCTCTGGATGCCGGCGGCCAGCACGAAGGCGTCGCCGCCGATAGCGCCGACATCCGTGTCCAGGCCCACCACCCGGCCGCCGTTCGCGGCGATGCGCTCCACCTTGGCCTGGACAAAACCTTTGAAGAGTGGATGTGCGCGCAGGCGCTCGGCCAGTTTGACGCAAAAAGCGTGGCAGTCCGCCACGGCTTCGCCGCCGTTATAGATGCCGCCGGCCAGCAGCGAGCGGGCCGCGCTTAGTGCCGGTTCGCGCTGGGCGCATTCGGCGCCGCTCCAGATTTCGCCGGCAGTGGCTTTACCCGCCGCCTGCTCGAAGATTTTCGACGAACGGTACACCACCAGCTTGCCGGCGTCGCGCCAGGCGAAATCGCTTGGTGCGACGATATTTTCCAGCTGCTTCATGCCGGCGCGCGACCATTCGCCCAGTTCCAGCAGTTTGGCGGTGGTGCGGCGATTCGCGCCAGCCGTGCACTGGCCGAGGAAGCTGGCCAGCCAGGTCCACTGGCGCAGGTCGAATTCGGGCTTGAAGCGCAGCGGGCCGTGTTCCTGGAACAGCCATTCGATGGCTTTTAAAGGCACGCCGGCATCGGCGAGGGGGGAGACGTAGCGGTAGCTCAGCTGGCCGCCATTGGCACCGCTTGCGCCCATGGCCACCTCGGGTGCGCGTTCGACGACGGTCACGCCAAAGCCGGCCTCGAGCAGCCACCAGGCCGAGGTCAGGCCGACGACGCCGCCGCCGATGACGATTACTTGTTGTCCCCCTTGCCCCATCCCGCTACACCGTAAGTTACTGATATAAGGGAAGAGCTTAGGGGCACGGCGCTGTCTGGGCCAATGAAAGTGAAACGTCACGCCATAACCGGCGGTGATGCTAACCGGCGATGGCGTGGCGGAACAGGCTTGTCAATACGCGCTCCTCGAAACGGGCCAGGGCCGAATAGGTGCCTTTCTGCAGGCCGGGATCGCTTGATGTGCCGCCGACGAGGACAATGAGGCCGTTGCGTCGGGCGGCATCGAAGGCGAAGACCGAACGCAAGCCGTAGGCGTCGCCCAGGTGGCCGATGGCGTCGAAGCCTTCGGCCAGCCGGCGTCCCGGCTGGTCCGGGAACTGGGCATTGCCGAGGCCCCAGCAGTTGAAGAAGCCATTCAGGGTGTCGCCATTCTTGCCCGATCCGTCGGCCGTCCATTGGCGCGCGAACATGCGTGACAAGGTCGCCGGCTGCAGGATGCGCTTGCCCTCGTGTACGCCGCCATTCATCAGCATCCGCATGATGACGCCCATGTCGCGCGCGGCGATGCGCAGGCCGCCGGTGGGGCTGAAGGGTGTCGCGTTGTCTCCGATGACATAGCGCTCGATGCCGGGCGGCGGTGCCGGTGGCCGGGTCGAATAATCGTCGACCTGGGCGATCCAGGGGCCGTTCGGATCCCAGACTTCGGTGTCCGTCGTGCGCTTGCGGTACAGGGTGGCCAGGTTATTCAGCGCCTGCGGCGGCAGGGCGGACGGGTTGTAGCCGGCCGTCAGGCCGAGCGGTTGCAGCAGCAGCCGCTGCATCAGGCCGTCGAAGCGCTCGCCCGTCATTCTCTCCATCAGGGTGCCGATCAGGCCCCAGCCGAGGTTGCAATACGTGAAATACTCGCCCGGACCGGCATGGCTGGCCCACATCGCGCCGGTGCCGTAGAGTGCCGCGCCGGGCGTGACGAAGTCGCGCAGGGCGGTGCCGGCCGGGAAGGAATAGCCGGCCTCGTCGCGCAAGGAGGACGTGTGGGTCAACAGGTGACGCAGGGTGATGGTCCGGTCCGGAAAATGCGGGTTACGCAGCTTGAAACCCAGGTAGCCGGAAACGTCGGCGTTCAGGTCGATCCCTTTGTCTTCGACCAGGCGCATCAGGCCGAGGGTCGTCATCAGCTTGGAGATCGAGGCGATCCGATACAGGGTGTCCCGGTTCGCGGGCAGGTCGGGTGTGGCGCCGTTGCCGATCCTGCGCCGGCCGAACTGGCCTTCATAGCTGACCTTGCCGTCGCGGATCGCCAGCACCGAGAGGCTGGCCAGCTCGCAGGCCGGGTCGGCGGCGATAGCGGCCAGCTCGCGCCCCAGCGCAGTATCGGCGCCGCTCATGGGAACGGCCGCCAGCAGCGGCTCGATCGTGCCGAGCAGGGCGAGTCCAAGTATCGTGCGCCTGTGTCCATTCATTCGGTCTCCTTCTGTCTTCTCCGATCAGCTTACAATCATAACCATGAACCAAGCTCTCATCGATTTCAAAATCGATCTCAACGACAACTCGCCGCTCTACATGCAGCTGGCCCGCAAGCTGACCCAGGACGTGCGCGAAGGGCGCTACCAGGCCGACCAGGCGCTGCCTTCGGAACGCACCCTGTCCGAGCTGCTCGACGTCTCGCGCGTCACGGCGAGAAAAGCCATCGATCAATTGGTCGAGCAGGGCCTGGTGGTGCGCCGGCGCGGTTCCGGCAACTACATCGCGCCGCGCATCGAGCAGCCGCTGTCGAACTTGTCGAGCTTTTCCGAGCAGCTGCAGCAGCGCGGCTACACGCCGAATTCGCGCTGGCTGCGGCGCGACACGGTCGTTGCCGACGCCGACGAGCAGCTGGCGCTGGGCCTGTCGCCCGGCGCCCGGGTGGCGCGCCTGGAGCGACTGCGCCTGGCCGACGAGGTCGTGATGGCCTATGAAACGAGCGTGATCCCGGCGACGGTATTGCCCGACCCGCAGGCGGTGGAGTATTCGCTGTACGCCCACCTTGAGCGCAGCGGCCAGATGCCGGTGCGCGCCCTGCAGCATATCCGCGCCATGAACGCGCCCGCCGAGCTGGCGAGCCGGCTGGGCGTGCCGGAAGGGCAGGCGGTGCTGTTCATCACCCGGGTCGGCTACCTGGAATCGGGCGTCGCGGTGGAGCTGACGCATTCGTATTGCCGCAGCGATTATTACGATTTCGTCGCCGAGCTGCGCCGAGCTCCAGCATAAGCGCCGCATAACTTTATGGCATGAGCCCGGTCCTGGTTTTCATGACCGGCCTTGCTTAATTGGTATTACACTGGTTTTATCGAAAATCTGTCAAAAGCCGCCGCCATGCTGAAAACCGAAACCCCGGCCCAAGACCACGCCCTCCTCGACCAGTACCCGACCGCGGAACTGGTCAATGCGCTGGTGGACGACCAGTTGAATGCGGTGAACGCCGTGCGCGCCGCCGGTCCGCGCATCGCCGCCGCGGTGGCGGCCGCCCTGCCGCGCATGGAAGCGGGCGGACGCCTGATCTATGTCGGCGCCGGCACCTCGGGCCGCCTGGGCCTGCTCGACAGCGTGGAACTGTACCCCACTTTTTCCTGGCCGCATGGTCGCGCGGTCGCCCTGCTGGCCGGCGGTAGCGATGCGATGTTCGTTGCCGTCGAAGGCGCCGAGGACGATATCGAGCAGGGCGCGGCCGACCTGCGTGCCGTCGATGTGTGCAAGGACGACGTCGTCCTGCTGATCGCCGCTTCCGGCGCCACGCCCTATGTGCTGGGCGCCCTGCGCGCCGCGCGTGCCATCGGCGCGCTGACGATCGGCTTTGCCAACAACACCGACGCTCCGGTCGCGAATGAAGCGGAAATCGGCGTCACTCTCGACACGGGTCCCGAAATCATTTCCGGCAGCACCCGTTTGAAAGCCGGCACCTCGCAAAAGATTGCCTTGAACACTTTTTCGAGCGCCTTGATGGTGCGTTTGAACAAGGTTTATGGCAACCTGATGGTAGACTTGAAGGCGACCAACGCCAAGCTGGTACGGCGCGCCATCCGCCTGACGGCCTTCGCGACCGGCGCCGACGAGGAAGCGGCGCGCGCGGTGCTGGAGCAGTGCGAATTCCACGTCAAGACCGCGATCGTGGCCTTGTCCAAACAAATCAATGTCGAGCAAGCACGGGCCTTGCTGGAGACGGCACGCGGAAGCGTGCGCCAAGCCTTGGCCCAGTAAGCGTGATGCGATAGGGCTGCCTGGCCGGACCCTTGCCCGATCACGAAAGCTCTATGCAAACTTCTCAAGCGAAAAGTCCGTGGCTGTGGGTGCCCTCGCTCTACTTCGCCCAGGCCATTCCGTATGTGGTCGCGATGCAGTTGTCGGTCATCATGTACAAGGACCTGGGCGTGTCGAATTCCGACATCGCCTTCTATACGAGCCTGTTGTATTTACCTTGGGTCATCAAGCCGCTGTGGTCGCCCGTGGTGGACATGTTCGGTACCAAGCGCCGCTGGACCGTGCTGCTGCAGCTGGTCGTGGCCGCCTCGCTGGCGGCGGTGGGCACGGTGCTGCACCTGCCCGCCTTCTTCGCGGTCAGCCTGGCCGTGATGTGGCTGATGGCTTTCGGTTCCGCCACCCACGATATCTCGGCCGACGGCTTTTATATGCTGGGCCTGCGCCAGAAGGACCAAGCCGCCTTCGTGGGCGTGCGCAGCACCTTCTATCGCCTGGCGACGCTGGCGGGGCAGGGGCCGCTGGTGGTGCTGGCCGGCTATCTCGCCGTCTCGCTGGGTGATGCGCACCAGGCCTGGTCGATCGTCTTTTTTGTTCTCGCCGGCCTGTTCGCCGTCGCCTTTGCCTGGCACCAGCTGGTGCTGCCGACACCGAAGGAGGACCACGCCGTGGCCGCCGGCAGCAATCCGCTGCGCGAATTCTTCGGTACCTTCGGCTCCTTCTTCCGCAAGCGCGACATCTGGCTGATCCTGGGTTTCATTCTGACCTTCCGCCTTGGCGAAGCGCAGCTGCTGAAACTGGTGGCGCCCTTCCTCAAGGACCCGCTGGAAAAGGGGGGACTTGGCCTCAGCACGGCCCAGTACGGCATCGCCTACGGCACCATCGGCATCATCGCCCTGACCATCGGCGGCCTGGCCGGCGGCTACCTGATCTCGAAACTGGGCCTGAAGCGCTGCCTGTGGCTGATGGTGTTTGCCGTGCACCTGCCGGACCTGGTGTTCGTGTACCTGTCGCATGCGCAGCCGGCCAATTTCTACCTGATCTCCGCCTTCCTCGCGCTCGAACAGTTCGGCTACGGTTTCGGTTTCACCGCCATGATGCTGTACATGATCATGGTGTCAGAGGGCGAACATAAAACGGCGCACTACGCGATCTGCACCGGCCTGATGGCGCTGGGCATGATGGTGCCGGGCATGTGGAGCGGGAATCTGCAGGAATACCTGGGCTACAAGCACTTCTTCATCTGGGTGTGCATCGCGACGATCCCCGCCTTCATCATGGCGGCGCTGGTCAGGATCGATCCGGAGTTCGGGAAGAAATAAGGGACGATGACGACATCCGCCAGCCGCCTCTCTTCGCTCGACGCCTTCCGCGGCTTCACGATTGCCGCCATGGTGCTGGTGAACAATCCCGGCGACTGGTCTCATCTTTATTCCCAGCTTGAACACGCCAAGTGGCACGGCTGGACTTTTACAGACACCATCTTCCCCTTCTTCCTCTTCATCGGCGGTGTCTCGATGGCGCTGTCGCTGGGCCGTCTGGCCGCCGAGGGCGCCGACAAGCCGCGCCTGCTGATCAAACTGGCGAAACGGGCAGCGCTGATCTTCCTGATCGGCTTCCTGCTGAACCTGATCCCGTATTTTAATTTCGAGAAGGTGCGGATTCCGGGCGTCCTCCAGCGCATCGCCCTGTGCACCCTGCTGGCCGCGCCCATCGTCGTGTATTGCGGCTGGCGCCTGCAACTGGCGATCATTGCCGTCCTGCTGACGCTGTATTCCGCCTTCATGCTGTTCTATCCGGTGCCGGGCATCGGCGCCGGCGTGCTGGAACCAGGCAAGGATTTTGGGGCCTACATCGACCGCATGCTGCTCGACGGGCACATGTGGGTGCAATCGAAGACCTGGGATCCGGAAGGCCTGTTTTCGACCATTCCCGCCCTGTGCAGTCAGCTGTTCGGGGTGCTGGCCGGGCGTTTCCTGTTGAGCGGCTTGAGCCGCATCGAGCAGACCGTCTGGCTGCTGCTGGCCGGTTTGCTGTTCCTCTGGCTGGGCGTGATCCTGGACGCCATCCTCATGCCGATCAACAAGAGCCTGTGGACACCTTCCTATTGTTTCCTGATGACGGGGTGGGCTTTGCTAATATTCAGCGCCTTCTTCTGGCTGCTCGACGTGAATCCGTATGCGGCGGTGCGTGAAGCAGCGGCGCGCTGGACGCGGCCGTTCCAGATCTATGGCATGAATGCGCTGTTCATTTTCGCGTTTTCGGGCCTGGTGGCCAAGATGTTCGGTTTTATCAAACTCGCGCAGCCGGATGGCAGCACGGTCTCGCTCGGACGCCTTCTCTATGCGCCGATCCGCGAGCTGCCGATCGGCGCGCTCAACACCTCGGTGCTGTACGCGCTGCTGTTCAATGCCGCCATGTTCTTGCTGGCCTGGGGCATGTGGCGCAAACGATGGTTTGTCAAAGTATAAATAGTGGGAGCGGTAGTGGTTGATTTGAAAAAACGCGCGTTGGCGCTGGCAGGTGTGGCGGGGATGATGACCCTGGGTGGTTTCTTGGCCAGTTGCACCACGCCACAAAAAAGCACGACGAGCCCGACGGGCACGATCCACGCCAGCGGCAAGCTGCCGCCCGCCGCGCCGCGCGAATTCCGCGCCGCCTGGGTCTCGACGGTGGCGAACATCGACTGGCCGAGCCGCCAGAATTTAAAGGCCCCGCAGCAGCAGGCGGAGGCGATCGCCATCCTGGATCGCGCCAAGGCCATGGGCCTGAATGCGATCGTGCTGCAGGTGCGTCCTTCGGCCGATGCAATCTACGCGTCCTCGATCGAGCCCTGGTCGGAATACCTGACGGGCACCCAGGGCCAGGCGCCACAGCCCTGGTACGACCCGCTGAAATTCTGGGTCACCGAGGCCCATGCGCGCGGCCTCGAACTGCACGCCTGGTTCAATCCCTACCGCGCCCGCCACGACGGCGCCCGCTCGCCCGCCGCAGCTAACCACATCACCCGCACCAATCCGGCCGCCGTCAAACGCTACGGCAAGTTCATGTGGATGGACCCGGGCGAGGACGCGGCCTCGAAGCAGACCCTGGACGTGGTGCTCGACGTCGTGCGCCGCTACGACATCGACGGCGTCCATATCGACGATTATTTTTATCCTTACCCGATCGAGGCCGCCACGACCGTCGCCGGCAACGAGGCGGCGCTGGACGGCAAGCCCGGCGTCAAGGCCGAACTGGACTTCCCGGATACGCCGGCCTGGGAACGCTATCTCGCCCGCGGCGGCAAGCTCGACCGCGCATCCTGGCGCCGCCAGAACGTCAACGAGCTGATCAAGGACATGTACGAGGGTATCCACCGCGAAAAGAGCTGGGTGCGCTTCGGCATCAGCCCCTTCGGCCTGGGCCGCCCGGACCGCCGTCCGCCGGGCATCGCCGGCTTCTCGCAGTACGACAAGCTGTACGCGGATGCCGAGCTGTGGCTGCAGAAGGGCTGGCTCGACTACTTCACGCCGCAGCTGTACTGGGCGCGCAGCCAGTCGGCGCAAGCCTATGACGTGCTGCTCGATTACTGGATCGGCCAGAACACGCAGGGCCGCCACCTGTGGCCGGGCCTGTTTACGAGCCGCATCGGCGCCCCGACCAAGGATTATCCACCGCAGGAAATCGTCGACCAGATCGAATCGACCCGTGCGCGCCCGCAGGCCGGTGGTCACGTACACTTCAGCATGATTGCGCTGATGCAGAACCGCAAAGGCATTACCGACCAGCTGAGCAGCGGTGCCTACGCGACGCCGGCCCTGGTGCCGGCCACGCCCTGGCTCGGCAACGTGAAACCCGGCCTGCCGCGCGTCAAGGCGGTGCGCACGGGTAAGGGCGTCGACCTGAAACTGACGGCCGGCAAAGCGAATGCGCTGTACACCGTGTGGTCGCGCCATGGCGAGGAGTGGCGTTTCAATGTCGTGCCGGCCTCGAAAGTGGACTGGAAGCTCGAGGACGACGTCCGTCTCGGTGCGCCGGACGCCGTATTCGTCGGCGCCGTGGACCGTCTCGGCATCGAAGGCGACCGGATCCAGGTGTGGGGCAAGCCGTAATCGTAGGCGTAGGGTGGTCGGCTCCACCCTACATGATGCGTCGAGATAGCGTATGCGCCGCCCACGCGTTCAACGCACGCTTGATTTGCCGCACCAGATTCAGTTTCCCTGTTCATGTATTGACGCCCTCATTCATAACCTACATTCATAGATTGACGGCCAGCATTCATTCGCGTCATTTGCTTCCAAGCCCTACACTCGCTTCATGTTGAATTCTTCCGCTCATCCAGGCATCGGCCTTGGCATCGACGCCGGCGGCACCCAGACCCGCTGGGCGCTGGCGGCGCCAGATGGCGCGATCCTGGCTGAAGGCACGGTCGCCGGCCTGTCTGCCCTGCAAATGAGCAAACCCGACGGCCGCGCCAGCGTGCGCGCCACGTTCATTGAGCTCGCGCGCGCCGTGCTCCAGCACGCGCAGCCGGCCAGCGTGCGCGCCGGCCTGACCGGCTTCGGCGGCGAGGGCGCGCAAATGACGGCCTGGCTGGCGGAGCTGCTGGGCATCGAGCCCACTGCGATTGCCATGTGCAACGACATCGACATCGCCTACCGCGCCAGTTTCGCCCCCGGCGAAGGCTATTTGGTATACGCCGGCACCGGCTCGATCGGGGCTTTCATCGATAGCGACGGCACATTCCACCGTGCCGGCGGCCGCGGCGTCGTGCTCGACGACGGCGGCGGCGGATTCTGGATCGCGCGCGCAGCCCTGCGCCACATCTGGCGCCGCGAGGACGAAGCGCCGGGGAGCTGGGAAAGTTCGCCCATGGCGCGCGCCGTCTTCGAACACGTCGGCGGTTCGGACTGGGCATTCTCTCGCCAGTTCATCTATGGCCAGGAGCGTGGCGAAGTCGGCAAGCTGGCATTGGCCGTGGCCGCCAGCGCCGGCCAGGACCCGGCCGCCGACGCGATCCTGCTTGAAGCCGGGCGCGAGCTGGGCCGCCTCGCGAACGCACTGCTGCGCCGCTTCGGGCCGCGTCCGGTGGCGCTGGCGGGACGCGCCGCCGAGCTGCACCCATCGATCGCGGCCAGCATGCGCGCTAGCCTGCCGCCGGATACCCTGCTGACCCAGACCGCCATGCGCGCCCACCACGCCGCCGCGCGCCTGGCGGTGGCCGACAGTCACCCCGCATTTTCATTATCGAACGGACAACCATGAAATCGCTTGCAGCTACCCTCCTGATCGCCTTGCTGGCCGGTTGCGCCACCCAAGGCGGCATCGACAAGACCTATACGGCCAAGGGCCAGGGCAGCCGGGTGCGCTTCCTGGTGCTGCACTACACGGTGGCGGACAAGCCGGCCTCGATCAAGATCCTGACCGAGCAGCAAGTAAGCGCCCACTATCTGCTCACCGACGATGCCAGCCCAACCATCTACGGCTTGGTCGACGAAACCCGCTCCGCCTACCACGCCGGCAACTCGAGCTGGAAAGGGTATACCCAGCTCAACAACAGCTCGATCGGCATCGAGATCGTGAACGCCGGCTGGAAGGACACGCCGCAAGGCCGCGTCTATGCGCCCTTCCCGCAAACCCAGATCGACGCGCTGATTCCCTTGGTTAAAGACATCGTCGCGCGCCATGGCATCCTGCCGGAAAACGTCGTCGCCCACAGCGACATCGCTCCGCTGCGCAAGCAGGACCCGGGTCCGATGTTCCCCTGGTACCAGCTGGCGCAGGCCGGCCTGATCGTGTGGCCGGACGCGAACCGCGTTGCCGCCGTGCGCCAGGTGTTCGATGTGCAGGTGCCGGATGCCGTCTGGTTCCAGAAAAAACTGGCGGCCCACGGCTACGGTGTGACCCAGAGCGGCGTGTTCGACCAGCCGACCAGGACGACGATCGCCGCCTTCCAGATGAAATACCGCCCGGCGAACATTGCCGGCGAGCCGGATGCGGAAACGGCGGCCATGCTGGAAGTGCTGACCACGCCGGCAAATGCCCCGCTGCCGCCGGTGCCGCCGGCACCGATTCCGGAAATGCGTCCGGTACAGCCGACCCAGCCGGTGGATCCAGTCCAGCCCATCCAGCCGGTCCAGCCAGTCCAGCCAGTCCAGCCGCTGCCGCCCGGGACCCCGACCACCCCGCCGACGCCGCCCAACACGCCGCCGGTGGCGTAGAACCCACGATGACGGTCGCTCCGATGTGCGTTTCCATGTATCCTGCGGCCAGCCCGCGCCCATACGGTGCGCGGGCGTCTCGTTGAAGGATTGATACATGCGCCTGCGCCACATCGAAGTTTTCCACGCCATCATGCAGGTCGGCACCATCAGCGGTGCCGCCCAGGTTCTCCACATCTCGCAGCCCGCGGTCACCAAGGTGTTGCAGCACGCCGAGCTGCAGCTGGGCATGCCGCTGTTCGAGCGCGTGCGCGGCAAACTGTATCCGAAGCCGGAGGCGCACCGCCTGTTCGCCGAGACGGAAAAACTGAACCGCGATTTACAGGGTATCCGCCGCCTCGCCGCCAGCCTGAAAGGGCGCGCGGTGGAAACGGTGCGCCTGGTGTCGACGCCGACCCTGGCCATCAGCGTGCTGCCGCAGGCGATGACGGCCTGGCGCCGCGACTTCGCCCAGACGCGCTGCGAACTGGCGACCTACCACACCAGCGAGATCGTGAATGCCCTGCGCCTGGGCGAGGCGGATCTGGCCCTGTCGCTGCAGGACCCGCGCCATCCCGGCATCGTCGCCGAGCCGATTGCCTCCGGCAACCTGACGGTGATGGCCCCCGCCGGCACCTGGAGCGAAGCCGAGTGCGCGCAGCCGATCGGCGCCGCGGATCTGTCCGGTGAACTGATCGGCCTGGCCGACAACGATCCTCTGGGCGAAATTGTGGTGGCCGCCTGCGAGGCCCAGGGCGTGCAGCCCGTGTTTCGCACCGTGGTCCAGACTTACCAGATCGCCCGTTCCCTGGTGGAAGCGGGCGCCGGCACGGCCGTGGTCGATCCGTTCACCGCAGCCTCGGCGGCGTCCGACAAGGTCCAGCGCCGCCAGTGGGCACCCGCGATTCCCGTGCAGCTGTATCTGCTGACCGCAAACCACGCGCCGCTGTCGCACGGCGCGCGTGAACTGGCCAATTGTATCGGCGCGACGGCCCGCGCCTGTCTTGATAAGGGTTGTGCATGAGTATCCTGACGGTTGCCAGCGAAGACATCGCCGGCAGCGAAGAATTCCGTCACCTCTCAATGATCGCCGGCATCGCGGTCGACCTCCGTTACGCCGGTCCGAACAATTTTGTGGGACGCGATCTGTATTCGCCCTTCGACTGCGCCTGGCTGCACGTTGAAGCCGCCGCGGCGCTGGAAGCGGCCGTGGCCTGGCTCGGCAGCCACGCGCCCGGCCACACCTTGCTGGTGCTGGACGCCTTGCGCCCGCAGCGGGTGCAGCAGCAGCTGTGGGACGCCCTGGAGGGTACCGGCCTGCAGATGTACCTCGCTAATCCGGCGCGCGGCTCGATCCACTCCTATGGCATGGCGCTCGACGTCACCATCCTCGATCCGCAAGGCCGCGAGCTCGACATGGGCACCGGCTTCGACGACATGACCGATTTGTCGCACCCGGCGCTGGAAGAGGGGTTTATGGCTGCCGGCCAGCTGAGCGAAGGGCAAGTCGCCAACCGCCAGTTGCTGCGTGGCGCCATGTTCGGTGCCGGTTTTGTCGGCATCAATACCGAATGGTGGCATTTCGACTGCGGCGACCGCGAGCGCGTGCGATCGACTTTTCGTCGCGTCCTGTAAGCTCCCATTTCGTTCCCCGCACACACTTGAGTTGTCTCAGCCTTTATAAGGCTTGAGCCCGAGACAATCTTCTCGTATTGACGAGAGATTGATGCCGTGGCTTGACGAGTCCGCTTTCATCTTCTCGCGCAATCATTCTTCCAACGGACGAGAGAGGTGGGCGATGAAACGAGTCATCATGGCCGCGGTCGTGGGCGCGGCGCTGGCGGGTTGCGGCACGGCGGCGGGCGACCTGTTTACGGCGCGCGACCGGACGGTCGAGTATGTCCGGGTATTCGATATCAAGACCGAGGCGCCGCCGCTGGCCGTGGCGCGCGCGGCCAGCGAAGGCATCAGCCGCAACATCCGGAACGCCACGCTGGCGACGCCCCTGCCTGAATCAGAAGACAGGCTCGACCAGCCCGGCCGCTTCAAGATGGCCGACGCCCCGGGCGCCGCCCGCGGCCCCAGCTGCGAGGGTGCCAGCTGGACCGCCCAGGCCCGCCCCGACGTGCGCGGCAGCCAGGACGTGCACATCGTCGCCTGCCTTTATCCGTATAAAACCGGCTATCACCTCGACATGTACGCCGGGTTCACCAAAAAGGAGGGCGGCTGGCTGGCCTGGCCGCGGCGCGCCACCGGCTATGTGATGGGGACACCCGAGAAATTCGTGGAAAAGACAATGATCGACCTGGTGCGCACGATCCGCGAAACGACGGGCGCGCAGGTGGCGCTGGTGGAGGCGAAACCGGAGCTGGCCGGCGCGCCCTGGCTCGAGCCTTCACGGCCCGGCGCGCAGGCCTCGAAACCCTGACGCGCCGGTGAATGCGACCGAGCTGGGGGGGCAGCTCGGTCGAAGCTGCGGGGGCAGCTCGGCAGGTGCTGCTTAGAACGACCAGTCGACGCGGGCGTACATCTGGCGACCGTTGATGCCGATCGGGCAGGTTTCCCAGCAGTGGGTAAAGCCCAGCTGCGGGAACGGTGCGGCGCGTACCTTGTCCCATTCCGTCGGATAGGTATCGAACAGGTTGTTCGCACCGACCGACAGGCTCAGGCGCTTGGTGAAGGCGTAGCGCACGCTCAGGTCCACTAACCACTTGGCATCCCAGGTCTGGATGAAGCCGGGCGTAAAGCCCTGGCCCTGGACTTCGCCGAAGTAGCTGGCGCGGGTATTCACGTTCCACGGACCGGTCGTGTAGTCGGCCGCCACCACGTGGTGCTGGCGCGGCTGGCCGCGTTCGATCAGCGTCACCTGCGTGTCGTCGAAAAGTTGCTCGCCGGTCAGGACTGGCGACTGCGAATGGCGTGCCTTGACTTCGGTCTTGTTGAAGCCGAGCTGGCCGGACAGCACCAGGGTCGAACCGGGCCAGCGCGTGGTGTGCTCGGCAACGATGTCCAGGCCGCTGGTGCGGGTGTCGATCGCGTTGGTGAAGAACTGCGCCTGGCCGACCTTCAGCGGGTCGAGGATGGCGCGGATCGGGCCGGCGCCGGCTTCTGGTGCGATATTGCTCGAGAAGACGATGCGGTCGTCGATGTCGATGCGGTACAGGTCGGCCGTGACCGAGAAGTTTTGCAGCGGACGCAGCACGATGCCGACGCTGGCGTTCTTCGAGGTCTCTTCCTTCAAGGGAGCGATGCCAAAGGCGCGGGTGACGGCGCTGCCTTCGCGCGCGGTCAGGGTTTCGGTCAGCACGCCGGCCGCGTTCAGGTTGGTGGACACCGAGCTGTAGAACTTCTGCTGCACCGAGGGAGCACGGAAACCGGTCGAGATGCTGCCGCGCAGGCCGACCGTGCGCGACGGGTCGTAGCGCATGGACAGTTTGCCCGTCGTGGTGCTGCCGAAGTCCGAGTATTTTTCGTAGCGCACCGCGCCGGCGATCAGCAGCTGGTCGGTGAGGTTGTGCTCGGCATCGACATAGAGGGCGATGTTGTGGCGGCCGTCGTCGACTTCGGTCGATGGCGTGTAGCCGGGGAAGCCCTGGGCGCCCGAGGCGGCAATGCCGCCGTTCTGGTCGCGGATCACGATGGCCGGGTTGTTGGTGCGGCCGTACTGGTAGGACATCGGATCGCCCGCTTCGATCTCGTAGTTGTCGCGGCGGTATTCGAAACCGGTGGCCAGCGAAATCTTGCGTCCACCGATGTCAATCGGGCCACGCACATCGGCATTGAAGGTGGTCTGGTTGAATTTCAGGGTGCCGGTATCGGCTTCCAGCGGCGATTCGGCATAGATGCCGCCGCCCGGTTTCGGTTCGTACCAGTAGCTGACGTTGATCGATTCGCGCTCGTGGAAGCCGAGCTGGCTGCGGCCATGGTTCACGCTGACGTCGAATTTCCAGTCGTTGGCCAGGTTGCGCTTGTAGCCGACGGCGAAGGAGGCATCTTTTACGGTGGTGAGAATGTTCGGCAGGAAGCCGTTCGGATACACGGCCGGCACGTTACGGCCATCGCCCGCGGTACGGAAGAAGCCGGCCGAGTCGCCGGTGCGCTTGGAGACGCCGCCGAAGGCGTAGAACTCGCTGTCCTTGTCGACCGGCAGGCCGGCATTCAGCCACAGGAAAGCATCCTTGGCCAGGCTGTCGCCGATGCGCTGGGTCACGCGCGGCGGATCGGTGCGCGCCGTGTCGAGGCCGGCGCGGTTGGTTTCGCCGCGGCGGCGGCCTTCGGCCGTCAGGTTCACATAGCCGCCGTCGCCGATCGCAAAGCCGGTATTCGCGCTGGCCGAGATCATGTCGCCGTCGCCCTCGGCCGTGGTGCCGATCGAGCTGCTGACCTGCGTTTCCTTGACCTGCGATTTCAATACGATGTTGATCACGCCGGCGATCGCATCGGACCCGTACTGGGCCGCCGCCCCATCGCGCAAGACTTCGATGTGGTGGATCGCCGACATCGGGATCGCATTGATGTCGGTACCGGCCGAGCCGCGGCCGATGGTCTGCTGCACATTGACGAGTGCCTGCTGGTGGCGGCGCTTGCCGTTGACCAGCACCAGCAGCTGGTCCGGGCCGAGGCCGCGCAGGGTGGCGGGACGGATGATGTCGGTGCCGTCGCTGATGAAGGTGGTCGAGAAATTGAACGAGGGATCGAGCGTCTGCAACAGCTTGCCCAGTTCCAGCGGACCGGCGGTCTGCATGTCCTTCACGTTGATCAGGCCCACCGGCGCGGCCGTATCGAGCGCGGTCTTGGCGCTGGAGCGCGAACCGAGCACGACGACACGGGCCGGATTGTTTTCATCGGCGACCGTCGTGGTCGTGGTCGAGGTGGTTTCTTGTGCGCCGGCGGAGGAAAAGGCGGCCAGCAGGGCGGTGGCAAGCAGGGTCTGGCGGAAAGGATGGCAGGCAGGGTGACGCGTCATGTTCTCTCTTTTCTGGATTGTCGATACGAACCGGTCTGAAATGCACCATAAGGTATGGCTATGTTTCCATACGTGAAATTCATATTAACAATTGACGTTTGTCCATACAACGCACACAGCATGAGCGTTGTATTTGCGTGTTATCACAGCAATATTGGGTGCGAAGCAAGAGAAAAGGCAGTAAGCTGGATCGCTTGTGCCCGGTTTTGGTGCGTCGATTGTGACGTGCGATGTGGGCGCATGCCGCGCATGGTGGGTACGGGGCGCCCACCCTACCTCGATCTCCCTGCTTTACGGCTGTACTGCCGCTGGCGTTGCCGCTCCCGACTTCGCCACCCAATCCACTAACGCATCGACCACGGCGCGTCCGCGTCCTTCTCCCGCCAGGTCGTCGTTGACCATAGCCACTACCACGTTCTGCACCCCGCTCGCATCCGGCACATAGCCGGCTACCGCCACCACATTGCGCAGGGTCCCCGTCTTCAAACGGGCACGGCCGGCGGCCGGGCTGCCGTTCAGGCGGCGGCGCATGGTGCCGTCCGTTGCCGCGATCGGCATGCTGGCCAGGAATTCCGGCGCCCAGTTGCTGCGCAGGCCGGCGCGCAGCAGGCCGCCCATCTGCAGTGGACTGATGCGCTCGATGCGCGACAGGCCGGAGCCGTTTTCGATGACCAGGCCGCTGTCGTCGATGCCATGCGCGCGCATCCAGTTGCGCACCGTGGCATCGGCGCGGGTGTAGGTGGTCTGGTCCGGCGCCAAAGGCAAGGGCCGGCTGCCCAGCACCGGATCGGCTTCCAGTGCGCCCAGGCTGAGGAACAGGGTCCGCGCCAGCGCATTGTCCGAGGGTTTATTGGTGTCGCGCACCACTTCCGGCAGGGCGCGGGCGCGGTGCTCGGCCAGTAGTCTCGCGTCCAGCGGCGCCGTGCCCGCCTGCGTCTTGCCGTCCAGTTTGCCGCCCAGCTGCTTCCATTTCAGGCGGAACAGGCCATCGATATAGGCGTCGCGCTCGAGCACGTTGATGCTGTTGGTCTTGGCGCAGTTTTTCGGGTACGTCCCCTGCAGCACGACCTTGATCTTGTTGTCGTCCGTGTGCACGACCTGCGGCAGCTTCCAGCCGTCCTCCCACTTCGCGCAATCGGCGTCGATCAGGGTCATGTTGGAGGCGATCGTCACCCCGGACAGCGCCGGCTGCATGTCCAGCTGCATGCGTTTATCCGTCGAGCGCATGTCGATCTGCAGCATGTTCTTGTTGATCAGGAGGGCGTCGGGAATGACGTTGTAATAGGCTTCGGGCGACTCGTCGAAGGGCGGCAGGCCGACATCCATGCGCGCCGGCTGGAACACGCCGCGGTCCAGTACCAGATTACCCGCGATGCGCCGGATGCCCGCATTGTGCAGGGCGCGCAGCATGCCTTCCAATACTTCTCCCGACAGGTCGGCGTCGGCGCCGCCACGCAGCACCAGGTCGCCCTTCAATACGTCCTTTTTGACGTCGGCGTTCGTCAGCAGCTCGGTCCGCCCGCGAAACACCGGACCCAGGTGCTCAAGGCTGACCAGGGTCGTCACCAGTTTCATGGTGGAGGCCGGCTGCATCGGACGTTCCGCCAGGTGCGAGAGCACGACCTGGTCGCCGCGCAGCACGAGGGCGCTGAACGAGGCCGGCGTCATGCCGTTCTGCGCCAGCAGGCTTGCCACCGGTTCCGGCAACTGTGCCTGCGCGGGCAGGCAGGAGAACAGGGCGGCGGCGAGAGCGAGCGGACGGAGCATACGTTTCCTTAACCGAAGAAGAGGTAGGCCACAAAAATGGCGGCGATCACGCCCGCGAGGTCGGCCAGCAAGCCATAGCCGATTGCATAGCGGGTCTTGCGAATGCCGACCGAGCCGAAATACAGGGCGACGATATAGAAGGTCGTATCGGCGGCGCCCTGCAGGATCGAAGCCAGGCGGCCGACGAAGGAATCGACGCCATAGGTGTTCATGGCATCGATCATCATGGCGCGCGAGCCGCTGCCGGACAGGGGTTTCATCAGCGCGGTCGGCAAGGCGCCGACGAAATCGGTGGGCAGTCCGAGTTGGCTGAATACCCATGCGAAGGCTTGGACGATCAGGCCGAGGATGCCGGAGTTGCGTACCACGCTGATGGCGACCAGCATGCCGACGAGGTAAGGAATGATCTTCAACGAGGTCTCGATGCCGCCCTTCGCGCCCTCGATGAAGGCTTCGAACACGTTGACCCGCTTGCGCAGGGCTGCCGTCATGAAGGCGGCGATAATCGAGAACAGGATCAGGTTGGCAACCACCACCGAGAACAGTTCGATCTCGTTCTTGGCGAGATAATTGGTCATGTAGAACACGAGGGCGCCGACGACGGCCGTCAGGCCGCCGATCCAGCCGAACACGACCGGATGGAGCAGATTGATGCGTTGCTTCAGGCTGACGGCCACGATGCCGGTGAGCGTGGAGCAGAAGGTCGCGATCAGCGTTGGAATGAAAATATCGGCGGGATTGGCCGCGCCGAGGATGGCGCGCTGGGCCATGATGGCCAGCGGAATCACCGTCAGGCCGGAGGTCTGGATCACCAGGAACATGATCTGGGCATCGCTGGCTTCATCCTTGCGCGGATTCAGGGTTTGCAGGCTTTCCATGGCCTTCAGGCCGAAGGGCGTCGCCGCGTTGTCCAGGCCAAGGATATTCGCCGAAAAATTCATCACCATGTGGCCATTCGCCGGGTGATCGCGCGGCACCCCGGGAAAAATCCGCGAGAAGAAGGGCGCGATGATGCGCGCGAACAAGTTGATGGCGCCTGCCCGTTCACCCACGTTCATGATCCCGAGCCACAAGGTCATGACGCCGGCCAGCGGCAGGGCGATGTCCATCACCGCCATCTTGGCTGAACTAAAAGTGCCGTCGATGATGCGCTTGAAGATCTCGGTGTCGCCCAGGAAGATCCACTGTCCGAGCGCGGCAACGAAGCCGACGAGGAAGAAACCAGTCCAGATGTAATTTAAAGCCATGAGTCAGTCCGATAAGGCGGCAGGGCAGCGGGTAAGCTGCTGGTTCAAGGCCGCAGACGAAGTCACGGCAATCCTGCGCACGATTGTGCAGCGGAGAGTATAGGCGCAGAGCAAGCTGCACAGATGAAAGAATGCAGCCGCGCCATGCAGAAAAGTTATGAGCGCCGTGTTTCGTTTGCCTGCACAGCACACCGCGCCTATGATACGCACGCTCAACCAGGACTTGCACCATGACACTTCGCGCCACTCTTTTCGCCTTGCTGTTCGCTGGCGCCACCTGCACCTTGCCGGCGGGCGCAGCCCCGGCCGCTCCAGTGAAGGGCGAAAAAGTGCTGCATCTGTTCCTGTCGACCAGCGAAACCGGCCTCGATCCGGCCGCCGCCTCCGACATCGCCACCTTGTCCCTGCTGGAAAACCTGTTCGACCCCCTGCTGCGCTACGACTACCTGGCGCGCCCGGTCAAACTGCGTCCGAATACGGCAACAAGCATGCCGGAAGTCAGCGCCGACGGGCGTACCTACACCTTCCGTATCCGCCCCGGCATTTATTTCACGCCCGACCCGGCGTTCAAGGGGATCAAACGCGAGATGACGGCGCAGGACTATGTGTACAGCCTGACGCGCCTGTACGATCCTTCCCTGAAATCGCCCTGGTCGTACATGTTCGACGGCAAGCTCGAAGGCGACGAGGCGCTGAAAAATCGCTTCAGCTATGACACGGCCATTCCCGGCCTGCGGGCGCTCGACAAGTACACCCTGCGCATTCGTCTAAAAGAACCCGACAACAACTTCCTGTTTTATATGGCCACGCCGGCATCCGGCGTGGTGGCGCGCGAAGTGATCGAGGCCTATCCGGGGCAGGCCGGCAACCATCCGATCGGCACCGGTCCCTTCATGCTGGGCGACTGGAAGAGAAGCGACCGCATCGTCCTGCTGGCCAATCCCTATTCGACGGCCGTGTTCAGCGCCACGCCTGGCAAGGATCCCGAGGACCAGGCGATTGCCGCCGCATTGAACGGCAAACGCCTGCCGCGGGTGGACCGGGTGGAAGTCAAAATCGCCGAGGAATTCCAGGGCCGCATGCTCGGCTTCCTGAACAGCGAATACGACTACCTCGAGCAGGTGCCGGAATCGATGACGGAGATGGTGATCCGCGACGGTCAATTAAAACCGGAACTGCAGGCGCGCGGCATGCGATTGTCGCGCTTTCCCGTGCTGCAGACCTATTACATGTGGATGAACATGAACGATCCGGTGCTGGGTGGCTACAGCAAGGATCGGATCGCCCTGCGCCGCGCCATCGCGCTGGCCTACAACAGTGCGGAAGACATCGCGCTCCTGAAAAAAGGCTTTGCGATCAAGGCCGAGTCGCCGCTGCCGCCGAATGTACTCGGCTACGACCCGGGTTACCGCAGCCCGATCCCCTACGACCCGGCGCTGGCCAACGCATTATTGGACCGCCACGGTTACGGCAAGCGTGATGACGAGGGATTCCGGCGCACCCCGGACGGCAAGCCGCTGACCCTGACCATGCACAGCGAAGCGACGGTCGGCGGCCGCCTGCGCGACGAGCTGTGGCGCAAATGCCTGAACTCGATCGGCCTGCGTGTCGTCTTTAAATCGGACAAGAAGACCGAGATCATCAAGGCTTCGCGCCTGGGCAAGGTGACCATGTTCGAGAGTAACTGGATCGCCGACTTCCCCGACGGCGACAATTTTTACCAGCTGCTCTACGGCCCGAACGCGGGCCGCGCCAACTACGCCCGCTTCAATTTGCCGGCCTATAACAGCCGCTACGAACAGGCGCGCCAGCTGAACGACGGCCCCGCGCGCCAACAGCTGTATTTCGAGATGAACCAGCTGATCCACGCCTATAACCCCTGGGTGCCGTTGACCCATGCGGTATCGGCCGACATCCGTCATTCGTGGTTAAAAAACTACAAGCGTCACCCGGTCGAATTCACGTCCTGGCGCTATCTGGATGTCGATGTTGCGGAAAGAGCACGCGCTGCCGAGCGGCAGCGTTAGAAAGTGATAGATTTCCGCTTATAAACATTCCTCGAAGTTATACTTCTCGCCAGTTATTTCATTGGATGGCGCCCCATGCGCGGCGTAGTCTCGGAACGACTCATAACGTAATGCCATGACATTACACATAAGCGACATAGTGCGCACTGATTACAAGTTTGACGGAACCCTTAGGAGAGACGCGTGAAGTTAAAGAAATTAGCCCATCTGATTGCATTGATCGGGGTGGCAAGCCCGGCGCTTGCACAGCAAGTCCAGCAAGACCCGCCGATGGCACGCGTCGAGATCACGGGCTCCAGCATCAAGCGCGTCGCCAAGGAAGGCGCACTGCCGGTGCAAGTGATCACCTTCGATACCCTGCAAAAGCAGGGCATCACCTCGGCCGAACAACTGATGGCCACGATTTCGGCGAATGGCAATGGTGCCGATAACCCGACCTCGGGCAACAACGTCTTCGGCCCGGACGCCGACCGCGTCAGCGGCGGCGCATCCTTCGCCTCCTTCCGCGGCCTGGGCCCGAACAGCACCCTGGTGCTGATCAACGGCCGCCGCGCGCCGACCCACGGCAAGAGCGGCAAGGCGGTCGACCTGAATTCGATCCCGATGGCGGCCATTTCCCGCATCGAGATCCTGAAGGATGGCGCCTCGGCGATCTACGGTACCGATGCGATCGGTGGCGTGATGAACATCATCCTGAAGACCAACTACCAGGGCGCGGAAGCGTCGGCCTACACCAACGTTACCGAAGCCGGCGGCGGCAACATCCACCGCGGTTCGCTGATCGTCGGCCATGGCGACCTGGAAAACGATGGCTTCAACCTGATGGCCACCGCTTCCTTCACCAAGAACGAAAAGCTCGAATCGCGCCAGCGCGATTTCGCCAACGGCTTCCAGCCCTCGCGCGGCCTGTCGCCGGACACTACCGGCACGCCCTACGCCAACCAGCTGACCGGCGCCGGCACGGCGCTGGGCACCGGTTTCAAGGTACCCGGCAGCACCAATACCTACCTGCAAGCCAATCCCCTGAGCTTCCAGGGCAAGTGCGACAGCGTCGAAGGCATGTCGCAATACCAGACCGAGCTGTGGAAGGACGTCACCTCGCCGCTGCGCTCGACCTATTCCTGCGCCTACGACTACGGTGGCGACTACGTCATGCAGTCGCCGTCGGAACAGACCAACCTGTTGCTGCGCGGCAGCTACAAGCTGGCGCCGAACCACACGATGTTCGTCGAGGCGATCGGTTCGCGCTCGGAAGTCGTGTCGATCCTGACGCCGGCCCAGATCTCGACCTCGCTGGCCAACGGCAATGCCTATCCGGTCGGCGGCCAGTACTACCAGGACCTGTCGTCGATCATCTCGACCTTCGACCGCACCAAGCCGATCATCTACAAGTGGCGCGCCAATCCGCTGGGTAACCGCACCCAGGAAAACTCGACCGAGAGCGGCCGCCTGCTGGTCGGCTTCGAAGGTACGGTCAATGCATGGGACTACAAGCTCGGCCTGTCGAAAGCCCAGAGCACCTCGCACATGGAGCTGCTCGACGGCTACGCCAACACCACCGCCTTCTACAAGGTGCTGGGCAGCGGCATCGTCAACCCCTGGTCGCTCGACGGCAGCCAGACCAAGGAGGCCATGGATGCGATCGAAGCGACCAAGTACCGCGGCGCCTTCCAGACTGGCAAGACCACGCTGACGCAGATCGACGGTACCGTCTCGGGCGAGCTGTTCCAGCTGCCGGCCGGCAAGCTGGCGATGGCGGCCGGTTTCGACTTCCGCCGCGAGAGCTACCTGTACTCCCAGGACGTGGCCGCCGAGCCGATCCTGCTGGCACCGGGCAACGCCAACCTGCCGAAGGCCTCGCGCGACGTCAAGGCGCTGTTCGCCGAATTCATCGTGCCGGTCACCAAGGACCTGGAACTGCAGCTGGCCGTACGCCGCGACGATTACAGCGTTATCGGCGCCACTACCAATCCGAAGGTCGCCTTCCGCTACCAGCCGACCAACTGGCTGTTGTTCCGTGGTTCGGCCAACAAGGGCTTCTTGGCACCGAGCTTCAGCCAGCTCTACGCCGGTTCGCTCGACGGCGAACTGTCGAGCGGCGTGATCGACAGCGTCGGCTGCGCGAACCATCCTGGCGACGTGCGCTTCTGCGCGCCGGAGCGTTTCGACTTCAAGTCGGGCGGCAACCAGAACCTGAAGCCGGAAACCTCGAAGCAGGGCACCCTCGGTCTCGTGGTCGAGCCGTTCAAGGGCTTCTCGGCTTCGATCGACTGGTGGGCGATCAACATGAAGGACCGCATCCTGAACCGTAGCGCGACTATCGTGCTGCAGAATCCGGTTGCGCTGTCGGGCAACATCATCCGCAACGCCGACGACACCATCAATTACGTCCAGGCTGGCTGGATCAACGCCGCCGGCGCCAAGACCCGCGGTATCGACCTCGGCCTGCGCGGCGACGGCAAGTTCGGCGACGGCTACAAGTGGAGCGCGACCCTGGACGGCACCTGGACCGGCAGCTACAAGTTCGCCGAAATCGAAGGCCAGCCGTACAAGGAATACGTGGGCCAGTTCTTCACGCGCGACCTGTACCTGCGCTGGAAGCACGCCGCCACCTTCAGCGTGACGAAAGGCGACTGGAACGTCCTGGTGAGCAACAACTTCGCATCGGGCTACAAGGACCAGCTGCCGAACGGCGGCAAGGGCACGCCACCAAGCGGCTTCGATCCGGACGTGTCGAGCTACACCCGCTTCGGCCTGGCGACGACGTATAAGGGCTTCAAGAACACGTCGATCACCTTCGGTATCCAGAACCTGTTCGACCGCGATCCACCGTTCACCGCGCACAACGTCGACGACGTCGTCGGTGCCGGCTGGGATCCACGTGTCGCCGACCCGCGCGGCCGCGCCTATACGCTGAACCTCACCTACAAGTTCTTCTGATCTTTTCTGATCTTTCGTGAGACAGCCTGCAGCCCCGGGAAGCGCCAGCGCGTTTCCCGGGGCTGTTTTTTTCTATTAAGCCAAGCCGCATGACCATCAGCCGCCGCGCCTTTTCTTCCCTGCTTGCCGCTGCTGCTCTGCTGCCGGCGACGACGCTGGCCGCGCCGCGCAAGCGTCCTTCGACTCGCTCCCACATGAAACCCCTGATCAAACCTCCCCGCCTGCAGCCGGGCGACACCGTCGGCCTGATCGCCCCCGGCGGCTACGCCACCGAGAAATCGATTGCGAAAGCCCGCCACAACATCGAAGCCCTGGGTCTGAAAGTGCGCGAAGGCGCGTCCCTGCGCGAAGTGAACGGCAACTATGGCGGCACCGTGCCGCAACGCCTGGCCGACCTGCACGCCATGTTCGGCGACCCGGAGATCAAGATGATCTGGCCGATCCGCGGTGGCTCGGGCTGCATCTCGCTGCTGGCCCACCTCGATTTCAAGCTGATCCGGGCCAACCCCAAAATCTTATTGGGCTACTCCGACATCACGGCCCTGCACCTGGCGATCCTCAAGCACGCCGGACTGGTGACTTTCCACGGCCCGGTGGCCTCGTCGACCATGACCGATTATTCGCGTGAACACATGCTGGCCGTGCTGTCCGACCCGCAGCCGACCTACACGATCCCGATGGCCCTGGAGAACAGCCGGCGCGCCCTGGAACAGCCGCATTTCGCGATGCGCACCGTGCACGGCGGCGTCGCCACCGGTCCCCTCATCGGTGGCAACCTGAGCCTGGTCGCAGCCCTGGCCGGCACGCCCTACGCGGCCGATTTCAGGGACAGCATCCTGTTCCTGGAAGAAGTCAACGAGGCGCCGTACCGGCTCGACCGCTGGATGACCCAGCTCGAATTGTCGGTCGGCTTTTCAAAGGCGGCCGGGGTCATGATCGGGATTTGCGAGGATTGCGGGCCCGAGCATGAGGACATCTCGCTCACGCTCGACGAGACTCTCGACATCCATTTGCAGCCGCTGTCGATTCCGGCCGTGACGGGTTATTCGATCGGGCACATCCGCGATCAGTTCACGATCCCGATGGGGATCCGGGCCACCCTTGATACGCAGCGGCAGACGGTGACCTTGCTGGAGCCCGCAGTCAGCTAGCGTTCGTAGACGCGTGGAGTCGGGACTCCACCCTACGAATAGCGGCTAACCGTAGGGTGGAGTCCTGACTCCACGCGTTTACATTCACCGCAGCCGGTACGTCATGTAAACGTACCCATGCCCTTCGCCATCGATGCGAAACAGGTCGGGCAATTCGCCGGCAAACACGAACCCGCAGCGCTCGTACAGGCGGCGCGCCGGGGCATTATTCGACAAGACCTCGAGGTCGACCCAGTCCAGGCCCGGCTGCCCCCGTGCCCAGTCGAGGGCACTCGCCAGCAGGCGCTCGCCCAGTCCCTGGCGGCGCCAGTCGCGGTGCACGCCCATGCCGAGCAGGCAGCGGTGGCTTGCGGCCCGTTCCGGCCGTGCGCGCAGGTCGACGTGGCCGCAGATGGCGCCGTCCGCATCGAGCGCCATCCAGGCGCGGCGCCAGCCGGGCGCACCGACTTCCGCATTCAAACCGATGGCAAAGCTCGCGCGCTTGTCCACCGGGAAGCGCGAGTCGGCCCGCGCCATGGGCTGGAACAGGGGCGTGCCGGCGCGGCCGTTGTCCTGCAGGTGGTCGTCCAGGTAGACGAACAGGGCCGGCAGGTCCGCCGGCGCGACGCTGTGGATCGCAAGTCGCGCCTCGTCCTGCATCTCAGAGCGCCCGTGCGATCAGGATCTTCTGGATGTCGCTGGTGCCTTCGTAGATCTGGCAGACGCGCACGTCGCGATAAATGCGCTCGATCGGGAAGTCGGCCACATAGCCGTAGCCGCCGAAGACCTGCATTGCGCTCGAGACGACGCGCTCGGCCATCTCGGACGCGAACAGTTTCGCCATCGCCGCTTCCTTCAGGCAGGGCACGCCCGCATCTTTCAAGGAGGCCGCATGCAGGATCAGCTGGCGCGCCGCTTCGATCTGCATCGCCATCTCCGACAGGCGGAACTGCACGGCCTGGTGCTCGAAGATCGGCTTGCCGAAGCTCTCGCGCTCCTTGGCGTAGCCGAGGGCCGCTTCGAAGGCGGCACGCGCCATGCCGACCGATTGCGAGGCGATGCCGATGCGGCCGCCTTCCAGGCCGGACAGGGCGATCTTGTAGCCCATGCCTTCTTCGCCGATCAGGTTACTTGCCGGCACGCGGCAGTTCTCGAATACGATCTGCGCCGTGTCGGACGAGTGCTGGCCCATCTTCTGTTCCAGGCCGGCGACGATGTAGCCGGGGGTGTCGATCGGCACCCAGAAGGCGCTGATGCCCTTCTTGCCGGCCGCCTTGTCGGTCACCGCCATGACGATGGCGACGTCGCCGTACTTGCCACTGGTGATGAACTGTTTTGTTCCATTGATGACGTATTCGTCGCCATCGCGGGTGGCCGTGGTGCGCAGGGCCGACGCATCGCTGCCCGTGTGCGGTTCCGTCAGCGCAAAGGCGCCGAGCATCTCGCCTTGCGCCAGCGGACGCAGGAAGCGTTCTTTCTGCTCCTCGTTCGCATACATCATGGCGATGCTGCACACCGGGCAGTTGTTGACCGAGATGATGGTCGAGATGCCGCCGTCACCGGCCGCGATTTCTTCCAGCACCAGCGCCAGCGACACGTAGTCGAGGCCCGCGCCGCCGTACTGTTCCGGCACCGCCACGCCGAAGGCGCCCAGCTGGGCCAGTTCCTTCAGTTCGGCTTTCGGAAAATAATGTTCCTTGTCCCAGCGGGCGGCCTGCGGGGCCAGGCGTTCCTGCGCATAGCTGCGCAGGGCGTCGCGGATCATCTGGTGTTCTTCGGTCAGGATCATGGTGTCTCTTGTCTGATTATTGTGTGATCGGCTTACCAGGGAATCGGGGCGCCGTCGTGGTTCAGGAAAGTGCCGTTGGCATCCGGCTGCGCGTTCGCCAACGTGGTGCGCAGGTCGCGCACGCTGTCTTCCACGGGAATCGCCGCGCTTGGACCGCCCATGTCGGTCTGGACCCAGCCCGGATGAAAAGCGATGCAGGTGGCGCCTTGCGGGCCGAAGCTGATGGCGGTGTCGCGCAGCACCGAGTTCAAAGCCGCCTTGCTGGCGCGGTAGAGCGAGCCGTTGGCGCTGTGGCGCCCGCCGATCGATCCCATCTGCGAAGACAGCACGCCGAGTTTGCCGCGCGTGGAGGCGACCAGGGGCGCGACGATCGGCAGCAGGCGCATCGCGGCCAGCACGTTGGTGTGCATGACGGCGTCGAAATCCTGCTGGGTAGGAAAACCGTCGTGGCGCGGGCCGTACAGGCCGGCGACCAGCCAGGCGGTGTCGATCTTTTCGTCGTCCAGTTTCCAGCCCAGGCCGGCGATGGCCTCAAGATTCGTGACGTCGAGCTCGTGCGGCTCGGCGCCCAGTTGTTTCAGGTTGTCGAGGTCTTGCGGCTTGCGGGCGGTGGCGATCACGCGCCAGCCATCGGCACGGTATTGGCGCGCCAGTTCGTGGCCGATGCCGCGCGAGGCGCCGATGATCAAAGCGGTTGGCATGATGGTATTCCTCCGGTTGGCCTGGTGGTGCGCATGGGGACGACCGCGTGGGCATAAATGCCCACCCTACGGTGCGCAACCGTAGGGTGGGCTCTCGAGCCCACGCGTTTACAGCCTCAATTACACCATCTCGATCGCCATCGCCGTCGCTTCACCGCCGCCGATGCACAGCGATGCCACGCCACGCTTGCCGCCGGTCTTCTTCAGCGCGCCCAGCAGGGTGACGATGATGCGCGCGCCCGAGGCGCCGATCGGGTGGCCCAGCGCGCAGGCGCCGCCGTGGATGTTAACTTTCGAATGCGGGATGTCGAGGTCGCGCATGGCGGCCATCGGCACGGCAGCGAAAGCTTCGTTGATCTCGAACAGGTCGACATCCTTCGGCATCCAGCCGGTCTTCTTGAACAGCTTCTGCATCGCGCCGATCGGGGCGGTCGTGAACAGGTTCGGTTCCTGGGCATGGGTGGCGTGGCCGATCACGCGCGCGATCGGGGTCAGGCCCAGTTCCTTGGCCGTCGATTCGCGCATCATGACGAGCGCCGCGGCGCCGTCGTTGATCGACGAGGACGAAGCGGCGGTGACGGTGCCTTCCTTCTTGAAGGCCGGTTTCAGCGACGGGATTTTGTCGATCTTGGCCTTCATCGGGCCTTCGTCCTTCTCGACCACCAGCTCGCCGGTGCGGGTTGCCAGCGTGACCGGGGCGATTTCCCAGCCGAAGGTGCCGTCGTTGTTGGCGGCTTGTGCGCGCTTGACGGATTCAATCGCGAAGTTGTCCTGGTCTTCGCGCGAGAACTGGTACGTGGCCACGCACTCTTCGGCGAAGGTGCCCATCGAGCGGCCTTCACCGGTCTTTTCGTTGCGCGAGTAGGCGTCTTCCAGGCCGTCGAGCATCATGTGGTCGAACATCGGCGCGTGGCCAATGCGGTAGCCGCCGCGTGCCTTCGGGATCAGGTAAGGGGCGTTGGTCATCGACTCCATGCCGCCCGCGACGACGACGTCGGCGCTGCCGGCGACCAGCTGGTCATGGGCGAAGATCGCGGCCTGCATGGCCGAGCCGCACATTTTCGACAGGGTCACGGCGCCGGTCGACAGCGGCAGGCCGGCCTTGATCAAGGCCTGGCGTGCCGGGGCCTGGCCTTGGCCTGCCATCAGGCAGTTGCCGAAATAGACGTGTTCGACCGATTGCGGATCGACGCCGGCGCGTTCGACCGCGGCCTTGATTGCCACCGCACCGAGGTCGCTCGCCGACTTCGACGAGAAATCGCCCTGGAAGGCGCCCATCGGGGTACGGGCGGCGCCGACGATAACGACTGGATCATTCATTGTTGTGTCTCCAAAAGGGATGGCGCTTCGCTTGTCTGCGCCGGGGTGGTAAGCGGGTGGTGAAAACGGATGTGCTGCGGGTACGGAAAAATATCCTGGACTTCGCCCGCCAGGATGCGGTCTTGATGGGCCTGCCACCAGGCGCGCGTCAACAGGTCCGCGTGGTGCTTCATAAAGTAATGGCGAATCTTCGAATTTCCAAGAAGAAAACGGCCGAATTGTTCGGGAAATACATCGTGTTTCCCGATCGGGTACCACGGCTCGGCCGCCATTTCCTCTTCCTCGGTGCGCGCCTCCGGCACGTCGCGGAACACGCAATCGGTCAGGTATTCGATCTCGTCGTAATCGTAGAACACGACCCGGTTCTGGCGCGTCAGTCCGAAATTTTTGTAGAGCATATCGCCCGGAAAAATATTCGCGGCGACCAGATCGCGGATCGCATTCCCATATTCGAGGATGCCGTGTTCCAGGCGTGCTTCGTCGTTCGCCTGGCCGGCCTCGGCCAGGAACATATTCAGCGGCACCATGCGCCGTTCGATGTACAGGTGCTTGACGATGAGGTGCTCGTCCTCGATCTCGATGAGAGAGGGCGCGTACTCGCGCAGCTCGGCCAGCAGCGCTTCGCTGAAGCGGTGTAAGGGAAAGGCGACGTCGGAATATTCGAGCGTATCGGCCATGCGCCCGACCCGGTCGTGGTGCTTCACCAATAAATACTTTTCCTTGACCTGGGCGCGCGTGGTGTCTTTCGGCGGCGGATAGAAATCCTTGATCACCTTGAACACATAGGGAAAAGAGGGCAGCTCGAAGACCAGCATGACCAGGCCGCGGATGCCGGGGGCGATCTGGAACTGGTCGGAACTATGTTTCAAGTGCTGCAGGTAATCGCGATAGAACAGGGTCTTGCCCTGCTTTTGCAGGCCGAGCAGCGTATAAATCTCGCTCTTCGGCTTGCGCGGCAGCAGGCTGCGCAGGAATTGCACATAGGCCGAGGGCACTTCCATATCGACCAGGAAGTATGCGCGCGTAAACGAGAACAGGACGGCGATCTGGCGCGGGTCGGTCAGCACCGTGTCGAGCACGAGTTCGCCGCGCCGGTTGTGCAGCAGGGGGATCACGAACGGATAGTCGCGCGCGCCATTGATCGCGCGGCCGACGATGTAGGCGCCCTTGTTACGGAAGAACAGGTTCGACAGCACCTGGAATTGCTGGTTCGGTTCAAGTTGGTCGAGCCCGAAAGCCTCGCTCATACGCGCTTCGACCAGCTGCACGTCGCGGTCCAGGTTGGCGAAGGAGCAGTCGAGCTGGAAGTTGGTGACGATCCGTTTCAAGGCAAAACGCAGGCCGTCGACGGCCGGGTAATACACGCGGTAGGTCGGCAGCAGCTCGTCGGTCTCGATGTACTCGGTCGAGATCACCGGGCGCACGAACAGGAAATCGTTGTGGTAATAGCTGCGGTGCAAGATGCGGCAGCTGACCGAATTGAAGAAGGTCTCGGCCAGTTCGGGCTGCTTGTGGCCGGACAGCAGGCCGATGTAATGCAGCTTGGTTTCGCGCCAGACGGCGTCGCCCAGTTCGTCGGCGGTGTAGCCGCCTTCCAGGGTGGTGACGGTTTCCTGGACGCGCTGGTCGTAGTAATCGATGCGCTCGCGCGCGGCGCGCTGGGCGACGGCCCAGCTGGCGGTCTCGAAATGGCGTTTAGCCGCCTTGCTGGCCGCGCGGAACAGGCGGTAGTGCTTGTCGAAGCCGTCCAGGATGGTGCGCGCGATGTCGAATGCGATCTGGGAAGACAGCATTTTGGGGAACGCAACTTGTGTCATCGTTCGTCTCGCGCCTGGGGATGAGCGGCTATTTTATTGCAATGCAACGTGGCGTGTTGAACCCGATGTGGGATGGACGGGGGCCCGTCCATCCCACAACCGCGAAATTACATCGTCTCGCCGAACAGCTCGCGGCCGATCAGCATGCGGCGGATTTCGCTGGTGCCGGCGCCGATTTCGTAGAGCTTCGCATCGCGCCAGAGGCGGCCGACCGGATACTCGTTGATATAACCGTTGCCGCCCAGGGTCTGGATCGCTTCGCCCGCCATCCAGGTCGCCTTTTCGGCGCTGTACAGGATGGCGCCGGCGGCGTCCTTGCGCAGCGCGCGCACTTGCTCCGGGCTGGTTGCGCGGTCGCAGGCCTGGCCCACGGCGTAGACGTAGGCGCGGCAAGCCATCATGGTCGAATACATGTCGGCGATCTTGCCTTGCATGAGCTGGAATTCGCCGATCGCCTGGCCGAACTGTTTACGCTCATGGATATACGGCACGACCGAATCCATGCAGGCCGACATGATGCCCAGCGGGCCGCCGGACAGGACGGTGCGCTCGAAGTCGAGGCCCGACATCAGGACATTCACACCCTTGCCGACGCCGCCCAGCACGTTCTCGACCGGCACTTCGCAGTCCTGGAACACCAGTTCGCCCGTGTGCGAGCCGCGCATGCCGAGCTTATCCAGCTTTTGCGCGATCGAGAACCCTTTAAAACCTTTTTCGATCAGGAAGGCGGTCATGCCGCGCGGGCCGGCTTCCAGGTCGGTCTTGGCGTAGACCACCAGGGTGTCGGCATCCGGACCGTTGGTGATCCACATCTTGGTGCCGTTGAGGACGTAGCGGTCGCCCTTCAGGTCGGCGCGCAGCTTCATGCTGACCACGTCCGAGCCGGCATTCGGTTCCGACATGGCGAGCGCGCCCACGTGCTCGCCCGAGATCAGCTTCGGCAGGTATTTGCGCTTTTGTTCTTCGGTACCGTTTCTCTTGATCTGGTTGACGCACAGGTTCGAGTGGGCGCCATAGGACAGGCCGACCGAGGCCGAGGCGCGCGAAATCTCTTCCATCGCGACGATGTGGGCCAGGTAGCCCATGTTGGCGCCGCCGTATTCTTCGCTCACGGTGATGCCGAGCAGGCCCAGTTCGCCCATCTTCTTCCACAAATCCATCGGGAACTGGTCGGTACGATCGATCTCGGCAGCGCGCGGGGCGATCTCGCTCGCCGCGAACTGTTGGACTGCTTCGCGCAGCGCGGCGATGTCTTCGCCATGGTCAAAGGTCAAGCCTGGAAGATGCAGCATGTCGTCCTCTCGGTGAACGGGGTTAGCGGTTGAGCGTTTGCGATCATACTCGCGTATGACGTTAACGTAAACGTCAAGTAGAGGGTAAGGGAAGAGCTTCCCTTGCGCGCAGCTCAGGCGGCCTTGCTGGCCTCGGGTGCAAGGTCGGCAGCCATGCCGGCGGCGCTGTCGGCCAGCAAACGGCGGCATTCTTCCTCGTGCGCGGCAATTTCCTCCAGCGCCATCTCGATGTCGGCACGCTGCTGCTCCAGCGTTTCGCGCTGGTGCGCCAGCACGCCCAGGAAACGGTCGATTTGCGCCCGCGTGTCCTTCGGCGACTCGTACATGTCGACGATGCTCTTGATTTCCGACAGGGTCAGGCCGAGGCGCTTGCCGCGCAGCGTCAGTTTTAGCCGGGTGCGGTCGCGCGGCGTGTAGACACGGTTGCGTCCGCCGACGCCTTCGCGGCTGGGGCTCAATAAACCCTGGTCTTCATAGAAGCGGATTGCGCGCGCGGTGATATCGAATTCGCGGGCCAGTTCGGCGATGGTATAGGTCGTGGGCATTTCCGGTAGAGCACTTAGGCGGCTGAAAGTGGCAAATCGTGGAATCGCTTAGAATCTTCTTACGCGTTTTCCGTTTACGTCAACGTCAACCGCATTGTAGCGCGCACTACCCGTCACGAATACGAAAGATTGTCGAACATGAATCCGCTCGAATCCGAACTGTCCTATCCCTTCGCCGACCTGCTGCCTGCGCCCGGCAGCGTGCAGGAGGTGGCGCCCGGCGTCGGCTGGCTGCGCATGCCGCTGCCGTTCGCGCTCGACCACATCAATTTGTGGCTGCTGCGCGACGAGCGCGAGGGAAGGAGCGGCTATACGGTGATCGATTGCGGCGTGGCCACCGACGCCACCCGCGCCAATTGGGAGCAAGTGTTCGCCGGCGCCATGGACCAGCAACCGGTGCTGCGGGTGCTGGCCACCCACTGCCATCCGGACCACGTCGGCTTGTCGAACTGGCTGTGCGAGCGTTTCGAGGCGCCGTTCTGGCTGACCGCCGGCGAATTCGGTTTCGCGCGCATGATGGCGGCCGCCCTGCCGGGCGTGGACGGCCCGTCGGCCATCCCCCATTTCGAGCGCCACGGTTTACAGGACCCGGCCATGCACGAGCAGATGCGCAGCCGCCGCAATTACTATCCTTCTCTGGTGCCGGCCGTGCCCGCAGCCTATACGCGCCTGCAGGATGGCCAGCGGGTCGCGATCGGCGATGCGACCTGGCGCGTGATCACCGGTTTCGGCCACTCGCCGGAACACGCCTCGCTGTACTCGGAAGAATTGAATGTGCTGGTGTCCGGTGACATGGTCTTGCCGCGCATTTCGACGAACGTCTCGGTATTCGCCGTTGAGCCGGAGGGCAACCCGCTGCAGCAATATCTCGATTCCCTGGATAAATTCGCCGGCCTGCCGGCCGACGTGCTGGTGCTGCCCTCGCACGGTAAACCTTTCCGCGGCCTGCACACGCGCATTGCCCAGCTGCGCGCGCACCACGTGGCGCGCCTGGCCGAGGTGCTGGAAGCCTGCCGTACGCCGCAGAGCGCGATGGATATCGTGCCCATCATGTTCCGGCGCCAGCTCGATGCCCACCAGCTCAGCTTTGCCCTGGGCGAGGCGCTCGCGCACCTGCATAAACTTTGGAACGATGGTATGTTAAGGCGTGTAACTGGTAACGACGGCGGCGACGACGCCGTCATCCGGTTCGCACTCACCTGAACGCTTCAGGCCGGATCCGTCCTGGATCCGGCGCCACGGCAACGCCGGCCCCGCTTATACCGTGCCGCGCACGCGACGACTCTTTGTTTCTGTACAGCTACAGATACGATACATTCATGCTTTTTGGAAATTTTGTGGCATGATGCATCCCATCCGGGAAAACTCTCTTCAATTTCCACTTCTTTGTTAAGTCATCGGCCTAGCAAGTGTCACAAGTGGTCTTTACAGTCCACTAACTGACTTTTATGGTCGAGCATGAAATAGTGCCATCATGAATTCCACGAACGAACGGGAGAGCTTTAGTGAGCGTCTCCAGCAGGCCCTGAAAAACGCCCATTACTCACCCGACAGCCCAACCCGGCTGGCGCGCGAATTTAACATTCGCTTCGAGGGCCGTCCGATCACGGTACACGCCGCCCGCAAGTGGCTGGTCGGCGAAGCCATTCCGACCCAGGAAAAGCTGCGCATGATTGCCCAATGGCTGGGCGTGCCTGCCGACTGGCTGCGTTTTGGCGGTGCCGAGGCGCCGGGTGCGCAAGCCGAAGGCAGCGGTGCGGCCCGCTTCGAATCGGCCGACGTCAAGCTGATCGCCGACCTGCAGCGGCTCGATGAACACCACCGTCAGCTGGCGCGCGAGTTCATCCGCATGCTGGTACGGATGAACCACCCGGCCCCCTCGAAGTAAGCCGCCGCCTTCTTCCAGACAGCGTTTCCGCTTACAAATTTTCTTCCGAGTCAGGTAGTCCATATTGCCCGAACTTGGCGCATAATCGATTTCTCACAGCCGAGGATCGTGCGCCTATGAAAAGCAATTACATGAACACCGCCCAGCTGAAGGAACTCATGACCGCGCCGCCGATGTCGGCCGCGCGCCATGCCGAGGTGATGCGCAAGCGTATCGCCCAGCGCAGGATGCTGGAGGAAGCCAGGGAATTGAAAAAGGCCGGCGACAGCGATCATTTGAAGCGCTGACAGTTGCCGGTTCAGCTGGCTGGCGTGTCCGGGGAACCGCGCATGCCGGGCCAGCGTGGCGCAGTGGTGGTTTCGAGACCCAATAAATCCAGCACGCGGTCGAGCGTGTGGTCGACCATCTCGTCGATACTGTTGGGCCGGTGATAAAAGCTTGGCAGGGGCGGAAACACGATGCCGCCCATTTCCGTCACCGCCGTCATATTGCGCAGGTGCGCCAGGTTGAGCGGCGTTTCGCGCACCATCAGCACCAGGCGCCGCCGCTCTTTCAATATCACGTCGGCCGCGCGTGCCACCAGGTTGTCCGCCAGGCCATGCGCCACGGCAGCCAGCGTTTTCATCGAGCAGGGCGCGATCACCATGCCGTCGGTCTGGAACGAGCCGCTGGCGATCGAGGCGCCGATTTCCCGATTTTTATGGACGACGTGGGCCAGGGCCTCGACGTCGCGCCGCTGCATCCCGACTTCCTGGTGCAGCGTAAGAGAGGCGGCGTCGGAGACCACGAGGTGGGTTTCGACGCCTTCAACCGCGCCCAGCCGTTGCAGCAGGCGCACGCCATACACCGCGCCGGTCGCGCCGGTGATGGCGACGACGATACGACGCGGTCGCTTATCAGTCATTACTTCTTGAACATCGCCTGCAGTTCGCCCGACTCGTACATCTCGTTCATGATGTCGGAGCCGCCGATGAATTCGCCGTTCACGTACAGCTGCGGGATGGTTGGCCAGTTCGAGAAGTCCTTGATGCCCTGGCGCACTTCCGGATCTTCCAGCACGTTGACGGTGGCGATGTTATCGACGCCGCAGGCTTTCAGGATCTGGATGGCGCGGCCGGAGAAGCCGCATTGCGGGAATTGCGCGGTGCCCTTCATGAACAGCACGACCGGGGTGTTGGTCACGGTGTCTTTGATCCAGGTTTGTACGTCGCTCATGTGTGTGCCTTCGGTGGAGATGAGATAGATGGCGCCATTCTATAAGAAATCGCCCGCGCCGGTGCGGCGCCAGGCCCGGCGATTGCGGTATTATCCGCGGGTTTATTTTGTGCCAATCATCCAGGAATCAAGCATGCAACAAGGTCCCAGCGCCGCACCGTCCGCCGTTTTCAATCTCGTGCTCGCCGCCGTGCTCGGCCTCATGGGCGTGTTCGACCTGGTGATGGGCGCGCGCGGCGCCGGCGCCGGTGTCTTCATCACCGGCCTGGCGATGACGATCTACGCAGCCCTGCTGCTGCGCGACGCATTGCACATCAAAAAAACCGGCCAGCCGGCCATGAGCCGGGCGAAGATGAACAAGATCGGGCTGGCCTGCCTGGCGCTGTATGTGTTCGGGGTGCTGGTGAAACGAGTGCCCGAACTCGCGCAGTTCTTTGCTTGATTTTGTAGGGTGGACTCCCGAGTCCACGCGGGACACCGTGTGATCAGCGCAAACGTTTGCCGAGGCAGATGGATTCTTCCCGCCCGACATACCGTCCGTAATTCTCGACCGGCAGGTAGCCATTGCGCGCATAAAACGCCAGCGCTTTCGCGTTGACACGCCGCGTCGCCAGCCAGATGTCGCGGTAGCCGAAGGCGAGCGCCTGCGTTTCCAGCGCCTTTAGTAACACCAGCCCGGCGCCGCTGCCCGGCCTGGCATACATCCTTTTCAGTTCCGCCACGCCCGGCGCCAGCGGCCGCAGGGCGCCGCAGCCGAGCGCATTGCCCTGTGCATCGCGCGCCACCAGGAACACGGCGGACGGCCCGCGCACGTCCGCCGGATCGAAGGAACCCGAACCATTGTCGCCGCAGATCGCAGCCAGCGCGGCATCGAGTTCCTTGACCAGCACCCGCGCATCAAGACTGTCCGGATCGGCGGGTGCGCACTGCATTTTATTTGCGCAGCTTGGCAAAAGCTGCCGCCATCGCGCCGCCCGCATCAGAGGCTGGGCGTTCCTGGCGCGTATGCTGGGCCACGCGCTTGCGGTCCTCGCGGTCGCCGCGTTGCTGCGGCTGCGAACCCGGCTGCGGCGCCGAATCCGACAGGCGCATCGTCAGCGCAATGCGCTTGCGTTTCGGATCGACTTCCAGCACTTTCACTTTGACGACCTGGCCCGCCTTCACCACCGTGTGCGGATCTTTCACAAACGTGTTCGACAGCGCAGAGATGTGCACCAGCCCATCCTGGTGCACACCGATGTCGACAAAGGCGCCAAAGGCAGCCACGTTGGTGACCACGCCTTCCAGGATCATGTCCGGACGCAGGTCGCTGATTTCCTCGACGCCTTCCTTGAACGTCGCCGTCGTGAATTCCGGCCGCGGATCGCGCCCCGGCTTTTCCAGCTCTTTCAAAATGTCGGTCACGGTCGGCACGCCGAATTTTTCATCCGCATATTTCGCCGGATTCAGGGTCTTGATCAGGGCGCTGTCGCCGACCACCGCCTTCATGTCGCGTTTCACATCCGCCAGGATCTTCTGCACCACTGGATAGGATTCCGGGTGCACCGCCGAGGCGTCCAGCGGATTTTCTCCGCCCATCACGCGCAGGAAGCCGGCCGCCTGCTCGAAAGTCTTGTCGCCCAGGCGTGGTACGGCTTTCAAGGCCGCGCGCGAGGCGAAGGCGCCCTTCATGTCGCGGTAGCTGACGATGCTCTGCGCCACGCTCGACGACAGGCCGGACACGCGCGCCAGCAGCGGCGCCGAGGCCGTGTTCACATCCACGCCGACCGCGTTCACGCAATCCTCGACCACGGCATCGAGCGAACGCGCCAGCTGCGTCTGCGAGACGTCGTGCTGGTACTGGCCGACGCCGATCGATTTCGGGTCGATTTTCACCAGTTCCGCCAGCGGATCCTGCAGGCGGCGCGCGATCGAGACGGCGCCGCGGATGGACACGTCCAGGTCCGGCAGTTCGCGCGAGGCGAATTCCGAGGCCGAGTACACCGAGGCGCCCGCTTCCGAGACGACAATCTTGGTCAGCTTCAGTTCCGGACGGGCTTTAATGAGATCCTGCGCCAGCTTGTCCGTCTCGCGCGAGGCGGTGCCGTTGCCGATCGAGATCAGCGAGACATTGTGTTTCGCGGCCAGCTGGCCGAGCACGTGTAGCGAACCGTCCCAGTCGTTTCTCGGCTGGTGCGGGTAGATCGTCGCCGTGTCGACCACTTTACCGGTGGCGTCGACCACCGCGACTTTGACGCCGGTACGCAGGCCCGGATCGAGGCCCATGGTGGCGCGCTGGCCGGCCGGCGCCGCCAGCAGCAGGGATTTCAGATTGCGCGCGAAGACGTTGATGGCGTCCAGCTCCGCTTTTTCGCGCAGGGCACCCATCAATTCCGTCTCGATGTACATGAAGCTTTTCACACGCCAGGTCCAGCGCGCCGTGTCGAGCAGCCATTTGTCGGCCGGACGGCCGGCGGCCTTGATACCGAAACGGGCGGCGATACGGCTTTCGCAGGGATTGTGCGGCGCATCCCACTTCGGTTTTTCCGCCTCGGTGTCGAGACGCAGCGTGACGTCGAGGATACCTTCGCGGCGCCCGCGCATCAGCGCCAGCGCGCGGTGCGAAGGGACAGTGGCCAGCGGCTCCGAATAATCGAAGTAATCGGCAAACTTCTCTCCTTCTTCCTGCTTGCCGTCGACGACTTTCGATTCGACGACGCCGTGCTCCTGCACATATTCGCGCAGGGACTGCAGCAGCGTCGCGTCTTCCGCAAAACGTTCCATCAGGATCTGGCGTGCGCCGTCGAGCGCCGCCTTCACGTCCGCCACGCCGGGATTGTTCACGCCATCGGCATTCGTAAACGCCTCGCGCAGGTATTTATTCGCTTCCTCTTCCGGATTGCGGGATGGATCGTTCAATAGGTCGTCGGCCAGCGGAGACAAGCCCGCTTCGACCGCGATCTGCGCTTTCGTGCGGCGCTTCTGTTTATAGGGCAGGTACAAATCCTCTAGGCGGGTTTTGTCTTCGGCCAGGGCGATGGCTTCCAGCAGGGCCGGCGTCATCTTGTTCTGTTCGGTGATCGATTCGATGATCGCGGCGCGCCGGTCTTCCAGCTCGCGCAGGTAGCGCAGGCGCTCTTCCAGCAGGCGCAGCTGGACGTCGTCGAGGCCGCCGGTTGCTTCCTTGCGGTAGCGTGCGATGAAGGGGACGGTGGCGCCTTCGTCCAGCAGGGCGATGGCGGCGGCGACTTGCGCCGGCTTGGCGGCCAGCTCGAGAGCGAGGCGTTGTTCGATAGAAGGCAGCATGGTGCAAGAAATCCGTGAGTCAGGCGGGCAATGATACGCAAACGCGCGCGAAGTGCCAGTCTTGACAGCGGATATGCACCGTGCAGTAGATTTTATCAGGCCCGCTGCAGCGCGCGCTCCGCGCGGATGCGCAGCAGCAGCTGCAGCGCCGAATACCCTAGCATCGCGAACAGGACGATATAAATGCCGCTGAGGATGACCAGAGAAGGCAGCGACAATCGGGAGGGCAGGGAGGCTTTATCTGTCGTGACCACCATGATGAACGCGGGCAGGGCGCTGCAGACGAGCAGGGCCAGCAGGCGCTGGAATTTTTTGACCTTCGAGGCGCCGTCCGTAAAAATTTCCGGTTCGCGGCCGTTAGTCACCGGAATGCTCCAGTAATGCCAGCCGGTGCAGGTCGTGGCCAGGGTCCAGCCGGCGTCCTCCATCAGCTGGGCAAAGCCATCGTCGGTGCGGCCATGGCCGAAATCGAGGCGGTACACGAGGTCGCGCGGGGCGCCGCGGCGGAAGGTCCAGAAGCAGAAGGGATTCACGCTCACCAGGTGCAGGCCCTGCTGCGCCATCGCGCGCAGCCAGGCTTCCTGCTCCTGGTCCTGGTGCGCCCAGAAGAATTTGAATTTGGTAACAGTCACATCGTTCATGCCGCTGCTTCCTTTCCCTCTGTCGACAGTGCAAACTGTCCGTTGCGCACCATGATCGCCAGGCGCCGCACCTGCTCGGCCAGCACCAGCCGTCCCTTCGGCGTCAGCGCATAGGTCTTGCGCCGCTCTTCTTCGCTGACTTTCTCGATCAGCCCCTGCTTTTCCAGCGTGCCGAAGGCGCCGTAAAGGGTGCCGGGGCCGATCACCACATTCCCCTGGCTCATGCTTTCCACCTTTTGCATCAGCGCGTAGCCGTGCAAGGGCTCGTCGAGCGCCGCCAGCACGTAATACGTCGCCTCGGATAAAGGCAAGAGTTTTGCGAAATCGATGTCCAAACCAGCTCCTCGGTTGATATATCGGGTCCCGACATATCGCTGTTCGATATACTAGCAGCGCTTGCCGGCTTGTCAATGTGTTTTTGAAAGCCGGGTCAAGCGATGCGTATCTTTCACACCGTAAAGAATTTTCGGCAAGGTGCGATTCCGAACAAAACTGAAGTGCCCGTATGAGAGATAATGGTGTTTGTTGTTTTTTTTCATACAGGTTCAAGGACCCAATGCACACAGTTGATTTCCCACGCGAACACGCGAGCGATGCCCCGGCACCGCGCGCGACGCCGGCACGCGCGCCCGCACTGCCCGCGCCGGTGGCGACCTGGCTGCAACGGGTCGAAGCGGCAGCGCATCCGCAACCCAAGCTGGATGTCGAAGTTGCCGATCCAAAAGCGATCCAGTACAAATTCGTCTATGTGATGGCCCCCACCAGCGGTGGACGCCATGTCGCCATCTGCCTGTGCAAGGCGCGCCTGCGTCCGAACGGCGACGTCGCCGCCGCCAGCCCGGTGAACGAGGTGTTTTCCCTGCTGTCCGCCCCGCCGGCCTACCTGGAAGGCGAAGACGAAGACCTGGTGCGCTTCTTCATCGCCATGCGCAGCGGTTCCTCGCAAAGCACCAGCGCGACCGAGCCGAAGGGCAAAGTCGGCGCCATCCTGCTCGATTTATTGCTGCGCCAGGGCAAGCTGCTGTGGGCGAATTCCTGGGCCGACATGGCCAACGGTCTCGTTTATCCGCTGCAGGCCGGCCCCACGCGCCAGGCAAACCTGGCATGGCGCGACGAAGGCCGCGCCGCCAAGCTCGGCTGGTCGGTGGAACCGGCCAACGGTGCGAATCACCCGGGCGCCGACCTGATCGACTACATGCTGCCGACCGATCCGCCCTGGTACATCGACAACCTGTCCTGCGGACCGCTGTCGCTGAACCGCGGCGGCGTCGACATCTCGCTGGCCGAACTGCAGGCGCTGGTGGCGCAAGCCCCCGTCCTCACCGGCAACGACAAAAAGCGCGTCTCGCAACTGCTGCTGGCCCACGGCCTGCAGGAACTGATGCCGCTGCCGCAGCCGCTCACGCAGAAATTGCGCACCGACGTCAAGCCACAGCCCTTCCTGCTGTTGGATTCCGTGTCGCTGGCCGACAGCGGCGCCCCGCGCTGGCACGATTTCGCCGTATTGTCCTTCGACTACGACGGCCAGCGTGTTTCCTTCGACCCTTCGCAGCGCGTGGTGCGCCAGATCGGCGACGTTACCGAAATCATCGAGCGCGACGCGGCCGCCGAGGCCGCAGCGCTGGACAAACTGACGGAACTCGGCTTCCGTAAACCGGCGACCACGCCTTTGTCGGCCGTGGCCGGCGCCGTACAGCTGGAAAGCCAGGCGCACTGGCTGCGCTTTGCCGAAACCGACCTGGACGCCCTGTCAGATGCCGGCTGGCACCTGCAAAAGTCGAATAAATACCGCTACGATGTGGTGCCGGTGGAAGACTGGTATGCCGAGATCGACGAGCCGGAAGAGGCCGGTAAAGCCTGGTTCGAGCTGGAGCTGGGCATCGTCGTCAACCGCAAGCGCGTGCCGCTGCTGCCGGTACTGGTGCAGCTGATCCGCAACGCACCGACGGATTTCGATCCGGCCGTGCTGGCCGCCCATGGCGAAGCCGACCAGATGCTGGCGACGCTGCCGGAAGGTTTACGGGTCGCCCTGCCTTGGGCGCGCGTAAAACCGATCCTGGCGACGCTGGGCGAGCTGTATTTCAACGACAAGATCAAGAACCGGGTGCGCCTGTCGACCCTGGACGCCAGCCGCCTGGAAGAACTGGCGCGCGGCGTCGAGCTGCGCTGGTTCGGCGGCGAACAGTTGCGCGAGACCGGCCGCAAGCTGAGCCAGTTCGGTTCGGTGAAAAAAGTGGCGGCCCCCGCCGGCCTGCAGGCGACCCTGCGTGACTACCAGCTCGATGGTCTGTCGTGGATGCAGTTCCTGCGCGAATACGACCTCGCCGGCATCCTGGCCGACGACATGGGTCTCGGTAAAACCGTGCAGACCCTGGCGCACATCCTGACGGAGAAGGAGGCGGGCCGCCTGACCAGCCCGGCCTTAGTGATTGCGCCGACCAGCCTGATGACCAACTGGCAGGAAGAAGCCGCGCGCTTCGCACCGAGCCTGAAGGTGTTGCTGCTGCAGGGCAAGGAACGCGTGGACATGTTCGACCAGATCGAGCAGGCCGACATCGTGCTGACGACCTATGCCTTGCTGCCGCGCGACGAGGAAAAGCTGCGCGAGCACCACTATCACCTGGTGATCCTCGACGAATCGCACTACATCAAAAACACGAGATCCAAAGCGGCGCAGACGGCCGGTTCCCTGAACGCGAACCACCGCCTGTGCCTGACCGGCACGCCGCTGGAGAACCACTTGGGAGAACTCTGGTCGCAATTCCACTTCCTGCTGCCCGGCCTGCTGGGCGAGGAAAAAGCCTTCAATACCCAGTTCCGCCACCCGATCGAACGCCAGGACGATCCGGTGCGGCGCGCCTTGCTGAACCGCCGCATCCGTCCTTTCCTGCTGCGCCGTACGAAAGACCACGTGGCCAAGGAATTGCCGGAAAAGACGGAGATGGTGAGAAGGGTCGAACTCACCGGCCCCCAGCGCGACCTGTACGAAACCGTGCGCCTGGCCATGGACAAGAAAGTGCGCGAGGAAATCGACCGCAAGGGCGTGGCGCGCAGCCAGATCGTGATCCTGGAAGCGCTGCTGAAACTGCGACAAGTCTGCTGCGATCCGCGCCTGGTCAAAGCCATGCCGGCGAAAAAGAACACGGCAGCCATCTCCGCCAAGCTCACCGACCTGATGCAGATGGTCGACGACTTGCTGGAAGAGGGCCGCAAGATCCTCGTGTTCTCGCAGTTCACCAGCATGCTGGCGCTGATCGAAGAAGAACTGGCGGCGCGTGGCATCCGCTACGCCATCCTCACCGGCGAAACGCGCGACCGTTCGGCGCAGGTGGCAGCCTTCCAGCAGGGCGCGGTGCCGATTTTCCTGATCAGCCTGAAGGCGGGCGGCGTCGGCCTGAACCTGACGGCGGCCGATACCGTCATCCACTACGACCCGTGGTGGAACCCGGCGGCGGAAAACCAGGCCACCGACCGCGCCTGGCGCATCGGGCAGGACAAGCCGGTGTTCGTGTACAAGCTGATCGCGAAAGGTACGCTGGAAGAAAAGATCCAGCAGCTGCAACAGAAGAAATCGGAACTGGCGCAGTCGATCCTGGCCGAAGGCGAATCGCAGAAGATGGCCTTGACCCAGGAAGATCTACAGGCAATCTTCGCGCCGCTCGACGAGCAGTAAAGTTGTCCGGCGCAGAACCAGGCCCGCTTCGGCGGGCTTTTTTTCGCTCTTTTGCCGGATTCTCATGCGCAGGGCATGAAATGTGGCATCCAGGAGGCGTAATGTAAAAGATATTGAACAGAATTATGTATGATGCAATTTTAGGTAATTGATATTGCAACAACGCTTGCCTATACAGAAGGGTATTCCCAGCTATATACTCCTTGCGCACTAGTTCAGTGCGCTGATTGTACTAATTTCTAGAAGGGTGTTTGATGAACCGCAGCGCCAGTAGCGACTGTTCCGGCCATGCCGGCGTGGCGCTGTCCGAGCAGTTCCGCGTGATTGCCGAGATCGGTGGCGACGTTGCCTTCAGCATCGATTGCGCCAGCGGCCAGCTGCGCTATGTCAGCCCTGCGATCGAACAACTGCTCGGCTACACCCCGGAGCAAATCGTGGCCGATTTCGGTGCCGGCGCCGAGGGGCCGCTGGCCGTGCTGCATGCCGGCGTGCCGGAGCGCATGCGGCGCCTGCGCGCGGGCGACCGCAGCCGCCTGCGCCTGGTGCGCGAGACCGAGCTGCAAGGCGCACACGGGTATCCGGTGCCGGTCGAAGTCATCTCTTCCCTGCTGTGCGACGACGACGGGCGGCCCCAGGCCCTGGTCGGCCTGCTGCGCGACCTGTCGCCGCGGCGCCTGCGCGAAGCCGAGCAAAAGCGCTTCGCCAGCATGCTGAACCACGAATTTCGCACGCCCCTGTCCACCATTGACGGCGCGATCCAGCGCCTCGAGGCCACCAGCCCGCATACCGACGAGGCGACGCGCGCCCGCTACCGCAAGATCGCCGTCGCCACCGACCGCCTGATCGGCATGCTCGACGATTACCTGTCGCCCGAACGCATGGCCGGCATCGGCAGCGAGCGCCAGCCGACCACGGTGGCGCCACGTATCCTGCTGGAGGAGGGCGCGGCCCAGCTGCGCGCGGCCGGGCGCACAGCCAGCATCAAGGCGCGCGAACTGCCCGAAACCCTGCGCTGCGATCCCGAAGGCTTGCGCCTGGCCTTAAAAGTCCTGGTCGACAACGCGATCGCGTATTCACCGGCCACCTCCCCGGTGGTGTTGGGAGGACGCCTGGCCGCCAGCGGCATCGAACTGGCCGTGCGCGACCATGGCCCGGGTGTGCCGCGCGACGAGCAAACCCGGGTCTTCGACAAGTTTTACCGTGGCAGCAACGCTGCCGGCATGCCGGGCAGCGGCCTGGGCCTGTACATGGCGCGCTCGATCGTCGAGGTACACGGCGGCGTCCTCAGCCTGGTCACGCCGAGCGGCGGTGGCGCCGAATTCCGCATCTGGCTGCCGATCGCCGGCGCTGCGAAGTTGCTTGCGCGCCAAGGCACGACACCCGATAATCCCGCGCTGCCCTCCGGCAACCCAACATGAAGAACGTGTAAGCCCATGACGCAGATATTGATTGTGGAAGACAACGGCGATTACGCCGGGGACATGGCCGATTTCCTGCGCGAACTCGAGCATGAAGTCACCATCGCCACCTCCGCCAGCGAGATGTGGGCGGCCCTGACGCGCACGCCCGCCGCGGTGGTCGTGCTCGACCTCGGCCTGCCCGACGAGGACGGTTTTACGGTGATCCCGCGCATGCGCCAGCTGTATCCGGAAATCGGCCTGCTGGTGCTGACCGGCCGCGTCGCCTTCGACAACCGCATCCTCGGCCTGCAGCTGGGCGCCGACCACTATCTGACGAAACCGATCAAGTTCCCGGAACTGGCCGCCCACATCGAAGCCCTGGGCCGCCGCGTGCGTCCGAGCGAGCCGGCCCCGGCGCCCGTGAAATGGACCCTGCGCGTGAGCGCGCGCCAGCTCGAGCTGAGCGGCAAGGTGATCGATCTGACGGAGAAGGAGTTCAATTTCCTGCACCTGCTGACGATCAATACGCGCCCGGTGCCGCGCGCCACCATCGTGGCCGGCATGGGAGGAGATGATCCGGACGCCAGCCGCCGCGTCGACATGCTGGTGTATCGCCTGCGCAAGAAGACGAGAAGCGCGCTGGGACAGGAGCTGCCGCTGCGTAGCGCGTATGGCGAGGGTTACAGCCTCTCGGCAGGCTTTACGCTGGCTTGATCGTCGTTTGTAGGGTGGGCATTCCATGCCCACGCGGTGCAACCCTTCCTGATCGAAACGTGTTTTCGACCCGCACATGCCGCACCGCGTGGGCATGAATGCCCACCCTACAAAATCGGGACAGAGTCAATGGTAAAATTTCCCTTGCTTAAAATAAATGAGGGACACAGTCTTCCCACCGCGCTAGAATACGCTTATCTGCCTCATTCTTGCGCACCATGGCCCGCCAACCCCGCCTGATCCTCCCGAAGCAAGCCCACCACATCCTCCAGCGCGGCAACGATCGCCAGCGCATCTTCCGCGAGCCGGCCGATTACGAGCGTTTCCTGGCCTGGCTGGCAGAAGCCGCCCGCTTTTATAAAGTGGCGATCCACGCCTACGTGCTGCTGCCGACCCAGCTGCAGCTGCTGGCCACGCCCGAAACCGAGGAAGGTCTGGCGGCCATGATGCAAAAGCTCGGCCGTCTCTACGTTCCCTGGTACAACGGCAAGTACGAGCGCGCCGGCGGGCTGTTCGAAGGACGGTTCCGCACGGCCGTGGTCGAACCCGACCGTCATCTGCTGATGTGCAGTCGCTTCATCGAGCTGGCGCCGGTGCGCGAGGGGGAGGGGGCCGAGCCGGCGGTGTATCTGTGGTCGAGCTACCGCCACCATGCCGGCATGGCGCCCGATGCCGTCGTCACCGACCACGCCCTGTTCTGGGGGCTGGGCAATACGCCCTTCCAGCGCGAGGCGGCGTATATCGAGTGGGTGGAGCAAGGCATCGGCCCGGACGAGCTGGCGCAGGTGACCGGCGCCGTACAAAAGGGGCAGCCGCTCGGCTCCCATGCTTTCAAGCTCGAACTCGAGCGCCAGACCCAGCGCCGCATCCTGCCGGCCAAGCGCGGCCGGCCATTCAAAGTGCCTCCTGCGACAGCCGCCTGAACCCTGCATCAGCCGTTCGGTCATCCTCGGCTATCGCGCAATGTTTGCGCTGCTCATCTTTTAGGCATAGCAATTTCCTGCTGACCTAGTAGGAAAAGGCCGAATTTTCGCTGCTCGGAAAGTCACTTTATTACCATGATTCGACCTGTCCCTATTTATGTCATCCTTGCCGAGTGAATGAATTAATTCGACTCCGACCCTCATTGTTCCACTTGCAGCCTTTGTTGCATTGCACTATTCTCGGCCTTCAACCCCTGAAAAGCTGTGGAGAGTCCCGCAATGATTGCCCAAGGTTTATACGATCCCGCCAATGAACATGACGCCTGCGGCGTCGGTTTCATCGCCCATATCAAGGGCAACAAAAGCCATTCCATCATCGACCAGGGGTTATTGATCCTTAAAAACCTGGACCACCGGGGCGCCGTCGGTGCCGATCCGCTGATGGGCGACGGTGCCGGTATCCTGATCCAGATTCCCGACCAGTATTTCCGCGACGAGATGGCCAAGCAGGGCGTCGAGCTGCCGCCGCCCGGAGAATACGGCGTCGGCATGGTGTTCCTGCCGAAGGAACACGCGTCGCGCATCGCCTGCGAACAGGAAATCGAGCGCGCCGTGCGCATCGAAGGCCAGGTCGTGCTCGGCTGGCGCAATGTGCCGGTCGACGAAGCGATGCCGATGTCGCCGACCGTGAAAGCCAAGGAACCGGTGATTCGCCAAATCTTTATTGGCCGCGGTCCGGACATCATGGTCACCGACGCGCTCGAGCGTAAGCTGTACGTGATCCGCAAATCCTCAGGCCACGCGATCCAGGCATTGAAACTCCTGCACGGCAAGGAATTCTTCGTGCCCTCGATGTCGGCCCGTACGATCGTCTATAAAGGCCTGCTGCTGGCCGACCAGGTCGGCGTCTACTTCAAGGATCTGCAAGATCCGCGCTGCGTCTCCGCGCTCGCCCTGGTGCACCAGCGCTTCTCGACGAATACCTTCCCGGAATGGCCGCTGGCCCACCCCTACCGCCTGATTGCCCACAACGGAGAAATTAATACCGTCAAAGGCAATTTCAACTGGACCCGTGCCCGCGAAGGCATGATGAAGTCGGCCGTGCTGGGCGAGGACCTGAATAAACTGTTCCCGCTCATTTACGAAGGCCAGTCCGACACCGCCTGCTTCGACAACGCCCTGGAACTGCTGGTGATGGCGGGTTACCCGATCGCCCAGGCAATGATGATGATGATTCCCGAAGCCTGGGAAAATCATTCGGCGATGGACGACAACCGCAAGGCCTTCTACGAATACCACGCGGCGATGATGGAACCATGGGACGGCCCCGCCGCCATGGCGTTTACGGACGGCCGCCACATCGGCGGCACCCTGGACCGCAACGGCCTGCGTCCGGCCCGTTACGTCGTCACCGAAGACGACCTGGTCGTGATGGCTTCCGAGTCGGGCGTGCTGCCGATCCCGGAATCGCGCATCGTCAAGAAGTGGAGACTGCAGCCAGGAAAAATGTTCCTGATCGACCTGGAAGCGGGCCGCATCATCGACGACAAAGAGTTGAAAGACACCTATTCGAACGCCAAGCCCTATAAAGCCTGGATCAAATCGGTGCGCATCAAGCTCAACGAAATCAAGCTGAGCGAATCGCAGCTGGCGCAGAACCGTGCAAAAGACACCCCGGCCCAGGGCGAAAAGGCGGCCATCTCGCTTCTCGACCGCCAGCAAGCCTTCGGCTACACCCAGGAAGACCTGAAATTCCTGATGGCGCCGATGGCGGTGCTGGCCGAAGAAGCGACCGGTTCGATGGGCAACGACTCGCCGCTGGCGGTGATGTCGAACAAGCTCAAACCTTTGTACAACTATTTCAAACAATTGTTTGCCCAGGTGACGAACCCGCCGATCGACCCGATCCGCGAAGCGATGGTGATGTCGCTGGTCTCGTTCATCGGTCCAAAGCCGAACCTGCTGGACACGAACAACGTCAACCCGCCGATGCGTTTGGAGGTATCGCAGCCGGTGCTCGGTTTCGACGACATGGCGCGCCTGCGCAATATCAGCCTGCATACCGGCGGCAAGTTCAAATCGTATGAACTGAATATCTGCTACCCGGTCGCCTGGGGCAAGGAGGGCATCGAAGCCTCCCTGGCCTCGCTGTGCGCGGAAGCGGTCGACGCCGTCAAATCGGGCCACAACATCCTGATCGTTTCGGACCGCGCGGTCTCGAGCGAGACCGTGGCGATTCCGGCCCTGCTGGCAACCTCGACCATCCACCAGCACCTGGTGATGCGCGGCCTGCGCGCCTCCACCGGCCTGGTGGTCGAAACCGGCTCGGCCCGCGAAACCCACCACTTCGCCCTGCTGGCCGGCTACGGCGCGGAAGCCGTGCACCCGTACCTGGCGCTGGAAACCCTGACCGATCTCGCCCAGCACCTGCCGCACGAGATGGATCCGAGCGCCGCCGCTTATAACTACACAAAGGCGATCGGCAAGGGCCTCATGAAGGTGATGTCGAAGATGGGCATCTCGACCTACATGTCCTACTGCGGCGCCCAGATCTTCGAGGCCGTCGGCCTGAATAAATCGCTGGTCGACAAGTACTTCCGCGGCACCTCGTCGACGGTGGAAGGGATCGGCTTGTTCGAAGTGGCGGAAGAAGCGCTGCGCCTGCACAACCTGGCCTTCGGCGCCGATCCGCTGCTGGCGAACGCGCTGGACACGGGCGGCGAGTATGCCTTCCGCGTGCGCGGCGAAGACCACATGTGGACGCCGGACTCGATCGCGAAACTGCAGCACGCGACCCGCGCCAACAACTTCAGCACCTATAAAGAATACGCCCAGATCATCAACGACCAGAGCCGCCGCCACCTGACGCTGCGCGGCCTGTTCGAATTCAAGATCGATCCGAGTAAAGCGATTCCGCTGGGCGAAGTCGAGCCGGCGAAAGAGATCGTGAAGCGTTTTGCGACCGGTGCGATGTCGCTCGGTTCGATCTCGACCGAAGCGCATGCGACGCTGGCGATCGCCATGAACCGCATCGGCGGAAAGTCGAACACGGGCGAAGGCGGCGAAGACCCGCTGCGCTACATCAACGAGTTCAAGGGAATCAAAATTTCCAAGGGCGAAACCCTGGCCTCGGTGCTCGGCTCCGACCGCGTGGCTGCCGACATTCCGCTGGAAGAGGGCGATTCGCTGCGCTCGAAGATCAAGCAGGTCGCCTCGGGCCGCTTCGGCGTCACCGCGGAATACCTGAACGCCGCCGACCAGATCCAGATCAAGATGGCGCAGGGCGCGAAACCGGGCGAAGGCGGTCAGCTGCCGGGCCACAAGGTGTCGGAATACATTGCCTCGCTGCGCTTCTCGGTGCCGGGCGTGGGCCTGATCTCTCCGCCGCCGCACCACGACATCTATTCGATCGAAGACCTGGCACAGCTGATCCACGACCTGAAAAACGCAAACCCGCGCGCGTCGATCTCCGTGAAACTGGTGTCGGAAGTCGGTATCGGCACCGTCGCCGCGGGCGTCTCGAAAGCCAAGGCGGACCACGTGGTGGTGGCCGGCCACGATGGCGGCACCGGCGCTTCGCCGCTGTCCTCCGTCAAACACGCCGGTACGCCGTGGGAGCTGGGCCTGGCGGAAACCCAGCAGACCCTGGTGCTGAACGGTTTACGAAGCCGCATCCGCGTGCAGGCCGACGGCCAGATGAAGACCGGCCGCGACGTCGTGATCGCCGCCATGCTCGGCGCTGACGAGATCGGTTTCGCCACGGCCCCGCTGGTGGTCGAAGGCTGCATCATGATGCGCAAGTGCCACCTGAACACGTGTCCTGTGGGCGTGGCGACGCAAGACCCTGTCCTGCGCGCCAAATTCCAGGGCAAGCCGGAACACGTGGTGAATTATTTCTTCTTCGTGGCCGAAGAAGCGCGCCAGCTGATGGCCCAGCTCGGCATCCGCAGCTACGACGAACTGATCGGCCGTGCCGACCTGCTGGACAAATCGAAGGCGATCACGCACTGGAAGGCGCAAGGCCTGGACTTCAGCAACATCTTCTATCAGCCGAAGACGGATTCGCTGCGCAACCTGTTCCACAGCGACGAGCAGGACCATGGCCTGGACAAGGCACTGGACCACAAGCTGATCGCGCAGGCGAAAGCGGCACTGGAAAAGGGCGAGCGCGTCTCCTTCATTTCTCCGGTGCGCAACGTGAACCGCACGGTCGGCACCATGCTCTCGGGCGAAGTCGCCAAGCGCTATGGTCACGCCGGCTTGCCGGACGACACCATCCACATCCAGCTGCAAGGCACGGCCGGCCAGTCGGCGGCCGCCTTCCTGGCGCAAGGCATCACGCTCGACCTGGTGGGCGAAGGCAACGACTACGTCGGCAAAGGCCTGTCGGGCGGCCGTGTGATCGTGCGTCCGAACACGGAATTCCGTGGCTGGGCGGTGGACAACATCATCGTCGGCAACACCGTGCTGTACGGCGCGATTTCCGGTGAAGCCTTCTTCAACGGCGTGGCCGGCGAACGCTTCGCGGTGCGTAACTCGGGCGCCACCGCGGTCGTGGAAGGTTGCGGCGACCATGGTTGCGAATACATGACCGGCGGTACCGTCGTGGTGCTGGGCGAGACCGGACGCAACTTCGCGGCCGGCATGTCGGGCGGCGTGGCCTATGTCTACGATCCGAAGGACGAGTTCGCCGCACGCTGCAACACGACCATGGTGAACCTGGAGCGTGTCGTCTCGGCGAAAGAGCAGGGCGACGTCTCCGGCTGGCACAGCCAGAGCCGCGGCAGCGAGCGTGAGGCCGACGAGGTCATCCTGCGCCGCCTGATCGAGCGCCATTTCAAGTACACCGGCAGCACCCGTGCCCGCAACCTGCTGGACGACTGGGCCAACAGCCGCGGCAAATTCGTAAAAGTCTTCCCGACCGACTACAAGCGCGCGCTGGAAGAAATGCACAACAGCAGCATGGAAGAAGCGAACGACAAAATCGAACTCGCGGCATAACGCAGCTCGACCCGTAAGGTGGGCAGGTTTCCTGCCCACGCGTTCAACCAGCTGCAAAGCAGCCGCTGCATCGAGATTAAAAGGAATAAAACGTGGGCAAAATCACCGGCTTCATGGAATTTCAACGGCAGGAAGAAGATCACCTGGAACCTGCCGCACGCGTCAAGAACTACAAAGAATTCGTTGTCACCCTGACCGACGGCCAAGCCAAGGTGCAGGGCGCACGCTGCATGGATTGCGGCATCCCCTTCTGCAATACCGGCTGCCCGGTCAACAACCAGATCCCCGACTGGAACGATCTGGTGTATCACAACAATTACCGTGCAGCGATCGACAACCTGCACTCGACCAACAACTTCCCAGAAGTGACCGGCCGCATCTGCCCGGCACCCTGCGAAGCGGCCTGCACGCTCGGCATCAACAACGACCCGGTCGGCATCAAGTCGATCGAGCGCAAGATTGCCGACAACGCCTTTGAACACGGCTATGTCGTGCCGCAGCCGCCGGCCGTGAAAACGGGTAAAAAAGTGGCGGTGGTTGGTTCCGGCCCAGCCGGCCTGGCAGCCGCCCAGCAGCTGGCGCGCGCCGGCCACGATGTCACCGTGTTCGAGAAGAGCGACCGCATCGGCGGCCTGCTGCGCTACGGTATCCCCGACTTCAAGATGGAAAAGGGCCTGATCGACCGTCGCATGGAGCAGATGCAGGCCGAGGGCGTCACCTTCCGTACCAGCGTCCTGATCGGCAAGGATTTCCCGGCCACGGTCAGCAACATGGCGCGCGACACGATTTTCCCGGAAGATCTGCAGGCCGAATTCGATGCGGTCGTGATGGCCGGCGGCGCCGAGCAGCCGCGTGACTTGCCGGTGCCGGGACGCGAACTGAAAGGCGTGCACTTCGCCATGGACTTCCTGCCCCAGCAAAACCGGGTGAATGCCGGCGATAAATTGAAAGACCAGATCAAGGCGACCGGCAAACACGTGGTCGTGATCGGCGGCGGCGATACCGGTTCCGACTGCGTCGGCACCTCGAACCGCCACGGCGCGGCCACGGTGACCCAGTTCGAGCTGATGCCGATGCCGCCCGAGCATGAAAACAAACCCCTGGTCTGGCCCTACTGGCCGACCAAGCTGCGCACCTCGTCCTCGCACGAGGAGGGCTGCGAACGCGATTTCGCCGTGGCGACCAAGCGCTTCGAGGGTAAAAACGGCAAAGTCGAGAAGCTGATCGCCTGCCGCGTCGAGTGGAAAGACGGCAAGATGACCGAAGTGCCGAACAGCGAATTCGAGCTGAAGGCCGACCTCGTGTTCCTGGCCATGGGTTTTGTCTCCCCGGTGCAGCAGGTGCTCGACGCCTTCGGCGTGCAGAAGGATGCGCGCGGTAACGCGCGGGCGACGACCGAGGGCGAGACCTGCTACCAGACCTCGGTGCCGAAGGTCTTCGTGGCCGGCGACATGCGCCGCGGCCAGTCGCTGGTGGTGTGGGCGATCCGCGAAGGCCGCCAGTGCGCGCGGGCGGTGGATGAGTTCCTGATGGGCTCGTCGGTACTGCCGCGCTAAATTAGTTAAGGTAATTAGACGTAGGGTGGAGTCCTGACTCCACGCGTACAACGGTTGAGTCGCATACTCCATATCGACTCGCCCATTGCAAACGCGTGGAGTCGGGACTCCACCCTACATTTCGCTTATTGCTACTGCCTCCGAGAAATGTTGGTTTATGTCAACAAATTGCAATGTTGACATATATGCATATCTCAACAAAAACAATGACTTGCGGCAGGAAATATCTGACTTCTCGGTTATTAGTGTTGTAGGCGCGCGTCGAAACGAGGCGTGAAACGGGGGTGTCTCAAGCAGGGATTGCCGTTTCTGCACTACAATACGGGATTCTTTACATCCGATTATCCCCTCTGTGTCTAACCTTGTAGAAATACGCGATCTCGAGTTCGGTTACGGCGAACGCAAGATCCTGTCGAACCTGCGCATGGATTTCCCTCGCGGCAAGCTGATTGCCGTGATGGGTGGTTCCGGCTGCGGCAAGACCACGGTGTTGCGCCTGATCGGCGGCCAGATCCGTCCGCAGCGCGGTTCGGTGCGGGTCGGCGGCGAGGTCGTGCACGAGCTGCGCACCGAGGGCCTGTACCGCCTGCGCCGCCGGATGGGCATGCTGTTCCAGTTCGGCGCCCTGTTCACCGATTTGACCGTCTTCGACAACGTCGCCTTTCCGCTGCGCGAGCATACCGACTTGCCGGAAGAGCTGATCCGCGACCTGGTGCTGATGAAGCTGAACGCGGTCGGCCTGCGTAACGCCTCGAAACTCAAGCCGGGCGAGATTTCCGGCGGCATGGCGCGCCGCGTCGCCGTTGCCCGTGCCATCGCGCTCGACCCTGAACTGATCATGTACGACGAGCCCTTCGCCGGCCTCGACCCGATCTCGATGGGCCTGACCGCCAGCCTGATCCGCAACCTGAACGATGCGCTGGGGTCGACCTCGATCCTGGTCTCGCACGACGTCAACGAAACCTTCGCCATCGCCGACTACGTCTACTTCATGTCGGCGGGCAAGATCGTGGCCGAAGGCACGCCGGCCGAGCTGCGTGTCTCGCAAGATCCTTACGTCAAACAGTTCGTGAACGCCGAGCCCGACGGTCCGGTGCCCTTCCACTATCCGGGTAAGTCGCTGGCCGACGACCTGGGCCTGGGAGCGCCGCGATGATCATGCGTGTCTTTGAAAGCACGGGCGCCACCGTGCGCGAATCGATCGAAAGCCTGGGTTTTGCCACGCGCGCCTTTTTTAATTTGCTGCGCTTTTCGCCGGGTGCATGGCGTCGTCCGACCCTGATTTCCGAGCAAATTCACTTTATTGGCAACTACTCGCTGGTCATCACCATCGTCTCCGGCCTCTTCGTCGGTCTCGTGCTGGGCCTGCAGTTCTACGTGAACCTGATCCAGTTCGGCGCCGAGGAAAAGCTCGGTTCGCTGACCGCGCTGTCGCTGATCCGCGAACTCGGTCCGGTCGTCACGGCGCTCCTGTTCGCGGGCCGCGCCGGTACCTCGCTCACGGCCGAGATCGGCCTGATGAAGGCGGGCGAGCAGCTGTCGGCCATGGAAATGATGGCCGTGAATCCGGTGGCGCGCGTGCTGGCGCCGCGTTTCTGGGGCGGCGTGATCGCCATGCCGGTGCTGGCCGCCGTGTTCTCGGCCGTCGGCATCATCGGCAGCTACCTGGTCGCCGTGAAAATGCTGAGCCTGGACGAAGGCGCCTTCTGGTCGCAGATGCAGGCCGGCGTCGACGTGCGCCGCGATGTCGTGAGCAGCGTCATCAAAAGCTTCGTGTTCGGCATTGCCGTGACCTTCACGGCCGTGTTCCAGGGTTACCACGTGAAGCCGACCCCGGCCGACGTGGCGCGCGCGACCACGCGTACCGTCGTCATCGCCTCGCTGCTGGTCCTGGGCCTGGACTTCGTGATGACCGCCCTGATGTTCACTCAGTAAAGAATTAATAAAAACCGTTTCGTTTGGCCGCGCACAGACGGCCTGAATACTAGGAAATACTATGCACCGTAAAATCATCGATGTCTGGGTCGGCCTGTTCGTCCTGCTGGGCGCCGCCGCCATCCTGTTCCTCGCGCTGCAGGCGGGGAATATGAGCTCGCTGTCGTTTGCCGAAACCTATACCGTCGTTGGCAAGTTCGACAACATTGGTGGATTGAAGCCACAGGCGCCAGTCAAGAGCGCCGGTGTCGTGGTCGGCCGGGTGGGCGACATCAGTTTCGACGACAAAACCTTCCAGGCCATGGTGAGCCTCGACCTGGATCCAAACTACAAGTTCCCGAAAGATTCGTCGCTCAAGATCCTGACCGCAGGCCTGCTGGGCGAGCAATACATTGGCATCGAACCGGGCGGCGACACCAAGAACCTCGTCGACGGCGATCGAATCAACCGTACGCAATCGGCCACCGTGCTGGAAGACCTGATCAATCAGTTCATCTACAGCAAGGCTGCCGAAGGAAAGGAAGGCAGTGAATGAAGAGCAAGAACAAAGACAACACTCTGCCGCGCTGGCGCGGACTGGCGCTGGCGGCTGCTAGCTGCGTCGTCCTGGCCGGCTGCGCGGCCCCGAGCAATCCGCAAGACCCGCTGGAAAAATTCAACCGCGCTACCTTCGCCTTCAACGACGCGGTCGACCGCGTGGCCCTGAAGCCGGCCGCCACCGCCTACAAGAATGTGCTGCCGGGCTTCGTGCAAACGGGCGTCAGCAACTTCTTCGGCAACCTGTCGGATGTCTGGAGCTCGGCGAATAACCTGATGCAGGGCAAGGGTCAGGAAGGCATGAGCGACTTCATGCGTGTTGCGATCAACTCGACCTTCGGTATCGCCGGCGTGCTCGACATCGCCTCGGAGGCGGGCCTGCAGAAACACAACGAAGATTTCGGCCAGACCCTGGGTGTGTGGGGCGTTCCAAGCGGTCCCTACTTGATGTTGCCATTGTTGGGCCCATCTACGATTCGTGACACCGCTGCATTGCCTGCTGACATCTGGGCTGATCCGTGGTCGAACAAGAATCCTGAGCACGTGCGCAACATTGGTGTTGCCGTGCGTGCCGTCGACCAACGTGCCTCGGTGCTGGAAGCATCGAACCTGTTCGAGGAAGCCGCGCTCGACCGTTACGAGTTCATCCGTGACGGTTACCTGCAACGCCGCCAGAGCCGGATTTACGACGGCGAATCGGGCCCCGAAAAGGATGCGCCGAAGGAAAAGCCGAAGGATGAAGCGCAGTCGAACACGCAAGTGGTGCCGGAACCGGCATCGAGCGCGACCGAAACGCAGCGGAAGTAAGAGTTCGTAAAACAGCTCGCATGCGGCACGACCTGTCCTGCAAGCTGTCTCATCAAATACAGAAAAGAGAGCTTATGAAACCAATCGCCCAACTCATCGCCACCGCCGCTACCTTTGCCTTCGCCACCAGCGTGATCGCCGCACCGGCCCCGGCCGCCAACGAGGCACCGGACGTGCTCGTCAAGCGCATCAGCGCCGACGTGATCGAGACCGTGAAGTCCGACAAGGACATCCAGGCCGGCAACCGCAACAAGATCATGGAACTCGTCAATTCCAAGATCCTGCCGTATGTCGACGCCGAAAAAATGACGGCGCAAGCCGCCGGCCGCTTCTGGCGCCAGGCCACTCCGGAACAGCAAAAGCGCCTGTCGGAAGAATTCCGCACGCTGCTGGTCTACACTTACTCGGGCGCGCTGTCGCAGATCAAGAACGAAACCATCGAGTTCAAGCCGATGCGTAACGACGCGGCCGACACCGAAGTCGAAGTGCGTTCCCAGGTGAACGTCACCCGCGGCGAGCCGATCACGCTGAACTACCGCCTGGCCAAGGGTCCGCAAGGCTGGAAGATCTACGACATCAACGTGCTGGGCGCCTGGCTGGTCGAAACCTACAAGGGCACCTTCGCGGCCGAGATCAACAAGTCGGGTATCGATGGCCTGATCAACAAACTGGCCGAGCGTAACAAGCAGCTGGCCAGCAAGCCGCTGAAGGCCCCCAAGTAAATGGCTGAAGCAAATCCGATGCTCTCGCTCGACGCCCTGACCTTCGAGACCGCCAATGCGGCCCTGGAGCAGGGCTGCGCCGCGATCCGGGCCGGCGAGACCGTGTTCGACCTGGGCGGCGTGCGCGCCGCCGACTCGTCCGGCGTGGCCCTGCTGCTGGCCTGGCAGCGCCGTGCCCGCGATGCGGGGCAGAAACTCACATTCATCAACGTGCCAGGCAATATCGATGCGTTGACGCATCTGTACGGCCTGGAAGACGTGCTGGCGCGCGCGTAATCGCATCGCTGTTTCCGGGGCGGTCCACACGGCCCCGGATCATTCCTCCCTCTATGCCCACGGCATGTCCAATGCCGCCGGGCTCTTGTATTTCCGATTTCACCTATAATGGGCCGTTTCCCCGCCCGGCTTGCGTGCGCCCGCACGGCGGCCACATCCAAGAACAATGACAGCGATCCAGATTAACAGCGTCGAGAAGAGCTACAAGGCCTTTAAGGCCCTGAAAGGCGTGTCTCTCACCATCGAACAGGGCGAATTCTTCGGCCTGCTCGGCCCCAACGGCGCCGGCAAGACGACCCTGATTTCCACCATCGCCGGCCTGATCCGGCCCGACGTCGGCAGCGTGCAGATCCACGGCCACGACGTCGTCACCGATTTCCGCGAAGCCCGCAAGAAGCTGGGCGTCGTGCCGCAGGAACTGGTGTTCGATCCCTTCTTCACGGTGCGCGAAACCCTGCGCCTGCAGTCGGGATACTTCGGCATCAAGAACAACGACAAGTGGATCGACGAGGTCATGGAAAACCTCGATTTGACCAGCAAAGCCGACGTCAACATGCGCGCCCTGTCGGGCGGCATGAAGCGGCGCGTACTGGTGGCGCAGGCGCTGGTCCATAAACCGCCCGTCATCGTGCTGGACGAGCCGACCGCCGGCGTCGACGTCGAGCTGCGCCAGACCCTCTGGAAATTCATTTCGCGCCTGAACCGCGAAGGCGGGCACACGGTCGTGCTGACCACCCACTACCTGGAAGAAGCGCAAGCCATGTGCCAGCGCGTGGCCATGCTGAAATCCGGGCAAGTTGTCGCGCTCGACACGATGAATGCGCTGCTGCGCCGCGTGTCCGGCTCGCAACTGATCGTGCACCTGAAAAGCGGCGACTTGCCGCAAGACCTGCGCCACCTGGTCTCGCATGACGAGCACCAGAATGGCAACAAATACAGCCTGCGCGTGAACGATTACGCCGAGGTCGAGCCGATCCTGGCACGCCTGCGCGCGAGCGGCGCCGTCATCGACGAGATGCAGCTGCAGCAAGCCGATCTCGAAGATATCTTCCTGCAAATCATGGAAAAGGGTGCCCTGTGAGCGTCGTGTCCGTAGGGTTCCGTACCCTGTTCTACAAAGAGATGCTGCGCTTCTGGAAAGTCGCGACGCAGACGATTGCCGCGCCGATCCTGACGGCCATGCTCTACCTGCTGATCTTCGGCCACGTGCTGGAAGGGCGGGTCGAGGTGTATCCGGGCGTGTCCTACACCGCCTTCCTGGTGCCGGGCCTGGTGATGATGAGCGTGCTGCAGAATGCCTTCGCCAACTCGTCGTCCTCGCTGATCCAGTCCAAGATCACGGGCAACCTGGTCTTCATCCTGCTGCCGCCGCTGTCGCACTGGGAAATCCTGCTCGCCTATGTGGCCGCGTCCGTCGTGCGTGGCCTGGCGGTCGGCGCCGGCGTGTTCGCGATCACCGCCTGGTTCGCGCACCTGAGCTTTGCGGCGCCGCTGTGGATCATCGTGTTCGCCATCATGGGCGCGGCCATCCTCGGCACGCTGGGCGTGATCGCCGGTATCTGGGCCGATAAATTCGACCAGCTGGCCGCGTTCCAGAACTTCCTGATCATGCCGGCCACCTTCCTGGCCGGGGTGTTCTATTCGATCCACTCGCTGCCCGCATTCTGGCAGGCGGTCTCGCATTTCAACCCGTTCTTTTATATGATTGACGGGTTCCGCCACGGCTTCTTCGGCCAGTCCGACATCTCGCCGTGGACCAGCCTTGCCATCGTCTGCGCCTTCTTCGCGGTGCTCGCGGCAGTGGCGATCAATTTGCTCCGCCGCGGCTACAAGCTGCGTCACTGAAACCTTAGGAATTATCGTGTCGACCACTCCAGAACTGATCCACAGCTACATCGAAAACGGCCTGCAATGCACGCACCTGCAAGTCGAGGGCGATGGCCGTCACTTCTCGGCCCTGATCGTGTCCCCGGCCTTTGCCGGCAAGCGTCCGATCCAGCGCCACCAGCTGGTCTATGCGGCGCTGGGCGACCGCATGCGCGAAGAAATCCACGCGCTGTCGATGAAGACCCTGACCCCTGAAGAATACGGAGGCTAAATGGACAAGCTTCAAATTGTTGGCGGCAAGCGCCTGAACGGCGAGATCGCGGTATCGGGCGCCAAGAACGCGGCGCTGCCGATCCTGTGCGCAGGCCTACTGAGCAGCGGCGACGTCGAACTGTCGAACGTGCCGCGCCTGCACGACGTCAAGACCATCCTGAAACTGCTCGAGCAGACCGGCCTGAAGGTGACCCAGGACGACGAAAACGTCACCCTGAACGGCGCCAACATCACCAGCCTGGAAGCGCCGTATGAACTGGTGAAGACCATGCGCGCCTCGATCCTGGTGCTCGGTCCCCTGCTGGCGCGCTTCGGCGAAGCCAAGGTGTCCTTGCCGGGCGGCTGCGCGATCGGTTCGCGCCCTGTCGACCAGCACATCAAGGGCCTGCGCGCGATGGGCGCCGAGATCACCATCGAAGGCGGCTACATCTACGCCAAGGCGAAAAAGCTGAAGGGCGCGCGCATCCTGACCGACATGATCACGGTCACCGGCACCGAAAACCTCCTGATGGCCGCGACCCTGGCCGAAGGCGAGACGGTGCTGGAAAACGCGGCACGCGAACCGGAAGTCACGGACCTCGCCAACCTGCTGGTGGCAATGGGCGCGAAGATCGAAGGCATCGGCACCGATCGCCTGGTGATCCAGGGCGTCTCCGAACTGCATGGCGCCAAGCACGCCGTGATCTCGGACCGCATCGAAGCGGCGACTTTCCTGTGCGCGGTCGCGGCCACCGGCGGCGACATCGTGCTGACCAATACCCGCACCGACATCTTCGACGTCGCGCTGGATAAGCTGCGCGAAGTCGGCCTGCAGATGGACATCGGTTCGAATACGATCCGTGCGCGCATGGACGGCCGTCCGCAGCCGGTCTCGTTCCGCACGACCGAATACCCGGGCTTCCCGACCGACATGCAGGCCCAGTTCATGGCCGTGAACACGATCGCCGCCGGCCCGAGCCGCGTGACCGAGACCATTTTTGAAAACCGCTTCATGCACGTGCAGGAGATGAACCGCCTCGGCGCCTTCATCTCGACCGAGGGGAATACGGCCTTCATCAAGGGCGTCGAACGCCTGGTGGGCGCGCCCGTGATGGCGACCGACCTGCGCGCCTCGGCTTCGCTGGTGATCGCCGGCATGGCGGCCGAAGGAACGACCCTGATCGACCGCATCTACCACCTCGACCGCGGCTACGACCGCATGGAAGTCAAATTGTCGAAGGTGGGCGCCGACATCGTGCGCATCAAATAAAAGAGCTATGAGCATCGCAACACAATCGACCGACTCCGGTCTGATCCTCGCGCTCTCGAAAGGGCGCATTTTCGAAGACACGCTGCCGCTGCTGGAAGCGGCCGGCATCGTCGTCACCGAGAATCCGGAAACCTCGCGTAAACTCATCCTGGCGACCAACGATCCGGGTGTACGCGTGCTGATCGTGCGCGCCAGCGACGTGCCGACCTATGTGCAGTACGGCGCGGCCGATTTCGGCGTGGCCGGCAAGGACGTACTGCTCGAGCACGGCGGCGAAGGGCTATATCAACCGGTCGACCTGAACATCGCCTGCTGCCGCATGTCGGTGGCGGTGAATGCCGGCTTCGATTACGAGACCGCCGTGCGCCAGGGCGCGCGCCTGCGCGTGGCGACCAAGTTCACCCACACCGCGCGCGAGCATTTCGCCAGCAAGGGCGTGCACGTCGACCTCATCAAACTGTACGGCTCGATGGAACTGGCGCCGCTGGTCGGCCTGTCGGACGCCATCGTCGACGTGGTCTCGACCGGCAACACGCTGCGCGCGAACAACCTGGTCGAAGTCGAGAAGATCATGGAGATCTCCTCGCGCCTGGTCGTCAACCAGGCCGCCTTGAAACTCAAGCGCGCACGCCTGCAACCCATCATCGAGGCTTTCGAAAAAGCGTCGGCACTTCAAACGAAACAAGGCTGAACCATGGCAGTACAGATCCGCACACTCGACTCCACCCACGACGGTTTCAAACAGCAGCTGCATGCGCTGCTGGCGTTCGAGGCCGAGACCGACGACGCGATCGAAACGGCCGTGAGTAAGATCCTGGCCGATGTGAAGAAACGCGGTAACGCCGCCGTGCTCGAGTACACGAATCGTTTCGACCGCGTGAACGCGCAGGACGTGGCCGCCTTCGACCTGCCGCAAAGCGAATTGCAGGCCGCACTCAGCGCGTTGCCCGACGCCCAGCGCCAGGCGCTGCAGACGGCCGCTGAACGGATCCGCGTGTTCCACGAGCGCCAGAAGCAAGAACTGAACGGTTTTACCTATACCGAGCCGGATGGCACGGTGCTGGGCCAGCGCGTCACGCCGCTCGACCGCGTCGGTATCTACGTCCCCGGCGGTAAAGCCGCGTATCCCTCGTCGGTCCTGATGAATGCGATTCCGGCGCAGGTAGCCGGCGTCAAGGACATCGTGATGGTGGTGCCGACTCCGGACGGCGTGAAAAACCAGATGGTGCTGGCCGCCGCCGCGATTGCCGGCGTGACGCGCGTTATCACCATCGGCGGCGCCCAAGCCGTCGCGGCCCTCGCTTACGGCACCGAGACGATTCCGGCCGTCGATAAGATCGTCGGCCCCGGCAACGCCTATGTCGCCGCTGCCAAGCGCCGCGTGTTCGGCACGGTCGGCATCGACATGATCGCCGGTCCTTCGGAAATCCTGGTGCTGTGCGACGGCACGACCGACCCGGACTGGGTCGCGATGGACCTGTTCTCGCAGGCCGAGCACGACGAACTGGCGCAGGCAATTTTGCTGTGCCCGGACGCCGAGTACATCGCGCGCGTGCAAGCCAGCATTCACAAGCTGCTGCCTACCATGCCGCGTCACGAAACCATCACCACCTCGCTGACCGACCGCGGCGCGCTCATCAAAGTGCGCGACATGGACGAGGCCTGCGCGATCGCCAACGACATCGCCGCCGAGCACCTGGAAATCTCGGCGGAAAACCCGCAGCAATGGGCCGACAAAATCCGCCACGCGGGTGCGATGTTCATCGGCCGCTTCTCGTCCGAATCGCTGGGCGATTACTGCTGCGGTCCGAACCACGTGCTGCCGACTTCGCGCACGGCGCGTTTCTCGTCGCCGCTGGGCGTGTACGATTTCCAGAAGCGCTCTTCGATCCTGCACGTGAGCGAGGCGGGTGCCCAGACCCTGGGTAAAGTGGCGGCCGAACTGGCCTACGGCGAAGGTCTGCAGGCGCACGCGCGCAGCGCCGAGCTGCGTCTAAAGTCCAAGTCATGACGGACTGGGTCAACCAGGTCTTCTGCGAGGATGCGCTGGCGGGCCTGGCGCGCATCCCCGACAGTTCGGTCGACCTGATCCTGACCGACCCGCCCTACAACCTCGGCAAGGACTACGGCAACGGCTCCGACCAGCAAAGCGTCGAAGCCTACCTGGAGTGGACCGAACGCTGGATCGACGCCGCGCTGCCGAAGCTCAAGCCCAACGGCAGCCTGTACATCTTCCTCACCTGGCGCTTCGCGCCCGAGATCTTCGTCATGCTGAAAAAACGCATGACGATGATGAACGAGATTATCTGGGACCGCCGCGTGCCCTCGATGGGCGGCAGCGTGCGCAGCTTCAGTTCCGTGCACGACACCATCGGCTTTTTTGTGAACCGCAAGGATTACTACTTCGATCTCGACTCGGTGCGCATTCCCTATGACGCGGCGACCAAGAAGGCGCGCTCGCGCTCGATCTTCGTCGGCGCCAAGTGGCTCGAAGTTGGCTACAACCCGAAGGATTTATGGAGCGTGTCGCGCCTGCACCGCGAGCATCCGGAGCGCGCCGACCATCCGACCCAGAAGCCGTTGGAAATCATCGAACGCATGATCAAGGCGTCCTGCCCACCAGGCGGCGTCGTGCTTGACCCCTTCATGGGCAGCGGCACCACGGCGATCGCCGCGCGCCGCCTGGGGCGCCAGTACGCCGGGTTCGAACTCAATCCTGAGTACTGCGCCATCATCGACGCGCGCCTGGCCGCGCCGGAACCGCAACTGACCATCAAACAACGCAAGAGTATCGCCCGCGCCGCCAAGCTCGATGCGCGCGCCGGCGCTGCCACCACCGAGGAACAAGCATGAGTATCGATAACCTGATCGCCAACGTGATCCGCGCCGACGTGCGCGCTGCCGGCGCCTACGTGGTGCCCGATGCGTCCGGCTTCATCAAGCTCGACGCGATGGAAAACCCGTACGAGCTGCCGGCCGAACTGCGCCAGGAACTGGGCCAGCGCCTGGCCGACGCCGTGCTGAACCGCTATCCGGTGGCGTCCTACGCGACGCTGAAGGAAAAAGTAAAAAACAAGCTCGGCATCCCGGCCGGCTTCGATGTCATGCTCGGCAACGGGTCCGATGAGCTGATCCAGATCGTGACCACGACGGTGGCGAGCCAGGAACGGCGCGCGTCCGTGCTGGCCCCGGTGCCGGCCTTCGTCATGTATGCGCGCTCGGCCCAGTTCGCGGGCGCCGACTTCGTCGGCGTGAAGCTGAAAGCCGACTTCACGCTCGACATGGAAGCCATGCTGGCGGCGATCGCCCTGCACCGGCCGGCCGTCGTATTCCTGGCCTACCCGAACAACCCGACCGGCAACCTGTTCGCCGTCGAGGATATCGAGGCGATCCTGCACGCGCAGGGCGAGCACGGCATCGTGGTGTTGGACGAAGCGTATCAACCCTTCGCCCGCGAAACCTTCATGGACCGCGTGAAAGAGTTCGAGAACCTGGTCGTGATGCGCACCGTCTCCAAACTCGGCCTGGCCGGCATCCGCCTCGGCTACATGACGGCCGCGCCCGAGCTGCTGGCCGAGTTCGAGAAGGTGCGTCCACCCTACAACGTCAACGTGCTGACCCAGGTGGCGGCCGAGTTCGTGCTCGAGCATATCGATGTACTCGACGCCCAGGCCGCCAGCATCAATGCCGAGCGCGAGCGCCTGAGCGCCGAACTGGCGGCGCTGCCGGGAGTCGAAGTATTTGCTTCAAGCGCGAATTTCATTTTGCTGCGCGTGCCGGATGCCGCCGCCGTCTGCGCAAAAGTGTACGACGCAAGGGTGCTGATCAAGAATTTGAGTAAAATGCACGGGATGCTGGCCAATTGCATCCGCGTCACGGTCAGCACCCCGGAAGAAAATTCCGCATTCCTGAATGCCCTCAAGGCCGCGCTGACGCAAGCGTAGGCGGCCCTGAACCGACGAGCACCCCTCATGACCCGCACCGCAGACATCACCCGCAACACCAACGAGACGCAGATCCGCGTCTCGGTCAACCTCGACGGTACCGGCCGCCAGAAACTGAACACCGGCGTGCCCTTCCTCGACCACATGCTCGACCAGATCGCGCGCCACGGCATGATCGACCTGGAAGTCGAGGCCGTCGGCGACCTGCACATCGACGCCCACCACACGGTCGAGGACACCGGCATCACGCTCGGCATGGCGATCGCCAAGGCGGTCGGCGACAAGAAAGGCATGACCCGCTACGGCCATTCCTACGTGCCGCTGGACGAGGCGCTGTCGCGCGTGGTCATCGATTTCTCGGGCCGTCCCGGCCTGGAAATGCACATCCCCTGGACGCGCGCGATGATCGGCACCTACGACGTCGACCTGACGGGCGAATTCTTCCGCGGCTTCGTCAACCACGCCGGCGTCACCCTGCACATCGATAACCTGCGCGGCGTGAACGCGCACCACCAGTGCGAGACGGTCTTCAAAGCCTTCGGGCGCGCGCTGCGCATGGCGACCACGCTCGACGAGCGCGCCGCCGGCATCATCCCGTCCACCAAAGGCAGCCTGTAAGCTTATGGCGAACAAGATCGTAGTAGTGGATGGCCTGGGCAACCTGCGTTCGGTAGCGCAGGCCCTGCGCGCCGCGGCGCCGGAGGCCGACATCCTGGTCTCGAACCAGGCCGCCGACATCGACGCCGCCGACCGTATCGTGCTGCCGGGCCAGGGCGCGATGCGCGACTGCATGAACAGCCTGCGCGAATCCGGCGCCGAGGAAGCCCTGCTGCGCGCCGTGAAAACCCGTCCGGTGATGGGCGTCTGCGTCGGCGAACAGATGCTATTCGACGAGAGCGAAGAAAATGGCGGCACCCCGGGCCTCGGTATCCTGCCGGGCAAGGTGGTACGGTTCCAGTTAGATGGAAAGGTGCAGGCCGACGGCTCACGTTTTAAAGTGCCGCAGATGGGCTGGAACCGCGTCCGGCAGACCCGCAGCCACCCGCTGTGGGACGGCGTCGACGATAGTACCTATTTCTACTTCGTGCACAGCTATTACGTCGCGCCGGACGTCGCGAGCGACACCATTGGCGAGACCGACTACGGCGGCCTGTACACCTGCGCCGTCGCACGCGACAATCTGGTCGCCACCCAGTTCCACCCCGAGAAAAGCGCGGCCGCCGGGCTGCGCCTGTACCGCAATTTCATCCACTGGAATCCGTGACGTTTAACCTCACTCCACCGTTCACTTACACACCACGACCATGCTGCTGATCCCCGCCATCGACCTGAAAGACGGTCACTGCGTTCGCCTGAAACAAGGCGATATGGACCTCGCCACCGTCTTCTCCGAAGACCCCGCCGAAATGGCCCTGCATTGGCTCAAGAAGGGCGCGCGCCGCCTGCACCTGGTCGACCTGAACGGCGCCTTCGCCGGCAAACCGAAGAACGAGCCGGCCATCAAATCGATCCTGCAAGTGGTCCAGGAATTCGCCGAAGACAACGGCATCGACGAGATCCCCGTCCAGCTGGGCGGCGGCATCCGCGATCTCGACACCATCGAGCGCTACCTGGACGACGGCATCAGCTACATCATCGTCGGCACCGCCGCCGTGAAGAACCCGGGCTTCCTGCACGACGCCTGCGGCGCCTTCCCCGGCTCGATCATCGTCGGCCTCGATGCCAAGGACGGTAAAGTGGCCACCGATGGCTGGAGCAAGATGTCCGGCCACGAAGTCATCGACCTGGCCCAGAAATTCGAGGGCTATGGCGTCGAATCGATCATCTACACGGATATTGGCCGCGACGGCATGATGGGCGGCGTGAACATCGAAGCGACCGTACGCCTGGCGCAGGCGGTGCGCATCCCGATCATCGCTTCCGGCGGCCTGCACAACCTGGCCGACGTCGAGGCCCTGTGCGCGGTGCAGGACGAAGGCATCGAAGGTGTCATTTGCGGCCGCTCGATCTACGAAGGCACGCTCGACCTGGCCTCGGCCCAGGCGCGCGCCGACGAACTGACCGAGGGCGAACAGGCTTAAGGAGCCTCTGGAAAGACTATGCTGGCAAAACGCATCATCCCCTGCCTGGACGTGACCGGCGGGCGCGTCGTCAAGGGCGTCAATTTCACCGAACTGCGCGACGCCGGCGATCCTGTCGAAATCGCGCGCCGCTACGACGGCCAGGGCGCGGACGAAATCACCTTTTTGGACATCACGGCCTCCTCCGACGGCCGCGACCTGATCCTGCCGATCATCGAGGCGGTCGCCTCCACCGTCTTCATCCCGCTGACGGTGGGCGGCGGCGTGCGCAAGGTCGAGGACGTGCGGCGCCTGTTGAATGCGGGGGCCGACAAGGTCAGCATGAACACCTCGGCCGTGCAGAATCCGCAGCTGGTGTTCGACGCCTCGCAAAAGCACGGTTCCCAGTGCATCGTGGTGGCGATCGACGCCAAGCAGACCGCCCCCGGCAAGTGGGAAGTGTTCACTCATGGCGGCCGCAATGCCACCGGCATGGATGCGGTCGAGTGGGCGATCAAGCTCGAACAGCTGGGCGCGGGTGAACTGCTGCTGACCAGCATGGACCGCGACGGCACCAAGTCCGGTTTCGACCTGGGCCTGACGCGCGCCGTGTCGGATGCGGTCGGCATTCCCGTGATCGCCTCGGGCGGCGTCGGCGGCCTGCAGGATCTGGCTGACGGCGTCCTGCAAGGGCACGCGGATGCGGTGCTGGCGGCGTCGATCTTCCACTACGGGCAGCACACGGTCGGCGAAGCCAAGCGCTACATGGCCGAACGCGGCATCCCGATGCGCCTGGAGTAAATCATGACGACGAATGCCGCATGGCTGAAAAAGGTGCGCTGGGACGAGCATGGCCTGGTGCCGGTGATCGCCCAGGAAGCCGCCACGGGCGACATATTGATGTTCGCCTGGATGAACCGCGACGCCCTGGCGCGCACCGCCGAACTCGGGGAGGCCGTGTACTGGAGCCGTTCGCGTAAAAAACTGTGGCACAAGGGAGAGGAGTCCGGCCATACGCAAAAGGTGCTGGAAATGCGCCTCGATTGCGACGAGGACGTGATCCTCTTAAAAATCGAGCAGAAGGGCGGCATCGCCTGCCATACCGGACGCCACTCCTGCTTCTTCCAGAAGTTCGACGGCGAGGACTGGCAGGCGGTCGAGCCGGTGCTGCAGGACCCGCAAACGATTTACTCGAATACGAAGACAACCCATGAGTGACACCCTGGCGCGCCTGGCGCAGACGATCGAAACGCGCAAGCTGGAAAACGGCGGCGACCCGGCTACCTCCTATGTCGCCAAGCTGTTCTCGAAAGGCGACGACGCGATCCTGAAAAAGATCGGGGAGGAAGCCACCGAGACCGTGATGGCGGCCAAGGATGCGCGCGTCTCGGGCGAGACGGACGGCCTGCTGTACGAAGTGGCCGACCTGTGGTTTCACTCGATGGTGCTGCTGGCCAAATTCGGCTTGAGCCCGCAGCAGGTGGTCGACGAACTGGCGCGCCGCGAAGGCTTGTCTGGCCTCGAGGAGAAAGCGTCGCGCAAGGACGCTTGAATTAAGGCGTGCGTCATTCCAGCGTCATTGTTCTCGTATAAGATTCACCAGATTGACTCGCGGCCTCATTGCCGCAGCAACAGAGACTGGAGACAAGATGGATAACTGCATTTTTTGCAAGATCGCTGCGAAGCAGATTCCGGCCCAGGTCGTCTTCGAAGATGAGGACGTGCTGGCCTTCAAGGACATCAACCCGGCGGCGCCGGTGCACCTGCTGGTGATTCCGAAACAACACATCGACACCCTGTCCGATACGACGGAAGAGCACACGGCCCTGCTGGGCAAGATGCTGGCGCTGGCGCCGAAACTGGCGCGCGAACACGGCGTGGCGGTGACCAAGGGCGCGGACGGCAAGCCTGGCGGCGGCTACAAAACCCTGATCAACAGCGGTCCGAACGGCGGGCAGGAAGTCTATCACCTGCACCTGCACATGTATGGCGGCCCGCGTCCCTGGCGCGGCCTGGGTACCTAGGACTTTTTCTAGGCATCACTAGCGCCGGCTTGGCTTATACTGGTGCGGCAAAGTCACAAACAAGCTGTAACGCAAAGCTGTAACGATTGGGCGCAAGCGCCCACTGAGGAGATCAAAATGGGTTCGATGAGCATTTGGCACTGGGTAATCGTGCTGGTCGTGGTGGTGCTGCTGTTCGGCACCAAGAAGCTGGGCAATGTCGGTTCCGACATCGGCAAGGCCGTCAAAGGTTTCAAGGATGGCGTCAAGGGCGAGGAAGAGAAATCCGCCGCCAATCCGTCGACGCCTGTGCCGCCGAGCCAGGTTGCCGACAAATCGACGATCGACGTCGAAACCCGCGAAAAACACCGTTCGTAATCCGGTCGCCGTATGATCGACCTGGGACTGTCGAAGCTCGCCATCATCGGTGTGGTGGCGCTGATCGTGATCGGCCCTGAAAAGCTGCCGAAGGTGGCGCGCATGGCCGGCACCCTGTACGGTCGCGCCCAGCGCTACCTGCACGACGTCAAGTCCGAGGTCAGCCGCGAGATCCAGCTCGACGAACTACGCAACCTGCAGAAGGAGGTGGCCGACAGCGCCGCCGAATTCCAGTCCGACATCGAGCACCACATGACGAGCAGCTTGCAGGAAGTCGAATCGGCCTGGCGCGGCGACATCCAGCCGAACGTCCCGGCGCCTTCCGCCAGCATGGACGACCTCGAGCGCAAGGCGAAAGACTTCCGGCGCAAGAAGCTGGTACGCTCGTCGGCGGTTCCCGCCTGGTACAAGCACCGCCACGGCGGCAAGACCCGGGTCCTGTCGGGCGCCGCGCGCGTGCGCAAGTTCCGCCCGGGCGTCAAATCTAATTCTTCATTTTTTTAACACCTAGATGACCGACGAAGCGCCAGTCGAAGAAACCTTCATTTCCCACCTCGTCGAACTGCGCGACCGCCTGGTCAAGGCCATCATCGGCGTCGCCATCGTCTGTATCGCGCTGTTCATCTGGCCGGGGCCGAAGGAAATCTACGACTTCCTCGCCATGCCGATGCTGGCTTCATTACCTCCGGGAGCGAAGATGATCGCCACCGGCGTCGTCGCGCCCTTCCTGGTGCCGATGAAGGTGACCCTGATGGCGGCGATCATCGTGGCGCTGCCCTGGGTGTTCTACCAGTTATGGGCCTTCGTAGCCCCTGGCCTGTACGCCCACGAAAAGCGCCTCGTGCTGCCGCTGGTGATCTCGTCCTCGCTGCTGTTCGTCGCCGGCGTCGCCTTCTGCTACTTCCTCGTGTTCGGCCGCGTGTTCCACTTCATTGCCGAATTCGCGCCGTCCTCGATCGCCGTGATGCCCGACATCGAGAACTACCTCGACTTCGTGATGTCGATGTGCCTGGCCTTCGGCGCCACCTTCGAGGTGCCGGTGGTGGTCGTGATCCTGGTGCGCATGGGGATCGTCAGCCTCGAGAAACTCAAGGAAGTGCGTCCCTACGTCATCGTCGGCGCCTTCGTCATCGCCGCCATCGTCACGCCGCCGGACGTGGTCAGCCAGCTGTCGCTGGCTATTCCGATGTGCCTGCTGTTCGAGCTGGGGCTACTGGTCTCGCCGCTGTTCGTGCGGATGACGCAGTCGCCGGAAGAGCCGGCATAAGGAGGTTCAGCGCAAGAAACCGGGCTTGCCCGGTTTTTTTTCGCCTGGGTCAGCGCGCCGGCTTCAGGCCGTGCACATGTTCCAGCACCTCCTGCTCGCGCCCGGCTGCCACCAGCTGCGCCGGGGTCTGCCGGTCAAGCGCCGCCAGCGGCGCTTCCATCCAGACGCTTGCCGCCTCGTCGCTGCCGAGTACACGGCGCGCCTCGTGCATGACGGCGTAATAGGCCTGCGCCTTGCGCGATTGCTGCTGGAAGCGGCCCTGCAGGGCGGCGAGGGCGTCGGAGCTCAGTGGTTTGTCGCTCATGTTGCTGATTCGGTGTCGTCGAAGAAGAGGACATCATACGCGCGCCATAAAAAAACGCCGGCTGATCAAGGCCGGCGTTCTGCGCTTCAGCTCAGGTTCACGGCGCGCTGCATTGCGGCAGCGACGCCCGCACGCGCAACAGGTTGGCGCTGTCGTCCGTCGACGGCGTGTTGTCCGTGAACTGGCAGCCGTACTTCGGATCGGCCACCACCGACGGCGTCAGGACGTCGTCGCCGGCCGGTTTCACGCCTTGCTGCTCCCACTTGGTCATCGCCTCGAAGGCCGACACCTGCTCGGCGATCGTGAAGTCGCAGTGGCTGATGCCGCGGATCGCACGCTGGACCAGCAGATTGGAGGTGCCGTTCGTATCGGCGCGGCGCTTATAGATCTGCTCCATCTTGAACGGCACGTACATGTCGCCCAGGGTGTGGATGGTGACGACCGGGACCTTGATCTGGGCGTTGGTCTTCGGGATCCAGCGCAGGCCGTCGCGGCGCAGGCGGTTTGCCTCCGGCGTGCCCTGCACACGGTAGATCGAGGCGTTATATGCCTGCTCCTCGGCGCTCAGGGCCGGGTCGGCGTCGAGCTGGTAGACGATGTCGCGGGTCGACACCAGGTCCTGGTTCAGGATGCCGTTGACTTTACCGTCGCGCCCGAAGGTGCCCCAGACGGTGGCCTGCAGCGGGCTGGCGTAGGCGTAGTCGAACAGCGGACGCGGGCCGCCGGTCAGGTTCTGCACGATCTGCTTCAGGCGCTGGCCTTCGACGGTCGGCGCGGCCACCGTCGGGAAGCTGGTGAACAGCTTGGCCTGCACCTGCGGGCCGATGGTCGCCCAGTCCGCGACCGGCCAGCTGGTGGCCGGCATGCCGGCTTCGCGCATCGCGGCGGTCTGGTAGGCGGCGAAGTAATCGAACAGTTCGGTGTCGCCCAGCACGCCGCACATCGGCACGGCGCCGTTGTAGCGGATGCGGTTGTTGGCGGTGGCGATGTTTTCCTCGTCCACGGCCGCGGCCGAGATGTGGCCGCCCATCGACACGCCGATGATGTAGGTTTTAAACGGAGCGGCCAGCGTCCGCCCGTTCTGGCGCGCGATGTCGACGAAGTTGATGGCGAGCGCGTTGGTGTCTTCCACGCCGGCGCGCACGTCGTAGTAATTCTTGGTGTAGCTCGATGCGGCCCAGGCATAACCCTGGCTGATCAGGTGACGGCGGATTGCCGGCGGCGAGACCGACAGGTTGGCGCCTTCGCCGGCATAGCCGTGCGCGTACATGACCAGCATGCCGTTCCAGTTCTTCGGCACTTCGACCATGTAGGAGGCGTTGTTCAGCACACCGGTCCAGCGGTCGGTCGCCGGGGCGCCAGCCATGGCCGCCAGCGTCGGCAAGGTCTGGGCCACCGCGAAGGTGCGCGCATCCTGGGCGCGGGTCGATTCCGCTTCCGGCGTGAACGGGATGGGCGTGACGGCGGTTTGCGTCGGTGCCACCCCCGGATCGTCGTCGCTGCCGCCGCAGGCGGACAGGGCCAGGGTCGCCAGCAGCGGCGGGATGAGTCGACGTGAAACGAACGTACGGAGCTGCTTTTTCATTCGTATGTCTCCAATAATTTTATAGTTTTGCACAGCGAAATATGACTTCGCCTAGCGGTTTTATTCTAGAGTTAAACGAAAGGTAATGTAAGCAAAGCACGATCTTGTGAGCATGGTGTGCGAGGAATGAGACGATCGGCAGCGTGCGGGCGAAAAAAAACCGGAGCCGCAGCCCCGGTCATCAAGTGGAGAAACACGTTCAATGCGCCGGACCGAGTTCGGTGTGCAGTCCGTGCACCATCAGGCTCAGGAAGACGATCAGGGCCAGATAGAACACCCCGTAGGTGAACTTGTCTTCATTGCTGACCGCATAGTAATGCTGGTTCGCGGGCGCTAATGCGTCCCAGTTCCAGGCCGCCTTCAACTGCGGCAGCGCGAGGATGGCGACCAGGATCAGGATCGGGCTGGGACGCCAGAAGAAGGCGGCCGCCAGCACCGGCACGCCCAGCAGCCACAGGCGCGGAGAGACGATCGCCGTGATGCGTCCGCCATCGAGCGGGGAAACCGGGATCAGGTTGAACAGGTTCAGGAAGCAGCCCGCATAGGCCAGCGCCAGCAGCAGGCGGCTGTCGAATTCGCGCGCCAGCGCATAGCAGGCGAGCGCTGCCACGCTGCCGGCAACCGGCCCGGCGATGCCGACATAGGCTTCGGTTTCGACGTCCTTCGGCATTTCCTTCATCTCGATCCAGGCGCCGACGAAGGGAAGGCCACCCGTAAAAAAGGGTGGCCGGTCGGCAGGCCGACCGGCAGGCCGCGCTGGCGGGCGGCCAGGAAGTGTCCCATCTCGTGGCAGAAGAGCAGGGCCACGAAACCGGCGGCATACCACCAGCCATAGACGAAGGCATAGGCCAGCACCGACAGCAGCATCGTCCCGCCGCTGGTGAACAGCTTGCCGAGCTTGCCGGCGCTGAGAAGCAGCAGGAGCAGTTTCACGGCCTTTACGCCTTGTCGCGCTTGAAGAATTTGCCGATGGCGGCAAGCAGGCCAAAGGCGGCGATCGCCGCCAGCTTGGCGAACTTGGCCAGGAAAGCCGCGATCACGGCGAACAGGCCCAGCTTCTTGGCGGCGACGCCGGTCACCAGGGCGGCGATGCCGTATTCCGCGACCTTGTCGGTGGAGGCGTTGAAGTCGGCGTAGGTCTTGCCGGGATTGAAGCTGGTCTGGGCCAGCAAGGCCTGGGCGAAGGGTTTATTCGCCGCCAGCGCATCGAAGCCGGACACCAGGTTCATCGACAGATAGCCTTCGCGGCCCAGCACATAGGTGTTGTAGTTGGCGCCGTGCTCTTCGTTCGACGTGCCCTTGTCGCGCGTCTCGATCGACCACACCAGGCGGTGCGCGGCCTTGTCGTAGACCGGCTTCTGGTTCCAGCCGACGATTTCCATCTCCGCCAGGCCGCGCGCCTTTCTCTCCTTGTTGTTTTCCTCGGTGCCTTCCTTCAGGCCAGTCAACAGCTCGTCCGCCTTCCAGTCGGCCGCTTCGTCATCCTTGATGTAGCCGGCCTCGATGTAGCGCGGCACCACGAAGCTGTCGCTGTCGGGCGGGATGATGATGCCCAGGCGGGTCGGGTCCTCGCCGTTGCCCATCGCTTTCAGGAGCTGGCCCGCCTGCGGCTGCGGAATGAAGGCATAGCCCTCGGGGAGCTTCAATTTAGCCTGGCTGCCCAGCGCGATCTCGGCTGGGCCGTTTTGCGAGGCTGCCCGGGCGGCGGCCAGCGCCGTGTTCATCTCGGCTTCCTGGTCGATCTTGCCGTTTTGCGCGTGGCCGGCGCCGCATGCCAGCGTGAATAAGAGAGCCGCGCAGGTGCGCGCAAACAGAGCAGTCTTCATGACTTCCTCGAAAGCGGTGGTTAAAAGAAAGGATGGGCAAGATTGCCCTGCCTCTATTTTAGGCGTCGCAAGGGCGGCGAAAACTCTCCAATTGTTTCCTTAGTGAAAATTTTGATGCGTGTCTATCCCGTCCAGGCAAAAAAAACCGGGGCATCGCCCCGGCAAAGTCCTGCACCTGAGGGGTTACGGGCAACTGCCGATGATGTAGTAGCCGCTCGATGTCTGCGCCAATGTGCTCGTATAAAAGGTGTTGTTCAGGCCCATGTTCTGGTTCGAGCCGTTCGCCAGCGCATAGCCGCCGCTGTTGTGGGCGCGTCCGGCCGTCACATGGGCGTAATTGCTGGATGTCGTCGTCGTGCACACGAAGCCGTCCGTGGTGCTGGCGGTAATGGAGCCGGAGCGCGCGCTTTCCACACCGCCGTTGCCGAGCGCGGAGACCTGGTAGCTGTAGCTGGTGGCCGCCGCCAGGCCGCTGTCGGTGTAGCCGGTGGACGTGATCGCCGTGGCGTTGACTTTATTACCGTTGCGGTAGACGTTGTAGCCGGTGGCGCCGCTCGCCGCGTTCCAGCTCAGGGCGATGCTGTTGGCCGTGCGCGTGCCGGCGGCGAGGCCGGCGGGCGGCTGCAGGGCCGGCGCGCTGCCGACCAGGAACTGCCCAATGGTGCAGGCGTTCGAAGTCAGGCCGGTGCCGCTGTCGGTCGCCGTCACGCTGCCGCTGTAGTAGCCGTCGGCGCGCCCCGTATAGGCTTTGGTAAAACTGGCGCCGCTGCCGGCGGCGGCGTCGTTCACCGGCGTCGGCCCGTTCAAGACCACCTTGTAGCTGCCGATGCTGCCGCTCGCCGCCCCGTTCACGGTGATCGTCGAACCGGACACGCTGGCGCTGCAGGACGTCATGCTCGGCGGCGCCGCGCGCGCCACCCGTAGATTGTTCTTGAACCAGAAATCCATCACGAAGGCCGGATAATTCACCTTGCTGGCGTCGACGAAATTGCTGTTCTGTCCCCCGGTGCCGGCCGGCCAGGCATGGCCCATGCCGGTGACCGTGATCTCCGAGGTGCGTACTTTACCGTTCGCATCCGTATAAGGGATATTGCTGCCGCCCGTGGGTACGCTGACGGCCGCGCCCTTGGTATAGCTGCCGCCATAAACGATGCGCATCGCCGCCGCGTCGAGCGGGCCATAGGCCTGCGCCACCGTGTAGTCGCTGGTGGCCCAGATCACGCCGGCGACCTGGGTCGCGAATTCGGAGACGCTGGTGCCGGCCAGGTTTTTACAATTGTTGGCGGCGGTGCTGGCCGAGTAGCCGGAAGGGACGGCGCCGATTTGAAGAGTGCTCACGCCCGGCGGCGGGCCGGCATTGATGCCGACGCCGGCAAAGATGTCGGGCGCCAGGCAGCCCATCACCATGGTCTGGGCGCCGCCCGAGGACAGGCCGGCGACATACACCTGTTTCGGGTCGATCGCGTACTGCGGGTTGCTCACAAAACGGTTGATCAGGTCGAGCAGGATGCCCGAGTGGCCGGTCGTGCGGCTATGGGTGCTCTTGGCCCAGTCCCAGCAATGCGAGCCATACAGGTTGCCGGTGGCGTTGGGCGCCAGGATCACGGCACCGTATTGGTCGGCCACGCCTTTCCAGTTGTAGCCCTTGTCGGAGGTCGAGTCGATGACGTCGCCGGCCGCGGTCTGGGAACAGCCGTGCAGCACCAGCACCAGGGCGCGCTTGCCGGCGAGGGCCGGCGCAGTGGAGGGCCAATAGTAGTAGCCGGTGAGGGCGCCGCCGTTGACGGTATCGCTGGCCCAGGTCTGGTTGCCGGACCAGGCGCCGGGACCGGCCTGCACTTGCGCCTGGGCGCCGATCCAGGGTGCCAATGCGGCGAGGAGGACGGCCTGGCGGGCCGTCCGCTTGAACGTGAATGCCATTGAAAAGCCTCCGTAGCGTGAAGCACTGCGTAAAGCCCGGACGTGAGGACGCGACGGCGTCGCAGGAGCCGGGATGGGTGACACGGGAAAGCAGGCAGCCGCGCGCGGGGCGCTAGGAGGCGGGCGAGGGGGAATAGGTCATGGCTTGTCTCCGCTGTCTGTATAGTTTTATGGGGCGACGAGAAGTCGCCAAACTTATTCTAGACCTGCGGGGATGGCGCACAAGCGGCGCACAGGCACGCCGTTTGTGCGGTTTTGCACAGCGTAGGGTGAGGGTCAGTTCGTCTTCAGCATCCCGCCATTGCCCATGCCGCCGTCGACCGATTGCGCCTTGTAGCTGCGCACGGCTTTCACCAGCTGGTTGTACGAGTCCATGAAGGAGGCGGCCAGCACCTTGCCCTGCGGGGTGTTACTGAAACCGCTGGCGCCGGCCAGGCCGTGGTGGAAGAAGCCGGCCATCATGCCGAAGTCCCAGTTCTTGGCGCTGCCTTCGGCCGCGGCCAGCTGCAGGCCGGAGCGGTTGTCGGTCAGGAGCAGCATGGTCGAGGCCTCGTTCGCTTTCATCGAGCCGCCGATCAGGGACGCGACCAGGCCGGCGCGCCCGCCGATCAGGGCGCCGTAGTCCTTGGTGCCTTTCGCGCTGAAGGTGACCGAGGGCGTGATGGTGTAGTCGGCGGCGACCATTTGCCCCTTGCCGATGTTGCTGGTCTTGCGCAGCTCTCCCGCTTCCATCAGCGCGCGTTCGGTCTGCATATTGCGGAAGGCCTGGCCGCGCTCGACGATGGCGAAGCAGTTCGACTGCTGCACGATCATGCGCAGCAGGGGAACGGTGCTCTGCATCCGGTATTCGGCGGTGAACTGCTGGATCCAGGGCTGGTTCGCTTCCTCGACGATGGACAAGGTGCCAAGCGTCCTGTCGCATTTTTCAAGCTGCTCGTTGGCGTTGATGGCGGTGGCGCCACCGGCCGCGCCGGTGGCCACCGTCTTCGCGCCGGAGGAACCGATGCCGGGCGTGGTCGAACAGCCGGCCAGGACCAGCGGCAGCAGGAGGAAGGGTAAAACGATCGCTTTCATGCAGGATCCCTTGATCGAGAGGTTGGAGTAAAAAACGCGCAAGCCTCAGATCGTAAGGGGGTGGATTTTCGGGGATTTGTGGGCGCTCAAAAAACGCGGCAGGCAAAAAAAAACCGGAGCACGCGTCTCCGGTCTCTCGCAAGCGCGATCGAGGATCAATCGCGCATCAGCTCCGCGATCATCTTGACAGGCGCGTTGCCGTAGCTGAGGAACTGGTCGTGGAAGGCCTTCTGATTAAAACGCTCGCCCAGGGCCTGGCGGCGCTGCTCGCGCAGTTCCATGATCTCGGCATAGCCGCTGAAGTAGCTGGTCAGCTGCACCGACGACAGCTGCACGCGGCGCCACTTCTCGACTGCTTCCTGGCGCGTCTGGAAGGCCTGGCGCGTCAACAGGTCGAGTGCCTCCTCGCGGCCCATGCCGTTCACGTGCACCGAGTAGTCGAGGATGGTGTTGGTGACGCTGCGCAGGTTCCACTTCGAGTACATCAGCCACATCTCGGGCGCGTTGCCGCCATAGCCCGATTCCAGCATCATGCGTTCGCCGTACACGGCCCAGCCCTCGACCATCGCGCCGTTCCCGAACAGGGATTTCACGAGCGAGGGCGAACGGTTGGCGTGCACCAGCTGGGCGTAGTGGCCGGGGATCGCCTCGTGGATGTTCAGGATCTGCAGGATCCACTCGTTGTACTCGCGCAGGCTGCTCTCGGCCTGTTCGGCCGACAGACCGTCCAGCGGCGTCACGTTGTAATAGGTCTTGTCCTTTGGTCGGTACGGGCCCGGCGCATCGATGCTGGCGCCGGCCACGCCGCGCTGGTACATCGGCGTCTCGCGCACCTCGAGCGGCTTGTCCGGATCGAGCGTCAACAAATCGTTCTTGATCACCCAGTCCTGCAGCATCGGGATCTGCCGGCGGATCTCGGGGAAGAAGTTTTCACGGGCGACGTGGCGGCTTGAGAGACGCTCGATCAGCATGCCGATCTTCTGGAAGCGGTCGTTCGGTTTGCGCACGTCGGCCATGTAGCGTGGCCAGAGTTCGTCCGAGATCGCGTTCATGCGCGTGAGGAGTTCCTCGCGTGCGGCCAGCGCCTTGTTGTACATCTGCTCGGCGCTGCTGGCCGACTGGATCTCGAGCGCGAACTTCTGTTCATACAGCGCCTTGCCGAGCCTGAACGGACGCGCGGTGCCGCTGGCAGCCTGCGTCTTTTCCAGGTTCGTCAGGAAGTCGACATAGCCGAGCACCGCGGAGCCGGCATTCGCGATGCGCTGGGCGAAGATCGCCTTTTCCTGCACGTTCAGGATCGAGTTCTGCACCGCCTGGCCCAGGTCGGCCAGCACCACCAGCGCGCCCGGCGCCTGGGCGATCGCCAGCTGCGTGTGCTCGCGTGTCGGGTTCACGATGCTCGCTTGCGCCGCCTGGTAGTAGGCCGGCACATTGGTCAGGCGTTTGAGGATGGTGCGCAGGCGCTGCGGTTTCGCTGCGTACTCGGTATTCAGGATCAGATCGAGCGGCTGGGCGATGTTGTACAGCGAGGGGTTCCATGCGAACTCGCGCAGCGTGGTCAGACGCCAGCGGTCCGTTTCCAGCTTGTTGATCAGGAGGGCAAGGTCGGTGCGCTGGCGCGGCGACAGCTGGCGCGTGTCGATCTTCCTGAATTTCTCCAGCCATTCCTCGGCGAAGGCGAGCTTTTTTGCGCGCGTGGCGTCGTCCGGAATCGTGAGATTCGCAGCGGCGTCGAACTTGCCGACCGCGATGCCGCCTTCCGGATCGATGCGCCAGAGCGCCGTCAGGTACTGCATGCTGAGGGCGTCGGCGCGGCGGTCGAGGCGTTTTTCGCTCGATGCCGGCGCCTGCACCTGGGCGCGTGCCGGTGCCGCATTGGTAGCAACGGCTGCGACGGCGGCGGCGCCGGCCGCCGCTGCGGCAGCCTTGCCTTTGCCGCCCTTTGCCGGTTTACCCTTGGCCTTGGCGACCGGCGCGGCGGCGCGTTTACTGGACGCCTTGGATTTGACGACCTTGGCCGCTTTCGGCTTGCCGGTCTTGGCTGGCTTGGCGCTAGCTGGCGCCAGCACGAGGCTGGCGATCATGGCTGCCAGCGCGAGTTTCGTTTTCATCATCGTATTCGGCCCGTAAAGATGGAGATGTCGGGTAGCGGCGGCGCCCGTTCGAACGCGGCAGCGCGCCAGATTAGCATTATTCGCGCACGCTGCGCTGCCCCGGGTTTGTAACAAATGTTGGCCCCAGCGCGGCCAGCGCCGCCTGCGGGTCCAGCAATGCGGCCTCTTCCAGCACGCCGGCCGGCAGCCAGTCAGGGAAGGGCGTCTCGCTGTTTTCATGGTGGCCGCGCGCGCTGTGCTCCTGTTTTACGCGCGCCAGGCGGCCGGGTGCGAACGTGGGCGCGGCCGCCGCCAGCGCAGGCCACAAGCGCCGATGCACCAGCGTGATTTTATCGGCCACCAGGCGGCACACCAGGATGTCGGGATCCGCGCTCACCGCGTTCAGCACGGCGAAGATATGCTTGCCCTGCGGGTGGCTCCACCAGCTGCCGCGGATCGGCTCCCCTGCGATCGCGTGGGTCAGCGTCGGCACGGGCCCGCGCGCCGAGGCCAGCACGACGCCGTGCGCATGCACAAAGGCCAGCGCGTCCTGGGCGTTCAACGGCCGAGTCCCTGGTGCAGCATGGCCAGCATGTCGGTTGGCGACATGCGCGCCGACATATCTCCGCCCTCGAGCAGGCTGTCGGCCAAGTCGCGTTTATGATGGTGCAGCTCGACGATGCCTTCCTCGATCGTATGGCGCGCCACCAATCGATAGATCGTCACCGGGCGCTGCTGGCCCATGCGGTGCGCGCGGTCCGAGGCCTGGTCCTCGACCGCCGGGTTCCACCACGGGTCCATGTGGATCACGTAGTCGGCCGCCGTCAGGTTGATGCCGACGCCGCCGGCCTTGAGGCTGATGAGGAACAAATCGCCCTCTCCGGCCTGGAAGGCATCCACGCGTTTTTTCCGTTCCTGCATCGGCGTCGAGCCGTCCAGGTACTGATACCGGATGCCGCGCGCATCGAGGTGCTGGCGAATCAGCGACAGGTGGTCGACGAACTGGCTGAACACGAGCACCTTGTGGCGGTTCTCCAATAGACCGTCGAGCAGGTGCGCGAATGCCGCCAGCTTGCTGCTGGCGATGCCCAGGCCAGGCGCGACCAGCTCAGGATTGCAGCAGGCGCGGCGTAGTCTCATCATCTCGGCCAGGATCGCGATCGACTTCTGGCTTTGCGGCGCTTCCAGCGAGGCCAGTTTATCGAGCGCTTCACGGCGCAACGATTCGTACAGGGCCGTCTCTTCGCTGCTTAATTCCACCGGCAGCACGATCTCGGTTCGCGGCGGCAGCTCGGTCAGCACCTGACTCTTGGTACGGCGCAGGATGAAGGGTTGCGTCAGGCGTTTTAATCTCGCCCGCGCACCTGCTTCGGCGCGTTTGTCCTGCGCCTTCTCGATCGGGCCGGCAAAGCGCAACTGGAACTGGTCGGCCGTGCCGAGCAGGCCCGGATTGATGAAGCGGAACAGGTTCCACAACTCTCCCAAGTGGTTTTCCAGCGGCGTGCCGGTGGCCACCATCTTGAAGTCCCCTTGCAGCGCCATCACCGCCTGCGAACGCCGGGTCGCCGCATTTTTGAAAGCTTGGGCTTCGTCCATGACGATCGTGTGCCAGCGCTTTTTCGCGAACAGCGGCGCTTCCAGCTGCAACAGGCCGTAGCTGGCGACGACGACGTCGAACTTGTCGGCCTGCTCGAGCATCTCGGCGCGCTCTCCCGGCCCGAACAGCCTGATGTTCAGGGTGGGCGCAAAACGTGCCGCTTCCGCGATCCAGTTGGTGCAGACGGAAGTCGGCGCCACCACCAGCGTCGGTCCGTTCGGGGCGCGCAGCAGGATCAGGGCGAGCGCCTGCAGGGTTTTACCGAGCCCCATGTCGTCGGCCAGGCAGGCGCCCACGCCCCAATGGGCCAGGCGCGCCAGCCACTCGAAACCTTCGCGCTGATAATCGCGCAGTTCGGCCTGCAGGGTGGAGGGCAGCTGCGGTTCGTAGGCGGCGCTGTCCGCCATTTTTTTCAAATGCGTACGCCAGGCTTTATCCGCTTCGACGCCGCCGGCCCCCAAGGCCAGCTCTTCCAATGCGAAGCTGGCCAGCGGATGCACGCGCAGGGCTTCCTTACCGGCGTCGGTGTAGGCGGCCAGGTCCATCAGGCGCCGATGCAGCTCATTGGTGAGCGCCATGAACTGGTTGTCGCCCAGGGCCACGAAGCGGCCTTCGCTGTTTCTCACCTTGTCGAGCAGCTCGCGCAAATCCATCACGCGGTTCTCGTCGATGACAATCTCGCCGTTCGCCGCGAACCAGTCCTTGTCGCGCTTGATGTTGATGCGCACGGATTTCGAGTTCGCCTTGGCGCTGACGCGGAAGGGTTCGCCCTCGGGCCAGGCGATCACCACCTTGCTCGCATCGAGCTCCTGCAGTTCGCTCACCAGTTCCAGGCAGTGGATCGGCGCGCCGAGCAGCCATTCGTCGTGTTCTTCCTCGGCGCTTTCCAATGCATGGCAGGCGGCGATCAGCTGGCGCTCCGCCTCGCGTTCGGCGTTCAGGTCGCGCTTCGCTTCGGTACGCACGCCCTGGACGTCGGCGATCACGCGCTCCGCCCCGCTACCCGGCGCGTAATAGGCGCCGTCCGGCAGCGGACGCACCAGGATGCGCAGGCGCAGGCCCTGGTTGTAGGGCAGCAGGTGCACGTGCAGGCGCGGGTCGGCATCGATGCGCTCGATGTCGGCGCTGCTGGCGCCGATGTCCGACTGCACGGTGACGATCGAGGAGATCGCGCCGATCGCCTGCAGCACGCGCATCTCCGCCTCCAGCGGCACCACCAGCGCATCGCCGACGATGGCGCCGATGCGGCGGTGCTCGTCGCGGATGCGCACCACGCGCAGTCTCGTCGGGGTCTCGCGCGTGACGACGACTTCGCCGCTGTTGTCGCTCACCGGCGGACGCAGCGAGATCGTCACGTGCTCGCGCGCCGCCTTTACCAGCAGCTCCGGTTCGCCCGGCAGCAGCTCGACCCGGGTACCGGGCGCGTCGAACCAGAACAGCAATGGGTGGCCGATCAGGGCCGATAAAGCCTTGTCGAGGTCGAATTCATAGCGCAGGCCGCTACCGTAGTACTGGCGCGCGGCGCCGATGCTCGACACCGCCAGCAAATCCTGCGCAGTGAGGAAGTCGAGCGTGGCGGCATCCTCCGTCAGGCGTTTCAATCCGATCGGGCGGCCGCGGCTCCAGGCACCTTGCGCATCGCGCTTCTGTTCGCGCGGTTCGATTTCCTGCACGCCCAGCACCGGGTCGTAGCGGATTAGCCAGACGAGGCGCGATTCCTTCACCGCCTCGACGTTCACGGCCGGCTGCAGGTTGATCAGGGCATTCAGCTGGCGTTCCCAGGGCTGCTCGCGTTCGAACCAGTGGCTCATGTCGGTGAGGCGGTGGCGCTGGCGCAGCGCGATGGCGCGCTGCTCGTGGCCGATGCTTCCCAGCTGGCCGAGCACGCCCGCCAATGTCGCGCTGAGGAAATCGAAGCCTGCGCTTTCCGACAGGCTCAATGCTTCTTCCAGGCGTGTGCGCTGCTGCGCCAGCTGCGGCATGCCGAGCCACCAGTGCAGCAGCGCGCGGAAGGTGATCGGCTGCAGCGCCGTCTCCCAGTTCCGCGAGGGAAGCACCTCGGCATCGACGGTGCCGCCGCGGATCTGGCGCAGCATGCTCAGTTGTTGATAGACGGCCGTGTCGTGGCTCTGCACGGCGCGCGTGGCGCTGTCCAGATAGCTTTCGACGGCCTTCTGGTGCTTGGCATCGCCGCGGCGCAGCAGGGCCGCCACGTACAGGTGGCCGCCGATGCCGGCAAACACCTGCTTTCTCTTGCCCGTCTCGCGCCGCAGCTGTTTCAAGGCCGCGTCGAAACCGGCCAGCGCCTCGTCGAGGTGGTCGCGCAGCAGCAGCAGCGTGCTGCGGTAGAACAGGGCGATCGAATCGTCCATGTCCTGCAGCAGGGCGCCGGCGTCGTCCAGGCGGCCGCACAGGATCAGGTGTTCGGCCAGCGCGGTGCGCAGCGCCATCGAGGCGCCGCCTTGCGCCACGTGTTCCTCGGCATAGGCGCGCACCGCCGGCGCGCTCAGGGGCTCGCGCTGGACGTGGTCGATCAGTACCGCCAGCACCTCGTCGCGCAGGGCCGGGTTGATGCGCCCGATGAGCTCCGGCTCGAAGGGCCGTGCGCAGATTTCGACCAGCGGGTGCAGGTAGGCCGCCTCGTGGCAGCGCAGGCAGGCGGACAGCAGCGGCGCGATCGCCTTCGGACCGTCGCCGCCAACGAGGGCCATGCGCAGCAGGGCAAGTCCCTGGCGGTAGCTGCGCAGGACCGGATTGCCCTGCCAGTCGCGGCGCAGCGGATTGACGCTGTCGTAGACCGCGCGCACCTCGTCCAGGCGGCCTTCGCGCAGCACGGACTCGATCGCCGGCCACGCGGCGTTCGGCACGACAACGCTGCCACGCTGGGCAATCTCTGCGGCCAGGCCGCGTTCGCGCAGCTGGGCGAGCGTGGCCGTCAACTCGTCTTCGCCTGTAAATGCTTGCAGCAGCTCGAGGTGCTCGCGCAGGCGCGTGCGCCCGAGCGGCTCGCCGGCCAGCGCCAGCAGGCCGAGGATCAGTTTTTCACGCGCCGAGCAGGTGGCGAAGGCGTCAAGCAGTTCCGTACCGATCATGCAGCCAGGTTCTCTATCTCCAGCTGCGGCAAGCCTTCCGGCAGCGCGATGCCGAACACGCGCAGATAAAACGCCAGTTCCGCTTCCAGGGTGCGCACCACGCTCTCGGCTTTCCTGAAACCGTGGCCTTCGCCCTCCAGGGTCAGGTAGGCGACTGGTACGCCGCGCGCGCGCAGGGCGTTGACCATGGTTTCCGACTGCTGCGGCGGCACCACCTTGTCGTCCAGGCCCTGGAAGAAAATCATGGGGCGCTTCAGGGCATCGGTATGGTGGATCGGCGAGCGCGCCTGATAGACGGCTTGCGCCTGCGCTTTCGGGGCGATCAGGTATTCGTTGTAGTGCGATTCGAACTTGTGCGAATCCGCATCCAGTCCGGCCAGGTCCGACACGCCGTAGTAGCTGGCGCCGGCCTTGAACACGTCGTGGAAGGTCAGGGCGTTCAGGGTCGTCAGGCCGCCCGCGCTGCTGCCGCGGATCAGCAGGCGTTCGGGATCGACGGTGCCTTGTTCGGCCAGGTAGCGCGCACCGGCCACGCAATCCTCGACGTCGAGCACGCCCCACTGACCCTTCAACAGGTCGCGGTAGACGCGGCCGAAGCCGGAGCTGCCGCCGTAGTTCACGTCGAGCACGGCGAAGCCGCGGCTGGTCCAGAACTGGGTCGCCAGTTTTAATGTACTGGTCGCCATGCTGGTCGGGCCGCCGTGGCCGATCACGATCAAGGGCGGCAGCTCGCCGGCTGGCGCTTCGAATTGCGCGTTCGCCGGCGGGTAGTAGAAGGCGTACGCGCTGCGGCCGTTCGCGCTCGGGTAGCGGATGCTCTGTGGGACCGACAGGTTCTCGACAGGCGGCAGCTGCGCGATCGATTGCACCAAGACGGTGCGTTTTCCGGAGTGCGGGTCGATCAGGGCCAGCTCCAGCGCAATCGTCGGCGAGCCGGCCAGGACCAGCACCGCATCGGGCGACACGCGCAACTCCCGGATTTCCTGGTACGGCGTCTCGATCGGCGTAAGCAGGCAGCCGCGCGTGGACAGGCGCCCCAGGCGGCTGATGCCGTCCTCGATATAGGTGCAGATGATCTCGTCGCTGGAAATAAAACCGTACATCGAGCCGCCGAAGTTCCACTGCGGCCCGCCGAACTCCGCTTCGCGCGGGCACAGCGGATGGACGACGCCGTCCTCGAAGCGATACAGGTTCCACCAGCCGCTGCGGTCCGAGACGAAGTGCAGCAGGCCGTCGGGCGACCATTCGGGCTGGCAGATCGATTCGTCGATACCGCCCGCGATCAGGCGCCCGTCGACCAGGCTGCCGTCGGGGTTGACGTCGGCGACCCAGAGTTCCGTGCCCTGCCAGGGCATGCGCGGATGGTCCCAGCACAGCCAGGCCAGATGGCGTCCATCCGGGGACAGGCGCGGCGCCGCATAGAAATCGTTGCCGTCGACAAGGATGGACTCGACGCCGTCGAAGCCGACCGCGCAAATGGTATTGACGGGATACGCTTCGCCGGCCAGGTGGTCTTCGCGCACGGCGATCAAGCGATTGCGCGCGCGGTCCGGCACGAAGTCGGCATAGCGCACGGCTTCCTCGCGCGTGAAGCAGACGGGTTCGCCGCCTGGCTCGACCTGGTAGAGACGGTTATCGGCGAAGTGCGAGAACCAGACCGTGCCGCCATCGACCGCGTAGGCGCCGCCGCCGTACTCGTGCACGCGGGTGCGCACATTGAAGGGGCTGGGTGTCAGCTCGGCGCTCGCGCCCGCGCGCAATCTCTGCAGCGTGGTGCGGCCCGCTTCGCTGGCGCGTCCGGCCAGCCACAGCACGTCGTGACCGTCGAGGGCGATCTGCGAGAGCGGCACGGCGCCGGCCGCGACAACGGAAGCGCTGATCGGGGAAGTCCAGGTGCCGCAGGGAGCGGCCTGCTTGCGGATGGCGTCGGTCATGGTGGTGAATGTGCTATCGAAGGTGGACCTGCATTATAAGAGTTGGCCGGATCGGGCAGCGTTCGCAGCGGCCGCAATGGATGCGATAATAGCTCTCTTCCGACGTCCACTATTGTCAGCCATGCCACAATTTGCCCCGCTCAAGAACGACACCTTCCTGCGCGCGCTGCTGCGCCAGCCGACCGAGTACACGCCCGTCTGGCTGATGCGGCAGGCGGGGCGCTACCTGCCGGAATACCGCGCTACCCGCGCGCGCGCCGGTTCGTTCCTGGGCCTGGCAAAGAATCCGGACTACGCGACCGAGGTCACGCTGCAGCCGCTCGACCGCTATGCGCTGGACGCGTCGATCCTGTTCTCGGACATTTTGACCGTGCCCGATGCGATGGGCCTGGGTCTGTACTTCTCCGAGGGAGAAGGGCCGAAGTTCGAGCGTCCGCTGCGCACGGAAAGCGAAGTGATGGCGCTGCAGGTACCGGATATGGCATCGCTCGACTATGTCTTCAAGGCCGTCACGCAGATCCGCACCGAGATCAACGGCCGCGTGCCGCTGATCGGCTTTTCCGGCAGCCCGTGGACGCTGGCCTGCTACATGGTCGAAGGCCAGGGCTCGCGCGAATTCCACACCATCAAAAAGATGCTGTACGCGCGTCCGGACCTGATGCACCGGATTTTGGACATCAACGCGACCGCCGTCGCCCAGTACCTGAACGCCCAGATCGATGCCGGCGCCCAGGCCGTCATGGTCTTCGACTCCTGGGGCGGTGCGCTGGCCGATGGCGCCTACCAGGAATTCTCGCTGCGCTACATGGAGAAAGTCGTCAGCCAGCTCCAGCGCGAAAAGGATGGCGTGCGCATCCCGGCCATCGTCTTCACCAAGGGCGGCGGCATCTGGCTCGACGAGATGGCGAATATCGGCGCCGATGCGCTCGGCCTGGACTGGACCGTCAACCTGGGCCGTGCGCGCGCCCTGGTGGGCGAGCGCGTGGCCCTGCAGGGCAACCTGGATCCGGCCATCCTGTTTGCCTCGCCGGAGCAGATCCGCGCGGAAGTCGAGCGGTCCCTGACTGCCTATGGCACGCCGTCGCATGGCCACGGCCACGTCTTTAACCTGGGCCACGGCATTTCGCAATTCACGCCGCCGGAGTCCGTCACGGCGATGGTGGACGCCGTCCACGAATTCAGCCGCAAACAGCGTAGCGCCTGATCAAAATGCTGCGGCGCCACATTCGTGGCGCCCCGCGTCATGCACCACGGCAGAGCGCAATCTCACACTTGTTCACATGTGGCGAAACCGCCCCAATGAAACCTGTGGACATGTGAAGAACAAAGGCGGTAAACCATAAGTGGTTGAAATTGCTGGGTTTTATCTTCATTCCTCAGCACACATGACCATCTGGAAGCGAGTATTTCGAAGCAGAAATCGCAGCTTATCAGCCCTTGTTCACAAAGTTATTCACAGGCTGTTTAGCTCATCTGTGAAATTCTCTGCGTTGACAAGCACTTACGCACGGCATCGCAGACTCTTGTTTAAATCGTCACAGGCTCTATGCATTTACCATAAGCAAAAGAGCAGTTATACACAATCGTTGCACTGCGGTAAACGAGTTGCTGTGGACTACTTCGGTATCTGCAAGTCATTGAAACTAAATGGTTTATTTGGTCTTGTTTTTAGCTGATCCGTACATCATTTGACTTAACGTAAACTTCTCCACCGGTCAAGCAGTTCATTCTCCACAAAGTTTTCCACAGCTTTTATACAAGGTTCGGCATTGGCGCACTGCATCCTACGAATTGCACTCGATACGCCGCTCAACAGCGTGTTCGATTACGGCTGGCCGCATGAGGAGGGTACTGCGCCGCGAATCGGCCAGCTGGCATTGGTCAGTTTCGGGCGCCGCGAAGCCGTCGGCCTGATCGTCGACGTCGTCCAGGAAACCGATGTCCCGCCCGACAAGCTGAAGAACGCAATCGCCGTGCGCGACCAATTGACTCCCTTGTCGCCGCAATGGCTGGCACTGGCCGGCTTCGCCGCCGATTATTACCAGCGCCCGCTGGGCGAAGTGGCGCTGCCCGGCCTGCCCAAGAATCTGCGCGTGCCGAAGACGGTCGCGCTCGACCGCGCCCTGAAAAAACTGGGCAAATTGCCGCCGCCGGGTGATCCGAGCCCGCTGGGCATGCCACCCCTGAATCCGTCGCAGCAGGAAGCGGCGGATGCCATCGGCGGCGCGCATGGCTTCACGCCGCTGCTGCTGTACGGCGTCACCGGCAGCGGCAAGACCGAGGTGTATCTGCAGGCCTGCGCCCAGGTATTACAACGCGACCCGCAAGCGCAGATCCTGATCCTGGTCCCCGAGATCAACCTGACGCCTCAGCTGGAAGGGAATATCCGCGCGCGCTTCCCGGGCCTGATGCTGGCCACCCTGCATTCGAGCCTGTCCGAAGGCGAGCGCATGCTGCACTGGTTATCGGCCCACCAGGGCCAGGCGCGCATCGTGCTCGGCACGCGTCTAGCGATCCTGGCCTCGCTGCCGCATTTAAAACTGATCGTGATCGACGAGGAGCACGACCCCTCCTATAAACAGCAGGAGGGACTGCGCTATTCCGCACGCGACCTGGCTGTCTGGCGCGCGCACCAGCTGGGCATTCCGATCGTGCTCGGCTCCGCCACGCCGTCTCTGGAAAGCTGGCACCACGCCGGCACGGGCCGCTACCGCAAGCTGGAACTGCGCGAGCGCGCCGTGCGCGATGCCGTGCTGCCGACCGTGCGCCTGCTCGACATGGAGCGCGACAAGCCGAAGGAGGGTCTCACCGGTGGCCTGCTGGCGGCCTTGCGCGCTCGCCTGGAGCGCGGAGAACAATCGCTGCTGTTCCTGAACCGGCGCGGCTATGCACCCGTCATCACTTGCGAGTCCTGCGGCTGGATCAGCAACTGCACCCGCTGCACCTCCTTCATGGTGCTGCATAAACCCGAGCACCGGCTGCGCTGCCACCACTGCAGCCTCGAGCTGCGCATCCCGAGACATTGCCCGACCTGCGGCAACGTCGATTTGCAGCCCCTGGGACGCGGCACCCAGCGCTTCGAGGAAAACCTGCGCGCGATGTTCCCGCAGGCGCGCATCCTGCGCATCGACGCCGACTCCACGAGAAAGAAGGGCAGCGCCCAGGAAGCCTTCGACACCGTGCACCGGGGAGAGGTCGATATCCTGATCGGCACGCAGATGGTCGCCAAGGGCCACGATTTCAAAAAGCTGACTTTGGTGGGCATCCTGAATCCGGATACGGCCCTGTTCTCGCAGGATTATCGGGCCAGCGAGCGCCTGTTCGCCCAGCTGATGCAGGTGGCGGGAAGGGCAGGCCGTGCAGGCCTGGCCTCCGAGGTGCTGATCCAGACCCGCTACGCCCAGCATCCGCTGTACTCGGCCGTGGTGCGCCACGACTACGACCGCTTTGCCGGCACCTTGCTGGAAGAACGCCGGCAAGCCGCGCTGCCGCCCTACATGTACCAGGCCCTGCTGCGCGCGGAGGCGCCGGAACTGGCCACCGCGATCGCCTTCCTCGAGGAAGCCCGCGACATCCTGCCGACCGATGCCATTACGCTCAACGACCCGATTCCGATGACGATGACGCGCGTGCATAACGTCGACCGCGCCCAGCTGCTGGTCGAGTCGCCGTCGCGCCCGGCGCTGCAGGCGTTTTTAAAGGAGTGGTTATCTCTGCTGCGCGCCGTGAAGACGCGCGTGCGCTGGTCGCTGGAAGTGGACCCGCTCGACATTTAGCGCATGGCCTGACGCGCCGCGGCTATCCTACTCAAACAGGGCGCGCAGCTTTGCCATGAGACCGGACGCAGGTTGGCAGCGCACTGCCAGCGCCGCTGGGTCGCCGAAGAACACGGTCTTGGGATTGAATCCGAAGCGGGCTGCGGCATTGCCTGCCGCATCCTGGTCGGCCGGTTCCCACACGGCGCCCATGCCGTCTACTCCCATCTTTTCCAGATCCCGGCGGCGCAGGACCCAATAGTCGACCGCGGGACAGCTGCCGGCCGGTGCACTACGGTACTGGGCCGCATAACGATCGTAGGCGTCGTGATACGCGCTCGAGATCCCGACTGCCGCGTTGAACGCCCGCTCGGCCCGGTCGAGTGCCGCGACCTGCGCAGGTGCCGACGGGTCACCGGAGGCGGCGATCACCTGGTTCTTGTCGTTCGCGCTGAAGGTCAGCGGTTTGTCCTTGTAAGTGTAACTATAGGTCTTGCCATGGATGCCGATGAGCGAGCCTGGCAGGACGTCCTTGCTGCGCGCTGCGGTGAAGACATAGTTCGCACACGCCGAAAAGCAGCGGCCTGCCACGACCAGGCGCAGCTTGCGCTCCCTTGCCAGCTCGCCCAAGGCCATCGCCGCGCGCATGTCGCCGCCCTGAGAATCGATATACATCGTGTTGATGCGTGCGTTCTTGTCGAGGATGAGCCGGACCGAGGCCGTTACCTCGGGTGTCAGCAGACCGACGACGGCCATTCCTGCACCATTGCCCATGTCGGCCACGAGGCCGGCATTTGGCTCGAGCTTCGGGAAATACGAGGACAGCGGCGGGGCCATGGGAGCGGCAGCCTGGGCGAGCAAAGGAGTGGAAAGGAGTACGATCGCGTTGGTCAGGCTGGTTTTCTTGGCATGCATGTGCAATCTTCTTTCGTCGGTAGATGCCACCAGATTTTACCGGCGTACTCCCGCCGGAAAACTCTCGAATTGTTGCGTTGTAGCGGTAACCCGACATCGTCAAAAAAGGCGTATTGTCACGTCTGCGGACTTATAAGGAACAACATGAAGAAATTGCAAGTCGACGTCGCCGTGATCGGCACCGGCACCGCCGGCATGTCGGCCTACCGCGCAGCGCACGCGCAAGGCGCGCGTACCGTCGTCATCGAAAGCGGCCATTACGGCACCACCTGCGCGCGCGTCGGCTGCATGCCGAGTAAACTCCTGATTGCCGCCGCCGACGCCGCCCACATGCTCGACCTCGCGCCCGGCTTCGGCGTGCATCCGGGCGAAAAGCGCATCGACGGCCGCGCCGTGATGGAGCGCGTGCGCAAGGAACGCGACCGTTTCGTCGGCTTCGTGCTGGAGAGCGTCGAGAGTTTTCCGGAAACCGACCGCATCCGCGGCCACGCCCGCTTCACCGGCCCGCATACCCTGGTGGTCGACGAGCACACCGAGATCGAAGCGGCGCGGATCGTGATCGCCACTGGCTCCTCTCCGGTAGTCCTGCCGCAGCTGCAGGGTGTCGGGCCCGGCATCGTCACCAGCGACGACGTGTTTTATTGGGACGACCTGCCCTCATCGGTGGCCGTGATCGGCACCGGCGTGATCGGGCTGGAACTGGGCCAGGCGCTGACGCGGCTGGGCGTCAAAGTCAGCCTGTTCGCGCGCGGCGGCAGCATCGCCCAATTGACCGACCCGGAAGTGCTGCACGCGGCCACGCGTACCTTGAGCGCAGAACTCGACCTGCGCTTCCAGACCGAAGTCGTGCGCGCAGAGCAGCAGGGCGATGAGGTGCTGCTGACCACCCGCGATGCGCTCGGCAAGGAGACGAGCGAACGTTTTCAATATGTCCTGGTGGCCACCGGCCGCAGCCCGAACGTGCGCGGCATGGGGCTGGAGACGACGGGACTGGACTTGCTGCCGAACGGCGTGCCGGAATTCGACAGCCGCACCATGCAGTGCGGCTCCAGCCACATTTTTATCGCGGGCGACGCGAATAACGAATTGCCGCTGCTGGCCGAGGCGGCCGACCACGGCAAGATCGCCGGCGAGAACGCGGGCCGCTATCCGGACGTGCGTCCGGGGCTGCGCCGGGCCATGCTGGGCATCGCTTTTACGGAACCGAACATCGCCACGCTGGGTAAAAGTTATAAAACCCTGTGCGAAGGCGGGCGGCCGAAGTTCGCGATCGGCCAGGTCTCCTTCGAGAACCAGGGCCGCAGCCGGGTCATGTTGCAGAACAAGGGGATGCTGCGCGTGTATGCGGAGTACGGTTCTTGCCGCTTCCTGGGCGCCGAGATGATCGGCCCGCGCGGCGAACACATCGCGCACTTGCTGGCCTGGGCGGTGCAGGCGCACCTGACGGTGCCGCAGATGCTGGACATGCCGTTCTATCACCCCGTGATCGAGGAAGGCGTGCGCACGGCGCTGCGCGACCTGGCGGCGAACCTGGCGAAGGCGACCAATCACACCGATGCGGCGGATTCGGAGCCGGGGACCTGATGTTGTTGGCTTGTGCACATCGTAGGGTGGGCACTTGTAGTGAAGCCGTCATTGAGGCCATTGGCCTCAATGACCCCACGCGGACTCACGTTGCGCATCTCGGCGACGTTTGCCTCTGATCGAAGGGTGATACCGCGTGGGCACGAGTGCCCACCCTACAAGGGCAAATGCCAACGGCCACGCTTAATTCAGATAACTCGCATCCAGCTTGCCCGCCGCCGCCATCTCACGCACGATGCGCACGGTATCGATATCGGCCTCCTGGTACGCCGACTTCTTGAAATCCGCATACATCTGCGAGGCCGCATCCAGCGCTTCGCCCATGCCGTCGTCGTAGCGGAAGCGCACGTACAGCCGGCCTTCGGCGGGCGTTTCGATCGTCATGCTCAAGGTCGACGCGCTGATCTCGCCCTGGGCCGGTACCTCGTAACGCACTTCCTGCAGCGGCGTGAGGATGACCGTGTCCTCGACCACCAGGTCGCCGTAGCGCAGGCGGCGCTTGAAACTCCCGGCTTCGCAGGGGCCGATCTCAGCGTCGTCGAGGTGGGGCACGAACAGCTTCGGCGATTCCGCGCGGATCACGAGGCCGCGCCAGAGTTGCTCGCGCGTGATGGTGTCCATCAGCGGGTTGAGCAGGTCGTTAATTTCAATAAGGTGTTCGAATTTCATCGTGTCGTGCTCGTATCAGGTGGATGCGCTGGCGCCAAAGGGGCGATGGTAGCCGAAATGACGGCTAATTCGATAGCAGGATCGCATTCTGGCGGCGCTGCAGGAAGGCGATGCCGATCAGGATGGCAAACGAGATCGCCAGCAATACCAGTGCATATGCGTGCGCAGTCGCATAATTCAACTTCTGCGCTTCATCGTAGAGCGCGATCGACGCCACCCGGGTCTGACCGGGGATGTTCCCACCCAGCATCAGCACGACGCCAAATTCCCCCATCGTGTGCGCAAAGCTGAGCGACACACCAGTCAGGATCCCGTGTTTCGACAGCGGCAATACGATGGACCAGAAGGCCTGGCGGCGCGTCAGGCCCAGCGCCAGTGCCGATTGCACCAGCTCGCGCCCGACGCCGCGGAAGGCGGCCTGGAAAGGCTGCACGGCGAACGGCAGGCTGTACACGACGGAGCCGGCCACGAGACCTGCAAACGAAAACGGCAGCGGATGGCCGAACACGCTCATCCAGGCCGCCCCGACCGGCTGCTGCGGCGCCATCAGCATCAGCAAATAAAAGCCGATCACCGTGGGCGGCAGCACGATCGGCAGGCTGACCAGGGTCTCGACGAAGATGATGCCGCGCATCCTGCTGTTGTTGAGCCAATTCGCCAGCGGAATGCCGACGAGCAGCAGCACGACCGAGGTGACGGCGGCCAGGCGCAGGGTCAGGCCGATGGCGTCCCAGAGTTCGGGCGGGAACTGCCAATCCGTCATTCGGCGGCGCCCGCGGGCAGGCTGAAACCGTTGCGCGAAAGGATGGCGCGCGCCTCGGGCGAACCCAGGAAGCGGATAAAACCGACGGCGTGCGGGTTGGCGGCGCCGGCTTTGGTAACGATCGCGCCCTGCTCGATCGGCGCCAGGTCCTTGGTCGGCACGAGCGCGTAGCGGCCGACGCCCTTCAGCTTGGTCGAGTGCAGCGTCGCAAACGAAATGATGCCGGCCTGGGCGTTACCCGTCTGGACGAACTGGGCGGTTTGGGCGATGTTTTCGCCAATCACGAGTTTATTTTGCACCTTGTCCCACAGGCCATCGCGCACCAAGGCGGCCTTGGCCGCGCGCCCATAGGGCGCCGTCACCGGATTGGCGATCGCGAAGCGTTTTACGCGCTCGTCGCCGACAAGGGCGGCCAGGCCGCGGTTCGGATCCAGCTGCGGATCGAGCGACCACAGGGCGATGCGGCCGATGGCGTAGGGAACCAGGGTGTTGCCGTCGGCGGCGCCGAGCTTGGCCAGCTGGCGTGGGTAATCCATGTCGGCCGACAGGAAGACCTCGAAGGGGGCACCGTTGCGAATTTGTGCAAAAAAGTTGCCGGATGCGCCAAGGGAGACGGTGGGCTCGGCCTCAGGCGCCGTTTTCCGGTACGCGCTGACGAGTTCATCGATACAATAGCCGAGATCGCTGGCAGCGGCGACCAGCAGCGGGCGCGCCAGCGCCGGCATGGCAAACATCCCTGCCAGTAACAGAATTAGCAATTTTTTCATGCTGAACATTGTAGCGCGCGCACCGAGCCGGTTCGCTACAATGCTCGGCTGTCTTCAAGAACATTTCCCATGTCCAACGCACCAAAGTTCGGCCTGAACGGGCCGCAAAGCGAAGCCGTGCTCTACCTCGACGGCCCCTGCCTGGTGCTGGCCGGCGCCGGCTCGGGCAAGACGCGGGTGATCACGCAAAAGATCGCGTACATGATCGAGCACTGCGGCTACGATCCGCGCACGATCGCCGCGCTCACGTTCACGAACAAGGCCGCGCTCGAAATGCAGGAGCGTATCGGCAAGCTGCTGAAACAGCCGAAGCAGGCCAAGCAGCTGACCGTTTCTACCTTCCACTCGCTGGGCGTAAAAATCCTGCGCCAGGAGGCGGCCGGCGTCGGCCTGAAAGATAAATTCTCGATCATGGACAGCGACGATTGCTACACGATCGTCTCCAGCCTGGCCGTCACCACCGATAAACAGGAAGTGCGGCGCATCCAGAACATGATCTCGCTGTGGAAGAACGGCCTGGTCGATCCCGACGATGCCATCAACAACGCCAAGGACGAGGACGAAGCCCAGGCCGGCCGCATCTACCGCAGCTATGTCGCCACGCTACAGGCCTACCAGGCGGTCGACTTCGACGACCTGATCCGCCTGCCGGTGGAACTGTTCCGGAATAACGAGCCGATCCGCGACCGCTGGCAGAGACGACTGCGCTACCTCTTGATGGACGAGTACCAGGACACGAATACCTGCCAGTACGAACTCGTGAAACTGCTGGTGACGGGCCTCGGCAAGAAGCCGATGTTCACGGCGGTGGGCGACGACGACCAGGCGATCTACGCCTGGCGCGGCGCCTCGGTCGAAAACCTGAAAACCCTGCAGACCGACTTCCCGGACCTGCGCGTGATTAAACTCGAGCAGAATTATCGATCGACCACGCGCATCCTGCAGGCGGCGAACGCCGTCATCGGCAATAACCCGAAGCTGTTCGAAAAGTCGCTGTGGTCGGAGCACGGCCTGGGCGAGCCCATTAAAGTGCTGGGGATGCAGAGCGACGAGCAGGAAGCCGACCAGGTCGCGATCATGATCTCGGCCGACCATTTTCAACGCAAGAACAAGTGGACCGATTACGCGATCCTGTACCGCGGCAACCACCAGGCGCGCATCATCGAGCAGGCGCTGCGCAAGGAACGCATTCCGTACACGATGTCGGGCGGCCAGAGCTTCTTCGACAAGGCGGAGATCAAGGACATCATCGCCTACCTGCGCCTGATCGCCAACCAGGACGACGACCCGGCCTTCATTCGCGCCGTCACCACGCCCAAGCGCGGCGTCGGCATGGCCACGCTCGAGGTACTCGGGGAGGTGTCGAAGCAGTGGAATTGCTCGCTGTTCGAGGCGGCGAGTAAAGGCGGGCTGGAAGCGAAGCTGCAGGACCGCCAGCTGCATCCGCTGCGCGACTTCTGCCGCTTCATCGACGAGCTGGAAAGCCGCGCCACCCGCCCGGGACCATCGGGCAGCGGGGAAAATGCGGCCGAGGTGCTCGACGACATGATGAAGGAGATGAATTACGAGCACTACCTGTACGAGAACTTCGACGACCGCGCCGCGCAAGGCAAATGGCAGAACGTCATGGAGTTCTTGAACTGGCTGAAGGAACGCGGCAACGGCGGGCGCGATGGCACCGGCGAGGAAAAGAACCTGCTCGAACTGACGCAAATGGTGGCGCTGATGTCCATGCTCGAGGGACAAGACGAAGAGCAGGACGCGGTGCGCATGTCGACCCTGCACGCCTCGAAAGGACTGGAATATCCGCACGTGTTCCTGGTTGGCGTGGAAGAGGGCATCCTGCCCCATAAAGGCGACCCGGACGATCCGATCGAGAAGATCGCCGCGCGCATCCAGGAAGAGCGGCGCCTGATGTACGTCGGGATCACGCGCGCCCAGCGTTCGCTGCAGATCACCTGGTGCAAGAAGAGAAAGCGCGCCGGAGAATTGGTGCACTGCGATCCGTCGCGCTTCATCAAGGAGATGGCGCTGGACGAAGGCGATGCGCCACCGAAGGAATCGGAAATCATCAGCCCGAAGGACCGCCTGGCCAGTCTGAAGGCGCTGCTGAATACGCCGAAGCCGGATGCGGGCAAGCTGCTGTCATAATGGTCGTTTAATGCAGGGACACACCGTGGAACACGAAGACCGTTTTGTCGATATCGAAATCAAGCTGGCGCACATGGAAGACCTGGTCGACAGCTTGAATACGACCGTCTACCAGCAGGCGCGCCGCATCGACCAGCTCGAGGGCATCGTGCAGCAGCTGGCCGAACACGTGCGCACGCTGCGCGAAACCGGCCAGGTGATGCCGGCGAACGAGCGGCCGCCGCATTATTGATCGTGCGCTTGCGTCATTGTGAATCTGCGGCGGCGCACCGTAGGGTGGGCATTTATGCCCACGCGGTATGGCACGGTTGATTGGTCGAACAATGCGCCGCAGGGTTTCAACCGGTGGACCGCGTGGGCATGAATGCCCACCCTACGTCGCTACATGTTCCCCTAATCTCTTACCGAGACACAGCAAGGTCAAGGTCGGCGGCAATCCCCACGGCTCCGGAATCACCGACGCATCGCACACAAACAACCCCTTCGTGGACGTCTGCAAGTCCGCATCCACCCCTGCGCCAATGCGCACGCTCCCGCCCGGATGCGCCGCGAAATGCCACGATTTGAAGATGTGATGGGCCCCGGCTTCGCGCAGGATGGCTTTCGCCAGCCCGACCCCATGCGCCAGTTTCTTGCGGTCGCCCGCCGACAGCGTTTTATCGACCCAGCGCGGGCCGACACTGCCGCCGATATCGTCGCGAATCTTGACCATCATCGACAGGGTGCGGTGGTGCGCAAGCAGCCGGTCGACCCGGCCGACCTGCATGGCGAATGCCGCATACATCGGCTGCGGCAGGGTCAGGTCGGCCAGCGCCACACCCTCGTCCTGCAGGTGCAGCCCGGCCGCCATCGGCACCTCGGCGCCGCCCTCGATGTCGTCGACGGTGCCCATCACCGCCACCACCGGGTCGCTGAAGAAGGGAGCATGACGCGGCCCCAGGCCCGACTGGTGCAGTAGGCGCGGGCTGCCCAGGCCGCCGCCGGCCAGCACGACAATGGGGGCGGCGACGGTATGCAACTGCTTCCCATGTTCGAACTCGACGCCCGCCGCGTGCCCGTCCTGCACCAGCACACGCAGCACGCGCGCGTGGTCGAGCAGCTGGGCACCGTGGCGGCAAGCCTCGTCGATAAAATCGCGCGCCGTCCACTTGGCGCCGAAGGGGCAGCCGTACACGCAGCGCCAGCAGCCGCTGCGGCAGCTCTCGGGCCGGATCATCTTGTCGAGCTTGCGCCAATCCAGCGAGAGCGAACGCGCGGCCGTCATCATGCGCGCCGCCATCGGACCGACGAGCGTATCGGGCAGCGGCGCCAGCGGCAGCTCGACGCGCAGTTCGGCCAGGGGCGCGGACAGGTCGATGCCGTAACGGGCGAACAGGGCCTGCGGCGGCGCGGCGGCCGTCGCGAAATTGACCGCCGAGCTGCCGCCAAGCGTGGTGCCGGACACCAGCAGCGAAGCGTCGCGATGCAGGAACGCGCCCTTGCCGGGCACCGCTGCCATCGCGGCCATTTGGGTGACGGTGCCGGTCAGGGGCACGGCGCCGCCCTGTTCCAGCACCAGCACGCGCAGGCCGCGCCGCGCCAGTTCGCGCGCCGTGCTGGCGCCGCCCGGGCCGCTGCCGGCGACGATGGCGTCATACGAGGAGCGCAGTGCAGGAGGCATGGCGAGGAAGCTTACTTTTTCGTCGGCAGCACGGCCCGCAAGCCGTGGGTGAGCACGAGCGGGAACACGCTCGCATGGTCCTCGTCGGCGAACACCTTCACTTGCGTGCGCAGGTTCGGATAGCGCTGCGCCTTCAGGGCCTTATCGAAATCGCGCAAGTCGGCCACCATGTCGGCGTTCTCTTCGTCGCGCGCGCGCTTCTTGCCGGGGGCGAGCCCTTCCCGGGAACCGATGCCGAAGAAGACGTTGGCCTGCAGGTCGCGGTGCCGTTCGCCGTAGACCTCGAGCCGGTTGAACATCACGCCGCCGTCGTACCACAGCGAAGGACTGCCGAGGATGTAGTACTCGAAGGTGCGCGGCTTGTCGAACAGGATCTGCAGGCCCAGCAGGCTGCCATAGGAATGCCCGACGAAGAACTTGCGTTTCATGTCGGCGCGGTAGTGCTTTGCGATCAGCGGCAGCACCTGGTCCGTCAGGAAGCGCGCGTAGGCCGGCGCCTCGCCGAGGGCGAGCGGGCGGCCCGGCATGTCCGAGCGATAGTCGTGCTTGCGTGGCACCGTGGGGGTGTAGTCGCGGCGGCGGCTGTACACGCCCGTGTCTCCCTTCGCATACGACAGGCCGACCACGATCGTCTCTTCCATGCCGGCGTGCTTGGTCAGCCTTTGGGTGATGCTGCGCACCAGCGGGAAGGCGTAGTTCGCGTCCGTCACGAATAGCACCGGATAGCTGCGCGTGCCCTCGCGGTAGGAGTCGGGCAGCGCCACGAACACCTGGTAGTCGCGTTTCAGGGCAGTGGCGCGCAGGTCGCGCACTTCGGTGTTCTCGAGCGTATAAGGCGGTGCGGTTTGCGCCGCGGCCGGTACCGATGCAGCAGCGGCCATGAAGAAGAGGGCAAGGACGGTCGTTTTCAAATGCTCGCTCCGGCGATAGGCAATCAAATGCAATCTGTTGATTTTACGGCAATTCGCGTGCCGCGCATGCGCGCATCCGGCATCCAGCCCGCAAGCGTACCACCCCGCTTTGTATCTGTAATGTTTCAGCCGCCGACGCGACAATAAGCCTGCTATGATCTCCGGCGCACCTGTCGGCGGCGATCCCGCGGGCAGCCTTTTCGAGTTCGTGAGAGAGACCATGACACGCCCACAAATGCTCATCATCGCAGCCAGCCTGGCCTTTGCCGGTACCGCCTTTGCAGCCCAGCCCGCACCAGGCGCCGTGCTGGACGCCTCCAATCCTTTTGCCAAGCCGAGCGCGTTGCCGTTCAATTACCCGGCCTTCGACAAGATCAAGGACGAGCACTTCCTGCCGGCCTATGCCGCCGGCATGCGCGAGCAGCTGCGCGAAGTCGCCGGCATCGCCAACAATCTGAAGGCGCCGACTTTCGAGAACACCATCGTCGCGATGGAGCGCTCGGGCCAGATGTTGTCTCGCGTGTCGGCCGTGTTCTCGAACCTGCAGACCGCGAATACCAATGACCGCCTGGACGCCGTCGACCGCGAAATGTCGCCCAAGCTGGCCGCCCACAACGATGCGATCTACCTGAATCCGAAGCTGTTCAAACGGGTCGAGACCCTGCACGCCAAGCGCGATAAATTGGGCCTGGATGCGGAAGCGAAGTTCCTGCTCGAGCGCTACTACAAGGAATTCGTGCGCGCCGGCGCCAAGCTGTCCGCCGCCGACAAGGAAAAGCTGAAAGCCTACAACGGCCAGATCGCCTCGTTGCAATCGGAATTCTCGCAGCGCGTGCTGAAGGAAGCGAACGCCTCGGCGCTGGTGCTGAATACCCGCGACGAGCTGGCCGGCCTGTCGGAGGCCGAGATCACGGCCGCTGCCGGCGAAGCGAAGAAGCGCGGCCTGGACGGCAAGTACGTGATCACCATCGCCAACACCACGATCCAGGCGCCGCTCGCGAGCCTGACGAACCGCTCGGTGCGGGAACGCCTGCAGGCGGCCTCGATGAACCGCGGTTCGCGCGGTGGCGAGTTCGACACGCGCGAGCTGGTACTGAAACTGGCGAAGCTGCGCGCCGAACGCGCGACCCTGCTCGGCTACCCGAACTACGCGGCCTATTCGCAGGAACTGGAAACGGCGCAGAACCCGGCCGCCGTGAACAAGCTGCTGGCGGAACTGGCCAAGCCGGCCGTGAACAACGCTCGACGCGAAGCGGGCGAGATCCAGAAGATCATCGACGCCCAGAAGGGCGGCTTCCAGGTCGCGGCCCACGACTGGGCCTTCTATACCGACAAGGTGCGCGCCGCCCAGTACAACTTCGACGAAAACCAGCTGCGCCCGTACTTCGAACTGAACAACGTGCTGGTCAACGGCGTGTTCTTCGCCGCGACCAAGGAATTCGGCATCACCTTCAAGGAACGCAAGGACCTGCCGGTGTACGATCCGGACGTGCGCACCTTCGACGTGATCGACGCCGACGGCAAGCAGCTCGCCATCTTCATCTTCGACCCGTATGCGCGCGCCAACAAGCAGGGCGGCGCCTGGATGAACGAATACGTGTCGCAGTCGCACCTGCTGGGCCGTCACCCGGTGGTCGGCAACCACCTGAACATCCCGAAGCCGCCCGCCGGCGAGCCGACCCTGATGACCTACGACGAAGTGCGCACCGCCTTCCACGAATTCGGCCACGCGCTGCACGGCATGTTCTCGAACGTGAAGTACCCGCACTTCTCGGGCACCAACGTGCCGCGCGACTTCGTCGAGTATCCGTCGCAGGTCAACGAGATGTGGGCGATCTGGCCGGAAGTGCTGGCCAACTACGCCAAGCACTACAAGACCGGCGAAGCGATGCCGAAGGCGCTGCTGGATAAAGTGGTCGCCTCGAAGAAATTCAACATGGGCTTCGTGACCACCGAGTACCTGGCGGCCTCGCTGCTGGACCAGCGCTGGCACCAGCTGACGCCAAGCCAGATCCCGACCGACGTGCTGGCCTTCGAGGCCAAGTCGCTCAAGGATGCCGGCGTCGACTTCGCCCCGGTGCCGCCGCGCTACCGTTCGACCTATTTCTCGCACTCGATGAACGGCGGCTACTCGGCCGGCTACTACGCCTACCTGTGGAGCGAAAAGCTCGACGCCGACACGGTCGAGTGGTTCAAGGAAAACGGAGGATTGTCGCGCAAGAACGGCGACCACTTCCGCAAGACCCTGCTCTCGCGCGGCGGCACCACCGAGGCGATGAACCTGTTCCGCGATTTCCGCGGCCGCGATCCGATCATCGAGCCGCTGCTCGAGCGCCGCGGCTTGACGGCGAATTGATAGCCGGCGCGAGCTGCGGTCCGCGCCAACAATGTTCGTCGTTCACGCGCGGGCATGCCCGCCCTACGAATAGCGGTTTACCGTAGGGCGGGCATGCCCGCGCGGAAGCATGCACCATGTTTGCCCATTTAATACCACACCATAGAGACACCATGAACCGTTCCCACATCCTGCTGGCTGCCGTCAGCCTTGCCGTCGCCAGCCTGGCCTCGGCCCAGACTGCGCCTGTCGCGCCAGCCACCCACGCCCAATCGGCCACGGTCTTCGACGCATCGAACCCGTTCGCCAAGCCGAGCACGCTGCCGTTCAACTACCCGGCCTGGGACAAGATCAGGAACGAGCACTTCGCCCCGGCCTTTGCCGAAGGCATGCGCCAGGAAGCGCGCGAAGTCGAGGCGATCGCCAACAACAAGGCCGCGCCGAGCTTCGACAACACCATCGTCGCCATGGAGCGCTCGGGCCAGCTGCTCAACCGCGTGCAGGCCGCGTTCGGCACCCTGACCGGTTCGTACACGAACGACACCCTGCAGGCGCTGCAGAAGGAACTGTCGCCTCAACTGGCTGCGCACAACGACGCGATCCGCCTGAACCCGAAGCTGTACGCCCGCATCAAGGCCCTGTACGACAAGCGCAGCAAGCTGAAACTCGATGCCGAGTCGAGCTATCTGCTCGAGCGCTACCACACCGATTTCGTGCGCGCCGGCGCCAAGCTGTCCGAGGCCGACAAGCAGAAGCTGAAGGCCTATAACAGTGAACTGGCCGCGCTGCAGACCCAGTTCGCCCAGAACGTGCTCAAGGAAGCGAACGCCTCGGCCCTGATCGTCGACAGCGCCGCCGAACTGGCCGGCATGTCCGACAAACAGATCGCCGTGGCTGCCGCCGAAGCGAAGAAGCGTGGCCTGGACGGCAAGTTCGCGATCCCGGTCGTGAACACGACCCAGCAGGCCGGCCTGTCGGTGCTGACCAATCGCGCCACCCGCGAAAAGCTGCTGGCGGCCTCGCTGGCGCGCGGCTCGCGCGGCGGCGACTTCGACAACCGCGACGTCGTCCTCAAGATCGCCAAGCTGCGCGCCGAACGCGCCGTGCTGCTGGGCTACCCGAACTATGCGGCCTACAACCTGGAAGAGCAGACCGCGAAGACGACCAAGGCCGTCAACAGCCTGCTGGCAGAATTCGCCAAGCCGGCCGTGAGCAACGCGAAGAAGGAAGCGGCCGAGATCCAGGCGGTGATCGATGCCGAGAAAGGCGGCTTCCAGACCGCGGCCCACGACTGGGCCTTCTATAGCGACAAGGTGCGCGCCCAGCGCTATGCCTTCGACGCCTCGCAGCTGCGCCCCTACTTCGAGCTGAACCGCGTGCTGATCGACGGCGTGTTCTTCGCGGCCAACAAGGAATTCGGGATCAGCTTCAAGGAACGCACCGACCTGCCGACCTACGACGCCGACGTGCGTACCTTCGACGTGTTCGACGCCGACGGCAAGCAGCTGGCGATCTTCACCCTCGACCCGTATGCGCGCTCGACCAAGCGTGGCGGCGCCTGGGCCAATGCCTGGGTCGCGCAGAGCAAACTGCTGGGTACCAAGCCTGTCATCGCGAACAACCTGAACATCGCCAAGCCGGCCGCGGGCGAGCCGACCCTGCTCACCTACGACGAAGTGCGCACCACCTTCCACGAGTTCGGCCACGCGCTGCACAGCATGTTCTCGGAAGTGAAATACCCGCGCCTGGCGCGCGTGCCGCGCGACTACGTCGAGTTCCCGTCGCAGGTGAACGAGATGTGGATGGCCTGGCCGGAAGTGCTGGCCAATTATGCCAAGCACTACCAGACCGGCGCGCCGATGCCGAAAGAGCTGCTGGACAAGGTGCAGGCCTCGCAGCAGTTCAACGAAGGCTTCCGCACCACCGAGTACCTGGCCGCGTCGCTGCTGGACCAGGCCTGGCACCAGCTGGCGCCGAACCAGATCCCGACCGACGTGCTGGCCTTCGAAGCTGACGCCCTCAAAAAGGCGGGCGTCGACTTCCCGTTGGTGCCGCCGCGCTACCGCACCACCTACTTCTCGCACACCTTCTCGGGTGGTTACTCGGCCGGCTACTACGGCTACCTGTGGGCCGAGAAGCTGGACGCGGACACCGTCAACTGGTTCAAGGAACACGGCGGCCTGACCCGCAAGAACGGCGACCACTTCCGCAAGACCCTGCTCTCGCGCGGCGGTACGCTCGATGCGATGCAGATGTACCGCAACTTCAGCGGACGCGATGCGCAAGTGCAGCCGCTGCTGGAGCGTCGTGGGTTGACGGGGCAGTAATACGTACGTTGCGGCTGGATTGATGCTGTAACCGCGTGGGCATGAATGCCCACCCTACAAAACCATGGTTCGTAGGGTGGGCACTTGTGCCCACGCGTTTTTTTCGTGTCCCTGCACACCCCAACGTGGTGTATAAATCCCCTAACGCCACCCACAGAAAAGCACCACCAGCGATGAGTGTTCAATCCCTCCACGGTATTACCTTAGAATCCCTGTTAACCCGCCTCGTCGAGCACTATGGCTGGGAGGGACTCGGCCGCCGGATCGCCATCAACTGTTTCCAGAAGGACCCGAGCATCAAGTCGAGCCTGAAGTTTTTGCGCCGCACACCCTGGGCGCGCGAGCAGGTCGAGGCCTTGTACCTCGAGACCCGCTTCACCAACTAGCGATGGACTAGGAGAGAACCGACATGCTGAACGAAAACGATTCGAACCTGAAGGCACACCTGAAAACCCTGCACCGCAGCCTGGCCGAGACCGGCGAGGTCGACGAGGAGCTGCAGATGCTGCTGCGCCAGCTGGACGGCGACATCAAGCAGGTCCTGGAACGCCGTGCCGACGCCGACCTGGACGCCAACACCTATGGTCTCGGTTCGCGCACCCAGGAGCTGAGCGCCCGTTTCGATTCACGTCACCCGAACGTGTCGGCGGCGTTGCGGCAGCTCGGAAACATTTTGTCGAGCATGGGCATCTAGCGCCAGCAGTCGCGACTCAGCCACAAGTCATTGAAATGTAAGCAATTTCTGGAAGGGGCAGCAGCCGTATTAACCGTTTTCCGGTAAAATGCCGGCCAATGACCCCAACCAATCTCTTCGCGAGCGTTCCAAAGCGCTCCAGCCGCGCACCTGCCGCGCCTTTCCTCCCGATGACCCGCGCCGAAATGGATGCGCTGGGCTGGGATTCGTGCGACGTGATCCTCGTCACCGGCGACGCCTACATCGACCATCCGAGCTTCGGCATGGCGCTGGTCGGCCGTCTGCTGGAAGCGCAGGGCTATAAGGTCGGCATCATCAGCCAGCCGGACTGGCAGTCGGCGGAACCCTTCCGCGCGCTGGGCAAGCCGAACCTGTATTGGGGCATCACCGCCGGCAACATGGACTCGATGGTCAACCGCTACACGGCCGACCGTAAAATCCGTTCCGACGACGCCTATACGCCGAACGCCGAGCCAAATAAACGGCCGGACCGCGCGGTGACCGTCTACGCCCAGCGCGTGCGCGAAGCCTATCCGGGCGTGCCGGTCGTGATCGGCTCGATCGAGGCCTCGCTGCGCCGCATCGCCCACTACGATTACTGGTCCGATAAAGTGCGCCGCTCGGTGCTGTTCGAATCGAAGGCCGACTTGCTGATCTTCGGTAACGCCGAACGGGCGCTGGTCGACGTCACGCGCCGCATCGCCGCCGGCGAGAACATCAAGAGTATCCGCGACATCCGCGGCACCGCCTTCCTGGTGCCGCAGGGCTGGCTGCCGGACGAAGAGTGGTCGGTGCACAACTCCACCCGCGTGGACGTGCCGGGCCGCATCGACGCGCACCCGAATCCGTACGCGATGGCGCAAGAGGACACCAAGGCCTGCGCCACCGAAAACGCCAAGCCGGAGCCGGAAGTGAAGCCGGTCGTCATCATGACGCGCGAAGAGCGCCAGGCGGCTGCGCGCGAAAAGGCGAGAAAGACCGTCGTCCGTTTGCCGTCGTTCGAGACCGTCAGCGAAGACCCGGTGATGTATGCGCACGCCTCGCGCGTGTTCCACCTCGAATCGAATCCGGGCAATGCGCGCGCGCTGGTGCAGGCGCATGGCGACCGCGACGTCTGGCTGAACGCGCCGCCGCTGCCGCTCGCCATGGACGAGATGGACAACGTGTATGACCTGCCGTATGCGCGCAATCCGCACCCGAGCTACGGCAAGGCCCACATCCCGGCCTGGGAAATGATCCGGTATTCGGTGAACATCATGCGCGGCTGCTTCGGCGGCTGCACTTTCTGCTCGATCACCGAGCACGAGGGGCGCATCATCCAGAGCCGTTCGGAACCGTCCATCCTGCGCGAGATCGAGCTGATCCGCGACACGACGAAGAATTTCGGCGGCACGATTACCGACCTCGGCGGCCCGACGGCCAATATGTACCGCCTGGCTTGTAAAGAGAAGAGCATCGAGGAGTCCTGCCGCCGCCTGTCCTGCGTGTATCCGACGATCTGCAGCAACCTCGGCACGGATCACAGCAAGCTGATCCAGCTGTACCGCAAGGCGCGTGCGATCCCGGGCATCAAGAAGATCCTGATCGGTTCCGGCCTGCGCTACGACCTGGCCGTGCGCTCGCCCGAATACGTAAAAGAACTGGTCACCCACCATGTGGGCGGCTTGCTCAAAATTGCGCCGGAGCACACGGAGCAGGGGACCTTGTCGAAGATGATGAAGCCGGGCATCGGCGCCTACGACGAGTTCAAGCGTTTATTCGAAAAATACTCGCTCGAGGCCGGCAAGAAGCAGTACCTGATCCCGTACTTCATTGCCGCCCACCCGGGTTCGACCGACGAGGACATGTTGAACCTGGCCCTGTGGCTGAAGAAGAACAATTTTAAACTCGACCAGGTCCAGACCTTCACGCCGACCCCGATGGCGATGGCGACGACGATGTACCACACCCGTAAAAATCCGCTGAAGAAGGTGACGGAAGATTCGGAAGTCGTGGAAACGGCGAGAAGCGGCAAGATGCGCAAGGCCCATAAGGCGTTCCTGCGCTACCACCATCCGGAGAACTGGCCGATCCTGCGCGAGACCCTCACCAAGATGGGCCGTGGCGACCTGATCGGCAACGGCGAGCGCCACCTGGTGCCGGCCTGGCATCCGTCGGAAGAAAACGGCACCGCCATCGCAGGCGACCGCAAGCGCCAGGGTGGCATGCCAGCGCCCCAGCCGCACCAGATCGCGGCGAATGCCAAACGCAAGCCGGAACGGGCTGCACCAGGCGGTCGTGTGGTAGCGGCCGCGCCCGAGCGTGCGCGCCCGTCGATCCTGTCGACGATCAAGACCAAGCCGAAGGGCGCACGCAAATAAGGCATACGGATCGTCAAGTCCGATAAAAAGCCGGCCCATGCAGTAGCGCATGGGCCGTTTTTTTGCGCCATATTGATGATTTGTTGCACATTGACGACGTAACATTGTCTGCCTTACACCGCAAAGCAGGCGATTGCCGAGTATGGACACTAAACGTTTCCAAGCGTGCGAATCGAGCCCGTCAAACCATGTAGAATAATTCTTTTGGGAAATAGCTGTTAGCTGTTGAATAATATTTCAACGACTGCAGTCGGTTGAACGCTTGCCCGCGCCCAGGCCGGGCCATGCTCGCCCACGAGGAATCTGCAGTGATCGATCATTATCTTTATATCCTGGGTGTCGCCATGGGCAACGTCGCGTTTGGCGTGCTGATGCTGCCCTATCTGCGCAGCACCGCCGCCACCTCCGGCCTGCGAGTCTGGATGGGCGCACGCATGGCCTTCGGCGCCACCCAGCTGCTGGCCTGGATGCGTCCGGAAACGGGTTCCCCCGTGCTGGCGATGCTGGAGTCGGCCGGCTGGATCGCCGGCCTGACGCTCGAGGCGGCAGCATATGCCGCGTTCTTCGGCTATCCCCAGCTGCGGCGCTACCTGATCCCCGTCGCGGCACTCGGCCTGCTGCTGGCCTGCGCAGCCTCCCTGCACGGCTTGCCGCACCGCGAGCTGATTGTGTATGTGTCGCTGGCCATGGGTATCGGCGCGTTCACGACCGGCGCGATCCTGATGCACCCGCGCCTGTCCGAGGCCACCGCGCTGCAGCGCCTGATCGGCGTGAGCGACATGGGTTCCGGCGCGGCCATGGCCGTCTGGTCGATGATTTTCCTGGCCGGCCTTCCCGTGCCGGGCTGGGGCGAAGCGATGGCCTACCTGGCCGGCTACCTGCTCTTGATCGTCAACGGTTTCGGCTTCATCCTGATGAGCAAGCAGCGCGACGACGCGCGCATGGAGCACCTGGCGACCACCGACGGCCTGACCGGCCTCCTGAACCGGCGCGCCTTCTTCGACCGTGCCGAGGCGGCGCGCCTGCTGGCCCTGCGCCAGCACCAGCCGATCACGCTGCTGATGCTCGACATCGACCATTTCAAGCAGCTCAACGACCGCTTCGGCCATGCGACGGGCGACGAGGCGCTGGTGAAGTTCGCGACGAGCTGCAGCGACGCCCTGCGCGAGCACGACATCCTGGGCCGCCTCGGCGGAGAGGAGTTCGCGCTGGCGCTGCCGGGTACCGACCTGGCCGGCGCCCTGCACGCGGCCGAACGCCTGCGCGAGGCCGTGCTCGCGATTCGCCTGCTCACCTGCGGCAACAGCTATACGATGACGGTGAGTATCGGCGTGGTGCTGATCGACCCGCAGGAAGACCTGGCGGCGGCACTGGCGCGCGCCGACCACGCGCTGTACGAAGCCAAGAGAAATGGGCGCAACCGGGTCGAGGCCGGCCTGCCCGGACGGCGCCGCGCCTGAACGCTCTCTTTTTTAGGCCAGGCCCGCCAGCAGGTCCTGTACCGCCGCCAGCTGCGCCGGCTTCGTCAGGTGATGATCGAAGCCCGCTTCGCTCGAGCGCAGGCGATCGCTTTCCGAGCCCCACCCGGTCAGGGCGACCAGGGTGATGCCCTCCAGTCCCGGCATGCGGCGCATGGCGCTGGCCGTTTCGTAGCCGTTCAGACCAGGCATGCCGATATCCAGGAACGCGACCTGGGGCGCGAATCCTGGGGCCGCCTCCAAAGCCGCGACACCGTCGTGCGCCACGTGGGTCGTGTGGCCGCCGGCCTCAAGGATCATCGACAGCGTCAGGGCCGCGTCGACGTTGTCGTCCACGACCAGCACGCGCAAGCCCGCGCCCGCCGCCGGGATGCCAGGCTGTACACGCTGCAGGTCCTGCGCGGCGCCGGCCGCCAGCGGCAGCCGCACCTCGAAGCGGCTGCCGCGGCCCGGACCGGCGCTGGCGGCGTGGGCGGTTCCGCCATGCATCTCGACCAGGCGCCGCACCAGCGACAAGCCGATGCCGAGGCCGCCCTGGGCACGCTCCAGGTGGCGCTCGACCTGCTTGAACATGTCGAACACGCTGGATAGGGCGTCGGCCGGAATGCCGACACCGTTATCAGCCACCGCGATCACGGCCATCTCCGCTTCCGCCCGCACCGACAATTCGATGCGCCCACCACCCGGGGTGTACTTGGCGGCGTTGTTGAGCAGGTTGGCCACGACCTGGGCAATGCGGGTGACGTCGGCATCGACGATGAGATCCTGCTCGGGCAGGACCACCTCCAGGTGGTGCCGCGCTGCCTCGATCAACGGCAGGCTCGTTTCCACCGCGCTCGACAGAATGCCTTTCAGGCCCGTGCGCTCGCGCTTGAGTTCGAGCTTGCCGCCGCTGATGCGCGCCACGTCGAGCAGGTCGTCGATCAGGTGCACCATGTGGCCGACCTGGCGTTCCATCATGTCGCGCACCTTGCGCACGGTGGCCGGATTGTCGCCGGCCAGCCGCATCACGCCCAGGCCGCTGCGGATCGGCGCCAGCGGATTGCGCAGTTCGTGGGCCAGCGTGGCCAGGAATTCGGTCTTGCGGCGATCGGCATCGGACAAATCGGTGGCCAGGCGGCGCAGCTGTTCCTCGGAATGCTTGCGCGCCGTGATGTCGGAAAACAGCAGCGCCACGCGGTGGCTGCCCGCGCCGCCCATGCGGGTGGCGTAGACCTCGAACCAGCGCCCCATCGCCGGCGCTTCGTTTTCGAAGCGCACCGTCTCCCCACTCAGCGCGACCCGGCCGTAGGTGTCGAACCAGAAGCGGTCGAGGTTGGGCACCAGTTCGCGCGCGGATTTGCCGACCGCGTTAGCCAGGCCGGTATGCCGCTCGAACATGGCGTTCATTTCGACGAAACGGTAGTCGAGCGCCTGGCCGGCCTCATCGAACTGCATGTCGATGATGGCGAAACCCTGGTCCATCGACTCGAACAGGGTGCGGTAGCGCTCCTCGCTGGCGCGCAGTTTTTGCGCCGCCTGGCGGCTTTCCGTGGTGTCGAGGACGATCGCCACCAGGCCCTGGAATTCACCTTCAGGGCCGCGCAAGGCGTTCACGCTGCTGGTGGCCGACATCAGGGAACCGTCCTTGCGCACGTAATGCTTGTCGATGACAAAGCCGGGGCCGCCCGTGGCCAGGCCTGCCAGGCCGCGCAGGGACGTGGTCAGTGAATCCGGCGCTGTCACGTCGGCCACGCCCTTACCGACCAGCTCGGACTCCGTGTAGCCGAGCATGTCGCAATACTTCTGGTTGACGAGCGTGATGCGGCCCTGTCGATCCATCTCGACCACGCCGGTGGCGGCCTGGCCGACGATTTTCGCGAAGCGCTCGCGGCTTTCGAACAGCTTGAGTTCGGCCAGCTTGCGTTCGGTCTGGTCGACGCCGTGTGCCAGCAGGCCGGTGATGTTGCCGTCGGCGTCGCGCAGGGCCATGTAGACCAGGTCGACGAAACGCTGCTCCAGTGGTGCGCCCGGATGACGCTGGACCTTGACGGGCAGGTCGCTGCCGAAAAACGGCTCGCCGCTACGGTAGACGCCATCGAGCAGTTCGAAGAAGCCCTGGCCCTCGATTTCCGGCAATGCCTGGCGGACCGGCTGGCCGATCAGGTCGCGATTGCCGCCGACCAGTTGCAGATAGCGTTCGTTGACCAGCTCGAACACGTGCTCAGGACCGTTCAGTACGCACATGAAGGCGGGCGCCTGGTGGAAGATGTCGGCCATGCGCGCATTCGCCGCCTGCACTTCCTTGAACAGGCGCTCGCGCTCGGTCTCGGCCTCATGCGTGGCAGTGACGTCGCGCGAGACCGCGAGCAGCGTCCTGACCTGGCCATCGTCGCTCCGCACGCCGGTGACCGTGACGTCCCACCAGCGCGGCGAGCCCTTGGCGGTCGGGCAGAATGCCGTGATCCGGGCCGTCGCACCGGCGCGTGCGCGCTCGACCGCGGCGTCGATCGCGGCCTGGCTTTCCTGCGGCCAGAACGTGCTCCACACGGCGCCGGAAAAGGGCCCGAAGTCGTCGATCTCCATGGCGCACAGGCCATTGCGGTTCATCGTCAGCAGCTTGCCGTCAATACTGAGCAGTTTCACGCAATCCGGGCTGCTTTCGAAGAGTTGCACGCCAAGGGCATTGGTGTCGATGGCGGGAGCGGTGGCAGGGGATTGCTGCATGAGGCGAGGGTCCAGGTTAGCCGACAGGCATGGTTCAAACTGTGAGGGCTCATCAATAGCATGTGCCCGGGACGGACGACTGTGCGTTCGGTAACGCCGGGGGAGGATGAGCAAATTGAGGAGCTTACGCGAATTTCGAGACGGATGCTCAATTTTGTCAAATTGGCTCCGCGGGCTCCGCGTGGACGTTGAAACGAAAAAAGGCCCGACAAGTCGGACCTTTTTTCTTGATGCTGGCGGAGCGGACGGGGCTCGAACCCGCGACCCCCGGCGTGACAGGCCGGTATTCTAACCAACTGAACTACCGCTCCGTTTTTACTGATCGGTTCTTCGTGTTGAACAGAGATCTGGTGGGCGCTGAGAGGCTCGAACTCCCGACCTAATCCTTGTAAGGGATCCGCTCTACCAACTGAGCTAAGCGCCCCGCTCACTGCTTTCTGTTCGTCTGACGTTTGTCATCACGTCTGAAGAGGCCCGAATCATAGCGTATGGCTTCGCGATTGTGCAAGAGCTTTTCGAAAAAAAGCTGAAAAGCCGTTTTGGCACCGTGGCCGCTTCCGAGTGTTGTTATTCGGTCCGTGCATATCCACCTGCGCTTGCCTTCTATCGCCGGCATCGCCAACAATAGCGGCTTGAAACAACGGCAAGCTTTAGACATCGACAAGATGCGCTGCCGTAGGCGGGCAAACCGCCGGCCGCCTGGCGGCGCATGGAGGAAGTAGCGGCATCACGTTTTTTTCTCACTTCAAGGAACAACATGATCAAGATGTCCAAGATGCACAAGCGCGTCGTGCTTGCGCTGAGCGCAGCATTGCCGCTCGGTTCGGCCTTTGCCCAGGAAGCGGTCCAGCCCGCGCCAAGCGCCAACGCGGGCGAGCTGCAAACCGTCACCGTCACCGCCCAGCGCCGCAGCGAAAACATCCGTGACGTGCCGGTCTCGGTCACCGCCCTGCGTGGCGAAAAGCTCGACGTGCTGGTATCCGGAGGCGAGGACATCCGCCTGCTGGCCGGCAAGCTCCCGAGCCTGAACGTGGAATCGTCGAACGGCCGTACCTTCCCGCGCTTCTACATCCGCGGCTACGGCAATACCGACTTCAACACCTTCGCATCGCAGCCGGTCTCCCTGATCTATGACGACGTGGTGCAGGAAAACCCGATCCTGAAAGGCTTCCCGATCTTCGACCTGCAAAACGTCGAAGTGCTGCGCGGCCCGCAAGGCACCCTGTTCGGCCGCAACACCCCGGCCGGCGTCGTGAAATTCGAATCCGAAAAGCCGAACCTGAAACGCGTCGAGGGCTACTACAACGCTTCGGTCGCGACCCACAACACGATCAACGTCGACGGCGCCGTCAACGTGCCGCTGTCGAACGAGTGGGCCATGCGCTTCTCGACCCTGCGCCAGCACCGCGACGACTACGTCGACAACTACGCGGATCTCGCGCAGACCCAGCTGCGCAACCAGCTCGACGGCTACAACGAACACGCCGAACGCATCCAGCTGCTGTACAAGCCGGCCAGCGGTCCGTTCAGCGCCCTGTTCAACGTGCACCAGCGCACCACCAGCGGCAGCGCCCGCCTGTTCCGCGCGAACCTGATCAAGAAGGGCACGAACGACATCGCCGACGGCCTCGACCTCGACCGCATCGTCACCAATGCCCAGAACTACCAGGACCTGAAAACCCGCGGCGCCAACGTGCGCCTGTCCTGGGACTTGGGCGACTACAAGCTGTATTCGGTGACCGGCTACGAGCAGATCGCCGACTACAACAGCCGCGGCGACATCGACGGCGGCATTCCGGCCGGCCCCGGCTTCATCCCCTTCCAGGTCGAGACCGCCAGCAAGATCGAGGACCTGAAGCAGTATAGCCAGGAAGTGCGCATCGAATCGGAATACAACGCACCGCTGAACTGGCAGGCCGGCGTGTACTGGTTCGACGAATCGGCGACCGGTGGCAGCGACAACTTCAACAGCACCACCGGCGCGCGCACCTCTCGCCTGTTCAGCCGCCAGGACAATACGGCCTGGGCGCTGTTCGGTTCGGCCACCTATAAGGTCTCGAGCGTGTTCGACGTGCGCGGCGGCGTGCGCTACACCAAGGACAAGAAGGATTTTGCTACCGTCGTCAACGAAAACGTGGTGCAGATCGGCGACACGTCGGTGGGCACCAGCAAGGCCAAGGTCAGCTGGGACCTGTCCGGTACCTATAAGCTGACGCCGGACGTCAACGTGTACGGCCGCGTCGCCACCGGCTTCCGCGCGCCGAGTATCGCAGCGGCGTCGGCCTCGGTGCCGATCACGGTGGCCGATGCCGAGACCATCACCTCGGTCGAAGCCGGCATCAAAGCCGACCTGTTCGACCGCCGCGGCCGCGTCGCCTTCTCGGTCTACGACTACACGGTCAAGGACCAGCAGCTGACGGTGGTCGGCGGTAATTCGAACGTGAACCGCCTGATCAACGCCGATAAAACCAAGGGCCGCGGTGTCGAGCTCGACGTCGAGGCGGCGATCAGCCCGTCGCTGCGCGTGACCGGCAGCACCAGCTACAACTACACGCAGATCCGCGACGCCAGCCTGTCGGTGAACCGCTGCGGTTCCTGCACCATTACCGACCCGATCAACGCCGCCAACCGCGTCGTCATCGACGGCAATATGCTGCCGCAGGCGCCGCGCTGGATCGTCAACGCCACCGCGCGTTGGAGCATGCCGGTTGCCGACGGCGAAGTGTTCGTGTTCACCGACTGGTCGTACCGCACGAAGATCAATTTCTTCCTGTACGAGGCGGCTGAGTTCACCGGCAAGCCGCTGACCGAAGGCGGCCTGCGCCTGGGCTATACCTGGGCGAACGGCAAGTATGAAGCGGCTGTGTTTGGCCGCAACATCCTGGATGAACGCCGCATCACGGGTGCTATCGACTTCAACAACCTGACCGGTTTTACGAACGAGCCGCGTACCTGGGGTGTGCAATTCAAGGGTAACTTTTAATTACACGAAGCTGACAGCGCACAGGTAAACGTTAAATCGGCCTGTGCAATGTAAAAAAGCCGCGCATTGCGCGGCTTTTTTTATGCTTAATACATAGGCACTTGTCTTGCTCTTTTTGCAAAGTAACGACTGTTGCGACGAAGGTAATGAAAGCGCGCCGTATGTTATTTGGCGTACATACAAAACCTGCAAATAAACGATGTTTTTGTTAAATCAGCGGTAGAAAGTGTTGCGGATTGGCCTCACTCGATTCGAAATTCCCGACACGCATGATTACTCCGCAGTACATTTCTTGAGCCGCCAGTTCGAGGGCACATCGGTCACCCGCCGATGACCATAAACCAAGGCAATCACGCCTTGACGGAAAACTACACATCGAAGGACTCAACATGAAGTCGACGCAATCGATTTACCCGAGTTTGCTGAAAGTCGCTGTAGCTGTCTCCATCGCCGCCGGTTCGCTGGGCTCCGCCTCCGCGATCGCCGCCGGCGCCGCTCCTGAAGCACAGGGCGCGGGTTCCTCGCACTACATCCTCGATACCGACCGCCTGATCGTCAAGTACAAGGACGCCAACGTCGCCGGTGCCCGCGTGGCCACCGCCATGACCGCCGGCCGCCAGGCGATCGCCGAGCGTGCCGGCCAGCAGATCGGCGTGCGCCTGCAGGCGCTGCGCGCCACCGCGACCGGCGCCCACGTCTTCAAGATCGACCGCAAGGTCTCGGTCAAGGAAGCCGCTGCGCTGGCCAAGGACATGATGGAGCGCGACGCGACGATCGAGTACGCCGAGCCTGACCTGATCATGCGCAAGATGGCGACGCCGACCGATCCGATGTACACCCAGCAGTGGCACTACTACGAGACCACCGGCGGCCTGCGCCTGCCGGCAGCCTGGGACAGCTCGACCGGCACCGGCGTCAAGGTGGCGGTCATCGACACGGGTATTCGTCCGCACACCGACCTGACCGGCCAGTACGTCGGCGGTTACGACTTCATTTCCGACGCAACGATCGGCAACGACGGCAACGGCCGCGACGCGGACCCATCCGATCCGGGCGACTGGACCGCCGCCAACGAGTGCGCCGCCGGCGAACCGGCATCGAACTCGAGCTGGCACGGCACCCACGTAGCCGGCACCATCGCCGCCAAGACGAATAACGGCGTCGGCGTCTCCGGCGTGGCTTATAACGCCCGCGTCGTCCCGGTACGCGTACTCGGCAAGTGCGGCGGCTACACCTCGGACATCGCCGACGCCATCATCTGGGCTTCGGGCGGCACCGTCACCGGCGTCCCGGCCAACGCCAATGTGGCCAAGGTCATCAACATGTCGCTGGGCGGCGGCGGTGCCTGCGGCACCACCACGCAAAATGCGATCAACAGCGCCCGTTCGCGCGGCACCGTGGTCATCGTCGCGGCTGGTAACGAGAACATGAACGCCAGCAACTCGAATCCGGCCAACTGCGCCGGCGTCGTGACCGTGGCTGCAACCAACCGCAACGGCGCCCGCGCTCCGTACTCGAACTACGGTACCGTGGTCGACGTCGCAGCACCGGGCGGCGATGCCAACGGCTACATCCTGTCGACGCTGAACGCCGGCACCAGCTCGCCTGGCGCCGACAACTACGCCGGCTACCAGGGCACCTCGATGGCGACTCCGCACGTTGCCGGCGTGGCTGCGCTGATGCTCGCGAAGAACAGCGCGCTGACGCCTGACGACATCGAAGCCAAGCTGAAGTCGACCGCACGTGCGTTCCCGGGCACCTGCTCGCAGTGCGGCACCGGTATCGTCGACGCGGCAGCCGCCGTCGCCGCCGCCAGCGGCGTGACCCCGCCGCCAACGACGACGATGTCGGAAACCGAGTCGAACAACACGATCTCGACCGCGAACACCATCAGCACCTCGGGCACCACCGTCAACGGCACGATGAGCGCCTCGACCGACTCGGACTACTTCCGCGTCCAGCTGCCAGCAGGTAAGACGCTGACGGCAACGATGACCCCGGGCCTGTCGACCGCCGACTACGACCTGTACATCTACAACAGTGCAGGCACGCAGTTGACCTACAGCGAAAATGGCGCCGGCGCCGCCGACACCGGTTCGGTGGTGAATAACGGCACCACCACCGCATCAGTCTATGTGCGCGTCAAGTACTACAGCGGCGGTACCGGTTCGACCAACGGCAAGTACACGCTGAAGGCGACCTGGTAATTGGTCCTGCCTGAGTAGGTACATCGAAGACGCGCGGCTTGCCGCGCGTCTTTTTTTGTCTGGAGCGCCGCTGCCTGCGCCCCTTGCACGGAATCCCAATTGACGAGATACTGTACAGAATTACAGTAGTCGGCTCCGGCCGCCGCCAGAGTGAACGCCCCCGCACGTAAAATCATCCATTGCGATTGCGACTGCTTTTATGCTTCGGTCGAGATGCGCGACGATCCGTCCCTGCGCGGGCGGCCGCTCGCCGTCGGCGGCCGTCCCGACCAGCGCGGGGTGGTGGCGACCTGCAACTACGAGGCGCGCCGCTACGGCATCCACTCGGCGATGGCCACCGCGCAGGCCATGAAACTCTGTCCGGAGCTGCTGGTGATCCCGCCGGCGATGGAAAAATACCGGATTGCCTCGCGCCAGATCATGGAGATCTACAGCGACTACACGGACCTGGTCGAACCGCTGTCGCTCGACGAGGCCTATCTCGACGTCACGAATTCACCGCACTGCAAGGGCAGCGCCACCCTGATCGCCCAGGAAATCCGCCAGCGCATCTTCGAGACCGTCGGTATCACGGCCTCGGCCGGCGTGGCGCCGAATAAATTCGTGGCGAAAATCGCGAGCGACTGGAACAAGCCGGACGGCCTGTTCCTCGTACGTCCGGAAGAAGTGGATGCCTTCGTGGCGGCGCTGCCCGTCAAAAAGCTGCACGGGGTCGGCAAGGTGACGGCGGCAAAATTGAACAAGCTGGGCGCGCAGACCTGCGCCGACCTGCGCAGCTGGACGCTGCAGGAGCTGCAGCACCACTTCGGCAGTTTCGGCGCGCGCCTGCACAATTTATGCCGCGGCATCGACTTCCGCGAAGTCAGCCCGGAGCGCGAGCGTAAATCGGTCAGTACCGAGGAAACCTATACCAACGACGTGCCGGACTTGCCGGCCTGTCTGGCGCTGCTGCCCGATTTATATGAACACCTGCTGGGGCGTATCAAACGTGCCGGTGCCGAAAAATTCATCAACAAGTTATTTGTAAAAATTAAATTCGCGGACTTCCAGCAAACCACCGTCGAGTGCGTCGCCTACGCGCCACACCTGCCCACCTTCGCCCGCCTGATGGAAACCGGCTGGCTGCGCGCCAGCCGCCCCGTACGCCTGCTGGGCGTAGGGGTGCGCCTGGGCGACACCGAACATGTCGAGCAGCTCAGCCTGTTTGACGAACACGCAACACATTAAAAAAGCGTCTGTTGCCACGTGAAAATACGCGGGCATCAGCGTGTAGAATGTCGTTCCCCTGAAATACTGAGACAACAGAAAGCAACTATGTGGTTCAAGAATCTTCAGATTTACCGCCTGCCCGCACCTTGGGCCTTTACGCCTGAACAGATGGAACAGGCGCTGGCCACCCAGGCCTTCACGCCTGCGAACAGCAACGAACTGCTGCGCCAGGGCTGGGACACGCCGCGTCCGAACGGCGGCCTGGTCCACGTCGTCAACAAGCAGATGCTGATGATGCTGGGCACCGAAAAGAAGCTGCTGCCGAGCTCGGTTATCAACCAGGTCGCCAAGGCCAAGGCCGCCGAACTGGAAGAGCAGCAGGGCTTCCCGCCAGGTAAGAAGGCGATGAAAGAACTGAAGGAACGCGTGGCCGACGAGCTGCTGCCGCGCGCGTTTACGATCCGCAGCAACACTTGGACCTGGATCGACCCGGTCAACGGCTGGCTGGTCGTCGATGCCGCCAGCCCGGCCAAGGCCGACGACGTCGTGAAACTGCTGCTGAAGGCCGTGGACCGCATGCCGCTCGAATCGCTGCGCGTGCAGAAATCCCCGGTGGCCGTCATGACCGGCTGGCTGGAATCGGACGAGGCGCCCTACAACTTCACGATCGACCAGGACACGGAACTGCGCGCCACCGGCGAGAGCCGCGCCGCCGTGCGTTACGTAAAACACTCGCTCGACCCGGAAGACATCCGCCGCCACATCGCGGCCGGCAAGCAGTGCACGCGCCTGGCCATGACCTGGAACAGCCGCATCAGCTTCGTGCTGACCGAATCGCTGGCGATCAAGGGCGTCAAGCCGCTCGACGTCATCAACGAGGGACAAGGCGTTACGCACAGCGACGATGAGCGTTTCGATAACGACATGATGCTGATGACCGGCGAGCTGGCGAAGATGCTGGCCGACGTGGTCGAGGCATTGGGTGGCGAAGCGAAGGCGTAAGCGTTGGGAAGGTGGGCACGGAGCGCCCACCCTACGAAAACGGACCCTCATGGGTCCGTTTTGCTTTGGTGCTTACTTGGCGCTCGCGACCTCGTCGCTGGTTGCCGGCTCTTCGCTCCTGCCGTCGGTGTAGGTCGGTCCCTGGCGGTTGTCGTGTGGTGCCGGCTTGCCCGGCAGCGGCGGCAGCGCCTTGGCTTTCTCGAGGTCGATGCCGGCGATTTCCGCCACGCGACGCCCGTAATCCTCGTCGCAATGCCACAGGTGCCACACCATGCGCAGCTGCACGACTTCGGGACACTGCTTCAAGTCGCCGCCGACATTCTTCACCAGCTCGTCGCGCTCCCAATCCTCGAACGTACGATAACGGTCGCCCGCCTGCTTGTAGTCGCTGCGCGTGTTCGTCGTCTGGTAGCGGCCCAGGTGGCCTTCGACATACTGGTGATAATCGCGCGCCGGCCTCAAGGCTTCCTGCGTGCCGCCCAGCAAGCTCGGCTCGTAGTTGATGTGTTTATTCTCACCACTGTCGTCGACGTAATACGCCATCTGGCCGTCGCGCTGGTTGGTGCGGGCGCGCGCTTTTTCTTGCGGCGCATTGATTGGCAGTTGCAGGTAATTCGGTCCCACACGATAGCGCTGGGTGTCGGAATAGGACAGGGTGCGGCCTTGCAGCATCTTGTCATCCGAAAAATCGATGCCGTCGACCAGCACGCCGGTACCAAAGGCGGACTGTTCCGTCTCGGCGAAGACGTTATCGGGATTGCGGTCGAGCACCATGCGGCCCACGGGCAGCAGAGGGAACTGGTCTTCCGGCCAGCGCTTGGTGTCGTCCAGCGGATCGAAGTCGAGTTCCGGATGCTCGCCGTCGGCCATGATTTGCACGCAGAATTCCCACTCCGGATAATCGCCGCGCGCGATCGCATCGTAGAGGTCGCGCGTGGCGTGGCTGGTGTCATGGGCCTGGATCTCGGCCGCCTGCGCCGCCGTCAGGTTGCGCACGCCTTGTCGCGGCTGCCAGTGGAATTTCACGAGATGGGCCACGCCCTCGTCGTTGATCAGCTTATAGGTGTTGACGCCCGAGCCTTCCATCTCGCGGTAGTTGGCTGGGATGCCCCAGGGGCTTTTCACCCAGGTCACCATGTGCAGCGCTTCCGGCGAATTCGCGACGAAATCATAGAAACGCCAGGCTTCCTGCTGGTTCGTCACCGGGTCCGGCTTGAAGGCGTGGATCATGTCCGGGAATTTAATGGCATCGCGGATGAAGAAGACTTTCAGATTGTTCCCGACCAGGTCCCAGTTGCCCTCCACGGTTTTCAGTTTCACCGCAAAGCCGCGCGGATCGCGTGCCGTCTCCGGCGAATCCTTGCCGCCGATAACGGTCGAGAAACGCACGAAGACGGGCGTCTGCACGCCGGTTTCGTTCAGCACGCGCGCACGCGTGTACTTCGATGCCGGCTCGCCGCCGATGGTGCCGTAAGCTTCGAAAAAGCCGTGGGCGCCGGTGCCGCGCGCATGGACGACGCGCTCGGGAATGCGCTCGCGGTCGAAATGGGTGATCTTCTCGATGAACTGGTAGTTTTCGAGCGTGGCCGGGCCGCGCTCGCCGACGGATCGCAAGGACTGGTTGTCGCGCACGGGGTGCCCCTGGCGCGTAGTCAGGATGGGACGGTCAGGCATGGGAACTCTCCTCTCTGTTCATGGAGAGAAAAGTATAGGAACTTTAATAAGAGGGCAGCGCTATGCTGCCCTCTGGAATGTTTATCCGATTACAGCGGTTCGAACACGCCGGCGGCGCGGTTCTTGGTCACATTGTTCCAGGCAAAAACTTGTCCGTTCATTGCCACGTAGACGCCGGGTGCCAGCGTTTGCGCCACACCGCAGGCAAAACCAAGGTTGAACAGGGCGTCCGAATTGGCGATCTCGTAGGGGATCATGGCGCCGGTCAGCACCACCGTCTTGCCGAGATTCGCGGCACCGAGCACGGCGGCGGTTTGCGGCATGGTATCGGTGCCGTGGACGATGACGATCGCCTTCTCGCCGGCGGCCTGGCAAGCCTCGAGCACGCGCTGGCGGTCCGGGTCCTGCATGTCGAGCGAGTCGAGCAAGGGCAGCACCTGCAGCTCGACCGGAATGGTCAGGCGCGCACGCTTGATTACGTCTGGCATGTGGCTTTTGGAAAAGCCGAGCACGCCGTTCAGTTCGTTGTAGTGTTTGTCGAAGGTGCCGCCTGTGGCGATGAGTCGCAAAGTCATATCGGTTTATACACGCAGTAAAAAAAGGTGGAACATCATAGCGCCAAATGGTGTGTATCCAGATGTGACTGCGCTAGAATCGTCTGGATCGGATGAGTAGACTGATCTTTTACCAAGGGCAAGCCCCAAGACTCATGAAAGCCGTTGCTCCAGGAACCGTTATTTTCCACCGTCATCGCGGCTATGGCGTGATCACCCACGTCAACCTGCTGACGGGCTGGATTTCCGCACGCTTCGGCAACGAAGCACGCACGCTCGACCTCAATTTGTCGAGCGATGAAGTCCAGCACGCCGATGGCGAACCGATCCTGTTCAGGCGCGCGCCGCCCGACCGCATGCCCCATGCGCGCCTGATGGCGACCGTGCGCGAACTGCACCGGGCCGGTTACCAGAAACTGTATTTGTACTCCTGGCCCAAGCCTTCCGGCCTGCACTGGCGCTGGCATTTGTTCACCGGCCAGCGCAACTGGATGCAGCGCTCCTGGCGCGAAGGCTGGTATGGGTCCGGCGCCGAGTACAACAACAACCCGGTGATGGGATGGGGAGATACGCCCGGCGCCAGCACCGAGGAACTCATCCACGCGCTGGCGAAGTTCGACCCGCAGGGCCTGGCGCAAGCCCTCGGCCGCGACGAAGACCACACGGCCTGGTTCGCCGCCACCTGCGACGCGCTGCTGCCGGGCTACATGTACAGCCTGAACATCGAGCGTCCGCCAGGCGGCGGCCTGATCGAGGCGCCGCCGGTGCCGGTGGTGGCGGTGCGTGCCGGCTTGCCGGCCTATAACGGTCCCGACATCGGCTGGCCGCCGGGCTGGGCGGGCATGTGGACGCGCTCCCACGTCATGCCGGCGAAGAAAATCAATCTCACGGGCGAACCCGAGCTGCGCTAGTGGTAGGGTGGGCGCCCCGTGCCCACCAAAACGATGAGCAGCGTTAGTTCAACCCGTGTCCGGTGGGCCCGGGGCGCCCACCCTACGCCATATCCAGCACCTCTGGATTCAGGATGTTGGTTGGCTTGCCCGCCGCGAAATTGACCACGTTCTCGAACGCCGCCCTGAAATACAGCTCATAACTGTCCTGCTCGACATACCCGAGGTGCGGCGTCGCCAGCACCGTCGGGATGCGCAGCAGCGGCGCGTCCGGCGCCAAGGGTTCGTCGGTAAACACGTCGAGCGCCGCCATCCCCGGCCGGCCGGCCTGCAGCGCCGCCTCCAGCGCGCCGGCTTCGACCAGTTCCGCGCGGCTCGTGTTGACGAAGAGGGCGTCCGGCTTCATGCGCGCCAGGTCGCTTGCCGTGACGATGCCGCGCGTCGCATCGGCCAGCCGCAAATGCAGGCTCAGCACGTCGGCCTGTTCAAAAAAGGCTTCGCGCGACGCGGCCGCCTCAAAGCCGTCGGCCAGGGCCGCCTGCCGGCTCTTCTCGCCACCCCAGACCAGGATCCGCATGCCGAAGGCCTTGCCGTATCCTGCCACCAGCTTGCCGATCTTGCCGTAACTCCAGATCGCCAGCGTACGTCCGCGCAGCACCCGGCCCAGGCCGTTCAGTCGCGGGTTGGTCGAGGCCGTTTGCCAGAGCCCATCCTGTAAATTATTCGCATAGGGGACGATGCGGCGGCTGGCCGCCATGATCAGCGCCCAGGTCAGCTCGGCCGGCGCCACCGGCGAGCCGACGCCTTCGGCAATCGCGATGCCACGCGCCGTGGCGGCGGCGACGTCGACATGGCCGCTGAGCTTGCCCGTCTGCGAAATCAGCTTCAAATTCGGCAGCTTGTTCAGCAGGGCGGCAGACAGGCTCGTCCTTTCGCGGATCAATACCAGCGCGTCAAAGGGCGCGAGCCGGATCGCGAGCTGGCCCAGGCCGCGCGCGGAATTATTGAACACTTTGACCTCATGACCGTCCAATATTTTGTAACAGTCGAGACCCGGTACGGCATTCTGGTAATCGTCGAGAACGGCAATTTTCATGGAAGTTGGACGAAGTTATGGATGAGCACGTAAAGGAATAACGGGTTCTCCGGGATTCGAAGTAGCCTACTATATTAGTCAACTATATTTCCTACATTTTTCGATCCGAAGAGCTTGAATCGCTGTTTGAGGGGTGTACAATCGGCCGAATATTAAGGGTTTGACAGCACCAAAGTGTATATCAGACCAGGCATCACCGTTCCGTGCCTCACCCGCTGAGGCCATCGCCCCGACCGCCGTCGCGCCGCTTTTCGAGCCAGCATGCACAGCAGTCCCGGGACCATACGACGATCCTGCCATGCCGGACCAGACAGAATTCTTAATTGTTGGAGGTACCATGAACCAGCCCGTGATGAGCGGTGTCGCCGCCCTGAACGTCCCAGACCACGTCAAACACCAGAAGCTCATCAATTGGGTGGCCGACATCGCCGCCCTGACGAAGCCCGACGCCATCTACTGGTGCGACGGCTCCGAAGAAGAGTACAACCGCCTGTGCGCGCTGATGGTCGACGCCGGCACGATGATTCGCCTGAATCCCGAAAAGCGTCCGAATTCCTACCTGGCCCATTCCGACCCGTCCGACGTGGCGCGCGTCGAAGACCGCACCTTCATCTGCTCGGCTACCAAGGAGCAGGCCGGCCCGACGAATAACTGGACCGACCCGGCCGAGATGCGCACCACCCTGAACGGCCTGTTCGACGGCTGCATGGCCGGCCGCACGATGTACGTCGTGCCGTTCTCGATGGGCCCGCTGGGTTCGCCGATCGCCCACATCGGCGTCGAGCTGTCGGATTCGCCTTACGTCGCTGTCAACATGCGCATCATGACGCGCATGGGCAAGGCCGTGTACGACGTGCTGGGCGCGGATGGTGAATTCGTTCCTTGCGTGCACAGCGTCGGCATGCCGCTGCAGCCTGGCCAGCAGGACGTGCGCTGGCCATGCAACAGCACCAAGTACATCGTCCACTATCCGGAAACCCGCGAGATCTGGTCCTTCGGCTCGGGCTACGGCGGCAATGCGCTGCTCGGTAAAAAATGCTTCGCGCTGCGCATCGCCTCGAACATGGGCTACCAGGAAGCGCAACAGGGCGGCACCGGCTGGCTGGCCGAACACATGCTGATCCTGGGCGTCGAATCGCCTGAAGGAGCAAAGAAATACGTCGCGGCCGCTTTCCCTTCGGCTTGCGGCAAGACCAACTTCGCCATGCTGATCCCGCCGACCTCGTTCAACGGCTGGAAGGTCACCACCATCGGCGACGACATCGCCTGGATCAAGCCGGGTGCCGACGGCAAGCTGTACGCGATCAACCCGGAAGCCGGCTACTTCGGCGTGGCACCGGGCACCAACGACAAGACCAATTCGAACTGCATGTCTTCGCTGCGCGAGAACGTCATCTTCACCAACGTCGCGCTGACCGACGACGGCGACGTCTGGTGGGAAGGCATGACCAAGGAAGCCCCAAGCCACCTGATCGACTGGCAAGGTAAGGACTGGACCCCGGCCTCGGGCACCAAGGCCGCCCACCCGAACGCACGCTTCACCGTGTCGGCGACCCAGAACCCGGTGATCGACCCAGCTTGGGACGATCCGGCCGGCGTGCCGATCTCGGCGTTTATTTTCGGCGGCCGCCGCTCGACCACCGTGCCGCTGGTCACCGAAGCGAAGAACTGGGTCGAAGGCGTGTACATGGCCGCGACCATGGGTTCGGAAACGACCGCCGCCGCCGCCGGCCAGATGGGCGTCGTGCGCCGCGATCCGTTCGCGATGCTGCCTTTCATCGGCTACAACATGAGCGACTACTTCCAGCACTGGCTCGATCTCGGTAAGAAAGTCGAAGCCAAGGGCGGGGCGGCGCTGCCGAAGATCTTCTGCGTCAACTGGTTCCGTACCGACGAGTCGGGCAACTTCGTGTGGCCGGGCTACGGCGACAATATGCGCGTCCTGAGCTGGATCCTCGACCGCACGGCCGGCAAGGCCGGCGGCAGCGAGCACCTGTTCGGCACCTCGCCGAACTATGTCGACCTGAACTGGGACGGCGTCGAGTTCACGCAAGAGCAATTCACGCAGATCACCTCGATCGACAAGGACGCCTGGCGTGAAGAGCTGAAATTGCACACCGAGCTGTTCGAGAAGCTGTCTTACCACCTGCCGCAAGAGCTGGTGGCGACCAAGCAGAAGCTGGAACAGCAGCTGGGCTAATCAGGTTTCTGAGGAGGGCGGCCGCTAGTCAGCGGCTGCGCGTAAAGAAGGGCAGTGCCGTGTGGCGCTGCCCTTTTTTTGTGGCACTGCTCGTGTTGCCGGTTTCGTAGGGTGGGCTCTGCCCACGCGGATACAACTGATGCAGACTCGCGGCCCAGTTTCCACCATGCAGGCAATGAGTCCGCGTGGGCAGAGCCCACCCTACATTTCGTAGTTAATCGACCACTGTGACTTCGGTTTTATTACCATCAAACGCATCAAACATACGTCGGTGACACGCATACGACATCGCATCCTCGCGCTCGTAATATCCCGCCACCCACTCCAGCAGAAAGGCCAGCTTGCTTTGCTGCGCCTCCATCGAGGCGTACTTGTGCGGCTCCCACGGCCGCCGGCGGTTGTTTTCCAGGCACACGTCGCGCCCCGGATTCATGAAGACCAGCTCCGAACAAAAAGGCAGCGCCGCTTCGACCAGGTCGCCATAACAGCCTTCCGCCACCCAGCGTTCGTGTTCCGTCACAAAGGCCAGCAAGTCGGCCCGTACCTGTTCCGGCGCGCACGGCACGGCGATCTGCCCCGGTTCCCAGACGATCGTATCCAGGTCCAGGTGCGCCAGGTCGTGCTGCGCGGCCAGGGCGCGTGCGCGCCAGGACTTGCCGGAACCCGAATTGCCCATGATGAGTAAGCGCATATTTTTCAGTTCCTGATTTCCTTGAAGTATTAATATTAGCCGTTTCGAAGTAGTGCTTGACCCTCACGCAGCGTCAGGCTCCAGCATGGGTGCACGCAAGAAGAGGAGAGGACACGATGCGCTTGAAAATCGGCGAGCTGGCAAAACGCACCGGGCTGACCGTGCGCACGCTGCACCATTACGACGACATCGGGCTCCTGTCTCCTTCGGCGCGTTCCGACGCCGGCTACCGGCTCTATGACGAATCCGACCTCGCCCGGCTGCACCGCATCCTGGCGCTGCGCAGGTTCGGCATGGCGCTGGCCGAGATCGGAACTTATCTATCCGGACCGGACCTGTCCCTGGAAAGCATCGTCGAGCGCCAGATCGGCATGCTCGATCAGCAGATCGCGCAAGCCACCGCCCTGCGCAGCCGCCTGGCGCGCCTGCGTGGGCAGCTCGATGCGGGGCGGCAGCCGGATCCGGCCGACTGGCTGACTACTTTGGAGCAGATGACGATGTACGACAAATATTTTACGCAGGAAGAATTGCAGGAACTGCCGCTGGTTACCCAGGCCGACCAGGTCGAGGGCGAGTGGCAGGCGCTGGTGTCCGAGGTCCATACCTTGATGGATGCCGGCACCAGCCCGGCCGACAGCAAGGCGCGCTCCCTGGCCAAACGCTGGATGGCGACCCTGGCACGCGACACCAATTTCAATCCCATCCTGTTCGCGAAGCTGAATACGATGCATGAGCAAGAACCTGCGGTGCAGGAGCGCACCGGCGTCACACAACACGTCATGGACTTCATCCTGGCGGCGACCAAAGAGAATCAGTTGGCGGTCTACGAACGTTATCTCGATGCCGAGGAGATGGCCTTCGTGCGCGCCAATCTCGGCAAGCGCAACGCCGAATGGCCGCCGCTGCTGGCGCGCGTCCGCACGGCGATCGACGAGGGACGCGCGCCGGATTCGCCGGAAGCGCAGGCGCTGGCGCGCCACTGGTTCGAGCTGTTCCGCTCCTACGCCGGCGACAATCCGGCGACCCAGCAAAAGATCCGCCAGGCGCTCCAGAACGAGCCGGAGCTGAAGCAGCCGGGCATGGTGGACGAGCGCATGATCGGCTTCATCCGCGCGGCGATGCAGTCCTTGCAGCCTCAGCCGGCCCCGTAGCCGATACCGCGCGCCATCATCGCGGCGAAGATCGGGATCAGCGCGAACACGTGGATCTCGATCAGCAGCAGGCGGCGCAGCGCGCCGACTTCGTCCAGCGCGGGCATGAAGGCGGCATTCGCCTTCAAGGCCTTCTTCCAGGCGGCGATGCGGATCGTCGGTTTAATGGAAATCAGCCCTACCGCGGCAAAGGCGGCGATCTTGCCCCAGAAAACGTGGTTGTGCAGATAAAAATCCGGGCCCTTGGCGCCATACCAGACGCGCAGGAAACCCACGGCGAGGATGGCCAGCGCCAGCATGCCGTAGGCGGCGTCGAAGCGGCCCAGCAATTTCACCGTTTGCGAGGACATGGCGGCGGGGCGCATCAGCGCCAGTTCGGCGGCCAGCACGGCGGCGATGCCGAAGACGATCAGGTGGTGGACGATGGCGAGGGCAAGGTCGGTCATGATGGCGGCTGGGCAGTTTGGGTGTGTCAACTGTAGCGCATCTTTCGTAGGGTGGGCACTTGTGCCCACGCGGATTCAACGGGCGCGTGTTCGCGAAGCTATTGTGGTCACTCCGCCGGCGTACCGCGTGGGCAAAAGTGCCCACCCTACCAAAACCAGAACCAAAACAAAAAAAGGCAGAGCCGCGGCTCTGCCTTTTTATTCAACCGGATAAACCGTTTACTGTTTCAGCAAGGGCTTCAGGTACTTGCCCGTCACGCTGGCCTTGTTGTTCGCCACCTCTTCCGGCGAACCGGTGGCAACGATCTTGCCGCCGCCGGCACCACCTTCCGGACCGAGGTCGACGATCCAGTCCGCCGTCTTGATCACGTCCAGGTTGTGCTCGATGATTGCAAGCGTATTGCCCTGGTCGCGCAGGCGGTGGATCACCTTCAGCAGCAGGTCGATGTCGGCGAAGTGCAGGCCGGTGGTGGGCTCGTCCAGGATGTACAGGGTACGGCCCGTATCGCGCTTCGACAGTTCCAGCGACAGTTTGACGCGCTGCGCCTCGCCGCCCGACAGGGTGGTCGCACTTTGCCCCAGCTTGATGTAGCCGAGGCCGACGTCCAGCAGGGTCTGCAGCTTGCGCGCGATGACCGGCACAGGTTTGAAAAACTCGTGCGCGTCTTCGACCGTCATCTCCAGCACTTCGGTGATGTTCTTGCCCTTGTAATGCACCTCGAGCGTCTCGCGGTTGTAGCGCTTGCCGTGGCAGACGTCGCAAGGCACGTACACGTCCGGCAGGAAGTGCATCTCGACCTTGATCACGCCATCGCCCTGGCAGGCCTCGCAGCGGCCGCCTTTCACGTTGAACGAGAAACGGCCGGCCGAGTAGCCGCGTTCCTTGGCCGTCGGCACCGTCGCGAACAGGTCGCGGATCGGCGTGAACAAGCCGGTGTAGGTCGCCGGGTTCGAACGCGGGGTGCGGCCGATCGGCGCCTGGTCGACCGAAATGACCTTGTCGAAGTGCTCGAGGCCGAAGATCGCGTCGTGCGGCGCCGGTTCCGTCTGCGAGCCGTACAGGTGGCGCGACAGGGCCGGATACAGCGTATCGTTGATCAGCGTCGATTTACCCGAACCCGAGACACCGGTGATGCAGGTCATCAGGCCGACCGGCAGCGTCAAGGTCTCGCCTTTCAGATTGTTGCCGGTGGCGTTGGTGATCACCAGCTGGCGTTCCGGATTCGCCTTGGTACGCTTCTTCGGCACCACGATCTTGCGGCGGCCATCCAGATACTGGGCGGTCACCGAGTGCTCGTTCTGCATGATCTCGTCCAGCGTACCCTCGGCGATCACCACGCCGCCATGCACGCCCGCGCCCGGACCCATGTCGACGATGTAGTCGGCGGTACGGATCGCATCCTCGTCGTGCTCGACCACGAGCACACTGTTGCCGATGTCGCGCAGATGCTTCAAGGTCGCGATCAGGCGGTCGTTATCGCGCTGGTGCAGGCCGATTGACGGCTCGTCGAGCACGTACATCACGCCGGTCAGGCCCGAACCGATCTGCGAAGCCAGGCGGATCCGCTGCGCCTCGCCGCCCGACAGGGTATCGGCGCTGCGGTCGAGCGACAGGTAATCCAGGCCGACGTTGTTCAGGAATTTCAGGCGCGCCGTGATTTCCTTGATCACGCGTTCGGCGATGTCCTTCTTGGCGCCCGTCAGTTCCAGCGTTTCGAAGAACTCCAGCGTGTCGCGCAGCGGCTTGTCCGACACTTCATAGATGGCGCGCTGCTGGGCGCCCTGGCCGATCTTGACGAAACGCGCTTCGGTACGCAGGCGCGCGCCTTCGCAGGCAGGACACTTCTTCTCGTTGATGAACTTCGCCAGCTCTTCCTTCACCGCCATCGAGTCCGTTTCTCTGTAACGCCGCTGCAGGTTGTTCACCACGCCTTCGAAGGTGTGCTCGCGGATCACGGTGCGGCCGCGCTCGTTCACATAGGTGAACGGAATCGCGGTTTTACCAGAGCCGAACAGGACCGCATCCTGCGCGCTCTTCGGCAGCTGCTCGAAGGGTTTATCCAGGTCGAACTCATAGTGGTCCGCCAGGTTCGACAGCATCTGGAAATAGAACTGGTTGCGGCGATCCCAGCCCTTCACGGCGCCGGAGGCCAGCGACAGATTCGGAAACGCGACGATCCGCTTCGGATCGAAGAACTCGATGTGGCCGAGGCCATCGCATTGCGAGCAGGCGCCCATCGGGTTGTTGAACGAGAACAGGCGCGGCTCGAGTTCCTGCAGCGAGTAGCCGCAGACGTTACAGGCGAACTTGTTCGAGAACACGGTCTCTTTTTCCGTGTCCATCTCGTAGGCGACGGCGCGGCCGTCGGCCAGGCGCAGGGCCGTTTCAAAACTCTCGGCCACGCGCTGCTTGATTTCCGGATTGACCTTCACGCGGTCGATCACGACGTCGATCGAGTGCTTTTCCGTCTTCTTCAGCTTCGGCAGCTCGTCGATCTCATAGATCTTGGCCGCGTTCACGCCGCTCTGGATGCGGAAGCGCACGAAACCCTGCGCCTGCATCGCCGCGAACAGATCGCTATGCTCGCCCTTGCGGCCGGCCACGACCGGCGCCAGGATCATCAGCTTGGTGCCTTCCGGCATGGCCAGCACGGAATCGACCATCTGCGAGACGGTCTGGGCCGCGAGCGGCTCGTGCGGGTGGTCCGGGCAGTAGGGCGTGCCGACGCGCGCGTACAGCAGGCGCAGGTAGTCGTGGATCTCGGTCACGGTGCCGACGGTCGAACGCGGATTGTGCGAAGTCGCCTTCTGCTCGATGGAAATGGCCGGCGACAGGCCTTCGATCAGGTCCACGTCCGGCTTTTCCATCAGCTGCAGGAACTGGCGCGCATACGCCGACAGCGACTCGACATAGCGGCGCTGGCCTTCGGCATACAGGGTGTCGAAGGCAAGCGAGGACTTACCGGAACCCGACAGGCCGGTAATCACGATTAGCTTGTTGCGCGGCAGGTCGAGATTGATGTTCTTCAGGTTGTGCGTGCGGGCACCACGAATACGAATTTCTTCCATTAACTTTGGCAGGCTTTCAATAAGTTTTGCGGGGCCGCGCACGAAACTGTCGCGTTGGGCGGGCCAATCGAGGGGAATCTGCTAGTGTAGCGCGTTTTTGTTGCGGCTGTACATTCATCCAGTACTCTGGTGTACCAGCGATGGCATTTGTTACGCCATCCGGACCGCGCGCGTGAAATCGACAATACCCCAGTCCGGTGTAGGTGGGCCGTTTGCGCCGGGCTTCAATGGCAAACAGTTCAGAATCCGAAAATAATTTTCGGTGCCCCTGTCGACGGGGCGTCGCGACACCGCTTTGCCCCGTTTTTCACCGCGAGAAAGGCTGAGTGAGGCCAACAAAATGTCCTTTATTTGGAGGCACTTCGGCCCCATAATATCGTGCTGCGGTACCCAGTTCCCTGGCGCTTAGACAGAGTGCAGAGCCAGGGCTCACAAATCCTGAAGGAGTAACAACATGGCATCAGTTAACAAGGTCATCATCGTCGGCAACCTCGGCCGCGATCCGGAAATCCGCTACATGCCGAGCGGCGACGCCATCGCGAACATCGCGGTCGCCACCTCGTACAAGTCGAAGGACCGCAACACCGGCGAGCAGAAAGAGCTGACCGAATGGCACCGCATCTCGTTCTTCGGCCGCCTGGCCGAGATCGTCGGCCAGTACCTTAAAAAGGGCTCGTCGGTCTATGTGGAGGGCCGCCTGCAGACCCGCAAGTACACCGACAAGGACGGCATCGAGCGCTACGCCACCGACATCATCGCTGAAAACATGCAGATGCTGGGCGGCCGCCAGGGCATGGGCGGCGGCAACGACATGGGCATGGACGACGGCGGCTACGACGCCCCACCGCAGCGCCAGCAGGCCCCACGCCAGGCGCCACCGGCACCGGCAGCCCGTCCGCAGCCGCAGCGTCCGGCACCGAACTTCTCGGATATGGATGACGATATTCCATTCTGATCCACAAACGCTGCTCTCTTCTGTTAAAGCCCGCTCTTCGAAAGAAGAGCGGGCTTTTGTTTATCTGCTCTGGCGATGTCATGGCCTACTCCACCTGCATGAGCTCGATGAGCCACCGTTAGTTCTTCTAGTTTTAGGAAAATAAATACTTGTGGTAACTCTACTGTAGGACAGGTTCAATCACTTTTGTAGGATTTGTCCGAAAACTACAACTTTTTAAACATCGTTTGATTTATATCAAACCCTACCCTTAATGCGTAAAAGCTTGTGACCGCTTGTTGCTAGTCTTTTTGCAAGGCCGGGAGCGCTGCAAAAATTCCCAACATGCATCATCGCAGCGGGGCGCGCACCGCTGCAGGATCGCTTGTTTCTGTTCTTCAGATGCTGTCATCGGGGCAGCATCGGCAGGGCCTTGCTGGACGGGAGACGTCCGGTTAAATCAAGGAGAGAGATCATGCGTAACTTGACGAGTACGGAACTTGAGCATGTGTACGGTGGTAACAAACCGAAGCACTACAAGCACAAGAGCAAGAGCCGTAGCTACAGCCATAGTAAAAGCAAGAGCATGAGCAAGAGCAGGAGCTACAGCCGTAGCCACAGCAAGAGCCATGGCTACTGAGCCTGCCGGCTGAGCGGCTCACCGCTGTAGTGGACAGTGCGGTCGGTAGGCAGGTAGCGCGCGGGCTGGCAGGACGCCGGTCAAACCACACTGCTGCCGAACTCACTGTCTCCCGGCCCGGGGCAAAGAACCGCCCCGGGCTGATTCAATACTGGGGAGAACAACAATGAAGAGGGATAGTGAACTGAGCGATACGCTGGCGCAGGCAGCCGGCGCGGAACAGGAGATGTGGCTGCTGGGACAGGCGCCGCTGCGCAAGTATCTCGATTTCGTCGACGAAGTCGGCTGCAAGAACCCGACCGTGAACCGGGCCGCGCTGGTACGCGAATGGAGCGAGGCCGCGCTCTGGTACGAGGAACTGGCACAACGGGAACCCGGCATTGCCGATCAGCTCGACTGTCGGCCGCTCGATCCGGTAGTCGCACCCCTGGCCGAGGCCGTCCTGGCGAGCAGCCGTTTTACGCGGACCTTCGACCATCTGCCGACCCGCCTTGCCATGGTGGAGCTGAAACACCTTGTCGTCTGCCAGAATCACGTCACACGCAGTTTCGTCGACAACCTCAAGGAGCGTCTCGGCGCCGATCCTCAGCCGGAGGCGCTGTTTCGCTTCTGCCTGCCGCCGGACGACTGCCCGGCGCCGGTCCGGATCCGCGAACTCGGTTCCAAACGCTACGAATTCCGGTCCGACTCGACCGATTTCCGTTTCCACGAACCTGTCGTCCTGACTCCCCAACAGCTGAGCGGTTATGCCTCGTTCGGCTCGGTCGCCGCGGCGCTGGGCCTGGTGATCGGCTACAGCTCGAATTTCCTGAACGCGGTCTGCGACGACGACAGCGGCCGCCTCTTGCTGAACAATGGCTACCACCGTGCCTGCGCCCTGCTCGAACTGGGCGTGACGCACGCGCCCTGCGTGGTGCAGACTGTCAGCTCGCGCGACGAGCTCGACCTTGTGGCGAAACCGATCGTCGCCAACGATCCCGGTTATTTCTTCAATGCTCCGCGCCCGCCCTTGTTGAAGGATTTCGCCGATCCCAAGCTGCGCAAGATACTGCCGATCCGCAAGGTGTCGCGTGTAATCGAGGTCTCCTTCGAGGTGCGCGACTACATGGCCGAAGACCAGTTTACTGGTGGCTGACATGAGCGACGGCAGCGAGGAGATCGGGCGCGGCACCGCGGTTGGCGTACCGCTGTTCCGACCCGAGGTGATGCGCCACCAGCAGCCTGAATGGCTGGGCCCGGTCCTGGTCAAGCCACGCGCGATGAATTGGTGGTTCGCGCTGCTCGCCGGGATCACGGTGGTCGCCATTCTCGGTCTGCTGTTTGCCGCCAGCTATACGCGCAAGGCGCATGTCAGCGGCTGGCTGATCCCGCAGCAGGGAATGGTGCGGGTGTTTGCGCCGCGCGCCGCCGTGGTCACCGAGCTGCTCGTTCGCGAAGGCGCGCAAGTGAACAAGGGCCAGCCGCTGGCGCAGCTGTCGGCGGAAGAGCAGAGCACCGCCCTGGGTGATACCCAGGCGGGCACGGTGCGGGCGCTGGAAGCGCAGCGCGCGACGCTCGATGTGGAAAAGGCGCGCACCGAGGAAATGTTTGGGCAGCAGCGCGCAGCGCTGAACACACGCTACGACACGCTGGGCCGCGAGATCGACAGCCTGCGCCAGGAAATCGCGGTCCAGGAAAAACGGCTGGCCCTGGCCCAGCAATGGCAGCAGCGGATGGGCGGCCTGCAGGGCAGCGGCTATATCTCCGAGCAGCAGGTGCGGGTCGCGGCCGAAACTGCACTTGACCAGGCTGCCAAGCTGCGCACGCTGCAACGCGGGGTGCTGTCGCTGACCCGCGAGCGTGCTGTAGTCCAGGGCGAACTCGACCAGTTGCCGTCGAAGAAGGCGACCCAGGATGCGCTGATCGCGCGCACCCTGGCCGCCAACAGCCGCGAGCTGGGTGAGGTCGAGGCGCGGCGTTCCCTGGTGATTCCGGCGCCCGAGGCCGGTATCGTCACGGCGATCCACGCCAATAGCGGGACGGCGGTCGGGCCGACCGTGCCGCTGCTGAGCATCGTGCCGCGCAACGCCGTGCTGGAAGCGCACCTGTATGCGCCCAGCCGCGCCGTCGGCTTCGTACATGCCGGGCAAACGGTGCTGCTGCGCTACCGCGCTTACCCGTATCAGAAATTCGGCCACTCGCGCGGCGTGATCGCCAGCGTATCGCGCAGCGCGATGGAACCATCCGAGCTGCCTGCAATGTTCACTGCCGGCGCGCCCGGGGCCTCGGCCGAGGCCCTGTACCGCATCACGGTCGCACTCGAACGCCAAAGCGTCAATGCCTACGGCAAAGCTGCCCCGCTGCAACCGGGCATGCAGCTCGACGCCGATGTGTTGCTCGAGCGTCGCCGCCTGATCGAATGGGTACTCGATCCGGTGCTGACCCTGACCGGGAGGTGGGAACGATGAAGACCAGTCATGAAGGCGCCGGCTATGGTGGCCGCCTGCCGTTGATCCTGCAGACCGAGGCGGCCGAATGCGGCCTGGCCTGCCTGGCGATGATCGCGTCCTACTACGGCGATGGCTACGATCTGTCATCCTTGCGCCGCCGCTACGGCCTGTCGCAGCGAGGCGCTTCGCTGAAAGACCTGGTTGCCATTGCCGACCACCTGGGCCTGGCCGCGCGGCCGCTGCGTCTTGAAGCCGACGAGCTGGCCCTGCTGGCCGTGCCTTGTATCCTGCACTGGGACCTGAACCATTTCGTGGTACTGAAACGCGTAACCAAGACCGCCGTGGTGATCCATGATCCTGGCGCCGGCGTGCGGCGCCTGGCCCATGCGGAAGCGCAGCGCCACTTCACCGGCGTCGCCCTCGAGCTGAGTCCGGCGCCGGGTTTCGTCGCGGCCGAGCCGGCGCCGCGGGTGCGTCTGCGCGCCCTGGTCGGCAGGCTGGTCGGTATCCGGCGTTCGCTCGGCGTGCTGGCCTGCATGGCGCTGGCAATCGAACTGCTCGGCGTAATCAGTCCTTTCTTCATGCAGTGGGTGGTGGACGAAGCACTGGTCAGTGCCGACCGCGATTTATTGCTGACGCTGGCACTCGGCTTCCTGTTCGTGCTGATGCTGCGGGTGGCGATTACCGCCATGCGCGGAGCGACCCTGATTGCCATCTCGAGCACGCTCAAAGTGTCGGGGCGCGCCAGCCTGTTCGGCCACATGGTGCGCTTGCCCGCCCGCTATTTCGAGAGCCGTCATCTGGGCGATGTGCTGTCGCGCTTCGGCTCGCAGGAAACGATCCTGCAGGCACTCACGACCGACCTCGTCGAGATCGTGCTGGATGGCTTGATGTCGCTGATCACGCTGACGGTCATGGTCGTGTATGCGCCCGGCCTCGCACTACTGGTACTGTCCGGGGCATTGCTTTATGCACTGTTGCGCGCTGCTTCCTATGCCAGTCTGCGCAATGCTTCGGCCGAGGCCATCGTCTGGGGTGCGCGGCGCGACAGCCATTTATTGGAAACCTTGCGCGGCATGAAGACCATCAAGCTGTTCAATGCGCAGGCAGCGCGCCAGGCCCATTGGCTGAACCTGCTGGTACAGACCGTCAACCGCCAGGTGACGACGCAAAAGCTCGGCTTGATGTTTCGTACCGTGAACGCAAGCCTGATTGGCGTCATCGCCGTGCTGGTCGTCTGGCTCGGCGCCGAAAAAGTGTTGGCGAACACGTTTTCTGTTGGCATGCTGCTCGCCTTTATCAGCTACAAGGACCAGTTCCTCAGCCGCATCAGCAGCCTGATCGACAAGGCCCTGGACCTGTGGATGCTGCGCCTGCATGCCGAGCGTCTGGCCGATATCGCCCTGACTCCGCCTGAGCCGGCCGATATGGCGCCCTTCGAGCGCACCAATAACCCGGCACCGCTGGCGATCGAACTGCGGGCCTTGCGCTATCGCTACGGCGCCAGCGATCCCTGGGTGCTCGACGGCATCGACCTGTCGATCGCGCCCGGCGAATCGGTCGCCATCGTCGGTCCTTCTGGCTGCGGCAAGACCACGCTGCTGCGCATCGTCGCCAGCCTGCTGGAGCCGACCTCGGGCGAACTCGCCGTCAATGGCCGGGCGCTGAAGGAGGCGGGGCTGGGGCAGTACCGGGCGCAAATCGGCGTGGTCATGCAGGACGACCAACTGTTTGCCGGCTCGATCGCCGACAACATCAGTTTTTTCGCCGATGCGCCATCGAATGTCCGCATCCGCGAATGCGCGCGGCAAGCGGGCGTACTGGACGACATCGAGGCCATGCCGATGGGCTTTCATACGCTGATCGGCGATATGGGCACCGTGCTCTCGGGCGGACAAAAGCAGCGGGTCCTGATCGCCCGTGCGCTGTACCGCGAGCCGGTGCTGATGCTGCTCGACGAAGCGACCAGCCACCTCGACGTGGCGCGCGAACGCCAGGTCAACGCGGCCATCAGGGAATTGCCGATGACCCGTATTATTGTTGCGCACCGGCGCGAAACGATCCTGTCGGCGGACCGGATCGTCGTTCTCGACAAGGGACGCATCGTGGCAGACCTGCGCGGCGAACGCGGGCGTGAAGAATTCCTGGCGCTGGCGGGCACCCAGGATGCGCTGGCAAACGCCTCCGCGCTGGCCTGAGCGTAGATCTAGCTATCGACCACCATTTCGAAGCCGCCAAAAATCATGCGCTTGCCGTCGAACACCATGTTCTCCGGCTTCATGAACTCGGCCATGCGCGGGTCGTTCATGACCTTGTCGTTGACCTCGTCGCGCTTGGCGCGCGATGGATAGATGATCCAGGAAAAGATCACGACTTCGCCCTCCTGCAGGTTCACGCTCTGCGGGAAGGAAGTCAGCTTGCCCGGCTTGACGTCGTCGGCGACGCATTCGCGGAATTCGGTGGCGCCGAATTCGCGCCAGATGGCGGCGCATTGCCGGGACATGTCGAGGTAAGCCTCGAGTTTTTCTTTACGAACAGGGATGACAAAACCATCGACGTAGGCCATGACCGCTCTCCTCTATGAGTAGGCTGGTGAGACTGCGACGGAAAACGAAAAATCCCGGTGCGGCGCCTTGCTGTGCGCCTGCTCAAGGCTCAATGCGAAGGGCTGGCGCCCACCGTGCCGATCAGCGTATCACGGCGCAGGCGCAGCGGGGTGTGCGGCGTGCGGATCCCGCCGGCCATGCCCCAGGCCGCGGCCCAGCGCAGGGCCTTGTCGGTTGCCGGGCCGAACGGCCGGGCGCCCGACGCGCGGGCCAGCGCGACCGACATCCGCTTCATCGCGTACAGCTTGCGAGGTGAGACATGCTTAACCATGAGCTCAGGGTAGACCCGGGCGGCGGCTACCACCGTGCCCTATTTAACGCATGGGCGCGATCCGGCGCAGCGCTTTTATTCCTTGCCCGGGGCCGGGCTGGCGGGTGTTTCCGCCTCGACAATCGTATAGACCCCGCCCGCGGTGGCGCCGGCATCGGCCTTTCTGGCGCGCAAGTCTCGGTAAACGGCGGCGCGCATGATCAGCATCGACACCACCGGCGCCGTCATCAGGAGGAAGGCTGCGATGATCACTTCGTGGATGACCAGGCGCGCCTGCGACACCGTGAAATACAGCATCGAGGCGATCAGGACGCAGCCGGCGCCGAGCGTGATGGTGATCGCCGGTCCGTGGATGCGTTGATAAAAGGTGCGCAGGCGCAGCAGGCCGAGCGCGCCGATCAGGATGATGGAGGCGCCGACGAACAGCAGCAGCGCGACGGGCAGAGCGGCCCAGGCGGGCAGGTCGGCGATGCCGGTCATTCGATGATCTCCCCGCGCATCAGGAATTTCGCCAGCGCCACCGTCGAGACGAAGCCGACCAGCGCGATCAGGACCGCCACCTCGAAATACACCTGCGTGCCGAAGCGGATGCCCAGCACCAGCGCCAGCAGCATGCCGGCCATCCACAGGGTGTCGAGGGCGAGCACGCGGTCGTGGGCCGAGGGGCCAATTAACAGGCGCAGGGCGCACAGCACCATCGCCACCAGCACGCACACGAGTGCGTAGCCTATCGAGAGTTCAAGCAAGGTCGCCACGGACGCTCCTGGGTTCAAAGATGTCGATCAAGGGGCGCTCGTAGCGCGTTTTGATGGTGTCGATCCACCACCCCGCATCGTGCAGGTCGAACACGTGCAGGGACAGTTCGTGCCCCTCGGGCAGGATCTCGACCCAGACCGTGCCAGGGGTCATGTTGATCAGGCAGGACAGCATGGCCAGGCCGTAGGGATCGCGCATCGTCAGGGGCACACGGATGAATTGCGAATTCACGTCCGCGTGCTTGGCGAACAGGATGATGCGGCTGACGTTGAAGCAGGAGCGGACGATCTCGACGCCCGCCATGCCCAGCAGGCGCAGCAGGGTCGCAGGCGCGTGCAGGCGCGGATAGCCGAGCGGCTGCAGGCGGCGCAGCAGCAAGGGCAGCGCAATGCCGAGCGCGGCGCCGAGCAGGATGCTGGCCGCATCGAAGGCCTGGTTCAGCAGCAGCCACAGTGCGCACAGCGCCAGCGACACCAGGGGATAAGGGAGCCAGCGCATCATGGCGCCTCCGCGGGCTTGGGGACCACCGGACCGGGCAAGACCTGGCGCGCATAGCGGCCCGGGTCGTGCAGGTCGGCGCTGGCGCGTCCGAGATAGTCGAACAGCGGACGCGCCTGTACCGTCATCGCCAGCGACAGCAATAACAAGGCCGTGACCGGCGCCACTTCCGACAGGTGCAGGCGCGGCGGCGTCACCATCTCGGCAGCCCAGAAGGTGCGCACGCCGAAGCGCAGCATCGAGATGATGGCGATCAGGCCGGAGACGACGACCAGGGCCATCAGGGTCCAGCCGGTGGCGTCGATGGTGCCGGCACCGGGCTCCGGATTGAGCAGCGCGTGGAACATGCTGAACTTCGCCACGAAACCCGAGAGTGGCGGCAGGCCGGCGATCATCAATGCGCAGGCCGTAAACGCCAGCGACAGGAAGGCCATCGCCGCCGGCACGCCTTTGCCGCGCGGCTCGTCGGGCGTGTCTTCGACCGCCCAGGCTTCCATGGTCAGCGCCAGCATGGCTGCGCTGGGGGTGCGGATGCGATCGATCAGTTCGATCAGCAGCAGGAAGGCCGCCACCGCCAGCGTCGAGCCGATCAGGTAGTAGAGGCCTGCCGTTACCAGGGACGGCTGGCCGTAGCCGATCACGGCCAGCAGCGTGCCCGAAGAGACCACGGCGCTGTAGCCGGCCATGCGTCCGGCGGTGTCGGTCGAGAGCATGCCGGCCGCGCCGAAGACGATGGTGGCCATGCCGCCCCAGACCAGGGCGTCGTAGCCGAAGCCGGCGGCGGCCCCGGCCTCGTCGCCGAACAGCAGCAGCCACAGGCGCAGGATCACGTAGGCGCCGACCTTGGTCATCAGGACCAGCATCGCCGCCACCGGGGGAGATGCCGCCGCATAGGTAGTCGGCAGCCAGAAGCCGAGCGGCCACATCGCGCTTTTCACGAGGAAGGCCAGCGCCAGCACGGCGACGCCGACTTTTAGCAGGCCGATGTTTTCGGGGGCGATGGCGCTGATGCGCACAGCGAGATCGGCCATGTTCAGCGTACCCGTGCTGGCGTAGATCAGGGCGGTCCCGATCAGGAACAGCAGGGCCGCGGCCAGGTTGACGGCGATGTACTGCATGCTGGCGCGCAGGCGTTCGGCGTTGTAGCCGTGCAGGACCAGGCCATAGGAGGCGGCCAGCATCACCTCGAAGAACACGAACAGATTAAATAAGTCGTGCGTCAGGAAGGCGCCGTTAATCCCCATCAGCAGGAACTGGAACAGCGAGTGAAAATGCACGCCGATGCGGCTCCAGCGTTTCATGGCGAAGTGCAGCGAGGCCAGCGCCAGCACGGCGGTCAGCAGCAGCATCAGCGCCGCCAGGCGATCGGCGACCAGGGCGATGCCGAAGGGCGCGGCCCAGTTGGCGGCGAGGTAGACGCCGATCCCTTCGGGCCAGGCGCCGCCGTCGGCCTGCACCATCAGCGTGCAGGCCGTGACCAGCAAGCCGAGTACCGAGGCATAGCTCAGTGCGAATTTCAGCTCGTGCCGGCCCTGGGTGAACGGCACCAGCACCGCGCCGCACAGCAGCGGCAGCAGGATCGGCAGAATGACCAAGTGATGAACCGTCATAGTTCCGGCTCCTCGCCGTCGACGTGGTCGGTGCCGGTCAGGCCGCGCGCGCCGATCATCACGACCAGGTACAAGGCCGTGGTCGCAAAACCGATCACGATGGCGGTCAGTACCAGGGCCTGGGGCAGCGGGTCGGCCAGCACGCGCGGGTCGGGCGTGCTGCCGGCCGGCGTCAGCGGCGGCTGGTCGAGCCAGACGCGGCCCATGACGAAGATGAACAGGTTGACGGCATACGACATCAGCATCAGGCCCGTGAGCACCTGGAAGCTGCGCGGGCGCAGCAGCAGCCAGATGCCGGCGCCGAAGATGATGCCGATGGCCAGGGACAGGGCGAGTTCCATCAGGCGATCTCCTTGGCCGGCGGGATGGTGGCGCGCGTGGCGCCGGGCGGGGCGCGGTGGCTGCGCAGCGACTGGTGCGCCAGCGCGACCAGGATCAGCATGGTGGTGCCGACCACGACCAGGAACACCCCGAGGTCGAAGACAAAAGCGCTCGGCACGTGGATCTCGCCGAAGAGCGGCAGCTGCAGGTGCGCCGTGTGGCTGGTGAGGAAGGGGTAGCCGAACAGCCAGGCGCCCAGGCCCGTGCCGCAGGCCGTGACCAGTCCCCAGGCGATCCAGCGGTGCGGACGCAGGCGCAGCTGCGACTCGACCCAGTCAGTGCCGGCCACCATGTACTGGACGATGATCGCCGTGGCAAAAATTAAGCCGGCGACGAAGCCGCCGCCCGGCAGGTTATGGCCGCGCATGAAGAAGTAGACCGCGATGATGCCCATGAAGGGCAGCAGGAAGCGCAGGTAGACCGCCGGGATCATCAGGTAGCCGGTCGTGGCCTGCTGCGCCGGTGTCTGGCTCACGGCCGGATCGACGTCGCTGGCCTGCTGCACGGGAATCGCGATACTCTCGGGCGCGGGACGGAAGCGCCGCAGCAGCGCATACACGGTGAGCGCGACAATCGACAGCACCGTGATCTCTCCCATCGTGTCGAAGCCACGGAAGTCGACCAGCAGCACGTTGACGACGTTCGCGCCGCCGCCCTCGGGCAGGGCGCGTTCGACGAAGAAGTCGGCGATGGTCGATGGGGCCTCGGTCGACAGCAGGGCGTAGGTGGTGGCGGCCAGTCCCAGGCCGCCGGCCACGGCGATCGCGCCGTCGCGCCCACGGCGCAGCCAGCTGCTGGGGGGAATGCGCGGCGCCAGGCCGGGCGGCACGAAGCGTGGCGGCAGCCAGCGCAGGCCGAGCAGGATCAGCACCGTGGTCACGGTTTCCACCATCAGCTGGGTCAGCGCCAGGTCGGGCGCCGACATCCATAAAAAGGTCAGGCTGGTCACGACGCCGGTGCCGCCGGCCAGGATCAGGGCCACCAGGCGGTGGTACTTGGCCTGGTAGGCCGCGCCCAGCGCGCAGACGGCTCCGATCACCCACAGCAGGGCGAACAGCGGATCGAGGTCGGTCATGCGCAGCGGCGGCAGGGCCGGCAGCGGGCGCACCAGCAGCAGTGGGACGGCGACCATGGCCGCCATCAGCACCAGCAGCTGCAATTGCAGGCGCCGGGTACCGGTCCAGCGTACCAGCCAGGCGGCCGCCTGCGACAGCGCCAATAAACTGTTCTCGTAGGCCTGGGCGCCGTTCAGGCGGTACAGCACCGGCACCCGCTCGCGTTCGGCCAAATCGAAATAACGCCGCAGCAGCACGTAGAACAGCAGGCCGCCCGCCAGCGCGGCCACGCTCATCAGGAGGGGCAGGTTCACGCCATGCCAGATCGCGAGGTTGTATTCGGGGAGAGATGTACCCAGCACCGCGCGCGCGCCCACCGCCAGCACTTCGCCCACGGCCCGTTCGGGCATCACGCCGACGGCAATGCACAGCACCACCAGGCACTCGACCGGGAAGCGCATCCAGCGCGGCGGCTCGTGCGGCGTCTGTGGCAGGTCCTCGCTCAGGCGGCCGAAGAAGACGCTAATAAAACGCAGCGAATAGGCCACGCTGAACACACCCATGGCGACGGCCGCATACGACATCGACCAGTCCTCGGTGCCGCCCACCTGCATGGTCTCGGCAAAGAACATCTCTTTCGACAGGAAACCGTTCAGCAGCGGCACCCCGGCCATGGACGCGCTGGCGACGATGGCCAGCGCGGCGGTGTAGGGCATGGCACGGCCCAATCCCCGCAGCAGGCGCATGTCGCGCGTGCCCGTCTCGTGGTCGATGATGCCGACCGCCATGAACAGCGAGGCTTTAAAAATCGCGTGGTTCATGGTGTGGAAGACAGCCGCCACCACGGACAGGGGCGAGCCGATGCTGAGCAGGGTGACGATCAGGCCCAGGTGGCTGATGGTCGAATAGGCGAGTAAACCCTTCATGTCGTTCTGGAAGATCGCGAAGAAGGAACCGATCAACAGGGTGCAGACGCCAGCCGCGCCCAGGATCCATGTCCACTCCTCGGTGCCGGACAGTGCGGGCCAGAGGCGGATCAGCAGGAACACGCCGGCCTTGACCATGGTGGCCGAGTGCAGGAAGGCGGATACCGGCGTCGGCGCCGCCATCGCATGCGGCAGCCAGAAGTGGAAGGGGAATTGCGCGCTTTTGGTGAGCGCCCCGAGCGCGACCAGCACCAGGGTCGGCAGGTACCAGGGGTGAGAGCGTACCCGGTCGCCGGCCGCCAGCACGGTGTCGAGCTCGTAGCTGCCGGCGATGTGGCCCAGCATCAGCACGCCCACCAGCAGGCACAGGCCGCCCATGGTCGTCACCGTGAACGCCATGCGCGCGCCGCGGCGGGCGTCGTTGCGGTGCTGCCAGTAGCCGATCAGGAGGAAGGAGGTGACGCTGGTGAGTTCCCAGAACACGACCAATTGAATCAGGTTGCCGGACAGGACCACGCCCAGCATCGCGCCCATGAAGGCGAGCATGTAGGCGAAGAAGCGCGCCACCGGGTCGCGCCTGGACATGTAGTAGCGCGCATACAGCAGCACCAGCAGGCCGATGCCGAGCACCATGACGGTGAAGACCCAGGCCAGGCCGTCCATGCGCAGCATCAGGTCGAGGCCCATGTCGGGCAGCCAGGCGTAGCGCTCGCGCAGGACTTCGCCATCGCTGACCCGGGCGAAGGAGCCGATGGCCAGCACCAGCGCGATCAGGGTGACGGCGCCGGCCACCGCCGCCGGGCGATTGCGCGAACCCGTGGGCATGCAGGCGGCGACCAACGCGCCGATGAAAGGTAAAAGGATGAGCAAGGACAGCATCGGCATCACCCGCCGCGCGGCGGCGGGCGGCCGCAATGGGTGCTCAGGTCGGAAGCCGGCAGCAATCCGTGTGGCTCTGCCGCATCAAAGCTGGTCGTCACGCGTGCCTCCACATGGGTCAGGACTCAAACCCGGCCTACTTTACCGTTTTTGTGGCAAGGACGGCAACGCGTTAGCCGAGCAGGAGGGCGCCACACCCCCTGCCCGGCGGATTTAGCCCAGCGCCGCTTCGATCGCCGCGACCAGTGCCGGGTCGTCCGGCTTCACGTCCGGTGCGAAACGGGCGATCACGGCACCGTCGCGGCCGACCAGGAATTTCTCGAAATTCCACATCACGTCGGAGGGGTTCTTCGGGCTCAGGCCGTGCTGGGCCAGCTTGTCGCCGAAGGTGCTGCCTTCGGCCTGGCGTGCCTGCGGCTGGGCCTGGATGAGTTCGCGGTACAGCGGGTGGCGCGCCTCGCGGTTGACCTCGACCTTTTCGAACATCGGGAAGCGCACGCCGTAGTTGCGCTGGCAAAAATCGGCAATCTCCGCCTCGCTGCCCGGTTCCTGGGCGCCGAAGTCGTTGCAGGGGAAGCCCAGCACCACCAGGCCGCGTTCCTCATACTTCTCGAACAGTTTTTCCAGGCCGGCGTATTGGGGCGTCAGGCCGCACTGGGAGGCGACGTTCACGATCAGCATCACCTTGCCGCTGTATTCGGCAAGCGTGGCGTCCTGGCCTTCGAGGCGGTGCAGCGGGATATCGAACAGCGTGCTCATGTGTTCAGTCCTCAGGGTTGCGGAATCGCTATCCTACTCCGTGCCGCAGGAGCATGCTGGCAACACCCGAATTCGGCCATGCTTGACGATGACGTGGCACACGTCTTATAAGCCATGCTGTGAAAGGAGCCCCATGACGCAGGATGCCAGCAAGACCATCGCCGACGCCGCTACCGAACGGCGGCGGGCGCGCCTGCTCGACGGCTTGCGCGAGTTCGTCGCGCGCGAACGCGAGGCGGCGCAGCAGCAGCTTTCCGATATCTGGCGCCAGCCGCTGCCGGACCGGCTGGCCAAGGGTCTGAGCCAGCGCTTCCTGCGTCTGGAGGCCGGCCCGGAAAAATCGACGGTGTGGGCCTATGTCGACGGCGGTGAATCGCGCTTTCGCGAGGGCGACCTGCTCTGCCTGCACGGCGGCTCGCCCTTGAGCTCGATGCTGGCGCGCGAGGCGGCCTTCGAGGAAGAAGACGAAGGCCGCTGGCTGCTGCGCCTGAAGCATGCGCAGGCCGTGCTGAAGGAGGTGGGGGAGACGCCCTGCTACGCCGATCCCGACGACTTCGACCTCAGCCCGTTCTACAAGGACGTGCTCGACGACATCGGCCAGACCGTGCCTCCCTCGCGCGCCCATCGCTGCCTGATGCCGCTGCTGGAGGGACGCATCAGCAATGCATTCGATCCGCGCGATTTCGAGGAGGCGGAAAGCATCGCCTTGCGCGAAGGCCTGAACGCGGCCCAGGCCGAGGCGGTCGGTAAAATCCTCGCGGCCGAGCAGGTGGCCTGCATCCAGGGGCCGCCCGGCACCGGCAAGACGCGCGTGCTGGCGCTGGCCGTGCGCCTGCTGGCCGAGCGCGGCGAACGGGTGCTGGTCACCTCGCACACCCACATGGCGATCAACAATGCCTTGAACAAGATCGCGGCCCAGGGCGTGCGCGCCGCCAAGATCGGGCGCCTGACCCAGATGGATGGCCTCGACCGCGGCGTGACCCTCGCAGACAGCTATGCCGACTGGCACGGCCGCCCGCAGGATGGCGGCTATGCGATCGGCGCCACGCCCTTCGCCACCTGTACCAGCCGGCTGGAGAACTGCGAGTTCGATACCGTCGTCTTCGACGAGGCGAGCCAGGTGACGCTGCCGCTGGCCCTGATGGCGATGCGGCGCGGCGCGCGCTTCGTGTTCATCGGCGACCAGAAGCAGCTGCCGCCGGTCCTGCTGGCGCATTCGATCCTGGACGAGGCGCCGAATTCGATCTTTGCCAAGCTGACCCTGCACAACGCCGACAGCGTCATGCTGACCGATACCTACCGCCTGAACCGCGAACTGGCCGCCTGGCCGAGCAAGGCGTTCTACGGAAACCGCCTGCGCGCGGCCGGGCCGAACCGCGAACGCACGCTGGCCTTGCGCCCGCGCGAGGATGGCGACCCGTTCGACGCGGTGCTGCGCGATCCGGCCAGCCTGGTGTTCATCCCGACGCTGGACGAGAGCGCGCGCAGCCGCAACCATGAGGATGCGCAGCTGGTGGCGAACCTGTGCGCGGCCGCGCTCGAGGGCGGGCTGAAGCCGCACGACATCGGCATCGTCACGCCGTTTCGCGCCCATGGCCGCGCGCTGAGGACTGCCCTGGCCGACCGGCTCGGCTGGCACACGGCGCGCGCCATCGTCGCCGACACGGTCGAACGCATGCAGGGACAAGAACGCGAGCTGGTCATTCTCTCCTTGGCCGCGGGCGATCTGCGCTTCCTGGCGGCGGTCGCCGAATTCTTCTTTCAGCCGGAGCGGCTGAACGTGTCGGTCACGCGGGCGATGACGAAGCTGGTCATCGTCGGTCCCGAGCTGCCGCCCGAATTCCGCGCGCATGACGAGCGCCTGGCGCACAACCTGGCCCTGTACCGCAGCCTCCTGGCAGCGGCGCGCCGCATCGAGTTCTGACCATGGCGCTGTTCATTCCCGAGTGGACCCGCGCCAGCGGTCGCCAGCTGCAAGTGAAGCGTGTGCTGAACGGGCTCGATGAGGCGACGGTCGTGCGCAAGCCCCTGCGCGAGGAGGCGGCGGCGCCCGAGCTCTTCATCGAACACGAGCAACGCGGCTGGCTGGCGCTGGCCGTGGTCGACACGCCCTTCGATGGACTCGACGCGCGCCAGCTGTTCGCCGTCGAGACGCGGACCGCCTTCGACGCCCAGGTACAAGCCTGGCGCGCCGCCTTGCCCGAGACGCTGCCCTTGCTGCTGGTACTGTGGGCCTGCAGCGAGGACGAAGTGAGCGTACTGGCCGGCCAGGTCGACGCGAAGAACCTGCGCCTGCTCTCGCGCGAGCGCTATCTGGAACGCGGCGCAGCCGGATTGGCGGCACTACAGCGACCACTGGAACCGGCCGAAGAAGACGCGCTGCGCACACGCTTCTTTCCCGAGTCAGGCCTGCCGCTTCTTCCGGTAGCGCGTCGTCGCTTCCAGCGAAACAATCAGGCTGTTTTAGGCGGATTGTTCCTCGATTCGCAACAAGAGTGGGCCAGTAAACTCGACCTCGATTTGCCCGACGAGCAGGTGCACACGGCGACCGACCTGGCGGTGCGCCTGGTGAACGGCGTCGCCGGCAGCGGCAAGACCTTGATTGCGCTCAGCCGCGCCCTGCTGCTGGCCGAGATGCATCCGCGCGAGCGCGTGCTGATCCTGATTCACAACACGCCGATCGTGGCCGATATCCGCGAGCGCTTGCACCGCGCCCGCGGCAGCTTGCCGGATAATCTGGAGATCACGACCTATTCGGCCTGGATCCACCGCCAGTGGCGCCGGCTGTTCGGCCCATCCCTGGCGATGCCGGCCGATCCGCAATACGTGCCGAACCTGGTGCGCGCCTTGCGCACAAGCTGGCCGGACCTGAAGCTGCAGGAAAGCCAGCTGATCGAGGAATTCGATTTTCTGAACGAGATGCTGGTCGCGAGCGAGGCGGAATACATGGACACCAGCCGCGCCGGCCGCGGCTTTTCGTTGCGGGCGAAAGAGCGGCGCGAAGTCTGGCGCCTGTTCGAAGCTGTCACGGAGGCGCTGCAAGCCGCTGGCCTGCGCCTGTGGAGCGCGGTCACCTTCGAGGTCTGCCGCGCACCAGGCCACGGTGCGCTCGAGCGCTACGAACACATCCTGATCGACGAGGCCCAGTTCTTTGCGCCGTCCTGGTTTCATACCGTGAAACTGGCCTTGAAACCGCAGGGGCGCCTGTTCCTGTGCGCCGATCCGAACCAGGGGTTCATGAAGAGCCGCCTCAGCTGGCGCAACGCCGGGCTGGACGTGGCGGGGCGTACCAAGAAGCTGCTGCGCTCCTACCGCACCACGCAAGCGATCCTGCACAGCGCCGGCACTTTATTGGCGCGCGCGGTGCAGGCCGATCCCGAGGATTACCTGGAGCCGGATTTCACCGGCATGGAAGAGGGCGCGGCGCCAATTTTGATCCGGGTCGACAAGCCGCAGGACGCGGTCGACCGCGCCGTCAACGAAATCGTCGAACTGGTGCAGACGCGCGGCCTGCCCTTGTCCGCCTTCCTCGTTATCTATGGCAGCGACACGCCGAAGCAGCTGCTCTACCGCAGACTGTGCGCGGCGCTCGGCGTCAAGCGGGTCTGGTGGCTGAACAAGGATAAAAAGCAGCCGCCGGATGGCTACGGTCCCGATTACCTGCGCCTGGCGAACCTGGAAACGGCGACCGGCCTGGAAGGCGGCGCCGTGTTCCTGCTGGGGGTAGAAGGCCTGCTGAACGTGGAAGAAGGCGATGCGCGCGAGGCCGATGCCCGCAAACTCTACATGGCGATGACGCGCGCCAGCCACCGCCTGGTGATGCTGAGTACGGAAGCGCTGCCGCCGGATGCGCTGCCCCTGTTCCGCGCCGGGTGATCAGCGTCCCGCCGCGGCGTTGTCGAGTTCCGTCAGCTGTTTTAATCGGCGCGCGGTGAGCTGCGCGCGCCAGGCGGAGCCGGGCACCTGGGGATGGCGGATCGAACCAAATAATTCCATCGCATCGCGGTAGGCCAGCCAGGCGCGCTGGGTCTTTTCCACTCCCGTCTTGCGGATGGTGCCGAGGTAAGAGCTGCTGGCCGGGCGGTTCAACATGAACTGGCGGTACACCGTGTTCATCTTCTCCTCCAGGCTGGCGAATTCGTTTTCCGTGAAGCGCGGCGCCTTGCCCGCTTCGGCATCCATCACGTCGAAGGCGAACTGGTCGAGCTCGGCTGCCTGGACGTCGAGCTGCAGCGAGCGGGTGGCGCTGCTGCCGGCATCGGTCTCGTAGTCGACCCGGTGCTGGGCAAAATAGTGAACGGCTTTGCTGGCCATCTCCAGGCCCAGCTGTTCCTTGCCGTTCCAGCCGCGCATCAAGGCCGCCAGCTGGCTGCTCCTCGACCTGTCGCGCTGGCGCTCGCGCATGGCCGCGCACTGGCCGCGCATGTCGGTGCTGGCGTCGTCGCAGACGTCGATCGCTTCCCGGTCCTCGCCGCCGGCGCGCCGCCGCAGGTGCTGGACCCGGCTTTTCATTTCGTCGACCGGACTCTGGATGCTGCAGGCGTGCTTTAACGCCAGGTCGAACTGCGGCGTCATCCCGGCGCCGTTCGCATACAGCATCATCAACACGCCATGCGCATCGGTGCGCGCCGCGCAGGCGTGCACGCGCTGCCAGTCGGCCTTGCTCGCATCCGGCTGGTTCAGGGTGTCGTAGTAGAGGCCGGCGGCGTCGCAGCGGCCCTTGCCGGCGTCGAGCAGCGGGCGCTGCGGTTTGTGCTGTTTGACGCGCAGGCATTGGCGATACCAGTCGGTGCCGCGCAGGACTTCGGGCGGCGCGCCGTACACATTCGGGTAAGGCGCTGCATGGACGCTGCCAAGCAGGCTTGCCAGCAAGAGAGGCCAATACGCACGGAACATCGGAATCTCCTCAAAAAGTTTCCTATCGGAAGCTTTAACGCTACCCCGGGCAGGTGCAGGCGATGGTGAGGTGGCGCAATTTTTACGATCTGCCGCGCTGTCGAATTGCTCGCCGGATGAGCGCATGACCAAGACGATTTACATTCCGTAACCGAAATTTCATTAATGTGATGCAAGTCCGTAAACGGCCTGTGCAGCTCTGCCAACTACTTGAAACTTCGACTGTGAACATGACGCAACGCGCATAAATTTTTTCCGCGTGGAAAAGGAAAACTGCGTTTCCCTTGCGTAGAATTGCCACCCATCACTTCTTGACGCCAGCCAATACGGTTGGCGTTTGGTTTTTTAGACCCCTGTTAGCAGTCAGTTACGAACGGCAGAGCAGTCAATAAACAAAGCCGGACGACAGCTGAAATCGACGAGTGGAGCCTCTTCGACCAGCGCGCTGCAAACAGACAAACGCACATTTTTGATTCAGAAATAATGCACACCACCGCTTCCGCTGTATCCCCGGTTTCTTCGTCGCGCAGCTCGGTTTTCGCTCAAGCGCAACAATATGCCCTGCCTGTCATCTTCGCCCTGTTCGGCGTGATCATGGGTTCCTGGGCCGGCCGTATCCCGGCCCTGGCCGAACGTGTGCACGTGTCGCACTCGGCCCTGTCGATGGTGCTGCTGTGCGGCGGCGTCGGCGCTTTGCTGTCCTTCCCGGTCTCGTCCTTCCTGATGGGCCGCTTCGGCGCGCGTAAGTCGCTGCTGATCGCCGGCATGGCCCTGCTGTGCGTGCTGGTCTCGATCGGCATGGCCCCGACCGTGCCGCGCCTGATGCTGGCCGTGCTGATGCTCGGCATCACCGCCTCGACCTATGACGTCGCCATGAACGCCGCCGCTTCCAAGCGCGAAAAGCAGACGGGTAAATCGGAAATGTCGATGCTGCACGGCCTGGCCTGCGGCGGCGGTCTCGCCGGCGCCACCCTGGGCAGCCTGATGGCCGGCCTCAAGATCGCTCCGGCTACCCACTTCATGATGGTCGCCATTCCGCTGGCCGCCGCCCTGTACGGCGCTTACCAGATGCTGGACATCGAAGACAGCGCCGAAGTCGTCGAAAAGAAGAAGTTCGCGCTGCCGCGCGGTCCGATGGTGTTGCTGGGCCTGCTGGGCTTCCTGGGTTCGATGTCGGAAGGCAGCATCGCCGACTGGAGCGGCGTGTTCCTGAAAGAGCACTTCAATGTCGGCGACGGCATGGCGCCCCTGGGCCTGACCTGCTTCTCGGCCATGATGCTGATCTCGCGCCTGGTCGGCGACAAGCTGAAGACGAAATATGGCGCCCAGCGCCTGATCACCAGCGGCGCCATGCTGTCCGCCGCCGGCCTGTTCTTCGCCGTCCTGTCGCCGAACGCCTACTTCGCCCTGGGCGGTTTCGCGATCGCCGGCCTTGGCCTGTCGCTGCTGTTCCCGTTCGTGTTCAGCGCCGCCGGCGCCCAGGGACCGGTGGCCCTGGCCGGTGTCGCCAGCATGGCCTACAGCGGCACCCTGATGGGTCCGCCGGTGATCGGCGCCATCGCCCACCACGTCGGCATGCAAATGGCGATCGGTTATGTCGGCGTGCTGTCGCTGGTCATCGCCTTCGTTGCGACCCGCACCCGCCTGCTCAAGTAATTTTCTTCAGTGCCCTGCGCCGGCCTGGATGGCCGGCGCGACATCCTTCAGCCACTGCCGTGGCGACACCCCGACCAGTGAAGTAAACGCCCGTGTGAACGCGGGCGCGCTGGTGTAGCCGGCCTGGCTGCTGACCACCTTCACCGGCATTCCCTTCCTCAGTAAATCCTGCGCTACGCCGATGCGCCAGCGCGTCAGGTATTCCCCCGGCGGCATGCCGACCACATTCCGGAAATGTTCGGTAAAGCGCGCACGCGACATGCAGGCTTCGCGCGCCAGCGATTCCAGTTGCCAGGGTTCGTGCGGACGCGCGTGGATCGCGCCCAGCGCCGGCGCCAGCTGGCGGTCGGCCAGGCCGGCCAGCAGTCCTACCGACAGGGTGCCGGTTTCGAACTCGTGGCGCAGCACCTGGATCATCAGCACGTCGCACAGGCGATCGAGGATCACGTCGCGGCCCTGCGCCCTGGCGGCCGCTTCCGCGAACAGCAGTTCGAGCGTATGCGTGAGCGCCGGCATGTCCGCCAGCGGCAGGTACAGGCAGGTAGGCAGGGCGCGGGCCAGCGGATTGGCGCCGCCGTCTTCGAAGCAGATATGGGCGCACAGCAGGGTGGCGCTGGCGCCTTCGGGGATTTCCAGCGTATGGGCCGTGCCGCGCGGGTAGAACACCATGGCCGGCTGGTTGACACGCAGCGGCTCCTCCCCTTCATGACGGAAGATCACCGGACCGCTGCGCACCAGGTGCAATTGTCCTGCCGCCTTGTCTTCGGCAAAGGTGTTCGAATCGCAGAACACCCCATTGAAGAACACGCGTGCACGAAACGAATAGCGGCCGACCAGCGACGAAATCTTATCCATAAGCTCCATTTTTGAGGATTGGCAGCTTATTTTGGACGATTTGGTAATAATCCGGAAGATAATTGATGAAATTGTCGGGTCAGGTTCGAGACAGTAACAATGCGGCGGGCGAGCCAAGCCCGCCGCATGACCCGCGTTTGTTCAGGCATTCGGCCAGAGGGTACGGTGCAGGTCGGCGACCTGTTCCGGAGGCAGGCGCGGCACCCGATCGGTCGTGAGCAAGCCGTTCTGCTCATGCTCGACGTCCGTGAGCTGGGTGTAGCACAGCCCGGCAAGGAAGGGCAGCGACGCGAGACCTTCCATCAGGGTGCGATATCGCTGCGCCAGTTCATCCTCGTTACGCACGTTACCGTAGTGGTCGTACAGGCGGTCGCGCCGCCGCTCGGGGTTCTCGGGCGCCAGCAGGTAGCCGCCGACTTCGGAAAACACGATCGGCTGGCCGCGGTACTGGGCCCCTTGCAGGAACAGCTCCTTGCCCTTGTGCCAGCCGGTATCCGGCGGCAGGCCGGAAAGGCGCGTGGCGGCATAGCGTTCCAGCAGCGCCTCGACCGGATGCGAGTAGTCATGGATGGTGCAGACGTCGGTCACGTCCGTGTGCTGCCAGCCGTCGTTGTCGATGACGGGACGGGTGGCGTCGACCAGGCGCGTGCGCGCCACCATCCGTTCCAGGAAATCGTGCTGGTGCGGATGGCGCACCAGTTCCGGAAAACCGAAGCTTTCCACCACCGGCACCCAGGCCACGATCGAGGGGTGGTTCGCGTCGCGCATCACGGCGCGCAGCCACTCGATCTCGAGCCGCTCTTCCGACTCCTCGGACCACGAGCGCGCGTTCGGCATCTCTTCCCAGACCATCAGGCCGAGCCGGTCGCACCAGTACAGCCAGCGCTCGTGCTCGATCTTCTGGTGCTTGCGCACGCCGTTGAAGCCGAAGCGCTTGGCCCACAGGACATCCTCGCGCAGCGCCTCGTCGTTCGGTGCCGCCAGCAGGGTGTCGGGCCAGTAGCCCTGGTCGAGCGCCATCAGCAGAAAAATGCGTTCGCCGTTCAGGTGGAACCAGCCTTCCTTCAGCTCGATCGAGCGCAGGCCGACATACGATTCGACGCTGTCGACGACTTCTCCGCGGCGCAGCAGGCGCACCCGCAATCCGTACAGGTGCGGATCCTTCGGCGACCACGGGCGTGGCGCGGGCACTTGCGTGCGCAGTTCCAGGCAGGCGCTGCTGCTGGAGGTGCGTGCGCGCGCGCAGACCAGTCCGGACTCGAGATCCTCGAGCACCTCGAGCTCGGCTTCCCAGTCGCCCGAGGGGCCGTGCAGGTGCACGTTCAGCGCCAGGCTGCCGTCCGGGCGGCACTCGGTCACGCGCAGGTGATCGATGCGCAGGGCCGGGACCGGCTCCAGCCAGACGTTCTGCCAGATCCCGCTGGTGCAGTAGTAATAGATCCGCACCGGGGTGCCGGACGAGGACTGCTTGCCGCGCGGCTGATACGGGTCCTGGCGGTCCTCGACGCGCACCGTGATCCGGTTCGGACCGGGCCGCAGGTAGGGCGCGATGTCGAAGGAGAAGGGCACGTGGCCGCCGCGGTTGCGGCCGGCCACGCGGCCGTTGACCCAGACGTCGGCGCGGTAGTCGACGGCGCCGAAGTGAAGCAGCAGGGCGCCGCTGTCCCAGCCTTCGGGTACGTCGAAGCTGCGGCTGTACCACATGACTTCGTGGATCTCGCGGCTGCCGATGCCGGACGTGGTGGATTGGTAGGGGAAGGGGACCAGGATCCGCTGGGGCAGTTCGCGGCCGTCGAACCAGCGCTCGGACAGGCCGGCGTTGGCATCGTCGAAGGCGAACTCCCACCAGCCGTCGAGGCTGGCCCAGGCTTGGCGCACCATCTGCGGACGCGGATAGGGCGCGCTCGGGGTGTCAAAGCTGCGCATGATTGTGGTGGAGAGAGGTGGGGGGAGGGACTGCGATATTTTTGCGCTTTCATAAAGTGTACACCTGAACCCCACCGAACTTTCAAGCCCCTATCTGCCTCCAAACATGAGCTGAAAAACGGCATACCGATGAGCTGGAAAGGCGGAGGCGGCGATGGCACATGCACTTGATTCAAGCGCGATCACCCAGTATCACGACGCAGTTGTGCGCCTGGCGCAGGACCAGAGCGACCATCCGGGCAGCGGTCCCGGCGCCTGGTTTGCGATCGCGGCAAACCACCGATTTAATTGTTTGCTGTGGCGAGAAGAAGACAAAGCGCGCCGCCAGGACGTACCGGCCGCCGACATCGCCGCCGGCAAGCGCCGCATCGACGCCTACAACCAGCAGCGCAACGACGCCGTGGAGGCCATCGACGAAGCGATCCTCGCCAGCCTGGCCGGCGTCGATCCAGGCCCGGACGCGCGCCTGTCGAGCGAGACGGCCGGCGCCATGATCGACCGGCTCTCGATCCTGGCCCTCAAGGTCCACCACATGCGCGCCCAGACCGAGCGCAGCGATGCGGGTATCAGCCACATCGAGGCCTGCGCCGCGCGACTGCAGCGCCTGGTCGCCCAGCGCGCCGACCTGTGCGGCTGCCTCGACCGCCTGCTGCGCGAAGCACGCGAGGGCCGCGCCTACTTCAAGGTCTATCGCCAGTTCAAGATGTACAACGACCCGGCCCTGAACCCGTATTTGTACGGGCAGGCGCGCACGGCGGATGCGGCGGGCCAGGGCGCGCCATGACGGCCATCGTCGACGTCCTGGTGCCGACCTGCGATCGCCCGGCGGCGCTGGCCGTCACGCTCACGGCGCTGGCGGCGCAGACCGGGCCGCCGCTGCGTATTGTCGTCTCCGACCAGTCCGAACGCCTGGCCGGCGCCCTTGCCCCGGAAGTGCTGGCGGTGCTGCGCTACCTGCGGGCGCGCGGCATCGAGGCCGAGGTGCGCCAGCACCTGCCGCGGCGCGGCATGGCGGAACAGCGCGCCTTCCTGCTGAGCTTGGCGACGGCGCCGTATTGCCTCTACCTCGATGACGACGTGATCCTCGAACCCGGCCTGCTCGCGCGCCTGCATGCGGCGCTCGTCGCGCAGGGCTGCGGCTTTGTCGGCAGCGCGGTGCACGGACTCAGCCACCTGGGGCAGAAGCGGCCGGCGCAGGAGCGGATCGAGTTCTGGGACGGCCTCGTGCAGCCGGAAACCGTGCGCCCCGGCAGCGCGGCCTGGCAACGCCACCACCTGCACAGCGCGGCCAATCTGTTCCACGTGCAGTCGCGCGCACAGGACAGGGCCGACCGCCTGTACCGGGTGGCCTGGATCGGCGGCTGCGTGCTGTTCGATACGCATAAACTGCGCGCTTGCGGCGGCTTCGATTTCTGGCGCGACCTGCCGCCCGAACACTGCGGCGAAGATGTGCTGGCCCAGCTGCGCGTGATGGAGCGTTACGGCGGCTGTGGATTGCTGCCGTCCGGCGCGTACCACATGGAGTTGCCGACCACGGTGACGGCGCGCGAGGTCGATGCGCCGTATGTGCTGTCCGGCGCCGCGCCGGGCGTGCAATGACGGCGGCGGCTGATGGGGCGTGTGCGACAGGCCGGCTGGCGGACGTGCGCAAGATCGCGGTCCTGCGTCCGAATGCCGTGGGCGACTTCGTGTTTGCGCTACCGGCGCTGCACGCCCTGAAACAGGCGTATCCGGAGGCCGAACTGGTATTGCTCGGCTTGCCCTGGCATGCCGGCTTCCTGCAGGGCCGGCCGGGGCCGGTCGACCGGGTCATCGTCGTGCCGCCGCTGGCCGGCATCGGCCTGGCGCCGGATGCCGACGATGCCGCGGCGCGCCGGCCTTTTCTCGCAGCGATGCAGGCGGAAGGATTCGATATCGCCTGCCAGATGTACGGCGGCGGACGCTATTCGAATCCCCTGGTCGCCTCGTTCGGCGCGCGCCTGACGGTGGGCGCGCGTGCCGCCGGGGCGCCGCCGCTGGACCGCTGGCTGCCTTATGTGGAACCGGCGAACCGGAGACTGGCCCTGCTCGAGATCACGGCGCTGGTAGGCGCGGCGCAGGTCAGCCTGGCAGTGGAGCTGGCCGTCACGCAGGCGGATCGGCAGGCGGCCGCGGCCGTGTTGGCGCGGGCGGAGCGCGCAGCAGCGCGCAAGGCGGAACTGGCGCATGGGAAGACGGAATTGTCGTCGGGGCTGATCCCGGCGACTGGCGCGAGCGCGCAGCGGGCGCTTGCTTCGGGTGCGACGGCCGCCTCTGCCGTCGCGGCATCCGGCCCGCCCCTGGTGCTGCTGCAGCCCGGGTCGAGCGACCCGCGCCGCTGCTGGCCGGCTGCCTCCTTCGCCGCCGTCGGCAATGCGCTTGCCGCCATGGGCGCGCGTATCGGGGTGAACGGCACGGCCGACGAAGCGCCGTTGGTGCGGCGCGTGCTGCGCGCCCTGCACGCACCGGCGATCGACCTGTCCGGCAAGCTCGACCTGGGCGGCCTGTGTGGCCTGATCGAGCGCGCGGCCTGTGTCGTCTCGAACGACACCGGACCCCTGCACCTGGCGCTGGCACTCGGGACACCCTGTGTCGGCATCTTCTGGTTGACCAACCTGGTCGACGGCGCGCCCCTGCGGCCCTCGCTGCTGCGCGCTGCTTTATCGCTGCGCCAGGACTGTCCCGTCTGCGGCCTGCCGAACTTGCGCCAGCGCTGCAGCCACGAGGTCAGTTTCGTGGCCGACGTGCCGGTCGAGCAGGTGGTGCACATGGCGCAGGAGGTGCTGGAGGGACGTAATAGGGTGGTCGGCTCCACCGACATGTTTGAATAACGGTAGAGCGCGCGCCGCCCACGCGTTCACGCGACTCGAGCGTACCGCGTGATCGTGCCGACGTGCGTTGAACGCGTGGACGGCGCAGTTGGCGCGAATAACCCAGGCGCTCAGGAGGAGCCGTCCACCCTACATCTGGACGCCCGCATGGACGCGCCCGATGTACCTTGCTACCAGTACGGCCACATCCCCGCTCGCCGCTGCCGGTTCGGATCGATGCCGGCCAGCAGCGCGCGGGCGTGCTGGAGCACGGCGGCCGAACGCTGGGCGTCGGGGTCCCAGATGCAGCGGTGGCGGTCGCGGTCGAGCGGAGCCCAGCGGGCGATATCGGCCTTGCTGAAGATGACGACGCTTTTCAGGCGCAGGCCGGCGGCGATGTGCGAGACGCCGGTGTCGTTGCAGACCAGCAGGCGGGCATTCTTCATCAGCGCCGCCATGGCGCCGATCGAAATCGGTGCGGCGGCATTGATGGCGCGCGCCTGCATGTGGCGCGCAACTTCTCGGGTCAGGTCGGCCTCCTCGGCCGAGCCGGTGAGCACGACGCCGACGCCGAATTCGGCGGCCAGGCGGTCGGCCACTTCGGCGAAGCGGTGCGGCGGCCAGCATTTGTCGCGCTTGCGCGCTCCCGGGTGCACGCAGATGTAGTTGCCGGGAACGAGGCCGCTGGCGATGCCGCTGGCCTCGAGCTCCTGCCGGTCTTCCGGCGCGACAGGGAATTCGAGGTGGTCGCCGGCCGCGCTGGCGCCGAGCCGCTCGACCAGGTGCAGCAAACGGTCCGGTTCGGCGCCCACTTCCGGATACGGGAACAGGACCGTGTGCTCGGTCGCGACCGGGGCGCCGCTGCAGTAGCCGGCCATCGCCTGGGCGCCGAAACCGGCCACGATCTCGTTGGTCACGGTGCCGTTGCCGTGCAATTGCAGGGCCAGCGTGAAGCGTCGTTCGCACAGGCCGGCATAGAAGGGCGTCAGCTCTTCGTGGCGCGGCACCTGTTCCGGCAGCAACGGATGGCCGGGGAAGGCGACGAAGTCGTCGATATAGTGGGGGAAACGGCGCGCGAACTGGCGCGCCCAGGGCAGGCCGACCAGCGTGATGTGCGCTGTCGGCAGGGAAGCGCGCAGGGCGCGCAGGGCCGGCACGGCGCACAGCATGTCGCCCAGGTGCAGCGCGCGGAACACGACGACGGATGCGATATCGAGCCGGTGAAAAAGCGGACGCCGGGACACTGTTTCCTCCGTTGGTAAAGACAGGCAAAGAGTCGGGCAGCAGGTGACAGGCGGGACGGGTCAGTGCAACAGCAGCCGGTCGAGTACATTGCGGGTGATGCGTTCGACCTTGCGGTCGCGCCCGTCGGCCAGGACTTGCGCCCAGTCGGTGGTGCCGGCCGAGAACACGGTGCCGCCGCGTTCGAACAGGCCGAGGGTGGCCGCGTGGACGCCTTCGCCGGCGGCGTGGCGTTCGCGCGGCGGCAGTTCCTGCCAGCGCCGGTCGAGCGGGCAGGCGGCCAGCAGCTGGTAGCCGTCCGGCGTGCCGCCTTCGTCGGCCCAGGCCGACAGCGTGGCCTTGCCGCTTGCGCGGTCGAAGGTGTCGAGCGGCGCGCCGTCGCATTCGTAGCCGACCAGCGGCGGCCAGGTGTCCCTGCCGAAGGCTTCGCCCCGCTGCAGCGCGGTGCCGGCGAAGATCCAGTGCTCCGGTTTTTGGACGATGAAGCCGCTCGTGGCACGCGCGCCGTCCCACCAGCCGCCGCCGTGGCGGTAGCTGACGCCGCCCATGCGGTCTTCGGGCCGTCCGGCGCCGCTGGCGGGCCACCAGTGATCAAAGGCGCCGCGCGGGCCGCCCTGGTGGCAGACCAGCGCGCGGCCGCCGTCGACCAGGTGCACGCGCCACCAGCACAGGTTGGCGGCAAACCAGGCCACGTTGCCGCCCGAGGCGATGAAATCTTCGACCGCGTCGCGCGTGGCTTCGGTCCAGTATTCGTCGTGTCCCGCCGCCACCAGCAGCCGGTAGCGCAGCGCCAGCTCAGGGTCGGCGTGGATGTCGAGGTCGGTGCAGAACTCGGGCGTATAACCCTGGCGTGCCAGCCAGCGGATGAAACGCGCGTCCCAGTGGGCGAAGGTCTGGCGTTGCGAGGCGCAATCGTAGTGGTCGGGCGCGCCCCAGGTCCGGCCGCCGATGCCGCCACCGGGCCGTTGCAGGGAAACGCGCGCACCCGGTGGATCGAGCGAGCGCGGCGGATTGGCGTAGTAGCAGCCGCCGCCGCTGAAGTTGTAGGCCTGATAGGTGGCCAGCGGCAGTTTATACAGCATGCCGCCGCGGCGCTGGCCGCGTACGACGAACAGGGCGGCGGCGCTCTCGAGCGCGAGCGACAGCGGCAGCCTGGCGCCGGCTTCCTCGAGATGGGCGATGTAGACCCCGGAGGACCAGTGCGCCGGCACCGGGAATTCATAGGCCGGCCAGCCCCAGTCCTCGCCGGCACCGCGTGCGTGGGCGCGTTCGCCGGGCTGCCAGGACGAGCTGTACAAGGCTTCGAAGCCGTCGCGCCAGCGGTAGAAATGCACGCGAAAGCGGCGGCTGTCGGTGGCCACGTGCAGCACGAGGCGCTCGCCGGGCAAGACGCTGGCGCGGGCGGGATAGGCGCGGATCATTCCGGCAGCTCCGGTTCGATGCGCTTGCGCACCAGGTAGGGCGGCATTGCCAGTGCGTGCAGCGGCATGCGCCGGAACGAGGCGACGGCCTGGGCCGGCGTTTCGACGATCGGCTCGTCCTTGCCATTGAAGGAGGTGTTGAGCAGCACCGGCACCCCGGTGCGCGCATGAAAGCCCAGCAGCAAGGCGCGTAGCAGCGGGTCGCCGTCGGGCGGCACGGTCTGCAGGCGCGCGGTGCCGTCCACGTGCGTGATGGCCGGCACCGTGCTGGCGCGCTCCGGCCGCACCGGCGCGGCGAACTGCATGAAGGGGGACGGTCCCGGCACGTCGAAATAGGCGTCCGCATGTTCTTCCAGCACCACCGGCGCGAGCGGCCGGAACCATTCGCGCTGCTTGACCCGCGCATTGATCCAGTCACGAATGAAACCGCGGCGCGGGTCGCCCAGGATGCTGCGGTGGCCGAGCGCGCGCGGACCGAATTCGCTGCGTCCCTGGAACAGGGCGACGACCTTTTGCGCGCACAGCAGGTCGAGCACGCGTGCGCACAGGGCGTCGCGCCCGGACAGGCGTTCGACGATCAGGTCGGGCACGTCGGCGAGGGCGGCGTCGATGTCGGCGCGCTGCGGTTCCGGGCCAAGGTAGTCGTCGCGCCAGCGGTAGTCGCAGGATGTATTTGCCAGTTCGACCAGGCCGTACACGGCGCAGCCGAGCGCGGTGCCGGCGTCGCTCGGGGCCGGCGGAATGAAGACGCGCCGGAACGGCGTTTCGCGCAGCAGGCGTTCGTTGGCCGAACAGTTCAGGGCGGTGCCGCCGGCGAAGCACAGGTTCTCCAGACCGGTTTCAAGATGCAGGCGCCATGCCAGCGCCAGCAGCGCATCCTCGAAGGCGCGCTGGCCGGCCGCGGCCAAATTGGCGCACTCGGAGAATTTCACGCCGGGCGCGCCGTAGCGGAAACGTCCGCGCTGGCCCAGCAGCGTGCGCCAGGGCGCGGGGATCGTGACCTGGAAACCGTCGACCTCGAGCGGCGGCAGGTTCAGGGCCTGGGCATTGCCGTGCGGCGCCAGTCCCATCGCCTTGCCCTCGTTGCCTTCGCCGGGAAACAGGGCCTGGGTCAGCAGGAAATAAAACATGCCGAGGCCGACCAGGCGGGCGTCGTCGCGGTCCCACAATTGCTTGGCGATGCAGGCGACGCGCTCGCGGTCGGCCGTATAGAAGGACGAGACTTCGCGCCAGTCGCCGGCCACCCTGCCGCTGCCGGGCCAGGCCTCGGTGAAGTCGCTGGCGGCGCTGCCCTGGCCGTCGACCACCATCACGGCCGCCTCGCGAAACGGAGAGGGATGAAACACGCTGTACAGGTGGGCAAGATGGTGCGAGACGCGCAGGCGCCGGCAGTCTGGAGACAGGGTCAGCGTGGCGGCCAGTTCCTCCTCGTAGGCGGGTAGCGCGTCGATCTCGGCATCCGAGGAAAAACACTCGACCAGCACGTCGATCGGCCGCTCGAGTCCGGGCAGCTGCGCCCGGTAATGCTGGCGCAGGTCGCCGGGCTTGCCCCAGTGGTGCTTGTGGCGGGTCAGCCGTTCCTTCTGGATCGCCCACTGCAGGTGCGAACCGTGCAGCAGGCAGATGCTCGCATCCTGGGTACGGTTAATGCCGAGCACGACGGGTACATCGTTCATCGTCTTCTCCTGTTCTGTGCCAGCCATGGAGCGATCCGGTCCATCTTTGAGCAGGATGAGCTGCCCGAAGTTCGCTCGTTTACGCGTGGCTGATGCAGGTCGGAGGAAACCGGGAAAACGGAAACTTGGCGCGCCGGATGTGGTCTCAGGGAGAGTGGCAAGTTCAACAGAAGGAAAGGCGACAACGCGACCAAACGATGGATGCGGCGCCGGGCGCGGCGGCGGCAGCCGGGGTATGATGGCCCACCCATTTCACTCCGAACGACGATGCTGAAAACGCCCCCGAGCTTCACGCCGCTGATGGCGCCGCAAGACCATCCCGACCCGATCACCTTCCTCTTCCACGGCGGCCGCCTGCTGGTACGCGAGCTCGATCTCGCCTTGCCCGAGGCGGGCGTGCTCAAGGAGCTCGGGCTCGACCCGGCCAATGTGCAGCCGGTTGGCCTGCTGGGCGAGCGCTATTGCCAGGCCGGCTGGCTGGAGCACGAGGAAGTGCCGCAGGGCTATGCGTGGCGCAGCCTGCGTTCGCTGTTCGCAGACTTCGACGAGGAACTGCTGGGTCTGGCCGGACGGGCGGCGCAGATCGCGGAATGGGCGCGTACCCACCGCTTCTGCGGCGCCTGCGCCCATCCGATGGCGCGCGTGGCGCACGAGCGCAGTTTCAAGTGCGGCCATTGCGGCCACCTGGCTTACCCGCGCATTTCGCCGGCGATGATGGTCCTGATCCGCAAGGGAGATGCCGTGCTGCTGGCGATGCACGTGGCCTCACCCGCGAAACGTTTTACGCCCTTGGCCGGTTTCCTGGAAGCGGGCGAGTCGATCGAGGAAGCGATCCACCGCGAGGTGTACGAGGAAGTCGGGCTGCAGGTAACGAACCTGCGCTACTTCGCCAGCCAGTCCTGGCCCTTCCCGCATTCGCTGATGATCGCTTTCACGGCCGATTATGCGGGCGGCGAGATCCGCGTCGACCCGACCGAGATTGCCGAAGCAAGGTGGTTTGGACCGGATGACGAATGGCCGGAGCGCGTGCCGCACATTTCGGTGTCGAGCGTGCTCGTGGACGCGCACCGGCCGCCGGGCCCTTAAGCCTGGTTTGGCAAGGCAGGAGTAGTACGTACTTCAATTGCCGCCGGCGCAACCGTTGTCGTTGCCGCGACCTGCACCTGCACGCCGTCGTCGGGACGGGTGCCGGTGCTGCGCAACTGCACCGCACGCTGCAGCAGGTCGAACCAGAACGGGGCCCCGAACAGGGTCGTCGAGGCGGTCACGATCCAGCCGGCCACCTGCAGCGCGAACGCGGTATCGAGCACCGGCGGAAAACTCGTCCAGCCGATCGGCAGCGCCCACAGCTGGCGCAGGGTCTCGGCGTCGAGCGCGCTTGGCGCCGCCGTGATGTGGGCGGCCAGCTGCGGCTGCTGCCACAGGGTGCGGAACAGGGCAATGCTGTCGATGTTGAACAGGATCGCCAGCAGCAGCGAGATCAGGAAGGAAATCAGCAACTGGCGCCGTTTATAGCTGCCCGACAGGCGCTGCATCGCATTGTCGAACCAGCCCGCCACCAGCAATTGAAAACGCTCGAGGTCGCCGCCGGCACGGGCATACAGCCCCTGCAGCGCGCGCCGCACCTGCGGATCGGAGACGGCGTCGATATCGGCGCCCAGCCGTGCGAAGTTGCCCGGCACGTGCTGGATGCTGTCGATCAGCGCGATCGCGAAATATCCCGGTTCGATGTAGGATGGCCGGCTGGCGAGCGCCCGTTCGTCGACCGCCTTGCCGTCGCTGTGCGGATTGACCAGCGGATGCGCGTAAACCATCTGCGCCAGCGCGGTAAAGCGCGGGTCGTTGAGCATGCTTTTGATGCCGGCCAGGAGCGTGTTGGCGCGCAGCCGGAAGGCCGCCGCCAATGCTTCCTGCACGGTGGCCACGATCAGTGCCACCGTTCCATAACAAAACGTCAAACCGATTGCCAGTTCCAGTACCGAGCTTCCGAACATAGGCCGCCTCCGTTGTAGATAAAGTACCAATCCACGCTAGCGCATCCCTACAACGGATGAGTCTGGTTTGCTCAAGAAAAGAGCAGCTCCCGGCCGTCTTCGTCCGTTTTCTATATACTGGCGGCAATCGTATTTTTAGGGTTTCCCCATGTCTTACAAAGAAGAATTTACCGAGAACGACTGGCGCCGGCTGCTGGCCAGCCTCGGTGAAGATCCGAACCGTCCCGGCCTCCATGAAACGCCTGCACGCGTGGCAAAAGCGTGGAAGCACTGGACCTCCGGTTACGACCAGAATCCAGTCGAAGTGCTGAAGGCTTTCGAGGATGGCGCCGAGCAATATAACGAGTTGATCGTGGTGCGCGGCATCCCGGTCTACAGCCACTGCGAGCACCACCTGGCGCCGTTCTTCGGCAAGGCCACCGTCGGGTATCTGCCCAACGGCAAGATCGTCGGCCTGTCGAAGCTGACCCGCCTGGTGGACATTTTCTCGAAGCGCCTGCAGGTGCAGGAACGCATGACGATGCAGATCGCGAATGCGCTGATGGAAGTGCTGGAACCGAAGGCCGTCGGCGTCGTCGTGAAGTGCCGCCACATGTGCATGGAAAGCCGCGGCATCCGCACCCAGGGTGAAGAAACGATCACGTCCTGCATGCTGGGCGAGCTGCAGCCGAATCTGGCGTTGCGCACCGAATTCCTGGCGCTCGCACGCGACTAAGTATCCAAGTAAGCCAGCGGGCCCGCGGCCTGCCGGGAACCTGTTCCGAAACTTTCCTCTCAAAGCTAATTTGGGGAGAACGACATGGCCAGGCCCGCATTCCCCAGCGATATTGGGCGCGAGCAGTTCGAGCTGGTGCGCGACATGCTCGAGGCGGCGCGGCGCAAGACGCGTCCGCGCAAGCACGACCTCTACGACGTGTACTGCGCGGTGCTGTATTTCCTGCACACGGGCGCCGCCTGGCGCAGCCTGCCGCGCGACTTCCCGCCCTGGCGCACCGTCCACGAATATTTTACCCAGTGGACAATGCTGCGCGACGGCGAACGCACGCTGCTGGAACAGACCCTGGATAAACTCGGACGCGACACGGAACTGGCCCAGTTGCACCGCCTGCTGCAGCCGCGCTGAGCAGACATTTGGCGATGCGTTTGCACGACGCTTCTGCATGAAAGTTCCGCCACTGCCAGTGTAAAGACTGATCTTTATCAGGTTTGCGGTGCCTGCGCCGGCGTCTTGTCACAATCTGTTGCGAATTCGAATCGTACGTCTTGCACGGCTGAGCTAAGCTAAGCTCTTGTCTTTTCTTCAAGCCCGGCCATGTTCGACTATTTGAACCAATCCCTGTTCGCCATGTTCAATGCCGCGCCCGGTCTGTCGGGCTGGCGCCTGCACGGGGCCATCTTCGCCGCCGAATGGGTGATCATGATCGTGCCGCTCGGCCTGGTGCTGATGTGGACGAACGGCGCGCCGGGCCAGCGCGAGGCGGCCGTGCGGGCCCTGCTGACGGCCATGGTAGCCCTGACGATGAGCAAGCTCATCGGCCTGGCGTGGTTCCATCCGCGGCCCTTCATGGGCGGCATCGGCCAGAATTTCCTGGCGCATGCGCCGGACAGTTCTTTCCCGAGCGACCACGGCACCAGCATGTTCTCGGTGGCGCTGGCCCTGATGCTGAGCCAGCTGCGCGAAGTGCGCCGCTTCGGCATGGCCTTGCTGGTACTGGGTGTGTCGGTGGCCTGGGCCCGGGTCTTCCTTGGCGTCCATTGGCCGCTGGATATGGTGGGGGCCTTCATCGTTGCGGCCTTCGCCGCGATCCTGGTCGATACCCGCGTCGGCGAAGCACTGGCCACCACGCTGGAAACGCTGATGCAAAGCGTGTACCGCCGCGTCCTTGCCGCCCCGATCGCGCGCGGCTGGCTGCGACCTTAGGTCTTCGGGGCTTCCTGCTCCGCCTTCTCGAATATCAACTTCTTGTTCTCGTCCAGGTGGAACAGGCCGATCGGCTCGCCGGTCACCTGTTCCGGCGCCGCCATTTCGTTGCAGCCCTCGAGTTCCACACGCCAGGCCTGTTCCCCCGCGCGCAGCGTATAGATGTTTTCGCCTGAGCCGAACAGCTCGATTTCGATGTCCGACATCGGCAGCTGGCCCAGCGGGATGCGGCGCTGGCAATCCGGCATGCGGGTGGCGATCAGGTCGAGGGTGACGTCCTTGTTCCAGAAATGTTCCTGCACCGCGCGCACGGTCAGCGCATGCTGGTTGCCGTCGATGTAATAGGTAGCCGAGTCGTCGACACAGCCGGCGAGCAGCAGGGGGGCGATCAGGATGAATTTACGCATGCAGGGTTCCAGGTTGCGGCGCGGCCTTGCGCGCCCTGGGCAGTATAGAGCGTGTCTTTCTTGCCGTGCAACCTGGCCGGCATGCCGCATCTCTCCCGGACTCCCCGTTTTCGCGAATTCGGGGATGATGAATGTTTGATCTCTCCCATTCGAGACGAGCGAGACCATGCCAGACGACGACCAGACCTCCATGGCGCACGAGACGGCGCCGCCTTATGTTCCCGCGCAGCCGCTGACGCTGCGCATCAATGGCCTTGAGCACCAGTTGATGGTCGAGCCGCGCGTGAGCCTGCTCGACGCCCTGCGCGAGCGCCTGCACCTCACCGGCACCAAGAAGGGCTGCGACCGCGGCCAATGCGGCGCCTGCACCGTGCTGGTCGACGGCCAGCGCATCAATTCCTGCCTGACACTGGCGGTCATGCACGACGGCCGCGAGATCACCACGGTGGAAGGGCTGGGCAGCGAAGCACAGCCGCACCCGATGCAGCAGGCCTTCATGGACTGCGACGGCTTCCAGTGCGGCTACTGCACGCCGGGCCAGGTCTGCTCGGCGGTGGCGCTGCTCGACGAGATCAAGCAGCGCCAGGCCAGCGCGCTGACGGAAGGCGAGCAGCTGGAGCCGGGCGCATTGAGCGAGGATGAGATCCGCGAGCGCATGAGCGGCAATCTGTGCCGCTGCGGCGCCTATCCGAACATCGTCAAGGCGATCCACAGCGTCGTGCTGCGCCAGGCCTAGAAAGGGACTCCTGCCCATGCAATCGATCTCCTACGAGCGTGCCCGCGACGTGAACCACGCGATCGAGCTGGCGCGCCAACCCGGCGCGAAATTCATCGGCGGCGGCACCAACCTGCTCGACCTGTATAAAAGCGGCATCGAGAAACCAGTACGGCTGGTCGACGTCAGCCGCCTGTCCTTGCGCGACATCGACGAACTGCCGAACGGCGGCCTGCGCATCGGCGCGATGGCGAGCAACACCGCCCTGGCGACCCACCCGCTGGTGCGCCAGCGCTATCGTGTGCTGTCCGAGGCCCTGCTGAACGGCGCCACGACCCAGTTGCGCAATATGGCAACTGTCGGAGGCAACCTGCTGCAGCGCACCCGCTGCTATTACTTCACCGACCCGGCCTTCAGCCACTGCAACAAGCGCGACCCGGGCTCGGGCTGCGACGCCATCGACGGCCATAACCGCATCCACGCCATCCTCGGCGCCAGCGAGCACTGCATCGCGACGCACCCGTCCGACATGGCGGTCGCGCTGGCGGCGCTGGATGCCATCGTCCACCTGCAGGGGCCCGACGGCGAACGCCAGGTGCCATTGATCGATTTTCACCGCCTGCCGGAAGACCATCCGGAGATCGATACCGTGATTCGGCCGGGCGAGCTGATCATTGCGGTCGAGCTGCCTTTGACGCCGTTCGCGCAGAACTCGCACTACGTAAAAGTGCGCGACCGCGCCAGCTATGCGTTCGCGCTGGTGTCGGTGGCGGTGGCCGTCGACCTCGATGGCGGGAAGGTGCGCGACCTGCGCATTGCATTGGGCGGCGTGGCGCACAAGCCATGGCGCGCGAGGGATGCGGAAAGCGTGCTGCGCGGCCAGGCGCCCACCGAGGAGCTGCTGGCGCGCGCGGGCACGGCGGCGGTCGCCGGCGCGCGCGGGTACGCGCACAACGCATTCAAGATCGAACTGGCGCAGCGCGCCGTCGTGCGCGCGCTGCAGACGGTGATCGGAAAAGGAGGCCAGGCATGAACGGCATCGGCGCACCTATCAATCGAACCGACGGCTGGGCCAAGGTCAGCGGCGCCGCGCATTACACCGCCGAGCACTACGTCGAGGGCTTGACCCACGCTGTACTGGTCACCAGCACGATTCCCAGCGGCCGCGTGCTCCGGATCGACGACAGCGCGGCGCGCGACGTACCCGGCCTGCTGCTGGTGATGACCCCGCAGAACGCCATGCGCCTGCCGAAGGAGACGAAGGATGGCAAGCTGCAGCCGCCGATCGGCCGCCGGCTCACGCTGCTGCAGGAGGACGAGGTCTACTACAACAACCAGCCGATTGCGGTGGTGGTAGCCGACACCTTTGAACATGCGCGCGAGGCTGCGGCCCGGCTGCGCATCGAGTACGAGCGCAAGGATGCCGTGCTCGACTTCGAACAGGCGAAGGAGTCGCTGCATGCGCCCGAGAAGGTGCTGACCGAGGACGCCGACACCAAACGCGGCGACCTGGCGGATGGCCTGCTCGCGGCCAGCGTGCGGCTCGATGCAAGCTACACCACGCCGATCGAGCATCACAATCCGCTCGAAACCCATGCGACGATCGCAGAGTGGAACGGCGACAAACTGACCATCCACGAATCGACCCAGTACATGAAGGGCGTGCAGCGCATCATGGCCGCCATCTTCGGCATCCCGCCCGAGAACGTGACGGCAATTTGCCCCTACACCGGCGGCGGCTTCGGTTCGAAGGGTTCGGTGTGGTCGCATGCCCCCTTGACGGCGATGGCGGCGAAGATGCTGGGGCGGCCGGTCAAGCTGTCGCTGGACCGGAACAATATGTTCGGCCCGGTCGGCCAGCGCCCCAACACCGAGCAGCGCTTCCGGCTGGGCGCGCTTGACGACGGCCGCTTGCTGGCCTCGAGCCACGACACCATCGCCTATACCTCGATGATCGAGGACTGGATCGAGCCCTGCGGCATCGTCACGCGCATGATGTACGAGAGCCCGCACCAGCAAACCACGCACCGGCTGGCCAGCATGAACCTGGGCACGCCGACCTTCATGCGCGCACCGGGTGAAGCGACCGGCTCGTTCGCGCTCGAATCGGCGATGGACGAACTGGCCTATCAGCTGAACATGGATCCGCTCGACCTGCGGCTGAAGAACTATACGGAGAAGGACCCCGGCAAGGACCTGCCGTGGTCCAGTAAATCGCTGCGCCAGTGCTACGAGATCGGGGCCGAGCGCTTCGGCTGGAAGGACCGCCAGCCGCAGCCGCGTTCCATGAAACAGGGGAACAAGCTGGTCGGCTGGGGCATGGCCACCGCCACCTATCCGACCAACCGTTCGCCGGGCGAGTGCTCGGCCACCCTGAACCCGGACGGCACGGCCCTGTTCCGCTCCGCCACCCAGGACCTGGGCACCGGCACCTATACCGTGATGACCCAGATTGCGGCGGACGCCATCGGCCTGAAGGTGGAGCAGGTGCGCTTCGAGCTGGGGAATTCGCAGATGCCCGAGTCGCCGGTGTCGGGCGGTTCGACCACGGTGGCCAGCGTCGGCCCGGCGGTGCAGGCGGCCGGCCATGCGCTGCGCCTGAAGCTGGTGGGCATCGCCGCAAGCGCGGAAGCGTCGCCGCTGTTCGGCGCCACGCCCGACCAGGTCGGCGTCGAGAACGGCGAACTGTACCTGTTGGCGGAACCGGCGCGGCGTGAAGCGATGGCGGCCATCGTCACGCGCCACGGCGCCCCGGTCGAGGTGACGGCGAAGGCCGAACCCGGCGACGAAAAGAAGAAGTACTCGATGCACTCTTTTGGTGCAGTGTTCGTCGAGGTGACGGTGGACGAAGACCTCGGCGAGATCCGCGTGCCGCGCGTGGTCGGCGTCTACGGTGTCGGCAAGCTGATGAACGAGAAGACCGGCTACAGCCAGCTGATGGGCGGGATCGTCTGGGGCATCGGCCTGGCGCTGTTCGAGGAAACCCTGATCGACGGGAGAAATGGCCGCGCGGTGAACGGCAACCTGGCCGAGTACCACGTGCCGACCAATGCCGACATCCAGGCCATCGATGTGCAGATCGTCGACGAGATTGACCCGCACGTGAACCCCCTGGGGGCGAAGGGGATCGGCGAGATCGGCATCACCGGCGTGGGGGCCGCGATTGCGAATGCGGTGTATCACGCGACCGGCAAGCGGGTGCGGGATTTGCCGGTGACGCTCGATAAGGTCTTATAAACCGCGTTAGTGGTGAGTAGCAGCTGTGTGGTGCGCAACCGCCCCGTGCTCACCCTTCTCTTTGCCTTCGCCATGCTTGGCGTGGGTGTTCTCCCAGCCGCCGCCCAAAGCCAGGAACAGCTGTACCTGGTCCGCTGCCAGCTGCGCATCCGACGCCGCCAGCATGCTCTCGGCGCTGGCCAGCGTGCGGTCCGCATCCAGCGCGGCCAGGAAGTCGGTGCGGCCGAACTGGTACAGCCTGGCCGTCTGCTTCGACGCCAGCGCGCTCTGGTCGCGCGCCGCGCGCAGCATGGCGTTGCGGTCGAGCTCGCGCGCATACACGGTCAAGGCCGATTCCGTTTCGCGCAGGGCGTTCAACACCACCGAGTCGAACTTCGCCAGCGCGCCGGACGTGTTGGCCTTGGCCTGGGCGATGTGCGAGCGCGCCGAGCTGGTCGCTGGCAGGTTCCACGAGATCAGCGGGCCGAGCGCGAACTTCCAGGTGTTCGCTTCGCCGAACCCGTTCATGAAGCCGACGCCGCCGAAGGATGCGCCGAGCGTGATGTTCGGGTACAGCTCGGCGGTGGCGACACCGATGCGCGCCGTGGCGCCGGCGAGTACGCGCTCGGCCTGGCGCACGTCGGGGCGGCGGCGCAGCAGGGCGGCGCCGTCGCCCACCGGAATCGCCGCGCTCACGCGCGGCGGCGTGGCGCACTGCGCCACCTCGGCCGGGAAGGCGCTCGGCACTTCGCCGGTCAGCACCGCCAGGCGATACAGCGCGGTGCGGCGGTGCGCCTCCAGCGGCGGCAGGTTGGCGCGCAGCTGGTCCAGCTGGGCCTGCGCACGGCTGTTGTCGATGGCGATGCCGCGCCCGCGCTGGACGCGTTCAAAGGTCAGCGTGACGAACTTGTGCTGCAGGTCCACCGAGTCTTGCGCGACCTTCAGCTGGTAGCCCGCCGAGCAGGCCTCGGCGTAGGCGCGCGCGGTGTCGGCCGCGACGATCACGTGGGTCAGGTCGCTGGCCGCCTGCGCGGCTTCGACGTCGGCTTCCGCGGCCTCGACGGCGCGGCGGACACGGCCCCAGATGTCGAGCAGGTAGCCGATCTTGATGTCGCCGTCATAGATGCCGGTGCGCGGCAGCTGTTCCGGGAGACCGATCGAGGCGCCGGCGATGCGGCCGTACACCGGAGACGCGCTCATCTCGACTTCAGGACGCTTCTTTTCCTCGACTTCTTCCAGCACGCCGTGCGCGCGTTCCAGGTTGGCGGCGGCCACGCGCAGGTCGGCGTTGGCGGCAAAGGCCTTGGTAACCAGCTTGTCCAGCACCGGGTCCTGGTACAGGCGCCACCAGTCGGCCGGTAGCGGTTCGGATGTGTAGGGCTGCTCGGTGGCGCCCATGAATGTGGCGTTCGCGGCGTCGCGCTTGACCACGGCCTCCTTCGGCACGTGGTAGTCGGGGCCGACCGTGGTGCAGGCGGAGATTGCCGCCGCCAGCGCTGTCAGCGTGAAGGTTTTATATGCAATGGATCTGGTTCGGGTCATGATCGTTTGTTCGTAGTCGGCGCAGTCGTGGCGACAGCCTTCGGCAGCACCTTCACGGTCGCGGTCTGGCCGGCGACCAGGCGCACACTGGCCGGCACCGGATCGAGCGCGATGCGCACCGGAATGCGCTGAGCCAGGCGCACCCAGTTGAAGGTCGGGTTCACGTTCGGCAGCATGTTGGCGCCGGTACTGCGGTCGCGGTCGGCGATGCCTTCGGCGAAGCTTTCGACGCGGCCGGCGATCGGCTGGCGCGTACCCATCAGGATCACTTCGGCTTTATCTCCGATCTGGATGCCGGGCAGCTTGGTTTCTTCAAAATAGCCTTCGACATAGAAGGTGGTGCGGTCGACCAGGGCCATCACCGGACGCGCCGCGCTTGCGTAGGCGCCCTCGCGCAGGTCGAGGTTGGTGACGATGCCGTCCACCGCGGACACCACGTGCGAGCGTTCCAGGTTCAGCTTCGCGGTGTCGCGGTTGACTTCGGCCTGGGCGAGGGCGGCACGGGCCTGGTCGGTGCGGGTCTGGCCCTGTTCGCGGGTCTCCTGCGAAACCAGGTCGTCGAGCTGGGTATTGCGCTGGTTCTCGCGCTGGGCCTGGGCCAGCGCGGCCTGCGCGGCCACCACCTGGGCCTGGCTCTGGCGCAGCGCCAGTTCGAAGCGCGCGCGGTCGATCTCGAACAGCGGTTCGCCGATGGCGACGTGCTGGTTATCGTGCACGTACACCTTGGTCACCTGGCCCGTGACGTCCGGCGCCACCTGCACCACATAGGCCTTCACGCGGCCGTCGCGGGTCCAGGGCTCGACCTCGTAATGGCGCCACAGCTGCCAGCCTGCATACACCGCGCCGGCGGCGAACGCCAGAGTAATACCCATCCGGCCCAGCGCCGGGAACGAAATTTTCAAAGCCATCTCAGGATCAGGACCAGTTGCGTGTGAAGTAGGTCAGCGCGCCGAGCACGATGACGAACAGGGAAAAATCGAACAGCGCCGGGTGCCACACCAGGCGGTAAAAGCCGGTCCGTGCCAGGACCAGGTTGAGCAGCCTCGATACCACCAGCGCCGCCAGCGTGAGCAGCAGGAGCGGAGGAACGTAGAGGCCGTAGATGCTGACTTCGCCGATCATCGGATCTCCTTTTCGTAAGGGGCGGCTTGCGGGAACAGGTCGCGCCGCATGCCGGTCAGTGCAGCCAGCGCTTCGTTCTGCGCGCTGTCGCGGGTGCCTGCAAGAATCGCGCGCAGGGCGTTGTCGAGGGTGCCGAGCAGGCGCGATTCGCAGTCCCTGTCGACGCGCGGGCGCAGCGCGAAATGGCGCGACAATTGCGTCATCAGGGGCTTGATCGCGGCTTCGCCCCGTCCCAGCTGGCTGCGCACTTCCTGCAGCAGGGTCATGTTCAGGCCGATGCGCAGGTCGCGCAGCGCATCGGCCGCCTGCAGGTCTGCCTGCGCTTCGGCCTGGGCCAGGCGCGGCGTCAGCAGGCCGACGCGGTCGACCATGCGCGCCGAGAATTCGGCCGAGGTCACGCGTTCGCCGCTGCCGAGGCGCGCCAGCTCGCTCCAGCCGGCCTTCAGCAGGCGGCGCGCCGTCCAGCCGGCGCCGACGCGGCGCAGCACGCTGGTGGTGACGGCGGCGGCCACCAGGCCGAGCACCTGCGCCAGCGTGCCGTTGGTGAAGGACACGATGTCGACGTTGTGGGTGTCGAGCAGGGCCAGCGTGCCGCACAGGCCGAACAGCCAGGGCATGGCGCGCCCGAAGGTCGACGGCCGCGCGATCCAGACGCCGACCAGCAGGAAGGTTGGCGCGCACACCAGCGTCAGCATCTCGAAGCTGTGGATGGCCGGCAGGATGCAGAGAATGTACAGCGCCGACACCGGGATCGAATAGACCGTATACACCAGGAAGCCCTTGATGAAGGGGACCGGGTCGTCCTGGGTCGAGAAGAAGCAGCACAGCACCGCGGCCATCATCGGCGCGGCGGCGCCGGACGGCCAGCCGGACAGGATCCAGAAGGCGCAGCAGGCGAGGGTGGCGACGATCGCCGCAAAGGCCGACAGCAGGGCCATGCCGCGGTCCTGGTGCAAGGTGCTGGGCGGCACGCCCGGCAGGCGGCGCACCGCATCCGGCAGCTTGCCGTGTACGCCGGAGTCGATGTGCCGGCGCAGGGTACGGGTCTCGACGCACAGGTCGAGCAGCCGGCGCAGGCGCGCCGCCAGGTTCAGTTCGATCAGGCCGCTCCAGCCGAGGCCACGGCTCGCCTGCGGCGCGAGCGCGTCGATGCGTGCATGCAGCAAGGCCGCGGGTGCGTCCAGCACGGCGTCCTTCGGCGTGTTGACCAGCGCCGTGACGTCGTGCAGCAGGGCGCTCCAGCGTTCCGACGATGCGGTGGCGCCCATCTCGCGCAGCGCCGTCAGGCGGTCTTCGATGCCCGAGACGACCGGAACGAGCTGCGCCAGGCGCTCCTGCAGGGCGTTGACGGCCTTGCCGGTCCAGCGCACGTGCGAGGTATCGAAGGGCAGGTGGGTGCTCATCACGCGCAGTTCGGTGATGTCGCCGGCCAGCTTGCGGCGCTCGCTTGCACTGCGCTTGTCGCCAGCCGGATTGAGGGCGTCGCGGATCCAGTGGTGGGCGTCCTGCACCGCATGGTCCAGGCGCGCCAGCAGCACCGGGCCGAAGGACTGCGGCAGCACCAGGCTGTGGATCACGGTCGCGCAGGTAATGCCGAGCACGATTTCCTCGACGCGCGCGAGGGCGATGTCGAAGATCGCGCCCGGCTCGTTCACCGCAGGGAAGGCGACCAGGCCGGCCGTATACCCGGCCAGCATCAGCAGGTAGGAGCGTGGCGTGCGGTCGAGCAGGGAGAAGTACAGGCAGCCGCCGATCCACAGCGCCAGCGCCAGCGAAAGCAACTCGGGCGAGTTGCCCAGCTGCGGCACCAGGAAGGTGACGGCGATGGCGCCCAGCAGCGTACCACCCGCACGATAAAACCCCTTGGAACGGGTCGGCCCGGCGAAGGGCGCGCTGACGATATAGGCGGTCATCATCGCCCAGAAGGGTCGCGGCAGTCCGATGCGCATCGAGATGTACACCGCAAGCATCGCTGCCGCGAATGATTTGACGGAGAACAGCAGCTCCGTCCGGGAAGCCAGCTTCATGCGCTCTTGCGCTCCGCGGCCTGCTCCAGGGTGAGGTTGGCGACCACGTCGGGGAGCCCCGCCAGCACGCGCAGGCAGGCTTCGACGTCGCTTGGCGCGAAGGCGCCGAACAGCTTGCGGCGGAATGGACGCAGCGCCTGGTCCATGAGATCGGCGGTCTTGCGGCCTTCGCCGGTCAGGCGCAGGATCTTGGCGCGGCGGTCGTTCGGGTCCTCATGGCGCTCCAGCAAGCCGGACTCGAGCAGCTGATCGACCACGCGCACCAGCGACGATGGCTCCAGGCTGAGCGTTTCGGCCAGCACGCCGGGGCGCACGCCGCTCTCGCCGAAGCGGCTGATGACCAGTACCGGCAGCCCGGTCGCCTGCGACAGCCCGTAATCTGCCGCGACCTTGTCGGCGGCGGCGCGGTAGACGCGCGAAGAAAGGGTGAGGGCGGCGGTGAGACTGCTCAGGGTCTGGTCCGATAGGCTCATGAATTATTTCAGATAAATACTTTTCGAATCTAAAAGTTTAGCATGCGAAGTAATTTCTTCCAAGTTATACGTTGCAGGCGTGCGTATCGGACATACGGAATGAGGGGAGGCGTCAGCCGGCGCTGCGGATTACGGCTGGGCGGGGTGTTTCGGCTGCAGGCTGGGGATGGCCGCCAGTGAGGCGGGCAGGTCGAACTCGTGTTCCGGCGCGACCTTGCGCAACACTTCGATCGGCGCATAGCCCCAGTGCACGGCGGCGAAGGCGACGCCGGCGCGGCGGGCGGCATCGGCGTCGGTGGCCTGGTCGCCGATGTATAGCGCGGCCGAGGGCGCCGTCGCCGCGCGTTTCAAGACCTTGCGGATGCGCGCGGTCTTGCCGAAGATCGACATGCCGCATTCGTACTGGCTGATCAGGGCCGACAGGTCCGGCCCCAGCACCCGGCGCACATTGTCTTCGGCGTTCGAGGAAACAATGGTCAACTGGATATCGCCGCGCGCCAGTTCGCGCAAGGCATGTTCGACTTGCGGAAACAGGCGTACCTGCTCGGCGTTCTCGCGCATCAGGGTTTTAAAGGAGGCGGCGGCCAGCGGCAATTTCCACGCCGGCATGCCGACGTGGCGCATGATCTCGCGCGTGCCGAAATAGCGCAGGCGCTCGACGTGCGCGTGGTCGATGCGGCGAAAGCCGTGTTCGTCAGCGATCCGGTTGAAGACGCTGATGAAGAACGGAAACGAGTCGGCAAGGGTGCCGTCGAAGTCGAAAATGGCGAGGCGGTAGCGCATGGCGCTTCCATGATACACAGGCTGAGGTAAGGTAGCGCAAGCTCAGGCCTCGGTGCGTTCCGGCACCACGAAGGCCAGGCTTTCCTCGAACGAGCGCAGCACCATGTCGACGTGTTCCTGCACCACCGCCTGGTTCGCCGCCGTCTCGCCGAAAGGCAGGCGGATCGTCACCAGTAAGGCGTTCGGCAGGCCGGCGCGCAGTTCGTCGGCCACGCGTGTCCATTGCTCCAGCGACGCTTCGACCGGGTAGATGATGAACACGGTCGAGATCAGGTCGGCCTTGTCCGGGCCCGGATTGTCCTGGTCGGCGCCGACCACCACGCTGCGCGCGTCGACGTCGAGTTCGCGCAGGGAGCGCACCAACAGTTCCGTCAGCAGGTCGTCGCGCTCGGTGCCGAGACCCGCGCACAGTACGATGGAGCGCGAAGGCACGTCGAGCGAGCCCTGCCAGCGGCCCAGGCGCGCTTCGCGCATCTGGCGCAGGTGGGCGCCGACGTTGGCGTCCAGCAGCGACACCCGACCCTTGCGGCGCTTGCGCATCGGCTCGCTCGATACCGGCGTCAGGGTTGCGGCGACCTCGGCGATCGTCGTGCGCAGGTGGGCGGCCTGCGCGCTCTCGAGGTGGCCGGTGCGCTGTTCCGCCGCCGCCATCGAGATCCCCGGCAGCAGGATCTGGTCGCAATAGCGGGCGAAGCTGTGGCGCTCGAGGTAGCTGCGTGCGTCGGAAATGATACTGTGTGTCTCGCCTGCGAGGATGCGCTGGTAGAAGCGCTGGGCCACGTTCACGTTCGGCACGTCGCCCAGCAGGATCGTGATCGGCTCCAGTGCGCGCACGTGGCGTCCGGCCACCACCAGGCACAGGGTCAATGGCGTCGACAGCAGCAGGCCGACCGGTCCCCACATCGCGCCCCAGAACAGGGCCGAGACGATCACCGCCAGCGGAGACAGGCCCGAACTTTGCCCGTAGACCTTGGGCTCGACCACGTTCGCCACCAGCAGCTCCAAAGCCACGAACATCGCCAGGCAGGACAGCGCCATCGTCCAGCCCGGGTCGATGGCGGCCACAAAAATGGCGATCAGCACGCCCGCCACCATGATGCCGACGTAAGGCACGAAGCGCAGCAGGCCGGACAGGGCGCCCCACAGCAGCGCGTGCGGCACCCCGAAGGCCCACAGCAGCACGCCGACCAGCGCTCCGAAGGTCAGGTTGACGACGAATTGCGACAGGAAGAAGCGCGAGACGCCGCGCGTCGCGTCCGACAGCGCGCGCACCGTGCGGCTGATCTCGGCCTGGCCGGCCAGCCTGATCACGCGGTCGCGCAGCGATTCGTGCTCGAGCAGGATGAACACCAGCAGCACCAGCACCAGGCCCGTTTCTCCGATCGGTCCCCAGGCCAGCGAGAACAGGCGCGCCAGGGTATCGCGGGTGGTGGCACGCGGGGCGCGGATCTCGACCGGCAGCGGCTGGTTCGCGCTGGTCGTGAGGGTACCGCGGCGCACGGTGACGGGCGGCGGCGGCGCGACGGGCGATTGCGGAGCGACGGCGCTGAGTTCCGCTTCCAGGCGCGCGAACGGGCGCTCGGTCAGCTCGCGCACGCGTTCGATTTTCGATTTGATCGCCGCGCGGTATTCCGGCAGGTCGCGCGTCACGGCCACCAGCTGGAAGGCGAGCACGGTGCCGACGCCGACCACGCAGGCGCCGGCCAGCAGCACCGACACCAGCGTCGCCGGCAGGCGCGGCAGGCCGACCCGGCGCAACGCGCGGATCAGCGGCGCCAGCACCAGGCTGAGTACCGTGGCCAGCGCCAGCGGTTCGAGCACGTCGCGGCCGAAATACAGCAGGCCCAGGATGCAGGTGGCGGTGACGACCGAACTGGCGGTCAGGTTGCTGAACAGGCTTGATTCGCGCATCGGGGCAGTGCTGTATGAGGACGATCGTTAATGGGCGCGAGCAGTCTAGCACCAATGGCAACCCGGCAGTTCGCCGGCCTTTACAGGTTTGCCAGGGCGGCCAGCAGCCCCGCCGCCTCGACCGGCTTCACGAAGTGGTGGTCGAAGCCGGCCTGGCGCGAGGATTCGCGGTCGCTCGACTGGCCGTAGCCGGTCAGCGCCACGTACAGCGCGCCGGCCAGCGCCGGCTGTGCACGCAGCTGGCGCGCCAGTGCGTGGCCGTCGATCAGCGGCATGCCGATGTCGAGGATGAAGACCTCGGGCGGATCGCCGAGTGCCGCCTCGAGGGCGTCGCGCGGGTCGTTGATGGCCTGGACCTGGTGGCCGGCTTCGGCGAGCAGGGCCGACAGGGTCGCGGCCGCATCGACGTTGTCGTCGACCAGCAGGATGCGCAGCGCCCGGCTGGACGCGTCAGGCGGCGTTGCGCCCGCTGCCGGCGCTGCCGGATGCGGCAGCTGCGCCGCCACCGGCAGCACGACCGTGAAGCAGCTGCCCGTGCCGGGACCGTCGCTATGCGCCGCCACCTGGCCGCCGTGCATGGTGACGATGTTCTTGACCAGCGCCAGGCCAAGCCCGAGGCCGCCCTGGGCCCGGTCCGGCGTGCGCTTGCCTTGCACGAACAGGTCGAAGATATGCGGCAGCAGCGCCGACTCGATGCCGTTGCCGTCGTCCTGCACGGCAATACGGACCAGGCCGTCCTCGACGCGCAGCGAGAGCGTGATGTGTCCGCCCGGCGGCGTGTACTTGGCGGCGTTCGCCAGCAGGTTGGCGGTCACCTGGATCAGGCGCGCGCGGTCGCCCAGCACGCCGGCCGGGGCCGAGCCGAGCTGCAGCACCAGTGTGTGGCGCCCGGATTCGAGCAGCGGGTGCACCTGTTCGGCGGCGCTGGTGACGACGCTTTTCACGTCGACCGGCGCCTTTTCCAGCTGCACCATCCCGCGCGTGACGCGCGAGACGTCCAACAGATCGTTCACCAGCGTCGTCATGTGGTTGACCTGGCGCGAGATCACTTCGCTGTACTGGCGCACCTTGTCCGGATTGTTCGGCGCCAGGCGCAGCACCTGGGCCGCGGCGCTGATCGGCGCCAGGGGATTACGCAGCTCGTGCGCCAGCATCGCCAGGAACTCGTCCTTGCGGTGATTTTCTTCCTGCAGCGCTTCCTCGAAGCGCTTGCGGTCGGTGACGTCGCGCGTGGTGCCGGCGATCGCCTCGACTTCGCCGTCGGGTCCGAGGATGGGCACGAAGATGTAGTCGTAGATGCGCCGTCCGAAGGTACCGTTGAAGGGGACGTCGCCGCGGATCGGCGCCTTGGTCGCCTTGACCTGCTCGATCTCGCGGTCGTGCATGGCCGCGTGCCAGGGTTCGTAGCCGAGCTCCCAGCAGGTCTTGCCGATGGCTTCCTCGAAGGTCTTGCCCCACATTTGCAGCAGCACCGCGTTGGCATACGTAAAACGGTGCTCGAGGTCGAACACGTAGGCCAGGTCGGGCGAGTTCGAGAGCACGGTTTCGTAGAGGCGCCGGCGGCGTTCGGATTCCTCGGCCATGGCCGCCAGCTCGCGCTCGGCGGCGGCGTGGCGCGCCGCGTTTTCCTGCTCGCGCAGGTGGCGCTCGGTGAGGAGGGCGAGCAGGTCGGTGAAGTAGCCGATCTCGCCGGCCAGCGCCGCGTCGGGGGCGTTCGGCGCTGCATGAAAGAAGGCCAGGGTGCCGAGCACGCGTCCGCCCGGCGAATGCAGCGGGAAGGACCAGCACGAACGCACGCCGTGTTGGGCCGCCAGGGGCAGGTAGGGCTGCAGCAGCGGTTCGGCCAGCACGTCCTCGACGACGACGACCTGCCCGCTATGCGCCGCACGGCCGCAGGAGGCTTCCTCCGGACCGACCGGCAGCCGCGCCAGCGCATCGGCGAACGCGGCGGGCAGGCCGGCCGATGCGGCCATGCGCAGCTCGTTGGCCGGCGCGGCCAGCAGGTAAAGCGCGGCCCAGGCCTGTTGGCCGATCAGGCGCCGCGCCTCTTCCAGCAGGCTTTGCAGGATGACGTCATAGGGCGCGCCACGCACCGCCTCCGACAGGACGTGCTTCAATCCGTCGAACTTCAAGCCTGCTGCTGTGGACCTCATTGTTATATCCGGCGCTAGGAAAGGAGCTCGATTCTAGCCCAGCAATCCTGAGCGCGATGTCATTTTATGTAGCATGCAAGCCTCAGGCCAGCCCGGGAATCAGCGAACGGTGCGCCGCCACGCCCGCCATGGCGCCGTCGGCCACGGCAAGGGCGACGTTGCCGGTGGCGCGCGCCATGTCGCCGCAGCAGAATACCCCGGCTACGCTGCTGGCCTTCATCGCGTCGGTACGGACAAAGGCGCCCATCGGACCTTCCTCCATCTCGCAGCCCAGTTGCGCCGCGATCGGGCTGGCGAGCTGCATCCGGGGCGCCACGAACAGGCCCGCCATTGGCAGCACGCGGCCGTCCTTGAGCACCACGTCGGCCACGCCGGCGATGCGCGCGATGCCGCCACGCTCGAGGGTGACACCGCGGGTGGCCAGCGCCTCCAGCTGGGCGTCGTCCGGCTCGAAGGCGCCGTTCAGGAAGAAGGTGACGCGGCCCCAGTCCGGCAGCATCAGCGCGTGGTGCATCGACAGTGGACCGACGGCGAGCACGCCGATTTCTCCGGCATCGAGTTCGTAGCCGTGGCAGTAGGGGCAGTGGAACACGCTGCGACCCCAGCGTTCACGCAGGCCCTCGATCGCCGGCAGCTCGTCGCGCATGCCGGTAGCCAGTACCAGGCGGCGGCCGGCATAGTTGGCGCCGTCGAGCAGCGTGACGGCAAAGCCATCCCCCGAGGCCTGCGCCTGTGCTGCCGTGCCCTCGGCCCAGCTCACGGTCGGATACTGCAGCAGCTGCGCGCGCGCGGTGGCGGCAATCGCAGCCGCCTCCATGCCGTCGCGGCTCAGGAAGCCGTGCGAGTGTTGTGCAAAGCGGTTGCGCCGCTGCCCTGCGTCGATCACGAGTACACGTTTTCTTGCCCGCGCCAGCTGGGTTGCGGCCGACAGGCCGGCATAGCTGCCGCCGATGACGATGGCGTCGAATTCAGGTGCGCTGGTGTGCATGGTGTTCTCCCAAGTGTTGTACGTACTGTGCATTGAAGCGTTCGGACAGCTCGGCCAGCGAGACCTCGCCCAGGCGTTTTACAAGCAGCGCCTCGGCTTCGTCGAAGGCGCTGGCCAGCGACTGGTTCACGACCTTCTCGACCAGGCAGGCCGGATCGTCGACCCGATTCCCCATTGCGAACACGGTGGGCGCGCCGACGGCGTCGTAGATGTCGCGCAGGCTCACCTGCCGCAGATCCGCCGTGACCACCCAGCCGCCGCCATGGCCCTTGCCCGAGCCGACGTAGCCGCGTTCGCGCAGGCCGGCCAGCGTGCGCCGCACCAGCACGGCATTCGTGTGCAGGAAGCCGGCCAGCTCCTCCGAGGTGAGGGGGCGCTCGCTGTGGGCCATGTGCAGCAGCAGGTGCAGGATCGAGGAAAGCCGGGAATCGCGTCTCATGTAACTTATGATAGTACAAAACCGCGCGGCATGCACGGCGCCTTCTTTTTCAATAGTGTGTTTGCTTAGGGTGAACAGCCTTACAATCTTGTCATCTTCATCATCTGCGAAGCGTCGATCATGGCCCAAATCCATCCTGCCGGCTGGCGCGAGATGTCCGTCACCGGTGCCGCCACCCGCGAGATCGAAACCTTGTCCCTGCTCGAGCAGCGGCTCAGCGACACGCCCTATAGCATCTACCACGGCGTGCACTGGACCAATGTCGAGCAGGGCTATTCGGTGTACGGCGACGTCGACTTCATCATCGTCGCCCCCAACGGCCGCATGCTGCTGATCGAGCAGGTCGCCGGCTTCCTCAACGAGACGCCGGACGGCCTGGTAAAAAACTTCCAGGGCAAGCCGAGAAAGATACGCGCCCACATCCTGCACACGATCGAAGGGCTGACGCGGCGCTACCAGGGCGAGCTGTCGATCGACTACCTGCTGTACTGCCCCGACTACACGGTGCGCGACCCGAACCTGGCCGGCATCGACCCGCGCCACATCATCGACGCCACCAACAAGGGCAAGCTGGCCAAGGTGATCCGCGAGGCGCTGCCGATCACGGATAAAACCGACGAATTCGACAAGGTCACGCGCTACCTCGGCGACACCTTGAGCCTGCGTCCCGACCCCAGCTCGATGATCGGCTCGGCCACGCAGATGGTGACGCGCCTGTCCGGCGGCCTGGCCACCTGGGCGCGCCGCCTCGAATTCGAACCGTATCGTTTGCGCGTGGTCGGCACCGCCGGCAGCGGCAAGACCCAACTGGCGCTGGCCGAATACCAGGCAGCCCTGGATGCCGGACTGCGCCCGCTGTACGTCTGCTTCAACCGCCCGCTGGCCGACCACATCGAAAAACTGGTGCCGCCCGGCGGGCGCGTCTCGACCTTCCACATGCTGTGCGACGCCTACATGCGCGCACGCGACGTCACACCCGATTACTCCACCCCCGAAGTCTGGGACGATATCGAAAAGGCGCTGGCCGACGTCGCGTTCCCCGAGACCTGGCAATACGACGTGCTGATCGTCGACGAAGGGCAGGATTTCTCGACCAGCTGGCGCGACATCGTGCTCGCCATGCTCAAGCCGGGCGGCCGCGCGATCTGGCTCGAGGACCCCGACCAGAATTTGTATGGCAAGCAGATGGTGGACCTGCCGGGCTGGGTGAAGCTGCACTCCGACACCAACTACCGCAGCCCGCGCCAGATCGTGCAGATGCTGAAATCGATCGGCGCCGCGCGCGACCCGGTCGAAGCCGGCAGCCCATTCAAGGGCGCGGACATCGAGGAACTGACCTATCCGGAGGGAGATACCGAGGCGATGCTGGCCCAGACCCGGCGCGCGGTGACGAGCTGCCTGGCCGCCGGTTTCGGCCGCCACGACATCGCCATCTGCTCCTTCCGCGGGCGCGAAAAGTCGGCGATCCTCAACCTCGACAAGCTGAGCGACGCGCATACGCTGAAATCCTTCACCGGGTCGTACGACCTGTTCGGCAATCCGGTGTTCAGGGAAGGAGGGCTGCTGGCCGAATCGGTGTACCGCTTCAAGGGCCAGTCGGCGCCGGCCCTGATTTTTACCGAGATTGATTTCGAGGACATGACGGAGCTCGTGCTGCGTAAACTGTTTGTGGGGATGACGCGGGCAAGGCTGAAACTGGTGCTGGTGATGAGCGATCGGGCCTCGCTGCAGTTGCTCGACCGGATGTAGGCGTGCGCCGCCGTTACGACAAGGTCGACCTGCCGCTCGAGCAGGTGCGCCGTTACCTGGAGTCGGGCCCGCTGGTGCTGGTCAGCTCGGCGTGGCAGGGCGAGCGCGACATCATGACGATGGGCTGGCACACGGTGATGGAATTCAGTCCTTCGTTGGTCGGCTGCGTGATCGCGCGTGGAAACCACAGCTTCGAACTGGTGCGCCAGAGCCGCGCCTGCGTGCTGAACGTGCCGACCGTGGACCTGATCAATGAAGTGGTCGGCATCGGGACGAGTACCGGCAGCGAGGGCGACAAGTTCGAACGCTTCGGCCTGAGCGCGCAGGAGCAGGAAGGCGTCGAGGCGCCGGCGATTGCCGAATGCGTAGCCAGTTTCGGCTGCCGCCTGCATGACGACAGCCTGGTCGACAAGTACAACTTTTTTATCTGGGAAGTCGTGTCCGCGCGGGTCGCGCGCGTGCCGCGCCACCCGCGCACGCTGCACTACACGGGAGACGGCGAATTCATGGTGGCCGGGAAGGTCGTCAGGCGGCGCACGCCGGGCATTCTCGACAAGGAACCCTGATACGGCCTCAGGCCGGGGCGCCGCTACTGTCCTGCGCCACCATCACGCAATTGCGCCCTCCATGCTTGGCCTCGTACAGCGCCAGGTCGGCCGCATGCACCAGCGCTTGCGCATTGTTCGCGTGTGCCGGATACGAGGCGACGCCGATCGAGGCCGTGGCGCCGATGCGCTCGCCCCCGTGCAGCACGTCGCCGGCGGCGATCGCCAGGCGCAGCGCGTCGGCCCGCTTGGCGGCGTCATCAAGGCCGCAGTCGGGCAGCAGCACGACCATCTCCTCGCCGCCCATGCGGCAGGCGACGTCGCAGGAGCGGATGTTCTCGCGCAGGGTCAGCGCCACCTTGCGCAGGATGGCGTCGCCCGCTTCGTGGCCGTAGGTGTCGTTGATGCGCTTGAAGTGGTCGAGGTCGAGCACCAGCACCGAGACCGGCGCGCCGTTGCGTTCGGCCCGCGCCAGTTCGCGTTTCAAGACTTCGTCCATGTAGCGCCGGTTGTAGAGCTGGGTCAGCGGATCGATGATCGACTGCTGGCGCAGAGAGACGCGCAGGCGCACGTTGCTCAGCGCGAGTCCGAGCTGCTCGGCCAGCTGCCCGATCCAGGCGCGCCGGTCTTCGCCGTCATGCACCAGGCGCTCGCCGGTGACGGTGAGACAACCGATCACATCGCCCTGCGTCACCAGCGGCAGGCACAGGCGGTCCAGTTCGGGATTGTGCACGTGGCGGCAGGCCAGGCCTCCTTCGCCGCCGGCATAGGCATGGGGACTGCCGCGCCGCAGCGCCCAGCAGTCGAGCGCCTCGATGGTGTCGGGTTCGCCCGCGACGCTGCCCCAGCCCGCTTTTCTCTCGAGGATGTCGCGCGAGTTGTTATACAAGTAGAGGCTGCCTGACAGCTTCGGCAGCAGGCGCGGCAGGTAGCTGGCGATGACGTTCGCCGATTCGTCGGTCGACTCGGCCAGTTCCAGCGAGTGCATCAGCTCGGCACTGCGGAACAGCAGGTCGTTCTGCTGCGAGATGCGCTCGGTCGTCAGGCGCGCCTGGTCGGCGGCGGCCTGCGCCTTGCGCTCGGCGGCATCGCGCTGGCGCAGCACGCGGGTGGCCGCGAGCAGTACGGCGCCCAGGAACAGGATGTTGGTGATCGTCGCCACCAGGCTGGCGTTGGCCGCGGAATTCGAGGTGGCCAGCAGGCGGTCGCCCAGTTCGGTACGGCGCTGGGCGTAGATCGTCAGCTCCTGGCCGATCAGCTGGCGCAGCCGGTCCATTTGGATCTTGCCGGTACCGGTGCCGATAAAGGCTGCGGCCTTGTCGAAGCCCTGTTCGCGCCGCAGCTCGATCGTCAGGGCGACCGTTCTCATCTTGTGCGCGGTGCCCTGCTCGATGGCGGCGAGGCGCGCGATCTCGTCCAGACTGGTCAACTCCCTGCGCAGTGCCGCCTGGAGCGCGGGGATGCCGTTCACCGCCGTGTGATAGGGCTCGAGGAAGCGCTCGTCGCCCGTCACCACGAAGCCGCGCTGCGCCGTCTCGGCATTAAGGAGCATCTCGAACAGCGACATTTGCAGGCGCTCGACCTCCGAGGCGCTGCGTAATTCCGACATGACGGTCGTGACCTGGTGGTTCACGATCATCGGCAGCACCGCCACGGTGGACATGACGAGGATGATCGCGGCGGCGGCGAGCTTGATCTTGGATTCGAATTTCATTGGCTGAAGCGGCAAAACATCGGACGCCGGTAGGGTAGCACACGTCCGGATGAGTGATTTCTCCGCTGAAATGTTTCAAACTGTGTACGGAGTGGTAACACTTCTGCCAGCTCGGCTATGATGGCGCCCGGTCGGCAATATCAGCAGCGTTCGCTTCGGTAAGGTCGGGAAGCAATGTTGTCTGGCATGGGAAGTCAATGAAAGCAAACAGTCGCGTCGTACCCGCAGGAGCTGGATCGCAGCACACCCAATTTGGCCTGATTAATCTTCTGAAAGCAGTCGCGGCGCAGCTGATCGTGCTGCACCATCTCGCCTTCTACGGTCCGATGGCGGACCACGCGCAGCCGCTGGCACCAAGCCTGTTCGACTGGCTGGCCGGGGATGCGCGCATTGCCGTGCAAGTGTTCCTGGTCATTGGCGGCTTCCTGGCCGCGAAGTCGCTCTCGCCGCGGGGCGAGTCCGGGCTCAGTGATCCGCTGGGGAAAATCTGGCGCCGCTACCTGAAGCTGGCGCCGCCGTTCATCGTGGCGATGCTGCTGGCGGTGGGCGCCTCCGCGCTGGCCAGCACATGGATGACGCACGATTCGATATCCAGCCCGCCGAGCGTGGGGCAACTGGCGGCGCATGCGCTGCTGCTGCACGATGTGCTGGGATATGAGGCGTTGTCGGCCGGGGTCTGGTATGTCGCGATCGATTTCCAGCTCTACGCCGTGCTGGCCCTGCTGCTGTGGGGCTGCGGTCGCCTGGCGGGCAAGCGCAGGCTGCCCTGGCTAGTGCCTGCCGTGATGACGGTGGCGGTAGGCAGCTCGCTGCTGTACTTCAATCTGGATGCCGACTGGGACGTGTGGGCGCCGTATTTCCTCGGCAGTTACGGCCTGGGTGCCCTGGCCTGGTGGGCAAGCGATCCCCTGCGCCGTCCACGCAGCGTTGCCGTCTTGCTGCTCATGGCTGCAGTGCCGACGCTGCTGGCCTTGACGCTGGACTTCCGCAGCCGCATTGCCGTCGCCCTGGCGCTGGCCTGCGTGCTGGTCCTGTTCGGCCGCGCGCGCGCGCCGTCGAACGCGAACGCAGCGTGGGGCCTGGTCGGCAGGATGGGGAAAATCTCGTATGCGGTCTTCCTCGTTCACTTCCCGGTCTGCCTGGTCGTCAACGCCGCATTCGCGCGCTTCGTGCCGGCCGACGTGGTTCTGCAGGCCGCCGGCACCGTGCTCGCATGGGGATGCAGCCTGCTGGCCGGGGCCGCGTTCTGCCGCTGGGTCGAGCTGCCGATCGGGCGTGCCGTCTCGCTGTTCACGGTGCGCGCCGCGCCGCAGCCGCTGGGCTTGAAAGGCTGAGGCGGCGCACCCGTTAGGGCATCTTAGATTTCGCTGCTCTTGATATGGGCCAGCGGCTGCAGGATGCCGGCGTCGAGCTCTTGGAAATCGTGGCCGTTCGCAGCCCGTTGCGGCCAGTCGCGGTTGGCCAGCGCCGACTTGCCGAGCGCGACGATGTCCGTCTTGCCGTCGGCCAGGATGGCATTGGCCGCGTCGGGCGTGCCCAGCTTGCCGTTGGCAATGACCGGCAGCTTGCCGAAGCGCTTGGCGTAGCCGGCCAGGGTGTCGCCGTCGCTGTTCGCCGCACTGAAGGCGGGCGCCTGGGCATCGTGTTCCGTGGTGTGGATGTAGTCGGCGCCGGCGGCGGCCACGCTGGTAAAGATGATCTCGGCGTCCTGCTGCCCGTTCGCCCATTTGTGGGTGTAATCGTTGACCTTGCCCTGCGAGATGCGGATGCCGACCAGGAAGTCCGGGCCCACCGCCGCGCGCACGGCCCGGAGCACCTCCACCAGCAGGCGCACCCGGTTCTCGGTCGCGCCGCCGTAGCGGCCGGTTCTCTGGTTGGTGTAGTCGGTCAGGAACTGGTCGAGCAGGTAGCCGTTGGCGCCATGCACCTCGACCCCATCGAAACCGGCCTGTTTGGCACGCAGCGCGGCGGCGGCAAAGGCGTCGATCACGCCGGCGATCTCCTGGTCCGTGATCTCGCGCGGCATCGCGTACGGGCCCTCGCCGCGGTAAAAGCCCAGCTGCTCGCCCTTCGGCTGGACGGCGGACGGGCCGACGTTCTCCTTGGTTCGGTAATTGCCCTGGCTTAGTGCGCCGGCATGCATCAGTTGCATGACGATCTTCGCGCCGGCGCCGTGGACCGCCTCGACTACCGGTTTCCACGCCTGCGCCTGGGCGTCGTCGCCGATGCCGGGCTGGTGCAGGTAGCCCTGGCTATGTTTCAGGTCGGGATAGATGCCCTCGGTGATGATCAGCCCGAAGCCGCCCTCGGCGAAGCCCTGGTAATAGCGGATCATGTCGTTGGTCACGTGGCCTTCTTCGGTGGCGCTGATGCGCGTCATTGGGGCGACGGCGATGCGGTTCTTGAGCGAGAGCTTGCCTAGCTGGATGGGGGCGGACCATAGATGCTGTGATGTCATCGTGTTTCTCCATGAGGGTGGGATGGCGTGATCGATGCATGCAATGCCGTGTGCAGCGCTTGCGTGTAGCAGGGCGCCGGCATGAGGGCGTGTGGGATGTGCGTTGGCGAAATGAACCAGGAGCCAATGCCGCATGCAATTGTCTGTGAGGCAGTGTAAAACCTCGCAGGGTCAGCGCACCGCACGTTTCTTCGAGGCAGGGCGGTCTTGTCGCGGCTGAGTTATTACTTCAATTCCGGAGACGGATTGCGGTAGCGCTCAGTGTTGGCAGTATTGGCGTCTAAGAGTGCTGTGGTTCGGTGACCAAGTGGACGTAATAAGCTGTCGCAAAACAGCGTGGGTAGTGCTAATCTTGTTCAATATCTTTTGGGCAAGCAGGCAATGCAGGCAGAAATCCGTGACGTCTTCGAGCACTACTACAAAACACGCATCCGCCTTAGCGGTAGAGCTAAGATTCTTGATACTCCGGATCACACGGCGTTATTGTCGGAAATTCCTAGACAAATCCAAGCACATCTCTCGGCCCGCGGCCGCGCTCATCTTTACAAAATCAAGGGGTCGATTGGTCTCGGCAACATAGCACGCGTCCCATGGGTAGGTGTTTTTCGACAAGGGGTAACAGAGAATGCTGAGAATGGGTACTACATCGTACTTCTGTTCTCTGAGGATATGAGCCGATGCTATCTGAGCCTGAATCAGGGTATTACGGCAATTGAGAAGATGTACACCAAGCAGTTTGCTCGTCGCAAAATGTTAGAAGCAGCTGCGGAGGCGTTAAAAAGGCTGAACTGTAGTCCCGAAGCGCACCTTGGCAAAATCGATCTGGCGTCGACTGGCGACTTAGCTCGTGCGTACGAAGCGGCTGCTATCGTAAGCTTTCTATATACAAACAATGAGTTGCCTTCTGAAGCGGTATTTTTCAGCCACTTCAACGAATTATTGGACCACTACGAATTGTTATACAGAGAGTTTGGACCAAATCTACATTCGCTGTTCGACGTAAGCGAAGGTGAATTTCAGCAGGTTGTGTTGGAAAAGGCAGCAGCGCAGGCGCCAAATGTTGAACTCGACGTACCAGGTGCAGAGTCTCCCAAGACCATTCTAGGCACAAAGGCTTTCATCCGATCTCCTATTGTCGCTGCAAATGCTATTCGGGCAGCGGAATTTAAGTGTGAAATCGATCCAAACCACTGGACGTTTAGCTCCAAAGCCAAGAAGCAGCGTTACGTCGAGGCACACCATCTAATTCCCATCAGTCAGCAGAACCTGTTTGAAGCCTCGTTAGATGTGGTAGCGAACGTGGTGTCCCTGTGCGCTACCTGTCACCGGATGATGCATTTTGGCCTCGCAGAGGAGAAAAAATCGCATTTGTTAGGTTTGCTAAGGGAACGAAAAGCCAGGTTGAGAGACAAGGCGATTGAAGTAAGAGATAGCGATTTTCTGCAGTTCTATTCTGGTAAGGTCGTGTTGGAAGATTAGTAAGGCAAAGCGATCCCCTACATAACGACATGACTGTAGTAAGTTCGATGCTGGCCAACCGCCCATCCGGCCGAAAAAACTTTCATCCTATTAACGTTCATTTGGTAGCATCGCCAGATGAACGCTACCCCTATCTACCAAGCTGCACCACCACGCATCCGCCGCCGCCAAACCCTGGCCCTGATCCTGCTAGTCCTCACCGGCGTCATCAACTACCTCGACCGCGCCACCCTGGCCGTCGCCAACGAATACATTCGCGCCGATCTTGGTCTCTCGCTCGGCCAGATGGGTCTATTGCTATCCGCCTTCTCCTGGAGCTACGCGCTGTGCCAACTCCCGGTCGGCGCCCTGGTCGACAAGATCGGCCCGCGCTGGCTGCTCGGTGCCGGTCTGGTGGTCTGGTCGCTGGCCCAGGCTGCGGGCGGGCTGGTCTCGACCTTCGGCTGGTTCGTCCTGGCGCGCATCGTGCTCGGCATTGGCGAGGCGCCGCAGTTTCCGGCGGCGGCACGGGTCGTCAGCAACTGGTTCCCGCTACGCGCCCGTGGTACGCCGACAGGCGTGTACAACTCAGCCTCTCCCCTTGGCGTCGCCCTTGCACCGCTGATCCTGACGCCGCTGATCCTGGCGACCAGCTGGCACTGGGCCTTCTTCATGACGGGCGCGCTCGGCCTAGTCGCGGCAGTCATCTGGGTCACGTTGTACCGCGATCCGGTGCGCGCGCAAATGTCGGAAGCCGAGCGGGCCTACCTCGACGAAGGGCAGGTCACCACAGCCGTGCCTAAAACGAGTTTCGCCTCCTGGCGCGCGCTGTTCCGCTACCGCGCCACCTGGGGCATGCTGCTCGGCTTTTTCGGCTCGGTCTACCTGAACTGGGTGTATCTGACCTGGCTGCCCGGCTATCTGCGCACGCAGCGCCATATGGACCTGGCGCAGGCAGGCTTCGCGGCCTCGATTCCCTTCCTGTGCGGCTTTGCCGGTGCCCTGGTGGCCGGCTGGGCATCCGACCGGGTGACGCGCCATGCGACCTCGCCGGTGGCCGGTCGGCGCATGGCGGTGGTGGCGTCGATGCTGGGCATGGTGGCGTTCACGATTCCGGCGGCGCTGGTCGAGAGCAATACGGTAGCTGTCGCCTGCATCTCGATCGTGATCTTCCTCGCGAATGCCTCGTCGGCCTGCTCGTGGTCGCTGGTGACGGCGGTGGCGCCGCGCAGCCGCATCGGCTCGCTGGGGGCGATCCAGAACTTCGGCGGTTTTCTCGGCGGGGCGTTGGCGCCTATTCTCACGGGCTATATTGCGCAGGCCTGGTCTTTTGTGCCGGCGCTGTTGACGGGCGCTGGCATCGCCTTCTTGAGTGCGATGTCGTACCACTTCCTAGTGGTGCATCCGATTCCGGAGAAGAATTGAGCGGCGCATCTTACGCCGGTTGAACGCGTGGACGGGGGACCCGTCCACCCTACAGTTGGCTCAGCAACCATAAAAAAAAAGCCAACCTCGACGGTTGGCTTTTTTATTGCAGCGTTGACGATCAGACGTCGATATTCCCCGCCTGCAGCGCATTGCTCTCAATGAAGTTCCTCCGTGGCTCGACCTCATCACCCATCAGCGTAGTAAAGATCTGGTCCGCCGCAATTGCGTCCTCGATCTGCACCTTCAGCAGGCGGCGCACGGTCGGGTCCATCGTGGTTTCCCACAGTTGTTCCGGATTCATCTCGCCCAGACCCTTATAGCGCTGTTTGGAGACGCCGCGTTCGGCTTCTTCGCGCAGCCAGAGCATCGCTTCGTGGAATTCGCGCACGGCAAATTCCTTCATCTTCTCGCCTTCGCCGCGGCGCATGATGGCGCCTTCGCCCATGAGGCCCTGGAAAGTGGCAGCGGCGTTTGCCAGCACGGCGTAGTCGTTGCTGAGGACGAAGTCGGCGTCGATCGAGGTGACGTAGACGTTACCGTGGCGCATGCGCTCGATGCGCAGGGAATGCTTCTCCGACAGTTCGTCCGAACGCACGACAACGTGAACGGCCGGGTCGTTGATCGCCGCTTCCAGCGCCTTGGCCGATGCCTCTGCATTTTCCAGCGAAGTCAGGTCCAGCGTCACGCCGCTCATGATCGCGGTCAGGGCGGCGCGGTCGATCACGCGGGTCAAACGCATCATGATGGCGTTCGCCAGGTTGTACTGGCGTACCAGCTCGGATAGGGCCTCGCCGGTGATCGGCTCGGCGCCTTCGCGCGGGATCAGCGACGCCGTATTCAGCGCCACCGTCATCATGTAGCTCGCTTCCTCGACGTCGTCCTTCAGGTAGCGCTCGTCACGGCCGGATTTGACCTTGTACAGCGGCGGCTGGGCAATGTAGATGTGGCCGCGCTCGACCAGCTGCGGCATCTGGCGGTAGAACAGCGTCAGCAGCAGGGTGCGGATGTGGGCGCCGTCGACGTCCGCATCGGTCATGATGATGATGCGGTGGTAGCGCAGCTTGTCCACATTGAACTCGTCCGGGCCGATCGAGGTGCCGAGCGTCGCGATCAGGGTCGTGATCTGTTCCGACGACAGCATCTTCTCGAAGCGCGCCTTTTCCACGTTCAGCACCTTGCCGCGCAGCGGCAAAATCGCCTGGAATTTACGGTCGCGGCCCTGTTTTGCGGAGCCGCCTGCCGAGTCACCCTCGACGATGTACAGTTCGGCCAGGGCCGGGTCGCGTTCCTGGCAGTCGGCCAGTTTCGAGGACAGGCCCAGGCCATCCATCACGCCTTTGCGGCGGGTCAGGTCGCGTGCCTTGCGGGCTGCTTCGCGCGCGCGGGCGGCTTCCACGATCTTGCCGCAGATGATTTTCGCGTCGTTCGGCTTTTCGTTCAGGAAGTCGGTCAGCGTCTTGGCGACGATTTCCTCGACCGGGCCGCGCACTTCCGAGGACACCAGTTTATCCTTGGTCTGCGACGAGAATTTCGGCTCCGGCACTTTCACCGACAGCACGCAGGTGAGACCTTCGCGCATGTCGTCGCCCGAGATTTCGACCTTCGCCTTTTTGGCGAAATCGTTCTCGTCGATGTACTTGTTGATCACGCGCGTCATCGCCGCACGCAGGCCGGTCAGGTGGGTGCCGCCGTCGCGCTGCGGGATGTTGTTGGTGAAGCAGAGCACCTGCTCGTTGTAGGCGTCGTTCCACTGCATCGAGACGTCGACCGAGATATTCGTGCCTTGCTCGGACACGCGGTCGCCAGTGGCCTGGAACACGGTCGGGTGCAGGACAGTCTTTGCCTTGTTGATGTACTCGACGAAGCCGCGGGTGCCGCCCTCGAAGGCGAAGACCTCTTCCTTGCCGGTGCGGTGGTCGCTCAGCTTGATGTTGACGCCGTTGTTCAGGAACGAGAGTTCGCGAATACGCTTCGACAGGATCTCGTAGTGGAATTCGACGGTGGTGAAAATTTCCTCGTCGGCCCAGAAGTGCACTTCGGTGCCGCGTTTATCCGTTTCGCCGATCACTTTCATCGGCGAGACCTCGAAGCCGTCGACGATTTCGATCTGGCGGTCCAGCGGGACGCCGCGGGCGAATTCCATTTGATGGACTTTGCCTTTCTGGCGCACGGTCACGCGCAGCAGCTTCGAGAGCGCGTTCACGCAAGAGACGCCGACGCCGTGCAGGCCGCCCGACACCTTATAGGAGTTCTGGTTGAACTTGCCGCCGGCGTGCAGTTCGGTCAGGGCGATCTCGGTCGCCGAGCGCTTCGGCTCGTGCTTGTCGTCCATCTTGACGCCGGTCGGGATGCCGCGGCCGTTGTCGGTGATCGAAATGGAATTGTCGGCGTGGATCGTGACGTGGATCTCGGAGCAGTAGCCGGCCAGCGCTTCGTCGATCGAGTTGTCCAGCACCTCGAACACGAGGTGGTGCAGGCCGGTGCCGTCCGAGGTGTCGCCAATGTACATGCCCGGGCGCTTGCGCACGGCTTCCAGGCCTTCCAGAATTTGAATCGAGGAGGCGCCGTATTCATCCGAACTTTTCGGCGCTTCGGGCATTTGGTTGGTGTTCTCGGACATGGACTGCTTTCTCAAAAAACTGTGTATTCAAACTGCTCAGTTCGGGGCTGCCACCTGATTAAACAAGAGGCAGCCCCCGATACGCGCTACTTAAATGCGCATCGGCATGACGACATATTTAAAGTCGCCATTGTCGGGAATCGAGATCAGGGCCGACGAGTTCGAATCGCCCAGGGCGATGTTCACCTGGTCGCACTTCAGGTTGTTCAGCACGTCGAGCAGGTAGGTGACGTTGAAGCCGATATCGATCTGGTCGCCGCCGTAGTCGATCTCGAGTTCTTCGACCGCTTCTTCCTGGTCGGCGTTGGTCGAGCTGATCTTCATGCTGCCCGGGGTGATGATGCAGCGCACGCCCTTGAACTTATCGCTGGTCATGATCGCGGCGCGCTGCAGCGAGCGCAGCAGTTCATCGCGGCTGATCGTGAAGTCGTTCTTGTAACCCTTCGGGATCACGCGGGTGTAGTCAGGGAATTTGCCTTCGACCAGCTTCGACACCAGTTCGATGTCGGCGAAGGTCAGCTTGACCTGCGAGCCGGCGATGTCGAGCTGGACGGTTTCGTCGCTTTCTTCCAGCAGGCGCTGCAGTTCGATGATGGTCTTGCGCGGGATGATGACTTCCTGGCGCGCGAATTCCTGCTCGGCTTCCACTTGGCAGAAGGCGAGGCGGTGGCCGTCGGTCGCAACTGCGATCACCTTGTTACCGTCCAGCACCAGCAGCAGGCCGTTCAGGTAATAGCGGATGTCTTGCTGGGCCATCGCGAAGTGCACCATATTAAACAGGTGCTTCAGCGTCTTTTGCGGCAGGGTGACGGTGGCGTTGTAGGTATCCGCGACCGAGACGGTCGGAAATTCCTCGGCGGCCAGGGTCTGCAGCGCGAAGCGCGACTTGCCGCTCTGGACGGCCAGGCGCTTGTTTTGCAGCGTCATCGTGACGTCGCCCGATTCCGGCAGTGCGCGCAAAATGTCCAATAATTTGCGCGCGGCGACCGTGGTGCCGGTAATGTCGTCGCCGCTGCCGATATTGGCATGCGTCGTGATCTGCACTTCGGTGTCGGTCGACAGGAAGGAGACGCTTTCGCCGTCCTTGCGGATGAGGATATTGGCCAGAATCGGCATGGTGTGCCGACGCTCGACAATACCGCTCACGATCTGCAGTGGCCGGAGAAGCGTGTCTCGGGTGGTTTTGACCAATTGCATATTTGTCCTCAGAAGGTTTATTTACTGAAATATTACTAACTGCTATTTTGCCTATTGCCGGAGGCAAACGCTACCCCCGGCTTTGACGGTTCCGGTCAGCCCTTCAGGGTCTGTTCCAGCACGTGCAATTCGTGATTGCACTCGGCATTTTTCTGGCGGTCGGCGGCGATCTTGCGCACTGCGTGCAGCACGGTCGTGTGGTCGCGGCCGCCGAACAGTTCTCCGATTTCCGGCAGACTCTTCTGCGTCAGCTCTTTCGCCAGATACATGGCGATCTGGCGCGGACGGGCGATGTTCGCCGGGCGCCGCTTCGAGTACATGTCGGCAACTTTGATGTTGAAGAAGTCGGCGACCGTCTTCTGGATGTTTTCCACGGAGATCTGGCGGTTCTGTACCGACAGCAGGTCCTTCAGGGCTTCCTTCACGATGTCGATCGTGATGTCCTTGCCGTGGAAACGCGAGTACGCGAGGATCTTGCGCAGCGCGCCTTCCAGCTCGCGTACGTTCGAGCGCAAATGCTTCGCGACGAAGAACGCCACGTCATCCGACAAGACCACACCTTCCGATTGCGCCTTCTTCAAGAGAATCGCGACGCGCATTTCCAGTTCCGGCGGTTCGATCGCGACCGTCAGGCCGGAGTCGAAGCGCGAGATCAGGCGGTCGTCCATGCCGGTGATCTCTTTCGGATAGGTGTCCGAGGTAATGATGATCTGCTTTTTCGCCGCGATCAGCGCTTCGAACGCATAGAAGAACTCTTCCTGTGTACGGCTCTTACCGCCAAAGAACTGAATATCGTCGATCAGCAGCATATCGAGCGAGTGGTAATAGTGCTTGAAGTCGTCGAAGCCTTTACGTTGATAGGCGGTGACGACGTCGCGCACGTACTGCTCGGCGTGGATGTAGCGGATGCGGGCGCCCGGGTTGTCGACCATGACCTGGTTGCCGATCGCATGGATCAAGTGAGTCTTACCGAGGCCGACGCCGCCGTAGAAGAACAGCGGGTTGTACGAGACGCCCGGGTTATTTGCCACTTGAATGGCGGCGGCGCGCGCCAGCTGGTTGGCCTTACCGGTAACAAAACTGTCGAAAGTCAGGTCCGGGTTGATGCGGCTCTGCTCGCGCTTGGGCGAGTTGGCGATGTTCAGGTTCGGCTGCGGTTCCACGGACGGGCTCGACGGGCGCAGCTGGCCTTCGTTCGATGGCGCCGGGGCAGGGCGCACGGCGTCCGGCTTCTTCGCGGCGTTCAGGCGCGGGTCGAGCACGAATTGCACTTCGACCGGGGCTTCCCAGTATTGGCAGGCGAGCGCGGTGATGCGGTTGGCGAACTGCGTCTTCACCCAGTCGAGCTTGAATCGGTTCGGCGCTGCAATGCGCAGCTTGCCGTCCTCGTAGTCGAGGGCGACGAGCGGTTTGATCCACGCGCTGTATTGTTGCGGCGTCAGCTCGAGCTCCAGTTGCGCGGAGGCGGTCTGCCAGAAGTTTTCCATGTGTGCGGCTTATTGATACGTAACACGCTATTTTACCTGTTTACTGGCTAGTTATCCACAGGTTGATCGGAGGTTTTGCGGAATCCTTGGGGATAAAAACGAAGTTATCCATACCACAAGAGCAACCGGAAACAACAGCCGCCTTGACAGTCGGGTCGAAAATCGAGTCTAATTCAGGGTTCCCTGTCCGCCCACCTGTCAGCCGAGCAATGTTGGTTGAGAAAATGCGGACTTAGCTGTGGCGTGACGCTGGCTTAACACACTGCGAACTGTCATTGGCGCCGATTCCTGACGAGAAGACGTCAGACCCGATTTTGCATCCTATTTTGCTTTAAGCGAGACCACCATGAAACGTACTTACCAACCTTCCGTCGTTCGTCGCAAGCGCACGCACGGCTTCCGCGCACGTATGGCTACCCGTGGTGGCCGTCAAGTCCTGAACGCACGCCGCGCCAAGGGCCGCAAGCGTCTGGCTGTCTAAGCCAGCTCGCCTGATCCCCTGCGATCGGCCATGACAGGCGAAGGTTCGCACGACTTCGCGCGCGCTCGGCGCATTTTAAAAACGGATGAGTTTTCATCCGTTTTTCGTTTGCGGCCAACGCAAAAATCCGCGCATTTCGTGTTGTACACGCGACCCAGCCCGCTGCCCCATGCGCGGCTGGGCATCGTCGCGGCCAAGCGCTTCGCGCCGCGCGCCGTCACCCGCAATACCATCAAGCGCGTCACGCGCGAACTGTTCCGCACCAACGAACTTCAGTCCGTCGACTGCATCGTTCGCCTGGCGCGTCCGGTGAATACCAAGGACGGCCCGGCCACCAACAGCGCCTTGAAGCGCCTGCTGCATGCTGAACTGTCGCGCCTGTTGGCCAGTCAACGTCCACGCCGCCCCGCGGCAGGGTCGGCAACGTCAGCGCCGACGCCATGAAGACCCTGCTCATCTGGATCGTGCGAGTCTATAAACTCGTGCTGTCGCCGATGCTCGGGCAGAATTGCCGCTTTTATCCGTCCTGTTCCAGTTATGCCATCGAGGCGCTCCAGACCCATGGTGCGCTGCGCGGCAGCTGGCTGGCCGCGCGCCGCCTCGGCCGCTGCCATCCCTGGAACCCGGGCGGTGTCGATCCGGTGCCCCCAAGCGGGCACAAGAATTCCCACTCAGCCGCTTGCGGTTGCAACCACTCCTGATCAATACCTCAATGGAAATCAATAAACGTACCATTCTGTGGATTGTCTTCGCCGTCTCGCTTGTCGTCCTGTGGAACAACTGGATGGTGTCGAACGGTAAGCAGTCGATGTTCTCGCCCGCACCGCCGGCCAAGGTCGCTCAGGCACCCGCCAATACCGCCACCAACACCACGACCGGTGTCCCGGCCGCGGGCGCCCAGCCGGGCACCGTGCCGGGCACGCCTGGCCAGCCGGCCGCGCCTGCACCCGTGCGCGCCGAACGCATCACCGTCACCACCGACGTCGTGAAAGCCGAGATCGACACCCTGGGTGGCGTGATCCGCCGCCTCGAGCTGCTGAAATACCCTGACAGCCTGGATAAAACCAAGAACCAGGTCCTGTTCAACGTCGAGGGCAACAACATTTATCTGGGCCAGACCGGCCTGATCGGCTCGACCGCCGCCGGCGTCCTGCCGAACCACAACACGCCATTCGTGGCGCGTCCCGGCCTGCGCACCCTGGATGGCGGCAACGTCGTGCAGGTCGTGCTCGACGCCGAGCAGGGTGGTGTGAAGCTGACCAAGACGCTGACCTTCAAACGCGGCGACTACGTGATCGACGTGCGTCACGACGTGACGAACCTGACCGCGGCGCCGGTCTCGCCTTCGCTCTACCTGCAACTGCAGCACGACGGCAACAAGCCGCCGGGCGGTTCGTGGTTCATGCCGACCTTCGGCAGCCACCCGACCCTGTGGACCCCGGACGAGAAGTACAAGAAGGTCGAGTTCGAGAAGATCGAAAAGGGCACGGCCGAGCACGCAACCAAGGCCAACAACGGCTGGGTGGCGATGGCGCAGCACTTCTTCGTGTCGGCCTTCATTCCGACCGAAAACGCACCGCGCGACATCTTCACCAAGAAGCTGGCGACCAACCTGTACGCGATCGGCACCGTCCAGCCGCTGGGCGCCGTCGCGCCGGGCGCGACCGTCTCGAACACGGCGCGCCTGTACTCGGGCCCGCAGGACGAGAAGAAGCTGGAAGCGATCGCCCCTGGCCTGGAACTGGTCAAGGATTACGGCATGTTCGCGATCATTTCCAAGCCGCTGTTCTGGGTCATGGACCAGATTCACACGCTGCTGGGCAACTGGGGCTGGACCATCATCGCCTTCACCATCCTGATCAAGCTGGCCTTCTTCCCGCTGTCGGCCGCCGGCTACCGCAGCATGGCGAAGATGCGCGTGGTGACGCCGAAGATGCAGGCGATCCGCGAGCGCTTCAAGAACGACCCGATGAAGATGCAGCAGGCCACCATGGAGCTGTACAAGGCCGAGAAGATCAACCCGCTGGGCGGCTGCCTGCCGATCCTGGTGCAGATGCCGGTGTTCCTGGCCCTGTACTATGTGCTGCAGGCCTCGGTCGAGATGCGCGGCGCGCCGTGGGTGGGCTGGATCACCGACCTGACCCAGCCTGACCCGTTCTTCATCCTGCCGGTGCTGTACGCGATCTCGATGTTCGTCACGCAGAAGCTGAGCCCGCAGCCGGCCGACCCGATGCAGGCGAAGATGATGCTGTTCATGCCGCTGGCCTTCTCGGTCATGTTCGTGTTCTTCCCGTCGGGTCTGGTCCTGTACTGGGTGGTGAACAACCTGGTGTCGATTGCGCAGCAGTATGTGATCACCAAGAAGTACGGTACGGCGACGAAGTAAGCTGTTCCGTAGCTGACAAAAGCCCGTGCATGTCACGGGCTTTTTTATTTGTTAACCGATGCGTAACGTAGGGTGGGCATGCCCACGCGTTGACGTGTTCGTCAAACATCGTATCGTTGCTGCACACTACCTGTATCAAAGGTCGGGCGCTGGACCGTAGCAGCGCTATCACATCTCATCTGGTGAACCGCGTGGGCATGCCCACCCTACGGCGCGCAACTGCTAACGATTATTCACTGAAGCAGCTGCCTCGCATAAATCATCTACAATGCGCCCCATGAAGCTAGATACCTCTCCCATCGCGGCGATCGCCACCGCCCCCGGCCGCGGCGGCATCGGCGTGGTCCGCGCCTCCGGTAAATCGCTCGGTCCCCTGATCGAGTCGCTGTTCCCCGACACCAAACTGGCGCCGCGCCACGCGACCTATATTCCGTTCAAGTCCGGCGACGGCAGCGTCATCGACCAGGGCCTGGCCCTGTACTTCAAGGCACCGCATTCCTACACCGGCGAAGACGTGCTCGAGCTGCAGGGCCACGGCGGTCCGGTCGTGCTGCAGATGCTGTTATCCCGCGTGCTGGAAGCGGGCCGTGAACACGGCCTGCGCCTGGCCGAGCCGGGCGAATTCACGCGCCGCGCCTACCTGAACGACAAGCTCGACCTGGCCCAGGCCGAGGCCGTGGCCGACCTGATCGACGCCTCTACCGAGGCGGCGGCGAAATCGGCATCCCAGTCGCTGTCGGGCGCCTTTTCGCAAGTCGTGCACCGCCTGGTCGAGCAGACCATCAACCTGCGCATGCTGGTCGAGGCGACCCTGGACTTCCCGGAAGAGGAAATCGATTTCCTCGAAAAATCGAACGCGCGTGGGCAACTGGCCGGCATCATCGAGTCGCTGGAGCACGTGTTCCGCCAGGCGGCGCAGGGCGCGCTGTTGCGCGAAGGATTGAATGTGGTGCTGGTCGGCCAGCCGAACGTGGGTAAATCCTCGCTGCTGAACGCGCTGGCCGGTGCCGAGGTCGCGATCGTCACCCCGATCGCCGGCACTACGCGCGACAAGGTCAGCGAGACGATCCAGATCGAGGGCATCCCGCTGAACATCATCGACACCGCCGGCATTCGCGCGATCGACGAGGGCATCGACGTGGTCGAGCGCATCGGCATCGAGCGCACCTGGGGAGAGGTCGGCAAGGCCGACGTGATCCTGCATCTGCTGGACGCCAACCTCGGTCCGAGCGCGGCCGACGAAACCATCGTCGCCGCCTTCCCGGCCGGGGTGCCGGTGGTGCGCGTCTGGAACAAGATCGATTTGTCGGGCCACCGTGCAGTGGTCGAAACCGCGCCGGACGCGACCCACATCTATTTGTCGGCCAACGAAAAGACCGGCATCGACCTGCTGCGCGCGGAGTTGCTGCGCATCGCCGGCTGGCAGCAGACCGGCGAATCGCTGTATCTCGCGCGCGAACGCCACCTGATCGCCTTGCGTGGCGCACGCCAGCACCTGGATGTGGCGGCCCAGCATGCGGCGCAGGACGACCAGTCGCTCGATTTATTTGCCGAGGAGCTGCGCCTGGCGCAGGATCAGCTGTCCAGCATTACCGGCGAGTTCACGCCGGACGATTTGTTGGGCGTGATCTTCAGCCGCTTCTGCATCGGCAAATAAGCGTTGAATGTAGCGTGGAGTCGGGAGCGGTACGCCGCCCGCTCCACCCTACATAAACACCGGTTCAGCCAGCCCATGCTACCCTTGAGCCCGAACCCAAGGAGCCGGCATGACCCAACACGCACCCCTGCGCGCGCGACGCGCTTTCCTCATCGCTTCGACCCTGGTCGCGACCGCCACCCTGAGCTCCTGCGCCAGCCTCCTCGGCCCGCGCGAAGTCGACATTCCACTGCATAAGCTGCAGGCCAGCCTCGACCGCCGCTTCCCGATGGATAACCGCCTGCTGGAACTGTTCGACCTGCGCCTGTCGCGTCCGCAGCTGGCGGTGCTGCCAAACGACCGGGTGGCCTTGACGGTCGACGCCAGCGTGGCCCAGTCCTTCCTGCGCAATCCTCTGGCCGGCTCGCTGGCCTTCTCGGGCCGGCTGGTTGTAGACCAGGCGCGCAGCGGCGTCTTCCTGGCCGAGCCGCGCCTGGAGCGTTTTGCCATCAGCGGCATCGACGAGTCGGTCAGCCGCCAATTGTCGCGTGCGGCGAACGTCGTGCTGGAGAGGGCGATCCTCGATATTCCGGTCTACAGTTTCCGCATGGACGAGTTGCGCTATGCCGGCGTCCAGTACACGCCGACCCGGATCGCCACCACGTCGAACGGCCTGCGCGTCTCCTTGGAACCGCTACAGCAACGCTGAACGGCACGCCCGCGCTGTTACAAAATCTCGCAAGAAAACGTCCGCGCACGATTGGCGCGCAGCCGGAATGCATTATCAATACTGCTATGATTTCCGCAGCTGACATCGCTTTTTACGGCTGCACAGCAGCAGCCAAGCGATCTGTTGCAGGCTTGCCGCAAGCGTTAAATCGTCCGTAAAACGACGTTGCGGCTGCGCCGTGTTAAGCGCACACTGATCTGCGTAACGGCTGTGGCAGCGCTGCCGCATCGGAATAGCCCATTGCGATTGCTCATGCCCGGGATGTTCCACTACAGTAATCTTGCTTGACGATTTACATGCTGCCGTAGGGGGGGACCTTGGAAACGATACAAGACAGTATGATGAATGAAGGCGGCGCATCCGATTCGTTGCCCGCCGCCGCAGTGCAAGCCAGGCCATCGCGCGTGAGCCTGCCGCCGAAGGGTTCATGCTGGTACTGCGACAAGCCGGTCGACAGCGTGCGCCGTTTTTGCGGCAAGGACTGCACCGACGCGTTCGACGAAGAAGCCGAATACACGCGCTGAGCGCGCGCTTTTCTCGTATTCTCCGCTAGCCGCCGGCAGCTCCGTCCTGCCGGTCGAGCAGCGCCAGAGCGCGTTCATAATCGAACTCCACCACCGCCGCGCTCAGTTCCTCGACTCCCCGCTGTCCCAAATGCGCCGCCAGCTCGCTGTGCGCCGCGGCTACCAGCTCGACCGCCGCACCGTCGCCGATGTCGAGCATGGCGCGCAGGCGGGCCAGGCTGCCGCTGCTCGCGGGCTGCGTGGCCGGCGGCGTTTCCGTTTCCGGCAGCACCATGCCATCGAGTTCGCGCAGGACCTCGGTCAGCGCGGCGTCCAGCCGGGCCAGCAGCGCGTCGATGCCGCCGGCGCCATCGCGCAGCGCCGTTTCCAGCGCCAGTGCCGCCGTGTGCAGGGCAGGGGCTTCGATCATCCCGGCCGCGCCCTTGAGCGTATGCGCGAGGCGCCGCGCCTGGAGTGCGTTGCCGGCATCGAGCGCCGCGCGGATGGCGAGCACGGTCTTGCGGTAGTCGTGGCGAAAGCGCGCGAGCGCGCGCAGGTAGATTGCGCGGTTGCCCATCAGGCGTTCGACGCCGGCCTCGATGTCGAGGACCGGCGCCGCGTGCGTCGGATCAGTAGAAGATGACAGCGGGCCGGGTGCGTGGGGCGTCATCCGTCAGCGGGTGGTGAACGACCAGGCGCGGGTGACGGCGCTGTTGCCGACGGTGCCGTTGAAGCTGACGTCATACACGGTGTTCGCCGCCAGCGCGGCCAGCGGAACGATGGCCGCCGACGAGGTGCCGGTATGGGTGTCGTTCGCATTCGTCAGCAGGCGCACGGCCAGGTCGCTGCCGCCGCGCGGACGTACCGTAAAACTGTTCACGCGGATCGTCAGGTCGATGTTCGCGTGCACGCTGATCGGGTAGCCGACTTCGTTACGGTCCGGCACCGGATCGGGCGACTCGGTATCGCTGAAGAAGTTGCGTGGAACGGCCGTCTGGCCATTGAAGGGCCAGACCGCGACCTGGCCGCTGGCCAGGCCTGCGCCATAGCCATTGTTCGCCGTGAAGTTGGCCGTGAAGTAGTTATAACCCTGCGCGGTCGTGGCTGCGCCGGTGCCGATTTCCTTGAATACCGGCTCGAAGATGACGAAGCGGTGGTACACCGCCGTGATCAGTTCCTCGGCCATGTACTGGCCCGAGCCGTTGCTGGTGGCCGAGATGACTTCACCGTAGGCGCGCGAGGCGCGGGTATTGAACACATAGCCGGCGGCGGCGAGGCGGGCGGCCACATCCACGCCCGTGAAGCCTTGCTTGCCCGACTCTTCGTCGTGGGTGATGGTGTTGTTGAGGCGTTGGTAATCCGAGTGATTCTGGGCGGCGCGGTCGATGAAGCTGTTCTGGGTAAGCGTCGTCATGCCGACCTGGCTGCGGCGGTAATTGATCCATTCGCGGCCGTCGAGGGCAATATTGCCGGTGGCGAGCGGCGCGCCTGCGCCGCCGATGGGGGACGTATTCGGGACGCTGGGCGGCGGCGTGAGCGGATTCGGATTGGTCGTCGGCGAGGTCGGGTTGGCTGGGGTGCTCGGCGTGTCCGCGACGGGTGCGGGCGTCGAGCTTTCTCCTCCGCCACCACCGCCGCACGCGCTCAGTGCCGCCGCAGCGATGCAGCCGGCTAGTATCGCCTTCGCGCGAAGGAATTCGCTCATCCGTATACTCCTGATTCTAATCAACGCCGAAAACGCACATTCTAGGCCAAATCGAATATGTACGACGGCTGGCTCCGTGCGCGACCGGGCTCCTGCGCACTGTAGAATAGGGCCATCATCCTTTTGCCCGGACCCGAATTGAATCCATCCCGCCCCGCGCGTCTGGCGCGCGCCAAGTTCGCCTTGCCGAGTTTTGTCACCCTGCTGTCGATCGCCTGCGGTTTCGGCAGCATCGTCATCTCGGTCGACAATGCCCAGGTCGGCGCGCCGGGTGACTTCCGCCTGGCGGCCATCCTGCTGGTGCTGGCCGGCGTGTTCGACGCCCTCGACGGCTTCGTTGCCCGCGCCACCAACACCCAGTCCGACTTCGGCGTGCAGCTCGATTCCATCGCCGACGTCATGAATTTCGGCTGTGCTCCCGGTTTGCTGCTGTACTGCTACGGCTTTGCCCAGATGAGCGCCGCGCATCCGACCATCGTGCGCATGGGCGGCCTCGCCTGTTTCATCTTCGTTGCCTGCGGCGCCCTGCGCCTGGCCCGTTTCAACATCTCGGTCGGACGCACCGACCCGCGCTACTTCGTCGGCATGCCGATCACGGCCGGTGCCGCCTGCGTGGCCTCGGTGGTGGTCGCCTGGCCCGATCCGGTAGTCAACAATACCCAGGCGTTCGCGGTGATGGCGCTGATGGTGGCGGTCGGCACCCTGATGGTCTCGACCGTACGCTTTCCTAGCAGCAAGCAACGCCTGAGCAAAGGCATCATAGGCGTGATTCTCGTTGCCGTTCTGCTCCTCGTCATACTGCAGACGCGCTTCTTCGTGCTGTTCTTCCTGTTATACATCTGCGCAACGCTGCTGCTGAACATTGCCTGGCGCAGCGGCTGGCGCGGCGTGGCGCCGCCGGTCGTGTACGCCGACGAGGAAGAGGTCTAAGCGAATTTATCGAGCAGCGCGGCAAGGCGCGCTGCGACGGCGCGTGCGTCGTCGAGATCGGCGGCGCCTTCGCTGTGGGTCACGACTGTCGCTGTAAGCAATTGCACAAACGAGCGGTCGAGCGCCTTGCGCGCCGCCGCCATCTGTTGCGCCACCGCCTCGCAATCGGCCGGCTCGGCCGCGAGGGCGATCAGTTTCTGTACCCCGCGCAACTGACCCTCGATCCGGGCCAGGCGGTTCAACAAATCCTTCTTTTGCTGCGCCGTCAGCGCGCTGCCCTCGACGATTTTCAGTGGCTCGGCCATGGCGTCAGGCGACCTCGTGCCCGCGCGCCGCGCGCAGGATCGCGAACCAGTCGCTGCGCTCGAGCGTGAAGCCGGTGGCGCTGACGGCCGCGGCGATCGAGGCGATCTTGCCGCTGCCGGTGAGCGGCATCGGCCGGCTCGGCAGCGCCATGATCCAGGCGAACACGATGCTCGCGAAGGACTGGTTCAAGCGGTCTGCCACGTCCTGGATCACGGCACGCAAGTTGGCACCGTGCGCATCCTGCGTGCTGAACAGGCGCCCGCCGCCCAGCGGCGACCAGATCATCGGCGCGATACCCAGGTCTTGCAGGCCGTCGAAGGTCTCGTCGAACATCGGCGCCGTGAACAGGGGAGAGAATTCGACCTGGTTCGTTGCCAGCGGCACGCGCCGGTTGAGCGACTCGAACTGGTGGCGCGTGAAATTCGACACCCCGACGTGGCGCACCTTGCCCGCCTTTTGCAGGCGCGTAAAGGCTTCGGCGACCTCGTCGAAATTCATCAAGGGGTCAGGGCGGTGGATCAGCAGCAGGTCGAGGTAATCCGTGTTCAGCTGGCGCAGCGATGCCTCGCAGGAGGCGACGATGTGCTCCAGGCTGGTGTCGTAATGCTGGATCGTGTGCGCCGGGCGCGCCGGGGACACGAGTTTGATGCCGCACTTGCTGACGAGCTCCATGCGCCCGCGCAGGGAGGGCTGCGCACGCAGCGCCTCGCCGAACAGGCCTTCGACGCCGTAGTTGCCGTAGATGTCGGCGTGATCGAAACTGGTCACGCCCAGCGCCAAGCACTCCTCGATGAAGGCGATCCTCTGCTGCACCGACATGTCCCACTCGCCCATTCTCCACATGCCGGCGATCACGCGCGACAGTTCGAGGCCGTCGGGGCGGGTCAAAGTGCGGGGGCAAAGGGCAGAGGTCATATGCGGCTTTCTTGCTTGAAAAAGTAAGAAAGCATTATAGCGGCGACAGCGTCAATCCAGATTGCACCAATATGGTGCAAAAACAAAAATGCCCGCGAGGCGCAAACCTAGCGGGCATCGTTTGAAGCGATGACGCTTACTTGATCATCAAACGGATCGAATCCCAAGCGCGGCCGAAGATGGACGCTTCCTGTACTTCTTCCAGCGCCACAACCGGCAGCACCAGCAGCGGCTTGTTGTCGACCATCATTTTGAGAGTACCGACGCGGCCATTGCGCGGCAGCGGGGCGACCAGCGGGTCCTTGCGTTCCAGCACTGGTTTCAATTTACCGGCGACGCCCTTCGGTACCGTCACCAGCACGTCATTGGTGAAGCCGATCTTGACGGTGCCTTGCGAACCTTTCCACACTTCCGGCGTGGCGATTGCCTGGCCCTTCGAGTACAGCTTGACCGTATCGAAGTTCTGGAAGCCCCAGTTCAGCAGCTTCTGGCTTTCCTGGGTACGCACGCCATCCGAGCTGGCGCCGGACACGACCGAAATCAGGCGGCGCTCGCCGCTGTTGCCGTTCGGGCGGCGGGCCGAGGCGATCATGCTGTAGCCCGAGGATTCGGTGTGGCCGGTCTTCATGCCGTCGACCGTCGGATCCAGCCACAGCAGGCGATTGCGGTTCTGCTGGGTGATCTTGTTATAGGTGAACTGCTTGATCGAGTCGATTTTATAAAACTCGGGGAAGTCGCGGATCACGTTGGTGGCGAGCGTCGCGAGGTCTTGCGCGGTCGAGTAGTTGTCCGGGCTCGGCAGGCCGTGCGGGTTGGCGAACTTGGTGTTCTTCATGCCCATGCGCTGGGCTTCGCGGTTCATCAGGACGGCGAAGGTGCCTTCGTCGCCGGCGACGGCTTCGGCCAGGGCGACGGCAGCGTCGTTACCCGACTGGATCATCAGGCCGTGCAGCAGGTCGCTCACGCTGACCGGGGTGGCCGGGTCGATGAACATCTTCGAGCTGCTCGAATCGACTTTCCAGGCGCGGGTCGAGACGTTGACCATCGTGTTCAGGGACAGTTTCTTGTCGCGGATCGCCTGGAAGGTGACATAGGCGGTCATGACCTTGGTGAGCGAAGCCGGCTCGATACGCAGGTTCGGATCCTGGGCCGCAATGACCTGGCCGCTGGTGGCGTCGAGCAGCAGCCACGATTTCGCCGCGATCGATGGGGCAGGCACGGTTTGCGCGCTGGCCGACATCATCAGCAGGCTGGCGGCCACGGCCGCAATCAGTTTTTTCATGGGAGCTAAAGTGAGTCAGTAGGGGTGGTGCGGATGCCGCCGGAGCAAATGAGTGTCAAAAGACTATTGCCCAACGGCATGGATTCAAAGAAGTGGTCAATTATAGGCCAGTGACGGGCTCAATTGTCACGGCGCCACATTTGTACGACAAGATTTTTGATCGGATTGAGGCGTTTGTGGAAGAAGTGGTCCGCGCCTGGTATCACAATGACAGGAATCTCTTGCGGCCGCGCCCAGTCGAGCACCATCTGCAGGGTGATCGTGTCGTCCAGCTCGCCGTGGATCAGGATGGTGTCTTCCGGTACATGCGGCAGCGGCCACTTGCCGGCCGCGGTACCGACCAGCACCATGCGCTCGATCGCGTCAGGACGGCCTTCGTTTTCCAGGCGCGCACGCAACTGGGCCTGGACAAAGGTGCCGAAGGAGAAGCCGGACAGCGCCACCGGCAGGCCCGGATACTGTTCCTGCATGTATTCCATCATGAAGGCCATGTCGTCGACCTCGCCGTGGCCGCGGTCATGTTCGCCTTCCGATTGGCCGACGCCGCGGAAGTTGAAGCGCGCCGTGGCGTAGCCCAGGGTGACGAAGGTGCGCGCCAGCGTCTGCGCCACCTTGTTTTCCATCGTGCCGCCATACAGTGGGTGCGGGTGGGCGACCAGGGCGATGCCGCGCGGCGCGGCTTCCGGCAGGTCGAGCATGCATTCCATCTTGCCGGCCGGGCCGTCCAACATAAAACGTTTCGAAAACTTGTTCATCGTGCGGATTGCTTATCAGATTTTCAGGCGTTCGACGACCTGGCCCTTGAGGATATGGGAGTCGATGATGTCGTCGATGTCGCTGGTGTCGACATAGGTGTACCAGGTGCCTTGCGGGTAGACGACGAGCACCGGGCCCTCTTCGCAGCGTTCCATGCAGCCGGCCTTGTTGATGCGCACCTTGCCCGGCTCGTTCAGGCCAAGCTGCTTGATGCGCTTTTTCGCGTGCTTCTGCGCGATTTCGGCGCCGGCCTTGCCGCAGCTCTGGCGGCAATTCTCGCCATCGCGCTCGTTCATGCAAAAGAACACGTGGTGTTCGTAAAATGGTTTGTTGTCGCTCATGTCGCTCTCGGTCTAGACGTGGCCAGCCGTCATCTTAACCGCGATTGAGTTTATGGGACGGCAGCAGGAGGAACCACAGGGCGAAAAACGGCCAGAGCAGGGACAGGAACTGGGCCGCGCCGTTAAAGTTCAGGAATTTACCCTGCACCCAACCCTGCAGCGTCAGCGTGAAATAGGGATTCGCCGGAATCGTGTTCACCACGATCAGGCTCAGCACCAGCGTCACCACGGCAAGGCGGCGCTGCGCCAGTTGCGGCGCAAAGGCGAGACCGGCCAGCATGATCAGGCCGATCAGGAAGCCGCCCTCGGCCCCGGGCGTCACCCAGACGTAGGCGTTATCCGGACGGAACAGCAGCGAGCTGGCCAGCGTCTTCATGAGCAGCGCGGCGCCCAGCATCAGGAGCATCAGGGTATAGCGCGGGGCGCCCCGGCGCAGCAGGCACAGCAGGGTCAAGGCGGCGCCGGTCATGCCGCAGGCGGTGATGATCGTCTCCGACAGCCAGTACTGCTCGACGCTCATCGCCGGCCCCGGACGCAGCATGGCGATCAGGTCGATGTCCTCTTCGAACCAGTCGGATAGCCAGCCCGAGATGATGGGCAGCACCTGACCGTGGCCAAATAAAAAACTTTGCGGATAGATCTGGGCCAGCGGCCACAGCGCCAGCAGCACCAGGCCCTGGCTCGCATGCGGCGCGAACCAGCGCTTACGGAGGCGGTACAGCCGCCCCTGGTCGAGCAGGCCGCGCGCCAGCAGCGGACCGATGCAGGCCCCGATGAAGGCGCCGGCGGAATTGGTCAGCAAGTCGAGATTCGAGGGCACGCGGCTGGGCAGGAAATTCTGCACCGCCTCCATCGTGCCGGAGACCAGGAAGCCGAGAGTGGCCGCCAGCAAAGTTGCCCAGACGCCGCGGATCAGCGGATACATGGCCAGTACCAGCAGGATGCCGAGCGGGACGTAGCCGACGACGTTCACCATCACGTCGAAGCCGGTCCAGTAGCGCTGCTTGACCAGGTTCATGAACGAGAGCAGCGGCAAGCCATTGCTGCGCCAGCCCGTGAAAGGGAACCAGCTGGCGTAGACGATCAGGAACAGATAGGCCAGCAGCGAGGCACGCGCGATGGGCGAACCACGGCGCGGCGCTTCAAGACTGTCCGCAGCGCCGTGGCCGTTCCTCTGTGCTTCCGGTGCGGTCATCGCGGTCGGTTGTCGAAGCCGGCAAGCCAGGCGAGGATGTCGGCCGCGGCGCCATCGGTGCTGGCAGCCAGGGCGTGGGCGCCGCCGGCGGCATCCGCGCTCGGGGCGGGCGTTGCGCGCATCACCGTTTTCTGGTCGTACAGCGCGTGGCCATTGAACAGCGAGGCGCGCAGGATCAGGCGCCCTTCGCTGGCCGTGGTGCTGGCGAAGGCGTGCGAGAACTCGTCGACCTCGAGGCGCAAGATCGGGATATTGGTGCTCGAATCGGTTGCCGACAGCACTTTCACGCCGGCCTGGGCCAGGCGCGACTTGATGCGCTGCGTGACCAGCAGCAGGGGATTGGCGCTCCAGCGGCTGTTGGCATAGGTGCGCGCCTGCAGCGGATCGTTGTAGTTCAGGCGGTAGACCATGCGCTCGTTCTCGAAGGTCGGCGAGCCGGTCGCGTCCATCACGATGATGGCGGGCAGTGGAGCCCGGACCACTTGCGCGCCTGGCGCGCCGAGCGGCCCGAAATCGAATTGGGTGTTGCCACCCGTGTTCTTGTTCGACGCGCAGCCGGTAAGCAGCAGGGCAAGGACGGCGGCGCCAACGAGGCGATGCAGGTTCGTATTCAAGATGATCCTCATTTGGTCGGGGCGACGAAGCCCGGTTCGCCGGGGCCGGGCTGGATGTTCGGATTGCCGAACAGGATGCTCTGCGGGCGGTCCGAGAGCGAATCGGCAGTACGGCGCACCGAACGCAGCGCCGTGCGCGCTTCGTCCGTCATGCGGGTCAGGTGCGGCAGGGTTTCCGCTTCCAGGTCGCTGGTCACGCCTTGCAGCGAGCCGATCGCACCGTTCAGGCGGTTGATCGGGCCGTCCGGCGCCTGCAGGCTCGTGGCCAGCTGGTCGTAGTTGTTCACTGCTTTGGTGGCGCTGCCGGCAAAGTTGTCGAAGGAAGTCAGGCTGCGGTCGAGCTTTTCCACCAGGGCCGGCATCCGGGCTATGGTCGGATCCAGTTTTTCCGGGATCTTGCCATAGGCTTCGGCCGCCTTGCTGATGTTGTCGAAGGCGCCGATGATGGTCTTCTGATTCTCGTCGCTCATCAGGTTATTGATGCGCGCCGTGATCTGCTCGGTGCGGTCGAGGATGGCGATGCCGCGCTTTTCCAATTGGTCGAGCAGGCCCGGCCGCAGTGGAATGCGGCCCACGTGGTCCGGATCGGTTTTCAGGAGGGGCGAACCGGTGCGGTCGTCGTCGAGTTGAATGAACGCGATGCCGGTCACGCCCTGGTAGCCGAGCGAAGCGAAAGTGGTGGTGGTGATCGGCGAGCCTTCTTCCACCGACAATTTAATCAGGATCTGGCCGGTCACCTTCGGATCGAACACGATCTCGTCCACGCGCCCCACTTCCAGGCCGCGGTAACGCACGGTCGCCTGCGGATTCAGGCCGGGAATCGACTGGGTGGTGACGATTTCATAGGGCGACAATTCCGTCTTGTCGCGGTTCAGCCAGAGGCCCACCAGCACCGTGGCCACCAGCAGGGCGATCGTGAAGACGCCCGTCATCAATGCATACGATCGGTTTTCCATGTCACTCCTTTGGTTCTTCCGCGGCTTCTTCGCGTTCATCCAGCACTTCGAGTGCCCGCTGGCCGCGTCCGCCGAGGAAGAAATGTTTGATGAACGGATGGTCGACCCGCACCACGTCGCGCGACGGTCCCACCGCCAGCACGTGCTTTTCGGCCAGGACCGCGATGCGCGAAGACAGCGCAAACAGCGTGTCGAGGTCGTGGGTGACCATCACCACAGTCAGTTTCAGTTCCCGGTGCAGGGCCTGGATCAGCGTGACGAAGGCGTCGGACGCATCGGGGTCGAGGCCCGCGGTCGGCTCGTCCAGGAACAGCAATCTCGGTTCCAGCGCCAGCGCGCGTGCCAGGGCCGCGCGCTTGGTCATCCCGCCCGACAGATCGGCCGGCATTTTATTCGCGTGTTCCGCGCCCAGGCCCACCATATCCATTTTCAGCAGCACGGCGTCGCGGATCACGTCTTCGGGCAGGGCGCGCAGCTCGCGCATCGGCTGGGCGATGTTGTCGAACACGGTCAATGCCGAATACAGCGCGCCCTGCTGGAACAGCATGCCCCAGTGGTTGCGCATGCGCTGCAGCTGCTCGGGCCCGGCCTCGCTGATGTCTTCGTCGAATACGCGCACGCAACCCTTCGAAGGCCGCTCCAGGCCCAGCATCTGGCGCAGCAGCACGGTTTTACCCGTACCGGAACCACCGACGATCGACAGGATTTCGCCTGCATAGATTTTCAGGTTCAGGTCCTGGTGCACGACCGTCTTGCCGAACTTGGTCCACAGGTTGCGGATGTCGACCACGGGCGGGCCAACGTCCTCCTCCGGCTTGCGGTTGAGCTGCTGAGGTGGCCGATCCTGCGGGCGCTTGATCTCGTCGGCCATCAGAACCCCACGCCGCTGAAGATGATCGCGAACACGGCGTCGGCCAGGATCACGACCGTGATGGCGGTGACGACCGAAGTCGTCGTGCCGCGGCCCAGGCTTTCCGTATTCGGCTTGATGCGCAGGCCGAAGTGGCAGGACACCAGCGCGATCAGCATGCCGAAGGTCATGCCTTTTAATAAGCCGATGATGTAGTTAATCAGCGGCACCGCGTCCGGCAGCTTTTGCATGAAGTAGCGGAAGGACAGGCCGAGTTCGATCTTGGCCGAGGCCATGCCGCCGATCAGGGCCATCGCATCGGTCCAGACCACGAGTAAGGGCATCGAGATGGCGAGGGCCACCACTTTCGGCATGATCAGGCGGTAGCCGTGCGAGATGCCCATCACCAGCATGGCGTCGAGTTCTTCCGTCACCTTCATGACGCCCAGCTGAGCCGTGATCGAGGAACCGGAACGGCCCGCGACCAGGATCGCCGCCAGCAGCGGCCCCAGTTCGCGCACGATACTCATGCCGAGGATGTTGACCAGGTAGATGTCGCCACCGAACTGGCTCAATTGCTGGGCCGACAGATAAGACAGCACGACGCCGATCAGGAAGCCGACCAGGGCCGTGATGCCGAGCGCCTGGAAGCCGGAGTGATAGATGTTGGCCGAGATCTCGCGCCATGGACCCGTGGCCGGGCGGCGGATGAAGCGGCCCAGGTCCTGCACGAGGCGGCCGATCAGTTCGACAAAGCCGTGCAGGTGCTCGAAAAAGCTGAGCAGGCCGGCGCCGAGGACGATGATCCAGTTCAGCGGGCTGACCTTGGTGCGCGGCAGGGTGTGGGCACTGGCCTTTTCGATGCGGGCGAAGAGCTCTTCCTGGCGCGGATCGAGTTTTAACTGGGACGGCCGCTTCTTGCCCCAGGCATTCCAGAACAGCTGGGCGCCGATGTGGTCGATGCTGCTCACCTCGGTCAGATCCCAGGCCAGCCCGGACTTCTTCTTCAAGTCGAGGAAGCTGCGGTTGATGCGCTTGAGCAAGCCCTTCTGGCTGAGCGCATGCACCTGCCACACCCCCCGTGCCATGACAGATTGCGCCGCGCCGCCGGCGGAATGTTCAATGGATAATGTTGGCGTATTTTCAATCTGCATTATTGCAGTGTAAAAGGATTTCGCCGTCTCTGCCATTTGGCGGGGTCTAGCGTGCTCAGGCAGCGAGGTGACGAACCTGCCTTGCCGGCGCCACCGTCGCTGTATTGGCTGCCTTTTTCGCTGCGCCGTCGACATTGCCCGCGTAATCGCTCGCCACCAGGGCCAGTGCTTCATCGCGCGCCATGCCGGTCACCTGCAGCCATTCGGCGACGAGCTTGGCCAGCCGGTCGAGGGCGATGCGGTGGGTGGCGTCGGTTTTCGTATAGATCCAGTCCGAGAAAGCCATGAAGTTCTCGAAAGGACGCACGCCGAGCAGCACCCGGGTCGTGTTTGCAAAGCGCCCGGAATTGGCCACCAGGTCCCAGTAGCGCGCGAAGCGCACCAGGCGCTGCATGGTCGGGAAATCGATCAGGCTGGTGGCGAGCACGGTATAGGGCGGATACGGGTCGTACACCATCTTGTACGGCTCGGTATGCCGGATGATGGGCGTGCCGCGCAGCCGTTTTAATATGCCGAACTGGATCTCGTGCGCGCCCAGGCCGACCAGCTGGTCGAAGCCGCGTGCGAAGCTGGCGATGTCCTCACCCGGCAGGCCGGCGATCAGGTCGACGTGCAGGTGGGCCTGCGAGTGCTCGCACAGCCAGCGGATGTTGTCCGCCGCCTTCGCATTGTCCTGGCGCCGGCTGACCAAAGCCTGCACTTCGGGATTGAAACTCTGGATGCCGATCTCGAACTGCAGGGCGCCGGCCGGGAAGCGCGCGATCATCTCCTTCAAGGCTTCCGGCAGGTGGTCGGGTACCAGCTCGAAGTGGGCATACACCGGGTCCTCTGGCGCCGCGTCGATCTTGTCGAGGAAGAACTGCATGATCTTCATGCTGGTCTTCACGTTCAAGTTAAAAGTGCGGTCGACGAATTTGAACAGGCGCGCACCGCGGCTGTATAAATCTTCCATCTGCGCCAGGAAGGCGTCCAGCGGGAACGGCCAGGCGGTTTTATCGAGCGAGGACAGGCAGAACTCGCACTTGAAGGGACAGCCGCGCGAGGCCTCCACATATAAGGTGCGGTGCGCGATGTCCTCGTCACTATATAAAGAGTAGGGCAGGGCGATCTCGGCCATGGGCGGCTGGACCCCGGCATGCACCTTCATCAGGGGCTGGGGGCCGTCGAGGATCTGCGCGCACAGCTGCGGGAAGGTGATATCTCCCCAGCCGGTGACGACGTAGTCGGCTAGCTTGACGATCTGCTGCTCGTTGGTCTCGAAGGACACTTCCGGCCCGCCCAGCACGATCGTCACCTCGGGTGCCACGCGTTTGAGCATGGCGACGACGCGCGTCGTCTCTTCCACGTTCCAGATATACACGCCGAAGCCGATGATGCGCGGGTGCCCGGCCAGCAGGCGTTCGACCACTTCGGTCGTCTTGGCGCCGATGACGAATTCCTGGGTCCGCGTCTGCGGGCCGAGCGCCCCCATGTTCGCCAGCAGGTAGCGCAGGCCCAGGGATGCGTGGGCGTAGCGGGCGTTCAGGGTGGACAGCAGGATGGTCATGGCGGGAAGCGTTTCGGGCAAAGGGGCCATTTTACGCGCTGGCGCCGCAATCCGTGCTGGCGTTCCGGGAACTTGCCTGTTAGAATGCACGCCGGAATTCAGGGAGTTGTTGCCCCGTTGTGGAACAGCGTCCCAGCAAGTTATGCCTGATGACCATAGCAAGTCGGTCCCACCCCTTCCCATCCCGAACAGGACCGTGAAACGACTTTGCGCCGATGATAGTGCTGCAACCAGTGTGAAAGTAGGTTATCGTCAGGCTAGTTATATAGAGAAGCCCACCAGTGTGATGCTGGTGGGCTTTTTCTTTTTCCCGTAGCTTTGTTGCGACCCATCAATTCCGATAGGCTTGCAACGCATGTGCTGTCGCTACACTGTATTCCCCAGGGTCAAGCCCAGTGCTAGGCCCGCCAATACAGTCCGCCTTTTCATCTCGCCACGCGGCCCTGTCCGCAGAAAGCGTCCACATGAAACGTCAGCACGTGCAATCGACCTATCTTTCCATCGCCGCCGCGCTCCTCCTTGCCCTGGCCGGGTGCAGTAGCGACGACGGCAAACCTGCCGATACCTCCACGACGCCACCGCCACCCGTCGCCACCGCTTCCCGTATCAGCGTCGACGTCGGCCGCACCGGCTATGGCGTGCCGCACGTGAAGGGCAAGGATTTTCGCAGCCTCGGCTACGGCCTGGCCTATGCCTATGCCCAGGATAATGTCTGCATGTTCGCCGACACCGTGCTGACGGTGCGTGGCGAACGCTCGCAATTCTTCGGTGGCGAGGCGCGCGCGCCGCGTCGTTCCGAGACCGGCGACGAATACGGCACCGCCAGCGGTTTCATGGACCTCAAGAACGAGGACAGCGACTTTTTCTTTAAGGGCTATCTCGACATCGAGCAACTGCGCGCCAGCTATGCCGCCGGCACGCCCGAGCCGCGCGAACTGGTCGAGGGCTATGTCGAAGGCTATAACCGCTACGTCAAAGCCTTCGCCGGGCAGTATCCGGCCGCCTGCAAGGATGCCAAGTGGGTACGTGCCATCACGGTCGACGACATGTACCTCATCATGGCCGAGAAGGCCTTGCATGCCACGGGTCAGGTGTTCGCCAAGGAATTCGTTGCTGCCGGGCGGAGTCCGGGAGCCGGACTGGCGCAGGCCAAGATCCGAAAATTCGATCCGGGCTTCCTGCTGGCGCGCCTCGATAAACTGAATCGGCAAGGTTTCGGCAGCAATGCACTGGCCGTCGGCAAGGACTTATCGGCGAATGGGCGCGGCCTCCTGCTCGGCAATCCGCATTATCCCTGGACCTCGGCCGACCGCTTCTATCAGGCCCACCTGACCGTGCCCGACAAATACGACGCGATGGGCGTGATCATTGGCGGCATTCCCGCCATCGTGATCGGTTTTAATCGTGACGTCGCCTGGAGCCACACGGTCACGACCGCCATCCACTTCACCACCTTCCGGCTGGCGCTGGATCCGAACGATACCGGCGGCACCACGTATTTATATGACGGCGCGCCCGTCAAGATGACGTCGAAGACAGTGTCGGTCGACCTGTTGCAGGCGGACGGTACGCTGGCGAAGCGGAGTAAAACCTTCTGGTTCAGCCAGCAAGGCGCGGTGATCGTCAAGCCGGAGGCCGGCATGAGCTGGACGGCGAGTGCCGCCTACGTATTGGCCGACCCGAACCGCAACAACACCCGCATGCTCGAGCAGTGGCTCGGGATCGGCCGGGCGAACAATGTGCAGGCGATCAAGGCCTCGCTCGACAAGACGATCGGCCTGCCCTGGGTGAATACGGTGGCGGCCGACCGCGACGGCAACGTGCTGTTCGCCGACGCCAGCGTGGTGCCGCACATGGGTGCCCAAAAATTCGGCAACGGCTGCCTGTTGCTGCAGGCGGCGCTGCTGTTCGATGGCTCGCGTAGCAGCTGCGGCTGGGGGAGCGATCCGAATGCGCCGGCCGGCATCTACTCTCCGGTGAATGGCCCATGGACGCTCCGCACCGATTACGTCGGCAATTCGAACGACAGTTTTTGGTTGAATAATCCGAAAGCCCTGCTGCCAGGTCCGGCGCCTTTCGGATTTTCTCCGCTGTACGGCCGCGTCGGCGTCGAGCAGAGCCTGCGCACGCGGGTCGGGTTCAAGCAGGTCGAGGAACTGGTGCAAACGAAAAAGCTGGGGCTGACCGACTTGCAGGCCCTGGCCTTCGCCAACCGCCTGCATGCGGCCGAGCTCGTGCTGCCGGAATTGCTGCCGGCCTGCACGGCCAGCGGCGATGCCGTCCTGCTGCAGGCCTGCACCGCGCTGTCCGCCTGGGACCGCCGCGTGAATGTCGACAGCCGTGGCGCTGTGCTGTTCCGCGAGTTCTGGAATAGTGCCGCTGCGATCCCGAACAAGTGGGCGGTGCCCTTCAACCCGGCCGATCCGGTGAATACGCCGAACGGGGTGGCGCCGGCGGCCGTGCCGGCCGTGCTGGCTGCCCTGAAGGCTGCCGCCCTCAAGCTGCAGTCACTTGGCATCCCATTTAATGGCAAGCTCGGCGACTACCAGACCGAAACCCGCAACGGCGTGCGCATTCCCTTGCACGGCGGCATCGGCAACATCGACGGTTCCTATAACTCGCTGACCATGCGCGGCGGGCTGACGGCTACCGGCTATAACGGTGTGCACTGGGGCGAGAGCTACATCCAGACGGTGAGCTTCGACGACCAGGGCCCGGTTGCGCAGGCCATGCTGACCTATGGCCAGTCGATCGATCCCACATCTCCTCATTATGCGGACCAGTTGAACGTGTACTCGCGCAAGGAGTGGCCGGTGCTGCCGTTCAGCCAGGAGAAGATCAAGGCCGATCCGAACTACCAGCCGACCACGCTGACGGAGTGATCCACACCCGGCCGCGAAAAGCCCTTGCGGACCGTGGCCGGGGTTCGCTATAATGCGCCTCCTGCTGAAAACGACAACGAAATCAAGTAGTTGTGTTGACAACAGGAGCCGCAGAGTTCTGCGGTGTAGCAAAAAAGAGATTGACGAGAATCACGAAACGCTGCATAATCTCATTCCTCTGCTGCTGACGAACAAAACGATTCGCAGAACGCAGCAAGGCAGTACCGAATAAGTTCTTTAACAA